>NZ_JAERVK010000009.1 GCF_016745425.1 Candidatus Methylomicrobium oryzae | reverse complement strand
CCGTCCGGCAGCCCGGCGATACGCCCGAAAGCCTGATCGACCGGGCCGATGCGGCTCTGTACCGCGCCAAGGCTGCCGGCCGCAATAGGATTGTGGCGCAAGAGGCACCTTAAACAGCTGGCGCCATTGATTGTTGTTTTGGTAGCGTGCCGAAGTCGAGCCGCATCAGATAATTCAGATCGCTCCTTCCTGCTTTTCCGTTTTCAGACGGTCGTCCTTGCCGTGCCAGCAGTAGTTCAGTTTGATGCGCGGCGAATCCATGTCGATCTACCCGACGATAAGGTCCGGCGCTTCCCCTGGCGGGAAAATTGAAGGGGTTACCCTAACCCGAACCCACTTTTTAGAATAGCTGAAAAAGTGGGTCCCTAATAAACCCAAACAAATCCAAAATCTATAGCGCAGAATTTAGAGAAGCCGCCGTGAAGTCGGACAACAGTACCTCAGCTATTAACTGTATTGTCACATTCAAACTGTACATTAGCGCTTTCCAATTATAGTCTCAGGGGAGCGGCCCATGAAAAAACAAAAACCAGTAACACTTTCGGCAGTTGGTATCGGTGCATTCAGTTTTACATTGTCTGTTGCTGTCGTGGCTTCCGCTAATGCGGCCGCTAAAAACCTGGAACCTATCAGTCAAGTACCCGCGACCCCGCAAGAATGGTTCAAAGCCGGCAATCAAGCGGTGCTGGTTAACAAATTCGACTCGCCTACAAAGCGTAAGGCAAAGAACGTCATTTTGTTCGTCGGGGATGGGATGGGGGTATCGACGGTAACTGCCGCGCGAATTTTGGAAGGCCAAACCGGCGGCCGCGACGGCGAATTCAATCGCCTCAGCTTCGAAAAATTTCCCGATTTAGCCCACTCGGTCACTGCCAGCGCCAATCAACAAACATCGGATTCGGCGCCGACCGCCACCGCCATGGTAAGCGGTATTAAAACCAATGACGGCGCCATTTCAGTGGATCAAACCATTGTCCGTACGGAAATCAGCGCGGAAGTTACGGGCGCGAAAAGCGTCAAGACGATTCTGGAACAGGCGGAAGAGCGCGGCATGTCAACAGGAATCGTAACGACGGCACGTCTGACCCATGCGACGCCGGCTGTCAATTACGCGCACATTGCCGACCGCGACTGGGAAGCGGACAGCAATCTTCCTGCAGGCGCTACCGTCAAGGACATCGCCCGCCAGTTGCTCGAATCTCCTTACGGCAATGGCCTGGAAGTGGCACTGGGCGGCGGGCGCAGTTATTTTATGCCGAACACCAAAGCCGACCCGGAATATACGACCCAAAAAGGTCGCCGCGCAGACGGCCGCGATTTGACTTTAGAATGGCTGACGAATTACAACAATTCCGATTATGTCTGGGATCAGGCAGGCTTTGATGCGGTTAATCCCGCAACAACCGATCATTTGCTGGGCCTTTTCGAGCGTTCGCACATGCGCTACGAAGCCGACCGTCAAGACGATGCCGCAGGCGAACCTTCATTGGCCGAGATGACCGACAAGGCTATTAAAATCCTGCAAAAAAACAAAAAGGGCTATTACCTGATGGTCGAAGCGGGTCGAATCGACCACGGCCATCATGCCGGAAACGCTTACCGCGCGCTAACCGACACGATTGCCTTATCGGAGGCCGTAAAAAAAGCCAGGGAACTGACGAGCGACAAAGACACTTTGATTCTGGTCACAGCCGACCACAGCCACGTCTTTACGATCGCCGGTTATCCTTCACGGGGCAATCCGATCCTGGGCAAAACCGCAGTGGATGGGGTGAATGCGCTTGATTCGCTGGGTTTACCGTATACCACTTTATCGTATGCCAATGGCCCTGGCTGGACCGGCGGGTTACAGCGTAAAGAATTCAATCCGGCCAATGAAGGCACTGTCCCGGCAACCTATGAAGGCAGCAAATTGCGCCCCGATTTAACCACGGTCGACACTTCCAGCCCGAACTACCTGCAAGAGTCGATTGTGCCGATGGGGTCGGAAACGCATGCCGGTGAAGATGTGACCATTTATGCCGATGGCCCAAGCAGCTATTTAGTGCGCGGCACTCTGGAGCAAAATGCAATCTATCATGTGCTGGCCCATGCGCTAGGCTGGGTTAAATAAGCGCGTGAATCGGTTCACTCATTAAGTTGTGCCCCAATCAGGAACGCCAGTCGTTCCTGATTTTTTTTTGAAATCACCTGTGAGTCCAAGACTCATGTCGAAAATCATGAAGCAAATTTTAATCCGTCTGATCATTCCTGTATTTACCATAGGGCTATTCGGTTGCAGCCATGTACCTACCAGTCGTACCGCAACCGTAAACATTACCGACCTTTCATCCGCAGCCCTGCCTGCGGTCGCCGCGGAATTCATTACAATGCATGAAACCGAGGTTCCCGAGCATGACCACGGCGAACACGCGCCTCATATGGACAGCGTCACCTGGCGTTTCTGGCGCGATTCCGACCGGATAACGACCGAAAGACCCCAACTTGGAGTGGGAGAGCTCTGGCAGCGGGATGGCCATTCCGTGCTGCATCGCAAGCTGTATCACCATGATCGGCGTGCGATCGAATTTCAGCCCGATGACCTGCGGATGCTGCAAACCGGGCCGTCCTGGCAAAAGCTCTCGCTCTTGTTGGACCAGCAGGTTTTGGAGCAGTTGACCGCCGGCGATATCGAATGGTCGGACGGTTATCCGATCAAGGAATATCAAGGCAAAATTGCGGAATCGGAATGGCATATCGTGATGCGGATGGATTTGGCTTTACCGGTTCTGATTGAAAGGCATCATGAACACGGCGCGGAACGCACCGAACTGTTGCATGCCTATGCGCTAAGCGAAGCCCCCTGGAAGCCGGCTCCGGCCGACAGCTATGATGTGATCGATTTCGCAGACTTGGGCGATAAAGAGTACGACCCTTTTGTAGCGCGTGTACTGTCCCAGATGGGCCATGATCATTCTCATTGATTCTTGTCAAAGCTGTTATGAAACCGATTGTTTTGGGTTTTGAAAAACACTTTGAGAAATGATTCCGTCCTGGCTGAGCGGCTCGCCGGCATGGTCCTATCACTGCTGCATCCATGGGGTGAGCTGATTCGGGTGAACGTTAGATTCAGCCGATGATTGGAGTAAGGTTTTATCGGCTTTCAGCGCAGCCAGGGCCATCTTGACTTTGAACTGCGGTTTAACCTTATCTCGGCTTTAAGCGTTTGGCGCGGCGTTTCTGCAGCCAACGGATCACCCCGGTTGCGAACAATAAAGGGCATATCAGCCCGAAGACGAACACCAGGATGCGGCCGGTCCAGCCGAACGCCTGTCCCGAGTGCAGCGGCCATTGCCATTGTATGAATACATCGCCGCCGCTGCCGTGGGCCGGATCGCGCACCTGAAGAATGGCGCCGTTGGCTTATACTCCATCCGCCAAAACGGTCAAGGATTCCGAATCGCCTCTATTCCTACCCATGAGCCGTAAGGGCAATAGCTGGGATCATAGGGTTTCAGAAAGCTGCTTCTGTACCTTGAAAACCGAGAGGATTAATCAGCCGACCTTTCGGAATCGAAAGGAAGACAAGCGGTCCCTATCGGAATCGATCGAATTGTTTTACAGCCTCGAGATTCATTCCGCTCACGGTTACAGATCCTCTGTGGACCATGAATTACCGCTAAAGGCGGCGTAACCGTGTCTGGAAAAATACTCATACACCGGTCCCTGAATGGATAGAGAGATTAACCATTTCCTACGATTTTATTATCATTTATCCGACGTTTACAGCATGTATCTTATAAATGTAGACTTTTAGCTTTTAACAGAGCATCTTGCAATACCCTCTGGACAAGGGATCCGTAACTGTCAACATTAAATTTAAGAAGAGAACTTGAAAATGAGATTAGTAGCAGTCGTACAACCGACGTATAAAGGCTTGAACAAACGTTTTTCGGCTTATTGCCCGGATATTCCCGGCTGCATGGCCCATGAAGCAACGGCGGAAAAAGCCCTGGAGGCTCTGAGAGCCACGGTCACTCATCAGATACACGCACGGGAAGAGCTGGGACTGGAATCCATCAAAAATTATTGCAAAGTGGAGGTCCTGGAGATCGAACCCCAAAGAAAACCGCAAAACGACGGCTTATTCAGACCTTTAAAAGCCGTGCGGTAGAAGCGGATTCCTCCGCTCACTCTACATGCATTTCAGGCGATTGAGTTTCGCCCTGTCTTTTAACACGGGCGTAACACTTGCGGTTATACCCAAACGGCCAAATTCCACACAGAACGCCCCGAGCAGGTTGGGTTAGCGCAGCGCAGCGTAACCCAACGCTTTCGTGCGTTTTTTGTTGGGTTACGGCTTACGCTAATTCCGCTTAACTTTGCTTTTGGTAGGGTTGTGTTGGGTTTCCGCTATCGCTCCAACCCAACCTACGCGGGCGCCTTATAAAACATGTGTAACGAAGCCTTTGACGGTACGGCCGGGCACCCGGACCGCAAATGCCTAAGGCGGCGGGCGGGGACCGTCGATCTTATAAACGGACAGAAAACCGCCCCAATGGCTCTGGTAAACCAGGCTGACACCCTCGGGCAGCTGTTTCAGCGAATCGACGAAAGGAAGCAGCCGGACCAGCAGCGTATTTTTGGTGTTCGGATCGCGCGTAGACCAGACCCGGTAATAAGTGCCCTCTTTCTGCGCCAGGTAATTGCCGTCTCCGGTCTCGCCGGCCCAGCGCTTGACCCGGGCAATGTCCCCATGCAGGTCGCCGCCGGCGGGAATGTTTTGCGCTTCGAGCTTCAAGGGCGCGCCGCCGTAAGCGCCGAACTCGGCCAGATGCAGCAGCAGATCGTTGTCGACCAGCAGATAAACGGGCTGCGACGGGCCGAAATGCGCGGCGATCTCGGCAATCGCCTTGTCGCTGTCCAGAGTCAGCCAGCGCGCCATCTGCGCCGAACGCCGGCTTTCCTCGTCCGAGGCCAAAGGCAGAGTGTCTTTTAGCGCCTGCCAGACCGGGTTCGAAAAAGTTTTCATGCCGGGCTTCCGCAGCCAGGCTTCCTTGCCGGTTAGAAAGTGCAGACGCTGGCCGTCGTCCCACCAGCTCAGAAATAAGGCCTCATCCGGCGCCTTGCGGGCGATCACCTCGGCCGCGGCCTGCCACACTTCGTAACGCATGCCGGTCGGTGTGGAAGCCAGGGCCTGCGCCTCCTTGGGGAACAGGACGGCGCTCTGCCGGGCACCGTCGCGGTCCGCGTACCGGGCGACCAGCAGGTCGAACAGCGCCTTGCCGTCCTGGCTGAAGGCATGCCGCTCCACCGATTGCGCCGGAAAATGTCCCTGCACCGCGTTAGCGGGTTCCGGAGCGCGGCGGACGGAGAGCGGCGTTTCGCTTTGGCCGCTCTCCGTCTTGGGCCCAACAGATTCGATCCATTGCCGGCAGAGCAGCGCACCGCCCGTTGCCAGCAACGCGACGCTCAATGCCGACAGAAATCCCTTCCGGAGTGTTCGCCGCATCACTTCGCTTCTTCATCCGGCTCGCCGGCGGCGGATTTTTTGCCGATGGGGCCGAAAACCTTATACGCCACGCCCAGGCCCAACGCGATCAACACCAGTCCGGCCAGGTTCAACCCGCTGCCGCCGGCCTCGCTTGCCTGAGCAGGCGCCGCACTGTTCGCACCGGTTTTAGCGGCCTTCGCTTGCGCGGCCGACTCGCGCAGGCGCGTGTTTTCATCCATGATCTCGCTATAGTCCTTCATCAGATTCGACCAGCCTTCGGTATAAGTGAAGCCGCCCGGATTGGCGTGGAAGATGCCTTTGTAGTGCTTGATCACGTCATGCTCCCACATGTCGGCATGGATGCGTTCAATGTGGCTCGGATTGTTGCCCTTGGCCCAGAACAGCTGGAAGAAGCCGCCCGGCGCGTCTTTTTCCGGTGCCGGAGGCGCAGGCCGGTTGGTTTTCTGGCCGACCAGAAGGCCGTCGTCGTAGAGCTGGGTGACGACTTTCTTGGCTTCCTGCTCGACTTGCAGACCTTGAATCGTCCCTTTGTCGGCCGCATCCAGATATGCTTTCGCGAAGCTGGCCGAATGGCACAGGCTGCAGGTATCGACCCAGGCTGTCTTACGATCCTCGAACCAGGAATGGCCGAGATTGTCGGCGATCGCCGGGGTCGGGTTGAAAGCCCAGCGCACTTTGCGCACCAGATTATGCGAATAGTCGCCCCGGTATTCGAAATGGCAGAGCTGGCAGGTCGGCGCGATATAGCCGCCCTTCGCGATCGCGTCTTTCAGCGGCACTTCGAAATTCCACTTGGCCTTGCCCTGCGTCTGATATTGGGTGCCGTGCTTGGACAGCATAAAATTTTCGAATTCGTTGTGGTCTACGCCGTTGTGGCAGGTGGAACAGGCTTCCGGCTGCCGGGCTTCGGCGGCGGAAAAGGAATGCCGGGTATGGCAGCCGTCGCACTTGTTCTGCTGGTAATGGCACATGTCGCAGCCTTGCGCGACCTCGCGCTGAGGCATTGCCGCCCAGATGGTGTTTTCGACGTTCGCTTCCCAGTCGACCGCATGGGAAGGATGGCCCTTGCCCCACTGCTTCTGCGGCCATTCCTGGTTCTTTTCGGATTCCGCTTCGGCGAACTCGCCCACATGGCAGGTGCCGCAGGCGGCGCGGTCCGGCATCACCAGATTCTCCGCATGGTTGACGGTTTCCTTGCCGACGCCGCCGTGGCAATCGATACAGCCGACCTGGTCGAGCCGCTGGCCCTGCTTTAAAAGGCCCTGCCTGGCAAGGTTGGCTTCCACCTCCGCGAGCTTTTGCCTCTTGTAGGCGCGCACATCGCTGTCGGGCAGGATCCGGATCGCGGCCAGGTCGCCGTGCACGCTTTGTTTCCAGGCATGGAACGCGCCCGGCGTAGCCGCTTCATGGCAGCTTACGCAGTCGTTGCGGCCGAATTCGCCCTGCACGGTTTTGGGCGGTTGATAGAAGTCCTTGGGATTCCAGTATTTCTGGATCGGAATCGGCGCCCAATAGGCGCCGTGCGATCCCTTGCCGGGGTGCGAATCGTAATAATTCTTCTTGAGCTGTTCGAAATCCGGCATTTCGGTGCCGGCAACCCCGATGCCGCTGAACCCCACCAGACCGAACAGCACGATACCGATACTCAGCAAATCACGCATTTTGTGTCTCATAATGCCCCCCTCCGGCGGATTTTAGATATTATGATAGCGATTCGATACAAAGTTTAGCGCAACAGGCCCGATATTAAAACAAATTTCGTAGAGGAAAACGGTAATCGTGCCGGATCACACAGGGCGATCGCGCTATATATAAAAACCATCATTCCGGCAGGGATTGCCGGAATCCAGTTTACAGGGAAGTAAAATCTACCCGCAATAAGGGGGGGATTGTTAGCTTAAAAACACCCCCAAACTGCTCTGGAATGCCATCCGTGGCATCTGGATTCCGGCAATCCCTGCCGGAATGACGAGCATTCAGTGCATAGCGCGATCGCCCTGCCGGATCACACTTTCAACCAGTAACCGACCCCCGATTCGGTCAGCAGGTATTGCGGCTGGGCGGGGTCGGCTTCCAGCTTGTGCCGGAGCTGGCTCATGTAAATCCTGAGGTAATGCGCGCTTTCGATGCAATCCGGTCCCCAGACTTCCTTCAAAATCTGCCGGTGCGTCAAGATTTTTCCGGCATGTTTGACCAGCACCGCGAGCAGGCGGTATTGAATCGGCGTCAGATGGATTTCCCGGTCCCCGTTGAATACCCGGCGGTTGATCAGGTCGACCTTCAGATTGCCGGTTGAAAATACGCCGGCCTGCGTCTGTTCGGAGGTTCCCGAGGCATGGCGCAACGCGACACGGATGCGCGCCAAGAGTTCGCCGAGCCCGAACGGCTTGGTCAGGTAATCGTCCGCCCCCGCATCGAGCGCCTCGATTTTTTGTATTTCGGCACTGCGCGCCGACAGGATGAGGATGGGCATTTCGGACCATGCCCGGATTGCTTTCACGACCTCAACACCATCCATGTCCGGCAGTCCGAGATCGAGTATGACCAAATCGGCTTTACGAATTTTCGCTTCGATCACGCCCTGCTTGCCGGTGGCGGCTTCGACCACCTCGAAGCCGTGCGTTTCGAGGGCGGTGCGCAAAAAGCGGCGGATCGGCGGATCGTCCTCGATCACGATGATCTTGAATTTGAGCGTGGTCACGAGGCGGCCCCTTCGTCCTGAAGGACATCCGGCGGCGGCTGGTCGAGCGGCAGCACGAACGCAAAGACCGCGCCGCCGTCCGCCCGGTTATGCGCGCGGATCGAGCCGCCGTGCACGGCAACGATCGCCCGGCAGATCGGAAGGCCCAGGCCGACGCCGCTTTGCGCGGTTTCTTCGCGGACCCGGTAAAACTTTTCGAACAGCCGGTTTTCGAGCCCTTCGGGAATGCCGGGACCGCGGTCGGCCAGGGAAATCTCGACCGAGTCGGCAGACGTTTCGGCGGCGATTTCCAGCGGGCTTCCGGCCGGGGTATAACGCAACGCATTTTCCAACAGATTCGCCAACACCTGCTCGATCATCACCGCATCGCAATAAATCAGCGGAATGCCCGGCGGCAGCGCCACCTTGACTTCGCGTCCGGCCGTCTGCTTGCCGAAACGGGTCAGCACGGTGCCGATGATTTCTTCCACCGGATACCATTCCCTATGCAACCGGATCATGCCGGCGTCGAGCCGCGCCATGTCGAGAATATTGCTGACCAGATTCGACATGCGCCGGGCTTCGTCGTAGATGGCCCGGCTCAACTCTTTTCTATCTTCGGGCTTGAGGCTGCCGTCGTCTTCCGCGAGCGTACTCGCCGAGCCGACGATCGTCGCCAGCGGCGTGCGCAAGTCGTGCGAAATCGAACTCAGCAGCGAGTTGCGCAGTCCCTCCGCTTCGGCTTGCAGCGCGACTTTTTTCGCCTGGTCGGCAAACCGCAGGCGGGTCAGCGCCTGCGCGATCAGCCGTAAAAACGTCGCCAGCAGTTTTTGCTGTTCGGGCAGAAACACCCGGCGCAGATTGACGGGATTCAGCGCCAATACCCCCAGCACGGTGCTGCCGTCGTCGATCGGGAAATAGACGGCCTTTGTGCCCGGCAGGGTCGTAGTGCCCTGCCCGGCCAGCTCGTTGTGATCGAAAACCCACTGCGCGACGCTGAGGTCGGCCTGGCGCAGCGACTCCGGAATGCTTTCTTCCTGCGGATATACGATCCGCCCATGCGCGTCCGGAAACAGGATCAGGTTCTGGCTGCCGAATTCGACGTAAATATGGCGCACCGCGGTACGCACGATTTCGCCCTCGCTTGCCGCCGCGGCCAGATCCTTGCTCATCGCATAGAGCATCGAAGCGCGCCGTTCCCGGTGCGCGGCGACTTTGGCCTGGGAACGGACGTTCGCGGTCAGATTGCTGATCAGCATGGCCACCGCCAGCATCGCGCCCAGCGTGATCAGATATTGGGTATCCGACACCGCAAAGCTGTGGTAAGGGGTCACGAAGAAAAAATCGAACACCAGCACGCCGAGGACCGAGGCAAAGACCGACGGCCCGCGGCCGAAGCGCGAGGCAACCAGGGCCACGCCCAGCAAAAAGACCATCGCCAGATTGGACTGTTCGAAACGCCCGTGCATCAGCTTGGCCAGCACTGCGCTGATCAGGGTCGCACCGGCCGCCCACAGATAACCGAGATAATAACCTTGTTTACGGGCCTTCGAGCGCTGCAGCAAACCCGGCAACACGTCCCTGCGGCGCTCGGCCAGGCGCAGCTCGTCCTCCGCTTCTTCCGGTTTGTGCGGACTACCGAGCAAATAAATATTGATGTTATGGGCTTCCGCGATCAGCGTGTCGACGACCGAGCCCAGCGCAAAGCGCCGCCAGCCGCGGCGGGACGGCTTGCCCATCATGATCTTGGTCACATTCCTTTCGCTCGCCAGCTTCAGGATCGCCTCGCTCATCGCCGGCGAGCTCAGCGTGACCGTTTCCGCCCCGAGCTGCTCGGCGATACGCAATACTTTCAGCACCGCATCGCGTTTTTCGGCCGGCAGCCGCTGCAGCTCGGGCGTTTCGACATACACCACGATCCAGTCGGCGCGCAGGCTGACCGCAAAACGCTTGCCGGCCCGAACCAAACGTTCGGCCAGCGCATACGGGCCGATACACACCAAAATCCGCTCGCTGACCTGCCAGACTTCCCGGATCGCATTGTCTTCGCGGTAATCGAGCATCTGCGCATCGACCCGGTGCGCGGTCTGCCGCAAAGCCAGTTCCCGGAGCGCGATCAGATTGCCTTTGCGGAAGAAATTCCGGATCGCTTCCTGCGCCTGCTGCGGCAGATAGACCTTGCCTTCCTTGAGCCGGAGCAGCAATTCGTCGGGCGGCAGGTCGACCAGTTCGACTTCGTCGGCTGCTTCGAAAACGGTGTCGGGCACCGTTTCCCAGATGCGGATGCCGGCAATCTGGCCGATGTCGTCGTTCAGGCTTTCCAGATGCTGCACGTTCAGCGCGGTATAGACGTCGATGCCGGCATCGAGCAGTTCCTCGATGTCCTGCCAGCGTTTCGGATGGCGCGAGCCGGGCGCATTGGTATGCGCAAGCTCGTCGACCAGAATGATCGAGGGCCGGCGTTTCAGCGCCGCGTCCAGATCGAATTCGCGCAGCACGGTGCCGCGATATTCGATTTGCCGGGGCGGCAAAACCTCCAGGCCTTCCAGCAAGGCCTTGGTTTCGGCGCGTTCATGGGTTTCCACCAGGCCGACGATCACATCCAGGTTCTCCGCCCGCCGTTCGCGCGCGGCCAGCAGCATTGCATAGGTCTTGCCGACGCCGGCCGCCGCGCCGAAAAAGATTTTCAAGCGGCCGCGCCGGGCCTTTGCCTGCTTGCGCGCAACGCGGGCCAGCAGTGCGTCGGGGTTGGGACGTTCGTTAGCCGCCATCTTGAAACCTCGCACACAGATCCTGCCGCGGCCCGGTCAGCCGGAATGCCTCAGCATCGGCTCTTGCCGACTCATGCCGGGCCGACCAATCAATCGTAGCGCAGCCAGCCGGGTTTTTGGCCTGAGGCTGCCGTTGCCCAGCCCCAGGTAAAGCCTCCAGTACGGCCATCACTTGTCGCCTTATCACTGAGCCGGATCTTTTTTGAGTCCGGAATCGCCGCTCAGCTCTTGCTCGTTACGTATGATCTTGCCGTCGGCTAAATCGCACACCACAATCCACTCTGCGCTATCGGGCATCATTATCTGATAATGCACCCGGAAATTTCCATCCGAATGCTGCTCGCGTTGTACTTCAATGACGCCCGGATGCAAAGCCAGCGCCGCGTAGTTGCATGATTCGAGGTAAGCTTTACTGTACGGCAGCACGTAGCGTTCATTGCCGGCGGCACGGACACAGGTTATTGCCAAAAAACCAAGCAGCATCAGCAAAATGTTAATCGTTTTCATCATGTAGCGATTCTCTACCGAATCGCATCCAATGCCCTATTCAAAGCCAGGACATTCGCTTTCGGTTCTCCCAGAAAGCCCCATTGCCGGCCTTCGGTATGCGACCGTACCATTTCCCGCAATTTATCGGGGTCGATACGGCGGGCTTTGGCGATGCGGTTCACCTGATATTCGGCCGCCGCCGGGCTGATGTGGGGGTCCAGCCCGCTGCCGGAAGCCGTAACCAGATCGACCGGCACCGGGGTTTTATTCTCGGGATCGGCCGCCCGCAAAGCCTCGATGCGCGTCTTGACCGCATCCGCCAAAGCGGGATTAATCGGCCCGAGGTTGGAGCCGGAAGAAGCGCCCGCATTATAAGGATAAGGCGCGGTAGCCGACGGCCGTCCCCAGAAATACTTGCCGTTGCTGAACGATTGCCCGATCAATGCCGAACCTACCGCCTTGCCTTGGCTGTCGCGAATCAGGCTGCCGTTGGCTTGCGCGGGAAACAGCGCTTGCGCAAGCCCCGTCACCAGCGCCGGATAAATAACACCGGTCAGCAGGGTCAACATGACCAACATCATCGCTGCCGGTTTGATCACTTTAAACATATTCCGACTCCCATTATTGGATTGAGATGTAGGATGGGTACGGCCGCATGGGCAGCGATTTGCTCCTCGGCAATAGGGCTCCTGGATTGCCTCCCTCCTGCCTCCCTGCAGTCGTCGGCAACCGCTCCCTGCGTTGCCCTATCTCCTGCTTCCCTGCAGTCGTGCAATCGCTGCATTCCCGCCCTCCCTGGCGTTCATGCGGGCGGTACGAGCCCAAGGAAGGGCGAGGTAGATCGCGTCGGGAACACGCGATCGACGCCCCCATGGATGGGGAAGGTAGATCGCGTCGGGAACACGCGATCGAGAGTAACGCATGGAGCAGTTACCGTGAGGCGCCGGCCGAAACCCATCCTTGTATTATAAATCCCGTGTTTATTAAGCCGATTTAAGTTATAAATCTGTAGGTAAACACACCTGAGGGGCGCCTCAGGTTCGGGTAACTGGATGCCGTATCGCACCTTGAAACAGCAAGTTCGCAACGTAGAAATTACAGCAGTTATCCCCCCTCGATCCTAGATCGGACAGTATCTTTGGCCCGGCCTGCCGGCAGCCTGCATTCACAAGGTAGATCAATTTGAGGTTCTCATGACGCATTTTTATCTGGGCATTGATGTCGCTAAAAGCAAGTTGGACTGCGCCTTGCGCCTGCCCAACGGGAAGTTTCGCAGCAAAGTCATCGCCAATTCCGCCGCCGGCTTTACCCAATTGACCGACTGGTTGGCTGCGCAGCAAGCCACCTCTGTTCATGTCTGCATGGAAGCCACCGGCATTTACTGGGAAGCCATTGCCCAGTCTCTGGCGACGGCAGGGATGACGGTCAGTGTCGTCAACCCGGCACAAATCAAAGCCTATGGCGCCTCCCGGCTGACCCGCAGTAAAACCGATGCGGTCGATGCCCGCTTGATCGCCGATTTCTGCGCCGAACGCAAGCCCGAACCTTGGCAGGCGCCGAGTCCGGAGGAAATCACTTTACGTGCGCTGATATTGCGCCTGGAGGCACTGCAAACGATGCGCACCCAGGAAAGCCACCGTCTCGGCGTCGCCCGTGATGCCGTCCAGGATGACATTCAGCAGCACCTCGCTTGGCTCGACAACGCCATGCAACAGCTCGTCAAAACGATTAACGAGCACATCGACCAGCATCCCGATCTCCAGCAAAAACGGGCATTGCTCGACAGCATCCCCGGCATCGGTGAACGTACCAGCGCTATCCTTCTGGCGTTTTATGCCAATACCGACCGCTTTGCCAACAGCCGGCAAGCCGCCGCTTTTGCCGGCCTCGATCCGCGTCACTACGAATCCGGCAGCAGCGTCAAAGGCAAGCCTCGCTTATCGAAGATCGGCCATGCCTTCTTGCGCAAAGCCTTGTACATGCCGGCCATGGTCACGCTGTACAAGACCACCTGGGGCAAGGACTTTAAAGATCGTCTGGCCGGGGCCGGCAAGCCGCCCAAGCTGATCATCGGCGCGATGATGCGTAAGCTCGTCCATGTTGCCTTTGGCGTCTTGAAATCAGGAAAAGTCTTCGATCCTGCGCTTCATTGCGCTTGACTTGGATAACAGTATCTACTAGAAAATGCAGAGGGCCGTAGGGTACGCTGCGCGTACCATTGGATACCCCAAAAGGTACGCACAGCGTACCCTACGCTAAGCCCAACCCGACCAGCAGCAAATCGATCGTCTTGATCCCGATGAACGGCACGATCAAGCCGCCGACGCCGTAAATCAGCAGATTGTTCTGCAGCAGCGTGGCCGCGCCGACCGGCTTATAGCGGATTCCTTTCAACGCCAGCGGAATCAGCGCGATGATGATCAGGGCATTAAAGATCACCGCCGACAGGATCGCGCTGTCCGGCGTCGCCAGGCCCATCACGTTCAGGACGTTCAGTTCCGGGTAAGTCGTCGCGAACGCGGCCGGAATGATCGCGAAATATTTCGCGACATCGTTCGCAATGCTGAAGGTAGTCAGCGCGCCGCGCGTCATCAGCATCTGCTTGCCGGTTTCGACGATTTCGATCAGCTTGGTCGGATTCGAATCCAGATCGACCATGTTGCCGGCTTCCTTGGCGGCCTGCGTGCCGCTGTTCATCGCCACGGCCACGTCGGCCTGGGCCAGCGCGGGCGCATCGTTGGTGCCGTCGCCGGTCATCGCGACCAGGCGGCCGTCGGCCTGATGTTCGCGGATCAGTTTCAATTTCGCTTCCGGCGTCGCTTCGGCGAGAAAATCGTCGACGCCCGCTTCGGCCGCGATCGCGGCGGCAGTCAACCGGTTGTCGCCGGTGATCATGATCGTCTTGATGCCCATCTGCCGGAGTTCCGCGAAACGTTCCTTGATGCCGCCTTTGACGATGTCTTTCAGCTCAATCACCCCGAGCGCATGTCCGCCTTCGGCGACAACCAGCGGTGTGCTGCCTCGCCGCGCGACATTGTTGACCAGGGTTTGAACCGCCTGCGGAAACTTGCCGCCCTGCTCCTCGACATACATACGGATCGCGTCGGCCGCGCCTTTGCGGATTTGCCGCGATTCCAGATTCACACCGCTCATTCGGGTCTGGGCGCTGAAATGCACAAAGGTGGCGCCCAAAGCCCGCATATCGCGTTCACGGAAACCGAATTTCTGTTTCGCCAGCACGACGATGCTGCGGCCTTCCGGCGTTTCGTCGGCCAGCGAGGCCAGTTGCGCGGCATCGGCCAGATTCTTCTCGGGCACGCCCTTGATCGGAATGAAGGCCGAAGCCTGCCGGTTGCCGAGCGTGATCGTGCCGGTTTTGTCTAAGAGCAGCACGTCGACGTCGCCGGCCGCTTCGACGGCCCGCCCGGAGGTCGCGATCACGTTCTTCTGCATCATCCGGCCGATCCCGGCGACGCCGATCGCCGACAACAGGCCGCCGATCGTGGTCGGAATCAGGCAGACCAACAGCGCGACCAGTACGGTGACCGAAATCGGTTGGCCGGCACCCGCCGCTTCGACGCTGTACAAAGAAAACGGCAGCAGCGTCGCGGTCGCCAGCAGAAACACCAGCGTCAACGCGACCAGCAGGATCGTCAAGGCGATTTCGTTCGGGGTCTTCTGGCGCTTGGCGCTTTCGACCATCGCAATCATCCGGTCCAGGAAGGTTTCGCCCGGATTGACCGTGATGCTGACGACCAGCCAGTCCGACAGCACCCGCGTGCCGCCGGTCACCGAGCTGAAATCGCCGCCGGATTCGCGGATCACCGGCGCGCTTTCGCCGGTGATCGCGCTTTCGTCGACCGAAGCGACACCTTCGATCACGTCGCCGTCGCCGGGAATGAAGTCGCCGGCTTCGATCAGCACCACGTCGCCGCGCCGCAAGGTGGAACCGGCAATTTTGCTGTAGTTCGAACCGTAGCGCGGTTCGTCGAGCTTCTTTGCCGCAATGTCGCGCTTGGCGCTGCGCAGAAACGCCGCCTGCGCCTTGCTGCGGCCTTCGGCCACCGCTTCGGCGAAATTGGCGAAAAGCACGGTGAACCACAGCCACAGCGTGACGGCCAGCGTGAAACCGGCCGGCGCCTCGCCTTTTCCGCTCAACGCCTGAAACCAGAGAAACGTCGTCAAAATACTGCCGATGTAGACGACAAACATCACGGGGTTTTTCGATTGCTGCTTGGGCGTCAGCTTGCGGAACGCATCGGCCAGCGCTTCCAGCAGAATCCGCGAGTCGAACAAACTCGCAGGCACCGGTTTTTTAGAGGCCGAAGCCGATCGTTTACTCATCACGTTCATAAAACTCTCCTTACTGGGCTTTCAGCTCGTAGGGTACGCTGCGCGTACCTTTACTCAAGAATCCGGTAAATTGATAGACCGATCAGGTACGCGCAGCGTACCCTACGATTATTTCGTCATTTGCAGATGTTCCACGATGGGCCCCAGCGCCAAGGCGGGAATGAAGGTCAGCGCGCCGACCATCAGCACGGTGCCGATCAACAGCGCCATGAACAGCGGCGTGTGCGTCGGCAGTGTGCCGGAACCGGCCGGCACGATCTTTTTCGCAGCCAGCGAGCCCGCAATCGCTAAAACCGGCACGGCCAGCCAGTAACGCGCGAACAGCATCGCCAGGCCGAGCATGAAATTGTAAAAAGGCGTATTCGCGGACAATCCCGCAAACGCGCTGCCGTTGTTGTTGCCCGCCGACGAAAAGGCATAGAGCACTTCGCTAAAGCCGTGCGCGCCGGGGTTGAATACGGAGGACTTACCGGCGGCCACCATCACCGCGATCGCAGCGCCCCCCAAAACGACCAGCGGCGGAATCAGGATCGCGACCGAGGCCATCTTCATTTCGAAGGCTTCGATCTTCTTGCCAAGGTATTCCGGCGTGCGGCCGATCATCAAGCCGGCCACGAACACCGCGACGAGCGCAAACACGATCATGCCGTACAGGCCGGAGCCGACGCCGCCGTAGACAACCTCGCCCAATTGCATCAGCCACATCGGGATCATGCCGCCGATCGGCGTGAAAGAATCGTGCATCGCGTTAACCGACCCGTTCGAGGCCGAAGTCGTCACGACCGCCCACAAGGCCGAATTGACGATGCCGAAGCGGGTTTCCTTACCTTCCATGTTGCCGCCGGGCTGGGCAGCCGAAGGCGCCTGATCGGTACCCAGAGAAGCCAACACCGGGTTACCGTACTGTTCGGCCGGCACGGTCACGAAGACCAGCGCGACGAAGATTACCGTCATCGCCGCCAGAATCGCCCAGCCCTGGCGCGTATCGCCGACCATTGCGCCGAACGTGTAGCAGAGCGCGGCCGGAATCAACAGGATCGACAGCATTTCCAGGAAATTGGACAACGGCGTCGGATTCTCGAAAGGATGCGCCGAATTGACGTTGAAAAAACCGCCGCCGTTGGTGCCGAGCTGTTTGATCGCGATTTGCGAAGCGGCAGGGCCTAACGCCAGGGTCTGCTCGCGGACTTCGATTTTTTCGAGCACGGGCTTGCCTTCGTGATTTTTGACAGGCTGCCCGTCTGCGCCGAGTTTGGGCTGTTCATAGCTGACGGCTTCGGCCAGCGCGACGGTTTGGTAAGGGCTGAAAGTCTGCACGACGCCCTGCGCGACCAAAGCCAGAGCCAACAGCAGCGACAACGGCAGCAGGATATAGAGCGTGCTGCGGGTCATGTCGACCCAGAAATTGCCGATCGTCTCCTGATTGCGGCGGATGAAGCCGCGAATCAGCGCCACCAGCACCGCCATACCGGTCGCGGCCGAGGCGAAATTTTGCACGGTCAACCCGAGCGTCTGGGTCAGATAACTCATCGTCGTCTCGCCGCCGTAGCCCTGCCAGTTGGTGTTGGTCGCGAAACTGACCGCCGTATTGAATGCCGAATCCGGAGTGACTGCGGCAAGATGCTGCGGGTTAAGCGGCAGATATGACTGAAACCTTTGCAGCGCATATACCGCAATCAAGCCCAAAAGATTGAAAACCAAAAGTGCGGCGGCGTATTCAGTCCAGCGCATTTCCTGCTCCGGTTTGACACCGCCGAGACGGTAAATCAGACTTTCGATCGACCCGACCCAACGCATCGGCCTGATCGATTTGTCCCGATAAATCCGGGCCATGTACCCGCCGAGCGGTTTCGCCAATCCCAGCAACACGATCACATAGACCGCGATTTGCAGAAAACCATTGCTTGTCATCAGAATCTCTCCGGAAAGAACAATGCAAAAACCAGGTAAACGAAAATCAGCAGCGCAAGGCCCGCGCTCAGGAGATACAGCCAGCTCATGACGCACTCCGTAATTTTTCGAAGACGTAGACCAGCGCGCCGGTAAGCAGAAAAAAGCCTGCGCTCAGCAGGATAAAAACGATATCCATAGATACTCCTCCAGAATGAGTCCTATTGTGTAACCTACTGAAAAACTGATGGATCTTTACTGATCGATAATAGGGAAACTACTGCAAAATAGATTATCCCCACTCGCTGTTCAGTGTTATCGAGGAATAGCTTATGAAATCGGAAATAAAAAAGGTGTAAAAATTTATTGATTTTTCATTTGGAGAGAAGGCTACTTTCGGAACAGGAAAAAAGCAGCAAGATGGGAAAGCTTTCAACGGTGAAAATGATAGCGAGATTACCCCCGTCTTCTTGCTTGACGATGCTCTCGCTTTTCCAGCACTTGTAAAAAGACATAGGTCAGCCAACCGACCAAGACCAGGCCGGCTGTAAAAAGGCCATAGGCGACCGGCCAGCGTATGCCTTGGGTCATCATGGTAAACTCGGACATGCCGCCGATTCCGGCCAAAATATTCAGCGGCATAAAGACCACGCTGACCACCGTCAAACGCTTGATCACCTTGTTCTGATTGATGTTGATGAAACCCACGACGGCATCCATCAGAAAGTTGATCTTGTCGAAAAGGAAAGCCGTATGGCCATCCAGCGATTCGATATCGCGCAAGATCTGTTGCGAATACTCCAGTTGCTCTTTGGTGAGCCTTTTACTGCGCATCAGGAATGACACTGCGCGCCGCGTATCCATCACGTTTCGGCGAATCCGCCCATTCAGATCTTCTTCAATGGCGATGTCGTTCAAGATTTTGCCTGCCTCTTCATCGCTCATGTGTTCGCTCAGCACTTGGCCGCCCACCCCTTCCAGCGTCAGGTAGACGTCTTCCAGGGCGCCCGCCGAATATTCGGCATTGGCCGCGTAAAGATCGAGCAGCATGTCCAGGGAGTCGGTCACATAACCGGCCTGGCTCAACGCGCGTAAACGTTGCAGCCGGAAGACCGGCAGTTCTTGTCTGCGTATCGAGAACAGCGTATCGTGATAGAGGATAAAGGCCACCACAATATTGCTCGATATATCGTCCTTATCCAGTAAGAAATCCGAGTGTAAATGGATTTCGCCGTTCTCTTGCACATAAAAGCGGGCGCTGGCTTCCAAATCGCTCAATCGCTCAGGATCGGGAAATTCGATCCCGAAAATTTCCTCCGCCCAAGTGCGATCCTCAAACGTCGGCGCGACCAGATCCACCCAGACCGGTTTGGCTTCGCGCAAGTCTTCCGGGGTATGGATCGAGATTTCCCGCAGGTGGCCTTCATGCAAATCGAAGGCCTTGATTCTGATTCTGGGCTTTTCCGGCCTGAAGCCGGATTTCGCCAACAGTTGCTGGACGGAAACCGGGGACTCTCGCTGGACCGCCTGTTTATGCTCATCATCCAACTGCTCCCAGATCAGCCATTGATCTTCCGACGGCAGCCCTTCCAGAATATCGATAATTTCCTCGGCCGTTAATTGATTGAGTATCTGCCGTAATTGCGCCATGTTCTCTTTGCGGACCAGCGAGTCGACCAGCTCGTGCCGGGGCATGTCCTGTTTGTGCACCAATTCCGCAACAAGCTTCTGTTTCAGTAACTTGTCGATTACGGCTTGCGGGTTGGCATGAGTTTTATGGTTTGTGTCTGTCGTCATGGAGAAGAATAAAATTGAGCATCCTCAGAGAAACGATTGATCAAAATGAGGCCCGGTTAAGCGAACGCAAGCCTCTCACAGACTGACTGCTTGGGATGGGCTCCTGTGGTTATGCTTTGAACCGGAGAGCCATCCGGCTTTCATGCGCGTTAAAACTCCAAGAGCATCAGATACCTATCGTCAATTTCGCTCACCACCCTAAAGCCCCAGCGCACAAAACGTTTTTTATGTTTGGTACTGACCAGGCAGCGTCCGTGATTAAAATTATTTAGTATCCACTCTATTCGAGATTTTTCCAAATCCGTCCCCACGCCTTGACCGCGATGCGCTTTGTCGACGGCCATCAAATAAAGGATATGGGTGTCTGAAGCCCAATCAGCGGCCTTAATGCCTCCTATGCCGATCAACGTTCCATCACCAGCGTAAGCGCCGAAAAATTTTCTATAAAAGGGGAATGCGCTCTCCAAGCCTATCTCGGTTTCAAGCCGGCTTTTTTCGTAACGATGCGATTCATTCGGGCAGTTGGAAGCCAACAATTCGACTGCCTCCGATAAGGCGTGCGGAGTATTGCCCAGGGGACGTATTAGATAAGTTTTCATTTGTGTAAGATCGCGTTACCGGAATCCATAAGGGTTGTGGCTACAAGCCGGACAATGGCCTGCGGAACTTTGTCCGGCTGAGGAAGATAGTCAAAACATCTCAAAGCGGGCCAGATAGCCAAAGTGGTCTGAAACCACGGGGTGAAAATGGTGGTTGAAGATGACATCCATGCCGGTAACTCGCAGGGGAGAACGGTAATGCTTAAAGATGTGATCGATGCGTTTGGGCGGACTGTGACGCCAACCATCGATGTGGCCTTGAAAGCTGGGTTCGTAAAAACGATGCGGATGCAGTTCGTAAAACTGGTCGATGTATTCGCCGTGGCCGACGATACGGTTATAGGCAGGTTCGCCTGCAGGTGCATTGAAATCCCCTACGATTAAATCGCCGCGAATGCCGAAATGCCGCCGCGAGTCTATCAATGCTTTTAACCGAGGATATTCCTCGAAAAAACCATGATGAGCCCAGCTCAGGTGTACGTTGGCGATATGCAACAAACCAAACCACGGGACTTCGATGCACGACACGGTGATATTGCGCGACATGTAGTTGTCTTTACGATGGTCGTTGGATACATAGGCGGAATAATTATGCCGCATGGGATAACGACTCATGATCGCGGTCCCTTCGCGCCAACGAAAAAAACCGACATGGCTCCAATCCTGGTGGATATGATATCCATACCCCCACTGGCGTAATTTGTTGCAGATCCGAAATGCCATATTGGAAGGCGATTCGCCGTAAGGATGCGCTATCGGATCGTGCAAATACTCCCCGACCTCTTGAAAACAGATGATATCAATCCGCAAGCGAGCGATGGCCTCGGCAATGATGTGGACTTCCCGCTCATGCCGATGCATGGTTTCAAAGGGACAATACTGCGGATGTTGTTGATAAGTATGAAGGTTCAGCGTCAACAGCGAAAGTTCCATAGCGTCTGTACGTGCCCGCAGAACGGCGGATGATGGATTGAATTCATTAAAGGCGAGTTGGAAAGCCCGGTGTGTTTCGCGCTTTTAACTGAAAAACGCTACATCGGTTAGGTTAAAGTTTTATGAACCTTAATAAAAAACCTTGATCGCTGAATGCACGGTAACAATTGAAACAAAAATTTGATAGCGTTTGTGGTCTGGTTGGGATTTTTCAATCAACGTTAGGAGCCGCTCATGGCTTTCGAGACAAGCCAAGAAGCGTTATGAAAAAGATAGGGCGATGGGTCAAATTTGACGAATCCCGCAAAAAACGGCTTTTTCCCCTAACTTTAGAGCTTCTTTGAAGGAGCGGTCATGCTCTATCCGCAGCAGAATTTATTCCGAGACAAACTCGATTTGTCCGGCTTTTGGGACTTTCAAACCGATCCCGATCAGACGGGTGAAAATAAGCGATGGCAGCATGGCCTGAATGAATCCCGCCCGATCGCCGTACCCGGCAGCTGGAACGAGCAGTACGAGGATCTTTATCATTATCTGGGGTTGGCATGGTATGTCAAATCGACCTACATCCCACCCAGTTGGAAAGGGCGGCATATTTTTCTGCGGGTCGGGTCCGCCTGTTATTTATGCACCGTCTATGTTAACGGCGTCAAAATCGGTTCGCACGAAGGCGGCCACCTCCCCTTCGCTTTCGAAATTACCGACCACATCCGTTGGAATGAGGAAAACCGGATCGCCCTCAGCGTCGAAAATGAACTCAAACCGACCCGCGTGCCCTCCGGTAATATTCCCAGTGCTCTATTGCCGATCGCAAGTTTTCCGCAGACAACCTATGATTTCTTTCCGTTTGCCGGCATTCATCGGCCGGTTGTCTTATTGAGTGTGCCTCAGACCTTTATTGAAGATATCACGGTCATAACGGAAATTGAGGGGATTGACGGCATACTCAAAGTTTCAATCCGGCTGAACAACCCTGTTGAGGAAAAAGGGACTCTTCGCGTGAATGGCGGAGATATTGCCATCACCCAGACGGTAACGTTTACCGGCGGTCGGACCGACGCATTACTGACGGTTCCGAATGCCTGTTTCTGGTCTGACCGGCATCCCTATCTTTACGATCTGACAATCAGCACAGACCAGGACCAATACACGTTGAAGGTAGGCATTCGATCGATTGAGGTCGAAAACGACCGCATTTTACTGAATGGACTTCCGGTAACGATGCAGGGCTTTGGCCGTCACGAAGATTTTATCGCTTCCGGCAAGGGGTTGAATCTGCCTTTATTGATCAAGGATCATCAACTGATGCGCTGGACAGGCGCCAACAGTTATCGGACTTCTCACTACCCTTACAGCGAAGAGGAGATGCAACTGGCCGATCGGGAAGGTTTCTTGATCATCAATGAGATACCCGCAGTCAGCTTGCAGTTTGACAATGACGAGAATATGGCCCAGCGACTGCGTCTATGCCTGCAGCAGATCGATGAGTTAATCGAACGCGACAAAAACCACGCCAGCGTCGTGATCTGGTCAATAGCTAATGAACCCATCCCTCCAAAGCTTAATCCCGAGATTGAAAGTAATATCCTCGTAGAAAAAGGCCAACACTTTCTGGACACTTTGATGGAGCGGGCTCGTAAATTGGATCCTTCCCGCTTGGTCACCTTTGCCGCGCTGCAGGGGAGTCCGGAGGCATGGCTGAAAAATTGTGATGTCTTGTGCTTGAACCGTTATTGGGGCTGGTATACGCTGGGCGGCCAATTGGATTTGGCGCTGGCTGCATTAGAAATGGAGCTGGATACAGTCTGGGAAACCTGGCATAAACCTATTATCCTGACCGAGTTCGGCGCGGACACCCTCGCCGGCCTGCACGGTCATCCTGACCTGATGTGGACGGAAGAATACCAAGCGGAATATATTCGGGGCCATCTTGAGGTCGTCGCGCGTAAAACGTATATTGCCGGAATGCATGTGTGGAATTTTGCCGACTTTGCCGCCGTGCAGAGCATTATGCGGGTAGGCGGAATGAACATGAAAGGCGTCTTCACCCGGACCCGGGGTCCCAAAATGGCGGCGCACGTACTGAGACAGTTTTGGGTCAAGTAAGCTAAAAATTGATTCAAAAATGATCGGCCGGACGCAGACGTTTCTCGCCTTAATTTACCCGAATTAGAAATCGAACCCGGAACTGAAATCCGACCGAATGAAGTCCTTCACATCCAGGCGACATCGGGGTGAATCATTTTAGGGCGCGGTTGGGCTGGGTGGCCTGTTTCGACGATCGCCGCATGACGGCGAACGCTTAACAAAAACCTTGCTCCGCACTTTCATCCTCATGCTCGTCCAGGCCGCGTCCAGCTTGCAACACGTCTCTCACGCGCCCTAAAAAGACAATTGGCGCGCGCATAACGGAAGACCACATAGCATAAACATGCGAAAAGCATACTGTTTACAGTCAGAGACTTCGAACGGATAAGGCATCGCTCCCGTCATCGCCACCCGCGATTCAACCTGTATTTTCGCAGTGATACCTGCGGATCAATCCGGCGTTGCCAAACCTGTGCAGTCCGTGTAGATTTATCGGTTTAAACTCATATTCACCCTTCTCAGCGCTTTTTCAGCAATTTAATCCTTTTGGTTTATTTTTTGCTTATACTATCTTTAAAGCCGCGGTGCCTGGCTCAGTCAGCAAAGTGAATACCCTAACTGATCTCTTCAATTTCAAGCCGTATTGATCCGTCCGCGCCTATACCCGGCGGGGCAGCGCCGATACTGCAAACTTAGGTAAAAATCATTGGCCGAAATTTATCATATCAAAACCGGTTACCCTTACCCGGCCGGTGCGACAGCGAACCCGAACGGCGTCAACTTTTCGATTTTCAGCCGGCATGCGACCGCGGTCGAGCTGCTGCTGTTCGAAACCGCCGACAGCCTGGAGCCGTTCCAGATCATTCAGTTGCAGTCGCAGGTGAACCGGACTTTTTATGCCTGGCATGTGTTCGTCGAGAACCTGCCGGCCGGTACCTGGTACACTTGGCGGATGGACGGTCCGAACAATACCCCTGACTCGGGCCAGATGTTCGATAAGGACAAACACCTGCTCGATCCGTGCGCACGCGCGGTCAGCACGAAGCTTTGGAACAGAAAACAGGCATGCATACCCGGCGACAACGTCCGCCATTCGATGCGCAGCATGGTGGTCGAGGACAATTACGACTGGGAAGGCGACGTGCCGCTCGCGATCCGAAGCGAGAGTGCGATCATTTACGAATTGAATGTAGGCGGCTATACCCGCCATCCCAATTCCGGCGTGCGCCATCCCGGCACGTTTTCCGGCCTGATCGAGAAAATTCCCTATCTCCAGGAACTCGGCATCACGCATGTCGAACTGCTGCCGGTGATGGCGTTCGACGAACAGGACGTTCCGCCCGGCACCGCCGACCTGGGCCTGCAAAACTATTGGGGCTACAGCACCCACAGTTTCTTCAGTCCGCATCCCGGCTATTGCGTGACCCCGGAACAGGGCACGCATATCCAGGAATTCCGCGATCTGATCAAGGCCCTGCACAAGGCCGGCATCGGCGTGATTCTGGACGTGGTGTTCAATCACACCGCGGAAGGCGGCGCGGGCGGGCCGATCATCAATTTCAAAGGCATCGACAGCGAAATTTATTATCACATCGATGCGTTCAACAAAACCGTGTTCCGCGACTATACCGGCTGCGGCAATACGGTCAATGCCAATCACCCCTTCGTATCCAATTTCATCGTCGACTGCCTCGAATACTGGGTCGAGCACATGCATGTCGACGGCTTCCGCTTCGATCTCGCCAGCGCGATGGCGCGCGGCGAAGGGGGCATGCCGCTTCGCGATCCGCCGGTGCTGTGGGCGATCGAACTGTCCGAAAAACTGGCCCGAACGAAACTGATCGCCGAGGCCTGGGACGCGGCAGGCCTGTATCAGGTCGGTTGTTTTCCCGGCTACCGCTGGGCCGAATGGAACGGCATCTACCGGGATGCGGTGCGCCGCTTTCTGCGTGGCGAAAAAGGCCTGATAGGCGACCTGGCGACGCGCCTGTGCGGCAGCAGCGATCTCTACCATCCAGAGGGCCGCCTGCCAATCAACAGCATCAACTTCATCACCTGCCACGACGGTTTTACGCTGATCGACCTGTTCAGCTACAACGAAAAGCACAACCTGGCGAACGGCGAAAGCAATCGCGACGGCTGCAACCACAACCTGAGCTGGAACTGCGGCGTCGAGGGGCCGACCGATAATCCGGCGGTCCATGTTTTCCGAATCAAGCAGGTCAAAAATGCGTTTGCGATATTACTGTTGAGTCAGGGCGTACCGATGTTCCTGGCCGGGGACGAAGTCCTGAAAACCCAGCACGGCAATAACAACACCTGGTGTCAGAACAACGAACTGACTTGGTTCGACTGGAACATCAGCGAAAACAAGCGCGAGATTCTGCGTTTCGTGAAGTCCATGATCGCCTTACGCAAGCGCAACCCGTCGCTGATGCGCCGCCGCTTCCTGAGCGGCCAGAAACACGACGATACCAACCTGCCCGACATCTCCTGGCACGGCGCGCAGATCGACCAGCCGAACTGGAACGACCCGGAAGCCCGCGTACTGGCGTTCACCCTGGCCGCGGCCACCGAAGGCGGCACGCATTTGCATGTGATGCTGAACATGTCGGACAGCAAGGTCGAAATGGAACTGCCGCCATTGAAAAACCTCAGCTGGCATACAGCCATCGACACCTCGAAGCCCTCTCCCTACGACGCAGTCAGCCCCGCAGAGCAGATCCGGCATAAACGCAAGTTTTACACGGCCGAACCGAAATCGGTCGTCGTGATGGAAAGTTCCGAATCCAAATGGTGGAATTTATAATTTCTTCCGGAACGGTTCAAAAAGGCGCTTCAGGCGCCTTTTTCATGCGCGCAGACCTCCTCGTTCAGGCCAATTCCGTTTAGTTAACCACATCCCCGGCCATTGCCGTTTTCCGAAATTCCCAACTTCTGCCGCCGGATCCCTTTCCGCTTGCCGCACACCTCAAAAATTTTACATACATCGATGTAAAAACAATTACATATTGTTATAATTTAAACGAAATTATCGTTTTTTGAGCGGCGGCCATGAGACATTTCGCTAAATTATTCTTTTTGCTGACGTTACAACTTTTCTCAAGCTTGGCTTTCGCTGCACAGGTGAGTGTCAATTCGCTCCATTTTTGGAGTTCGGCCAAACAAAGCCGGATGATGATCGACGTGTCCGCCATTCCCTCCCATTCCATTTCGCTAACCGAACGCCCCGACCGTCTGGTGATCGATATTCAAAATGCCCGCCTGAAGGGAAAACTGTCCCAGCCGCCGGCCTCGCATCCATTTTTTTCCCGTATTCGCACGGACCAGAAACAGAAGACGCTAAGAATCGTCGCCGAGCTGAAAAGGCAGATCGATTATGAAAGCTTCACGCTGAATCCGAACAAGATGTACGGCCATCGCCTGGTCGTCGATCTGACAGACAAAGGACCGCTTCCGGACAGCCCTATCGCTTCCGAAAAACCTATGGCCCAGGCCGCCAAACCCGAAGCGAAAGCGCAAGCGCCGCAGAAAGCCGCCAAGCGGGCCTCCGACGGCAACCCGGCCAAATCGGCCAAGGAAGCGGCCTCCACCGGACGATCCGGTAGAAACATCGTGGTAGCAATCGATGCCGGGCACGGCGGTGAAGATCCGGGAGCCCACGGGCCGGCAGGAACCGAAGAAAAACGCGTGGTGCTGGCCATCGCGAAAAAACTGGCGTCGTTGATCAACGGACAGCGCGGGATGCGCGCCGTATTGGTGCGCAAAAGCGACTATTACGTCGACCTCAGAAAACGCATGGAAATCGCCCGCGCCGCAAATGCCGACCTTTTCGTCTCGGTGCATGCGGACGCCTACCAGAAATCCGACGTAAAAGGCGCATCGGTATTCACATTATCGAACAGCGGCGCTTCGAGCGAAGCGGCGCGCTGGCTTGCCGATAGCGAAAACGCGGCCGATCTGGTCGGCGGGGTTCGTCTCGACGACAAGGAAGAAGTACTGGCTTCGGTGCTGCTGGATTTATCGCAAACCGCCACCTTGGAGGCCAGCAACAATGTCGCCGGCCAGGTGCTGAAAAGTTTTCAGAACATCGGTGAGCTGCATTTTTCGACCGTACAAAAGGCCGGCTTTCTGGTCCTGAAATCGCCGGACATTCCGTCGATCCTGGTCGAAACGGCCTTCATCTCGAACCCCGGCGAAGAACGCAAACTGAACAATACCGAACATCAGTCCAAAATCGCACTGGCGATTTTCAACGGCATCCGCAATTATTTCAAGCAATATACCCCAAACGATACCCGCGTGGCAGGCCTGTAGGTAGGCAGCCTCAAACCCGGCCTGCCGGCCGGCTGGTCATTTCTTTCTTTTTCTTTTCGCGTTCTTGTCCTTGCTTCGCTTCCTGGACTTCGCTACAGCCCCTCGCTTGCTGATCAGCTCGAAGTCGATCTTCTTCTCGTCCAGATCCACGCGCACCACCTGAACCCTGACGCTGTCGCCCAACCGGAACACGGTATTGGTGCGTTCGCCGCGCAGCTGGTGGCTGACCGGATCGAAATGGAAATAGTCCTGGCCCAGATTGCTGATATGCACCAGCCCTTCGACATAAATCTCGTCGAGCTCGACGAAAAAACCGAAGGACGTGACCGCCGAAATCAATCCGGCAAACTCCTCGCCGATCTTGTCCATCATGTATTCGCATTTGAGCCAGAGCACCACGTCGCGGGTCGCGTCGTCGGCGCGCCTTTCGTTCGCGGAACAATGCTCGCCGAGCAGCACCATGTCGGAATGGCTGTAGATGAAGCTTTCCGGCTTCTTGCCCTGCAGCGCATGGCGGATGCCGCGATGCACGAGCAGGTCGGGATAGCGGCGGATCGGCGAAGTGAAATGTGCGTATTCGTCGAGCGCCAGGCCGAAATGGCCTTTCATGTCCGGGCTGTAAACGGCTTGCGACATCGAGCGCAGCAGCACGGTCTGGATCAGATGCGCGTCGGGCCTTCCCTTGATCGACTGCGTCAGATGCATGTAATCGAGCGGCGTCGGCTTGAAGCCGCCGCCCAGCCTCAGGCCGAGTTCGCCGAGAAACGACTGCAGCCCCAGCAGTTTGTCCGCGCTGGGGCCTTCGTGGATGCGCAGCAGTTTGGGGATTTTTTTCTTGTTCAAAAAGCGCGCGGCCGCCATGTTCGCCGCAATCATGAATTCCTCGATCAGTTTATGCGCATCGTTGCGCACCAGCGGCACGATCCGGTCGATTTTGCGGTCCTTGCCGAAAATGATCCGGGTTTCCTGGGTATCGAAATCCATCGCGCCGCGCTGTTCGCGGCTGAGGCGCATCACCCGGTACAGCGCATACAACTCTTCCAGATGCGGCAGCAAATCCTTGTATTTCTTGGCGAGCGTTTTGTCATGGTCGACCAGCATCTTCGCGACTTCGGTATAGGTCAGCCGCGCATGCGAGCGCATCACACCCTCGAAAAAGCTCGACCGCAAGATATGTCCCTGGGAATCGATCAAAAGCTCGCAGACCATGCACAGGCGGTCGACATGCGGATTGAGCGAGCAAAGGCCGTTGGACAGGATCTCCGGCAGCATCGGAATGACCTTTTCCGGGAAATAGACCGAAGTGCTGCGGTTTTTCGCCTCCTGGTCGAGCGCGGCATTCACCTGAACGTAGTGTGAGACATCCGCGATCGCGACCAAAAGCTTCCAGCCTTTGGCGGTCTTTTTGCAAAACACCGCATCGTCGAAGTCGCGCGCGTCCTCGCCATCGATCGTGACCAGCGGCGTATCGCGCAAATCGACGCGATTAGCCTTCGCCTCCTCCGGCACTTCCTCGCTGAACGATTTGATTTCTTCGAGCAGCGCCTCCGGCCATTGAAAAGGCAATTCATACGAACGGATCGCCATCTCGATTTCCATGCCCGGCGCGAGATGATCGCCAAGCACCTCGACCACGCGCCCGATCGGTTGCCGTAGTTTGGTCGGCTGCTCGACGATATCGACAACCACGATCTGGCCTTGTTTCGCCTTGCCCGTCTCTCCCGGCGCAATCAATACGTTTTGCGCGATGTTTTTATTGTCGGGCACGACGTAATTGAAACTGTCCTTCATGAAGCGGCCGACGACCTGATGCGTGTTCCGCTCCAGAATCTCGACTACCGCGCCCTCCCTGCGTCCCTTCTTGTCGATGCTGGAAACGCGCACCATCGCGCGGTCGTTGTGCAAGAGCGCGTTCATTTCGCGCGGCGACAAGTAGAGGTCATCCGAACCGTCGTCCGGGCGCAGAAAGCCATAGCCGTCGGGATGGCCGAGAATCCGGCCGACGATCAAATCTTTATTATTGACCAGGCAATATTTCTGCTCGCGGTTGAACAATAACTGCCCGTCTCGTTCCATAGCTCGAAGACGCCGCCGTAAAGCTTCCAATTGTTCATCATCATCCAGCGCGAAGGCTTCGGCAATTTCCGCACGCTTGAGCGGTTTACCGATATGTTCGATGTATTCAAGAATCAACTCGCGGCTGGGAATCGGACGCGTATATTTTTCGGCTTCGCGCGCGGCGTAAGGGTCTTCGGATAAATTGAAGTCAACGACTTTTTTTGACTTGGGCGGCATTGAGGATGGCTAGAATGGATGGGAATGATATTTTAGATGTTTATCCGCAGGATTTTACTGCGTCGCAAAATCCCGGGATTTAATATGATTATAATACACGTTTCCAGGCGCAGAATTTGAAAATGTCAATCATCGGAAATAAAAATTCCCTCTGGACCATTGGCATCCGAAGCACATTCGACAATGGACGATAAAAAAACTTGCAAAATGTTTGACAAGGTCAAAATCGATCCTTATAATATGCCGAATCAACTGAGATGAAACATCGCCTAGCCGAGGTGGTGAAATTGGTAGACACGCTAGCTTCAGGTGCTAGTGGGGGAAACTCCGTGGAGGTTCAAGTCCTCTCCTCGGCACCAAATTTAGGTTCTAAGAGAACCAGCAAAGTACAAAAACCCGCTAAGTTATATAGCTTAGCGGGTTTTTTTATGCCCAACGAAGTACACTGAAATACAGTAACATTCGCTAATAACAGCAGTAAGATTTACGGTAGCTTTCAGCAACTCAATTAACTTCGGATGAGCATCGCATCTGTACTCAATCCTGCCTTGGACTCCCAAGTCAGCACGCATATCCCTTAATTAAAGAACCCAAGCCATAGCTTTATTTCTGATATGCGTACGGGATTAAGCAACTCCAGTTATTATTTATCGATGCCACTTCAAGGCATCGGCCACAGGCATTTCTAAAATTTGCCCTCCTGTTTCAATCCGGAACCCTCTAGATAAATTTCCATTTATCACGGTTCTCCGAATTTGATGCGTGTACCCTGCCCATTCAATTGGATTTAAAAATTGCCGTAATTTTTCGCTACCCCATACAGCAACGGTTACGCCCGCGTTTTTTCGCTTGATACAAAGCCCGATCAGCCCGCTCAAAAATCAGTTCATAAGTATCGCCTTTCATTAATTGGGCAATTCCGCAAGAGACAGTAATACAATGGGCCGTACCGTTTAGGTCCAGCTGATGTTTTTCAATAATATCGCGTAAGTTTTCTGCCTTTTGAAAAGCCGAGAGTTGCCTGGTATTCGGCATCAGCACGACAAATTCTTCTCCTCCAAGCCGGGCCACAAAATCCGTTTTACGGATATTTTCCGAAAACAGTCGACCCACATGCTTCAACACGGCGTCCCCTAATTGATGCCCGAAATTGTCATTGATTTTTTTAAAAAAATCGATATCCCATATAAGCAGGCACAGCGGTGTGTGATAACGTTGCCAATGGGCTATTTCGTACTTTAACCGATTGTCATAAGCTAAACGATTCGGCAGCCCTGTTAAAGCATCGCTAAACGCTCGTGAATTAGCAACGACTAGCTTGGATTTAAGCTCACCGGTTTCCGTTTCCATCGCTTGGATTTTTTGATTCAGCTTTTCCATATGAAGTTGAAACCTTTCGAGTTCGATCGCTTCCTTTTTTTTATTTTCCTGAATTTCCCGGGTGATTTTATCGATATGGGAAGAAATGGATTTTTGTAAGGACTCCAGCTGAGTCGCCTGCAGCGATCGGTATTGCAGGTCGCTCATTTGCTCGGAAACCGACTGATCGAATTTGATTCTATTTAAACCGACATCCTTGAATGTCTGATTAGAATCGGTAACAACCGAGCTCAGCGCCGCAAGTTGTTCGGTTATTTGCGCCAGGAATTTATCAATCTCCTCTTTCTTCGGTTGATTGTCGGTATTAATTTCGATCAAAAGCGAAATAATGCTATCCAGTATCGATTCGAGCGAATGAGAGATCTCCCCTGCTTTTAATTGCTGTTTTACGTTTTGCACCTTTTGTTCGAATGCTTCCGGAACCTTTATTCTTTCCAGGAGTTTCAGTAATTGCGCACTGACAAAAGAAGTATCGATAGAATGTCGAGCTGAAGACTCATTCTCACCGTGTTGCTGAGCAATTTTTACATCCGCCGGATCGCTCTCGATAATCCTGGCAATAACCGCAAATAATCGCCGAGGCTCCGCTAAAGGCTGACCGCTCTCTTTCAGTTCCTTTAATTCTTTTTGCTGCCGGCTCGACGTATAACGCTGCAATAAAAACTCGAACAAAAGGTTCGCATCAGCAGCCTTTATAGATCCTTTCGAGGACGAATCTTTAAGCTGATAGATAATTTTTGTAAGGCTTTCAAGATCCGCCTTAAGTTGACGATTGTCTATGCCATTCTTTAAATGATCGCGGATACGCTGCAGGTAGGGTTCGAGTTGGGCGTCAACTTCGGAACTCACAATGGAAAGGCGAATGATAACTTTGCTTAGTATTTCCTGTTCTTCTTTATAAGCTTTTTCCAGTCGCTCATGCGCATCCAGCAGATCTAAATATTTGGTTTTCCATTTATCTGTTCCGACGTCATTATTTTTATCTGCTGATTTTGTGAAGAACTTCATTTAGTCCTCTGTCTACCGATGATAAAATGTCTACCGTATTCGATTCCAGATACTCGTATTAACATTTCATTTTTTCCAATAAATCCGCTGATTCAAGCATGCTTGAGCTAGAGTTAATAAAAGTTTTTTAAAACCTTATTAGCAACGTTAGATAATACAGTTGCTGAAATTTTTTTAGCAATGAGAACCGCATCCGAGAGTCAGGTTAAACAAGTTGAGGTCTGACGCCAATAGATTACCCTTGTGTTACTATCGAAGTAATTAACTAACTCTTTCTCTGTAGCAATACCCACACCATATAATTCAAGCCGGCTGATAATTTACCAGTTCCCAAAAGCTCCATCTACCGCAAAGTTTACTCCCTGTTTGACTATCAAGCTCTCTTACTCATCAACGGCTGTGCCCTACCCAACCCGCATTCATCTTGACTGTCTGGCCTATTGCAAATCTTTTACAAATTCGAGGTAAACAATTGTTTTATTGGTTAATTAAAACAAACCAATATAAAGAACAGCCGCTTGATTGTTCTCCAATTATTTGGAGCCTCAAAAATTGTCGGTAGTGAACTGGTTATCGCACATCAAAACCCTACACATTGTAATAAAAATGCGTATACTTAATTACATTATAGCAGCCGTTTAGATCACTGTTACTGACTGCTCCGACTGGCAATTCAGTTCGAAGATAAAGCCCTTTCAACATAGAACGGGAGCGACGCATCCGAAAAACATGGCATCGTGTTCATTCGATAATAATTTTTTGCTGTTATTGAATGAGAGACCCGGTTTATTTTTTGTTAGGGCTTCCTTAACTGCATGAATTTTAATTTGACGGCTTTTAACGTGTTTCATATCGATAAGTTGTCCGGTAAATAGATGTTTTTTCCCTTGGTATTTAAAAAATCCCTGTAAGCGTGGCGGTTAGTGTTAAAGAATCAAATTAAGTTTTCCGCGATTTCGTCGCTCGTCATTTCATTCCTATTAGTGGCATTCTCTGCATTTTTGCGTACGGAACTGTTAAGCGATCTGGGATTACGCCTTACTTATATTACTTTTTTTCCTGCAGTTTTTTTCTCGGCTTTAATCGGCGGATTAGGGGGAGGACTTTTAGCCACCCTGCTGTCCGGCCTGTTCGTCACTTTATGGCGTCAGCCTGACGGACAGCAATTTGTCAACGACTCGCTGGACTGGATAGGTTTAGGTATTTTTACTCTGAACGGCATAGCAGTGTCCGTTATCGTTTGGAAATTAATGCTTGCGAAATTTAGCGGGAACAAAGCTCGGTCGTTATTCAGTAACATTCTGGAAAATGCCCCGACCGGGATGCACATCGCCACTTTAGACGGGCACATCCTTCAATCGAATCGCGCTATGAGGGAAATTGTAGGTTTTCAGAAAGAGGAACTTGAAAACCTATTGATCAGCGATCTAACCCATCCCGAGGATCGAAATATCAGCAAGGAAAACTTTGAACGGCTCTTAAACGGCGAAAAATCCGTTGTCTATGAAAAGCGCTACCTGCATAAAAACGGTAGCCCTGTCTGGGTGCAAGTCAGCCTCTCGTTAGAGGAAGACGACGAGGGAATTCCTCTCTATTTCATTGGCCAAGTCGAAGATATTTCCGCAAGAAAGCAAGCCGAGAGCCTACTGCTTGCAAGGGATGCCGAAATTCTTGAAGGACAAATGATTCTTCAATCGGTGCTTAATCACATGCCGGCCATGATTGGGTACTGGAACCGCGATCTCACCAATAAATTCGGTAATCAGGCCTACCAGGAATGGTTTGGGATTCCGCCGGAACAATTGCGGGGCAAGCATATTCGCGAAGTCCTCGGCGAGAAGCTTTACAGGCTGAACCAGCCCTATATTCAGGCGGTATTGAAGGGAGAAACGCAACTATTCGAACGCATTATTACCGATGCTTCGGGCCGCCAGCGACATACGCAAACCTCTTACTTACCGGACATTATAGAAGAGGAACAGGTGAGCGGTTTTTTTGTATTGGTCACGGATATCACTCAATTAAAAACGGCAGAACAGCGCATTATCCAATCCGAAGCCACCCTGAGGGCTATGTACGACAATTTGCCGTTTCTCGCATGGATGAAAGACACCCAGGGTCGTTATATTCAAGCGAATAAGGTTTTTATCAAAAATACAGGCCTGACCTGTCTTGAAGATTTGAACGGTAAAACCGATTTCGATTTTTGGCCGCAAGAACTCGCAGAGCATTACCGGGCGGTTGATGATGAAGTCATACGAACTCGGCAGCGAAAAAAATTGGCCGAAAAAATCTTGACTGACGGCCATGAGCATTGGGTAGAAACCTTTAAATCGCCCGTCATCGACGATCAGGAGCGTGTTTTGGGCACTATCGGGCTCGCCCGGGACATTACGGGTGAGCGCGAGATTGATGAAAAGCTTAACCTGGCAGCCTCTATCTACGATAACAGCAGCGAAGGCATGCTGATTACCGACGAAGAAAACCGCATCATCGCCGTCAACTCCGCCTTCACTCAAATAACCGGCTATTCAGCCGAAGAAGTCGCAGGCAAAAACCCGAGAATATTCAGCTCCGGCATGCACGATAAGGCTTTTTATAAGGAAATGTGGAATTCGATCAATACCCATGGTTTCTGGCAGGGGGAAATTTGCGACCGAAAAAAGAATGGCGAAACCCACTTCAAACGGTTGACCATCAATGTTCTTTTGAGTCCCGAAGGTAAAATTTACCGGCATGTGGCGCTTTTTTCCGATATTACCCACATCAAAAAAAATGAAGCCCTTATCTGGCACCAAGCGAATTACGACGCCCTTACCGATTTGCCCAATCGCAGGCTTTTTCTAGACCGACTGGAGCAGGAGATCAACAAAGCGCATCGTTCGGGTGCCTCTTTGGCCGTGCTGTTCATCGACCTTGACCGCTTTAAAGAGGTTAATGACACCTTGGGCCATCAGTCGGGAGATACCGTGCTGGTCGAAGCAGCCAAACGCATAGAAAAATGCGTGCGCTCATCCGATACGGTATCGCGGCTGGGCGGCGACGAGTTTATGGTCCTTCTTACCGATCTGGACGATCACAGCCATGTGGAAGGTATTGCCGAGAAAATTCTATTGTCCTTAAGCGAGCCGCTTAAACTCGGGAATGACTTATTTTTTACTTCGGGAAGCATCGGCATAACACTGTACCCCAACGACGCAAAAACCTCGGACGAACTAATCAAAAACGCCGATCAAGCCATGTATGTGTCCAAGAATGGGGGACGTAATCGGTTCAGTTACTTTACCAGCGAAATGCAGGCAAGGCTTAAGCTGGCATCCGACCTGCGGCGTGCGCTGGACGAAAAGCAGTTTTCTCTGTTCTATCAGCCCATCATAGACCTCCATACCCAGAAAATACATAAGGCAGAGGCCCTGATTCGCTGGAGCCATCCGGTACGAGGTCTTGTCACCCCCGCCGATTTTATCCCGTTTGCCGAGGAGACAGGACTCATTGTTGAAATAGGAGAGTGGATTTTTGAAGAAGCGGCAAATTTCTTAAAGGAAATAAGTCGGAAAACCCGTCAACCGTTCCAGATCAGTGTAAACAAATCTCCCGTCCAGTTCCATAAACAGTTAAAGGGCAAAGACTGGGTTTCCTACTTACATGAAATAGGGGTTGATCCTAAACAGATCGTGGTTGAAATTACGGAAGGATTATTGTTGGACGGAGACATCACAGTAAAAAATCGCCTGCTGGAATTTCGGGACGCGGGCATTGAGGTCGCCATAGACGATTTCGGCACCGGGTATTCATCACTTTCTTATCTGAATAAATTCGGGATTGATTATTTAAAGATTGATCAATCGTTTATCAGAAATCTTCGAAACGGCTCGTCGGAAATGGCCATTTCGGAAGCCATCATTGTAATGGCCCATAAACTGGGGTTAAAAGTCATAGCAGAGGGGGTGGAAACCGAGGAGCAACGCGACCTGCTTGTCGCAGCGGAATGCGATTTTGTACAGGGCTACCTCTACTCAAAGCCGCTTTCCTCGAAAGATTTTGAAGAACTGCTGACGAAAGACTTATTGACTGTCGGATAAGATGGCGTCGAAGGCTGTTGCCCGCTGAATTATTCCTGGCAAGTGGGCAGTGCCTATTTTTTGTGAATGACCGTATTGAATCGGAAATCAACCGCCGGCAACGCGCCTTTGGTAGAGTCGGAGTATTACTCACAAAGTAAATATGAAGGGTGGAGCCCGCCTTCATACCGACGCCGAGGCGATAAATCGTATCATTTTCCGGCAGGTTTAGTAGGGGACAGACGCTATTGCCCTTATTCCAAGCTTCTTAAAGAAACAAGAACATAATGTAAAAACGAAAAAACATATTAACAGAACAATCCGCCACGATAGATCCTCTTTACTCCCGTCGCTTGAAAACAAAGTCGTGCACCGGCTCAAGACTTAATTTCTTAGATTTTCCGCCGCCTCCGCGCCCGCCGTCGTCGCCGTTTTTGATACAAAGATTAATAAAGGCTTGAAGCTCTTTGGTCGCTATTTCTTTGCTGTCAAAAGGTCCGAAGTTGCCTTCCCGCGCGGAAAAAAACCACTCTATCATTCCCGTTTTTGGATTACTCTGGCTGTAAATTCTTTCTGCTCGAAACACGTTGATCCCATTGCCTAAATAAAAACGATATTAACTTAATAATAGCAAAACCCAGCAGAAGCATGCGATCTTTTACGGATTTGATCGCCGTTGCGGCCTAGAAAGCCTCTGCCAAGCGCATTGTTGATTTGATGCGGCGATCCGGCATTACAGACGGGTACAAAGACGCTTTAACTCGTCCGAAAAAACTTCGATATCGATTAACCTGCCCGCATCCTGCACACTCAAACAGATCGATACATCTGCCGCAGGCAGCATCCCTTCTCCCATCTCGGGCCACTCGACGATGCAGATGGACTCCTCGTCCAGGTAATCACGAATCCCGATCCATTCCAGTTCTTCCGGATCGGCCAAACGGTATAAATCGAAATGATAGATTTTCCGGCCACCAATCCGGTACTCTTCGACCAGCGTGTACGTCGGGCTCTTAACCGCGCCGACATGGCCCGCCGCCTGTAAAAAACCGCGGACCAGCGTCGTTTTTCCCGCCCCCAGGTCGCCATGCAGGAACACCAAGCATTTCGGCGGCAACAGGCGCCATAACGCCGCGCCGAACTGTTCAGTGGCTTCCGCCGATTGCAAATAACGCTGCATTAATTCACCAATTGTCTCAAAAAAGGCAATAAATCGGTCGCCAATAAGCCGCGTTCTCCGTCTCTGGCGGCCGCCAGATCGGCGGCGCGGCCGTGCAGGAACACGCCTCGCTCCGCCGCTTCCTGCAAATCAAGACCCTGCGCGATCAGTCCCGCGATCACGCCGGACAGCACATCGCCCATTCCGCCCGAGGCCATGCCCGGATTACCGCTCGTCGACACGGCAATTCGCGAGTGGCTCGCGATCAGGGTGCCCGCGCCTTTCAATACCGCGATGCCGCCATAAGCCGCCCGGATCGCCGACACCGCAGAGAATCGGTCCTGTTCGACGGATTGCGCGGAACCGTGCAGCAAGCGTCCCGCTTCGCCGGGATGCGGGGTCAGTATCCAATAGGATTTGCTCATCGGCATTGACGCCAACAGATTCAAGCCGTCCGCATCGAGCACGATTGGTTTTTCGGACTGCAATACGGCGCCGAACAGGGTTCTGCCCCACTCCTTCTGTCCCAGCCCCGGCCCCAGCGCCACGACATTGGCCTTATCCAACAGTGGGAGCAAATCCCTCTCACTTTCGACGCCGCGGCACATCAGCTCCGGCCGGTTCAAATTCATCAAGCCGGCATGCTCGCTCCGCGTCGCGATGCTGACCAGGCCGGCGCCGATCCGCAAAGCCGCCTCGCCGGCCATCCGCGCCGCCCCCGAAAATCCCAGGTCGCCGCCGACGACCAGCACATGCCCCATGTTGCCTTTGTGCGCACAGCGGCGGCGAGGCATCAGCGGTTTTTGGCCGACGAGGAAAACCTCGGGTTTCACTCGATCAAAAACAGCGTCCGGCACCGCCAGCCCGTCATAAACGATCTCGCCCGCATATTCGGCCGCTTGGCCGGTAAAGAGGCCCTGTTTTAGCCCGATAAAAGTCGCCGTGCAGTCGGCCTTCACGGTACAGCCCAGCGGATTGCCGGTATCCGCATTCAGGCCGGAGGGGATATCGACCGCCACGACAGGCAAGCCGGACCGGTTGATTGCCGAAATCGCCTCCGCGTAAAGCCCGGTTACCGGCCGGTCCAGGCCGGTGCCGAGCAACGCGTCGACCACCAGATCGGCCTCAATCGCATGCTCCGTTTCAAATGTCTTTACCGGACCTCCTGCCTGAACATAATCCCGATAGGCCGTCAGCGCATCGCCTTTCAGCTTTTCGGGATTACCGACACAAACCGCCAGGGCGTCCAATCCGGCTTCTCTTGCCAGACGCGCGACCACATAACCGTCTCCCGCATTATTGCCGCTGCCGCAAAATACCGCCAGCGACCGCACTGTTGGCCATTTTCCGGTCAGGCATCCGAATACGGCGCTGCCCGCCCTGCACATCAGCGCGTAGCCGGGAATGTTGAATTCTTCGATCGCGAGCCGGTCAAGTTCTCTGACTTGGGCGGCGCGGTAGAGCATTTCTGGCAATTTTTGCATCCCGTCGAATATCCTCAAGATCACTTTTACGGGTTATTATCATAGCCGGTTTTATTGGCAATCTCACCCCGAGGGTTCCAATAGATCCGCATAATTTCTGGTACACTTGCAACCCTTCACACCCTTTTAAATTACAGGAGGTTAGTTCATGAAAACAGTCCATTTCAAACGCCTGGCCATTCTTTTAGCCACCCTCGGCCTCGGCAATGCCGCGCATGCCGAGCGGCCGGCGGCCCACATCGACGGCAAGGTGCATCACGTCGTGATCATCTGGCTGAAACAGCACGGCGATCCGGAAGCACGGCGGAAATATATCGAGGGCAGCAAGCGGCTGTCGAAACTGCCGGGCGTAGTCAGTTACGACATCGGGCCTGTCGCCGGCATCAAACGCGAACATTCGAGCCCGTCGGTCGACGATAGTTTCGACGTCGCGGTTTCCGCCACGTTCGAAAACAAGGAAGCCCTGGAAAATTATTCGAAACATCCGGAACATCAGAAGGTGATTCAGGAAGTCTTGAAGCCGCTGGTCAGTCATTATAAGGTTTACGATTTTGCGGATTGACGGCGGGTTTTGAATTCCATGTGTAGGGTACGCTGCGCGTACCTTTTTGAGTGTTTCCAGTAAATCAGCCCCCCGAGAAGGTACGCGCAGCGTACCCTACACTTTGCTCAACCGAATCCCGATGAATGCCGAGACCCCTTTGGCGTTTCTGTGCGGCTCCTCTATCCGCTAAAGAAAACGTGCTTTCCCGAAGTGGGATATATCCGATCCTCGCATATGTCGAATTTTAGAATCCCTATAAACCATTGAGAGGAAATTACTATGATCAAAACGCCCGCCTATGCCGCCGCCAGCGCCACATCGCCCCTGGCTCCGTTCACGATCGATCGCCGCGATCCCGGCACGCACGACGTATTGATCGATATTCTGTACTGTGGCGTCTGTCATTCCGATATTCATCAGGCGCGCGACGAATGGGGAGGGGCGATTTTTCCGATGGTGCCGGGCCATGAGATTATCGGGGTCGTGGCGCAAACCGGCAGTGAGGTCAGCCGTTGGAAGGTCGGCGATACAGTCGGCATCGGCTGTTTCGTCGATTCGTGCCGGCAATGCGCCGCCTGCGAGGCAGGCGAAGAACAGTATTGCCGGCGCGGCGCGAGCTTTACCTACAATTCGCGGGAACAGGACGGCCAAACGCCGACCTACGGCGGTTATTCGACCCGAATTACCATCGACGAATCGTATGTCGTGCGCATCCCCGAAGGCATTCCCCCGGAGCGCGCCGCACCGCTGCTTTGCGCGGGCATTACCACCTATTCGCCGCTGCGCCGTTTCGGTGTTAGTCCCGGCGACAGGATCGCGATCGTTGGACTCGGCGGCCTTGGGCACATGGGCGTCAAGCTCGGCAAGGCATTCGGCGCGCATGTGACCGTGTTGAGCCATTCGCCGGGCAAACGCGACGATGCGCTCAAACTCGGCGCCGACGATTTCATCGTGACCCGCGAAGCAGAAGCCTTTACCCAAAATGCCGGCCGTTTCAGTTTCATTCTCGATACGGTCTCGGCAATGCACGACTACAATGCTTACTTGAATCTGCTCGGCCTCGACGGCACCATGGTGTTGGTCGGCCTGCCCGGCCCTACTCCATTGGCCGCATGGCCACTGGTTACGGGACGCCGGCGCCTGGCCGGCTCCATGATCGGCGGGATTCGCGAAACGCAGGAAATGCTGGATTTTTGCGGTAACCATGGCGTCGCGGCCGACGTGGAGGTAATCCCGATGCAGAACATCAACGAAGCGTACGAACGGACGCTGAAAAGCGACGTGCGTTACCGCTTCGTGATCGATATGGCAAGTATGAAGCAATTGCCCGTTTACTGAGGAGCGATAAACTGCATCGCTTCCTGCCACCAGGGACGCCAGGACTCCAACAGCAGGCTGTTGTGCCCCGCATTTTCGAAACGCCAGAGTTTTTTTTTCGCGGGCAGCGTCTCGAACAAGGCGAGCGTGTTCCGATTCGGAATCACTTCGTCCCTCCCGGCCAGAACTACCGCAATGGGACCTTTGAAACCGCGCAGTCTCGCGACATTGTCGAATTTATCTCTGACCAGCCAGCGCGCGAGCAGAAACCAGTAGTGACGCTGCGCGACTTTTGCCATCGTATCGAACGGCGTAATCAGCAATAGTCCCCGAATCGGCACCTGGTGTGAAGCGGCAACCCCCGCCGCAACCCCGCTGCCGAGTGATTCGCCGCACAGGAACAAAGGCTCCTTGTACGCTTGCAGTGCCTGTTTCGCCGTCGCAATGCCGTCCTCGATCAATGCCGCTTCGGAAGGCGAGCCCTCGCGCGCGCCGTATCCCGGATATTCGGCGATCAGAACCCGAAAACCCAAGCGCTGCAAAGCCTCGATGTAATAGGTCCGGTGCAGCGCCGCGCCGGCATTGCCGTGAAAAACCAGCACGGTACCTTTCGGCTTTTCGACCGGTGTCCGGCTGATGATAGCCCGCCGGTCGTTGACCGACGGCCAAACTTGCAGGTCCAGTGCCTGCATCAATTGGTCCTGCTGCGCCGGAGTAAAGCGGGACGGGAAGTACATCATCTTGCGCTGCATCAGAAATGCCGCCAGCAGAATCAGCAAATAGATCAACAACAAGAACATCAGGCGGGAATGGTTCATGAAGCGGCAAGCGGGAATTGCGGACCAGCCTCCTGACTTGCAGCCCGCCCGGCCCGCCGCACAATTATTGCCCCGAAACCATCGCCATTTTCGGCTCCGGAAGAGTGTTTCCGCTACCATCGTCCACGGACCGATTCAACAAAGGCATCAACGTCGGCTTCAAGAAGCGGACGATCTGCACGGGCAGCGAACTGGTGAAATGATAGTCTCCAGCGTCTTTGCCTGCTACATAGGCGGTGATCACGCCGAAGAACCGGTCACCCATGAAAAAGGTAAACACGGCCGCACGGCTGATGAACTGCGAACCGATCATGTGGCCACGGGCATTGAACATCTCCTTGCGGTGATCCCCGGTACCGGTTTTTCCGCCTATCGGGATCACCTGGCCCTGATTATCAGTGTAAACTCCCTTCAGGCGCGCCGCGGTGCCGCCTTCGACAACGCCGACCATAGCGCTTCTGGCTGCCCGTGCCACCTCGGGCGGGAAGACGCGCTTCCCTTCGTTCGGCGTTTTATCCAGAATCGTTTCGTAAGGCGTTCCTTCCGCGAAGTGCAGATTTTCGAAGCGGACAGAGGGCATTCTAACCCCGTCGTTCAAAATGACGCCGACCAGATCGGCCAGCGCCGCCGGCCGATCGCCCGAGGCGCCGATCGAAGTCGCATACGATGGCGTCAACCTGCCGAACGGATAACCGACCTGCTTCCAGGCGGCATGGATTTTCTGAAATGCCTCCGCTTCGAGCATGCTCATAATGCGGTGCTGCTGCCCGGCCTTCTTCCTTTTGCTCTTCAACAGCCAGCGGTAGACTTCCAGGCGCTGCTTGGCGCTGGCCGCAATCACTTCCTCGCGGGTCGCCTGCGGATGTTCGGCCAAATAACCGGCCAGCCATAATTCGAGCGGATGAATCTTGGTAATATAGCCCTGATCCTGCAGGTCGAATTTGTCCGCCGAATATTTATCGTAAAGGGCGTAAATGTCTTCCTTGTCCAGGATCTGTTTCGGAAGATAGTTGCGCAAGAATTTGTTCAGTTGCTCCACGTCATGATCGGGATAAATCGCCCGATACAACATCGTCAGCCGCGAGGACTTCAGCCATACGCGCTTGGCGAGCATATCGAGACGTTCCGCTTCGCTTTTTCCCTGCACCTTGGCGAAAAAACGGCCAAGATAAACCTGCGCTTCCCGATCGGCAAACCGTTCGAGATATTCCTGGCGCTTTGGGCTTTCCGGATCGTCGAGCCAGCGCGCTATGCCATCAGGTCTGTACTGGTAATGGTAAACTATATCGCGCATCAGGCGGATGAATACCAGGTTGACCGAATCGCGGAGCGCATCCCGCACCGACATGATCTGATAGTCGTCGCTCTTCTGGAAATTATTGAAATGGTGAAGTCCGCCGCCGGTAAAGAAATATTCACCCGGGCTGGCCGAATATTTACGGTCCAGCGCCTGATCCAATATCGTCTGCAGGCCGATTTTGGGCTGCGCTTTCAATTGGGTAATGACCCAGTCGCTCAGATAGTCCCGGGGATGCAGCACCACTTTATTCAATTCTTCCAATGACTGGCCGTGGTACTGCTGATAAAGCTCCGCGACCAGTTGTAGGTAAAGCACCATCGTGCGCAATTTGGAGGTAGAGCCCAAATCCAGGCGGATTCCCTCATTGATGTCGAGCGGCTGGTCCAGGTTGTCGGTCTGCACGCGCAAAAAATTGCCTTTCGGCGTTTTTTCGAACAACATCAAGCTATAGACAACACGCGACAGGTCGACGTTTTCATTCAGCCGCCGCTCGCCGAAAGCGCCGGCCGCTCGCGCCTCCTCGGGATCGCTGAGCTTGCGCAGGGCGGTCGCCACGGCTTGCTGAGTATTGTAATCAATCGTGGTCTTGGCGGTTAAATCCAACCGGTCGAGGTCATAAATCGTTTTAACATTCAATGCCTGCGCGAGCCGGGCGCGCAATACGGCTTGCGTCTTTTTTTCGGAAACGAATTGCGTAACAGGCATCGATTCTGCAGGCAGCGGCTTGAGCGTCTCGGCCTTTAAGGCCCGGTCGCGCAGCGCCCCGGAAATCACGCCGGCATCGGCCATCAGCCTAAGATAGCTATTCGCCAGCGTCTGCAGGGCATGAAAGCCCGGCCCCAGAAAATGGGAAGGCCGCCTTTGCGACAAGAGAATGCAGAGCACCTGGCGGAAAGCGGTCGCTTGCCGGTCGGTAACGCTTTCTCCGGAGTTTTGCGTTGCCGCGCGCAGCAGGTTGTTCACCTCGTCGAAATCGGCGCCGAACCAGGCCGCCAGGCCATCGCCCAAGCCATGCACTTCGCCTACTTTCGGCGCAGCCGACAGTGGCATCGAATTAAGGTAGGCCAGCGCGATCTGGCGGCGCATTTCGCGGGTATCGGCTCCCCACAGGTAAGCACGGATCGAGGCCGATCCCATCTGACGGAATTTGTCGATGACGGAATTGGTATAACCATTGGGGGAATGCCGGTATTTTTCGATCTGGGTCGCCAGTGTGCTGCCGCCGGGCACATTCTTATCTACACCCAGCTTGTTGGCGACCATCTGCAGGCTGGCATAACCCAGGCGGTCCCATTCGACGGCCGGGTTCAAAGTTACCTTCGCTTCATTCAGCAATTCGCGGTTTTCGATGAACAGCAAGGTATAGAGCACTAACGGCGGTATCGACTCGAAACTGGGATAACCATGGTTGGGGTAGGTGTTTCTGAAAATCAGCTGGTTGGTCTGATCGTAGATCTTGAGGCCGGCCTGGGTCTTTTCGTGATAGATCGAAAAAAAACCGTCGTCGACCAATTGGGTCAGCATTGGCGAGGAGACGGCCTGGGCAGATACCGAAAACCCGGCCTGGGTCATCCGGTCGACCGCTTCGGGCAACAAGGTATAGCCCATGCGCTGGTCGTACGGGCCGTATTCGGGGTAGCGTATCGACGGGCTCGGGCCCTTTTCAAGTCTGAAGCTGATCCGTTTGCCGATGTTAGAGAGATAGTGCGCCTGATACCGCGAAGTTTCGACCTCTTCGCGTACAAATTTGACGACTGCAATACCGACTATCAGCAAACCTGCCAATAGGCCTAACAGCACTATTTTGGGTAAAATTCGTCTTTTGTTCTGCATCGCCGGTCGCGCCTTAGGCGCGATGTCACCTCTGGTTATTATTGATCCGAAGCGTCGTCATGTTCGACAACCATTCAAGGCTTCCTATATTTTTGCAATTGGACAAGCAGCAGAGCTATAGGTTCGGAATGTTTCGATTTTCCAAACGCGGCTGACTGCTTGCGCTGTTTACGCCAAATTATAACAAATTAAAATCTCAATGCCGAATTAGGAACACCTCGCTGTTGCCAATAAACAACAACACTTGCGCTATCCGAGAGCCCGAAATCCTAAATGCGGTTTCAGAAAAATTTCCTCAACCGCTGACCCGCGCTTACTGATAAAATTTGCCGCTTTCAACCAAACAGCATTCGAAATGGACGTTAATCAACGCATCGCCGAAGAACTCGCCGTCAATATCCGCCAAGTCAATGCCGCTGTGGCACTGCTCGATGAGGGAGCGACCGTGCCGTTCATCGCCCGCTACCGCAAGGAAGCCACCGGCGGTCTCGACGACACACAACTTCGAACCCTCGAAGAGCGTTTACTCTATTTACGCGAACTGAACACCCGGCGCGCGGCGATTCTCGACAGCATTCGCAGCCAGGATAAACTGACGCCGGAACTGGAACTGGCCATCAACGAAGCGGATACCAAAACCCTGCTCGAAGACTTGTACCTGCCCTACAAGCCCCGCCGCCGCACGAAAGCCCAAATTGCGCGCGAAGCCGGCCTCGAACCGCTGGCCGATGCGATACTGGCCGATCGCAGCCTGATCCCCGAGCAATTCGCCGCCGGCTTTATCGACCCCGAAAAAGGCGTTGCGGACAGTGCCTCCGCGCTGGAAGGCGCCCGCCAGATTCTCATGGAACGCCTGTCGGAAGATGCCGAACTGCTGGCCGACCTACGTGAGAGAACCTGGGGCAAAGGCATCCTGCATGCGACCGTGACGCCCGGCAAGGAACAGGAAGCGAGCAAATTCCGCGATTATTTCGATTATCAGGAAGCGATCAATAAAATTCCTTCGCATAGGGCGCTGGCATTGTTGCGCGGACGCAACGAAGATTTGCTGACGCTGACCCTAAAACCGGCCCAGGAGGAACAGCAGGAACACGATCTCTGCGCGCAGTTTACCGCTGGGCGGCTCGGCGTAACCGGCACCGATAAACCGGCCGATGCCTGGCTGGTCGAAACGGCGCGTCTCGCCTGGAAAATCAAATTGTTCACCCGCATCGACCTGGACTTGAAAATGCGGGCCCGGGAAGCCGCCGAACAGGAGGCGATCCGAGTATTTTCGAGCAATCTGCGCGATCTGCTGCTGGCCGCGCCGGCCGGCCACAAAGCCACGATGGGCCTCGATCCCGGTATCCGTACCGGTGTCAAGGTCGCAGTCGTTGACGCAACCGGGAAAGTGCTCGCGACCGACACGATCTACCCTCACCCGCCTCGGAATGCCTGGCATGAATCGATCGCGACCCTCGCCCGGTTGATCGAAAAACATCAGGTGCAGCTGGTCAGCATCGGCAACGGCACCGGCTCGCGCGAAACCGACCAGTTGGTCGCCGACTTGCAGAAACAGCACCCGGAATTGAGATTCAGCAAGATCGTCGTCTCCGAGGCGGGGGCGTCGGTTTACTCGGCCTCCGAATTGGCCGCGAAGGAATTTCCCGAGCTCGACGTCTCCCTGCGCGGCGCGGTTTCGATCGCGCGCCGTCTGCAGGATCCTTTGGCCGAGCTGGTCAAGATCGAGCCGAAATCGATCGGCGTCGGCCAATACCAGCACGATGTGAACCAGGTACAGCTGGCGCGCGGTCTGGATGCAGTCGTCGAGGACTGCGTGAACGCGGTCGGCGTCGACGTGAACACCGCTTCCGCCCCGCTGCTGAAGCAGGTCTCCGGCTTGTCGCAAAGCGTCAGCGAAAACATCGTCGCCTACCGGGATGAGCACGGCCCGTTCGCAAACCGCGCGCAGTTGAAAAAAGTGCCCCGCCTCGGCGAAAAGGCTTACGAACAGGCGGCCGGTTTCCTGCGCATCACAAACGGCGACAACCCGCTCGATGCCTCCGCGGTGCATCCGGAAGCCTATCCGGTCGTCGAAGCGATCATCAAGGACACCGGCAAATCGATTCGCGATCTAATCGGGCAATCTCAAATCCTTCGGCGGCTGGATCCGGCCCGTTATACCGACGCCCGATTCGGCGTGCCGACCGTGACCGACATTCTGCGCGAACTCGAAAAACCCGGGCGCGATCCGCGTCCCGAGTTCAAAAGCGTGCAGTTCAAGGCCGGCGTCGAAAAGATCACCCATCTTGAACCCGGCATGCGCTTGAACGGCGTAGTGACCAACGTCGCCAATTTCGGCGCCTTTGTCGATATCGGCGTGCATCAGGACGGCCTGGTGCATATTTCGCACCTCGCAGACAATTTCGTCAAGGATCCGCGCGAAGTCGTCAAAGCCGGCGACATCGTCGAAGTCAAGGTAATCGAGGTAGACGTCGAGCGCCAACGGATCGCACTATCGATGAAATCAGATGCGGAAGTCAACCGTGCACCGAAACGCGAAACCGCACCTCGAAAACCTCAGGGAAAATCCGCTCCGCCCGCGCCGCCGATGCGGGGCGCCATGGCGAATGCGCTGGCGAACGCATTAAAGAAGTAAAGAAAAAATGCTCTGCTATACTTGCTGAAGATTAATACCTAGAGCAGGATCAGATATGATGACTTTCTTCCGTTCTTTTGCCTCCTTGTCGCTCGTTTGCCTGGCAATCGGCTATGTGCCTCTGACGAAGGCGGAGCCGGTGACTCAGGCGTGGGATATCGATGCGCCTTCGCCCAAAATCCCGACCAAACCGCAGAGTTACGGCGAACGCATCAGCGAGAAAGCGGTCAGCAGTTTTGCCAATCTGGCGACGGGCTGGCTCGAAATGCCCAAGAACGTGATCAACACGACTAATCAAAGCAATATCATCTACGGTTTTACCGGCGGCCTGGCGAAAGGGATGATTCATACCGCAGGCCGGATGGGTGTCGGCATCGCGGATTTGATCACCCTGCCGCTCGCCACCAAACCGATGATCTATCCACTGTATATTTGGGAGGATTTCGATGTCGATACCAATTACGGTGACGTGATGCGGCTGCACGAACCGCCAATAAGAACGCAGGAAACCGCGCTTCCGCCTATTCCGCAGGCCGCCCCGCCTGCTGCGCCGGCCTCCGCACCCGTGGCGCCGATGCAGTATCCGACCGACACCAACCGCAAGATCGATGCGATTTTCAACAAAGAGATGATGAAATAACGCACCGCATCCCTCCCTGCCTGCGCTCACGCAGGCAGGGAGCAAAACCCTAAACCGCCTTCCCGGCTTCTTTGGGCTGATCCACAGACCAGAGTTTTTCGAGCTGGTAAAACTCGCGCGACTGCGCGGTCATCGCATGCACGATCACATCGCCCAGATCAAGCAGGACCCAATCGGATCCCAAATCCCCTTCGATACCGAGCGGCTTGACGCCGGACTCGGCGAGCTTCTCGACTACATAATCGCACAGCGCCTTTAAATGGCGGTCGGAAGTTCCGGTCACCAGCACCATGTAGTCGGTAAAACTGGTCTTGCCGCGGACATCGAGCGTAGTGATGTATTTGCCTTTCTTCTCGTCCAGTACGGTCCGGACGACGTTCAGTATTTCTTCTGCTTGCATTCGTTTTCCTAAATTCGCCGATCCGGGGATCAGGCGTTTTGATAAAGATGATGACTCTGAATATAGTCTAATACGGTATCGGGCAATAAAAAACGGGGATCGCGTTTTTCGGCGATCATTTTCCGTATCGCGCTGGCCGAGATGTCCAGTTGGGTAATCGGCTGGAAAAACAGCTTGCCCGCTTTGTATCGGGCCAGTTGCCCTGCTTCGAAAACTTGCCGGGCATCCCAAAAATCGTTCTCCCATTGCACCGGGCTACCGGGCCGGGTCATCACGACGACATGCGCATAGTCGAACAATTCGCACCAGCGGTGCCAGGTTGTCAGCCCGTTAAAGGCATCGCTCCCGACAAACAGCAGGAGCGGCTGCTCCGGAAAATCGCTCCGCAGCGAACTTAGCGTATCGATCATGTAGGACGCCCCGTCCCTGTCCAGCTCGCGGGTATCGATCACCACATTGGACAATGTACAGGCAGCAAGCTGCAACATTTCAAGCCGCATCGATGTGGAAGCGGAAGGTTCGAGCCGGTGTGGCGGGGTCTTGTTCGGAATCAGCCGCACTTGATCCAGGCTGAAGATTTCGCCGACCTCGATAATGGCGCGCAAATGGCCGAAATGCACCGGATCAAAGGTACCGCCGAAAATGCCGATCATTTATTGACGGATATGGCCGTCGCCGAGCACGATGAATTTCAGAGTCGTTAAACCCGCCAGGCCGACCGGTCCGCGCGCATGCAGCTTGTCGGTGCTGATCCCGATTTCGGCGCCCAGGCCATACTCGAAACCGTCCGCAAAACGGGTCGAGGTATTCACCATCACCGAGCTCGAATCGACTTCCCGCAAAAACCGCCGCGCCAAGGTGTAATTCTCAGTCACGATCGCGTCGGTATGCTGAGAGCCGTAACGGTTGATATGGGCAATCGCCTCATCGATGCCGGCCACAACCCTGATCGACAAGATCGGTGCCAGGTATTCGGTGCCCCAGTCCTCTTCGGTCGCGCGCTTTGCGGACGGAACCAGCGCACCTGTTTTCGGGCAGCCGCGCAATTCCACGCCTTTTTCCCGATACTGCTCGGCCAGCACCGGCAAGACCCGTCCAGCAATCGCTTCCGCGACCAACAGCGTTTCCATCGCGTTGCAGACGCCGTACCGGTGGGTTTTCGCATTGACTGCGATCCTGACCGCCTTGTCGATGTCGGCCGAATCGTCGATATAAACATGGCAAATTCCGTCCAGATGCTTGATCACCGGGATCGTCGCCTGGTTGGAAATCCGTTCGATCAGGCTTTTGCCGCCGCGCGGAACGATCACATCGACGTAACGATCCATCGTGATCAGTTCGCCGACCGCTTCGCGGTCCGTCGTTTCCACGACCTGAACCGCCTCCTTCGGCAATCCGGCCGCCTCCAACCCTTCGGCAATGCAGGCGGCGATCGCCTTGTTCGAATAAATCGACTCCGAACCGCCGCGCAGAATGCAGGCATTACCCGCTTTCAGGCACAAGGCGGCTGCATCCACCGTCACGTTCGGGCGCGACTCGTAAATGATTCCGATCACTCCGAGCGGCACACGCATCTGCCCGACCTGAATCCCGCTTGGCCGGTAGTTCAGATCGGTGATTTCGCCGACCGGATCCGGCAATGCCGCCACCTGCCGCAAACCGTCGATCATCGTTTGGATCGCCTTCGGCGACAGCGTCAGCCGGTCCAGCGACGCCGTGTCCAGACCGCTCGCACGGCCGGCGTCGAGATCCTTGCCGTTTTCCGCAGCCAACAAATCACGACGACTGTCGAGCGCCTCGGCGATTTTCGATAACGCCAGATTCTTCCGGCCCGTCTCGGCCCGGCTGATTTCCGTTCCGGCTTGCCTGGCCTTGATCCCAAGGCTCTGCATGTATTCTTTAATATTCAAAATCGATGCCTACTGATTTTTTTTCGAATAAACCGGCCATTATATCGGTTCCCCGATCCGGGCAACAACATTAAAAATAGGAAGAGTATGCTCAGGAGCCCACGGATGCCCGGGCGGCGAAACCCAATGCGCCTAACAGGCCGATTTCCTGGTTGATGCAGACTTTGACCGGAATCTGCTTCAAAGCGGTACGGTAACGGCCTTTTTCCAGATAACCCTCCATAAAATCGCCGCGGATCAATAGCGGCAAGATCTTGGGCGCAATCCCGCCGGCAAGATAAATGCCCGCATAGGGCAGGCATTTGAGCGCCAGATTGCCCGTCTCGGCACCATATATCCGGCAAAACAGCGACAAGGCCGCGACGCTCAGCTCATCGGTGCCGGCCACGCCGGCTTCGCCGATCACCGCGGCCGGATCGGATTCCATCATCCGCTCCTCGAGCCCGGATTGAACAGGGGCATGACCGATCTTCTTCAAGAACTGGTAGATATTGACCACCCCTTCGCCGGACAGCAATCTTTCATAGCTGACATGGCCGGGATATTTTTCCCACAGATACCGCAGCAAGGCGACCTCCTGCTCGCTTCCGGGCGCAAAATCGGTATGTCCCCCTTCGCTAGCCAGCACCTGATAGGCTTCTCCGTTCCAGGCGATGATCGCCTCGCCGAGGCCCGTGCCCGCCGCAAGCACCGCACGATTGCCGTGCGGCGGCGCATCGCCGCCGGCATTTAATGTCACGAAATCCGCTTCCGGCAAGTCCAAGATGCCCCAGGCGGTCGCTTCGAGATCGTTCAACAGCCGTACGTTCGGAGTCCCGACCAAGGCGCCGATTTCACGCCGGAGCAGAACCCAGGGCAGATTGGTCGCTACACAGTCGCCGTCGACGATCGGGCCGGCCACGCCCAGGCAGGCCGAGCTGATCGTCCGTCCGTCGCAATCCGCTAAAAAATGCTGCAACAGGCCGGTAAAAGTGGGATGATCCAAGCTCGCATAGCGTGTTTTTTTAACGCAGCGCCAATTTTTTCCTTCCGATTCGAAAAGCGCCAGAATCGTCTTGGTGCCGCCGACATCGCCTGCCAGTATCATGGTTATTTGCCGGGGTAATGGTTGAAGACTTCAAAATGTTTTTCCTTGTCGAAGCTCACGATGTCATAGGGATCGACTCGACCGCCCATCTCCATGCCCGGACTGCCGGTGACCATGCCCGGGACGGCAAGGCCGGTCACCTTGGGTTTGGTTTTCAGCAATTTCATGATATCGGCGGCCGGTACGTGCCCTTCGACCACATAGCCGTCGACAATGGCGGTATGGCACGAAGCCATTTCCTTCGGCACCCCGTAGCGGGCCTTGATCGCCTCCATATCGTCGGTGATGTTGTCTTTGACGTTGAAGTTGTTTTGCTTCAGATGGTCGATCCATTTTCCGCAACAGCCGCAGGTCGGACTGCGATAGACGGTCACCTCGAGCGGTTTATCTTCCGCATAGGCGACGGCAAACGAAAACGCCGCGATAAAAATCCCCAAAACGATCTGAATTGCTCTCATGGAATCACCTCACTGGTGTGAAATCGGATTTTATGACTGATGGTAAGCCGGACTGAAACGATGCACCGCGTCGACCATCGCACCGACATGGTCCGGATTGATGTCCGGCAGAATCCCGTGGCCGAGATTGAATACATGACCCGCCCCGGAACCGTATTGTTCCAGGATAATTCTGACTTTTTCGGTGATCACCTCCGGCTTGGCGTACAGCGCAACCGGATCCATATTGCCCTGCAGGGCCACTTTATCGCCGACGCGGGCGCGCGCGCGGCCGATATCGGTCTGCCAGTCCAGTCCGAGCGCATCGAAGCCCGCTTCGGTCATCGCTTCGAGCCAGAGCCCGCCGCCTTTAGTGAACAAAATTTTCGGGATTTTCCTGCCTTCAGCTTGGGATTTCAACAGCCCGGCCACGCGTCTCGCGTAATGGAGCGAAAACGCCTGATAATCTTCGGTCGTCAGCATGCCGCCCCAGGTATCGAACACCATCACCGCCTGTGCTCCGGCGGCAATCTGCGCATTCAGATAGGCAGCAACCGCCTCCGCAAGTTTCTCAAGCAGCCGATGCATCAAGGCCGGCTCATCGTACATCAAGGCTTTGATTTTGCGGAATGTCTTGCTGCCGCCTCCCTCGACCATATAGGTGGCCAATGTCCAGGGACTGCCGGAGAAACCGATCAACGGCACGCGGCCGTTCAATTCGCGCCGGATCAGGCGTACCGCGTCCATCACATAGCGCAGCTCAGTTTCCGGGTCCGGAATGCCGAGGCGATGAATATCGGCGGCCGAAGTAACCGGTCTGGCGAATTGCGGTCCCTCCCCTTCGGAAAAACTCAATCCCAGCCCCATCGCATCGGGCACCGTGAGAATATCCGAAAACAGAATCGCCGCATCAAACGCAAAGCGCCGTAAGGGCTGCAGCGTCACTTCGCAGGCCAGTTCGGGATTCGTACATAATTTAATGAAACTGCCCGCCTCTTCCCTGACTTTGCGGTATTCGGGCAAATACCGGCCCGCCTGGCGCATCATCCACACCGGCGTCCGCTCGACGGGCTCTCTTAACAAGGCTCTGAGAAAGATATCGTTTTTTAGTTCTGTCATTCGCTCTGAAATCTGTGGATTTAGTGGTTTGGTGCGCTGGTTGAATCCAAGGCTTGGGCACGCGGAAAATCGCTTCTGATCGCGCCGAACTTCCGGATCACGGAAGATTTAAACTCGGCCGGCAGCGTGTTTTTGGCTTTTTTTGCCGATTCGGCATCCGCAAAGCGGCCGTACATCAGCACGAATTTTTCTTTTCCTTTCGATAAAGAGCGCACAATGCGCAAGTCCGGCTGCAATCCGGCATGGCGGGCGACGACGGCCCGCATGGAGGAGGCTTTCGACAACACCATCAGCTGCAGCGAATAGTCGTTCTCGGGCTGCGCAGCCAGCCAGGAGTCGCCATCCTCGACAGGCGCCCGAACAGCCGGCTCTTCCGTCGAAGTCGGCTCCGGAATAGCGTCCTGCCGTTTCTCTGTTTCCGAAGGACCATCCGCCGCAAAAGGGACGGCAGAAGCCGCAGTCGGTTCCGCTCCCGAATTGCCGACAATTTGGCCGGCTTTTTGATCATTCGCGGGCGGATCAATTTTCCGAGGCTCTGCCGGATCGGAACTTGCGGCATATTTCAGTAAATTGCCGACGGGCAGGCTGACAACAGGCTGTTCGAAATCGAAATGCTCAGCTCGCTGGCCAGTTTGAGCCATAGCGCCATTTTTTTCGCTGATTGGCCTTGAGGCTGTGAGCCATTGGGTAGAAAGCGCGAGCAATACCAGACACACGACAGCAATAACCAGAACGGTCAAAGGATCCTTGCTTTCTTTGGGCTTGTTGAGTTCCGGAAAGTGAGTGAGAATTCTGGCTGGAATGCCATGCGAATCCCGGTAAACCGCCTCGGTAATATCGTCCGCCCCCCCCTTTCCGAACCGCAGCGAATTTGTGAGTGAGGCAATATGCTGGATGAAATCGCGGCATTCCTTTTGAAGAAAAGGCTTTGCTTCCACCAGATAGCAGTTCTCGATCGCAGGATCGGTATAATGCTTGATATGCCACTGATCGTGCGTCAAAACAAAAAGCAGGCGCAACTCCGAATGCGTTTCGGCATATTGGATCAATCGGCCGATAAGGCCCGGCGAGATGTCGCCGGCATCATCGACAGCCAGAACGACAGTGCCGGAAAAAACCGGCGAGTCCTTTTTGCTCACCGCTTCGGTCCGCTGATGCCTTAGCAAAGGCCCTATGCGCTCTTGGACCTCATCGAAAGTAAGGCCGCCATGCCCTTTCACCGAGCACCAGCGCAATTCATCCTTCAGACGCTGCTGCAAAACCTCCAGCAAGCCGGTTTTGCCGACGCCTTCCGGTCCGCACAGCACGACGGCCTGGCGGGTATTCGCAATCAAATGACGGAGCAGCTCGAGATTTTGACTCCTTCCCGGTGTGATCAGGAAGCGGGGCGGAACCGCTCGATCGTCTCTCCGCATAGATTTGACTTGATAGGTCTCACTATCAATTTCGACCATAGCCGTTCAATGTCGATTCCAGCAGGGTACGTTCCACATAAACCGGCAACGTAGCTCTACCGATCTTCTCCAGCAGGATCAGGCGAATTTGACCGTCCAGATTCTTTTTATCGACCGCCATCAGTTCAAGAAAACGCTCGGTATCGAGTCCAGCCGGAGGAATCACGGGCAAACCGGCGCGCCGAAGCAAAACGCCAATTCTTTGAACCTCCTGCTCGGTCAACCAGCCTTTGCGCATCGACAGATCGGCCGCCTGACAAATGCCGATCGCCACCGCTTCACCGTGCAGATAGGCGCCGTACCCCGTACCGGTTTCAATCGCATGGCCGAACGTATGTCCCAAATTCAACGTGGCCCTGACTCCGCTTTCGGTTTCGTCTTCGGCAACGATCTCGGCCTTGTTTCGGCACGAATGTTCGATGGCGTAAGCCAACGCCTGTTTGTCCCGCGCGCAGAGCGCCTCGATATTTTCCTCAAGCCAGACAAAGAAATCGGCATCCCGAATCAGCCCATACTTTATCACCTCGGCAAGACCCGCCGCCAGTTGACGGTTATCCAGCGTATCCAGCACGTCGGTATCCGCCAATACGCATTGCGGCTGATAGAACGCGCCGATCATATTTTTACCGAGCGGATGGTTCACCCCGGTTTTGCCGCCAACCGAAGAATCGACCTGCGCCAGCAAGGTAGTCGGAATTTGCAAAAATACGATCCCGCGTTGATAACAGGCTGCGGCGAAGCCGCCCATGTCGCCGATCACGCCGCCACCGAGCGCGATCAAGGTCGCGTTACGGCTGAATCTGGCCGCCAGCAGGGCGTCGAAAACCCGGCTCAACGTTTCCAGCGTCTTATACTGTTCGCCGTCGGGCAAAATCACCGTTTCAACCTGATAAGAGGTTAAGTTTTGCCTTACTTGATCGAGATAAAGCGGCGCCACAGTTTCATTGGTCACAATCAGGACTTGTTTGGACTTAATATGAGCCGCATACAAGTCCGGTTGGCTCAAAAGCTGCGAGCCGATATAAATAGGATAACTCCGGTTACCCAGTTCGACATGAAGATGTATCATTCTGAATTGGAATTGAATTTTCTGTAGTGCTCTAAAATGCGATTGACGACGGCCCTGCTTTGCATCACGCCGGTATCGACTTTAAAGTCAGCACAGGTGAGGTAAAGGGGCTCACGTTCGGCATAAAGGCTTTCCAGACGGGCACGGGGATTATCGGTTCTCAACAGAGGACGCTGCGTGTCTTTACGGGTCCGTTCGAGTATCCGGCCGACCGAACATTTCAGATAAACGACAAAACCGTTTTCCTTCAGCAAACGCCGGTTTTCTTCGCGCAAAATAGCACCGCCGCCGGTTGCCAGAACAATGCCGTGCATCTGGGTGAGCTGCCGGATCATTTTCTGTTCGCGGTCCCGGAACCCTTCCTCGCCTTCGAATTCGAAAATGGTCGGAATATTAACGCCGGTCGCTTCCTCAATCGCCTTGTCGCTGTCATAGAAAGGCAGTTTCAGCGTTTTTGCCAATTGCCGTCCGATCGTGGTTTTGCCTGCGCCCATCAGGCCGATTAAATAGATATTTTCAGATCGCATGGCGTATCGCTGCGGTGTCCGTTCTACCGGTTAAAAATATGCCATTATGCCTGTTTTTTTTAAACAAGATCAATTGGCGGGACGAAATTTGTTTCGCAAACCTAATCTTTAAGGAAAAACAGCTCGAAAATAAAAAAGGGGACTCCATGCCCCCTTTTCTACCTGATTCTGAAAATTGCTAATTATTGGCTAATATATCCTTGACGATTTTTGGCGTGACAAACACCAGAAGTTCGCGTTTATCCTCCGAGTTGACGGTTCTCTTGAACAAAAAGCCGATACCGGGCAAATCTGCGAAAAAAGGCACCTTATTCAATTCATTGGCCGTCTCGCCTCTATAGATACCGCCTAAAACAATGGTTTCCCCATCGTTTACCAGCACGTTGGTTTTGACGGAATTGATATCTATTTTCGGGCGCCCCAAAACCAATTCGGTCGTCGGTTCGTCGCGCGTAATGACCAGATCCATATTGATGCTGCCGCTCGGCGTGATCTGAGGCGTGACATCGAGCGCGAGTAAGGCGTCGATGAATTGCACGTTGGTGCCGCCATTGCCGCTTTGGGTTTCGTAAGGGATTGACTGACCCGAAGTAATCGTTGCCTGGCAGCGGTCCGTAGTCATGACCCGCGGATTGGACAGAATTTGCGCCTTGTTTTGATCCTGTAATGCCGATAATTCGAGATTCAGCACATAATCGGCCCCTCTCGCCAAGGTCATGCCCAAAGCGCCGTAAGGATTGGATTCCGTTGCGAGATCCACAATCGTATCCTGTATCTCCCCGATATTACCGTCAGCATCGGGTTGTGCATTACTGAAAGAATGGGTTCCTGCCCCGCCGAGCGCAAAATTTTTGCCCGAACCGACCTGCGCCATTTTCGCCACGCCGAATCTGACGCCCAGCTCGCGGGCAAATACACTTGACGCGATCACCACCCGGGACTCGATCATCACCTGTCTGACCGGAATATCCAGCTTACGAATCAGTTTTTTGATTTCATCCAGCCGTTTGGCCGTTTCTCTGACAATCAGCGTATTGGTTCGCGAATCGACCATGACGGTGCCGCGTTCCGTCAACATATTCAGCTTCTCGCTTGGGTTTTGCCCATAACCCATTCCCGATGTCATTCCCGCCCCCGGAGACATGCCGCCTCCGCTCGCCATTTGCTGTTGTGTTTTCTGATCTTGAGCTTGCCCAGCGACACTGGATGCGGTCGAGGCATTCGACAAAGCTTTCGAGATGGTATTCGAGCCTTTTGCAAGCCCGCACACGGTATTCCCTCCGCTATCCTTTCCATTGAGAAGATTTTTGAAATTTTCCGCCTTGGCATAGTTGATCTTCAGATACTCGGTCACCAAGGGATCGAGCTGCTCGATGACGACCTCTTTCTCCCGTTGTTTTTCCTTATAATCCTTGATCTTGCCGACCGGAGCGACGAGCGTCACGTTACCGGTCTCGTATTTTTCCAAGCCTTTGGTCATCATGATGAAATCCAGCGCTTCATCCCACGGAACATCGTCCAGTTTTACCGTTACCGTCCCCGTCACATCGTCGCCAGCCACCACATTTTGGCCGGTAAATTCGGACAATACCGCGATCACGCTGCGTATATCGATATCCTGAAAATTCAGCGACAACCTATCGCCGGTGTATTTGTCGCGCTGGCTCTGAATTACCTCTTTTTCGGCAGGAGTCAATGGGCGAAACTCGACTGTCAACAATCCTTCGGACTGAAATAACGAGTAATCATATAACGGGCTTTGCAGCGACACGGTGACCGTCGTTTCCTTGGCCGTTGAAGCGGCATCGATATACTTGACCGGCGTCGCAAACTCGGACACATCCATACGTTTACTCAAACGGCCCGGCAACTGCGTATTCATGAAACTTATCACCACATTGCCGCTTTCTTCCCGCGTGTTCACCACCGTATTGGGATTGGCCAGCGACACCAAAATCCGCCCTTCGCCCTTATCCCCCCGTTTAAAATCAAAACCGGTAATCGACTGCTGAGGAATCAATTGGCTGGTGATGGCAGCAGCGCTTGGCGTAACCGGCAGTGAATTTACGGAGGATGTCGCAGGGACGGATTTTGCATTGGTCAGCGTTAACAAAACTCTCCGTCCGTCCGTTTTAGTATCGAACGGAGCGGACTCCGTTAAATTCAGCACGACACGCACCCGGTCGGCTGCTTCCGCGACATACAGGCTGTTGACCACGCCCTGGTTGATCGGATAAGTTTTTTTCGGCAGACCGTTCTTGACTCCCGAAAAATCCAACGCAATCCGGGCAGGATTATCGGTCTTGAATACTCTCGGCGCGACAGCCGGACCGTTCATTTCCAACTGGATCTGCAGCTTGTCTCCTGCCTGCGTCGCCACATCCACCTGAGTAATTGCCAGTTCGGCGGCTTTTACGGATGCATTCTGCGCGATAAATAAAACCAGGCCGGCGCCAAAGATCCTTATTATTTTCATCAAAAAGCCATTTTGTTGATTAATCATCTTTTTGTCCTCGAAAATCATTCTGCCAAAGCCAATGAGGCTTGCTGTTCGCGCCATACTCCCGGCTTATCGGAAATCAATTCCATCACTTCTATTCTATCGCCGAGAATACGAATGATTTTTCCGTAATTCTTGCCTATATAATTTCCGACTCTGACGCGATAAACCGTGCTGTCGCCGGCTTTAATCAGCCCCCATAAGCCGTCCTTCATGCTGACCGTGCCGACCATTCTCAAACTGTCGAGCGGAAAGGCTTCCAATTCCTCCTTAGGGCGCGCCAGATCGGGCCTAATACCGGAACCGGCGGCCGCCACGGCTTCTGCCTGCTCAGCCGTTTGTTCCAACGGGATAAACGGATCGCGGAGGCCGTCGGGATTGAAAATAAAGGGCTCGACCACTTTGATTCCCGGCAGCGGCTCGATCGAGCCTTTCGGCTTGGCTTTTTCGGCGGTGATAAAGGCCTGCAAATCGGATAAATCTTCGTTCGCACAACCCGAAAGCAATGCGGCGCCGAATAAGCAGAAGACAGACACCCACACGCGCCTGTGCGTCAATAAAGGTAGCTTACGGGATTTCATTTTTTAGCCCCCTTTCTTTTCTTCTTGTCAGCAGCGCCGGCGGACTGTGTATCGGTGTCTTCCTTATAAGTTTTGACGACCGCATCCATGACCATTAATTGCTCGCTGGATTTCTCCATGGGTAAAATCGCTACATTATGGACTGTCACGATTCTTGGCAGCGAGGCCAAGCCGCTGACGAACAAGCCCAGTTCCTCGTAATGGCCAACGACTTGAATATCGATTGGCAATTCGGAATAAAACTCTTTCTTGATCGGAAGGGCAGGCTTGAACAAACGAAACTCCAGGCCGCTCGCCAAACCGGTCTGCGAAATATCGACTAGCAGGCTGGCAACTTCTTCCTCGGTAGGCATTTGTTTGATCATTTCTCCGAGGGCACCCCGGATTTGCTCCAACTGTTTCACATATTCCGGAAGATTGACCGCTTTCATCTGTTTGTTCGCAAAGGTTGTCTTCAGCTCGGCTTCCTTTACCTCCAAACTCTCAAGCTGATCCAACTGATCCATCGTATCGTAATAATAGCCGCCGCCCATGACCAAAAGGCACAAAATCAGGATAAGACCTGCTTTGATAGGCTGCGGCCAAGTTCCCGAAGCTTCGAAGTCCCAATTGATTTCGGAAAGGTTCATAACGGTTTCTCCGCGCTTTTGGCACCCTGGTTAGCGGTCATCGTAAAATCGCTCGCATGCTCCACTTCTTTTTTATCCGGAGACTGGATCACAACGACTTTGGGAGAATTCATCCATTTAGAGGCTTCGATCGCCCGCATGAACGCCGAGACCCGGGCATTGGATTGGGTTTTTCCGTTGAAAGTCAGCGCAGAACCGATTTGCGTCAACTTGGTCAGATAAATTCCGTCCGGGGTAACTTTGGGGATTTCATCAAAAAGATGCACAATCTCGGGCCGGCTTTCCTGCAGCTTCTGGATCACGTCGATCTTGGCCAACAATTTTCTCTTGGTTTCCTCGATGTCGCGAATCTTCGCGATTTGCACATCCAAAAGCCGGATCTCCGTCTCCAAAAGCTGGTTCCGCTGGCTCTGATATTCTTTCAACCCTTCGATATAAATATGCACGGCCACAATCAGACCAATGGTTAGCAACACCGATACGCCTATCGCCGCAATAAAATCTTTTAATTTTTGCTTACGCAGTTCCTCGCGCCACGGGAGTAAATTAATTTTCGCCATCAGTCAAAACTCCTCAAAGCCAAACCGCAAGCGATCATCATCGCCGGGGCATCGTTACTCAAACCCTGCGGCCTGACTCGATTCGATAACGACATATTCACAAACGGATTGGCAATATACGCCGGCACGCCCAGGCTTTGCTCCACTAATTTGTCCACGCCGGCGATCGAGGCACACCCTCCGGCAAGAATAAGGCTATCGATGCCGCGATTAGCGCTGGATGAGACGAAAAATTGCAGCGACCTCGCGATTTGCTGTACCATCGCCTTTTTGAAAGGCTCCAGCACATCAACAATATAATTGTCGGGCAATCCTCCCTGCCTTTTCGCCACCCCTGCTTCTTCATAGGAAAGCCCGTAACGGCGTTGAATTTCTTCGGTCAACTGCTTGCCGCCAAAGCCTTGCTCGCGGGTGTAGACCGTACGCCCGTCATGGAGGACGTTCAGTGCCACGACCGAGGCGCCGATATCGGCAATCGCGACTGTTTTACCCTTTACCGAATCCTCAAACTGATCGGCAAGCAAAATAAACGCATTTTCCATCGCAAACGCTTCCACATCGACGATCTTCGCTTTTACTCCTGCCTTCTGCAAAGCCGTAACCCGATCACTGACATTCTCTTTTCTTGAGGCTACCAGCAAAACATCCACCATTTCCGGGTTATGTTCATTGACCCTTTGTATTTCGAAATCGAAATTGACCTCATCCAGCGAGTACGGAACATACTGGTCGGCTTCCATCAGGATCTCCTCTTCCATTTCCTCATCGGACAGAGAGGCCGGCATCGTAATGATTTTGGTCATAACCGAAGAGCCCGAGACCGCTACAGCCGCCTGCCTCAGCCTGGTGCCAGACTGTTTGATCGCAGCTTTGACCGCACCGGAAATAATATCGACATTCGTGATATTCTTATCGACTACTACATCTTTGGGCAAAGGAGTCACAGCATAGCTCTCAACCCGATAGCGCGATCCGGATTTACTCAGTTCCAGCAATTTGATCGATGCCGTGCTGATATCAATGCCAAGAACCGCATTCTGCTTCTGATCAAACAAGCTCATGATAGATCCCAAAAAATTTGAACATTAACATCATTCATATCTCGAAGTGCCTGTATTTACTGATACTAACAGCCGTGAGGAAATGATCGGTCCTCAACTTGAGTTGCCTAACGAAGTATAGTAGCGATTTTTAAATTGGCCGGGGAAAATACAATTTATCGTACACCAACACCGAATGCTTCACAGCTCCTGAAACGTTAATATTTTATGTAGATTAGCTTATTTTTCTGGTGGATGCATCACATACTTAATAAAATAGAATAATAGCTTCAACGAATCCGTATTCTTCCGAAAAAGCAAGCGACTGATGGCCGAATTGCAGCCTACCGAAATATCGATAGCGGGTAGCGCACTAAACGAGACATCCCCAATTGAAAGCCGGTGGTGGATGTAAGGACTGAAAGTCCGGATACGCGCCAACTCAACGACGCGTCTTCGTCGGCTTCCATTCTCTGAGGCTATCGTTCGGATTCGACTCAAAGTGCTGCTCCCGATACAGCTTGATCATCGCTTCCGTCCTCTGCCCGACCGTAGCGCAGAATCAGCCCCGCTCCCAAAAGTGCCGCCCCGTAACGCATTTTCAGGTGCGGAAATGCTTCAAACCGATCATTCGAAGTTCGGCCCTGAATCCGCCAGGATTTCACTGGACGCCAGATTCGGCGGCACATCGACAAAATAACAGGGCTTTACTGGCAATATCTCGGACAAATCCGAATCTCCAATGTCTCGCCCGTTTAGCGAGCGATTTCTCTGGCCTGTTTTGCAACCTCTCCTCTCCGAGCCTGATAGCGATCTTTTGTTACCCCAACAAAATGCTATTCACGCTAGAAAACCGTAGGGCTCCCGCATCTGTAATCCATCCCCTACTTCCTGGCGCGCTATTTTCACAGCTACAGCTAACCGGCTAAAGCCGGTGCGGTGGTTTAAATCTTAATTACTGGCGCAATCGGGATGAAAATCAAGGATAAGCAACCGATTAAAGGAATACGCAGCTTCAATCGGCGCGCGGAAAGCCCCGTATCGACTTCAATAGCGGCTTTAAGGTAAATAGGCTTACAGCGAGAGCATCCGATCCGGCCCCAGACAGAAGACTGGGGTAAGGAAAAAGCTTCTTTGATCGGGCTTTTCGAGCATATCGAACGGCAGGGTTTTGATAGAGCTTCAGGAAGAATTGCGCCGTCCGTTCGAGAACACCTGATACGTCCCTTCACGCACGGATACCCTACCTGTGCTGTTTGACGAAAAGAATGGGAGAGGAAAGAAAGATGTTTCCGGAACGAACCGGAAGAAACCTTATCCGCGCTTGGCGGTGGTTTTTTCTGTCAGATACGACCGACTAAAATGCAGCGGCCGGAATCAACCTGTGAAGAGAGCAATGGCGGCTCGACCGAATAGGTCGCCAAAACGGAATTCAGAAGCCCAAAACCCATTTGGCAATTTCTTTATTGCGTAAATTGCACGAACCGCCCGCCCGAACTTATTTACCGTATTTTTTACGGAATTTGTCGACTCGGCCCGCTGTATCGACGACGCGTTGCTTGCCGGTGTAGAAAGGATGGCACGAAGAACACACTTCGATCAACAGGTCTTTGGAAAGAACGGACCCTGTTACAAAAGTATTGCCGCAGCCGCAAGTCACTGTAATTTGTTTATAGTTTGGATGAATTTCTGGTTTCATAACGCTTCACATTACCCGCGAGGGCCACATACCGTTTAAAAAGCCCTCTATGATAAGGCTTCCATTCTGTTTTATCAACCAGATTTTAATGCTTTACGGACTTTGTGCAAGCATCCGGGTGCGCCGCTCACGGCTGATCAGGAGCAAAACCAGCGAAATAGCGGGCAATCCTACCGCGGAGGCATAAATGAAAAAGATGTAATAGCCGTAATGATCGACGACCAACCCGGCAAACCCGCCCAAAAACTGCGCAGGCAGCGTCATCAGGGAACTGAACAAAGCGTATTGGGTGGCGGTGTAAGCAGTGCTGGTCAAACCGGAAAGATAGGCGATAAAAACCGAAGTAGCGAGCCCCCCGCTCAAATTATCCGCGCTGATCACCGCAGCGAGCAGGAGCTTGCTGGGCTCGCTCAACGCGAGCACCGCAAACAGCAGATTGGTCGCTACCACCATCACAGAACCCAACAGCAACGGCCGCATGACGCCGTACCTGACGACTAACACACCGCCCAAGGCAGCACCTGCGATCGTCATGAAAAAACCGAAAACCTTGCTGATTTCGGCAATGTCTTTTTTGCTGAATCCCAGATCGAGATAGAACGGATTGGCCATCACCCCCATCGTAATGTCGCTCATCTTGTAAACCGCGATCAGCAGCAGAATAAGCAAACCGGTTCTGCCGTTACGGCTGAAAAATTCGACAAAAGGACTCAATACCGCATCGGTGACCGCAGCCATTGTTCTTTGCCAGAAAGAAGCGCGTCCGGACACGCCCAAGGCGGATTCCAGCCGGCCTTCAACTTTGCGCGCCGACTCGACCCGCCGATGCTCGGGCTCGCGCAACGTCAGCGTCGTCAATATCCCGACCGACATCGCAGCCGCCATCACCGAATAAGCCGAATTCCAGTTCGAATACTCGGCGATATAAAACGCGCCTGCGCCAGCCGCCAGTAAAGCGATACGGTAGCCCAACACATAAGCGGCCGCCATCGCGCCCTGGTAGCGCGCGTCGGCCGTTTCGATCCGGAACGCATCGATCACCACATCCTGGGTTGCCGAACAAAACGCCACACCCACCGCAAACAGCACAAAGAGCTGCAATTGCGTATGAGAATCAAGACTCGCCATCCCCGCCAGCCCCAAGGCAATCCCTATTTGCGCAAGCAACATCCAGCTACGCCGCTTGCCCAGAAAGCGAGTCAGCACCGGTATCGGTAACCGGTCGATCACCGGCGCCCAAAAAACCTTGATCGAATAGATCACGCCGACCCAGCTGAAGAAGCCGATGACAGTGCGCTCGACTCCCTCATCCCGAAGCCACGCCGATAAGGTGGAAAACACCAACAGGAAAGGCAAACCCGCGGAAAAACCAAGAAAGACCATACTTACAACGCGCGGCTGCAAATAGATCGCGAAAGCCGTCTTCCAGCTTTTATCTGCCGCCATCGGGCTTTACCTGAAACAAGCGCGCCGCACGGAAAGCGCGGCGCGGAAACAGAAAGTTACTAGGCATTCAGCATATAGTGAACGACGATACTGCCGACATAACCTGCCGCAATCGCCGGACTCCATTTCAGATGGCTGAAGAACGTATACTTGTGATTGGATTGCCCCATCAACGCAACGCCCGCCGCCGATCCGACCGACAACAGCGAACCGCCGACGCCTGCCGTCAAAGTCACCAGCAACCATTGATACAGGCTCATATCCAGATTCATGTTCAACACCGCGAACATCACCGGAATATTATCGACGATCGCCGAAATCAAACCGACCAGAATATTCGCAGTCGTTTGGCCCAGGCCGTCATACATGGCGCCCGACAGCAATTCCAGATAGCCGATATACCCCAAGCCCCCTACCGCAAATACGACGCCGAAGAAAAACAGCAGCGTATCCCATTCGGCATGGCGCACTTTGTTGAAAATATCAAATGCCTCGTCGCCTTCCACGGTATATTTGGTTTTCAGATGGTAACCGTAAAGCATCAAAATCGACAAGCCGGCCATCATGCCCATGAACGGCGGCAGATGCAGGACCTGCTTGAAGCTGACCGCGGTCGCAATAGTCAACAGGAACATCACGCAGATTTGGATCGCGCCCGGCTTTAACACCACCGCTTCCTCTTCGGAAGCGTTCGGCTGCTCGTCCGGCACCGCAAAATACATCACCGCCGCAGGAATCCCATAGTTGACCGCCGAGGGAATGAACAACTTAAAGAAGTCGAAGAATTCGGCATAGCCGGCCTGCCATACCATCAGCGTCGTAATGTCGCCGAACGGGCAGAACGCACCGCCCGCGTTCGCAGCCACTACCAGATTCACGAAGCCGATACTGACGAATTTAGGATTGTCCGCGCCGACCGCCATCACCACGGCACCTACCAGCAGCGCCGCTGTCAAATTATCGGCCACTGAAGACAGGAAGAAAGTGATGATGCCGGTAATCAAAAACAGCTTGCGGTAACCGAACTGCCGTCTGACCAGCCAGGAACGCAGCGTTTCGAACACGTTGCGTTCGGCCATCGCGTTGATATAAGTCATCGCGACCAGCAGGAACAGCATCAACTCGGCATATTCTTTCAAGTTGTATTCGAACGCTTCATGCATCGCCTCGACCGAAATACCAGCCTGCGAAGCGAGGATTGCCGCATGCGACCAGATGATCGCAGCCGCCAAAATGACCGGTTTCGATTTACGCAGATGCGTAAATTCTTCCGCCATCACGAAGCCGTAGGCAATCATGAAGATCAGCACGCAATAGATACCGCGTTCGGTCCCGGTCAGCCCAAGGCTTTCAATACCGCCGGCCATCGCGAACTCGGGCACCAGCAGCGTCATCAACAAAACAAAAAGAAACCTCACAAACTCCCCCATTGATGATTTTTATATCGAAAAATTAAATGATTAAAGCGGTCTTCAACCGGATATACTATCACTTCGGAATAACCTTTGTCATTTTATGACGCAGCGTATATGATTAGCGGTCGCTATTATGCGCTTAACGAGCAACTATAAACCATCTATGTATCAGTACAACGAACAAGACCAAACCCTTGTCGAAGAAAGAGCCGCGCAATACCGGCGGCAGACCGAGGATTTCCTGAAAGGCGAACTGAGCGAGGATCAATTCCGGGCCCTGCGGCTGCGCAACGGCCTCTATATCCAGACCCATGCGCCGATGCTCCGGATCGCCGTACCCTATGGACTTTTGAGCTCCAGGCAGCTGCGCAAACTGGCGCATATCGCCCGCGAGTACGACAAGGGATACTGCCACTTCACGACCCGGCAAAACGTCCAGTTCAACTGGCCGGAACTCGAGCGTGTGCCCGACATCCTCGACGAACTGGCCAGCGTACAGATGCATTCGATCCAGACCAGCGGCAACTGCATGCGCAACACCACCTCCGACCATTTGGCCGGGGTTGCGGCCGACGAAATCGAAGACCCGCGCCCGTACTGCGAAATCATTCGCCAATGGACCACGCTGCATCCCGAATTCGATTATCTGCCGCGCAAATTCAAGATCGCGGTCAGCGGCGCCCGCCACGACCGGGCCGCCACGCAACTGCACGACATCGGCGTCCATCTGGTCAAGAACGAGGCCGGAGAGACCGGTTTCCGAATCCTGGTCGGCGGCGGCCTGGGCCGCACCCCGATCATCGGCCAGGTAATCCGTCCGTTCCTGGAAAAGAAACACCTGCTTTCGTACCTCGAAGCGATTTTGCGGATCTACAATCTGTTCGGACGTCGGGATAACAAATACAAAGCACGCATCAAGATCCTAGTCAAAGAAACCGGTCTGGAAAAATTTACCGAGATGGTCGAAGCCGAATGGCGGCAAATCAAGAACGGCATGGAACTTAGCGATGAACGGATAGCGGCAATCAAAGCGCATTTCGCGCCTCCCGCTTACGATCAGGATGCGGCACATGATCAAAGCCTGTCTGCGCATTTGGCGGCCGACCCCGCATTCGCCACTTGGTACAAATACAATACCGCAGAGCACCGTGTGCCGGGTTACCGCGCCGCGTTCATCTCGCTAAAAGCCCCGGATTCACCACCCGGCGACATGACCGATATGCAACTGGATGCGGTCGCCGATCTGGCCGACCGATACACCTTCGGCGAAATCCGCAGTACGCACCGGCAAAATTTGATTCTGGCCGATGCCAAACAGGCAGACCTGTTCCCCCTGTGGCAGGCCCTCTGTACACTAAAGCTGGCGACGCCGAATATCGGCACGGTCACCGACATCATCTGCTGCCCCGGCCTGGATTTCTGCTCGCTGGCGAATGCCGGATCGATCGGCGTCGCCAAAGAAATCAACGAAGCGCTCGACGACATGGACTACGTGCACGACATCGGCGACGTCAAGATCAATATGTCGGGCTGCATGAACGGCTGCGCGCATCAAAGCGTCGGCCACATCGGCATCCTCGGCGTCGACAAAAAAGGTGCCGAATGGTATCAGATCACCCTCGGCGGCTCTTCCGAGAACGAAGCCGCCATCGGCGAACGCTTGGGACCTGCGGTTGCCCGCGACGAAGTCACCCAAGCGATCACCACGATCCTGGAGGTTTATGTCAACCAACGGCAGCAAGAAGAATCATTTTTGGACATGGTAAAACGTGTTGGCATCACCCCTTTCAAAGAACGAGTCTATGCAGATCATTAAAGACAAAGCCATTATCGACGACACTTTTACGCCGCTTGCCGACGATGCCCCATTGGCCAGCGGCGACATCTCCGTCTCGCTGGCGAGATGGAAAAACGACCGGGAAACTCTGCTTGCACATGCAGACAAAGTTGGTGTGCGCCTCCAGGCTGGCGACAGCGTTTCGGACCTTGCCGACGACCTGAAGCGCATTGACCTGATCGAACTGAACTTTGCCGAGTTCGCGGACGGGCGCCTGTTTTCGCAGGCTTGGCTGCTGCGGGGCCGATATCATTATCAAGGCGAAATCCGGGCGGCCGGTCACTATTTGACGGACCAGACTTTTTATCTGTCTCGCGTCGGCGTGAATGCGTTTCAACCCGCAAAACCGGACCACCTGAATACCATTCTTGCGAATCTGAGCGATTTTTCGGTCAAATATCAGCCGTCGATCCAGTAATTCGGATCGCCCGAATAGCAAAAAAGCCTTGCCCGGAAAAATCCAGGACAAGGCTTTTTTATTTTCGCTTACATCCGATTAGCTTGCTCAATCCCTGCTGGTCGGCAGCATCCATTGCCTTCCAACAGAGATTTTCGCGAGCATGAAGCGAAATCAATGCTTCATGATCGCCAAACCTTTCAACAAAGATAACGCCTCGAATATCGGATAATCGTTAATTTCCAATGACTCTTCCGCCTTCGCCTTTTCATCCGGTGTTTTAGGCGTTTCAGCTTTTTCCCCTTTTTTCTTGCCGTTTTCCAGATGGTGCGACAAATCGGCTTCCTTAACCGGCGTAAACTCCGGCTTTTCGAGCGACGCCAGCTTAACCGAAGCGAGCGCAATATCAGGCTCGATGCCTTCCGCCTGAATCGATCTTCCTGAAGGGGTATAGTAACGCGCCGTCGTCAATTTAACCGCTGCGCCACTGCTGGTCGGCAAGATCGTCTGCACGGAACCTTTGCCGAACGATTTTTCGCCCATGATCACCGCGCGCTTCTGATCCTGCAGGGCTCCGGCAACAATTTCGGAAGCCGATGCGGACCCGGCGTTGATCAACACAACCATCGGCGCGCCGTTCAATAAATCCTCTCCCGCCGCGGAAAAACGCATTTCCGAATTTTCGATCCGGCCTTTCGTGTAAACAATCAAGCCGCTTTTCAAAAATGCATCACTGACTTCGACCGCAGCATTCAGTACGCCGCCTGGATTGTTCCGAAGATCGAGCACCAAGCCCTTCATTGCCCCTGCATTTTCTTTTTTCAGCTGCGCCAGGCTTTCCAGCAAGCTTTCGCCGGTACCGGATTGAAAGCTGCTGATCCGTACATAGCCGTAACCCTTCTCGAGCAATTTGCTCTTCACGCTTTTGACTTTGATCACGTCGCGGGTTAAGGTGAACTTCAAGGGGGCTTCTTCGCCTTCCCGAACTACCGTCAGATCGATTTTGCTGCCGGGGTCGCCGCGCATCGTCTTGACCGCCTCGACCAGGCTCATCCCCTTGACCGGCTTGTCGTCCAACCGGATGATCAGGTCTCCGGTTTTCAGACCGGCCCGTTGCGCCGGCGTATCGTCGATCGGCGAAACAACCTTGATAAAACCGTTTTCCATCGTGACTTCGATGCCCAAACCGCCGAACTGGCCGGTAGTGCCCTCTTTCAACTCCTGATATTCTTCGGGCACCAGATAGGCGGAATGCGGATCCAGGCCGCTCAACATACCGCGCACAGCATCCTCGAGGAGCTTTTTGTCCGATACAGGCTCTACGTAATCGCGCTTGATACGCCCGAAAATTTCGGTGAACGTCCTGAGTTCTTCGAATGGCAGAGTCTCCGCCTCGCTTTCCGCAGCAGGCTTGTTCAACTCGGCCAGAACACTGCCGCCGACGCTGATAAACACGCCCAACATGACCCCCAGGGACAAAATAAAAAATGTCTTGTTTTTCTGCATGCCTCTTGCTACCCCAAATATTCGATTCCTAAATGTGTTATTCCATGATACGGCCAACTGAATTCTACATGGCTAACCCGGATACCATGCCAACGGATCAACCGGCTTGCCGTTCTTGCGGATGCCAAAGTACAAACCCGACTGCGAGCGCCCACCGCTTTGCCCCGCTCCGGCAATTACTTCTCCCGCCTCAACCCAATCATCGACCTGCTTATAGAGACTCTGATTAAAACCATAAAGCGTCATGAAGCCGTTACCGTGATCGAGGATCATCAGCAAACCGTAACCCGTCAGCCACTGCGCATAGACGACCTTGCCGCGGGTCACCGCACGAACCTCCGCGCCTTCCGAAGCAGCAATCAGGATACCGTCCCAAAGGCTCTGCATCCCTTCGGCAGCCGATTGCCCCGAAATCGGCCAGGGCAAATGCCCTTTGAGTCCCTCGAAATCGACAGGAACTCTAGCCGGCTTCCGGACTGCGTCGGGCGAAGTCTCGTCCGGATTCTGCATCGGCTCGTTAGCTGCCGCAGTTTGCGACTCCTGAGCCTCCACGGCCTGATCTTGCCACTTGACCTGCTCGACGATCAGCGCCTTCAATTCGTCTTCGCTTTCTTTCAATCTCGCCAGCTGTTGCTCGCCGGACAGATAATCCTGCTCGACCTCGGTGAGCAATTTGCCTCTCTCATTCCTCAACAACTCAAGCGCGCTTTGTTCAATACGGTGCTGCTCCACATCGTGTTCCATCTGCAACGCTTCCTCCTGCTGCCGGCGTTCCAGCTCGGCAAGCCCGGAGACCGATTTTTGCATGACAGCCAGTTTCTTCAGGCGTTGCCTGCGCAAATAATCATGATAGACCACCATTCTGCTCGCCTTTGCGAGATCCTGGTGGTTCAGGATCAGCTTCAGCTTCCCGGACCGCCCCATCACAAAGTCGGCACGCAGCTGCGCCGCCAGCGCTTTGTGATGCAACGCAATCTCATCCTTCTGCAGCGCAATGTCCTGATGGATCAGCTTCATCTGGCGGCGATTCTGCGCGATCTGATCCTGAAGCCTTTTCAATGCGGCCGCGCTTTCACCATAACGTTGCTCGATGTCGGCCAACTGGTCGGTTATCGCCTCCTTCCTGAGCAGCATTTCCCGTATTTTTTTCTTGACCGATGCGATACCGGACTGGACCACACCCAGGTCGTTCTCAAGTATGACCTCTTCGGCACCGCATTCCCATGCCAGCAACCCCAGCACGATGCAGGTTACGATCCTTGTCCGCATAGCTCGCTTAATGGGCAGCCAGCAGGGATCTGCCCGTCCTTCCGGAGAGCTGCGGAATCCTTAAAATATTCAGCATGGTCAGCGCCAGACAGGACAGGTTGCGGCCCGCCGCTCGCGGTTTTCCGCCACAAATAGACGCCTGAGGCACCTGACTCCTCATAGGGGCTGCAGGGTGCTGCCCGGTTTCTTCATCATACATGGGGTGGATATTACCGTGGTCGGCGATTAGCCGCATCTTACCGTCGTTCAGGAAGCAAGTGACATGGGCATATTTTTCGGTCTCGCCCAGGCTGAGCTGTTTCATATTGAAATTGGACAACACTTTGCCCAATCCGTTCTCGATATGAGCCGGCAGGTACGCAACCGAATGATCGAACGCTTCATGGTATTCGGTCTGCTCCACGATAGCATTGCATTCTTTTTCCGGCGCGTGTCCGCCCCCATCAAGAATCAACAAAACTGAGGGCTTTAGCCGATCCGACATCTTTTAAATTTCTCCAGTCACAAACACAAAATCAACAGCCGCACCGCCCTCGAACCCTCACTCTTCACCAATGAATTATTGTTTCAATTCTCTACCCCCTAGAGATAAAACTAATGTATCATAGTGCCGTTTACTAGGCTTTCGTACGTAGGTATACGCAAAACAGGGCTACTTACTGCCCACTATATTAATACACGCGGCAATTCTTGTGTAAAAATAATTCATTGCGGCTGCTTTTTTCTAAAAACAATAACAAAAAACCGTTCTGAAGGTCGAATTTATGGACACCCTTGATAAACCCACGATATACGACGACAACGACATCAACCGGGCCGCACGGTGTATCAAGGCGATGTCGCATCCCTTACGGCTAAAAATATTGTGCGTTTTAGGCACCAATTCGGTCAGTGTACAGGACATCGTCGAACAGGTGGGCACCTCGCAAAGCAACATTTCCCAACATCTCGCCATCCTGCGCGAAAAAAACATTCTGGGATCCAAAAAAGAAGCGAACCGGGTCTATTACTACATCGACGACAACCGAATGCTGCAGCTGATCAACATGATGCGCGATGTCTTTTGTTCGCGGCATTGATGTGATTTAATTCCTTACCCTTCATCCGTTTCAACCAATCAATCCATGCAACGTCTTTTCGAATTCATTTTCAACCACTACGTTTATTCGCTCGCGCTGGCGGTCGTCACTTATTTATTGATTCAAGAATTTTTTGATGTGGCTTTCAAAAAATTCAAGCCCATCACGCCGATGCTCGCCGTTGCGAAGATGAACGAAGGCGACATTGAGATCCTCGACGTGCGCGAGGCGCCCGATTTCTCGGACAGCCATATCGAAAACGCAATCAATGCACCGCTCAGCAAGCTGGACGAACAACTGCCCAAAATTACCAGCGACAAAAAAGCTCCCCTGCTGGTCGTCTGCCAGAACGGCACCCGCTCCCTGACCGCCGCCAAGAAATTGGCCAAAGCCGGCTTCGAGCAGATATTCGTGATTACCGGCGGAATGGATGCCTGGACGGAAGACTACAAACTGCCGGTCGCCAGCCGCCGCAAGCAAAAAGCGAACGCCTGACCCCACCGACCCCGGTCGTCAATCGGCTTACCCAACCCCATAAAAAAGCGGATTACAGGCATGACCTGTAACCCGCTTTTTTAAATGGACCCTTTTATAACCTTGCGGTCATCCGAATTGAGCGATGATCCAAAAATATCCACTCTTTAACTGAAAAGCTATCATGGCAGAAGAACACCAAAACGTCGAAAAACAATTCGCAATTCAAAAAATCTATACCAAAGATCTCTCTTTCGAAACGCCGAATTCGCCGAAAGTCTTCATGGAGAAGTGGGAGCCGGTTGTCGATTTCAACCTGAGCACCCGTGTCGAAACACTCGATAAAAACCTGTACGAGGTCGTGCTGACGGTAACGATCACGGTCAAAATCGCGAGCTCCACGGCTTATCTTGTCGAAGTGAACCAGGCCGGCATCTTTACGATGGCAGGCTTCACCGACCAGGAACTCGGGCCGATGGTCGGCAGTTTCTGTCCGAACATTCTGTTTCCTTATGCCCGCGAAGTGGTGTCCGACCTGGTCGCCAAAGGCGGCTTTCCGCAACTGTTACTGGCGCCGGTGAATTTCGATGCATTGTATGCCCAGCATATGCAAAACGCACAAAATCAAACGCCTGCGAAGGAAAACCTGAACTAAGCGATGACCCCAAGAAAAATCGGCATTCTGGGCGCCGGCTCCTGGGGAACCGCGTTGGCGATCCAGGCGGCGCGAACCGGTTGCGACGTTCTACTGTGGGGACATCATCCGGATCATATCGAGGCGCTTTCGGCTGACCGGGAAAACAAGCACTACTTACCCGGCGCCGCTTTTCCGGCAAACTTGTCCGTTACCGCCGAGCTTCGGGAAATCTGCAGCTTTACCGATCTGCTGTTGATCGCGGTTCCGAGCCACGCTTTTAAAACGACGCTGGAGCAATTGAAACCGTTTGCGCCGGAATCCCTCCAGATCGCCTGGGCCACTAAAGGCTTCAATCCGGATGACGGCTCGTTGCTGCATGAACTGGTGATTTCGCTGTTTTCCGAGCAGACGCCGGTTGCGGTACTGTCCGGACCGACCTTTGCGCAGGAAGTCGCGGCCGAATTACCAACCGCGATTACGGTCGCCTCGCCGCACATTGAATTTTCGAGTCGACTGGCGCAATTTTTCCACAGCAGTCGTTTCCGGACTTACACCAGCACCGACATCATCGGCGTCGAGGTCGGAGGCGCAGTGAAAAACGTGATGGCAATCGCAGCAGGCATCGCGGACGGGCTGGGCTTCGGCGCAAATACCCGGGCGGCACTGATCACCCGGGGCTTGACCGAGATCATCCGGCTCGGCCTCCGTCTTCGCGGCCACCAGGAAACCTTCATGGGACTTGCAGGGCTTGGCGATCTGGTGCTGACCTGCACCGACAACCAGTCCAGGAACCGCCGTCTAGGCATCGCGCTCGGGCGAGGCCAGGCCTTGGAACCTGCGATCCGGGAGATAGGCCAGGAAATCGAGGGGGTGTTCGCAGCGAAAGAAACTTACCTGCTCGCCCGGAAATATTCGATCGAAATGCCGATCACCGAGCAGGTTTTCAAGGTACTGTATGAAGGCTTATCCCCGGCCGCTGCAGTACAAAACCTGCTCTCACGGGAACTCAAGTGCGAGTCGGGTGCGTCCCAGGAATAATTAAAGCACCGGCTGGCGGAACAGCCGGCGCTTCGGGAAGTTAAGACCCCCTGTAATAACCGGGGGAAGCAGCTCCGCTGGCCTCTCGGGTAACCCCTTCAGGCTGTTCATGCTCCAGCGGCGGCAGCCTTTCATAGATCGCTGTCGGCTCACCGTCGAGGTCGTGCAAAACCTGATTCAATATTTTCTGATCGAAATCCGGCATTTCTTCTTGAGTCACCTTCTGAATCAGACCAAGCGCGAGCGCATAGCGTTCGTCCTGACTCATCTCCTCGCCTTCCAGATCGGGATGGGCCTCGATATAGAGAGTATTGTTGAGCCAGCCGACTTTGATCGGTTGTTTCACGATATAGACGGGCGTGCCGATCGGCGCATGCTGGTATAAAGCCTCAATGTCTTCCGGATACATCCGAACGCAGCCGTGCGTGATCTGCATCCCGATCCCGTAAATCTTGTCGATGTCGGTACCGTGAATCCGATAGTCGCCGGGCAGATTCAAATACAGCGCATAAGCCCCCAGCGGATTGTGCGGCCCGGGCGGCACGACTTCCGGCAGCGGATCTCCCATTGCCGCATGCTCGCGTCGGATCGACTCGGGCGGATGCCAGCTGGGATCCTTCACTTTTTTGATGACTTTCGTTTTTCCGAGAGGCGTCTTCCAATCCTGCCGGCCGATGCCGTGCGCGAAGGACATCACCTGCTTTCCTCCGGGCGGGTAATAATACATCCGGTATTCGGACAGGTTCAGCGTAATACCCTCATGCGGCGTGTCCGGCAGAATACGCCGGTTGGCCAGGCGCACCGGTTCGCCTTTTTTGACATGCCAGCGATCGACTTTCTGGTTCAGGCGGACGATTTCCATTTGCCCCAGTCGATACTGCCGCGCCACGTCCAACAACGTTTCATCTTCTTCCGCTTTGGTAAAGGCGGTCGGCTGGGCGTACTCCATTACGACCGAATCGCCATTAGGCGGCAGGTCATAGGTTGTTGCGAACGCCGGACCGGCCGTCAGCGAGCAGAGAGACAATACAATATCAAGCGTTCGGATTCTCATCACTTTGATTCGGGAATAGTAAAATTTGCGGATTTTATGACTTAAAAAATGAGAGTTTAAGAAAGGTAAATAGTTCAGGATAACCTAGACTATCAGATTTTAGCAGGCAAATCCCGAGAAAAGGTTCATAACTCGGTGTAATTGTATCACATCGATAAAACTGTCAGGCAGTCGGAGTGTGCAGTCCGGACTATCGCTGGCACTGTCTGCAGAAAACGGTTGAACGTCCCGACACGCGAATTTCGGTCAAAGGCTCGCCGCACAGCGGACAAGGCAGTCCCGCACGGCCGTAAACCCGAAGTTGCTGTTTGAAATAACCGGGCCTGCCGGCCTCATTCACAAAATCGCGCAAGGTCGTACCGCCTTGCCGGATCGCATCCTCTAACACGAGAACTATGCACTCGGCAAGACGCCGGTAGCGCGCGAGCGAAATTTTGCCGGCATGCCGGGTCGGCAGAATGCCGGCCCTGAACAGCGCTTCGTTCGCGTAAATATTGCCGACGCCGACTACGATACGGCTGTCCATAATGAAGGACTTGACGGGAATCTTGCGGTTTTGCGCCAACGCATAGAGGTGCGCCCCGTCGAAATCGTCCGTCAACGGCTCAGGGCCCAAATCTTTCAACAACGGATGATCGGCAACCGGCCCGGTGGTCCACAACACGGCTCCGAAACGGCGGGGGTCGTTGAACCGGAGCAGCGTCCGGTCGCTAAAAATCAGATCGACATGATCGTGCTTGCCGTAAGGCTGTCCCTCCGTCAGAATCCTCAAACTGCCCGACATGCCGAGATGCATGATCAACGTCCCCCGCTCGGTGCGCAGAAGAAGATATTTGGCGCGCCGCTCAACCGATTGGACGGCTTGCCCTGTTACCGTTTCGGAGAGCGACTCGGGCACGGGCCAGCGCAGCCTCGGCTGGCGGACGATGACTTGCCGGATAAGGCGGCCTTGAATGGCTGGCGCAATGCCGCGGCGGGTGGTTTCGACTTCGGGGAGTTCGGGCATCGGTCCGGCGGGAGAATCGGTTGGATTAGATGTTACTTAAACCGCACAGTGTAACATAAAATCGATTCCGGCCCTTTCGGCGGTCCGGCCCTTCCGCGAAAGGGCCGGCCGGATGCCGCCGATTTTTAAGTTTTAGAAACTGACGTTCGCTTGAAACCAGATTTTTTGCGTATCGGTCGCCGCAAAACCGGTATCCGCGTTAAAGTTGGCGTATTTGGCCAGCACCGAATAATGCTTGCCGAATTTCTTGACGACCTGGAAATCCCATTCCTTGCCGTAAGCCATTTGCCCGGTGTCGTCGCTGAAATCATGATAGACGCCGGTCACGGTGGTTTGGTAACGCGGGAACTCGACCATCACCGTGCCGAACAGATCGCGGATCCCGTTCGCCGGCGTGGTCAGGAACAGATCGGCCCAGCCCTGGAAGGCATGATTTGTGCCGAGCGGCGTATCGAAGGTTTTGTTGACCCCGTAGCCGTTCAACTGCTCCCAAGCCCCCATCACGCTGACGTTGAAGGCCTTGACGCCGCCCATGAAATTGAAACGGTCGGCTTCGTACTTGGTCGTGCCGTGGCCGTAATCCTTCTGGTCGGCCCATTCGGCCGTATAAAGCAGATTGATCGTATCGAAGAGTTTCGGCGACGAACCGTTGAAACGGATACCGTAGGTCTGATTGGATTTTTCCAGAAACAGGTTTCTGCCCGCCGCCGGCCCCGGATTGACATCCTGGTAGTCCAGCCAGTAACCGTAAGCGACCAGATTGCCGTAATCGCCCACCTTATAATTGATGTTCAAGATCGGCGCTTCGATATTTTCCGTCGTCGAAGTAAAGGTCTGCACGTTGCCGATATAACCGGCATTGATCGTCAGTCCGAAAATCTGCTGGTTGGCGTGCGTCAGCAGGATCGCATCGTAGGTGGTTTCGAGTTGCCGCCAGCCGACGTTGCCGATATAGCGGTCGTCGTCCAGTTTGATGCGCTGCCGGCCGCCTTTGATAATCGTATCGGGTATGCCCGAATAACTGATCCATAACTGGTTCAGCTCGGTTTTCTCGGGATCGGCAATCGTAGAGTAGGTTGTGTTTTTGTTCCGGGTGCTGTTGTAGTCCTCCTGCATCGCCCAAAGCCCTTCGAATTCGGCATAGCCCTGAAAGCCGTAAAACTTCGGCGATTGGGCACCCAACCGGAACCGGGCGGTATTTGCATTCGCGGTTTTGGCCGTGCCCTTGTCCTGGTCGACGTTCTCCCACCGGTAATTGATATCGGCTTTGATCGCGCCGTTGTTGCCGTAATGGTAAAAATTCAGCGCATCCTCGATTTCCTGCGTCACGTCGGCCATCGCCGCACTGCTCAGCAAGGACAGCGACAGAAAGGTAACTTTAGAGGTGTAATGTGTCATGGCAATTCCTTAAATTCTGTGATTGGCGTGGCGTTAGTGAGTGTGGTCGCATTCGGCGAGGAAGGTCAGCAGGCTTTCCCGGTAACGGTAGTAATCGGGATGCGCCAGGAGCGCCTTGCGGCTGCGCGGCCTCGGCAGATCGATGTCCTGAATCTTGCCGATTTTGGCGTGCGGACCGTTGGTCATCATCACGACCCGGTCGGCCAGCAAGATCGCCTCATCGACGTCGTGCGTCACAATAATCGCGGTCACATGCGTCCGCTCCCACACCTCCATCAATACTTCCTGCAATTCCCAACGCGTTAAAGAGTCCAGCATCCCGAAAGGCTCGTCCAGCAGCAGCAATTTGGGCGACAGCGCAAACGCTCTGGCGATGCCGACCCGTTGCCGCATGCCGTTCGACATGTCGGCGGCTTTTTTATGCAGCGAATCGCCGAGGCCCACGCGAGTCAGGTAATATTCGACGATGTCGTCGCGTTCGGCCTGGGTCGCATGCGGATAGACTTTATCGACGCCCAAAGTCACGTTCTCGAATGCCGTCAGCCAGGGAAACAGGCTGGGTGCCTGAAACACCACGCCGCGGTCGGGACCGGCGCTATCGATTTCCCGGTTATCCAGCACGATGCCGCCTTCCGAAATCTCGTTCAGGCCGGCGGTCATCGACAGCACGGTCGATTTGCCGCAGCCCGAGTGGCCGATGATCGAAATGAATTCCCCCTTTTTCAACTTCATGTCGAAGCCGTCGACCACCTTGACGGTGCTGTTGCCGTCCGGCGTGGGGTAGATTTTCGAGACTTGCGAGAACTCCAGATAGCGCGGCCGGCCCAGATCGTCCTGCGAAGGTTTCAGGGCCGACGTATCCGTTTTCCAGTCGTTGCCGGTGTTCGGGCGGACATTCGGCAACACCACGCGGTCCGCATTATCCTGCCGGTTTTTTTCGAGGCCCACCTGCATCAGATAACGGGTGATGTCGGCACGCAGGCGCTTGAATTCTTCGTTATGGTTCAGCGCGGTCCGGTCGCGCGGCCGCTCGATGTCGATCTTGAACGCAGGGCCGAACGTCGCATCCGGTCCCGGATTCAGCGGAATGACCCGGTCGGCCATATAGATCGCCTCGTCGACATCATTGGTGATCAGCACCACCGTTTTCTTGTCCTGCTCCCAAATCTGCAGAATTTCGTCCTGCAGATTACCGCGGGTCAACGCATCCAACGCACTCAAGGGCTCGTCGAGCAGCAGGATGTCCGGATTCGCCGCCAGGGCCCGTGCGACGTTGACCCGCTGGCGCATGCCGCCTGAAAGTTCGGCCGGCATTTTGTCCATCGCGGCGCCGAGATTCACCATCCGCACGTATTTCTCGGTATGCGCCTGGCGTTGCGCGGGCGTCCAGTCCCGGTAAATCTGATCGACCGCCAAAGCGACGTTTTCGTACACGGTCAGCCAGGGCATCAGGGAATAATTCTGAAACACCACGCCGCGGTCCGGGCCGGGCGCCGTGATCGGCTGGCCCTGCTTCAACACGTCGCCGCTGTCGACGCCGCACAGGCCGGCGATGATCGACACCAGCGTCGTCTTGCCGCTGCCGGAAAAACCGACGATCGCGATGAATTCGCCTTCGCGGATCGTCAGGTTGATGTCCTTCAATATCGAAGTCTTCTGCGTCCCTTCGCCGTAGGACTTGCAGACATCCTTCAATTCAAGCAGCGTCTTGGCGGCTGCCTCTTTGGAGCCCTTCGGTTCGGAAGCCCGGGTTTTCGCAGGAAGCTCTACCACATTGTCCTTCGGGCGATCCGAAACGTCGGCATTGTTCGACTTTAATTGGGCTGAAATCATGCCGGCCTCCCCTCAGCGTCCGAAAGAAAAGACTTTTTGCAGCGACTGCATGATCCGGTCCAGAATGAAGCCGATGATCCCGATCGTAAACACCGCCACCATGATCCGGCCCAGCGAGTTGGAACTGCCGTTCTGAAACTCGTCCCAGACGAACTTGCCGAGCCCCGGATTCTGCGCCAGCATTTCTGCCGCGATCAGCACCATCCAGCCCACCCCCAGCGACAGCCGCATGCCGGTAAAAATGTAGGGTACGGCCGAAGGCAGGATGATCTTCTTGATCTGCGTGCTCCAGTTCAAGCGGAGCACCTTGCCGACATTGACCAGATCCTTGTCGATCGAGGAAACGCCGACCGCCGTATTGATCAGCGTCGGCCACAGCGAACACAGGGTTACCGTGATCGCGGAAGTCAGGAACGATTTTTCGAACCAGGAATCGTCGGTGGTAACGTAGACCGCACTAACGACCAGAGTCACGATCGGCAGCCAGGCCAAAGGCGACACCGGCTTGAAGATCTGGATCAGCGGATTGATCGCCGTATTGATGGTCGGGCTCATGCCGCACAAAAGACCGACCGGCACCGCGACCAGCGTCGCCAGAAAGAAGCCGGTGAATACGGTTGCCAGACTGGTGCCGATCTGATCCAGATAGGTGCCTTTGCCGTTATAAGGGCGCGCTTTCGGAGGCGGCTGGTCGGGATGCTCGGCCTGCGCCTGCTTGATCCGGGCTTCCTGGCGCTCGTAATACTGGCGTTCTTTTTGGCGCTGCGCATGATGCTCGTCCATCAGCCCGCCGGCCTCCTGCCAGACCGCAACGGGTCCCGGAATCGCGCCGAGGCTGGTATTCACGCGCGCTGCGGAAAAACTCCACAGTCCCAAAAACAGCAGGAAGGCGATGAACGGCACGCCCATCATCAGCCATAACTGGCGCAGTTGCTGCGCGGGATTTTCTCCCGAGGCGATTTTCACCATCGGAATAAACCAGGTCAAACCGGTAATATTCAAGAATTTGATCAATTTGTTATTCATAATTTGCCCGCGCCCGTTACCGGGGGGATCCGAATAAGTGGTGTCTTGAAGGAATCGTGCCGAAAAAAATGTGCGTCCCTGCACTCACTCGACATCCGTTGTACACATCAGAGGCACATCTAGAACAAGAAGGGTTAACCCTTAATCAAGCTTCCGGGCCGTTACTCGACGATCTTGCCGCCGGTGACCTTTTGCTTGCCTTTTAGACCAATGGGGAATTTGGTCAGGTATTCGTTCGGCTTCGTCGCATCGAAGACAACACCGTCAATGAAGTCGGCATTCGGCGGCTTGATACCGGTTTCGCTTTCAGGCGGAAAATCGCTGGCCTTCGCCTTGCCTTCGGCGATCAGCTCTTTCGCAGCCGCCATGTAGATATCGGGACGGTAAACTTGCTTGGCCACATCCATATACCAGGAATCCGGCTTCGCTTCGCTGATTTGGCCCCAACGGCGCATCTGGGTCAGATTCCAGACCGCATCGCTGTAATACGGATACGAAGAGTTGTAGCGGAAGAACACGTTGAAATCGGGCAACGAGCGCTTGTCGCCTTTTTCATACTCGAAAGTACCGTTCATGCTGTTCGCGATCACGTCATAATCGGCGCCGACATATTGGGTTTGCGAGAGCATCTCGACGGCTTCGTTGCGGTTTTTGTTGTTTTCCGCATCCAGCCACATCTCCGCTCGAATCAGCGCCTTGATCAACGCCTTATGCGTATTCGGATGTTTTTCGGCCCAGGCTTTGTTTACGCCGAAAATTTTGTCGGTGCTGTTCTTCATCAATTCAACATCACCGATTACCGGCACGCCAATACCCTTGAATACGACTTGCTGGTTCCAGGGCTCACCGACGCAGTAACCGACGATCGTACCGGAATCCAGGGTTGCCGGCATTTGCGGCGGCGGCGTTACCGACAGCAATGCTTCGGCATTGATTTGTCCGGACGTATCCTGAGGCGGTGCATAGAAGCCCGGATTGATGCCGCCGGCCGCCAGCCAGTAACGCAGTTTAAAGTTGTGCGGACCGACCGGAAAAGTCATCCCCATGTTGAACGGTTTGCCGGCCGCCTTATATTTTTCGAGCACCGGCTTCAGCGCATCCGCCTTGATCGGATGCACCGGCTTGCCGTCCTTCACAGGAATCTGCGGTTTCATTTCTTTCCAGACGTCGTTCGATACGGAAATCGCAACGCCATTCGAAGACAGCGTCAAGGCACTGATGATGTCGCCTTTCGTACCGTAACCGATCGCTGCGCCGAAAGGCAGCGACACCAACATGTGGGCGCCGTCCAGTTCGCCGCTCAATACGCGGTCCAGCACGACTTTCCAGTTAGCCTGCGCCTCCACTTGCACGGACAAGCCTTCATCCTCGAAAAAACCTTTTTCGAAAGCGACCGCGAGCGGCGCCATATCGGTCAGCTTGATAAAGCCGAGCCTAACGGTTTCGGTTTCCAAATTCTCGGTCACCGCACCGGCGGAAGTACTGAAGATCAAAGCCGTAGTAGCTGCCGCCTTGGCGAATAGGCCGGCCAATTGAGTCAGGGTAAATGTTCCTTGTTTCATAAAATTCATCTCGGGGTAAAATTTAAGGCATAAAGCAGTCTTACTGCGGGAACGCCGGCAATGCCGCATCCCATAGTGATGCCTTTGTCAATCGCTCATCTTTAAGCACAAATTTTTGACCCCACCGTTAGAGTCTTCACTTGGGTAAAAGCATTATTTGTGCCAATACCACAAACCCCTTCTTTTTCTTTATTTTTTATTATTTTTCATATATTTGCATAAGCCATTTGCATGAATTTATTTATTTGCAGAAATAAACCGGCGAACGGGAGCGGAGAGATTGCCCAATGAACGTGCAGGAGACCTACCGCATTGCACCAAGTTAAGACAAAAGGGGTTTGATTCGCAAAATACCGGGCTGAAGCTTCCCGTTTCGGGCATACAGCCCTAAGAATTCGGCTCCAAATCACTTCCCGGCCCAAGACCTGCCAGGTTTTAAAAACCTGGCAGGTCTATCCCCCATATAGGCCAGATCCTAAGCAATGCCGCGCCTCGGTAGAGGACTTTTGCCCTACAGGGCAGTAATTCTTAGCGAATATTGAACGGCATCATGGATTGGATAAGGGGAAATGCGGGTGCCCTCCCACGCGCATGGAAAAACGCATGCATTCCCCGGACGCAATATGAACATGCGCTAACGGGGATGCGGATTTTACTTACGCTGCAGTTCGGAACGCTGAAGGCCCCACGGCATTGAGGCGGAAGAATCAGCCCTCGACATGATCTTTGCCGAAAGCCGACGATTGAACCGAAAGAAAAAAGCAGAGGCAACCGAGCGATGACCCGGCTGCCCCCCAAACGCTATGCTAAAGCAACAAACCGGTTACCACGATTTGTAAGGCAAAAATTTGCCGTTCATCGTGATCACGACGCGGTCGCCGGCGAGGTTTTCTTCTTTGCCGACCGTCATGCTGAAATCGATGGCGCTCATGATGCCGTCGCCGAACTTTTCATGAATGATTTCCTTCAAAGTTTCGCCGTAAACGCCGACGATTTCGTAAAGCCGGTAAATAAGCGGATCTTGAGGGACATCAAAAGACCATCGTTTATAAGGAAACATTTCCAAGGCGGTTTGAACTTCGGCAGGCAGTTCCAAAACGGCGCAGAGCTTTTCGGCAATGTCCTGCTTCATGCTGTTCATGCCCAGGCAGGCCGAAGCCAGCCAGACTTCATCGACGCCGACCTGTTCCGCAATCGCGGTCCAGGTCAGCTGTTTTTTCACTTTCGCCGTAATGATCAGGTCGGTCATTTGCTCTTTGGTCAGCAGCGATTCGGCTTTGCCGGACGACGGCGTTTGTGCGGGTGCGGTTTTCATTTTTAGACTCCTCACTTTTTAATTTGAACAACAATGCGACAACCGTAATTGCCAGAATTAAAGCAACGCTTTTCCAAAAAGCCACCGGATGGCGTTCGATCAGGGGCGGCCGGGTTTTATTCAGAAACGCCTGGTTCGGGTGGCGAAGATCGTAGATAAATTCGGATAACTCCTCGTAGCGCTGATACGGATTCGGATGCACCGCCTTCCGGAGCACATCGTCGATCCAGGCGGGAATCTCGCGATCGTCATCCAGCACCGAGCAATAGCCCAACTTCTTTTGCGCGGCGCGGGACCTGGCTTTGGAGACTTCGGCGCCGTAGGGCAGTTTCCCCGACAACATCTGATAGGTGATCACGCCCAGCGAAAAAATGTCCGAACGGGTCGTCCCGCTTTCTCCCAGAAAATATTCCGGCGCGGTATATTGCGCGGTTCCGAGCAGTTCGCTGCGCTGAATCGGCGTGGCGATCTCCATCAGGCCGGCCACTTTCGTCGAGCCGAAATCGATGATCCTGACCGTGCCGGTCGTGTCGATCATGATATTGTCCGGCCGCAGGTCCTGATGCAGCATTTCCAGCCGGTGAAAAGCGCGCAGGCCTTTGGCGATTTGTTCGACGATGCCGCGCACGGATTCCATATCCGGTTTCGGGTTGTCGATCATCCACTGCGTCAATGTCTTGCCGTCGACGAATTCGGTCGCGAGATAGAGATAGTTGCGCTGCCGCGTCCGGACGCAGGGTTTCAACACGTAGGCGCTATTGATGCGCCGCGCGATCCACTCTTCCGTCAGAAACCTTTCCAGGTAAGCGGGGTCGCCGCGAAGATCGATCGACGGCGTTTTCAGGATGACGGACGCACCGGTGTCGTTATCCACCGCCAGATATACGTGGCTGCGGCTGCTGGCATGGACTTCCCTGACGATCTTGTAGCCGTCGAAAACCATACGGGCGTCCAACGGCGGAGGAAAAGGCAGCTCGGTCAACTGCCGGTAAAGCGCGTCGGCATCCTGGCCGGGCAGGTCTTCGACCCGGACCACCAAGGCGGTCAAATTATCCGGACTGCCTTGCCGGTAGGCTTCCACCACGATCGCTTTCGCCGCCGCATCCGGATCGTTCGAATGCGCTTTGAACGCATCGACGACGAAACCGGGGCCGGCATATTCGTAAACGCCGTCCGTCGCAAATAAAAAAGCGTCGCCGACTTCGACTTGCAGAGCGCGATAGTCGATCTCGATCTGCGGATTGATTCCCAACGCACGGCCCAGATAACTTTCGTCCTGCGAAACCCAAAACCGGTGATCATTGGTCAATTGTTCCAGCGCATTGCCGCGCAATCGATAGATGCGCGAATCGCCTACATGAAAAATATGCGCGGTGGTCGATTTGATCACCATTGCGCTCAAAGTGCAGACGTATCCTCTGTCCTTATCGTAGCGATACGGGCTTTGCCGGGTCTGGGCATGCAGCCACGAATTGGCCGCCTGCAGGACCTGCTGTGCGGATTTCTGAACGGACCAAGCCTCCGAAGTGCAGTAATAATCCTCCAGAAATCCCGTCACGGCGGCTTCGCTGGCGATATGGCTCACGTCGCTGCTGCTGATCCCGTCGGCCAGCGCAACGGCAATTCCTTTAAAGCTCAATTGAGGTTCTTTCGGAATATGGGCGCCGTGAAAATCCTGATTGATTTCCTTGCGGCCTTTTTCGGAATATTTCCCTAGGGCGGCTTTTAATTGACCGGGCATTCAGCGCGTATATAAAGAAAAAACGAGAAAGCTTCAGCCGGAGAAGCCGGCAGAAGCTTTAAGGTGGTGCTCAAATCAGGCAATAGAGCGTTTGGGCGCCGTTTTGACGTGCGTGGAATACAAGGTTAGTCCGGTAAAGGCCAGTCCGCCGACCAGGTTTCCGACTACCGTCGGAATTTCGTTCCAGATCAGATAATCCATGATCGAGAATTTTCCGCCCATGATCAGTCCGGAGGGAAACAGGAACATATTGACAATGGAATGCTCGAAAGTCATCGCAAAGAACAGCATGATCGGCATCCACATCGCGATCACCTTGCCGCTGACCGTGGTGGAAATCATCGCCCCGACCACGCCGGTGGATACCATCCAGTTGCAAAGCATGCCTCTGATGAACAGCGTCAGCATGCCGGCCGCACCGTATTTTGCGTAGCCCAGGGTCCGCGCTTCGCCGATGCCGGCGATTTTCTGCCCCACTTCATTCGGCTCGGTCGAAAAACCGAACGTGAAGACAATGGACATCATCACCGCCACCGTAAACGCCCCCATGAAATTGCCGACGAAAACCAGGCTCCAGTTCCTTAACACGCCGCCGATCGTAACGCCCGGCCGTTTGTCGATCAGCGCCAGCGGAGTCAATACGAAAACGCCGGTCAGAAGGTCGAAACCCAACAGGTACAGCATCGAAAAGCCGACCGGAAACAGGATCGCGCCAATCAGCGGCGAACCTGTCTGGACGGTCATCGAAACCGCGAACACAGCGGCCAATGCCAGGATAGCGCCGGCCATATAAGCCCGAATTATCGTATCCCGGGTCGACATGAAAATTTTGGATTCACCCGCATCCACCATTTTTGTGACAAATTCTGAAGGGACTAAATAAGACATAATTTTCTCTACATCCGAAAGTGATTATGAGCAGTTCAATCAAGAACCGATTTGGACATGCCGGGGACATGCGTTCTAAAGATGAAGCAAAAAACGCACCACAGCGGAGAGAGACGGCAATATTTTGGAACTTTCCCCATTTAATTGCTAAATTTATGATAATTGCGCCGGCAGCCGAACCAATCTGGTGCAGGCCGAGTGTTCGAATGGTGCGGGGCGATTGAATGACCCGGGGCGGATGAGAGGAAAAGAGGGCGGCCGAGCCGGCGCCAATGCGACTGTTCGGCGAATCGATCGGCCGGCGAAAGTTGAAAAATTCAGGCCTAACCGTTCCTATGCCTAAACATGAGGACGAAAGCTTCCGGCTCGACCGGAGAAAACTTCAAAACAGAAACGTCACGATCGCCTTCAGCCGCCCTTGCTCGATCACCGGAATCGCCAGCATGCTGCTGAGATCGTCCAGTTCGACGTTATAGACTTCTTCCTGATTGCCGCTGATCGACGGCATGCCGGTCAGCCAGGCCCGGCCCAAGGCGCCTGCTCCCTTGTCGACCGTCAGCGTTTCGAAGATTTCCGCCAGATTGTTGCTGTTTTTGCTGTAGCTTTGCCGGCAGACCAACTGTCCGCGCTCGGGATCCGGAACCCATATCTGGATGCGCTTGGCGAGGGGCGTCGCGTTCGCGGAAAGAAAAGTGATCGCATAAACTTGCTCATCGCCGTGAATAAACGGAATGCCCAGCCCGGTGGCAACGCCCGATTTTTGCGCTTCCTCCGCGCGGGGAAAACCGGCCGCCAGGCCGATATCCTCGGTCAAAACCGGCATCCCCGCCTCCCAGGCCATGCCCGGTATGCCTTGCCCCTTGGCAAGCCTGATTTGCCGGGATAAAGCCTCGAATTGCCCCAAGGAACCGTAATAGCCGTCCAGCACATGAAGGGTTTCCGGGGCGGCCGGCTCGTTGCACCAGACCTCGATCGCCCCGGCCTGCTCCCGATCGTCCCCGCAGAGAAACACCACGATAGCCAATAAAAAATCGCCGGAGAAAATCGGCATGGCGATGCCGCAGGTCAAACCCGCTTTTTGCGCCGCGGCGGTGCGCTTGAAATAGGAATCTTCAAACCGGCTCAGCACGATCGGGTGGCCCGCGGCCCATGCTTTGCCCGGCAACCCTTCGTCGTAAGCGAAACGCTGTTTTTCGCTGATGCGCTTGAAATCCGTCAAGCTGCCGTACAATCCCGAGCCGAACTCCAACTGCGTCCGTTCTTTGTCGGGAATCCAGATTTCGATCACTTTGATAAACGTTTTCATGGCGGGTCGATAAAAGTCAGCGTTCTATTTCAGCAATTCCGCCATCGCAATCACGTTCCGGGCCATCTGGCCCAGCGTGATATTCCGGTCCATCGCCAGTTTTCGGAGAGTATGGTAGGCTTCGTTCTCGGTAAAGTTTCGCGTGTTGATCAAAATCGCTTTGGCGCGGTCGATCTGCTTCCTGTCTTCGAGCTGGATTTTCGCTTCCTGCAGCGCCTGTTTGAGCGCCTGTTGATGCTTGAACCGGGCCAGGGCCACCTGGATGATGGAAGGAAGCCGATCGCCATCCAGGCCATTCACCTCGTAAGACGTGACTTCCGACTGAATCGCTTTCTGGATCGTCGCACTGCTGCCGTCGGCCGCAAACATGATCACCGGCAGCGGCGACTGCCGGCTCAGCGCGAGAAGGTCGGCCAGCAGCGCCTCGGAAGGCGATTCAAGATTGAAAATGACCGCGTCCGGCCTTATTTCCCTGACCTGCGCAATGAACGACGGCCCGTACTGAATCGAAACCGTTTCGGAGCCGTCCTCAAGCAGGGCACTTTCCAAGGGAGTATTATCGACTCCGCATTCGACTATCAAGAAATTCGGCATGGCGGTAGACGCGCAACTTAAAAAAGAATTTAATAAAAACAGAAATGCAATATTCGCGCCAACGCGCCCTTCAAAAAATAATAAAAAATTCACCCACGAACGCCCCCCCCTTTTTTCAGAATTAAGGATGTGGCTAAAAATAACCTCCCGACATGCCTCCTGATCGTTCCCACGCTCGGCGCGCGTCCTGAGAGCCCCCTCGTATGGCGACAACCGTGTAGAGACGTTCTTTAAATACAACCACCAGTTGTAGGGTACGCTGTGCGTACCATTAGGGGGGATGAAAAGGTACGCACAGCGTACCCTACAGCGGTTTATCCTTTGGGGTGTAGCCCAAGCCGGGTAAAGGCGGTATTACGGATAAGCGCTCGGTTGGAGAACGAGAGAGGGAAGTAATGATCGACCCAATTCTAAGTTAAGCCGTCATTCCGGCATGGATTGCCGGAATTGACAGGCCCAACTTTAACTTAGGATTTCGTCAAAAATAATTTTCCCCTTTGAAAAAGAGGAACTTCGTCAAATACATCTCCCCCTTTGAAAAAGGGGGATCGAGGGGGATTTATATTTTGGAAAATCTCCCCTAACCCCTCGGCAATCGCTCCTGCATTGCCCTACCTCCTGCATCCATGCAGTCGTCGGCAATCGCTCCTGCATTGCCCTACCTCCTGCATCCATGCAGTCGTCTTTTTCAAAGAGGGGAATGAACAATCCGCTTTTCGAAACGATCAACTTCGGAAAGTTCTTTCCTACCCGATCCTTAAGGCATTGCTTCACCGGGAAAAGGTATTTTCAGCCTATTCGGCGCCGATAAATTCCTGATCCTCACCCGCCTGTCCCTCGTTCCACAAGCAAAAGCGGATTTTTTACTTGCCGGACTTTTTTCCGAGCGCCCGAACCTCTACAATGGCGTCCCGCCCATCGGCAGGCTGCCGGCTTTTCGAGCGGACGGAAATGCCACAAACCAACCGATCCATGAACAAGCTAAACCCAGAGCAACAAGCCGCCGTCAAAGCCATCGACCGCCCCCTACTGGTGCTGGCCGGCGCCGGCAGCGGCAAGACCCGCGTAATTACCGAAAAGATCGCCTACCTGGTCAAACAAGGCACGCCCGCGCGCCATATCGCGGCGGTCACCTTTACCAACAAGGCCGCGCGCGAAATGAAGACCCGGGTGTCCCGATTGCTCGACGACAACCAATTGCGCGGCCTGCGCGTCTCGACCTTCCATTCGCTCGGGCTCGACATCCTGCGCGCCGAAGCCAAAACGCTCGGCTACAAGCCTGGCCTGACCCTATTCGACGAGCAGGACAAACAGACCCTGCTGCGCAACCTGATCGCGCACAGTTCCCTTAGCTTCGATCCGGACCAGTACGAGCGCTACGCCTGGCAAATCGGCCAGTGGAAAAACGCGTTCGTGACGCCCGAACAGGCGCTCTCGCACGCGACCCAGGAACAGCATCACGCCGCTCTGCTCTACGCGGACTACATCCAGAGCCTGAAAGCCTATAACGCGGCCGATTTCGACGACCTGATCCTGATCCCGGTGCTGCTGTTCCAGCAGCATCCGGCGATCCGCGAGAAATGGCAGAACAAGATCCGCTACCTGTTGGTCGACGAATACCAAGACACCAACTCGACCCAGTACGAACTGGTCCGCCAGCTCGCCGGCAATCTCGGCCGCTTTACCGTGGTCGGCGACGACGACCAGTCGATCTACGCCTGGCGCGGCGCGCAACCGGAAAACCTGGCGCAATTGCAACGGGATTACCCGCGCCTGCAGGTGATCAAGCTCGAACAAAACTACCGCTCGACCGGCCGCATCCTGAAAGTCGCGAACCAATTGATCGCAAACAATCCGCACGTGTTCGAAAAACGCCTGTGGAGCCGGCTCGGCTACGGCGATCCCCTGCGCGTACTCAGCCACAAGGACGAGATCACCGAAGCGCAGCAGGTCGTTTCCGAAATCGTGCACCACCGCTTCAAGACCGGCGGCTCGTACGGCGACTATGCGATCCTCTACCGCGGCAACCACCAGTCGCGCCTGTTCGAACGGTGCCTGCGCGAAAACAACGTGCCCTACTTCATCAGCGGCAGCACCTCGTTCTTCGCCTATACCGAGATCAAGGACATCCTGGCCTATCTGCGCCTGCTGGTAAACCCGGACGACGACGCCGCGTACCTGCGCATCATCAATACTCCGCGCCGCGAGATCGGCCCGGCCACGCTCGAAAAACTCGGCGCCTATGCGAACGAGCGCCACATCAGCCTGTTCGCGGCCAGCGGCGAGTTCGGACTGAAGCAGAAGCTGCAGGACAACGCCGTCCACCGCCTCGAACGGTTCCGCGACTGGATCGTCGACACCGCCGACCGGGCCGAACGCGGCGACCAGTTCGCAGTGCTTGAACAGATGATCGACCAGATCGGCTACAAGCAATGGCTGCAGGAAAACACCGGCAGCCGCGACGCCGCCGAGCGCAAGCTGAAGAACGTCTACGAACTGCTCGACTGGCTCAAGCGCATGGCCGAAAAGGAAGAATCGGGCAACGCCAAGCTGTCCGATATCGTCTCGAAGATCATGTTGATGGACATGCTCGAACGCAACCGCGAAGAAGAAGCCGGCGACCAGGTCAGCCTGATGACTCTGCACGCCGCAAAGGGCCTCGAATTTCCGCACGTGTTCCTGATCGGGATGGAAGAAAACCTCTTGCCGCACCAGAACAGCATCGACACCGACAATATCGAAGAAGAACGCCGCCTCGCCTACGTCGGCATCACCCGCGCCCAGCGCACCCTGACCTTCAGCTACTGCACGCACCGCAAGCGCTACGGCGAAGTCGAGGAATGCGAACCGAGCCGTTTTCTGAGCGAACTGCCCGCAGACGACCTCGAATGGGCCAACAAAAAACAGCTCGATCCCGAAACGGTCAAAGAGCGCGGCCGGGCCAGCCTCGCTCATCTGAAAACAATGTTGTCGTAATTATTTTAGAATTTGGTTATAATAGTCGGCTCAAAGCGCCCGTAGCTCAGCTGGATAGAGCGCAGCCCTCCGGAGGCTGAGGTCAGAGGTTCGAATCCTCTCGGGCGCGCCAAAAATCTTCTTATCGATCAAAAAACTTACAGCCCTAAGACTATTAAAGGACTGTAAAGTGGCTGTTCCCCTTCCCTTCTTTATCTTCTTATCGCCAATCAAAACCGGCGTTTTTCTCATACCCTCCCTTTTCAGGATCAACTTTTCGCAAAAATCGCGTGGGCGAAAAGAAGTGAATTTGGCCCAGGATTTGGCTGGTGGCGGTGAAAGAGGGGCGTAGGTTTGGCAGCCCCATAGTATGGGCTTCGTACCTCACCCACACTATCGTGCTGGATCACTTCATTATTGGCAAGAACGCAGTACATTCGTTCGCCGAACACGGGAAGATGTAAGAATCGATCGCCAATCCATCAAAGCCGGGACAACCCGGCTTTTTTGCGCGGTCTTTATATATCGGTCTGGTATACTGGCCTAGTAATAAATTCCTAAAACCGCGAGCGAGCCATGGATCCCAAACAACTGATTTTGAAATGCTATGCCGAGCAAGAAGAAAATTACTGGGTTGCTGTATGCATCAACTTCAATTTGGCCGCCCAAGGCGACTCATTCGAAGAAGTCAAAACCAAGCTGGAAGCGATGATAAACGATTATGTCTATGATGCGCTGGTAGGCGAAGACAAAGCGTATGCCGCGCAATTACTGTCGAGAAGCGCCCCGCTGTCCGCCTGGCTAAGATTTCATTTTATCCGGCTGAAAATCGCCCTGTGCCATACCCATCAGCGCATTTTTGATGAAACGATGCCTTTACGCCCGGCATGAGCGGCGATTATCCTCCGCTGACGTGCAGGGACGTTAAGAAAATTCTCGCTTATCTCGGGTTTGTCGCCCGGCCTTCAAAAGGCACGTCACACGAGCAATGGGTCAAGGTGGAAAACGGCAGGCTGTACAAAGTCACCGTGGATTGCCCGAAAGCCCCTTTTTCGCAAACATTGATCAAAAGCATGGCCGAACAAGCCGGATTGAAGAAGAAAGATTTCTACCGTATTTTTCGGCAGCTTTGAAGCCGGGTCAACCCGGTTTTTTTATGCCTGGCGATCATAAAACCGGCCCGAAAAAACAAACAGCCATCAGAGGCTGAGGTCTGAAAAAATACACCAACTAATACACCACGCCAAACAAAACCGGACGCTTTTAAAGGCGTTGAGCCACTTTCAAGTTGATGATAAGCTATTGATTTAAATGGGTTTCAGCGCGTTAAAAAAGTTGAAAAACTCCCCTGGACGCGCTCCGGAGGCTAAGGTCAGAGGTTCGAATCCTCTCGGGCCAGCCAAAAATCTTCTTATCGATCAAAAAATTTACAGCGTAAAAATTATTGAATGGCTGTTCCCCTTCCCTTCTTTATCTTCTTATCGCCAATCCGAACCGGCGTTTTTCTCATACCCTCCCTTTTCAGGATCAATTTTTCGCAAAAATCGCGTGGGCGAAAAGAAGTGAATTTGGCGCAGGGTTTGGCTCGTGGCGGTGAAAGATGGGCGTAGGTTTGGCAGCCCCATAGGATGAGCTGACGAAGGAAGCCCATCGTTCGCGATGGATGGGCTTCGTACCTCAGCCCATCCTATCATGCTGCTTTTGAATAATGTGTAAAATGAACAGAAATTAGATAAATGAAAGGGAAAAAGCGAGATAAATGGAAATGAAACGAAATGAAGAGGGATAAAACGGAAAATAAAATAAAAATAATTTTCGCGGGGTAAAAATAAAAATTAGCTTGTTTTAAGATCAATTCCGAGTGTTTTTATATCCACAAACGTATCGCGATATTTGATTTCCTCGAGGTAATGGGGATCATTTAACCGGGCTTCTTGGGCCGCCATACCGGCTGTGTTGCCTCGTAACTGATAAAGTTCCCACAAATGTAGCAATCTATTGTCATGATGATGCGAACTGTGCTGTTCATAATCGTGCCGCGATGAAAACGCATCACGAAACAAAATGAGAAACTCTGTTTCGGTAGCATGATGTGGAGCATCAAAAATAGACTCAATCATATTCTCTCCCAGCTAATCGCTTAATTTTTGACTGAATGTGGTCTTGAAATTGAGGATATCTTGTAGCCAGTATATCGATCAGATGATCTTGCATCGTCGACCAATTTGCGTCCCGATCGATATGTAAGAAATCATCCATCACCTCAGGCGCAATAACGAGAGTCACCGGATCCATCGCGCCAATCTCAATCAATAAATTCTTAAAAGAGCCGTAGGTACGATTAGCGCAGCGTAATCGTACGAATTTGAAATCTACATTCCTCCTACGCGGGCTGACGCTGCCGTTCTCCAGCAAGGCGGTGGGCCGGTTCAAGGCGTCGTAGGTGGTGGTGACGGAGAACGCGGCGGCTTCCGGCCAGGTCAGGCGGGTGCGGTTGCCGGCCGGGTCGTACTGGTAGGCCAGGGTTTTGCCGCCGGCCGGAGCCCCATGCGTCCGAATACGCTCCCGCTATTCGGACCTACGCGGGCTTTCCTCATTTTCACACCCCACAAATCCCCTTCCCAACGCCCGGCAAGCGATCGCCATCGAGCCGCTGCCGTCGAAGGCGTCGAGCATCATATCTCCGGGACGGGAGCTGGCCTCGACGATATGCCGCATCAACTCCAGCGGCTTTTCGCAGAGATGCTTGCCCGGATACCAGGGCGCCGGCTTGAAATCCCAGACATTGGTATAAAGCACGTACCTGGCCAGCCCAAAACGGCGGTTTTGCCGTTGGACGGCTTGATATTCCGCTTGCAGTTCCTCGTAGGGTTTCAGCGTGCCGCCGAACAGTTTGTTCAGCGTTCGATAATGCGCCGCACTTGGCAGGCTCTCCGTTGCGGATTCCCTGGACGAACTATACATGCGGCTTTCTCCTATATTTTTTTGTCGTATATTCGATCTCCTCATTATTCAAACTTCATGCGGATCGATATTTTTCCCTCGGCGAGTCTCCCAAAATCGCATAGCAAGCGGGAGTCAGAATCAGGCTGGCCGCCATGCCGATCAATAGGCCTGCCGATAACGACAAGGTCATCGGGATCAGAAATTGTGCCTGCGGACTGGTTTCCAGCAGGGTGGGTAGGAAACCGGCAAAATTAGTCAGAAAGGCCAACAAAATGGGTCGAAAACGCGAGGTACACGCTTCGGTAATCAAAACTTCGACGGGGCGCTCATCGCCGTCGTGTTGACGGATGTAATCCAACAGCACCAGGCTATCGTTCACCACGACGCCGCTGGCCGCGATCATGCCCACCAGCGACTCCATCGATAGCGGCAAACCGGTTGCCCAGTGCGCCAGCACCGCACCGCTCCAGGCCACGGGAGCCGCGAGTAGAAAGATGACAGGTTTGCTGTAGGAACGAAACGGCACCGCGATCAGCGCATAAATGACTAACAGCGCAATGAGGGTGTTTTTGCTGAACGCCGCCAATAACGCTTTTTGTTCCTGGCGTTGTTGGCCGATTTCGATGTTCAGCCCGGGAAACCGATTTTCCAATGCTTGAAAAACATCCTTTTCCAGTATGGCATAGAGTTCGTTGGCATCGGCCTGCGTCGGATCGACGCGCGCCTGGACTTTCAACACGCGCTGCCGGTCTTCCCGGTGAATACGGGAATACCCCTGTACCAGCTCGACATCGGCTAAATTGGACAAGGGCGCGCTCGTGCCATTCGGCAACCGGATCGGCTGGTCTTTTAATTGATCCAGCGAACGCCGTTCGTTTAACGGATAACGCACCATGACCTTGACTTCTTTTCGCCCGCGCATGAATCGATGCACTTCCTCGCCGTAATAACCCTGGCGAACTTGTTCGGCCAACAGTTCCAAGCGCAATCCCAGCCGTTCCGCATCGGGTTTCAACGTCAAATGGATTTCCGGTTTACCCGGTTCTGCGGAATCGATGACATCGTATACGCCCGGAAAAGCCTTGATTTGCTGCTTGAGCTGTTCGACGGCCGGACCCAGAATGTTCGATTGATCGGCTCCCAACATCAATTCAATGTCGTAGGGCTCGTCGCCTTCCTTGAAAATGAAGTCCACTTTACCGCGGCCGATATCGCCGATACGTTGCCGCCAGTCACGGATAAAATCTTCCACCTTGATGCGTTGCCGGCCTTCCGCCGACAATTCCAGCCAGATGCCGGCACCATGTTCCCAAATAATGGTTTCGACTCCGACAATGACGCTGCGGTCATGCGCGCGAGCGGCGTTAACGCCGGCGTTTCGGCTTTGGCTATCCTGAGGGACGCCGTCCAATTCATCCCGCAGCGCAAACAAAGCGCTTTCAACGCGGGCAGCCAGTGCTTGAGCTTCGCTATACGGCGCGCTCTGCGGCAGTTGAATCGAGACCCAGAAACTGTCTTTGGTGACGTCGGGATTGATGGATTGGCGCACACGGTCGCTTGCCACCAAGCCCGCACATAAAATCAACAAGGCGGCAAATAAAGCGACCGTCAAATAACGCCAATTCAGAGCCGCATGCAGTAACGGCCGATAAACCGACTCGACAAAACGATCCAGGCCCTGATTGAGCCGTACGCGCAAACGTTGCAAACGCGTCGTTTCGGTAGCCGATTCGGCAACCGCTACCAGATGCGAGGGCAATATCAATAAAGCTTCGACCAGGGAAAAAACCAAGGTCAGAATCATGATCAGACAAATCGGCAGCATCATCTGGCCTGCCCATCCCGGCAGATACAAACCGGGCAAAAACGCCACCAGCACAATCAATACCGACAACGTGACCGGTAACGCAACGGCTTTTACGCCGTTGATGGCCGCCTGCAAAGGCGTTTCACCGCCCTCGATTTGCCGGCTATGCACGCTTTCGCCGATGATGATGGCATCATCGACTAAAACGCCCATCGCCAAAAGAAAGCCGAACAACGACAGCATATTCAGCGAAATATCCAGCGCCGGCATCAGCCAAAAAGCGCCCAGGACCGAAGTAAAAATACCGACGCCGGCCCATAAGGCCACGCGCAAGCGCAAGAATAGCGTCAACACCAGACAGACCAGTAAAAAACCGCTCAAGCCGTCTTCCAACAACGTGCCGATCCGTTCGTCATACGCTTGCGAATCGTCCCACCAGGTAATCAAGCGCAAACCCTCAGGCAGACTGGCACGTAGAGTTTCAACCGTGGCTTTGACCTGCCTGGCCACCGCGACACTGTCCTGTTCGGTATGTATTTCCCAGCCTTGCGCGGTTTGCCCATTGTGCCGCCAGGTGTACAGCCGCTCTTCGAGCCCGTCTTTGATCGCAGCAATCTGATCCAGCCTCAGGCGATTTCCATCGGGCAGCGTCTTGATCACCAAACTGCCGACGGCCTCGGCGTCTTTGGCCCGGCTATGCACGCGTAATAACAATTCGCCATCCGGACTTTTGACCAAGCCTCCCGGCAATTCGACGGAAGCCTTGCGGATGGCCTGGGCGACCTCATCCAAGGTCAGCCGGTATTTGCGCAGTTGTTCATGCGCCACTTCAATACCGATTTCATAAGCGATTTCACCGTAATTACGGACACGGCTAACCCCCGGAATGGTGGCCAGCTGCTGTTGAATCCGGTCGCCGAATTGCTGCAGCGTGAATGCATCGGTTTCACCGTGCAGAGCCACCCAAATCACGCCGTCATCGTCTTTGCGGTCGGCGGGCAATACGTCGATTTTTTCCAATTGTTTCGGCAAACGTTGAATCGACTGGACTCGCCCGCGCAACAGCGCCATCATCTGCTCCCGGTCGCGACCCGGCAGAATCTCGACGCCTAAGGTACAGGTGTCACCGCGGATTTCCCCGTGCAGATGTTTGATGCCCGACAAGTCGTGCACCGCTTCTTCGATCGGAATGCAGACGGATTCTTCGACTTCCGACGGGCCCGCGCCGGGAAAAATCGCCGTTACCTCGATCTGATGCGGGCTGAAGCGCGGAAAGACTTCCTTGTCAACCTCGATCATGCCGAGAACGCCGCCCGTGAGAATCAACAGCATCAGCAGATTGGCAGCCACGGGATTGCCGGCAAACCAGGCCAGCAAACCGGAAATCCGCTCATGCGCCTGCATTGGGGTGAGCGGTTTGTTCATGGCGTATTAGCCGCTTGAGGCTCGGTAATGACGACACGCATGCCGGCCACCAGCATCGGCATTTCCGAAATCACCACCCGTTCGCCGGAAACGAGGCCGGATTTGATAATCGCTCTATCCGCTTCGGTACGCAGCACCTCTACCTGACGGAGCTCCAGGCGCTGTTCGTTGTCGACCAATCTGACTTGCTGCAGCGTATTTAAGGCGGTGCGCGGTAACGCAAATACCTTGTCGCGCGTCGCGCCTTCAATCTCGGCCTGGACGAATAAGCCGCTGAGCAGCGGAACACGACCCGCCGCGCTTTGATCGGGCTGCTCGACCTGGGCGATTAAAAATAATTGGCCGCTGCTCTTGTCCAGGGCCGCTTCACTGCGCACGATGCGGCCCGGCCAATGCTGTAGCCGGCCCCCGATTTCCGCATGGAGCACCACGTTCGGCCAGCGGCTCTTGGGGGTTTTGTTTCCCTGGGGCAAATCCAGAAACGCCAGTTGATCGATGCCGATGGGCAAACGGATCTCGGCGACATCGTTGGCAAAAATACGGGCAATCACGCTGCCCGCCGGCAAGAATTGGCCATGCCCGACTTGTTTGCTCAACACGCGCCCGGCAAAAGGAGCCCGCACCTCGCAACGGCTGCGATCCAGTTTTGCTTTGGCCAAATCCGCTTCGGCCGCCTGCAGTTTTGCTTCGGCTTCGGCTAATTGGGGTTTATGCAATGCCAAATCGCTGGCTTCGCCTTGGCCCAACGCCTGCCATTCGCTCTCGGCTTGTTCGACTTGCGCACGTTCGTTGGTCAATACCCGCCTGGCTTCGGCTATTTTGGCTTGGGCCGTGACGATGGCGTAGTCGTAATCGCGCGGATCGATCATCAATAAAACGTCGTCGATGTCGAAAAAACCGCCGGAGACCAGCGCCGGATGCACCTGCAAGACTTTACCGCCCACTTCGGCGATCAAATCGATCTCCTCGCGCGGCGCCACCACGCCTTGCGATATCACATTCAGCTTCAGCGTTTGCGGTTCCGCGCGAACGATTTGCACAGTCGGCACGGCAGGCTCTGCTGCTTTGGGCAGCGTGCTGGGGCGCAATTCGATCATTGCCCATGACGCCCCCACGGCCGTCAGCAACACCGCAGCCGGTAAAAGTGTTTTTATAAAGCGTTGTTTATCGTTCAAACGGCACCGCCTCACGCCAGACATAAACTGATTCGGTTATTAAGGACGCGGCAAAAAAATAACTTCCCGAAAGGCCGCCGGATCGTTTCTCACGCGCTACGCGCGCATGAGACACATCGTGTGGCGGCAACGGTGTAGGTACGCTCTTTAAAACATTCCCCTTATTTTGCATTTTCAACTGTAGGGTACGCTGTGCGTACCATTGGAGAGGTGAAACGGTACGCACAGCGTACCCTACAGGCGTTCGTGATCTGAGCGAGACGGGATAAATATCCCGTCCAGCGGTACCGTTTTCCCCTCGATGGTACGCGCAGCGTACCCTACTGAAGGCTCTTTACCGGATTTATGCATGGGTAACCGTGGAATCGCCATCAACGGCGCTTCTTTAACCAGATTACGACGCCTGTCACGGATAACATCACAATGGCCAAGCCCAATACACACACAAACAGCCTATACGGCAAGCCGAAAACGTTAGCCATGTGCAAGGCCATTAACCAGGAGGTTACGGTATTACCGTTATATTGGCCGGCAGGCAACAGCAACATTTTTTGTTGTCCGCTATTGGCATCGATCACAACGCGCGTTTGACCTTCATGATCCTGAATATCCAGGCTGCTGCGCACACAATAGACGTAGAACCCTTTGGCGCGATTGATCCAAATTGACACGGGCGTTTCGATTTGGAAACCGTGTTCGGCAGCGGCACGCGTCATGGCTTGATGACCCAAGCGATACGCCTCGCGCAAATCAATGGCCGGATGAACCACGGGTTCAGGTAAATCTTCGATATCCGTCCAGGGTTGATGAAAGTCGCTGACTGATTGCATTACTTTCTGATAGACCGTATCGCCCAGATTCATGTAGACACTTGACCAAGCGAACACCAATAAAGCCAACCATACCCATAGTCCGCCGGCCCGGTGTAAATCGTAGTTGATTCGAAAAGGCGAACCGCGCCATTTGATTAGCCAGGCGCGACGCCAGCGCTGCCAAAACGGCGAGGCGGTCGGTTGATTGTGTTGAGCGGCAAACACCTTGGCCGGCAAGGTTAAATAAAAACCGACGAAACAGTCGAAAGTCCAGATCAAGGCGGTGATGCCTAAAATCCACATGCCGGCATCATCCAATGCCAGGTTGAAATGCAGCTTGTAGATAAAAGGCATGAGATTGGTCATGCCTTCCGAAATAACTCCCCAACGGCGCCGGCCCAATTCAGCGCCGGTATAAGGATCAAGGAGCAGCTGATCGTAATTCAACTCGAACGATTGGCCCGTTTGCTCATTTTGACGTGGAGATACCGAAAATTGTACCGCCGCAGAACTCATCCATAACGATTGCACATTAGCCTGCGGTACGATGCGACTCTCGGCACTTTCTATGAGCGTATCGAAATCGAGCGGCGTACGGCCGTGCGCTTCAACATACAAATGGGGATTGATGGCGCCGTCCAGTTCTTTGTAAAACGCCAGTAAACTGCCGGTCAGTCCTACAACGACTAAGAAAAGGGTCATCCCTAAACCGGTATAGCGATGAACCAGCACCCAAAACGGGCGGATTTTCATAACAACTCCAAAATCTTCATCTTTTAATAACGTGTATTAGAAGGAAGACGATTTAGTCGCGAAAATACCGCACTAAGGATTTGGCTCCAAATAATTTCCCGAAATCAGTAGGCTAGAGAGAGGCTGAAATAAACGCTCACTTCCCCCTTTGAAAAAGGGGGATCAAGGGGGATTTATTTAATAAATCTCCCCCGCCCCCCTCTTTTTCAAAGAGGGGAGTGAATGCATTCGCGCTGAAAAGCTACACAATGCGAACAGATTAAAACCGGGAAGTTATACCCGTCTAAATCCTAAGCGCTTAGAATTTGGATTTTGCCGATCATCACTTCATTCTTCCCAGGTCGGCCTCGCGTTAATGGCCTATCCGATAATAACGACCCAGTCGGTTACATAGGTCATCTTAATATCCAGGGTTCTTTGCAACACTTTCAGCATATCATGGGACTCTTTGATGCTGAGTCGACCGTTGATTTTCAGTTGCCGTAATGAAGCATCTTTAAAGAAAACCATTCCCGGACGATACCGATTGATGGCCTCAATGACTGCCTCTAGCGTGTCATTTTCGTACACCAAAAATCCGTTAATCCATGACGTAGAAAGTTTCGAATCCAATTTTTTAGGGCGCCCCAATGAGGCCTCGTAAACGGTGACCGCCTCATCCTCGCCTAAAACGACAGGATCTTTCCAAATTGGATTATCGGATACTTCGACACGGCCGGAGAGCACCTTAATCTCGTCACCTTCTTTGCGATGATTAACAAAGAACCGCGTGCCCAATACGCGCGTCGTCGAATGATCCGCGTGGACCAAAAAAGGGTGGCCGGGATCGTGCTTAACATCGAAAAAAACTTCTCCCTTGAGCAGTTCGACGGAACGCTTGCCGTCTTTCATACTGACGGCAATGGCACTGTCCGTGTTAAGCATCGCGGTGGACCCATCCTCTAATAAAACGGTTTTACGCTCTCCAATTGCCGACGAATAGTCCGCTCTCAATAGAATCCGCATTTGGCCGGCAACAAGCGGCACGGCAAGCACCAAACACGCGGCAAGGGCCAATGCTATTTTGGGATTGATATAACGCTTTTTAAGCCGTTTAGGGGCAATGCCATGTAATTTTGCATTGATTCTCAGGCTGTTCAATAATGCAGTATCGCCCCACATGGCGCAAACTTCATCAAACGCACGACGGTGATCGGCGGCTTGTTCGAGCCACCGATCGAAAGACTTCCTATCTTCGTTACTTACGTTATCAGCCCGTAAACGGATAAACCACGCCACAGCCTGTTCGTCTATATTGTCATTCAGATCGGATTCCAAAATACTCTACTACTTGACCTAATTTAAAAACAACGGGTTATTCTATCGAAGTCTGCGTTCGTTAGCTCATTTTATCTTTTCCAAATCCGATCATTCCGGCCTTAACACCAGTTTATGTCGGGATTTGCCGGTCAACAAGGACATGGGCAATCCCTCTACCCAAAAAGCCTGTTGATCCTTGTAATAGCTTGAGAGCGGATGCCCGGATTGTCCGCCCGGCATATGTAAAATCCCTTCCGATAAGTGATTCGGGGAGACGACCAAGCGCTCACTCGCCCCAAAATCGGCGCCTGTTACCCGCACACAAAACCCGCCGCAGCCCGCTAACGGTTGATGAGGCATATCCAAGGCGGGAGAAAGCAAAGGCAGGGCTTTGGAGAAAGGGTGAGCGTGACCGACGATGTTCTGCTTGCCCCACGTCAGATCGGCCAGACCGACATCGGGATGGCGAGACATCACCGCGGCCGCACCGGTTTCCAATTGCGCCAGAATAAATTGCTTCCACGTCTTATGATGCGCGGCGTCCGGCAACAATTGCGCCGGTTTTTCGTTTAACAAAGCTTGTAAGGGGGTATCGACGTAATTCCAGTGATACACAAAATCTTTGTCGACTTGCCTGCAGGCATTTAAGAATGGCGTGAAAACCGAATCAATCAGTTGCTTGCGGAATTCCACCAAGATCGGCAATCCCAAACTTGCAATATCGGCCCTGCCGTTCCAGCTTATTAAATAGTTCCGTAAAGCAATTAATTCGGGCTTTTGCGCTAAAACGTCCGGCGACAAGGCTTTTAATGCAAGCTGCTGGTAATAGTCATAAAATTCGGTTCGCGTATCTTGCTGAAGATTGAACAACGACCATTCGCTATGGACCGCCGCTTGCTTGAGCCTTTGATTGATTCGGTACGCCCGGTAGCCGTTAGCGTATTGATGGCCAATGACATACGGAAAATCGGCCGCAAATCGCCGATCATTGGCTGATACCAAAAAACCTTCGGCAGGATCAATGGACTGCGGCATTTCATCGGGTTGGATATAGCCTTGCCATCCTGTTTTACCATCGGCCCACGAACGGCTGATTGCCCCGTCCCCGCCAAAACGCCGGGGAATCTTGCCGGTCAATGTCCAGGCAATATGCCCATGTTCATCCGCCAATAAAACGTTCAATTGCGGTCCGCCTCCCCGCTTTACAATAGCCAAAGACGCTTCCAGGGTTTTACTCTCTTCCAAATCCATAATGCCGACATTAACCGCGTCCGCATCCAAAGCCACCCAATGAATGGCAACCGGCTGCTCCAATAACGGTTGCTCCGCGACCGGCCCCCATTGCGTTTCTCTCACCGTCAATGCCTTGGGCTCCGAGCCTTTGATAGGGATCGTTTCATGCCGTTCGTCGAAATTTTGCCAACGGTCGCCGAGCCGGTATTGCTGAGCGTTGTCGGGATTGATTTCAAGTTTTACCAAATCCAGAAAGTCGCCGCTGAGGTTGGTTATCCCCCAGGCAATATGCCGGTTACTGCCTGAAATAAGAAAAGGAGTGCCCGGCAAATTCAGGCCGGCTGCCCGCACCGCGGAATATTGAAGTTCAACGCGGTACCAAATGTTGGGGACGCTAATCCCCAAATGCATATCATTCGCCAGTATGGCGCGGCCGTCGCTTGTCTTGCCGCCGCTCACCGCCCAGGCATTGGAGCCGGCCAGGGTTTCCTCCGGAGCCTTGGCCAGGCTTTTCGAATCAGGCGCACCGCCTGCCAGCAAGGTTTGCATCGCGGCTGCGGGGATGCCTTGCGGAGGCCGAAGGGATTTGGCGAATTTCATCAAATCGTCGGTAAACCGGTCGCTGTCCGGCGTCAAAAACGCCAGTACTTCGGGCGGCAGGGTCCGCTCCATGATGCTGAGCATCCGCTCGCTGCGCTCAACCCAGGCCGTCAAGTTTTCAAACATCCCCAACACGACCAGCAGGCAATCTTCAGCCTGCCAAGGCTCAGGCCGGTAGCCGAGTACTTTGAACTCAAAGGGCAAAGCAGGATTTTGCCGGAGATAACTGTTGACGCCCTCCGCGTAAGCCTCTAAATACTGGCGATGTATTGCCGACTGCTTGGACAATATTTGCCGCGCTTTGACATTAAAGCCGTAGATTCTTGACTGTATATCGCTTTTTAGCGCCATTTCACCGAATATCTCCGCCAATCGCCCGGCGCTCTTGCGCCGCATCAAATCCATTTGAAACAACCGATCGCGGGCCGTCACATAACCCAGTACGCGCGCCGCATCGATGCGGTTATTGGCGTTGATGAGCGGAATACCGTAAGCATCCGTGTCCACGCTGGCCGGCGAAGACAGGCCGGCCAATCTGAACTCACCGTCCAGAAGAGGCAGCGATTGCAGCCACCCGCGATAGCCCAATCCGCTTGCAATAACGAGTAATCCAATTAAGCCAAGTCCAATACTCAGCCATTTTTTCGGTTTAGCCATTGCCGCCCGCCTGCATCACGAAATCGAAGTTTCTGTTTGAGCCGGACGCGGCCATTCAGCGTTTACCGCACCGTGCCCGGCGTATCCCTGAGGATATTCAATTGCGGCAATATTGCCTTCATCGAGCTTGATGCATCGATCGGCCAGATAGAAATACTTTTCATCGTGCGTGATCGCCAAAACCGTTTTGCCGCGCGCCTTCAGTGCCGGCAACAGCTCGGTATAGAACACATGTTTAAATTCCGGGTCTTGATCGGCAGCCCATTCGTCAAACACATAGAAGGGCCGGTCCTCTAAATAAGCCACCAACAATGCCAGACGCTTACGTTGCCCTTGGGACAGGCTCACCGAAGAAAACCGGCCATTGATGATTTCTACCTTATGGTTAAGATGTAAACGCTGTAAATAATCGTCCACGGCGTCTCGATGTTGTACCGCATCAACGCCGTACAACTCGTCAAATAGGTAAAAGTCGGAGAAAATCACCGAAAAGTTCTGCATATAAGCATCCCGGTTGTGCCCATCGACAGGGCAGCCGTTCCATGAAACCATGCCGCTTGCGGGATGGTACAGGCCGATCAACAGCATTGCCAATGTCGTCTTGCCGCTGCCGTTTCCGCCTACCAGAAACACAAGCTCGCCGGGATGAAACTCAAGATTTATCGGTCCCAACGTGAAATTCCGGTTTTCCTTTTCCCGGTGAAAGCTATGGGTAACGCCGGTAAGGGTCAATGACGTAAAGCTTTTCTGTAACGCTAACCCGGCCGGACGTTCGGCAAGGCTTCGTTCAGCAAGCTTCTCATCGAGTTGCAAAATCTTATCCAGCGAAACTTTCGCGCGGCTGAAAGCCGGTAAACTGTTCGTCACGATGGTGAGAGGGGACATCATGAATAAAAACACTAAAACATAACCGCTGATGATTTCTTGATTCAGTGTTTGCCAAAGGGGGAAGGCATACAAAATCGCACCGATGGTCAGATAATAGAGTAATTGAATCCATTGGTTCAGCCACAAGTAAGCGGCAGCCGCGCGAAAAGAATGCCGCCGATACGCTTCGGCACTGTTGGAAAGCGATTGGGAAACAAACGCTTCACTTCTTCGGCGATGAAGTTTCAGTTCGCGAACGCCTTCGGTCAACGCAGTAAAACCTCTGCCAAGCACATCATATTCGCCGCGTGCGATTCGGACGGATCTAAGAGGTATATCTTTGAAAAAATTGAAAGTCGTCATACCAAACAAAATGATGCCCGCAAGAACGAGAGCCAATTGCCAAGACAGCCAACTCAAATAAGTCATGCAGCCAACCAGAATTGCAAAGTTGATACAGAGCACCGGAAAAAGCTCGCTGGCGCTTGCTATGGCGGTGACGTCTTCAGTCAGATGACTCAGCAGCGCCGATTTCCCCATCTTTTGCAAGTTTGGATACGGCGCATTCAAAATCAGCCGGCTGATACGCAGCCGCAGATCCCGGACCAATTGCGTGCTGAATCGATTCAACAAATAAAGAGATGCCGTTCGACTGGCCAATACGGTCAATGCCAATCCGGCAAACCACCCGATGGCGTATGGGATATTCTTTTGGCCAACTAGACTGGTATTGATAAATGCAATCAACGCGGCATTACTCAGGCCGCTGATGGCACCCGTCAGCAATACCCCCGTAATAGTGATCCATGATGAGCGCCATAAAAATAGCAGCATAGTGACTCCGTCCTATGACTAAACCAGTTGATAAACAGTAACGTTATAGAAAAAATACTGCCCCCTTATAGCATGTCGCTCCCACTGATAAGCCGTAAATTCGCCCAGGGCAAGCGCGCCATGTTGAAACTTCCGTCGGCACGTTTGCAGTCTCGGTTTGAGCTGTTCAAAATGACTTGTAAGCCGGCTTTTGGGGACCTCTCCGAACGGTACGGATGGGATCAATACCCGTCCGGCACGCAAGATAAGCCGGAGTCAAGCCCTCTCAATGGAGTACAAAGCTGGCTTTGTCGCTCGGTTTCGTCATTTGCAAAGCCAGCTCTACAACGCCTCGGAACTAAACTTAACGGCATCGATTTAAACGGAGGGGCTGGGGTTTCCGACCATTCCGTCATGATTGCGGCGCCTAAGAAGACAAACCCGAACGTGCTTTCATGATTAAGTTTGGTATTCACGTCATATAGAAGACGCTTTGAATACGAAATAACCTCAGCATATTCGTTGACCGCACCCGCGCGTTGAAAATCTATCTTTTTTAATTCGGCAGAGTACCCGGCGCCATCGCAATAACAACGACTTTTATGCAATTTAAACCCAGAAAGCCAAGTCAATCACGACAATTAAACTGTGTCATATGGCGCATTCCAATATGGCATTACACCTGTTCGGTATCCAAATCTCCCGCTTATGCAAACACAACTTATTGATATTGAGAAACATTAATGATTGGCTTGATTTTTGCGTTATCGGGCATTGATTTAATTTTGATGCAAAGCTTCGGTTTAAACGATAACCGTTTTTTAACCGTGGAAAATTAGGAAATTTGCATACTATCGGCCAAACAATCTAGCCATGTGACACTTTGCAACCCCTATCAATGCAGCCGACTAAGCCAACATAACAATCATTAGGAAATTGAGCATGAATTTTGAATCTGTGTACATCAACCATCGATCTGAACTACAACTTCATTTATCACGCATTGTTGATTGCCCGGATATCGCCGCAGAACTCGTGCAGGAATGTTTCATTATATTTTCCAGGGAGGCTCGCAAGCAGATTATCGAACACCCCCGAGGCTTTCTCTTTCAAACCGCTAAAAACTTGGCTTATGACCATATCAAACACCGTAAAGTCGTTGAGAAACATCTAAACAATACCGACCCCACTGTGACCGTTTCGGATGAACTTCCTTCGGCCGAGCACCAGGCAATCGTTAATGAAAAGCTGTCGATTTTTTCCAATATTGTTGATGGCCTGCCCGAGCGAGCCAAAGAAGCATTCATTTTGAATCGTGTTTACGGCATGACCTATGCCGAAATCGCCATTGAAATGAATATTACTGACAGCGCTGTTGAAAAGCTTCTCGCTCGGGCGTTATTGCATTGCCGAAAACAATTTAAAATACATCAGGCCGATTTCAGCAACGACTGAGGACAAAGGCAGCTTAGCTCGTCCTCCTGATTGAAGACTTTAACTGGCGAAGCAATCCGCTTCGCTTCTTTTACACCTGAACCCGGAGAAAAAGATGAGTTGGGATGATGAAGACACTACGATTTATCAGGTCGTTGTAAATGACGAAGAGCAATATTCCATCTGGCCGGATTATAAGGAGATCCCCGGCGGTTGGCGGGCCGTAGGCCCAAAAGGTCTCAAACAGGAATGCTTGGACTATATCAAAGAAGTCTGGACAGATATGCGCCCGCTGAGCTTACGGCAACACATGCAGCAGGCCGCGGATCGAATTAATATTTTCAAGGGAACTTCTAAAAATTCGAGGTAGAGGTAAAAAACTGAATGAGGGATTGTTCAACGAATTCAACCGCCAATTGAACCGGGAGGGCCTAATCGCCCGTAAAGGACAACTGATCGATGCCAGCTTCGTCAAAGTCCCGGTACAGCGCAATACCCCACACGAAAACGCGCAAATTAAAGCAGGCGAAATGCTCGAAGGTTGGTCGAAGAACAAACCGCCAAAAAGACACCGCCGCCGAAGCAAACTTTAAAATGTGAATTAAGCACTGCATCAGCATTACCCCATCAACTATTTGCAGAGCAAATCCCCCTGCCTCCCTTTGAAAAAGGGAGGCAGGGGGATTTTATATAGACCGCTTCACAACGTAACACCTTTAACTCTTAATCCGTATTAAAAGCCCAGGGCTACTGTAGCCGGATTCATCTCAAAGGCGTTCGCGGCAAGTCGCTGACCGACTGGGAAAAGCAAGGCAATCGGACTCGCTCCAAAACCCGTTGCCGAATCGAGCAGGTATTTGCCAAATCAAAAGGCTCATATCAAAGGGGTTAGACTCGATTGATTTTAAATTGGGCCGATTCCCTGTCACCGTCTCTGGGGGATGGCTCTACCCGCCACGCCTGCTGCTATTGCATTCGTTCCTTGAAGCGGCTGTCTCCCAATGCCCATGCTTTGTTAGTCGCCTTTCTGATTTCGTTAATTTGAGTTTCGGAAATTGACTGATTGAACAGCGCCCTATAAGCCGCGACACGCGCTGCCGTCAGTTCCCAAGCGGTGAAATTCGACATGAGGGGTAATTAGTCATCAGTTTGCCCAGCACATTAAAACGATAACTCGACCATGGGCATTCAATTGGATCGGCCACCATGCCAGCGCGAACCGGGTTGAGCTCAATATAGCGCATGCAGGTCAGCAAGTACCATTCGCTATCGATTAGTGTCACCTGGTTCATATTCTTAGTATTGACGCGCATTGTCCGTGATAGTGACGAATTGTAATATCCTCTCTTCAGACAGACCTTCGGCAAAACGATTGAATTCGAACGGGAATTTTATAGAAGTGCCGCATGAATAGGTGTCCGGTTTTTGTTGACCATGACAGTGGATAGATGAAGCGAGGTGTGACAGATTGAATTCGATCAATCGGTGATAGTGAAATTTGCAAAATGCGTCTTCATTTAACTCCAGTCGAATTCTTTCCCTAATAGCAGCCAAAGCTTTTCATTATAGGGCTTAAAAAATTCATTAAGTTTCGACATACTCTCCTCATCCGGCGGCGGCAAAACAATAGGGTTCTCGTTTATTTTATTAGTGAATACAGGACTCTCAAAACTAGGCAAACCGACGAATTCATAAATTTGGTTTAAAAAACGATTGCTATCAAAAAAGTAGTCCGCCACGTCCAGCACCAGTACGTTGTCTCGACCGAAACACTCCATCCAGTAACTTACAGCTTTCCAGTAAATACTCGTTTGCAACGGGTCAAAACCAGTAGCCGTATACATCGGATAGCCCGGAAATACCGAGAGCGCTCTATCAACATAGGTGGAAAATGAGCTCAAAAACGGCAGCTCCGCAGCATGTTTGTTACCGGACAAAAACACCTCCCACTTCCACTGCGAATAAACCCGTTTAACCGGATCCCTCAAGGTAAGCACAATTTTGGTATTGGGTTGCACTTGCGACAGTCTATAAGTTACATCCATCTTATGAAGATAAGGCGCAAGAAACGGAGACAGCGCAAAACCGTATCGGGCCGCATGATCTTTCTTCTGCCGTTTCGTTGGATAAAATATTCGCCACTCCTCAGGATCGGGCCTATAAAACTCCTTGGCTAACGGCACCATGATATTGGGGTGCAACAGGATGTTGACCGCCAAGTCACTGGTGCCACTTTTTATCGCACCGATAACGCAAAAATCCGGTAACGTACGCTGGCCGTCGAGTTGCCTCAGCAGCTTTCTCCAACCTGGCGACTCTCCAAAATAATGAGGAAGAAATTGATATTCCAGTAGCTTGGCAGCATATCGCAACTTCGAAGGCAACTCTTGGCCAGACATATAGCCAGTACGCATGCGCCAGTACTCAGACTCCAGTTGATAAGCCCGAGACAACCTATTTCTTTTGCGCTCAATTGCGGCAGTATCCATTTACTTACTCCTTCATCATCAAATTCAAGACAATAGACCAGATTGACGACACTATTTCCGCAGGTGCAACAATCTTCATGATTTGGAATCAGGCCGCAACACCAGTAACCGATCCGACCACAATCCAGGCAATTCCTCCCAAGCCTGCACTTGCTGTTCTTTTGAAAAACCCAGCATAATCATAAGCTGACCTATGGATTGTTCTCCATCCGCCGCTTGCAATATCTTATACCCTACTTCCGACAATGCATGGCGCCGCGCGGAATCGTAATTCCAGACCAGTGCATAATTAAAACCGCGTTTGCTTTGGCTGATGTAGCGATCTTCTCTAAGCAATACTGCGGCTTTCGGCAAGCTGATGATTAAACCGGCCATGTCTTCAGGCTGCCAGTCTTTTTTACGAGCCAAATAATCGCCTACGACCAGATAATCCAGCCCGGACGTCAAAAAACACACCACAGCATCGTCTATGCTATCGACAATAGGCTCTGCATTGTTATTAAACGAGGTATTCAGCAAAATCGGGATGCCGGTTTTGCGACCGAAGGCGTCGATCAACTCCCAGTAGCGAGGATTGTTCGCCTTGCTTACGGTTTGCAGCCGGGCGCTGCCGTCTACGTGGGTGATGGCAGGCAATTGCTCGCGCCGTTCCGGTTTGACGTTCAGCACGAAGGACATAAAGGGAAAATCGGCCTGTTCTCCCGGCACTTCGAAGAAATCCCGCACCCGCTCTTCCAGGATCGACGGCGCAAACGGCCGGTAGCCTTCGCGCATTTTGACCATCGCATTGATCGTCTCCTTATGCGAGGCGACGCGTGGATCGGCCAGAATGCTGCGATTACCCAAAGCCCTGGGGCCAAACTCGGAACGCCCTTGCACCCAACCGATCACCGCTCCATCTATCATCAGGTCGGAAACCCGCTCAGAACGATTATCCATCTTCTCGATATGCAAAAATGTCCGCCAAGCCTCTAAAGCGCCGCCTATTTCACCGTCATGAATTGGCGTTCCCCAATACGCGTGAGCAACGCGTGCAAAAGGCAACGCCGGTTGTATCTGGTGGGCAACATAAGCCGCAGCACCGTAAGCACAACCGGAATCGCCGGCAAAAGAGGGTATAAAAACATCCTCAAATAAACCGGAACAGAGAATCTTGCCATTCATGCTACTGTTTTGGCCGACGCCGCCGCTGATTACCAAGCGAGTGTGACCAGTCGCTTGCTGAAAATGGCGCAGAATATGAAAAACAATAGTCTCTAACGCTTCTTGCAAGGCCGCTGCGATATCCATGTGGACTTGACTAAACGGCGCATCCTTTTTCCTAGGATTCAATACATTGAACAATTCAATTACGCGATCTCGATGCAACGAATAATCGCCGTTTGGCAATAAGGTATACAATCGCTGAAATTGCTCCTTATAGGTTTCACTACGGCCATAAGGCGAAAGCCCCATGACTTTATATTCATCAAAATGACTATAGCCAAGAAAACGTATCACTTCCCAATATAAAAGCCCTAACGAATCAGCAGCAGGCTTACTCAACAAATTATCAAAGCGCTTATTGCGAACATCAACGACATTGGTCGCCAGTTCGTCACCGAGTCCATCTATGGTCAACACCAAGCTGTCACGAAAACCCGACATATAATAAGCTGTTGCCGCATGCGTAGTGTGGTGGTCGACAAATACAAGCTGGTTATCCTTTAAACAGTAATTGAATTCACGATAAAACAAATAGTTAAAGAACTTATGCGTATCTGCAATTTCAGCTAGCGCTGGATTGTTTAGCTGTTGCTGTTTTAATACCTTATTTAAAATATCTTCATTGGAATAGACTGCAATATAATCTATATCTTCAAGTTTTTTATTTGCCTGTTCCAAGCAAAATCGTACAGCGGATACCCATATTTTATTGGTATGTTTAATGCGAATCAGCCGCTCTTCCTCAATCCCGGCAATAATATTACCATCTTGCATCAATACTGCTGCAGTATCGTGATAGGCGTTTTCAGACAGCCCAAAACACGTATCAAATACCATGTCACCGCCACCATTTAAGCCAAGAACAAGCATTATATTTTCCTTTAAATTAAACATCATATTTATGAAATAATCATAAGCATGCAGCCTATAATAAAAATCCATATAACAGACTAAAAAAAATAAAGCATAACTGATTTTTACTAAATTAATCCAAAAAAGATGGAATATTGGCTTGACTTATAAATCTTTCGACTAACTGTATACTAGGTTTTGCGTCTTCAATCTCCATGAAAGATTTTTGCATTGCCTTTATTCGTTCTATAAACTTGGGATTAGCCGTTACTTCCTCTATGAGTTCTTGCAATTCTTTGGAGCTAATTGTTCTAAAATTACCCTTAAGTCCCAAACCATGATAAATAACTCTTGCAACATTACCCGGTTGATCAAACCATAATGGAAAAACTATCATTGGAACGCCAAAAAATATACATTCCTTAACAGAATTAGGTCCGCCATGAGTAATCATTAATGATGCTTTTTTTAACAACTCCAGCTGTGGGGCACGATTGACAACAATCACATTAGAACAGGCATACTTAAAGTCATCGATGCTCAAATTATTACCAATCGAGAGCACCCAATTCCATTCAGGCCATTTAGTCGATGCATCTATAACTGTATGAAAAAATCTTTCATAATCAGATTTAGCCATCAAAGAAAGAGTCCCTAATGCCACGTATATTATAGGCTGCGAGTCATCAATTTTTTCCCAAGGAAAAGACGGTTGCTCTCTATGTAAATCAATTGATGCTTCAGCATAATATCGCCCTTTTTTTTTCGCACTCGGAAAATCAAATACGCGCGGAAATAAAACCAACTCAGGCAATTTCAATTGAAAACCCGGCATATCCGTCCAAAAATCAATATCTTTGAATGAATAACCGCAATACTTAGAAATTTTTCTTAATTTATCAGGTGATATTAAATCAAGCTCATTACAAACCAGATATCTTTCATGCCACATTTTCTTTATTTTAAAAACAAACCATGCTGAAACTGTTTTTATTGAAGACCATAGCGAACCGTCCGAAATCAAATCGGTATGTATTGGTGGTACTGTATAATTACACCCCCCTAATACATCGAAAACATATATGACTTTCAGCCTAAGCTTATGAAAGAACAATGCCCATACAACAGAATCAGATAAGGACGTCGATACAAGAATTAAATCTGGTTTTAATTTTTTAATCGCAACATTTAACTCATCATCACCGCCTGCAATTAAATAATCAAGAAAATCATTAAACCTAAGAGCATAACTTCTGGTCTCCGATAAGTTGGTTGTATCTGAAGACTGCAATTTCAAATAAACGCCTTCAAAACATCCTTTTGGAAACCATTCCTCATAAATAGACACGAATTCAAAACCATTGGCGCATATTAAAGGCTTACAATCGGCAATACCTATATAAGTTATTCTGTGACCGCGTAATTTTAATTCTCTAGCCAATCGTAAACTTGAATTAATAGTACTTACTATAGGAGGAAAACAAAATACAATATTAGCCATATATACATGCAAATTAGATATCGCATCAATCAAAATATAAAGCACTAACGGCACTAATCCTGATGTAAAAACAATAAACCGCCCGGTAAAGCCGAAAGCTTCGCCGCTGTGTAGCGAATAAAGCCATTCCACAAATATGTCGCCCGCAGTACTATTACCGGTGAAAATACACTTATCAATCCCCGGCCATAGTCCGGGAAGATCAGGTATACGCCGGCCAGTATCAACAACAAAAGTACGGCCGAACTATAAAAACCGAATGTTTTGTGCAAATCGAAGTTGAGTCGTTCAGGACTGGCGTTACTCTTAATCATCAACGCTTTTCTGAACTTCCCCTGACTGGGCCACCCTAAAATCAAACCGGTTAACATTGAAAACAATAAAGCCAGACCGATAAAACCCATAAGAGTTATTCCCACCGATCCTACAGCCAAGCTATAGTGCAAACGAAGAACCACATCCATTAACGGTCCTCGCCAGCCTCGCTCAAAATCAACTTTGAGACGCTGTCCGGTAATCTCACCTGTGTAGGGACTGATGAATATCTGATGGCTTTCAAGACGATCCGTATTCGGAGAAGGCTGTTGAAACCACAGCTCAAAAGCCAACCCTGAATGCCTGGGAAAACCCAAGCTGATCGCTTTGCCATTGGCTGGCAATACTTTCAAACCCGACGCAACAAGAACATCCAGCGGTAAATAGCTTTTATTCTCCTTATCGACCGGAACAGTCATCAGCTTGGTATTGAGTAGTTCATCCAACGGAAATTCAAAAGCCAGCAAGCTGCCGGTGAGACCGGTCAATACGAATACCGCTCCTGCTAGCAAGCCAAGATACAGATGTACCTTGAACCAGATTTTACGACGGGATTTAAGCCCAACATCCATACAATCATTTAACCAAGAGGCATAAATATTGGGCTGCCAAAAGACGGCAACCCAACAACCTTCGCTACTACGCAGCTACAAACTCAAAACTCGACCCGAATCGAACCCATGAAGCTACGCGGAGTACCGGGCATAATGCCTTGAGTTCTGCTGTTTGCGGCACTGTCGTAATACGATTTATCCAACAAATTGTTCACGTTAAGCTGTGTCGAAAGTTTTGTGCGCCCCACTTTCCAGCTGTAACCGGCCATCAAGTTGGCTGTAGCATAGCCCGGCAGTTGGAAGCTGTTGGCATTGTCGCCTTGCCGCTGGTCGCGCACGATCAATCCTGCGCCGAATATGAGTCCGCGCAAATCGCCCGCTTGAAACTCATAGGTATTCCATAAACTGGCGCTGTTTCTGGGTACATTCCACAAGCTTTTGCCCTGATTGCCTTGAGTTACGGCGCCGTTAACGAGTGCTATGTCCTTGGTAATCTCTGAGTCTATATAGGAGTAACTTCCGATAAGCTTCCAGCCAGGCAGCAGCTCTCCGGCAAGATCCAATTCGATCCCTTGATTACGAACTTCGCCGACAGACTGTGAAAAACCCAGAGCCGCTCTAGCCGGGTTAGGATCGGTGACGGCAATGTTCTGCTTGGTGATGTCATACCAGGCGAGCGTACCGGTGAAGCGTTTGTCGAACAGCTCGGTCTTGATTCCCGCTTCCCATTGCTGGGCGGTAGTCGGTGGCAAGGAACTTCCATCAGCATTTTGGCCATTGGCAATCCCAAAGTTTTCCACATAATTACCATAGAGGCTTAGCTCTGGAATGGGCTGGTACAAGATACCAAAACGCGGATTCACGGCTTCCTGCTGAAGAAGCGTATTCGTAGATTGAACAAAGGGGTTTCCAAAATTAAAATTCAAGTCACTCCAATTGGATTTTCTAACCGTGTCATATCTAAATCCTGCGAGCAGATGGACATGATAGGGCAGCTCGATCGAATCCTGGGCATAGAAACCGCCCCATTCTTCTATGAAATTTGAGGAACCGGAAAGATTAGGGTTGCTCAGCAGATCGGCATTTACACCGGTATGAACCGGGTTGTAGGCGTCAATAGGCTGACTGAATGCCCATGCAAAGTCGGAATGGTGTTGCAAGCGCTGATAGTCGCCGCCGATCAGAACGGAATGATTCAGCCCCCAAGTACTGAACTTCCCGTTGAGGTCCAGCGTGGTGTAATAATTCTGATCATCCCGTTGATCGGCAAATGTTATGCGATTCACAGAGCAGGAGGCGACCGTACAATTTTGCGGGTCCGGGCCTTGGCCGTATACAGAAGGACCGCCGTCGGCTTTGGGCAGGAAGATGGCATCGAAGCGATGGCTCAGAGTCCAATTGTCATTGAAAGCGTGCGACCAGTCGAAGCCGACAATAAAAGTTTCACTCTCGGACTGTGTGCCCGCCTCGCCCAAGTTACGCTCACGCGGCACGTCTACAGGACGAGTGCCCACGGCAAAGAGCCCGGTATCGAAAGGGTCTTTACTGTGCTGGTATTCCATATGGAAATTCGCCTTGGTTTTATCGCTGATATTCCATTGAACGGTTGGCGCAAAAAACACCCGGTCATTGTCGATGAATTCTCGAAAAGAACCGCCGTTTTCATAAGCGAGGTTGACGCGATAGAGCAAGGATCCATCTTCAGTGACCGGGCCTGCAGCATCTGCCGTAGTGCGATAGAAGTCGAAAGAACCGAACTGCTGCTGCAACGAATAATAAGGCGTCGCCAGAGGCTTCTTGGTGACAATATTAACCATTCCGCCGGGCTCCATTCGTCCATAGAGGATGGAGGCAGGCCCTTTGAGCACTTCTATCCGTTCAACGTTGGCCATCTCTCGAGGTCCATTCACCACAAAGCTCCCGTTAAATCGTCCGCCATCCCGGTAAAAATCGGTGGTCTGGAACCCACGAATGGTGGTGAAACTCTGCCCGCCGCCGATGCCGCCCGCGCTACGGCTCGGCTGAACGCCACTGACGTTTTCCAAAGCCTGATCCAAACGTACCGACTGCTGATCCTGCATCACTTGCTTGGATATTACCTTCACTGAAAAAGGTGTTTCCATAATCGGCGTATCGGTTTTGGTCGCAGTAACGGCATTGGTGATTTTATAGTCCTGGTTATCAGGATCATTCACATCCAGAACCGACTCGCCTACCACGGTCATCGTTTTTAACGTAGTCATACCTGTTTGCGGCGCTGAATCACTTTCTTTCGCCGCCAACGCAATCGCATCGTTACCTGTATGACGATAAGAAATGCCGGAACCGGCTAAAAGTTTTTGTAGGGCTTGATCGGCTGTGTAACTGCCGGATAGCTGCTCGGACTTAATATCTTTAACTAAAGCCGCCGGATAGCTCAATTGGTTACCGGTTATTTCCGAAAAGGCAACCAATGAAGCAGCCATATTCTGGCCTGGAATATTAAATTTAAAGACTTTTGAATTTCCACCGGTTTCTGTGTATCCGGGAATCGAATGTAATATCGTTAAGATAAAAAAAACGCTAAAAGAACAGACCTTGATTTTTTGAGATAACCGAATTGCAGCCCCATCATCAGAAAGCGGCTCTCGTCTCCGCATAACCAGCGATTTACAGCTAGGAGCAATAGTGTGCATCATATTTCTCTCGTCATGAATATTATGTAAGAACGATTTATTTTTATGTTCAGGACGGAGACGAGCAAACGTAAGTATTACCTCACATTATTCTGCATTCTGCCATAAATATCTCGCCTAAGTGGAGACAACTATGTTGCATGGTTAACCTCGTCAATCGACGACATTGTGTACCGTTTGTGCTCCCTGCCCGGTTCCGGTAATTCATAATGGCGTCTGACTATTTTTCAATATTTCGGCAAGATTGTTATGCAGTTGCTGATTCTTGATAATATCCATATGGTTAGATTCAATTTCTTCATTAATGACGATGCCGGTAGAATATAAGCGCCAATCCTCAGGTATCCGGCCATATCTTTTTAAAGTATCGCTTGCCCACCATGCGTAAATTGGCGCTTTTATAAAACCCCATTGATGCGCGTTGATCAATCTGAGCGAGTTTTCCGCAACGATAAATTGCAGTTTCATCAAAGAGACAGGCAAATTGCGATGCAGGCAACCCTGCTTGGAAGCCCATAAGATGACCTGCTCCAACTGCTCGTCGAGGGGCAGAGTTGAAAGAAAAACTTGAAATTCTTCCCGCGCATCGTCATCTATTTGCTCAAATGCCTTAAGCTCATCAGGATTCAGATAACGCGCGTAACGCATCAGCAAGCCTGCATTTTCGTCTGCTTGGACAAATGACTTGATTTGGGTATCCAAGAGCCCGACAAACGCCACATTATGGCCCCGACATTCTAATATTTGAGCAATAATCAGGGCGATAGCGCCACCCATCGACCAGCCCAGCAGATAATACGGACCTTCGGATTGATGTCGTAGGATGGCCTGAACATAATACTCGGCGGCATCAACAAACGACTCGTACTGTCTTGTAGGATTAAGCAATAAACTGCGCGAATCGATGCCGTAAACCGGTTGTTGATGATTCATTGCTTGAGCCAAGGTCTTATATTCAAAAATATAACCCCCCGGATCGATGCAGTAAAGCGGTGGGCGCGTTCCGGAACTTTTCAATGCCACCAAAGGCGATAATACGGTAGTAGCTTCATCGGCCAATCGTTTAGCGAATTCTTCAATGGTCGGCGCCTGGAACAAAGCAACCAAATCCAAATTACCTCCCAGTACCGACTGAATGGTGTGAGCCAGCTTCACAGCCAGTAAAGAGTTCCCGCCTAATTCAAAAAAATTATCTTCCACCCCAATCTTTTCAATATTTAACAGCTCAGCCCAAATGCTCGTCAAAATTTCCTCAATGGCGGTGCGCGGCGCGACATAGTGCTTTTGTTCGCAAAAATTTGGCGCTGGCAGCGCTTTACGATCGAGCTTGCCGTTGGGAGTGAGCGGGAAAGCGGACAAACTGACAAAAGCACTGGGTATCATATAATCCGCCAAGCCTGTAGCGAGCTGGGCGCGTAAATCCGCAACGGCCAATTCAATGCCTTCGTGTGCAATCAAGTACGCAACCAGCCGTTTATCCTCAGGATTATCTTCACGGACAATAACGATCGCTTCGCGCACCCCGCTACAAGCCGTAAGATGCGCTTCAATCTCACCCAACTCAATACGGAAACCGCGGATCTTGACCTGAAAATCGTTTCGGCCGATGTATTCGATATTACCGTCGGGTAGCCAGCGACCTAAATCGCCGGTTTTATAAAGACGGGCATTACTCTCGGCATTCGTACCGAAACTATCCCGGATAAAGCGTTCCGCGGTTAATCCGGGTTGATTCAAATAGCCCCTGGCAACGCCCGCACCACCGATATAAATTTCACCGGATACACGCAACGGCACGGGTTGCAGTTGGGCATCGAGAATATAAATCTGCGTGTTGCCGATAGGCCGGCCAACGGACTCGCATGGATATGATTCAGTTCGTTCGGCGTCTATTAATCGGCAAGTGGACCAAACGGTCGTTTCCGTTGGTCCATACATATTCCACAGCTCGCCGACACGCGCCTTTAACTGTGTTGACAGATCAAGAGTCAATGCTTCGCCTCCGCAAAGCGCTTTAAGCCCGCTTGCGCCTTGCCAGCCGCCGCTTAACAATAACCTCCATGTCGCCGGAGTGGCTTGCATGACAGTAATTCCGGCCTGAGCTATTGTTTGTTGTAAAAATACCGGATCAGCCGCATTAGCGCGGCTGACAAGAACTACTTTTGCGCCGTTAATCAGCGGAAAAAACAGTTCCAAACCTGCAATATCAAACGATAACGTGGTGACCGCCAATAACGAGTCAGAGCAAGTCATTCCAGGAACTTTGGACATCGCGCATAAAAAATTCACCATATTCCCATGTTCAACCATGACCCCTTTGGGTTGGCCTGTTGAACCGGAGGTATAGATGATATAGGCCAGATGGCTGGACATTAATCCGAGCATTTGCGGATCAGGATTGCCAGCCGGTTGTTCGGCGAACAGTGCCAAAGCATCCAATAGCACGACGGGAACCGCTAAATTCATTAGGCTTTTTTGTACGCCGCTTTGCGACAATATGGCTACGGGCTTACTGTCGCCGAGCATGTAAGCTAAACGTTCACAGGGATAGCTGGGGTCCAGCGGAATATAAGCCGCACCCGATTTAAGAATACCCAATAAACCTATCACCATATCCAAACCGCGTTCCGCACAAATCGCTACCCGATCATCAGGGCGTATGCCCAATGCCAGCAAATGGTGAGCAACCTGATTAGCCCTCCGGTTGAGATCCTTGTAAGTTAAGCTTTCATCTTCAAAAACCACAGCGGTGGCATCGGGTGTTTTTTCAACTTGCCGTTCAAATAATTGCTGAATCAGGCAGTCATCGGAGTAATCCATTGCCGTAGCATTGAACTCTATCAGGATTTGTTGCCGTTCCGCCTTAGTCAGCAACGGCAATTCAGACAAACGCCCATCAGGGTTATCGACGATACCTTGTAACAATATCAGATAGTGTTCCGCCAGCCGGGCAATCGTGTCATAGTCAAACAAGTCGGTGTTATATTCGATTATGCCGTTTAATAACCCGGACTTTTGTTCATGAATGTGTAAGGTCAGGTCAAACTTGGCAATGCAGCTTTCTTTCTCTACCGCGCTAATGCCCAGGCCTGACAATTTCAGCGAATGCCGAACCGCGTTTTGCAATGTGAACATCACCTGAAATAACGGGCTATGACTCATATTGCGTTCCGGCTGTAAAACCTCGACCAATTGTTCAAAGGGTAAATCCTGATGATTCTGGGCCTCCAGAACAGTACGTCGAACTCGGCTTAACAAATCTATAAACGACGGACCGCCAGACAAATCGGTACGCAGCACGAGTGTGTTAACAAAAAAACCGATCAAACCTTCGAGTTCCAGACGATTGCGATTCGCTACGGGTGTGCCGATACATAAATCCTGTTGATGGCTATAACGGAATAACAAGACATTAAACGCCGCCAACAAGGTCATGAATAGCGTCGCATCGTGGCTGCGATTTAAAGCATAAATCTGTTTAGCCAGCTCAAACGGTATGCTAAAGCTGTAATTTGCACCCCGATAGCTCATGACCGGAGGCCTGGGACGGTCGGTAGGCAATTCGATAGCAGTTGGAGCGGCATGCAATTGTTTTCGCCAATAGTCTATTTGCCGTTGCAATACGTCGCCGACCAACCACTGCCGCTGCCAGTAAGCAAAATCGGCATATTGGATAGCTAACTCGGCTAGCGGAGACACCTTGCCCTCGCTGAATACCTGATAAAGCGCGACTAATTCGCGCATCAATATCTCTGACGACCAGCCGTCTGAGACGATATGGTGCAGTGTTATTAACAGGATATGTTCCTGCTTGTTCGAATCATTAAACAACTCGATTAACAGCGCACGCAACAAAGGCCCGGTTGATAGAACAAACGGTTTTTCAGCCTCCAGACGGCTCAAATTCAGCAAAGCCAACGGGCGTGCCTGATCAGGTAAACCGGTTAAATCCACACAGGCAAGCGGAAGCTTAAACTGTTCCGTAATCACCTGCTCGGCTTGTCCGTTTACGCCAATGAAAATGGTGCGCAAACTTTGATGCCGCCGGATAATTTCATTCAGGCTTTGCTCCAACGCAGCGGTATTCAACTTGCCGTTTAGCCGCAGAGCAAGCGGCACATTGTAAAAAGCATTGTTTGGCGCTAATTGATCAAGAAACCATAGGCGTTGCTGAGCATAGGATAGAGCAATTGAATCCGTTCCGGGAGCCGGTTTTATCGATATTTCGTTATATTTTCCGGCTTGCGAGAGGACTTCAATTAATTCATTTTTTCTGACCCTAAGATGGTTTTTAATTTGATCGGTCAGCACATTCCGGGGCGCCTTACATTTTAACGCGCCATCCTCAACATAAAGATGAACATTCAAAGCGCGCAAATCAGCGAGTAATTCCGTCAACATTATAATTCGATGTCCTCATACTCGATTTGATCTTCCGGCAAAACCGGATGCTTCCCAATCCACAAAGCCAGATCGACTTTCTCCGCTATTTTTTCAATGGTGCCGGCTTCAAACAGCGCCTTAAGAGGTAGTTCGACATTAAACTTCCGGCACACTCTGGAAACCAACTGTGTCGCCAGTAACGAGTGTCCGCCTAAGTCGAAAAAATTATCTCTCACGCCCACTCGTTCCAAATCCAGCACTTCGGCCCAAATACCGGCCAGAACTGCCTCGGTTTCAGTACGCGGTTCGACATATTGTTTTTGCAGTTGCTCGCAATAATCCGGCGCGGGCAAAGTCTTACGCTCCAGCTTGCCGTTCCCGCTTAGCGGCATCTTCTCAAGCTGAACAAACGCGCTCGGCACCATATAATCGGGCAAGGTTGTTTTCAGATAGTCGCGTAGCGCGCCGGTTTCCGGCAGGCTCTCGGGTATGCTGGCGATATAAGCGACCAATTGCTTGTTGCCAGGCTTATCCTCGCGAGCCAGTACGACAGCTTCCCGTACGCCGGGATATTGCAAAAGCCGCGCCTCGATTTCGCCCAATTCGATCCTGAATCCCCTGATTTTGACTTGATGATCCAATCGGCCCAGAAATTCGATGCTGCCGTCGGCGCGGTAACGCGCCAAATCGCCGGTCCGGTATAAACGGCCGCCGTCGTTCGCGAACGAGTCGGGCACGAACTTTTCGGCCGTCAAACCGGGACGGTTCAAATATCCCCTGACGATACCCGAGCCGCCGATATAAAGTTCGCCGGCAACGCCGACCGGAACCGGCGACCACGCAGCATCCAACACGTAAATCCTGACATTGCTAATCGGCCGGCCTATCGCTACCGGCCTGTCCGTATCCTCCATGCCAACCGGATAAACGCTGCACCAAACCGTGCCTTCGGTCGGACCGTATTCGTTGTACAAGCGCGCCTTGGGTAAAACGGCGAAATGCTGTTTGACCACTTCGTTGCTGCAAGCTTCTCCGGCCACGATAACGCTATCCAAAGCTTGCAGTCGAGCCGGAGCCTGCGTCAGCAATGCACTGTACAGCGACGGCAGCGCCAATACATGCGAAATCCGGTACCGCTCGATTAAACCGGCCAACGCGGCCGGGTCTTTCGTCTCGTCGCGCTCGGGCAGGCACAAACAGCCGCCCTGCCCCAAAGTCCAGAATATCCCGGCCACCGAACTGTCGAACGCAAACGAAGACAACAGCAAAAATGCCCGCACCGGGTCCCGGTAACTTTCGAATCTGGCTGTCGTCGAATGCAGCGCGTTACGGTGCGTAACTGCGACGGCCTTGGGCTTGCCGGTAGAACCCGAGGTGTAAATGATATAAGCCGTATTCAACGGATCATGTCGTCCGTCGGGATTGGCGTCGCCAAAACGCTCGATTGCCGACCAGTCGCGATCCAGGCAAACCGTATCGGCCGAGCAATCCGGCAATTTGTCCAGCAACCGCTGACGGGTCAGCACCAATGGCATGCCGGCATCTTCGATCATATAAGCGATGCGCTCTTCGGGATAATCGGGGTCCAGCGGCACATAGGCGCTGCCGGCTTTCAATATGCCCAGCAGGCCGACCAGCATTTCCGGCGAACGATCGATGCACAGCCCTATCAGGACTTCAGGCCCGGCGCCGCGTTGCCGCAGATAATGCGCCAGCCGGTTAGCCTGGGCGTTCAGTTCCACGTAGCTCAAAGTCCGCCCGGCGCATGCCACGGCCGCCGCTTCGGGCGTCTGTGCGGCCTGTTGTTCGAACAAGCGGTGTAGACCGTCGTGCTGCGGGAAATTGGCTCCGGTACGGTTCCAATCGGCGACGATCCGTTGGATTTCGGCCGGCGTCAACATCGGCAAGCGGCTTATGCGCTGCCGGTCATCGGCGATCATGGCAGCTAGCAACGTTTGCAAATGCCCGGCCCAGCGCTGGATCGTCGCCGCGTCGAATAAATCGGACGCATATTCAAGGTGGCCCGTTATCGTGTCGCCGGTTTCCGTTAGCGACAGCGTCAGATCGAACTGCGTGGTTTCAGCCGGCCTGATGACCGGCGACAAACTCAGGCCCGGCAGCGTTACCACGTCGGCCTTGGGCGTATTGTTCAACGCCAACATGACCTGAAACACCGGACTGTGGCTCATGCTGCGCGCCGGTTTAACGGCCTCCACCACTTGCTCCAAAGGCAAATCCTGGTGCGCGTAGGCGCTCAAGGTCGCAGCTTTAACATGCTCCAGCAATTGCGCGACGCTGGGATCGCCGTCCAAAGTCACGCGCAACGCCAAGGTATTGACGAAAAAGCCAATCAGCGCTTCAACCTCGGCGTGTTGCCGGTTGGCGACCGGCGTGCCTATCGCCAGGTCGTTCTGCCCGCTAAGCCGCGCGATCAGCACCGACCAGCCGCACAACAGCGTCATAAACAAAGTACAGCCGTGGCGCCGGCTTAATTGACGCAGCCCTGCGCTCAAGTCGGCCGGTAATTCCAGCTCGACGCTGCCGCCGGCATAGCTTTGCACCGGCAACCTGGGCCGGTCGGCCGGCAATTCCGACAACGCCGGCGCGCCGGCAAGATAACGCCGCCAAAAATCGGCTTGCAGATCCAGAATTTCACCTTGCAGCCATTGCCGTTGCCAAACCGCGTAATCGGCATATTGAACCGGCAGTTGCGGCAGCGGATCGGGCAAGCGCTGGCTGAAGGCGGCATAGAGTGAGCAAAGCTCTTGCACGAACAGCCCGACCGACCAGCCGTCGGAAATAATGTGATGCTGGGTAATCAGCAGCAGATGTTCATCGCCGGACAATTGCAACAAGCGTCCCCGTATCAGCGGGCCAGCGGACAGATCGAACGGTTGACTGGCCTCCTCGGCGCCGATCCGCTCGGCGGCGGTTGTTTGGCTATCGGCCGACAGAGCCCGCAAATCGTGTTCCAACAGCGCAAAGCCCAAGTCTTGCGGGGCAATAACTTGCATAGGCTGGCCGTCGATGCCGACAAAACAGGTGCGCAAGTTTTCATGACGGACGACGATGCGGTCTAATGACTTGCGTAAGGCTTCCCTGTCTAGACGACCCTGCAGGCGCACGCCGATGGGGATGTGATAAGCCTTTCCGGCCGCCGGTTCGAGCTGGTCGAGAAACCACAAGCGTTGCTGCGACCAAGACAACGGCAACGGCCGGCTGCGGTCGGCGGCCTCAATAGGCGGCAATGCATGGCCGGCGCGGCTTGCAAGACAGGCCAAACCTGCCGGCGTCGGTTGCGCGAAAAAATCGCCCAAGGCCACATCGACCTCAAGCATCTGGCGCAGGCGCGCGATCAACCGCACGGCAAGCAAGGAATGGCCGCCCAAGGCAAAAAAATCGTCGTGCCGTCCCACCATGTCCATGCCCAACAAGGTTTGCCAAATGCCGGCAATCGCCTCCTCCACCGGCCCTTGCGGCGCTTCGTAAGGCCGCGAGATCAACGCGTTGGCATCGGGCGCCGGCAACGCTTGCCGATCCAGTTTGCCGTTGACGGTCAACGGCAGGCCCGCCAACGTCACGAACGCGCTCGGCAGCATGTAATCCGGCAAGCTGGCCGCCAGCCGTTCCCGCAACTCGGCCGCCACCGGCTCCATGCCGGCATCCGCGACCAGGTAGGCCACCAATCTCTTATCGCCTGGACTATCCTCGCGGGCAATGACGACCGCCTCGCGCACGCCGGGACATTGAACCAGCCTGGCTTCGATTTCGCCCAACTCGATCCGGAATCCGCGGATCTTGACCTGGAAGTCGTTGCGCCCCAGGTATTCGATGCTGCCGTCCGGCAGCCAGCGCCCCAAGTCGCCGGTTTTATACAAGCGGGCTGCGGCATCGGAGCTGAACGGATCGCGCACGAAGCGTTCCGCGGTCAGCTCGGGCCGGTTCAGATAGCCGCGGGCGACGCCGGCCCCGCCGATGTAAATTTCTCCGGCTACGCCGATGGGCGCCGGTCGCAGCCCAGCGTCGAGGATATAAATCTGGATGTTGGCGATCGGCCGTCCTATCGGCACGATGCCGTCGTGCAAGCCGGGATCGCAACGCCAGGCGGTCACGTCGATCGCCGCCTCGGTCGGACCGTACAGATTGTGCAGTTCGATGTCCGGCCATTGTTCGATAAATTTTTGCTGGAGTGCATAAGGCAAGGCCTCGCCGCTGCATAACACGCGGCGCAAGCCGCGGCAGCGTTGTTTGCCGATCCGGTCCAAAAATACCTGCAACATCGACGGCACGAAATGCACGGTGGTAATGCCGGCGATTTCAATGCAATCGGCCAGGTACTGCGGGTCTTGGTGGCCTTTCGGGCGCGCCATGACCAGGCGCGCGCCGGCCAGCAGCGGCAGGAAGAACTCCCAGACCGAGACGTCGAAACTGAACGGCGTTTTTTGCAACACCCGGTCGTCGGCTGCCAACCGGTATTCGTCTTGCGCCCACAGCAGCCGGTTGACGACGCCGTCATGCTGGTTCATCACGCCCTTGGGCAAGCCGGTCGAACCCGAGGTATAAATCACGTAGGCCAGATTGCGCGCAGTCAAGCCCAGCTTGACGGGATCGGGATTGTGTTCGGGCTGCTGTTGCCAAGGGCCGGCCGCATCGTCCAGCACGACCAGCGGCACCGACGCTTCCGACAGGCTGGACAACAGCCGGCGCTGGCTTAACAATGCCGCGGGCGCGCAATTATCGAGCATATAGGCCAGCCGCTCGGCCGGATAATCCGGGTCCAGCGACACATAAGCGGCACCGGCTTTAAGAATGGCGAACAAACCGACGACCATGTCCAGGCTGCGTTCCGCGCAGATCGCGACCCGGTCGTCGGGCCGTATGCCCAGCCCCGACAAATAATGCGCCAGCCGGTTGGCCCGGACGTTGAGTTCCCGGTAGCTCAACGCCCTATCCTCGAACTGCACCGCAATCGCATCCGGCGTTTGTTCCACTTGCCGTTCAAACAACTGGTGGATCAGGCAATCACGCGGATAAGCCGCGCTTGCGCCGTTAAAGTCGAACAGCAATTGCCGGCGCTCAGGCTCCGATAATAAATTGCATTGATCGTGATAAGCATCCGGCTCTTCGGCCATAGAGGTCAACGCCGTAACGTAATAACCGAGCATCCGCCCGATATGCTCGGACGGCACACGGGACGAAGCCAGCGCCAGCTCTATGCCCCGGCCGGCGGTGTAACTGCAATTGACCGCCAGCGCAAAGCCGGTGTCCTCGAAACCGCCGGCGTCGATCGCACCGATGCTTTCAACGTCTTTCAATTGCTCGTAGACGTGGAAATTGATGTAGTTAAAAATGACTTCGTAAAACGGCACGCGCCCATGATCCAGATAGAGCTGAAAATAGGGATATTGCCGGTGTTCCATGACCGAGAGTTCCGCGGCGAATGTTTCGCGTATCAGTTCGGACCAACTCGTGTGGCGCAATTTCTGCCGGAACGGCAGCGTATTCAAGAACAATCCCAACACTTTTTCGCCGTCCGCCTGCTCCGGCCGTACGTTGCAGACCAGTCCGGTCGTGACGTCGGTTTTGCCGGACACCATGCCCAGCACCCGAACATGCGCGGCCAGCAGCAGCGTGCGCATCGGCACTTGCAAGTCTGCCGCCAGCCGTTGCAGGCCGGCGCAAACCTCATCATCGATACGGGCAATCTGCCGGCTCGGCCCGGCGTCCGGTTTTGACCCGTTATTCGCGCAGGGCAACGCGCAGAAAACATATTCGTCCAGGTATTCGCGCCAAAATGCTTGGTGCGCCCTGCATTGCAAAGCCCGCCGCTCCAGCGTGACGGTGGTTTTCGGCGTCAGCGACAACGGCGCCAGCTCCAGCGTTTTGCGGCCGGTGCGGACCAGCTCCGCGTATGCCTTGAACACTTCGGTTTGCAAGGACGCCACGCTCCAGCCGTCCAAAATCGCATGATGAAAACTCAAGCTGAATAGAACGGTTTTCTCCGCCCTTAGATGAATAAAAACACGCAGCAACGGCGGCTCGTCCAGCGCAAAAACGGTTTTTCTTTCGCGCTCGATAAACTCGTCAACAATGCGGTTTTGAGCCTGGGCATCGGCGTCTTTGAGGTCGGCGACAATCAGCGGTATGGGCGCCGTTGCATGGACCAGTTGCATAGGCTCGCCGTAGCGATGCAAGTCGAAACCTGTCCGTAGCGCCGGATGCTTGCGTGACAGTGCATCAAGCACAACTCGTAGCGTATCTTCGTCCCATACCGGCACGGTTAGCAGCGTGCTGAAAACATCGTGATACAGTCCCTGCTGCCCGGACAGTTGGTTGTGATAAACCATGCCCATTTGCAACTGCGTCACCGGATAAACATCTTCAATGCCGGCCGGCAATTGCACAGCATCGAGGCGGGTTGTATCCGGCTCAGGATTCGTATGTGCAGGCACACCATCCAAGGCTATCGCTTTAGCCAAATCGGCGATGGTTTGATGCTTGAAAATGTCGATGACCGCAAGCGCGAAGCCGGCGCTTTTGGCCTTGGCGACAACGCTAATGCAGCGTATCGAATCGCCGCCGATGCCAAAGAAATTGTCGTTGACGCCGACTTTGTCCAGTTGCAGCACGTCGGCCCAGATTTTAGCCAACACGGCTTCGGTTTCGTTGCCCGGCGCTTGGTATTCTTGGGCCGCATAAGCGCTGCTTTCCGGCAACGGCAACGCTTGCCGATCCAGTTTGCCGTTGACGGTCAACGGCAGGCCAGTCAACATTACGAACGCGCTCGGCAGCATGTAATCCGGCAAGCTGGCCGCCAGCCGTTCCCGCAACTCGGCCGCCACCGGCTCCATGCCGGCATCCGCGACCAGGTAGGCCACCAATCTCTTATCGCCTGGACTATCCTCGCGGGCAATGACGACCGCCTCGCGCACGCCGGGACATTGAACCAGCCTGGCTTCGATTTCGCCCAACTCGATCCGGAATCCGCGGATCTTGACCTGGAAGTCGTTGCGCCCCAGGTATTCGATGCTGCCGTCCGGCAGCCAGCGCCCCAAGTCGCCGGTTTTATACAAGCGGGCTGCGGCATCGGAGCTGAACGGATCGCGCACGAAGCGTTCCGCGGTCAGCTCGGGCCGGTTCAGATAGCCGCGGGCGACGCCGGCCCCGCCGATGTAAATTTCTCCGGCTACGCCGATGGGCGCCGGTCGCAGCCCAGCGTCGAGAATATAAAAACGCAAATCGGGAAGGGGCTTGCCGATTACGCTGCCTGCCGCAGCGCGGATATCCGTGTCGGTCAGCGGAAAATACGTGGCGTGCACAGTGATTTCGGTAATGCCGTACATATTAATCAGCTGGGTTTGTTCCAGGCTGTTGCGTTCCAGCCACGGCAACAAGGTATGAAACTCCAGCGCCTCGCCGCCGAAAATCACCGCGCGCAGGCTATGCCGCTGGTCGCTGCCGTTGTGCGCGGCAATCAACTGCCGGAAGGCGCTGGGCGTTTGATTCAGCACGGTGACGCGCTCACGACACAGCAATCGATAAAACGCGTCCGGCGAACGCGAAACGCCGTAAGGCACGACAACCAAGCGGCCGCCGTACAGCAACGCGCCCCACAGCTCCCAAACGGAAAAATCGAACGCAAACGAATGAAACAGCGTCCAGACGTCGCCGGAACAAAAACGGAACCAACGATCGGTTGCGGTGAATAAACGCGTTACATTGCCGTGCTCGACCATCACCCCTTTGGGCAAGCCGGTGGAACCCGACGTGTAAATCACATAAGCCAGATTTTGCGCGGTCAATCCGAGTAATGCCGGATCGGGGTTGCCGCCGTCATGTCCGGCCATATCCGCATCCAACAGCACGACAGGCAAGTCTTGATGCGGCAATTTGTCCTGCAACGCGGCCTGGACCAGCAGCGCGACCGGCGCGCTGTCGCTGAGCATATGCAACAGACGATCGTGCGGATAATGAGGATCCAACGGCACGTAAGCGCCGCCGGCTTTAAGGATGCCCAGCAAGCCGGCCACCATGTTCAGGCTGCGTTCCACGCAAATTGCGACTCGATCGTCGGGGCGCACGCCCAGCGCCAGTAATTGGTGCGCAATCCGATTAGCGCTACGGTTAAGCTCGGCATAAGTCAGGCTGCGGCCTTCGTATACAACGGCGATCGCATCCGGCGTTCGGTCTGCTTGCCGCTCGAACAGACGGTGTATCAAACCGTCTGTTATTGAACCGGTTTCAGGAACACGATCGCTACCCTCGGCATTGAATTCGACCAATAATTGGCGCAACTCGTTTGCCGGCAGAATGTTCAAGGTTTCGATGGGCTGGGCAGGCTGCATGGCCAACGCATCGGTCAGCCCGGCTATGGCCGTCTCTAAATATGCGGCGATACGGCCCGGATCGATGCCGGCCGCGCATTGCGCCGTCAAACTGAAGCCTAGGCCCAGATCGTTGACCGACAGCGTGACCGGATAATTGGTGCGTTCCTCGCTGCTGACCACACGCATGCCTTCCCAGTCGAACACGGCATCGCCATGCCGGTAATTCAGCAAAGTCGTAAACAACGGCGTTCCGGCCGGCACCTCGCTGCAACGCTGAGCCAGCGCAAGCGGCGCCTGTTCGCGCTCGAGCAACTCGGTCAAGTTCCGGTAAGTATCGCTGACGGCCTGGCGCGCGTCGGCACCGGCCAAATCGACGCGTATCGGCAAGGTGTTGATGAACATGCCCAACGCCTGGTCCGCTCCGGCCGAACCGTGCAGCCTGCCCAACAACACGGTGCCGAACACGACGTCGCGCCGGTCGGTACAACGCGCCAGCACCTGCGCCCAGGCAACATGAAACAGCACGGCGGCGGTGACGCCTTGTTGCCGTGCGCTGTTGCGGATACGCCGCGCCAGTTCGTCGTCCAACAATAAAGTCGCTTCGGTTATTTGGCCGCCGTTGCCTTGAATATCGACGATGCCGAACGGCGCGGTCGCTTCGTCGACCGCGCCGAGCCGGCAGCGGAAATAGGCTTCGTGCTCGTCCGGGGACACGGACAAGGCCTGGGCGATGAAATGCCGGTACGGCACGGGTGGAGGCAATCGATCGCCCTGCCCTTGCAACAGCATCCGGATTTCGGCCAAGGCCAACGCCAGCGTGACGTGGTCGCAAACCACGTGGTGGTTGAGCAATGCCAGAAACCATTGCCCGGATTGCGGATCGGCGGCAATACAGGCTTTAAACAGCGGAGCCCGCTGCAAATCCAGGCGCATAAAGCGCGGATCGGTTTTGGCATACAGTTGTTGCAGCGCATCGCTGCCGGGAACCGGCCCGATTGCCTCGACCGGCAGCTTCGCGGTTCGATGCACCACTTGCGCCGGCTGCGCCAAGCCTTCCCAATGCACCGAGCTGCGCAACACGTCGTGGCGGTCGATCACGGTTTGCAGCGCGTCTAAAAAAGCGTCCAACCGCTCGCGCCCGTCGAAGGCAAGCATCGAACGCAATAAATAAGCGTCGCCTTCTCCCTCCAACAAATGATGGAACAGTATGCCTTCCTGCATCGGCGCCAGCGGGTAAATATCCTGGATGTTGGCCTCGCCTTCGGGCACGCGGCTCGCAATCAGGCCGATCTCGTCCTGGCTGAGGGTGATCAATGGCGGGGCACTGCCTCCTACTGCCGCCAATAAGGCCTGCTTATGCGATTTCAACAACGCCAGCGTTTCCGCATCGACGACGCCCTGTTCCGCTCGAATGACCAGTTCCCCGTTATCCGAAGCGATCGCTATATTTTTTTGTTTCAGGTAAGCGAGCAGCTCTTGCGTGGTCATAAGCGGAATTCCTCGACGGTATTGTGAGTTAAAGGTAGGGAAAAATGGTCCGGCACCGGATTGGGCGGCGCGTAGGCATCCGTTCGATCGCCGGCGTTGCTGATGGCCTTGGCCATGCCGGCAACGGTAGGCGATGCGAAAATCATTCGCATATCGGCGGCATAGCCCTGCCGGCGCAGCGGTTCGATCAAGCCGACCAGCATCAATGAATGTCCGCCCATTTCGAAGAAATTATCGTGCCGCCCGACTTGCGCGACGCCGAGCAAATCCCCCCAAATCCCGGCGACAGCCGTTTCCACGGGGCCTTGCGGCGCTTCGTAAGCGCTGCTGGCAACGAGCGCCGCGTCGGGCGCGGGCAATGCCTTACGGTCCAATTTGCCGTTGGCCGACAGCGGCAACGCGGGTAGCGTTACGAACGATGCGGGCACCATGTAATCGGCCAGAGTAGCCAGCAGCAGGGCTCGCAGTTCGGCAGCTTGCACCGTCGCGCCGTCCGATGCGACCAAGTAGGCGACCAAGCGTTTGTCGCCCGGCTGGTCTTCTCTTGCCAGCACGACCGCCTCCTTGATGTCCGGGTGTTCCAACAGCCGCGCCTCGATTTCGCCCAGCTCGATCCTGAAGCCTCTGATTTTGACTTGATGGTCGATCCGCCCCAGGTAGTCGATATTGCCGTCGGCACGATAGCTCACCAGATCGCCGGTTTTATACAGCCGGCTGCCCGCTGATCCGTAAGGGTTGGGGATGAACTTTTCCGCCGTCAGGCCGGGACGGTTCAAGTAGCCCCGGCCCAGGCCGATGCCGCCGATATGAAGTTCGCCCGACACCCCGACAGGCACCGGGTTAAGCCGGCGATCGAGAATGTATAGCTCGATATTGGCGATGGGCCGGCCGATAGGAATTGCCGCGGCCGGATCGTCCGGCAGGCATTCCCAATAGCTGACGTCTACCGACGCTTCGGTAGGCCCGTAAAGATTATGCAATGCGGCCGGCAATTTTTGCCGGAAACGCGCGGCCAAGCCGGCCGGCAACGCTTCGCCGCTGCAAATCACGCGTTTTAGCGAAACACAGGTTTCCACGCCCGGCGTATCGACAAACGCCTGCAACATCGACGGCACGAAGTGCATCGTCGTGACTTGGTGCCGTCTGACGATATCGATCAGCGTCTGGCTGTTTTTATGCTCGCCGGGCATGGCGACGACCAACTTCGCTCCGGTCATCAGCGGCCAGAAAAACTCCCAGACCGAAACGTCGAAACTGTACGGCGTTTTTTGCAACACGCAATCGCCGGCAGCCAAGCGGTATTGCTGCTGCATCCATTGCAATCGATTGACTATGCCCCGGTGCGGCACGCCGGCGCCTTTGGGTTGTCCGGTCGAGCCGGAGGTGTATATGCAATAAGCCAGGCTTTCCGGTCTCAGGACAATATCCGGGTTGGCGTCGATGCCGTCCGCCAGTTGCTGCCAGTCGCGATCCAGGCACAATACGGCAGCCGTTTCGAAACTGTGTTTCTCCAGCAAAGCCGCCTGGGTCAGCACCACCGGCGGCTTAATATCGGCCAGCATGAACTCCAGCCTGGCCGCCGGATAATCGGGGTCCAGAGGCAGATAAGCGGCTCCGGCTTTTAGAATGCCGAGCAGGCCGATCACCATTTCCGGCGAGCGCTGCATGCAGATGCCGACCAGCATGTCCGGCCCGACCCGTTCGGCTAACAGATGATGCGCCAATTGGTTGGCCCTGGCGTTCAATTTCGCGTAAGTCAGCACCTGTTCCTGGAAAACCAGCGCCACGGCATCCGGCGTTTTTTCTACTTGCGCTTCGAATAATTGGTGAATAAACCTATTCTTGGGATAGTCGGTTTCGGTCGCGTTCCAATCGAACAAAATGCGCCGGTTTTCTGCCGGCGTCAGTATTTGCAAATCGGCAACGGCAACGCTGTCGGAACTGCCGGCGATGCTTTCCAGCAATTGCTCCCAATGTCCTGCCATGCCCGCGATAGTGTCGGCGTCGAACAAATCGCTGCTGTAGTTAAAACTGCAACGCAACGCATTTTTCGATCTTTTTACCGTCAACGTCAGGTCGAACTTGGCAGCTCCTATTTCGGCATCGGCCATTTCAACGCTAAGCCCCGGAACGTCCAACGCCGCCATCGCCTCGTTCTGGTACACCAGCATCGCCTGGAACAACGGCGTGCGATTCAATGCTCGATCCGCTCCCAATTCCTCGACCAAGCGCTCGAACGGCAAATCCTGGTTGTTTTGCGCCTCCAGCAAATGCCGGTTGACGCCGGCCAGCAGTTCGGCAAATGTCGGATTGCCGGATAAATCGGTTCTCAGCACCAAGGTATTGACGAAAAAGCCGATCAGGCCTTCGATCTCCCTGTGGTTACGGTTGGCGACCGGATAGCCGACGCAAATGTCGCTTTGCCCGGTATATCGCGACAACAGGATATTGAATGCCGCCATCATTAACGCAAACAACGTCGTACCGGCCTGACGGCTCAACGCGGTTAACGCCGCCGAAACGTCTTGCCCCAACACCCACTCATGCTCCGCGCCGCGATACGACATCAGCGCCGGCCGGGTCCGGCCGGCAGGCAATTCCAATGTCGCCGGCGCGCCCGCCAGGTACTGCCGCCAATAGGCGATTTGCCGGTCGTACATTTCGCCTTGCAAACGATTACGCTGCCACACGGCAAAATCGGCGTATTGCACCGGCAATTCGGGTATGGTTGGCGGAACGCCGTTACTAAAATCGCGGTAACAAACGCCAATTTCCTTGATCAGCAGGCGCAACGACCACTCGTCGGCCACAATGTGATGCAAGGCCGCCAGCAACACATGCCGACGCTCGTCCAGCTTGAGCAGCACGGCACGCAATAGCGGCGCCTGCCCCAGATCGAAAACGCCTCGCGCTTCCTGCCGCGCCAGCGCTTTGACGGCATATGGCCGGCGCACTCCGTCCAGCGCCGATAAGTCGACCAAGCCGACCGGAACTGCCTTTGCCGCATCGATGACTTGCCGGACTTCGCCGCCGACGATTTTGAACGAAGTCCTCAACGCTTCATGGCGGCTGACGACCGCATTCAAGGCCTGCGCCAATACCGGCACATTCAGATTGCCTTGCAATAGCACCGTGCCTGCCATGTTATAGAACGGATTTTCAGGCTCCATTTGTGCCAGAAACCACAATCTTTCCTGCGCGAACGACAGCGGGCATGGTGAAAAATCCGGACGCCTGGCGATAGCGTGGCTGACGGAAGCCGGCTTTTGCTTGAGCCGCTGAAACAGCAGCGCTTGTTTTTCTTTGGACAAGCCGGCGATTCGGTCGATAGGATTAGGCATGTTTTAAAAAAATCCTGATGGCTAGTGCGGCAAAAAAGTGCAAAGACTGGGGTGTCAGTTTTGTCTACATGGTCGTAGGCCAGGAGCGAAAGCTTTCCCTAAAGCATCTACCGTTGGTGCCTGCACTCCTGGCGGCGCTTCTCGCAAAAATCCGTGTTATCCGTCCACGCTTTAAATCTCGTTAGCAAGCAAATAATCGGCTTCGTCGTCGGGTAGCTGTTCGATTTCGGCAAGCAACTCTTCCAGATCGCGGTCGTCATGCTGTTGGATTTGCAACCGGGCCAACTCGGCGGCCTGCAATTCGACGGTCGGTAATTCGAATAACGCTTTCGCCGGCAGCTCGATATCGAACACGCTCTGAATGCGCGACTTGACCTGGATCGCGGCCAAGGAATGCCCGCCCTGCTCGAAAAAATCTGCATCGACGCCGACGGCCTCTAGCCCCAAGACCTCGCGCCAAATACCCGCCAGCTCGGCCTCTATCCAGTTCGACGCCGGCTTCAGTTTCCGTTCCGGCAACGCCGGTTCCGCGATAGCCAGCAATGCCAGCCGGTCGCGTTTGCCGTTGGGCATTAACGGCAATTGATCCAAAACCACGTAATTCGACGGCAGCATATAATCCGGCAGCGTCCGTTTGAGGAAAGCCTGCAACGCCGAGCTTTCCGGCACCGTAGCTGATGGGCTGGCGACCAGGTAAGCCAACAGTTTTTTATGGCCGGACGCGTCTTCTTTTGCCAGCACCACTGATTCTTGAATGGTTGGATGCAACTGCAATCGCTCTTCGATTTCGCCCAGCTCGACCCGGTAACCGCGAATCTTGATTTGGTTGTCGATGCGGCCTAAAAACTCAATCTCGCCATCGGCGCGAAAACGCGCCAAATCGCCGGTTTTATAAAGCCTTGCGCCATCCGCGCTGAACGGGCTAGGAATGAATTTTTCCGCCGTCAACGCCGGCCGGTTCAAATAACCTCTAGCCACGCCGGCCCCGCCTACGCATAACTCGCCGCCGACCCCGGCCGGCACCGGCTGGAGCTGCCGGTCCAGAATATAAATGCTTGCGCTGTCGACGGGCCGGCCGATAGGTAGCGTCATGTCGTCGGCGTTTTCGTCGCTCCGATAAACGCTGCTCCAAACCGTGCCCTCTGTCGGGCCGTATTCGTTATAGAACCGGACCTTCGGCAATTTTCTGTGGTGCCCGGCCGCAATCTCGCCGGAACAGGCCTCGCCTGCGACGATAACCGATTGCAGCGTGCGTAGCCGGTCCGGAAGCCTGTCGTCGGCAATGGCCGCGTAAAACGAAGGCAACGCCAGTAAATGGCTGACCCGGTGCCGGCTAATCAAACCGGTCAAGGCGGCCGTATCCGTCAACTCGTCTTGTTTCGGCAAGCATAGGCAACCGCCCTGGCTTAAGGTCCAGAATATCCCGGCCACGGAGCTGTCGAACGCAAACGAGGACAACAATAGAAAGCATTCGGGCGATTCGCGGTAATAATTTGCCCTGGCCAACGTCGAATGCAGCAAATTGCGGTGGCTGACCGCCACGCCTTTAGGATTGCCGGTCGAACCCGAGGTATAGATAATGTAAGCGGTATTGTCCGGCGCTGCCGGGTGTGACAAAACGGGCGCGGCCGAGTCGAGTGCCGGCTCTTGGTCCAGACAATGCACTTGCATGTCGCGGCGCTTAAAGCTACCGTCCAAAACGGTTTGCGTCAGCAATACGCCGATGCCGGCATCGTCCAGTATGGCGTCCAGGCGCTCTTTGGGGTAACTCGGGTCCAACGGCACATAAGCGCCGCCGGCTTTGAGCACGGCCAGCAAACCGACGATCAGTTCCAGCGAACGTTCGGCACAAACGCCGACCCTGCATTCCGGCCCCACGCCCGATGCCGACAGCCGTTCGGCCCATTGCTGGGCGCGGCGGTCAAGCTCGCCGTAGCTAAGCTTTTGGCCGGCAAATACCAGCGCCGATTTATCCGGCGCCGTTCGCGCCTGGGCTTCAATGAGCCGGTGTATCAACAAACTGTCGGCATAACTGGCTTGGTTATTCCGGCCGCTCCAATCGTCCAGCAACTGTCTGCTTTCCGCTGGCGTCAGCAGCGGCAATCGGCCGACCGGCAAGTCGGGGTTACTGGCCGCGCCGGCCAGTATTGTTTGCAAATGCCCGGCCATCCGGGCGACGGTGCGAGTATCGAATAAATCCGCGCTGTATTCGAAACTGCCGAACAATTTGCCGTCGCGCTCCTCAATAAACAAACTCAGGTCAAATTGGGCGACACGGCTGTTGATTGCCTGCGGCATTGCCGACACATCGCGCATCCGAAAATCCGGCATCGGCACGTTCTGCGCCGCCAGCATCACCTGGAACACCGGCGCATGGCCGGTGTTGCGAACCGGATTCAGCGCATCCAGCAATTGACCGAAAGAAAGTGCCTGATGGTTCTGATCCTGCAAGGCCTGTTCGCGCAGTTGCAACAGCAGTTCCGAGAACGGCAGATCGGCTTCGATTTGGCAACGCAGCACCAGCGTGTTGACGAAAAAACCTATCAAAGCCGCCGTCTGGCTTTGGCTGCGCCCAGCCACCGGATAACCGATGCAGATATCCTTACTGCCGGTATAGCGGTACAACAAGGCGTTGAGAGCGGCGGCCATGACCATGAACAATGTGGCGCGGTATTGTTTGCCCAGTTCTTTCAGCGTCCGGCTCAACTCGCCAGAAAACTCGAAACTGTGCATGTCACCCCGGTAGCTGAGTACCGGTGGCCGTGGCCTGTCGGTAGGCAACGCCAGCAGCGGCGGCGCGCCGGCCAGTTTCTGCCGCCAATAGTCCAAATGCTTGGCCCATTTTTCCTGCTGCCGGCGTTGCCATACGCAAAAATCGCCGTACTGGATCGGCAATTCCGGCAAGGACGACGGCTTGCCGTGGCCGTATGCACCGTACAGCGCGGCGACTTCTTGCATTAACACCCCGACCGACCAGCGGTCGGAAACGATGTGATGCAGCGCCAACAACAGAATATGCCTCTGTTCGCTCAACACCGCCAGCAGCGCCCGTAACGGCGGCTGTCCGGTAAGTAGAAACGGTCGATGAACAAAATCGTCGGCGCATTGCTGGAATAAATCCATCGCACTCTCATGGCTAAAGTCTGTAAAATCCAGACACACCAACGGCAACCGGCTGTCAGGCAAGACCTGCTGACCCTCGGCGACAAACAGGCTGCGCAGAATTTCGTGACGCCTGACCACTTCGTCCAGGCTATGTTGCAAGGCTTGTACATTCAGCAAACCGTCGAATTGCACGGCTCCGGCAACGTTGTAAATCGGATTGCCCGGTTCCAGTTGCGACATAATCCACAAGCGTTCCTGCGAATACGATAAGGGAACCGGTTGGTCCTTATTTCGTTTTGTAATAGCGCTATCAGCCGGAATATGGTTTTCCTTCAGTCTGGCAATCAGTTGCTTGCGACTGACTGACTGTTGCTTATCCGGTGCTTTGGTCTCGATCATAATTTTCCCTCGTGAAGTGGTGCATAGCCTTGAATACAGCTACCTCCATTCAGGCTATCGACAGCATCAGTTACCGCACTTAGGACCGCTAACGTCTCGACTTATAATCGGCGGCAAGTTCCAAGTCTGTGGGCACATGAAAATCTAACCGGTTTCGACAGTAATTTCGCCAATTCTCCGAACCTGAATCGAACACTACATTCTCTCCGGGCCACATCGATGCAGTAACGCTAAAATCCTGGTGCAAATAGACCACGGCATCGTCAGACAATGATTGTTCAATCCGCCAGTCCGGAAATTCATGGAATGCGTTGACCGGATAGGCCTTGCAAAAGGGCCTTGGAGGTTTTTCCGAAACGATTCCGCTTTCCTGTTCCGCCTTTTGCAGTAAAGTTGCGGTTTCCACTCGCGCAGCCGCCAAGGCAATTTGATAAGGCGTTCTGAGATCGCGGCCGCTATTGATTGGATTGGCCCCCGCTTCGAGTAATAGCTTCACTATTTCCGTATCGCCGCGGCCCGCAGCCCAATTTAATGCGGTCCAGCCATAATCGTCTTTTTGCTCCAATTCTTCGCCATTTTCAATCAAGGCTTGTACTCGATGAATGTCACCTGTCTTAGCCGCTCCAATCAGTTGTAGTCTGCTCATAGATCGTTTCCTTAATAGGGAATCATTTGAATGGGTTATGATGTTGTAATTCCTTTACTTATCGTTCAGCACTTCGCAGAAAAATTTCGTCGCGCCCATATAGGCGCCGGGCATCGCTGAAACCGCGCTCGCGGCAGACATCAAGCATTTTGTTGATTTCGCGGATATAGGCATCGTCGTCTTCCGGCTCCAGCGCCATGAAATATTGCAGCCACGGCTCGCGGCCGATGGCATAGACGTAGACGCGGCTGGCGCCGACGGCATCCAGCAGCCGCAATGCGCCTTCGGCATTGCTGCCGTTCGAGCGGCGGGCCTGGCAGTGTTTGTGATCCGGCAGCTTGGGCAACAAAGCGCCGTAAACCCAGGAGAGCGGCGCGCCGATGCATTCCATGCCCAAAAACACGGTGTCGATGGATCCGTATTCGGCGCATAGATTCCGGTACATCTGTTCGTCCAGGCAGTTCGAATCGGCGGCGAATAACACTTTCCGGTTTCCGGCGCGAACCAGATAGGCGCTTTTTGCAAACGGCAAATCATTGTGTTCGCCCAGAAAAGGGACCGCGACGATTTCGCCGCCCGTCAACGGGATACTGTCTAACGGATCGACTTCAACGACCTGACGAAAACCCAATTCCCTGGCCAACAGTTTCATCGAAATATCGGCATAGAAAATGCCGGAACTTTTGGGTACTACCAGATAACCGATTTTATGCCGTAACCGTAACAGGGTTTCGAATACATAATGGTCGTGATGGACATGGGTAATCAGCACATAATCGATATGCGCCGGCAAATCCTGAAAACTGTAGCGCTCTATTCCGCCCTGGCTGGGTTTGACGGCGATGAAGGGATCGATCAGCACGGTTATGCCGGCCGTTTCGACCAAAACGCCCGCATGGCCCAAATAACGGATTCTCACGTCCGAGCCTTGCCAGGCTTCACCGGCATGAGGCGCTCGGTCGGTCAATAAACGGATCAGCCTGCCTTCGTCGCCGGCATTCAGGCCCAGCACTTCCCGGATATAGCCCAGGGATTGCGGCCGGCTATCCAGCTTGAACAATTCGTCGACAGCGGCTTCGGCAAACGGAATCTGCCAGGAGATACTCTCGCCGTTCGGCAGGCGCGGCGTACTCATGTAATATGCCCGAGCCCGGTCATGGGTCTGAGTGAATAGCCGTAACGACTGCAAATGTTTTTTGTAATGCCGGCTTTTATAAAAAAGGCTCTCGATACAGCGGACAATCGGTCGGTTGTTATAGTCGTAGAGCAATTCGACGTAACCGCGTAAAGACCGAGGTAATTGGGGATAATAAGCTTCCAGGCTTTGCCCGATCGCCTCGCAATCCAGCAAATTCTGAAAAGCGATCAGGTCTTCGGCCATCCGCAGGCTTTCGGCATGCTCGCCTCCCATGCGCTCCAGCATTTGCGCGATGTCGGCCGCTCGGTCGACCGGTACGTTGACGAACGGCCCGCCCAGCAATTTCGGATTGGCGCTGGATTTAAGATGGATAGCGGGATTTTGCAGATACGAAGTCAGATTCTTCTTCTGATAATTCAGCATATGCAGACTGTAGGGCACCGGCGAAAAAGTGTGCGGCCAGGCAACCCAGTGATCGACCAGCGCTTCTGCGGCAGTGGAATCGGCAAGCCGGTATAGGGTTCTGTCGTTCATGGTTTCCGTTTCCTGTTCATTGATTTGTTATCGAGCCGTGGGAAACGAACGGATTCGCCCCAAAAACCCAGGCAATCCGGCATCATTCCTCGCTCCGATACTCAGCCATGCGATCGACGAATTCGGCTAGCGTCGCCGCTTCGAACAACACATTGACCGGCAGATCGATCGCGAACATTTCCTGTATTTTTGCCATCACCTGGACGCCCGCCAATGAATGCCCCCCCAGTTCGAAAAAGTCGTCGTGAATGCTCAACCGATCGATACCCAGGACTTCACGCCAGATGGACGCCACCGCTTCCTCGGCCTCGTCGCGCGGGGCGACAAAACCGTCCTGACCGCCGGCCCGGATTTCCGGCATTGGCAGCGCCTTACGATCCAGCTTGCCATTGGCATTCAACGGCATGGACTGAAGCCATAGCCATGCCGAGGGCTGCATGTAGTCGGGCAAGCTCTCCTTAACCCAAGACTTCAGCGCATCCTGAACCGAAGCATCTCCGCTCCAATAGGCGACCAGACGCTTTATGCCGGGCACATCTTCCCGCACGGTGACGGCCGCCGCAGATACCGCAGAATGGCGCAGCAAGCAGGCTTCGATTTCACCGAGTTCAATGCGGTAGCCTCTGATTTTGACTTGCCGATCGAAACGTCCCAGGAATTCAATGTTTCCGTCTGCGCGATACCTCGCCCTGTCGCCGGTTCGATACAAACGTCCGCCGTTGCGAACGAACGGATCCGGCACAAAACGTTCAGCCGTCAAAGCGGGTTGGCCGAGATAGCCTCGGCTAATACCGTCGCCGCCAACCAGCAACTCTCCCGCCACCCCCACTGCAACGGGCTGCATCGCCGCATCGACGAGGTGAATGCGCATATTGGCAATGGGGGCACCTATTGGCAGCGTGGCATCGCAATCCGCCGGTTGAACGCGATAAACGCTGCACCAGACGGTGGCTTCGGTCGGACCGTATTCGTTGAATAACCCGACGGCCGGCAAGCGTGAATGGTGCAGTTCGGCCAAAGTGCCCGGACAGGCTTCTCCGGCGACGATGGCGGTGCCCAGGCTTCGCAACGCGGCGCTGGGCACATGCTCCAGCAAGAGTTGATACAGCGACGGCAAGGTTAACAGGTGGGTGACCCGGTTACGCTCGATCAAGGCACCGAGCCCCAGCGGTTCTTTCAGCAGGTTGTCGTCGGGCAAACACAAGGCGGCGCCTTGGCTTAAACTCCAAAAAATACCCGCCACCGAGCTGTCGAAGGCGAACGACGGCAATAACAGGTAACACCCCATCGGTTCACGGTAGTAAGCGCTTCTCGCCAATGTGGAATGCAACAAATTGGCATGGCTGACCACCACGCCTTTGGGATGGCCGGTCGAGCCGGAGGTATAAATCAGATAGGCGGCGGATGCCGGAAAACGCTCAACGGCCGGGTTAGCCACACTGTATGCGCTGAACTCATGCGGTTCGTCGACGCAGATTTTCACCGCGTGGCCGCAATCCGGAACCGGTGCCAGGGACAGCACCGTCAACAGCCAGCCGGTCCCGGCATCCTGAAACAAATACGCTTGCCGTTCCCGAGGATAGCTTGGGTCAATGGGCACATACATGGCGCCCGCTTTCAAAATGGCCAGCATACCGATCAATAAGGCGGGGCCACGGGGCGTGCTTAACGCGACGCGGCGCTCCGGACCGACGCCCTGCGCGATCAGATAATGCGCCAGCCGGTTGGCCCGTTCGTTTAACTCGGCATAAGAAAGCCGCAGCTCTCCGAACACCAGCGCCGTTGCCTGGGGCTGGCGGTCCGCAACCGCTTCAAACAGGTCAACGATGTTGCGCTGCGCCGGATAATGCATAGCCGTGGCATTCCAGTCCGCCAGTTGCCGTTTTTCAGGTACGCTCAGAAACGGTAATTGGCTCAACCGGGCAGCGGGGTCCGCCACTATACCGTTCAGCAGGCATTGAAAATGTCCCAGCATGCGCCGTACCGACAATTGGCTGATGACGTCGCAACGGTAGCTGAACACGGCCGTCAATCCCTGGCAGGTTTCCGCGCACAGCAGGGCCAAATCGAATTCTTCCGATCTTTCCGGCAAGGCAACCGTTTCGACAGCGGCATTGGCCCATCGGCCGGCGGCGCCGGATTGTCCCAAGGCCAGCGCTGCCGCCAAGGGATGGTCCGCGGACTGCAGCACAAACCAGGCCCGAAACGGCGCCATGTCGTTGCCCGTGCGGGGCAACACCTTCTCCACCAATAAAGCATACGGATAATGCTGATGATCGAGCGCCTCCAACACGGCGGTGTTGACCTGCGCCAAATAATCGCAAAACGGCTGTTCGCCCTGAGGCCGGCTGCGCAAGGCGACCGGATTGACGAAATAACCCACGGAATCGGCAAATTCACGTTTGGGCCGCCCTAAAGTCGGACTGCCGACGATCAGGTCGGTTTGACCGCTGTAGCGGTACAGCAGGGTCTTGAAGATGGTTAATAACAACGTGTACAGCGTGGTGTGATGGGCGACGGTTAAGCGTTTGAGCTTATCCAACGTTTCCGGCGAGATGAGCAACGTTTCCGCGGCGCTCCGGTCTGACGATGCCCCCGCGGATGGACGTTCGCCCGGCAGTTCCAACCTGGGTATCTCGCCGGCCAATTGCCGGCGCCAATAGCTCAGGTCTTGTTCGGCAGCAGCGCTTTCCAGATAATGTTGCTGCCATGCGACATAATCCGAGTAGATTGAAGCGGAGGATGGCAGTTGAGGCGCTTGACCGGTACATTGAGCGATATAGAGTGTTTGCAACTCGGCCAGCAATACTTGCAGCGAACGAAAATCGACGATCAAATGATGCGCACAAAACGCCAGAACAGGATCGGCACCGGTACAACGGAATACGCCGCATCTCAGCAGCGGTCCGTGTTCCAGGTCAAACGGCTGGTTGACGAAAATCTGCAGCGTCTTCATTTGCTGCGAGCGGTCGCAACAATCAACCCGTTCCAGCCGCGGCTCCGGTGGGTCAAGAGGCAGGCAAACCGGATGCCGGTCGGCGCCCAGTTTAAACCCGACACGCAGTTGCGCATGACGCCGACGTAACTCAATCAGCGCACGGCCTAGCACATCCCAGTTCAATTCGCCCCTGATTTGCAATGCAACCGGCATGTGCAAAGCTTTGCCCTGCCCTAATTGCGCGCGTGTCCACAACGCCTGTTGGTTGTATGACACAGCGAAATCCAAAGCCTTCCCTATACCGGTATCGGCAAGGGGAACGGGTGCGTTGGCGGTATGCTTGGCCAGACTCAGCGCCGTTGCGGCGCAATCGGATAAGGTCGAGCCGCCGAGTAAGCCGGAGACCGGCATATCGACATCCAGCAACGCGTCGATGAAATATTTCATTTCCACGGCTTTCAACGAATCCACGCCCAGTTGCGATAGCGTATGGTGTGATTCGGCAGCGCCGGCAGGCAAGCCTGATAATGCCGAGGCTTTCAGCACAAGATGTTCCGCCAATAAATCGGCGGCATTGACGCTATCCATCGCCAGCAAAGCCTGGCGCAATAAGCGGCGTTCGGCGGCGCCCGCATCGACATTCGCTAAAGGCCGTGGCTCGCCCGCCGCTTGCAGGTTGTCGCTGGCGATCAATTCAAAACCCTGTTGGATAAAAAGCGCCCGGCAGGCATTCCGGCGAAGCTTTCCGCTGCTGGTTTTTAAAACGGCGCCGGGTTTGAGGAACAGGATACGGTCGGCTTGGATACCGCATTCTTCGGTCAATCGGGCACGAATCGCCGAGAATTCGCTACGGTAATCGCCTTGTCTAACCCGATTACGTTTTAATTCGGCCAACACGATCAACTTTTCGCCGCCGCCTTCATCAACCGAAAACGCCACTGTCGATGCAGGATTCAGCGCATCGGTTGCCGCTTCGACGGCATGCTCGAGATCGTGCGGGTAATAATTGCGGCCGCGAATAATGATCAAGTCTTTCAAGCGCCCGGAAACGAACAATTCTCCACCGTCGATAAATCCCAAATCGCCGGTGCGCAGCCAGGGTTGGCCTTCGGCATCTTTGACGAAAGCTTTGCCGCTCATTTCGGGATTCTGCCAATAGCCCTGGGCGATGCTGGGACCGCTCAGCCAAATCTCTCCGATTCGGCCCTCCGCACAACACGCAGCGCTATCAGGATCGACAATACGCAAGTCTTGCCCGCCATCGATATCGATCGCGCCGCAACCTATAAGGCTTCTGGCATTGAATGGATTGTCACCGCTCGGATGGACTCTGCGCTGCTCCAAGGCGGTTTTATCGAACGCGGCAATTCTTGGAAAGGATTGTTTAGCGCCGCCAGTCGCCAATAACGTTGCTTCGGCCAGCCCATAACAGGGATAGAACGAACGCCGTTGGAACCCGCATTCCATGAATGCTTCGCCGAATCGCTGCAAAGTCAGCGAATTGATGGGTTCGGCGCCGTTGAAGGCCAGTTGCCAACTGCTGAGATCGATCCCGGCCAATTCATCGCGGCCGATTTTCCGGACGCACAAATCGTAAGCAAAATTAGGACCGCCACTGGTATGTGCACGGTAATCGCTGATGGCTTGCAGCCAGCGCAGCGGTTTTTCCAAAAACGCCATCGGCGCCATCAAAATCGCACTCGCTCCGCAATACAAGGGCTGCATCACATTACCGATCAGGCCCATGTCGTGATAAAGCGGCAGCCAACCGACTACGGTCGAGCGTTCGTCATGGCCAAACCGGCACTTGATCAACTGCTGGTTTGCCATCAAGTTGCCGTGGCTGATCATCACGCCCTTGGCGTCACCGGTAGAGCCGGAGGTGTATTGCAGAAAAGCTAAATCCCTGGCTTGCAATTTAGGGGGTTGCCATGAACTCGCGCCATCAATGGGTTCAAGGGCATCCGTTTGTAGCCAGTGTTTGCCTAACAGATACCCCGTTGCGTCGGGGAAGCAGCGAATATTGTCGGCAACTTGCCGGACGGTCAGAATGATTTTCGCTTTGCTATCATCCAAGATGGCCTGTAACCTGGGCATATGCCGGTTATTGCCGGGCGGATAGGCGGGAACGGCGATCGCCCCGGCGTAAAGACAGGCAAAAAAGGCTACGATATAATCCAGGCCGGACGGATAGAGCAATAAGGCCCGCTCGCCTTGCATGCCCCTCTGCTGCAACGTTGCCGCCAATTGCCTGGCTTTTGTATTCAGTTCGCCATAGGTCAACGAGTCCCGGCCCGAGACTCCGTATTCCAAAAACGTGTACGCGATCCGGTGAGGATGACTTGCCGCGCGCCGTTGCAACACCTCCGCCAGAGAAGTTGCTCCTTCCAGCAATAGCGCATCATCGGTGGAACATTCCAAATAATGTCGTTCGATTAACACATACCCTCCGTCTTTCCAACCGGTGCCGTATGAAATTTCGTCTTTGAATCGCCGTCTTCAAGTGCAGGCCACCTGCACTGAGAAGCCAGGCAAAATGATTCAAATGCGCTTAGGATTTGGCCCCAAATCACTTCCCGACCCAAGACCCAATGCCGTTAAACTAAGCCGTCATCTCGGCAGGGATTGCCGAGATCCAGAATACAGGGATGTATTTTAGAGCTTGCCATCCTTGGCTTCTGGATTCGGCAACTGCTCCCTGGGTTGCCCTCCCTCTGTCCATAGACCACCCTTTAGTGGTGGCATCCATGCAGTCGTCCGGCAATCCCTGCCGGAATGACGTGGTGGCCTTAACTTAACGGCGTTGGTTCAAGACCTGCCAGGTTTTTAAAACCTGGCAGGTCTACCATCCATACCGGAAGTTAATATCGGCCAGATCCTTAGATATGTAGAAGACGATTTGCGGAAATAATTTCCCCACCAAAAAGTTGCTTTAATAGCAGCTTAGAAACATTTCGGCATTTTTGAGGATAAGAAATGATGGAGCGAAAATAAGAACCGATAATTTTCGGAATGAATTCAGGGATGCAGGGCCGCAGGATAGGTACGACTCCAAAGATGTAGCGCGTAGATACTCTGTTAAAAGTCAACTAATAAACCGATGATTTTGCCTAATTAGCCGCGACCGGAATGGCATAAAAACGCGTATTGTCAAAAGGTGTATCGTTTTTCAACATGCCGTGGATCGCATGGAGCAATTTACGCATAACCGCACAGACCGCCTGTAATGGTTTCTTGCCGTTCGCGATGAGATGCTGGAAAAAGGCGCTGACATGCGCATCATGCGTTTTGGCGCTCAAGGCAGGCATATACAGGGCTGAACGGATATGGCGGTTACCGGCCTTTGACATCCGCGTTTTCTTATGGACGCTTTTGCCGGAATCAAAGGCTTTGGGATCCAGGCCTGCAAACTTCACCCATTCCCGATGGGACAGCCCAGGCGGCAGCAAGAGCAGTTCGCCCATCAGCGCAATGGCGCTGGTTTCGGCAATGCCTTTGATGCCGGTTAACAAGGTTAGCACCCGATTGAGTTCGGGATGTTTGGCAATCAAGAGCAGGGCTTGTGCCGTCATCTGGTCGATGCGTTTCTCCAACTGGGTGATCGCCAATTTGGCATCTTTCAGCACGGCTTTGGGCGTTTCTTGGGAGGCGGCAAGCGCATGCAGATGATTTTTGGCGGCCGCTTTCTGACCGGTGAGTGCATTGATGCGGCGAGCGAAGCTACGCAGAGCCAGCTTCTCATTGGTCGGGCGAGTCCAGGCAACAAAGTCCATACGTGCCGCATATTCGGCCAGGGTATCGGCATCAACCGCATCGGTTTTGCTGTTTTTCATCAACACCTTGGCAAAGTTATGCGAGGCTTTGGGATTAATCACCCTGAGTAACACCCCGGCATCATGCAAGGCGAGGGCTAAATCGAAATGATAAATACCCGTGGCTTCCAGGCAGACAATGAGACCCGGCAACTTGACCAGCTTCTTAACCAAGCGGGCGCGATCGGCAGGGGGGTTGGCGAACTTCTGGGGATCAACAGACTTGCCGTTCTTGCGAATCACCAAGATGAGTTCCTCGGCGCCGACATCAATGCCTGCAAACAACGCTGGCTGAGATTCAGGGACTGTTTTTATGAGGGGATGGGGCGTCATAGTGATTTGGCAGGAGTGGGTTAAAGACAGTAAACTGTTCGCTGGTTCCCGACCCTGCGCATGCACCTACCTTCCTTGTGTATGCAGGCTCTAAGCCTCGGATACTCCACGGTATGGGTGAATAGGGCGGGGGCCAATCTACACGACAGGCTCTGGTTAACAACCAGTCCTCAGGCTGGGACGGCCTCCCAATGAACTATTACAGCTTACCTGATTTCCTTGGCAAGATTTTTTATTAGATTTGATCATACAAGGATGGGTAGAGCGAAGCGAAACCCATCATAAGGCCAATGCCGTTAAGTTAAGGCGTCATACCGGCAGGGATGTGTTCTGTCGTTGCCATCCCTGGCTTCCGGATTCGGCAACTGCTCCTTGCGTTGCCCGCGATCGCTTGTTCCCGACGTGATCTACCTTCCCCATCCATGGAGGCGTCGATCGCTTGTTCCCGACGCGATCTACCTCGCCCTTCCTTGGGCTCGTACCTCCTGTGTCCCTACAGTCGTCCGGCAATTCCTGCCGGAACGACGAGTTTCTCCTAACTTAACGGCATTGATCATAAGGCTGCGGGTTTCAATTGATGGGTTTCGGCTGGCGCCTCTACCCATCCTACCTTGCTCAGCGGTACTTCAAAGCCATTCAATTACTAGAGTTGAGCTGCCCGCATGCTGCCAACACATCATCGCCTTTGGTACCTCTGATTAAAGTCGGGATTTTAAAGGCATCCAGAACTTCTTTGAATTTTTCAACCTTATCCATATCCGGACTGGTGTAACGCGATCCCGGGAATGCGTTAAAAGGGATCAAGTTGATATAAGCGCATCTGTCAGCCAACAGCCTCCCCAGTTTTTCAGCATCGGCCGGATCATCATTAAAATCCTTGATCAGGATGTATTCATAGGTGATGAATTGCTTCTTGTTTAAAGGTATCTTGTCGATATAGGTCAATACCTCATCGAGCGGATATTTTTTATTGATGGGAATCAGCTGATTGCGTTTTTCTTCAAATGGCGAATGCAGCGATAAGGCAAGATTCACGCGTGGAATTTCCTCGCTCCAGCGTTTAAGGCCGGGAATATAGCCCGCCGTTGAAACAGTGATTTTCTGCACACCGATCGAACATCCGTATTGCGATAAAAAAATCTCACACGCTTTCTTAACGGCATCGAAATTATGCAAAGGCTCGCCCTGCCCCATAAAGACGATATTCAATATCCGCTCTTCGCCCGGCCTATTTGTTGCCAACCAGCGCCAAGCCTGTAGGAACTGCCCCACAATTTCGCTCGTCGCCAAATTCCGCTTCAGCCCTTGTTCTCCGGTAAAACAAAAAGAACAATTCATTGCACAGCCGACCTGCGATGAGAGGCAAATCGAATATTTGTTATTGAACGGAATCAGGACGGTTTCAACTTTATGACTGTCCTTCAGCTTAAAAAGAAATTTTACGGTTCGATCTTTAGACTCATAGACTTTATCGATTTCAGGCAAAGAAAAGTCATAGTTTCGTTCAAAAAAGGCCAATGAATGTCGGGATATATCACCTTTGCATAGAGTGGTTTCTTTTTTCTTGTAATGCCAGTTGAAAAGAATTCTCGCGACCGAGCTGTTAAAGTCATTTTCACCGACAACCCTCTCCAGGTCAGCGAAGCTAAGATCATAAAAAGACTGTTTCAAAAAGTTTCCCCCTGGAAATAGCAAAAATTTGCCGATACCGGTTAATTTTAACGATTTAGGTTGCCTTCGGGAAAGGGATGAATGGTGACCGGGTGAGGGTACGAGGCGGCCATCGCGATAATCTGCGCGACTTTGCCCATCCTCGCCAACCATGTAGGGTACGCTGTGCGTACCTTTTTAGGCTTAAAATCGACACTGCTTTAAAAAAATGGTACGCACAGCGTACCCTACAGGCTATGCAGCCAGCGCAAGAATTCGGCCGCCGCCGGCTCCGGCAAACGCCCTTCCGCGTACAGCTGGTCGATCGACCACAGTAATCGGACATGCTCGCGCCTCAATCTGAAGGCATGCTGCAACTCGTCTGTTTCCAGGTCATCCGTTAGGGCTCGTTCAATATCCCGAGTTTTAGTATGATGGCCCTCGATCAGGTTCGAGTAATAACCATTCATAATCCGAACCAGTTCGGCAAGGCTGGCAGCCGTACGCGGATGCAACCGGTTAGCGAGCCTTTCGGATGGCGTTGCCAGATTCGCGATCAGATCGGTCATGCCGGTCGTAATGTTTTCAAGCAGGCAAGGCTCTATTCGGTAAGGCAATACAATGGACATAGGCATGCCGATCCTGAAATTTAATAACCTATTATTATTGAAAAAATATTTATACTTTTTATTCCGGATTTTGCCGATCTGTTTTGCCGATTGCAAAAATAATTTTAATCCATTGTTTTAATTAGAATTTATGGGATTGTCCCGCATGTAGTTTTGCCGGTGTTACTTGAGTAGCCCGTGCGTAGGTTTTACATCAATGTTGTGGACGGATAGCATGACGCAAAAACCCAACTATTTTTGCGTGTAAGGGGCCAGAAAAAACATTCGAATCTGCAAGCTATCTCCGCTTTGATTGTTGGGCTTCCTATCGTCAGCCCAACCTACGCGCTTATTAAGAATAAGATTATGGCTTATGAAAATTCAATATCTTTGCCCTCAATGCCATCCAGAACCTAGAAAATCTTCAATAGTGACTCTCCGAGATCTCTTTGAGGTTGAGCAAAAGCAAATTTCTGACAATGGAATTCATCCGGCTAAATGCGATAAAGGACATGAATTCGTAATAATCTTCGAAGCTGCCAAATTTGAAACGCTTTTTGATATAGGAATGAACGCATTACGGGATGGCTATCCGAGAGAAGCAGTATCTTCTTTTACAGCATCATTCGAGCGCTTCTTGGAATTTTATATTAGATACGTATGGCATCTTAAAAAGATAGAGCCTAGCATCATAGAGAAAACGTGGAAGTTAATGGAAAATCAGTCTGAACGGCAATTAGGAGCTTTCATTTCTCTTTATACTGTTGAACAAAAAGAGAGCCCGCCATGTTTATCAAATGAAAAATCTAAGTTCAGAAATAAAGTTATACATAAAGGTTATATTCCTTCCATAAACGAAGCTATAAATTTCGGTAAAACTGTCTATGAAATAATATTGGAAATTGTTATAAAATTAGAGAATTGGCCTAATAATTCACTTCTTGATTTTTATTTTTCACAGACACCTAAATACCCTGAAGAATATAAGTTTGTTATAAATCATAGCCCACAAGCAATTTGCTTAGCTCGAAAATTTGAGAATTCATATAAAGTTGAATTTAATAAAGTTCTTAAATATTTTGATATAAACTATAGCTCGTAGCCGTGTAGGGTACGCATCGCGTACCTTATTTTGACTTAAATCCGCACTGCTTTAAAAAATGGTACGCGATGCGTACCCTACCTAACGCACGGTCAAAAGGGAACTCTGCCTTTACGTTCTGTGCTGCAGTTACATCTATCCGCGCAAACATGAGGCCAAACCGATGTCCGACATGATTCTTTTAGGCACCCGCAAGGGTACGGTGATAGTCGATCGTTCAAATGCCGCCTGGCATCCACGCCCCATCCTGCATGCAGGCATTCCCGTCTGTTACGCGGCGCGCGATCCGCGCGACGGTACGCTGTGGGCTTCGCTAGATCATGGCCATTGGGGGCCGAAACTGTCGCGTTCGCGCGACGGGGGCACGACCTGGGAGGATGTGCTGTCGTTGAAGTACCCGCAAGGCGCGCGCTATATCGTCAAGTACCTGCCGACGCCGGATTTCGACCCGGCTGCTCCGGTTGGGCAGCCCGAATACAAGGACGCCACCGTATTCAAGATCTGGAACCTGGCGTTCGGCCATGCCGATCACCCCCGCCGTCTGTATGCCGGCACCATTCCCGGCGGTTTGTTCGTCAGCGATGACGGCGGCGATAGTTGGGAGCTCAACCGGCCGCTGTGGAATCACGATAGCCGCGGCGGCGATCTGTTCGCCGGCGAAGCGACCAGCGAGAACCGTTGGTTCGGCACGCCTGCCAGTATCGATTACGGCGTGTTCGAACCGGGCATCCATTCGATCGTTATCGATCCATACGATTCGAATCGTATCCGCGTTGCAGTGTCGTCGGCCGGCGTGTTGGAGTCCGCCGACGGCGGGCGAACCTGGCAGAACCGTAACCGCGGCATGTTGATGGATTATCTGCCGAATCCGGAAGCCGAATGGGGCCACGATCCGCATTTCGTGACCGGCTGTTCCGGACAGCCGGATCATCTCTGGCAGCAGAACCACTGCGGCGTGTTTTACAGCAACGACGGCGCGCAGACATGGAAAAAGGTCAGCCTGCCGGAGGCCGGCGTGCATTTCGGCTTCCCGATTGCAGTCGACGCTCAGGACGGGCGTACCGCCTGGGTCGTGCCCGCCCGCGCGGACTCCGAGCGGATGGCGATCGACGGCGGCCTGTACGTGGCGCGTACGACGGACGGCGGGCAGTCCTGGCAGGCTTTGCGCAGCGGCCTGCCGCAGCATGACGTTTACGACGTCGTCCTGAGGCACGGCCTCGACGTCGCCGGCGATCGCCTCTGTTTCGGCACGACGACCGGCAACGTCTACCTGTCGGAAGACCGCGGCGAAACCTGGCAGTGCCTGGGCAACCATTTTCCGCCGGTTTATTCGGTGCGGTTCGGCTGAACGCCATGCCGACGGTCAAAATGACTCGACACCTTTTCCGGTTTTTTCCGGCGCTCGAGAACCGGCCGATTACCGTGCCGGCCGGCTCGGTCGCCGAAATTTTGCGGGCGGTCGACGAGATTGCTCCCGGATTCACCGATTATGTGCTGGACGAACGCGGCGCGCTGCGCCGGCACGTTTATCTCAGCGTCAACGACACGATAGTGGTCGACAGAGAGACCCTCTCGGATCGCGTCCCGGAGGATGGGACTGTGTACATTTTCCAGGCGCTGAGCGGTGGGTGAATACCCAATGTCGTTACCGTAAAAATACTAAGTAGGATGTGCTGAACGAAGTGAAGCGCATCAGGTGCCCTTCAGTGTATTCGCGACCGATACCCTGAGGGGCACTCGGTGCGCCTCCTAACGTCGGCAACTGCTCCTGCGTTGCCCTACCTCTTGCATCCTACGCATTTTCAGCTGCCGGGGCGATGAAAGCGGCTTCATGTCTGGTAAGTCAAGATATTGCGTAGGCCGGATAAGCGAAGCGCATCCGGCATCAGTGTGGTGGATGCGCTTCGCTTATCCACCCTACGACCTAAATGCCGAGGGTCGTAGGATGGGTAGAGCGCAGCGAAACCCATCGTGAATGGCCATATCGTACATCAATTGATGGGTTTCGCTGCGCTCTACCCGGCCTACCTTTGCGCGTACGCGGACGGCAGCTTCTAAGGCAATCCTAACCGGCACGAAGGCCGGAAAATTTAAACCACGCGCTCCCAGTCTATTTTGGCAGGCTTCGGGTTCTCTGCCTCCTGTACAATGTCCGGATTCTTTAATTCGTCAGGGCATTGCTCGTTAACTTTTATCTCGTTGACCATATAATTTTTAGCCTCGCCGGCGCCCAATTCTACGTTCGGCTTGACGGTTTCCGGATCGATATAGGTCGTCTTTCCTATAACCCCCCATAAAGCGAGTATCATCAGCAGCATGGATAAAAAAGGCGCCGACAACATCAGCAATCTGATGAGTCCCAATAACAGTTGTATAGCCATAGCTTTACCCTCCTGTAAGCGCATAAAGCATCCAATATCATAAGCCATGCAATAAATCAAGGAGAATACGGGGAAGCTCCAATGGCGGACAGGGAGGCGTCTGCGAGCGGTTTCAACTTCAATTACCGCATAAGGTAAGTTTAGTATAGTATTTATCAATTAGATCATAAGCATAAAATAAAAATCTGGTTTCGGGCGTTTGCCTGCGATGCCTTGGGAGAGCAATGTTGACAAATCCTGCGAAAAACTTTTTTATCCGGTTTATGAAATTGGCCGGCCCTTACTGGCGTTCCAAAAATAGCTTGATCATATGGACGGAGACCTTTTTGCTGATCTTTCTGACGGTAATGCAGATTGAACTGGCCGTCTATATTACCCAGTGGAATGCCGATCTTTTCGATGCGATTGAACAACGCTCGCTGGCGACTGTAAAAACCCTCTCAGGCGTATTGTTCCTGATCTTCGTCGGCAGCATCACGATTACGACGGCCCATTTGACCGTCAAACGGCGGTTAATGATCGGTTGGCGGACATGGCTGACCGAGAAAGTCATTTCCGCATGGCTTCAACAAGACCGCGATGATCGGATTATGCCCCTGTCCCAGAAGGATCATGACAATCCGGACGGGCGCATCGCCGAGGACATTCGCATCGCGACCGAAGACGCCATCGCGCTCAGCCATTCCTTGTTTTATTGCTTGCTGATGTTGACGAGCTTTGCCCGGATACTTTGGGGGATCTCCGGGAGGATCATCTTCGAGTTCAGGAACGTTTCGGTTTCGGTTGCGGGATATTTGGTCTGGATTTCGATCAGCTACTCGATTTGCGCTTCGATCCTGGGCTGGTGGATGGGCAAGCCGATGACCTCGGCCACGCATGCGAGACAAAACCAGGAGGCCAATTTCCGGCATGACCTGATCGAAAGCCAGACTCATTTTCACTCCTCTCCGGTGCTTCGGGACGAGGGTCATAACGAGCAAACGCGGCTGCTGGATTCGTTTCGGGCCGTGATCGTGTCCTATGCCGAAGAAACGGCGGCATGGATTCGGATTCAAATCTTTACATCGGGCTACTCGGTCGCCTCGATGGCCTTGCCCATCCTGGTTGCCTCGCCTCGCTACATCGCCGGCGCCATATCATTGGGGATGCTGATTCAATCGGTGCAGGCCTTTCAGCACATGGTTTCCGCTTTGTCGTGGCCGGTCGACAACATGGCGCAAATCGCCAAATGGCGAACCTCGGTCGAACGGGTGTTAGGACTCATCAATGTCTCTGACCCTCAGGCGCATGCGATTTCTCCGCCGAACGCAAAGCCGGTCAGGAAGATGCAGTGAGACTGTGTTGACCGAAGAAGAATCCCGAGTGAGCCCGTAACCGGTTTCATTTTTCCCATCATTCGTACCGAAATACACGATCCATGCCTACACAACCGAGAACAAGCGCGGACGGCGAGACAGGTTCGCTCGACCGGCTCCATGCCGACATCGAAGCCCGCGTCCTGGCCATCCGGGACGGCCATCCCGACTGGCTGTGCCGCCGGGGCTGCGACGGCTGTTGCCGGCGGCTCGCCGAAATTCCCCGGCTTACGGCGGCGGAATGGGATAGGCTGCGGGAAGGACTGGCCGCGCTGCCCCCGGATCGGCTTCGGGAAATCCGCCGGGATGTCGCCGCGCTGGCCGGCCAGCGGTCGCGCCCCGTCGTCTGCCCGCTGCTGGACCGCTCCGCCGGCGCCTGCCGGGTTTATGCCCACCGGCCGGTAGCCTGCCGCACCTACGGCTTCTATGTTCAGCGCGACCTGGGACTTTACTGCAAGGACATCGAAGCGCGGGTGGCGGAAGGCGCCTTGGCCGAAGTCGTGTGGGGCAATCAGGATGCCGTCGATCGCCGCCTCGATGCCTTGGGCGGCATCCGCGAGTTGACCGACTGGTTCGCGCTGGAGGGGTTGGCGGAACACGGCAAAGGATGACCGCCGGCCGCGCCGAATTGCCCTCAACAGAGCCTCCCGGTCCCCGCTCCGGAAGATTCCTCGGGTTGCGGCAGACGATCACATCGCCGTTATGTCTCCCCCTGGCAGCCTGGATCGCACCCTCCGGGCCGCGGTTCCGGCCGGATCCAACGCTCTCAAAGCTCTGCCGCCTCTTCCTGCCGGGATTGCCGGTAAAACCCGTCGGCGCGGCGAATGAAGCCATGTTTGCCCAGCCATTCTCCGAGTACCCCGGAACCGTGCTTGTAGCATATCCTTTCGGCCCCGTCGGGCAAGGCTTCGACCACCAGCCGATAGCGTGCGGCCAGCGCCGCGAAACTCAGGCGGTCCGGAAAAATACCGAATTTCGCCAGTTCCGACTGGAAGGCCTTTTCCCAGGCATAGCCGGAATGGATCAACCCGTCGCTGTGCCCGTAGCTGTTGGTGAAAACATTTTTCGTGGTATCCCGGAAAACGCCGTAACGGAGGCCGTGTTTCAAGAGCTGGGGATTAATCTCATCCTCTCGATACGCCCAGCATTTGCCTCCGGCCTTTACCGCGGATTCGAGAATGAACAGGCCGCCGATTTTCATCAGGATCAAATTGTCGTCCGGCTTTTCCGGATCGCGGAAAACGGGGCGCCGTTCTTCCCTATCCTGCGAAAGGCGGGACGGGGACTCCTTTATGGAATTGCCGGTCCAGATATGGGTAAATTCGATCTGGTCGGCAAACTGCAGCCAGAACTCATAGCGGCGGCTTTCTTCGGCGAGTTGCCTGAAAACCGCCTCGATGTCGTGAGGCACCAGCCATCGCTGGACCATGGCCTTGGCCTTCGGCGTCACCCGCAGCCAGGCGGTTTGCCTTTCCAGCGAAGGGCTCTTCCAGCGGAACACGGCCAGCGACAGTAAGGTCTCGTGAGGCTCGGCAACGAGACACAGGGAATACCGGTCGAGTATTTTCGCCAAACCTTTGTCGATGCACTCCCTGCGTTGCCGCAATTGAGCCAGGACGGAATCGATGGCCCGCTTGAAGCGGTCGTCTGGATAGTCGACGATCGCATCGACCTGAGCCATCACCAATTCGGGCCAAAACCAGGAGGTCGACGGGATATCGACCTCCCGGGCGATGCCCTCCACGATTTCATAGTGCCCTTCCAGCGCGTCTTTGGCCAGCGTCCGCGTGGCGTTTTTTTCCAGGACCCTTCTGTGCTTTAGAATCCCTTCCAGCCAGCGCGGCTTGAAGCTCGAACTGCGCGATACGGCATCCAGCGAATTCGCGAGAAAAGCCCGCAACGCCTCTCGATTCCGAATCTCGGCCGCGTTGTTGCCCGGCGGGCAATTCAGGTAGGCGCTGAGCAGGCCCTGCCAGGGATAAGGGCTGAGCATCCGGCCGGAATAGTGCGCGGCGAATTCGGTCAGCAAGAAACCGACAGCGCTCTCCGATTGCATCAGCGAGCCGTGGCCGGCGATTTCGGTGTGCAGCCCCCGGCAGATCAATGCGACTTCCAGCCAACTGAAAGAAGGCATCTTCGAAGGTTCCTTTACCCAACAAAAAAACTTCTCCAGCGTCTGGCGCACCATTTCCGGATTCGGCTTGCCCATTTCCGCATTTTTCAGGGTTTCCCCGATCCTGATTTTTGTCGCCTCCATATGCTTGACGGAGGCCGCGAAAGGCGGAATGCGGTAAATATTTTCGAATTTCAGCAAGGCGAAGCTGAAATGCTCGGCGTATTTCACAGGCATTTCCCGAAATCGGCGGTATCCACCGCATTTACGGTGCTCGGCGTTTCGTCGAATCCCAAAAAATCCAGTTTGAATTCGACCCGCCGCATTTCGGCTTCCGTTTTTCCCACGCCGTTGTTGAAGCTGTAGCCGCCCACCAGAAAAAGATCGCGGATCATGCGTTTGTCGTCGTCGAGCAAAGCGGCTTCTTCAGGCGCCGGAGGTTCGAACAGGCTGCACAGAACGGTTTCCGCCCGCCGCATGCTCAGTTGCAGATTGAGCAGATAGGAACCAGTGGGGGAGGCATAGCCCTCGACCACGACCCGTTTGAGCAATTTTCCCCCATCCTTGCGCGCGACATTCAGCACGATGGGCACGAACTTCCGCAGCGTCTGCTTGGCGGATTCGGAGAGTTTGGAATCGTTGTTGCCGAATTGGGCCTGGCTGCCGAAATCGATGCGGTTGTTGACGCAATCAACCGTCACGCCGCTGACGCCCTGGGCCGCCTGCTTGATTTCTTCGCACAGCTGGCCGATTTTCTTGAGATGCTCCAGTTCCGGCGCCGGATTGGTGATAATGACCAGCGAAAACGTCATGACGATGAGGAACATCATCATCATTGCCGTCATCAGGTCGGCATAGGAAATCCAGAACGGCTTTTCGCCTTCTTCCTTTGGCCTTGGGAGAGGTGTGCCGCGCGACAGCATCAGATTTCCCTGCTCCGCATCATCATGTCGGCAAGCCCGCCGATGGAAGCCGCCAACGGCTCGTAGGCCGAGGCGACCTGAGTGAGCGTGTCGGCGTGGTGCTTGTGGAACTCGGCATCGTGCCTTGCCATTTCTTCCCGAAACCTCGCCAGGGTTTCCGCCAGCTTCTCGGCGATGGCGGCCACCGATTTATCCGCCTCGGCATTCAGCTGTTCGAACGCTTCCACCGTCGCCTGCATCTGCTGAACGATTTGCCAGTTCATGCCGGCTTCCTGTTTGGCTCTCTCGAGCATGCCTCCCATTTCGGCGACCATTTGGGCAAGGGCGTCGCGCGTTCCGGCGGACTGCGCCAGGATGGCCGCGACCGAATGCGAGGCGTTTTCCAACAGGCCGCCGCTTTGGGCAAGCTGCAGCGAAACCTGCTCGGCGCGCTCCAGGACGCCGGCCACCTTGTCGCCGGCCAGCGAAAAACGCTGGGTGGCTTCCGAAATGCGCGCCGCGCTGTCGTTCATTTTTTCGATAGCCGCGGCGAAGGTCCGGCTCGTGTCGGCAAGCTGCGCCTCCAGCGTTCCCTGCGAGGCGCCGAGGGCATCTACCAGGGACGCCATGTTGGCGGTGAGTTCTTCGCGCTCCGCTTTGCCCGACCGGCGCAGTTCGTGCAAAAGTTCGTGAAAACCCGCCTGCATGTCGCGCATCGATTGGGCCGAGTCGTCCATCATCCCGACCAGCCCCAACATGCGGTCGGCAAAGGCGCTGTCGATCTTGTCGGCAAACGACTGGACCAGTTGCTCCAGGTTGGTCGTCACCGTAGCGCCCTGGTCGCGGCCGACGCGCGCCATCTTGTTGCCGATGTCGTCCAGGCCTCTTTCCAGTATGCGGTTAACCCGGTCGCCGTGTTCCTTTCCCGATTCGATATGTTCACGGATTCTCGCCGACAGCAATTCGCCCAGCCGTTGCGATTGTTGGACCTGCTGCGCGGTCTGGTTCTGCAGCACGGCGGACAGTTCATCGACAAGGCTGTCTTTCAGTTGGCTCATCTGGACGGCGTTTTCGGATGACGACTTGACGAGCGAAGCCAGGTAGTCTTCGCCGACGCCGCCTTCGTACAACGTGTCCAGCAGTCGGCACAGCGCTTCCAGCCGCCGATAGCAAAGATTGAGCAATACCTTCTCGAAAAACGTCACCGCCATGGCGGCGCCGATGGCGAAGAAGGAGGCGATGAAGGCGCCCTGGACTTCGGTGAACAAGCTTTTCAAACCGAGGAAAAGCTTCTCCATCTGGGCGGAATCGGCCCTTGCCTTGGCGAGCAGCGAAGGATCGAATTGCTGGATGCCGTGAATCAGCCCGTAGAATGTGCCGATAATGCCGAGCCCGGTCAACAGGCCCGGCAGGTGTTTGAAAAATTCCACATTCAAGCGGGCATCGACGAGCAATTGGGGAGTGAAGACCGCTTCGGCGGAAACGGTCGAGCGGATACGGAGTATCCGTCCTCGCGCGTTTTGGTCCTCGTACTGCTCGTGCAGAGTATCGCGGAAGGTATCCCAAACGCCGGCAAAGAAACGGTGCCCGAATATCCGGTCCAATTCGTCTTTGGTAACGGTTTCACCGCCGGCTTTTTGCCTCCGCAGAGCCGCTAAGGCGCCGATGGCCGATTGGAGGCGCCACAGGGAAACAACCGCCTGTCCCACATACCAAATCAAAAATAAGAGCAGCAGGACGGCAACCACATTGATCACCATCCGCGGATTGCCGTTGATGGGAATATCCAGCCATTGGCCGAATTGCCGGGGAAGAAAAGCGAACAAGGCGTCTAACATTTAAAGCACATCCTGACAGTGTTTACGAGGGGATAAGCGCGCTTCGCGAAAAACCGGCGTTCGGCACAGCCTCATCGGGACCTGCCGCCGGCAGGCTCACTCGCGGCAAACGGAAAAAACGGCCATGAGAAGCCAATGGCGAATCTCTACCTGGACTTTATGCGCCCCATGCTATCACGGCACGAGTGACTCATACAAAAATCCGGCTCGGAATGGCCGGCTCGAAGGTTGAACCGCACGGAATGAATACCGGAAATATTCATTTTTTACCTTATCGCTATCGATTTTTACGGCGATCGCCCTCCGCCCGATTCATTAAACTATGTCTCGGGCGCAGCAAAAAGCATTTGGCCGAATTTAACCCTGCTTCGGGAAATTTTGACTGCCCCGTAAGGCAACCCTAGCGAGAGGCGTATAAATTATGAAATGTCCGTACTGTCAATGCGAAATAGTGGATGAGAGTTTCGTTTGTTATTCTTGCAGGGAGGAATATCGGGCCGGCTTGCGGGAAACGCCGCCTGAATCGTCCGGCCCCGGCCATAGGATTTATGCCGGAATGCTGATTGCCGCAGTGGGCAGTTTTTTATACTTGTTCTCGTTGAGCGATCCGGCTCTGCAATTGACTCATTGGACGAGAGCGCTGGCTTTCCTGATCTGGCTCGCGTCGGTGGCGACGCTGATTCTGATGGTGGTTTCCAAAAGAAAATTGCCGTTCCCGCCTTAATCGAACCCGCACGTAACCGTAAAACCGATGCATTGCCCAATGTCGTCAAGATAAGCCGAAATGAGGCGAGGCCGATTATGGCTGAATTGTTCAGCCAATGGCTCAGCGCCTATTTGCGCAATCCGATGTACTCCGGTCTTCCGTTAAGATAGCAACATCTAACAGCTTTATTTGGCATTAGCCCTTCGCCGGTTCAAGAGCGAATTTTCCCAAGTGCTGCATTGGCTCGACAATCGCGGCCTGCAGGGCAGCCAGGGCTTTTTCCCCGGGCGGTCTATGGGCAATGCAGCCGAGAATATCAGGGCAATACGCCGAAAAAGCTGGCTAACGCTTTCAAGCCGGTTGGATGATAGCTGCTAAGGATTTGGCTCCAAATAATTTCCCGGTCCAAGACCTGCCAGGTTTTAAAAACCTGGCAGGTCTACCCCTCATACCAGGAAGTTAATATCGGCCAGATCCTAATTTCATTTTTTAACTCTAACTTTCGAGTTTGCTGCTGATTTTTTACTCTTCTTCCCTCCGAGTGATATTGTTATGCCTATTAGGTTCTCCTTATATCCATTACCGTAAAGAACACTTACATGCTTCGATCATACCTCGATCACATTGCTGTAACGGCTCCTTCCCTGGAAGCGGGCACGGACTACGTTTGCCGCATGCTCGGAGTGAGCCTGCAAGCCGGCGGCAGTCATCCCCGCATGGGAACCCATAATCGTTTGTTGAAACTGGGCGATGCCTGTTATCTCGAAGTGATCGCGATCGATCCGGCCGCCCCCCCACCCGACCGGCCGCGCTGGTTCCGGCTCGACCAGCCCGATCCCTCCTGTCCCGTTCGCCTGGGGGCGTGGATCGCCCGCACGGACGACATCGAAGCCGCAGCAAAGGCTTCGCCGGTCGCTTTGGGCGGGATCGAGCCGATGAGCCGCGGCCAGTTGAACTGGCAGATTACGATTCCTCCCGACGGCGATTTGCCGCTGCAGGGGATGGCGCCTGCGCTGATCCAATGGCCGGCCGGCATGCACCCGGCTGACGCGCTGCCGGACAGCGGTTGCGCACTGGTGTGCCTTGAGGGATTTCATCCTGAAGCCGATCAGGTTCTCCGCCTGCTGGATGCGATCGGCTTCGAGGGCGATTTTCGGGTTTTCAACCTGCCGCCGGATCAAAAGCCTTACCTCGTCGCCCATATTCAAACGCCGTCCGGAGTACGGCGGTTGGGAATGCCGTTAAATTAAGAGTTCATCCCGACGGGAAGTGCCGGAATGAAGATTTTTTAACCTTAACGGAAATCCCCTCAATCGGGGGCAGCATCGACCTGTTGTAAACTTGCAGCAGCCAAACCCGCCCTAGAGGGTTTCGAATCTGGCAGGCGTTTGCGTTTGTGTCCGGGCCATATAGCGATAAACGTCCTCGCTCCGTTTATAGCCGCCGTGGAAGGTAACCACGCGCTTGCAGTTCGCGACGAATACATTGCTCAGCAAGGTTTCGACCTGCCTGATGTCTTCCGGCCCGAACAGCCCCAAAGCGGTATCCCGTTCAGCCGTAGCGTAGGCGGCCGATAAAACGCCGTCGCGCGCCGAATGCATCACGAAGAGATTGCCGACCGCATTCAACGAGGCGTTAAATTCCTGATCGATTTCAAGACTTTCATTATCGACGGCCGCCGCCATACAGTAATAATGCCGGATAAGCGCGGTGGAGGCTTCTTTCAAAGCCTTTAACGCCACCCGGGCCCCGAGGCTGTGCGAAACCAAATCGATCTCGGTATTCTGACTCAGCCGTTCCAATAATATCCGGAAACGCCGCCCTACCGCATTCGCCCTCGCTTTGGCATCACGCCATTCGAATTTCCGGTCGCCGCCCGGCCAACTGTAGCCGATCACTTCGTCGTATTGCCCGGGCAAGGTCAGGCGGATGTTTTCTTCGATGATTTCATACGCATCGCGAACTTCTTCATGCTCGTTATTGTAGCCATGAACCAGCAGGCAGATTTTTTTGCCGATCAGTTCCATCGCCAGATCGTCGAGCTCGATGCTTCTTACGATCGAATTATCCCTCATATCGATTTCTTTGATCAGATGACCTTCCGGGAGCAGTCTGTCTGGATTGATGAAGTCATCGCGCGAACTGATAATAATCATGTGAGTGCTCCTCTTATGATTGTTGGGGGAAAAAACCAAACCGAGTGCAGATCGGAAACGCCCGTAAAATCGCCGTAACCCGTGCCTAGCTAATTCGCCGGCTGTGAAATCGCTGCTTTTTACCCTTCAGGCATGCCGCTTCCCGGCGAATCCCAACCTAACGAGCATTCTACGTTATTCCGCCTCGCACGCAACCCAAACCGTATCGAAACCTCTCCCGGCACATCGAGAGTGAGCAGACAGGAGCCCAGCACAGGCTGCGAGAAGGACTTTGCCGGAAACTAGCGCTGCGGATGCCTTTAAATGCCGTCTTGGCGAAGCCGACGACCGGCGCGCATCGTCTCAGTCTTCCGCAAGTACGGCTGTGCGGGACAAACGCGGCGCCGGCATAAACCGGAACAAATCTGCCAGACGCCTGCGAAGCCGGACCGCGTTATCCGGCGGCACCAGAAAAACGTAATCATGCTGGCGGGGCAGGACGGTACCGAGATAACCGGGGTTAAGCCTGCGGAATTGCTCGGGCGGCATATCGGCCAGACCCGCGATCGCAGCGATTTTCTTTTCAGCCAGATAATTCACTTCAAACGCACGTTCGATTTTGACCTTAACGAAATACGGCTCGTTCTTGACGGACGGCAGCTGGACGTCAAAGTGGGCCGGGCGGGCGAAGATCGCCGATAGAGCCAGCAGCCGGGGAATGTATTCCTTCGTTTCCCGAGGCAAGTTCAGCGACCAGAAATCGACCGGCAAACCCTCTGCCCGGTTACGGTTGAGCGCATTGTCTACCGCGGCCTGCCCCGCATTATAGGCCGCCAGCGCCAGCAGCCAGTCGCCGTTGAAATGGCGATACAAACTGCTCAGGAAACGTATCGCCGCCTGGGTGGATTTTTGAATATCGAGCCGTTCGTCGTAATCGCGGCTTTGCGCCAAATCATAGTCGATGCCGGTGCCGGGAATGAATTGCCAGAGCCCTTTCGCGTTTTTGGGGGATTCGGCGGTCGGCCGGTAGGCGCTTTCGACGATCGGAAGCAGCGCCAGCTCCAGCGGCAGCTGGTAACGGCTGAGTTCTTCGACGATATGGTACAGGTAGGGGCGCGCGCGTTCGCCCACGCGGTAGAGGAAATCGGGATTTCGAGCATAAGCGGCGATGAATTTATCGATATGTGGATCAATCGCGGCCTGTTCGCTTGGATGCCCTGCCGGAAGCGACTGTTTTTCGGGCCGGTTTGCATTGCGCACCGGCTGCCGGCTGCCCGGTCCGGGCGCAGCCGATCGGGATTCTGCGCAACGCGAAGCCGTCTTTACTGTCCCCTCTGTGCTCAGGCGTCCGGATAAAGGCGCCGAAGCTTTAAAGCCATTAAACCTGTCGGTTGAGCCAACGCCGGGTTTCAGACGAAAATCGGGATGCGGCTCCCCGATTCGGGTTTGCTCCTTCCATGTCGGCAAAGCCGTCTCGCTGTCCGCAACAAGCGCCTCGCCATGCGGCCTCTTCGCCGCGAACGGCATACAACCCGTCTCGTTGTCCCGCAAGCTTTTCGCACCCAGCAGTTTTATGCCCAGCGCCGTGTAGCGAGGCGGGGCAAATCTCGGCCGGCTTAATTCCGAATCATCGGAAACAAACTCCGTTTGCGGCGAAACATTGAAAAAGGATCTCGAATAACGGCCGCCTTTATCCCGATGCTTGCGCGTTTCCGGAGTAACCGTCGAAGAACCGGAACGGACCGGCGCCTGATCGGCAGCGGCCGGGCGAAGAATGCCCATTCCGGAACGGATACGGGCCCAGACGTCGTCCGGGCTGGCGGCCGTCATTTTTGCGGAAGGCAACTTGTTTTTGGCAATATCGAAAGCGGCGGCGGCTTCGGGAACAGGACCGGCTAAAGTAACGCCGATGACCAGAATCAACATTTCCATAAAATAACGCATAATCGTTCCCTCGCCTGCCATGCTCCGGCGCAAACCGGCCGAAGCGATCCCGAAAAATATTTTTCCTGCGGTTTGTCGCTCCAATGAGATAGAGCTACAGAAATTTCGACCGCTGCCGCAGAAAAAAATTCGTTATCGTCGCGATTGACGGATGATCCGGGGAAGTATTTCCACGAATTGGCGCAATCCCGGTAAAATCCGGCTTACCGAAAATTTTCCGTTTTGCCGACCGATGCCCAAATCGATCCGTTTCAAGCTGTTTTTGACTCTGCTGCTGACGACGCTGCTGGTAGTCGCCGGCATGTACGCCTTCATGCGCTGGTCGCTGGACCGCGGCTTTGCCGAGTTTCTCGAAAAAAGGCAGCAGGAACACCTCTCCACCCTGCTCGAAAATCTCGAAAATTATTACACGGCCGATCCCGGTTGGGAGCGGCTAACCGGCAACAAACGCCAATGGCTTAACTTGCTGGCGGAAAGCCGAGAACATCGGCGTCATTTTCCGCTGGAGTGGCTGCAGCAAGCCATACGGGAACCGGCGGACGTTTGGCCGCCCGAGTTGCACGGCCCGGCAGCCGAACGCCGGTTTCTGCCGCTGGAATTGCGGGTGATGCTGCTGCGCGCGGATAAAACGGTTATTTTCGGCCGCCGCGACCGGTTGAAGCAATTGACCTTGCACCCGATCCTGCACCAACAGCAGGTCGTCGGCTACCTGGGCGTGTTGCCCGGCAAACCGCTCAATCAGCCGATCGAGCTGCAGTTTATCGAACGGCAAGGCCGGTCTTTCGTATGGATTGCGCTGGGGATGGTGTTGCTGTCCGCGGTGCTCGCCTCGGTTCTGGCATACGCGCTCGGCCGGCCGTTAAAACGCATCGCCGGCGCGGCCAAAACGCTGGCGGCCGGCAATTACGACATCCGCCTGCCGGTCGAATCGGCCGACGAACTGGGGCAGTTGGCACGCGATTTCAACGAAATGGCGGCCGCGCTGGGACAGGCCGAACAGGCGCGGCGGCGTTGGATCGCGGACATTTCGCACGAACTGCGGACGCCGATCGCCGTGCTGCGCGGCGAGCTGGAAGCCTTGCAGGACGGCATTCGCCCTTTGACGCGCGAGGCGGTCGATGCATTGTACGGCGATATGATGCGCCTGAACCGCCTGACCGACGATCTGTATCAACTCTCGCTGTCCGACCAGGGTGCCTTGAGCTACCGCAAATCCGCGGTCGATCCGGTTACGATCCTGCGGGCGGATATGGACGTCCTGGCCCCGGAATTTGCCGCCAAAGGGATCGCGGTAAAGCTGGCCGACCGGCGCGAATCCCCTTTCAGCCTCCATGCCGACCCGGACCGTCTGTCGCAGCTTTTCCGCAACCTTTTAACCAACAGCCTGAATTATACCGACACCGGGGGATGGCTCGACGTTACCGCCGCGCGGGAAGCCGACGCGCTCGTCGTCGAATTTGCCGACAGCGCGCCGGGCGTGCCGGAGGCGGCGATGCCGCGCCTGTTCGACCGCTTTTACCGGGTCGACAGCTCGCGCAGCCGCCATCACGGCGGCGCCGGCCTCGGGCTGGCGATCTGCAGTAATATCGTGAAGGCGCACCGCGGCGAGATCAGCGCCAGCGCTTCCGCGGCGGGCGGGCTTCGGATTCGGATCGAACTGCCGGTGAACGTATGAAACGGATACTGATCGTCGAAGACGAACCTCGGCTCGCACAGTTGGAGGCCGATTATCTGCAGGCGGCGGGCTTTGCCGGCACGATTCTGGCCGACGGCCTCACGGTCGTGCCCTGGCTCAGGCAGCATAACGCCGACCTGGTGCTGCTGGATCTGATGCTGCCCGGCCGGGACGGCCTGGAACTGTGCCGCGAGATAAGGAGCTTCAGCCCGGTGCCGATCATCATGGTCACCGCACGCATCGAAGAAATCGACCGCCTGCTGGGGCTGGAGCTCGGCGCCGACGACTATATCTGCAAACCCTTCAGCCCGCGCGAAATGGTCGCGCGCGTGAAGGCGGTCCTGCGCCGCCTGCAGCCGCCCGCCCATGCGTCGGACACGTATTCGCTGGCTCTCGATCCCGGCCAATTCCGGGTGCGCGCCGGCAGCCGGGAAACCGAATTGACCGCGGTCGAATTCGAACTGCTGCAGGCATTGTACCGGCAGCCGGGACGCATTTTCTCCAGACAGCAGTTGATGGATCTGATTTATCCCGACCAGCGCATCGTCTCCGACCGGACGATCGACAGCCACATCAAAAAGCTGCGCAAAAAACTGGCCGAACTGCTGCCCGAAAAGGAAGTGATCCACTCGGTTTACGGCGCCGGCTACCGTTACGAAAACCCCGACTAGCGCATCTTCAGGGGCGGCGCCGTTTCATATCCCCCTTCCGCTCGAAATATCGCGCTGAAACTTCCACATTGTTTCCACAATTGCTGCAAATTGTTTGCATGGTCGCCAATTATCTTATTCCTCAAGAACGGCGAAACCTCCCGTTCGAATCCCCAAATTAATCTGAATGAGATAAGACCATGAACAAAACTTTACTGACACTCGCATTCGTAACGATCTTCCCGTTGACCGCTGCCGCGTTTCCCGGCGACCAAGCCTCGGGTTCGGAAGAGCATCAGAAACATCGGATCGAACGCCTTACCCAAGAACTGCAACTGACGGACCAACAAAAAAACGAGGTGGAAGCGATCTTCAAGGAGCAGCACGACAAATTCAAGGCGCTGCACGACGAAACCCACAGCAAGCTGGGCACCGTATTGACTCCTGAACAAATGACCAAACTCGACGAGCTCAAAAAGCAGCGACGGGAACACTGGAAGCACAGAAAAGGCATGAAAAATCCCGAATAAAACGGCACGATAACAGAGCGCCGCCCTGCTTCCACAACGGATAAGGGGCGGCGCGGTGCCGTTTTTACCTCCGACGACGTATTGCAGATGCCCGAGCCCCAGGCAGGACGCACGAAAATCACTATCAGGAAATAAACGGCAGCTCCTCGCTTATCCCCTGCTTCCGCTACAAGCGCCGCAACCGAACCGCCGCTTTACCCGCTTCCCACAGCGTAAAACCGAAGCTTGCAATATGTGCCAAAGCATCGACAATGCAGTAAGGACACCAACCGCGCTCCCGTACCGGCATTTGATAGAACAGATACTTGGCCGATACGGCGGCGGCCGGCGCGGCAGCGGCGCTGGCAAGGAGAGGCGCCCACGGCTGGGTATGCGCACGCCCTGCATGCCCGAAAGCCGCCAACGCAATATTAAACGCATGACTGATGATGCTTAACGGAGCGTCGGGCATACCCCAACCGTACGCCGTATCGGAAGCATTGACTTTATCGGAATCGAAACCTTCGAGAGGAAGGTCGGGCAGGTGCTTCACCGTACCGGACTGGTAAAGCGTAACGGCGGCCATACCTGCGATACCCACGAGGGAAATACCGATAATCGCACGGCGCAACAGGATTTCAGGTTTATTGGTTGCGCGCAAATCGCGGCGCAATTGATTCGGGGCGGCCATGGACAAAGCCTGCTTGAGTGATTCCATTGCATTTCCTCCCTTCAGTTGAAACGGCAAAAGACAGCGATCCCGAGCGATCGAAGATCGCGCCGAACTGAATTTTTTGAGAAAAAGCGGTTTGCCGGAGTTCAAATATTTCCGCTTAAGTTCGCTAGCGAACATATCTTGCCGCGCCGATCGGTAGAATAAAAAGAGAATAACAACAACCAGGAGACAAGGAATGACTTCCCCGGAAAATAGCCAGCCCAATCCAAATTTATCCGTGAAATGCGCCCATGCCGGCTGCCGCTGTTCGGTCCCGCCCGGCCAGGAATATTGCAGCGGCTATTGCGAAAATATGATCGGCGCCGATACCTGCAACTGCGGACACACCGAATGCAAAGGCTCTGAAAGGGGCGGCCAATAGACGGAACCGGAGGGGAAATCCAATGCATGTGACTTACGAGCAAGCGGAACGCATCATCGACGCTGCGATCACCAAAGCCCAGGAAACCGAAACCCCCAGCTGCGTCGCGATAGTCGATTCGGGCGGGAATCTAAAAGCCTTCCGCCGAATGGACGACGCCTGGGTCGGCAGTATCGACGTCGCCATCAAAAAAGCGAAAACCGCCTGCCTGTTCGGCATGCCGTCCGGCGAACTGGGCAAACTTTCGCAACCGAACGGCCAGCTTTACAGCATCGAACATTCGAATGAAGGACTGATCACCTTTCCGGGCGGCCTGCCCATCGTCGATGAACAAGGCGTGCTGATCGGTGCGGTAGGCGTCAGCGGCGGCACCGTAGACAACGATCACGCAGTCGCGCAGGTCGGCGTCCAGGTCGTCGGCGTCGTCGACCTGCCCAAACATCCGTGGCGAACTTAGCCTTTATTTCGGTTAGACCGGGCGAAGCAAGGCCGGTAGGGCGGCGGGAATTTTTTTAGCCCGGAAGCCGGCGGAGCTGCTTCGGAAAAGCGTTGAACCGACTCATTTCATCCGGATCGCCGCCGGATCGACAGCAGATCGGCAAACACGGCGACCAGCGCCGCCAACGGCACCAAACCGGCCGGCACCCACATGATCAGCCCGGCAAGCTGCTGATCCTGTAACGGCGAAAGCCCGGATAAGAACGCCGGCTCCGGCCGCGAAAGCGGTAGCTGCACGGCATAAAACGGACGGCCGGCAAATACCAGCACAGCTCCCAGCAGCGTGCTTTCCAGTGCAAATACAATCAACAGCGCTATGGCGACCCCGTGGCCGCCTTTGGCGTAACCGAAGGGCCGTAAAGCCAGCGACCAGAACGCAAGGGATGTCATAAAAAAACAGGCATGTTCGAAGATATGCACGGACGGTTGCCGCAGTGCCCAGGCATAAGGTCCCGGGAAATGCCAGAACCCCATCGCCGCGCTCCCCAGCACGCCTACGCTGACGGGCCTTCCCAAAAGCCGTATCGCCAACCGCAATCCCCGCGCCTTGCGCCAGCCGTGTCCGACGAAGCGGCGCCAGGCCAGGGGCAAAGCCCACAGCAGGACTACTTCGGTCCGCCCCAGTACCAGCAGCGGCGGCGCGCCGAGCATCAGCAGCAGATGTTGGGTCATGTGCGCCGAAAACAGAACATCGGCAAGCCGGTCCAGCCTTGACATCAGCGCCGCGGCCAGCACGGCCACACCCAGCGCGAAGGCGGCGCAGCGGCCCGGTCCGGCGATCCGAATGAGAAGGCCATTCCGCCCCAGGCGTCGAATGCCGGCGGCATAGGCCGCCACTGTAAACCCCACCGGCAAAACTATCCAGAACTCAAAGCTCCAGCCAGGCTCCGCCGCTTTCCCGCTGGCATGGGCCAAAGCCTGCGGCATCGACAGCGCCAGGCCCGGCACGGTCAGCAGCCGGCTCGTGAAATGCAGGCGCGTTATCGGCACAGCGGCACCAAAAACAGCATCAGCGCACTGAAGATCAACGCAATCAGAAATCCGCCGCTGGTCAGCAGACCGAACATGGCGAGAAAACGGGTACGGCCTTCGCCGATTTCGAGCAGGTCATGCGCGGACCCTGCCCTTTCGTGGCGCACTTTACGCCAGTTATTGATCGCGACGCCGGCCGCGATCAACGCCAGCAGGAAGGCGACCAGATTGATCGGCAACAGATATTGCCATACCGTATCGGTATGCTGCGGAGCGATGGAGGTAGTGTCAGTCTTGCACAGGGAAGCGGTCAACGCGGAAGACACCATTTCCAGGGCCATCCAGATCAACGGCGCCCCCAGGATTCCGATCCATAGCGAGGTCAGGCCGACCTCTTCGCGGTGTGGCGAAGGATGGAAGGGATCTTTCCGAGCGTCGTGAGCCATAGCGTTACAGAAGATAAGGATAAAGATAAAAACTGCCGAAGATGGTGAGCCATACCGCATCGACGAAATGCCAGTAAAGGGCGCCGATGGTAATGGGCGCATTCCTTTCCGCATTGAAATGTCCGAGCGCGGTCCAGACGAATAAGGCGGCCAACATCAGCGCGCCGCCCAGCACATGCAGCATGTGGAAACCGGTGACCGTGAAATAGAGCGATCCATAGGCGTGTTCGGTGATCGAGAAAGTCTTGTTGCGCCATTCCTCTCCCTGGACGGCCATAAAAATGACGCCCAAAGCCAGCGCCAGACCGAGCGCCGCGAGCTGCCGCATCATCCGCCCCCGGCGCATCCCGCGTTCTCCCCACCAGAGGATCAGACTGCTGCCGATCAGGATAAAGGTATTGGGCAACGCCAGACGCAATGACGGCGGCGTCGCCGGCAGCCCGATGTTTTGGGATTGCGAAAGCAGATAGAAATAGCTGAACAACAAATAGGCGAACAACGCGGCTTCGGTGGCGATCAGCATCCACATACCCCACCATCCCAAAGCGCGGTGACCGACGGCGCCTACCGGCAGGTTTCTACGAAAAGAAATCGTGTCAATCATAACGGACATCCATCGTTCGATATTTGAGGGTTTTCGCCGGCGCAGCAGGCGGCCACAGCCAGACCAGCAGGCAGCCTACCACGCCTACGCTAACCCATCCGCACAACGCCCAGTTCCGGAGCAACGCACCGTAGCCCAGCGCCGTCAACAGCAGGGCCATGACCAGCGGCGTCCAGGAATCGGTGGGCATTCGGAGAATGACGTCGGGCTCGCCGTCCAGCGCCGTCACGCCGAACGTTTCGCGCGCCTCGGCCAGCGGCGCACCCTGGTCCAGAATGGAGCGGCCGGAACCTTCCTCGGGCAGATGCGTCTCCCACAGCGGATGGCGGCTGGCCACCGTGGGGATCACCGCAAAATTGTAAGGCGGGGGCGGCGAGGAAACGGCCCATTCCAGCGTCGAAGCGTACCAGGGATTGGGGCCGGCGATTTCCCCCCGGCGCAAACTCAAAGCCACGTTGAACACGAACAACAGCACCCCGGCCGCGAACAGGAAAGCGCCTAACGTCGTAATGAAATTCAGCGTATCCCAGCCGTAGCCGGCCGGATAGGTATAAACCCGCCGCGGCATGCCCAGGAGTCCGCTGATGTGCATCGGGAAGAAGGCCAGATTGAAGCCGATGAACAGGGTCCAGAAGTTCCAGCGCCCCAGGCGCTCGTCCAGGAGCCTACCGGTCATTTTGGGAAACCAGAAATAGACGCCGCCGATCACCGGAAACACGTTGATGCCGAGCAGCACGTAGTGCAAATGCGCCACGATGAAATAGGTGTCGGTCAACTGCCAGTCCAGCGGCACCGCGGCGGTCATGAAGCCGGACACCCCGCCGATCACGAACAGCAGCACGAACGAGGCGAAAAACAGAAACGGCACCTTGAACACCGGCCTGCCCAGCCAGATCGTCGCGATCCAGGCAAACACCGCGACCGCGCTCGGAATCACGATGATGAAACTGGCGGCGCTGAAAAACGACATGGACAAGGCCGGCAGGCCGGTCGCGAACATATGGTGCACCCATACGCCGAAACCGATGAACATGGTGGCGACGGTCGATAAGGCGACCGGCGTATAACCCACCAAGGGCCGCCGGCAGAAAGTCGGCAAGCCGTCCGAAACGATGCCCATCGCCGGCAGCACGATCGCATAGACCCACGGATGGCCGAACATCCAGAACAGGTGCTGCCACAGCAGCGGATCGCCGCCGCCTCCTTCATCGAAAAAACGGGTACCGATGCGCCGGTCCATCCACAGCATAAAAAAGGCCAGACTCACCGCGGGCACCGCCAGTAAATTGCCGAGGGAAGCGGTCAATGTGCCCCAGATCAGAATGGGCAGGCGGTTCAGCGACATGCCGGGCGCGCGGGTACGGAACACGGTCACGATGAAATTGATCGATCCCGCCGTCGTGGAAATCCCGAACAGGATCATGCCCAAGGCGTAGAAATCGATGCCCTGCCCCGGATTGTAGTTCAACGCCGTGTACGGCACGTAATTGAACCAGCCGCTGTCGGGCCCGCCGCCGGCCAGAAAGCTCGTATAAATGAAGATACCCGAGAAGAGATAGATCCAGTAGGAAAAGGCGTTCAGGCGCGGAAAGGCCATGTCGCGCGACCCCAGCAGCAGCGGCCACAGGTAATTGGAAAACCCGGACAGCACCGGCAGCGCGTACAGGAAAATCATCGTGATCCCGTGCATCGAAAACATCTGGTTATATTGCGCCGGCGACAGCAGATGCTGATCGGCGTGCGCGAGCTGCAAGCGCATCATCAGCGCCTCGAGTCCGCCCAGCACCAGGAACAGAAACGCCGTCACCAGATAGCGGATACCGATGATCTTGTGGTCCACGGTCGCGAGCTGGCCGCGCAGTCCCGGCGGCGTTTCCCAGAGCTGCCGCAGCCTTGCGGCGTTCGCCGGATCGTCCGCCGGGGAGAGCGCCGGCGTTCGGTTATCATAAGTGTCCTTCACGATCAGTCTCCCTTATTTCAAGCTGCGAAGGTAAGCAACCACATCGGCCAGTTCCCGCGCCGGAAGATGCAGGGCGGGCATGCCGCTGCCCGGCTTCAGGGCTTGCGCATCATCGACCCAGGCGGCATCGTTTTCCGCGTTATTCGCCAGAAGTCCGGCGGCAATCGTGGCGCGGCTCGCCAGATGCGTCAGGTCCGGCCCGAAATTGCCGCCGGCCAGAGTGCCCCGCACGGCATGGCATACGCTGCAGCGCATCAGAAACACCTGTTGCCCATGCCGCAATTCAACAGTTTCGGGAGCGGCGGCCGCCGCCAGTTGGCGCCGGCGCCAGGCCGCGAAGTCGGCAGGCGCCTGCGCGATCACATGGAATTCCATATGGGCATGCTGGGCGCCGCAATATTCGCCGCAGCGAGCGAAATAGTCGCCGGCTTTTTCGGCCTGCAGCCAGGCCGTATTGTTTTTTCCGGGAATCACATCCGTTTTGCCCGCCAATTGCGGTACCCAGAACGAATGGATGACGTCGGCGCTGGCCAAATTGATCCGGACCGGCTCGCCGGTAGGAATATGAATCTCGTTGGCGGTAGTAAGGGCCAGCGCCGGGTCGTCGCCGCGGTACTTGACCTCCCACCACCATTGGCGGGCCGTCACGTCGACGGTCAGTGCCGGCGTGCTCGCGGGCGAATACACGGCCGTTACGGTGCGGACCGTCCATAGCGTGCTGGCGAACAGCACCACGGCGGTAATACCGACGCCGATGTAGATCCAGGCCATGCCTTTCGATTCCCGCGTTACCGGAAGCGGCTCACCGGTACCGGGCCGGTCCGTATCCCTGTGTCTGAAAATTGCCAGCGCCAGGAGTACCGCGATAATGGCCGTCACCGCAAGCGAGATGGCTATCAGGCCCCAGCCCAGGGCGGCGAGCGGATCGGCGGCCGGACCGAAACTGCGCAGATAATTCAGCGGCGTCGCCATCGCTCCTCTCACTCCGATGATTTGGATCGGGCCGACGGATTGGCCGGCGCCGGCAGGGATTTCAGCGTCTCGATATAAGCGACCAGTTTCCAGATCGACGCTTCGGGCAAGGCCTTGCCGAAAGCGGGCATGCCGTTGGGACGCCCCTGCAGGATGGTGAGGTAAATTTGTTCGGGCCGGCCGCCGTAAATCCACTTTTCGTCGGACAAAGGCGGCCCCATGCCGCCCCCGCCCTGCGGGGCATGGCAGCCTGCGCAATTCATGCCGATGAACAATTTTCCGCCCTCCGCAATGGCCTGCCCTTCGCCCGCATACGGATTTTCGTAGGTGTCGGGTTCGGCCTGCAGGGGAATGTGCGTGCCCCCGACCTGGCTGTTCAGCAATCGGCTCGAGGCCGGCTCCGACGGGCTCCCGGAAAAAACTTCCTCCGCAAGCGCCGCCTGCCCGGCTGCGAGAAGACCGGCGGCGATCAGATTCAGGGGCATGATACGCATCATATAACGCTCGCAGGTCAGTGGTTAAAGGAAGCCGGTTTATGGCGCGGGTCCGTCCGCGGCACATGGTAGCCGTCCAGTAAGGCGGCGATCGCATCGCGGTTGCGGTCGAGCGCGGCATCGAGCCGCGATTTCAACAGCTTATCGCTTTTGCGGACGCCGAGGGAGATCGAAAAAACGAACGGCAGCTTGTTCCGCCTGTCGTCCGCCAGGGGTACCAGCGTCAAGCCGGCCGGCGTCTTGCCGGCGAAATAGCCGGCGGCCGGCCCCCAGGCTACCGCCACGTCGATATCGCCCTGCGCCACGCCGTCGACCAACTGCAGGGGCGGACTGGCTTTGCCGTAATCGCCGTAGACACTGTAACCGACCACATTGTCGATGATGCCGCGGCGAGCCAGCGCCAGGGCGGGCGGGGAACTTTTATCGCCCGCCAGATGGACGCCGATGCGGAGCCGCTTCAGTTTGGGATCGTCCAGGGAACGGATGCGGTAACCCCGCGCCGTCGGATAAACCAACACATAGCTCGAACGGTAATACGGTCGTGTGGTCAGCGCCTTGTCGTCCCGGCTGGGCAGTCCCATCACCACGTCGCACAGCCCGGCATTCAACGTTTCGCGCAGAAACCCTCGGCGCTGCGCGTGCCAGGTATAGTCGAGCGTCATCCCCAAAGACTTTGCCAACAGTGCGGCCAGACGATTTTCGAAGCCTTCGCCGGCCTGATTGGAAAACGGCAGATTGTTGGGATCGGCGCAGACGCGCAGTACCGGCGGCGTCCCGGCCGGTTCATCGCTCCAGGCCGATACCGGCAGCGCGGTCAGCATGCCCCCCAGGCACCACCGCGCGACCTTCCTGCCGAAACCCGTCACTCGCCAGCTTCCGGCAGCGCGAACACGTACAGCATACCGCCCGCGCTGGTTGCCTGGGGCAAGTCGGCGCTTGCCCCGCTAAATCCCAGTGCGCCGAACGGTATCCGGGTGTCCAGCTCGCCGGCAACCGCCACGCCGGCCCAGCCTCCGACGCCGGATAGCACGGCGACATACTGCTTGCCGGACGGCGCCGTATAGGTCACCGGCTGGCCGATCACCCCGGAGCCGGTGCGGAATTTCCATAATTTCTTGCCGGTCTTCGCGTCGACCGCTTTGAACCAGCGGTCCATCGTGCCGTAGAAGACGATATCGCCCGCGGTGACCAGCGCGCCGCTCCACACCGGAAATTTTTCCTTGATTGACCAGGCCGGTTTCGCCGCGACCGGATCCCAGGCCGTGAACGCACCGCGATTGCCGCCCGGTCCGGCCTTGATCACGACTTCGGCGCCTACGAAAGGGGTGCCGGCGATATAACCGACTTCCGTGCCTTTCATATCCATGCAGAGATTGTTGTGCGGGACGTACAGCAACCGGGTGCGCGGCGAATAGGCCGACGGCTGCCAATCCTTGCCGCCGGGCGCGGCCGGGCAAATATCCTTGACCTCCATGCCCTGATGCGTTTCCTTGCTCTTGGCCATGACCGGACGGCCGGTTTCGAGGTCGATTTTCTCCACGCTGTTCGTGTAGACGAACGGAACCGCCGACAGGATCCGGCCATCGGTGCGGTCCATCAGATACATATAGCCGTTGCGGTCGGGATGCAGCATGGTCTTGCGGGGCCGGCCGCCGATGTTCAGATCGACCAGCACATGCTCGTTGACGCCGTCGTAATCGTGAAAATCGTGGGGAGCGTACTGATAGGCCCATTTGGCATAGCCCGTATCCGGGTCGCGGGCAAAGACGCTGGATCCCCATTTATTGTCGCCGGGCCGCTGATCGGCGTTCCAACTGCCGGGATTGCTGGTGCCGTAATAGACCAGATTGAGGTCCGGATCGTAGGACAGCCAGCCCCATACCGCACCGCCGCCGGTCTTCCAGGCATCCGGCGGCCAAGTCGCGACGCCGAGATCGCGGCCATTGCCGGAGGGGTAAGGCGCTTTGAACTCCTTTCCGATCAGCACGTCCTTGTCGGGTCCGGTGCTGTATGCGCGCCATAACTGTTTGCCGGTTTTCAAGTCCAGCGCGGTCAACCAGCCGCGCACGCCCATCTCGCCGCCGCTGTTGCCGACCAGCACCTTGTCTTTGACGATCAGCGGCGCCATGGTCATGCTTTCGCCCCGGTTGATGTCGCCGAGCCGGGTTTTCCAGACTTCTACGCCGGTATCCGCATCGACGGCGATCGTATGATTATCCAGCGTATTGAACACCACCTTGCCGTCGGCATAGGCGGCGCCGCGGTTGACGACATCGCAGCAGGCTACGCCCTGAGCCGCCCGCTGCGGCTCCGGCTTATAGGCCCATTTGATAGGGCCGCCCGGTTCCTTCAAATCCAGGGCATACAGAATATTCGGATAGGGGGTCACGATATACATCGTACCGTCGACGACCAGCGGCGCGGCCTCGTGCCCGTGCAGCACCCCGGTCGAAAAAGTCCAGGCGACCTGGAGGTGGCCGACATTGCCGGCATTGATCCGGTTTTCTTCGCTGAAGCGCCAGGAGGCATAGTTTTTTCCCGGCATCGCCCATTGCATATCCGGGACGGCAGATTCGGCGCGCAGGCCGGAACCGCCAGTAAACAAAGCCAGGGAGGCGACAAAAAGTCTCGAAAACAACCCCATTTAACCTCCAACCCTGGATGCCTATCAGAAGCCTTCAACGGGCTTTTCGTCACGGTTCGCTAAAGCCGTGAGGCGTTCGCCCTCTTCGAAAAAACTTTACGCTTGCTCAACCTAAAGTTCAGTACGCTACCCCACATAAGCCCAACCCCTAAGCCAGGCTCCGACCGATTTGTTCTCCTAACCTTCATCGATAGTGCCAAGGCCGGGAAATTGCCGGGACGGTAGTTAAGGAGCTGGTAGGAAATAACTTCCCGAATGTTGATGGTTTTGAAAAGCAGAGGCTTCGCTCCCCGCTTTGAAAAAGACGACTGCAGGGATGCAGGAGGTACAAGCCCAAGGAAGGGCGAGGGAGATCGCGTCGGGAACACGCGATCGATGACCCCCCGGATGGGGGAGGTAAATCGCGTCAGGAACAAACGATCGAAGGCAACGCAGGGAGCGGTTGCCGACGACTGCAAGGAGGCAGGAGGTAGGCAATGCAGGAGCTATAGTGCCGAGGGGCCGGGGGAGATTGATCAAATAAATCCCCCTCGATCCCCCTTTTTCAAAGGGGGAGGTGTTTTTGACGAAGCTCTCCTTTTTCAAAGGGGGAAGTTGTTTTTGACGAAATCCTAAGGAACTCCGTATCCGCATCCGGACGGCTATCCGCTCCGGCTCGCCGTTCCGAACGGCCTTAGATGAACGCCGACAGAACCCAGGGAATTTTATCGGCCGGCCGACTGCCTAACGGTTTTTCCGACATCAAGGCGTCAATCATGTCCGCTCCAGCCTTCACACGGTATATCCGCCATGCGGTGGTTCTTGCCGCCGCCGGGTGCCTGCTTGCGGCGACCGCTTACGGAGAAGAAGCCTTTAATCTTCCGCTGCCCGCCGTCGCTTCGTCCCTTACCGCTGCCACGACCGGGTTGCCTCCTATGGAACAGGCCTTGGTTCCCGAAGGCGTTTTCGCCGTACGGCTCGCCGAAGCGTTAAAGCTTGACCGGTCGCCGGACGAAGCCCAAGCGGAATCGCTGCTCGGCAGCCTCGGCATCACGCCCGCAAACGGCTGGATTACCGATTACCCGGTGACTCCGGCGGTACTGGGAGATATCGAGAAAAGCCTTGCCGAAGCCGCCGAGCAGGGAAAACTGGGTTTCGGCAAGCGCCAAGCCTTGGCGCTGCTCGCCGAAGTGGAAAAAGCACTCGGGCTCGACGTGACGCCGAATCTGAAAACGCCTGCCGGCCCCGTCCGCAAGCCGGAAAACAGGCCTTTGTATCGCTATACCGACGGGCAGGGAGAAATTCATTACACCGATGACTACAATGCCATACCGGAAGCCTATCGGAGCAGCGTCAAAATCCTGAATCCGCCGGCGCCCCCCGGAGTTTCCGACCTGGACGAAGGACTGATGGGCGAAGCGCCCCCGCCGGAATACACGGCAAATCCGGATTCCGGCACCGTCGAAGAGTATTTCGACGTCTACGGCCCTCCCGTGGTGACCTATTATTCGCCGCCGGTGCCTTACGATTATCTTTACACCTGGACGCCTTACCCCTTCTGGTCCGCGGGATTCTATTTTCCCGGCTTCTTCGTGTTGAACGATTTCCACCGCCCTGTGTTTCTCGGCCGCCATCGTTATTTCGTCAGCCGTCATTCCGGCGGAAACAAATACCGCTATCCATGGGCCGAGAGATCGCTCAAAACGTCTCCAGGAGGCTTTCGCCAGTCCGGCCCTACGCCTCCTCGGCACGGGTTTTACACACCTTCTGCCAGAGCCGGCGCCCAGGCCATCGTGTCGCGTACCGGAAGCCGCCGCGACCGGAACCGCTCCGCCGCACCGCAAATGCAGTCGGCGGAACGGCCGTCCGCTTCCAAGGGAAGCTTTTCGGGAAGCCGAAGCAGGCGCCCTCAAATCATCCGCTGGAATTCTTCCCCTCAAGCGACGCAGCGGAGCGGCGGTTCCGCTGTCGCTCCATCGTATCGTTCCCGCGACATTGCCAATCGCCGGATAAACCCGAGGCAGGAAGAAAGGCGGCTTTCCGGCGGAAACGGGCGCGAACGGCAGTCTTTCGGCCAAGGGATTCGAATGCCCCAAAACATCCGGGCCGCTCCCCTCTATCGTCAGGAGCGCATCCTCCAGCCGCCTCGCACCACCGGAAGAAGCATGGCGCCGGCAACCCCTGGCCGCGGATCCTTCGAAGGATTTCGAGGCGGTGCCGGCTTTGGCACCCGCGGAAGCGGGTCTTTCGGAGGCGGCGCAAGATCCGGCGCGCGCCGGTAAGCCGGCGGATGCCGAATCGATAACGACAAGCCCTTTTCCATTTTTTAGAGCATTTTCGTTTCGGGTATACGGACAGAGCGGCTTGACTCAGGATGGGCCCCCCCCTCATGACCCGCTCCTACAGGGAGACGACAACCAAGAACATAAATTTCGCCCCCTGCACGCGATCCGAAAATGCTCTAGGATGGCTCCGCGGCATTGAGAACGCCGGCCCCCGGTACGGGCGAAACTTCATGCGCTGTGCCGTTGGTCGGCGCTGCCCGCAAGACGCAGCCGTTCACGCCCGTAATCCGCAATGGCGGAAGCGTCCAGGACACCGCCGCAGATGCCGATGTGGCCGTCGGGACGCAGCAGGTAGAACGAGGGACTGGGAATACCGGCACGCCGCAATTCCGCGTCATTGCAGGGATCGGCGGGGACGGCATGGATGCGCAGAAACCCGCCGTAATCCGCGGCGGCGCCGGACGGCGGAGGCTGCCCGATCACAATCAGGACCAGACGGGTATCGTCGAGCTTTTCGAAAAGGTCTTCGGCCGGGCCTTGGGCAGCGAATTTGAGCCGCAGCCAGGGAAAACGGTCGCCCGCCTGGGGCGCCCCCTCGGGCATTTCGCCTTGCGATTTCGACAGCGGGCTTGCCCGATAATGGATGCCGATCTGGGAAACGGCACGAAACGCGAAACGCTGAATCCGTTCGAGCCGCAGCGCGCAGGCCGCCAGACGGGCGAGAATCTTGGTCCGCAACAGGCCGGCAAGCCAGTTGTCGGCGACGACCAGCTTGAACCCCTTGTCGGTGGTATTCAGCAGGCGGCGCGCGACCGGCAGGCGTTCCTCCTCGTAGGAGTCGAGGAGCGCCGCGCCGGCACGACCCTGGACCACGAGGGCGAGTTTCCAGGCCAGATTGTAGGCATCCTGAAGCCCTGTGTTCATACCTTGCGCGCCGACCGGGCTGTGAATGTGCGCCGCATCGCCGAGCAGGAAGCAGCGCCGGTCGCGGAAGCATGCGGCGCAGCGGTGATGGATCCGGTAAGAGGAAAACCAGGTGCAGCTCTTGATGTCGAGACCGGCTCCCGCTTCGCGATGCAAGGACGGCAGTACGTCCTCGAATCCCAAGTCGTGCCGGCCCCGCAGGGCGGGAGGAAGGATGCCGACAAGCCGCCAGTGATCCCGTCCGCGCATCGGAAAGAAAAGATGAAAGCCCTGCCGCCAAAGATAAACGTTGACCTGATCGGGAACCATTGTCCCCGTTGCCACGGTATCGGCGACAAAAAACACGTGCGGGTAAGGAGCCCCTTCAAAAGGGATGTCCGATAACGCCCGCACGGCGCTGTGCGCTCCATCGCATCCCGCCACCCAAGCGGCGGCTATCCTGCGCGTACCCCCGTCGGACAATTTCAGCGTGGCCTCGACATGGTCCTGTTTCTGTTCGAGCCCGATCAGCTCGGTATGCCACTGGACGGAGACTCCCCAGTCGCGGAGGCGGTCTCCCAGGATACGTTCGTTGTCGTCCTGGCCGAGAATGAGAATGTACGGATAAGGAGTCGCGTTTTGTCCGGCTCCGCTCAAGGGCACGCGCGCCATCCAGCGCCCTTCCGCCCACAAATTGGCGCCCGTACCGCGCTTGCCGAGTTCGAGCGCACGCCCGACGATGCCCAGGCGCGCATAAATTTCCAGAGTGCGGGCCTGTACGCCGAGCGCCCGGGTCTCACGGGCGGGACCTTCATGCCGATCGATAATGGCGATCCGTACGCCTCTCCGCGCCAGCTGATTGGCGAGCATCAACCCGGTAGGGCCGGCTCCGACGATAAGCACATCGGTCTCCATGAAATCCTCCCGGAGTCAATCCCGATGAAGGCAAAATATCGGCCTCCCCTCTTAAAGTCCCGAACAACAAGCCCCCCTCATCGCAATCGACGGGACGAGGCTTCGAGCTATCGCGTTCTTGTCCAAAAAAGAGGACGGAACGGAATCGGGACGGACGGGTCGAAAAGACGGTTTCATGGTAGGTAGCCGCGTGTGCGCACAGTATCGCCCGAGCGTTCCGCTCCATAAGGATTGTCGCTGTATCCCCCTGGATTCAGCTAGTGCAGGCGGCTTAAGTTGGCGAAACCGTAATCGTTTTGCGGCACATCGACGGTTTCGACCTCCAGGATTTTTACCTTGCACTGGTGCGTCGGCGGTTCGAGCCCGAGTTCTTCCAGGTTTTGTATCTGGTGCGAAAGGGTGACCTGTAAAGCCAACAGGGCTTTTTCCTCGGTCGGCCCGTGGGCAATGCAGCCCGGAATGTCCGGGCAGTAAGCGGTAAAACTTTTGGCGAGACCTTTGTTGGTCGGCTGAATAATTGCGAATAATTTCATTTTCATAACGCTCACTCTGGTTGCTTATCGTTAAAGGTAGATGGTCCCCCTGCTCCGATGTTTTTATTATGTCCGTGAGGTTCTTCCAGAAGAAGATTCTACAGATACAGGCAAGATGCTGTATATATTTAAAAAAGATCCATAATGGATAAAAAATGGATAGATTCCATATCCATTTCCGACACCGTTTTCGCTAAGCTGGAACTAATTCCCGGATATACAGCGCGTTCCCCTTGCCGTCTTTCAGAATCACCGTCATTACCCCGCTCTCGCCGTCAACGTCGATCTGACCGAACGATTGCAGGCCGGATAACGGCGACAGATTCGGTACCGGCGAGGCTCTTTGGAAGATCACTTGCGGGCCGAACGTATCGTCCAGCTCGTGCGGGCCGAAGCTGCCCGCATTCAAAGGGCCCGCGACAAACTCCCAGAACGGTTCGAAATCCTTGAACCGGGCTTTTGCCGGATCGTAAAAATGGGCGGCCGCATAATGCACGTCCGCAGTCAGCCAGACCGTGTTGGCGATGCCTTCCCGCTTCAGGAACGCCAGCAACTCGGCCAGCTCGAATTCGCGCCCCCGCACCGGACCGTCGCCGTTCGCGACACTTTCGAATTGCGGCCGGCTCCGGCGGTCGACGCCGTCCAGCGACTGCAGGCCGAGCGGCATGTCCGCCGCGATCACCTTCCATACCGCGGCCGACCGTTTCAATCCGGCTTTCAGCCAGTCCAGCTGCTCCCGTCCCAAATAGCATGTCTCCGGCCCCGGCCGGGCCTGATCGTTGCAGTTGTTGCCGCCCCGGTACGAACGCATGTCCAGCGCGAACACGTCGAGCAGCGGCCCGTAAGACAATTTCCGGTAAATCCGCCCGGCGGCATCGGCGGACGGCAGGCGCATCGGCGCATATTCGAACGCGGCCTGCCTGCCGCGCGCGACCAGCTTCGCGATCGATTTTTCGGCATAGCGCGGGTCGGCGCCCAAATCTTTCGAGGGGGACCAGTTATTGATGACCTCATGGTCGTCCCAAAGCCAGACGGTCGGAACTTCCGCATTGAAGCGCCGCAGGTTGTCGTCGAGCAGATTGTATTTATAGCGGCCGCGAAACTCGTCCAGCGTCTCGGCGACCTTGGCGACTTCCGGAATCACGAGATTATTCCAGACCGCGCCGGTCTGCGGCACGATCTGGGATTCCGGAATCGGGCCGTCGGCATAAACGCTGTCGCCGCAGTGGATGAAAAAGTCCGGCCCGGTCTGCCGCATCGCTTCGAAGATGCGCATGCCGCCGATGTCGGGATTGATGCCCCAGCCCTGCCCGCAGGTATCCCCCGACCACAGGAAACGCACGTCCCGCCTGTCTTCGGGCGCCGTCCGGAAACGGCCGTACAAGGGCTCGCTGAAGATTTTCGGGTTATCGAGGTCCCGGAACAGGACCCTGACATACACCTCCTGCCCGGACGGCAAGCCGCTCAGGTCGAGGCGGGCCGTATAATCGGTAGCGGACAGGGCCAAGGGGCCGGCCAGCATGCGGGCATCGCTGAAATCGGGCTTGAAGCCGTACTCGACGACCATTCGGGCAGGGCCGTCGCAGCGGCTCCAGACGACGGCCCGATCCGCCAGCACGTCGCCAAACTGAACGCCTTGCAGCGACTGCGGCCGGCCGGACAATTCCCCTGCGTGCCGCGATTCGCCAATACCGCTGTGCCCGGCCAAGGTCGGGATAGCTCCGGCCCCCAATGCCAGCCCCGCCGTCTTGAGGAAACGGCGCCGGGACCTTAAAACATCATTCGCCATCTCAAACAGATCATGATTGAACACCGGCCCGTATTATGGGAACGGGATCATGACAGGCTGATGACGGAACGGCCGCTTTCATCATTTCGTAACAGTCGCGGACTAGAATGCCGGCAAAATGGCAAGAAGAGTACCAGCGCTGCATGAAATTCAAGCGGGTTTATCTACAGGCGGCCTTTCTGACGGCGGCCGGCCTCGCCCTGTCGAATGACCGAATGCCGGGCTTCGCAATCGCGCATGCTCCCGGACAGGTTTCCCTGACCTCTATGTTCGCCACCGCTCCCCTCCCCTCCGCCGCGGTCGGGCAAACGCTGATCGCGTCCCCCTTGCTGAGCCGGATCGAAGGCAAGCCCCGGCTGGTCGCCGCCGCCTCCAATGGCATGATTTCACTGCTGGATGCGGAAACCGGCGCGCCGGCGTGGCAAATCGACGCGCCTGCGCCTGACGGGCAGCAGGTCGAACTGGTTTCGACACCGGCGCTGGTCGGCGAGAAACTGGTCATCGCTTATCAATGCCTGGATCGGGGCGTCCGCGTCAGTCACCGGATGGCCGTGATCGACCTGGCCCGGCAGGCGCTGGACCCAGCGTTTCCGGTCCTGGAGTTCGGCGCCGAGAAACCGGCCGCCGACGGCCGCTCGACCGTCCGATTCAATCCGCCGACCGCGTATTCGCATGCGGCCTTGAAGCATGCGCCGAAAAAAGACGGCGGGCTCGGCGTAGTGTACGCGTCTTTCGGCAACGCCGGCGACACCCAGCCATTTCACGGCTGGCTGTTCGAAGTCGATTTGGACCTCTGGCGGCAGCAAGGCCCGGATCGGGCGATCACCGCTACGCTGCTGACGACGCCGGAAGCCGAGTGCCCGGTCTCGGTGGAATCCGGCACCCAGGAAATGATCTGCGGCGGCGGCATTTGGACACCGCCCGGCCCCCAGATTTACCCGGCCGGGGACGGCTACGAACTGTTCGTGCCGACCGGCAACGGGCAGGTGGACTTGTCCCGGCGCGATTACGCCAATACGCTGATGCGCCTGAAACCCGGACTCGCCTTCGATCCCGGCTGCGATGCCCGGCTGTGCGCGGTTTTCGATCCGGCCGATCCGGACAGCGCCTGTATGGCATCCTGCAAGAACCTGTTCATTCCCCGCCTGGCCGAACACAATCCGCCATTGCAGCCGGCCAGCGGCGACTGCGACGGCAAAAGCTATGCGGATTGCCTGGCCTGGATGGATTACGACCTCGGCGCGAACGCGCCGGTCAAAGTCGCCTTGCAGGACGGCCATTCGGTACTGGTGCAGCCGGGCAAGGACGGCGGGGTTTCCCTATTGGATGCCGACCATCTCGGCACGCAGTACGACCGGCTGCAGATCGCCGATGTCTGCGGCATCGCCGCCGATCCCTGCAAGATCCCCTGGATGGGCATGATCGTGACGCAGCCGGTCGTCGGCTATGCGGCGGATGTCCCGGTGGTGGTCATTCCGACCTTCGTGCCGGATAAGACGCATCCGGCCGGCCTGGTCGCGCTGAAGATCGTGAGCGAAAACGGCACGCCGAAGTTCGCGCGTTTCTGGCAATTTCCCGCCCCCGAAAGCCCCGAAGCGAAGCAGCGCTTTCGAGCCCATCCGTCATTGCCGGTGATTTCGAAGCTTCCGCAAAGCGCGGAGGAAATCGTGTGGATCATCGATATCGGCCAGCACGGCACGCTTTACGGAATACGCATCCGGGACGGCAAGCGGCTGGCCGAGGTTTCGCTCCGGGGAACGGGGCGGCCGCTCTCCGCGCCGGTCATTCATCAAAATTACCTTTATGCGGCCTCCAGCCAGCCGAATACGCAACAAGCGCTCGTGGAAGGCTTCAGGATCGACGCGGAACCTTAGCATGCAAATCCCCTCGCGCGCCGGCATCCCTCTCGGCATTCAAGCCGAACGCGAACGGCGGACGCCAATGTCACGCAATTTTCATGCGCCGCTGTTAGCATCGCTGCTGCGCTTTGCTCCGCGAGCGGCGCACTGCTTGCGGCACACAGGGCTGCCGGCCTCCGGCGTTTTCAGCAGCGTCCCACTGACTTGTAATAACCTCCGGTGAGATTATGGACAACACTACCTACCGCACCATCTGGATTTCAGACCTTCACCTCGGTTCCGCGCAATGCCAGGCGGACGTACTGCTCGATTTTTTGAAACATACCGAGAGCGAAAAACTTTACCTGGTCGGCGACATCATCGATTTCTGGTCGCTGTCGAAAAAAATGTACTGGCCATGCGAGCACAATACGGTGATACAGAAACTGCTCCGCAAGGCCCGCCACGGCACCCAGATTATTTACGTGCCCGGCAACCACGACGAAAATGTGCGGGACTACCACAATTACGTGTTCGGGGATATCGTGGTCAAAAACACCGACGTGCATACCACCGCCCTGGGCAAACAGCTTCTGGTGGTGCACGGCGACGAATACGACACGATCGCCCAATATCACCAGTGGATCGCCAAACTCGGCAGCGCCGGCTACGACTTTCTGTTATGGATCAACCGCATCTTGCGTCCGGTCAGGCGCTGGCTCGGCATCCAGTCGCATTTCTCGCTGGCCGCCTACGTGAAGTTCAAAGTCAAAAACATCGTGCAGTTCATTTCCGATTATGAAAAAAGCATCGTCAGCACGTTGCGCGACAAAGGGCTGGACGGCGTAATCTGCGGCCATATCCACCATGCCGAAATCAAGGAAATGGAAGGTTTCCTGTACGTGAATACCGGGGATTTCGTCGAAAGCTGCACCGCGATCGTCGAGCATTTCGACGGCAGCCTGGAACTGATGCATTGGATCAAACAGGATGAGCCGGCGCTTTCGGCGCAAATGTCTCTCGAAGCCCATGTCCATGATTGAAAAGGATCAACGCGATGCATAAATCCTCGAAGCCTTTTGCCGCCGCCGATCCGGTTCCCGCCGATGCGCTCCGGCGCGCCGCGCCTTCGGTAGCTCGCGGTTTCTACACGATCCTGGCCGCGCAGTTCTTTTCCTCCCTCGGCGATAACGCCCTGCTGTTCGCGGCGATTGCGCTGCTCGAATCGATGCAGGCGCCCGCTTGGCAGATCCCGGTGCTGCAGCAGTTCTTCGTGTTCGCGTTCATTCTGCTGGCCCCGTTTGTGGGCGCCTACGCGGATGCGCTGCCGAAAGGCCAGGTGATGTTCATCAGCAACAGCATCAAGACGGCCGGCTGCCTGGCCATGCTGTTCGGGCTGCATCCTTTGATCGCCTACGGCTTTGTCGGCCTCGGCGCGGCGCTGTATTCGCCGGCGAAATACGGGATTCTGACCGAATATTTGCCGGCCGAAAGGCTGGTCTGGGCGAACGGCTGGATGGAAGGGCTGACCGTCGCGGCGATCATTCTGGGCGCCATTTTCGGCGGTTTGCTGATCGGGCCGCGCGCCGGGGCCGAGATCGTGCAACAGCTGAACGGGCTGGCTTTCAACGGCGGCATCGATACCGCGCCCGAATTCGCGATTCTGGCGGTCCTGGGCATTTACCTGATCGCGGCCGCACTGAATTGCTTCATCCCGAAACTGGCGATCGAACACGCGTTGACGCATCGCGATCCGGTCTCGCTGGTCCGGGAGTTCCGGCAGAGTTTCCTGATGCTCTGGAAAGATCCGCTGGGCCAGGTTTCGCTGGCGGTCACCTCGCTGTTCTGGGGCGCCGGCACCAGCCTGCGTTTCATTATTCTGGCCTGGTCGGCCGCCGCCTTGAATTTCGACCGGGAACAGGCGACGCAGTTGACCGCGGTCGTCGCGCTCGGCCTGGCGGCCGGGTCGGTGATCGCCGCCAAATCGGTGCCGGTGATGCATGCGGTCAAGGTCCTGCCGCTCGGCATCGCAATGGGGCTGGTCGTGCTGGCGATGGTGTGGGTGAGCGACTGGCGCCTGGCCACGCTGCTGCTGCTTGCGATCGGCATCCTGGCCGGCAGTTTCCTGATTCCGATGAACGCCCTGCTCCAGCACCGCGGGCATTTGCTGATGGGGTCGGGCCATTCGATCGCGGTGCAGAACTTCAACGAGAACCTGAGCATCCTGCTGATGCTCGGCGCCTATTCCCTGATGATCAGGGCCGGCTTTTCGATCCAGGCCGTTGTAATCGCCTTCGGTTTGTTTATTGCGCTCAGCATGGGCGCGATCCATCGCCTCCACGGCCACGATCAGGATTCGAATCCGTAACATTTCCGCAGGCTTTCGCCGCGGCGGCGAAAGCCTGCGCTCAGCGTAATTTCTTCCAGAGTTCCCGGCTGCAGTGCTTAAACCGCTCCCGGTCGCAATCGGTCAATCGGTAACGGTAACACAGAATGCAGCGGTTCAGGCGGCGCCGGTAGCGGCGATAAGCGATTTTCACCAGACGGTCGAGGCGTTCGAAGCGGACCTTGTTTTTAAAGGATCGCACATATTGCTCGACGTGCAGCAAGGCATACAGGCGCCGGGCCTGATCGATCAGTTGGTCGTTGTCCATTGCGGATAGGGCCTCAGCCGGTGTTTAAGGATTTCGCCAAACATACCTCCCCCTTTGAAAAAGGGGGATCGAGGGGGATTTATTTGATCAATCTCCCCCGCCCCCTCGGCACTATAGCTCCTGCATTGCCTACCTCCTGCCTCCCTGCAGTCGTCGGCAATTGCTCCTGCATTGCCCTCGATCGCATGTTCCCGACGCGATCTACCTCCCCCATCCTTGGGGTTGTACCTCCTGCATCCCTGCAGTCGTCTTTTTCAAAGAGGGGAGCGAAGCCTCTGCTTTTCAAATCCATCAACATTCGGGAAGTTACCTCCTACCAGATCCTAAAGGACTTACGGGAACCGCCGTGCTATTGTCCTGGCGCGCGCCAGAACGGATTTCGCCCAGGTTGGACATCGAGTTTACCATTCCAATGCCCGCAGCTGCGGCGTTTTTTTATACTGGTGCGCGTCCATCCGCTGCAGAATGTCGCCCAGTACCCGGATCGCATCGAGGATGTAAGGGCCTTTGTTCAGCATCACGCATTCGGCGCGCACGCTCATCGCGGCGTCGGTGATTTCGGGACGCGAGGTGCGGCCTTTCTTGGCCAGGGTTTCCAGCACCTGGGTCGCCCAGACGACCGGCACGTGCGAAGATTCGCACAGCCACAGAATTTCCTCCTGAATTTCGGACATTTTGACGCTGCCGAGTTCGACCGCCAGATCGCCGCGCGCGATCATGATGCCGAGTGGATGGCGCTCCATCGCGGACAAAATGATCCACGGCAGATTCTCGACCGCCGCCTTGGTTTCGATTTTGGCGATGATCGGCAAATCGTAACGGCCGCGCCGCTTGAGTTCGTCGATCAAAATCGCCATGTCGCCCGGCGAACGCACGAAGGAAAAACCGATCAGGTCGGCATGGCGGCAAACGAAATCCAGATCCGCTAAATCCTTGTCGCTCAGCGCCGGCAGGTCGATATCGGTTTCGGGAAAATTCAGGCCCTTGTCGCTGCGGATCACCACGCCGCCCTGCCCGGCTTCGATCACTTTCAGCATGGCGCCGTCGTCCGTGACCGACTCGACGACCGCGCCGAGCCTGCCGTCGTCGATCCAGACCGGCTGGCCCGGACGCAGTGCCGCAAATACCGCCTCGCAGCTGCATCCGATGCTGGCAGGCGTCAGGATCTGGCCGTTCACCCCATACACGGCCGGACAGCCCAATTCGTCGCCGCGGCTCAACAGTAAATGGTCGCCGTTTTCGACATGAATACTCGAAAACTTGCCGGAAAACGGCGCCAGCGGAAATTCGCCCAACACGTCGAATTTGCCGGCCGCATTCGCGCGCCGCCAGCTGAACTGGGTCTCGGCGTGCAGGTAAGTCGAGCTGAACCCATGGCAAAGCCAGTAGTCCGGCGTGGCTTTTTCGACCACCTCGAAAAAACGCGTCTTGTGCCGGCAGTCGCCGAAATACATCCGATCGCCCAGGGTCAACTGTTCATGAAAATCGTCGGGGATATGGAGGATCCGGTAGTCGGACCGCTGTATGTCGCCGCCATAAGACGGTTTACCGGCATTGCCCGGGCCGAGCTTGCCGAGCAGGACATGGAACGGCGCGACCAACTGCCCGTAAAGGTCCCGTTTGACTTTCAAATGAATCACCGGCGGCGCGGGCTGGATCGGGCCGGTGCGGATCTTATGCCCGGCCAGATCCATCAGAATTTTGCACGGCAGACCGGTCTCGCGTTCGGCGCGCCGGACATTTTCGAGCAGTTTCGCCCAAATCGTTTCATCGTCGTGCGCACAGTTGATCCGGGCGCAATTCATGCCCCTGAGCAGCAGCCCCTTGACCAGCTGGAAATCGAATGCCGCTTCGGTCGGCAGCGTGACCATGATCCTGACGCTGCGGTCGTCCGGCGGGGGGCCGAATAAGGCCGCCGTATTATGCGCGAGCAAGTCGCGGCCTTTCGCAAAACTCCCCCCACCTTCGTCGGCGATCAGCGCATCCACATTCTCGCCGACAACGCGCGCCAACAGGCGGATCACCACATCCAGATTTGCCAATACATGCGACTCGCTTCGTCCCAGCGAAGACAGCCCCGCTTCGGCCAGACGCTTTTGCAGGACGCACAGATCGCGCCGGCGCAGCGCCACATAATGGGCCAGGTTGACCGCGCTATAGCTCGGCCGGCCGCCCGAAAAGCAGTCACCGTAACGGAACAGCATGTTTTCCGCCTCCCGCATCACCTCAAGGCGCAGCGCCAACAAATCTTCCAGCAGTGCTTTCAAAATCGCTCTCCGTCATCGTTTCGTTACAATCCGCCAAAGTAGCACGGACAGATGACAATATCATTGCAGCGCGCTCCATTAAATGGATTGATCCGAAAGCCAAAAAGAAAGAGAATAACAATCGGCGCTAGCCAACTTCTTCAATCGACAGTGGCGGAATCTCATGGCAACAAACAAACTACAACAAAAACTCGGGTTGGCCCTTTCCGGCGGCGGTTTTCGGGCTTCATACTTCCACATCGGCGTACTGGCGCAAATGGCCGAACAGGGCCTGCTGCGCGATGTGGAAGTGATCTCCGCCGTTTCCGGCGGGTCGATCATTGCCGCGCTGTACTACCTCCATGTCAAAAAACTGCTGGAGTCCAAACCGGACGGCGAAGTGAAGGACCAGGACTATGTCGACCTCGTCAAACGGATTGAAACCGACTTCAAAAAGGCAACGGACCAAAACATTCGCTTGCGCACCTTCGCCGATTTCCGCTCCAACCTCAAGATGGCCGCGGCCAATTATTCCCGCAGCGACCGCATCTCCGAACTCTATAACACATACCTCTACCGGGACGTGCTGAACGACGTTTCCGACCCGGTGCAGATGCGGGAACTGAAGATTCATCCTCCGGGCGAACCGGATGATTTTCATCCCAGAACCGGAAATGCCCGCCGAAAAGCCAAAGTACCGATCCTGAACCTCAACGCAACGGCGCTGAACAACGGCCAGGATTGGCAGTTCACCGCCCAAACCATGGGCGAACCGCTGGGAGATATAAACGCTAAAGTGCCGGAAACGGTTACTCCCGCCGACATCTACCGCAGAGCGCCGTCTTACGCGGACCTCGCGCCCCATCAGCAGAATTTCGAACTCGGCCATGCCGTAGGGGCTTCCGCCTGCGTTCCGGGACTGTTTCCGCCGCTCGCGGTCAGCGGGCTTTACCGGGACGAAGACGATGATATCCGTATCCAGCTGGTCGACGGCGGAGTCTACGATAACCAGGGCATCGAAGCGTTGCTGTGGGCCGAATGCACCCATTTCATCGTCAGCGACGCCTCTTTGCAATTGGCCGTCGAAGACGAACCGGACACGGATACCCTTCCGGTACTGCTGCGCGCCGCGAACTGCGTGACGCCCGACCGGCTCCGGAGCGAAACCCTCGATAACCTGTTCGACACTTTCGGACGCGAAAAAACCGCTTTCATGCATTTGCGCAAAGACCTGGGGATTCGCAAGATTCCCTGGATCGGCCAGGACGGCAAACCCGCCGAAAGCGGCGCTCCCTCCCTTCCGCCTGAAACCGGAAGATTCGACGTCGCTCCCGAAATACAGGAGCTCCTGGCTAACGTACGTACCGACCTGGATGCGTTCAGCGAAGTCGAAGCCTATTCCTTAATGCTGGACGGCTACCGGATGAGCGCCCCGGAACTCGATACCTTCAGGGACAATAACGGGTTCGGGACGGCACCAACCCAACCGGCTGCCTTATGGAGCTTTCTGGCCATCGCGCCGAAGATCGATGCGCCGAGCCCGAGCCCCGACCTCCTCAAACAGTTGAAAGTATCCGGGCTGCGCTTCGGGAAAGCGATGATGCTGATTCCGGCGCTCTCGGCCCTGATCACGGCGCTGATGTTGCTTCTGCTGGTATTGCTCTGGCCTTACCTGAAGCTTCTACTCGAAATCAGGATTCCGCTCAGCGTGATCGCGGTGCTGGTGGCGATCGTGGTGGCGTACCAGCACTTAATGAAATGGGAGCGGATGTTCGCCTTCGTGAAGCCCTTGCGGCTGTCCATCGATGCGGTCAAACGCATCGTCTTGAATGTGGTCCCGGCGCTGCTCCTGATGCCGGTCATTTGGATTTACCTCAGGCTGATCAATCCGCTGTACCTGTGGCGGGGAAGAGTCGATAACCTCGACCTGAGCCCCCTGGAACGATGGCGGCATTTCCTGCGGTGGTTATAACGCTAAGGTAGGAGCCGCCTCTGTCAAGTCGGCGATCGTTCGGATAGGCAATGCTCCCGGCCGCCGTTTTTCGGCACGGGCAGAAGCTAAACCCTTCGATCGCCGGTTCAACGGCAAATCAAGCGCGTTGAAAAGGGCTCATATAGTCATAAGCGCTTGCCATTAATTTATTGCCGGTTTCGGATAGCTTCCCATATTGCCGGACGGTTTCGAATCCGTTCCAAAAACTCCGGCGGTCGGCCTCGCGCGAGGCGACGACCAATGAGATTTCCTCGGAACTCAATCGGTTCGACTCGAGAAGCCTGGACATCGCCCAATGCATACGGGCCGATACGAATGTCGCGTGGTAGATCCCGTCCATGGGCCTCGGATCGTCCCGCAAAGGAGAAGTATACCGTTCGTCGCCCTGATTCTCGACCAGCGGCTCCTCGATCGTGAAGCCGAAAAGCAGGCTGTGGGCACTTTCATGCGCCATCGCCTCGATCATAGCAACATCGGTGGCATGCTGCTCGGCATTGATGAATAAGGCCCCCCAAAGCAGGTAGCAGGAGCCGCCGGCAAAATCGTAACCGTTACTTTTGTCCCCGACGACCAGAATGACTTCGCGAATGATCGCCTCGAACTCTTCGGCCAGCGCCGGAACGGCCTTTTGCAGCCGTTCAAAAGCGGCGCGGAACCGTTCTACCGGTTTCCCGGCCTCATCCGGCTGAGGCGGCATGATATGAAAAGGCGTCTCCGAATCCGTATCCATCAGCCGCTGGTAACGCGCCAGTTTCGACGGCGGCACGATCTGATCCAGCGTGACTATTTTAAGTTCGGGCGTGATGGGCCGTTCCAGGCTCAACTCGCGGAATAAGTCGGCAGCCGACGCATGGTCGCCGTACATCAAGGCGGAGCTAATCTCGTAATACAGACCGAATGTCGAGGGCGGGTATAAATCACCGCGCTTCAAACGTTCGCCCAGTTCCGCCAGGCCGGGAGGCTTTTCGCCGAGTTGATCGTCCAAAGCCTGGCCGAGATAATCAATGCTATTGGCCAGTTCCGAACGCATGCGGCTGTCGAGATACCGCGCCCTTTCGCCGTTCGGAGGAAAACTGAAAGACAAATTCACTGAATCGATAATTTCTAAGAGTTGAAAGAGAGCCGGCCGTCTAAAGCTGTCGCCGACTTTATTAGCCCATGTCCATAGCGAACATGTAAGATTGAACCGACACTTCGTGTTTCCGGCTTTCCTCCCTGATAACCTTGCCGGGACCGGCCGGCAATTCCGATAAAATTTTGCCGTCCCAACCCTGTCGAAACGGCAAATTTATCTCGGCACTCTATGGTACGGCCGATTAGACCTTTAACGGTTGCCCGGCCATACTCACCTCTACTCCATAAAAATTAAGAGTTTAAGCGACTTTACCGATCTTGGCCCCAATGATAGACGAGAAAGCCACTTGGGCACGGTCAACCTTGCCGACCTTCGCACCTATAAGAGCCGCTGCCGGAATTTTACCTACCTTTGCCCCAACCGGAGCGGGTACCTTGCCAATCATTGCACTGCCGGCAAACGGATTGCCGGGATCTTTCACTAAAAGCTTGAAGCCGAGCAGCCGGCTCTGATCGAGGACCAGTTTTTTATTCATAATTCGCTCCTTAATGGTTAGCGGGTCAAAGGGTGGCAATGAAACCGTTGAATGGAATATGATGTATCCAGGTCGAGTTAGAGCTAACTCGTATATCCCAAGAACCATCATGCCGAATACAATGTGTCAAATATTACTGTTCAATCCGGCTTTTATAACAACGCGCAGATGAAACTTTTACAGAATCAACTTGGTTACCGGCACGGACTGCGGCAACCGACTTCGCAGTTGACCTTGCGGTTGAGATTATCCGGCGATGTTGATTTTATAGCACTGGACCGCTGTCTGGAAGAAGTATTTGCAATAAACCTAGAATCGCCCGGTACAGCCCTTCCTTCTTCCGATCCAACGGTAAGCCGGATGATCGAATTTACCTGGCGAATCCTGCTGGTCGGACGCGCTTTGCAGCAGCTCGCCAGAATCCCGGTTTTCGATGCCGGGCGCGTTCTAGGAATCGAACCCGACGCCCAAAACCCGTCCGCCGGATTGGCCACCGTCGCCATCCCCCGAATCGATCTGATCGCGCAGAAATGCACCGTGATCGCTTACAATGCCGCGCTCGACTTTGTGACCTGGGCCGCTGCGCATTACCGTCCCCTCTCTGACCTGACCAAACTTTACGAGCTGATCGAGGAAAAAGCGCTGAAACCGTTACGTTCGATAGTGCCGGTCGGCATCTCAACGGTGCCTATCCTCAACCAGGCCTACCTGCAGCATATCCCTTTCCGGCATTTGGGCGCCGGCGTTTACCAGTTGGGTTACGGCGCGCGCTCCCGCATCACGGACAGAAGTTCCGTCGCCGAAGACTCGGCCATCGGCTCGAAGCTGGTTCAGAAGAAACACTGGACGGCACAAATTCTCCGTTCGGCCGGTTTGCCGGCTCCTCTGCATACTACGGTTTCGAACGCATCCGCCGCGCTTCAGGCCGCCGAAAAACTAGGCTGGCCGATAGTCGTCAAGCCGGTGGACCGGGACCGCAGCGAAGGAGTAACGGTCGGCATCAACGACGCACAAAAGCTGTCAGAGGCTTTCAAGTTCGCCGCTGGCCTTACGACAACCGTTCTGATCGAGCGCGAAGTACCGGGCATCTGTTACCGATTGCTGGTAGCCAACGGCGAATTATTGTACGCCCTGAGCAGAAAGCCGAAATCGGTCACCGGGGACGGCACGCACACGATTGCCGAACTGGTGCAGCTGGCTTTCGACGAAGCCCGAAAGAAGCCGTCCTGGTCGAGAAGCAAACCCATCCGGCTGGACGACTTGGCGTTCGAATCCATTGCTGAGCAAGGTCTTACCGCCGAGTCTATCCCTGAAGCCGGAGTGAAGGTCGCCTTACGGCGCATCGAATCTTCCGAATGGGGCGGAAACATCGAAGACGCCACCGGCGACGTCCATCCCGACAACGCGGAACTTGCCGTCCGCGCGGCCCGCCTTTTCGGTCTCACCAATGCGGGCATCGATATTATCTCCGTAGATATTGCCCGTCCCTGGCATGAGAACGGTGCCGTCATCAACGAGGTCAATTACGCCCCTTACTTCGGAGGAAACCCTACGGCCAAAGCCAAGCTGCCCGTCTATTTCCAGGGTTTAATCCAAGGGGAAGGCCGCATTCCGATCGAAGTGTTCTTAGGCGGCGAGGAAGCCATGAAGGCAGGGAAGTTCCGGCATGCCGAATTGCTAGCCAACGGCGTTGGGTGCTTTTTGACGAGCCACGGCGAAACTCTGACGAACCGGGGAAACGCCATGCCATTTCCCGAGCCCGGGCTTTTCGATAGAACCTTCGCCCTATTGATGAATCGCGAGGTCGAGGCGCTGATTCTTGTCGTTCAAACGGACGAACTGCTGCAAACCGGCTTGCCTGTCGACCGGCTGGACAAAATTCATCTTACCCCGGGAGTACTTTTTAGCGCAAGGGATGGGCAACCGCTCAGTTCGCCACGCACTCGGCAACAACTTCTGGAGCTGCTGCGCCTCTATGAAAACGGCGCGCAAAACACCGAATAAATTATTACCGAAGTCTGCCGGGTTCTGCTCGCCGTGGCGTTGGGTCCCGACATTTAACACGGATGTTCGCATCCGTGAAGCCGCCGCACCTGACCATCGGGGCGGTCAAACCCATCGTCTTGAATGTGGTCCCGGCGCTGCTCCTGATGCCGGTCATTTGGATTTACCTCAGGCTGATCAATCCGCTGTACCTGTGGCGGGGGAGAGTCGATAACCTCGACCTGAGCGCAAAAGAGCGTCTGCAGCACTTCTTGCGGTGGCTGAGGCCGAATGCGACCTAACGGTTTATGCCGTTGATTGAAGGGCGTGCCTGTCGTGCTTTAGCGGGACAAACGCCCTTCCCCTTCCCCAAACGTCTCTCTGCCCTCGGATCCAGGCCTCCCGGACATCAAAAGCAGGCAATGCTTTTTCAAACAATCATTCCACTAAAGTTCCGCGGCCAATATGCGGCAACGCACCGACCTGATCCCGCTTCTCCTATTAACCTTATATCAATCTGTTCCCGCAAATTTCGCCTGGCAAGTTTCGACTGGTAGTCCGTCCGTTCCGTATTCCGGAAAACGAGGCTGTTAAGCGCGAATATTGACGGCGTATCCGATGTCCGGTTTTTGTCGATCGCCTGCCCCTGCAGGAAAACAAATGCAAACCGGGCAACCAGGTACGTATTTGCATACCGTTTTTAAATCGTATTGATCTTCACCCATCAGCTCCAAGAGAGGACCCCGTCATGCAAACTAACCAGACACGGCCGGATATGGCATCCGCACATTTCAGAAAAGGCGGCGATGGCGTTATGCCTGTCGTATCCCGGTTCTGGTTATCGATGATTTTCGGCGCCGTCCTGATATTTCCGGGCAATCCATCGCATGCCCAAGAAGGGCCTGGGACAGGCAGCCATCCCATGCCGCCCGGAGCGCGTCAAGACACTGAAGGTCTCCTCGCCCCTCCGACGAACCTGCGAATCGTACGAAACAATGAAGAAAAGAAAAAAAGCGATGCGCCAGGCCGCTGGAGCGGAACCAGCCCTCATATGGACAAAAACGTAACGCAACGCAACGAACCGCCGCGCCCTGGCACCACGCTCGGTACGGAAAAAATGAATCCCGATCCGGTCCCCAATACCGAAAACATCCGTAAGGACACGGTCAGCCCCGGCAGCGACAACATGATACGAGACGCGATACCGGGTAGCAACGGCCTCAATCGGCAATAACTCGGCAGGGGTTCGGCATGAAATCGTGGCTGATCTGATGGAAGAGCGTCTGGAAGATTCAAGGTCGATATAATAAATTGATCACGGCTGGTGGCCGCGGCAAGACCGCCTTCCGGCAGTCATGGTCAGGGAATCCTTACCGGCATGAGGGGCTCCGGCTTAAAGCGAATACATTCATCCGGTCACGCGCGTGAAAAGCGAATGAGTTCGCTCCTACGCAAGATGAAAATACTTTAGAGAGGGATCTGATGAGCACTATAAAACTAAGAATCGTCCAAAAGCGCATGCCCCGCTTCTGACGATTCCTTTCACGATGAACCTCGACTATTCCATCCATGAATTTTTCAATCGCGCCATGCCGACACTCATTGCACGTCCATCGCCAAACCCGTCGTCTTTGCTTCTATTTTTCGCTTTGTCGACGGCCGATCTTGTATTCCGAGAGAAGTATCGGTTTAGCCCGCTTTGCCCATCGAACCAGAGTTGGAGGGAATGAGCACAAGTCGATAGCTCACTGGGTTTAAGCCGTGTCGCGATAACCCTGGCGATGGAATCAGCGCCAGGCAAATCCGTCAGATAAATAAACCAAGGTATTTCAATGTGTTGTAAAGCTTTTCGTAAGCCTTCTCCAAGGAGGCCTCTGGCACGCGCATTTCGCCCCTTAAACCGTAGGGTTCTCCTTCCACGCCGATTTTGGTAATCCGGCAAAATCGTTGCCATGCTTGAGCGCAAACAGACCCGCTGCAACCAAACACTGATCGTTCCATATCAACGCCCCCCATAGGCTCTACCTCCGGGTTATGAAGCAGTCAAGATTCCAGTAGAGGCCACTTGACCATGGATGGGACAAGGGTTTCCGATACCGCATTACCGAAAACCTCGTTTCGTCACTTCGAGGGCAATATGCGGGAACGTACCGACTCCTGCAAGACGGATAGTTAATCTTTACAAATAAGGCCCCGTGGTATTTCCCGGAGCCTGTTCAGAAATCCCGCCCGACGGTCGGGCCCTTAGGATCTGGCCGATATTAACTTCCCGGTATAGGTGGTAGACCTGCCAGGTTTTTAAAACCTGGCAGGCCTGGGCCGGGACTAATTCCGGCAATGATATATTCGGGCGACAACAAAACTTCAATCACTCGCAATATTTTCCCTAGAGAACGCCATTATGAAAGCTATAGAGCAACCGTCGAATACTGCAAACCTACAGCCCGTGAATACCATCCGGTCCAAGACGATCAAATTCACCGCAAAACCGTTCTGCTTAACGTTGATTACCGGCGCCAGCCTGATTTATACCGGCCCGCCTGCGCATGCGGAAGAGCGAAGAATAGAAACCCCTTCCATGGAAACAGGAAAGATCCAGGAACAAGCCGGCAGTCGGAAAGACTCTCACGACACTGAAAGCCGAAGAGGAACCAGTCCCCACATGAATAAAGGCACCAGTTCCACCGACGAGCCCGTGCGCAGGGATACCACTTTCGACACGGAAAAAATGAACAAAGGCTCCGCGCCCGATACGGAAAACATCAATAAAGATACCGTCAGTCCGGGCGGCGACAACATGATGCGAGACGCCATACCCGGCGGCAGCGGCCTCAACCGGAAATAAGAGGGCATGCCCCAAACAGAAAAATACCCGCCCGGCCTTGGACAGGGGGGGCAGGTAAACACGCAAGAAAATGCCGCGCCCTTAGGGCGAGCAATCCCCTATTTTCCCGTCGGAGGTAGTCATTATGAAAGCAGCCCAAATACACGGCCCGAAAAATATTTCGTACGATACCGTCCCCGATCCGGCGATTCACGACGACAGGGATATGATTCTAAAAGTTACCGCCACGGCCATCTGCGGCTCCGACCTGCATATGTATTCCGGCGGAATCCCGCAAGTGCGCCCGATGGTAATGGGCCACGAATTCATGGGAATCGTGGAAGAAACCGGCCCGGCCGTGACCCGGTTCAAACAGGGCGACCGCGTCGTCGTGCCTTTTCCGATCGCCTGCGGAACCTGCTTCTTCTGCCATCACCAATTGCCCGGCCATTGCGTGAATTCCAATCCCGAACACTACGGCCCGGAAGGCGGCTTACTGAGCGAAAAAGGCGGCGCACTGTTCGGCTATACCGATTTGTACGGCGGCTACAACGGAGGACAGGCGGAATACGTGCGCGTACCCTATGCCGACTTCGGCCCGCGCCGGGTTCCTGAAAATCTGACCGACGAACAGGTCCTGTTCCTGACCGATATTTTCCCGACCGGCTACACCGGCATCGATTGGGGCGAGGTCAAAGGCGGCGAAAGCGTGGCGATTTTCGGCGCGGGGCCGGTCGGGATCATGGCCGCGAAATGCGCGGGGCTGCGCGGCGCCGGTAAAGTGATCGTCGTGGATATTCTGCCTTATCGATTGGAGAAAGCCAAAGCCGCATCCGGGTGTGAAACTGTCCTTTGGGAAGACGATGCCAAGGATGTCGTCGAACAGATCCGAACCCTGACCGAAGGGCGCGGTGCGGATGTATGCGTCGATGCAGTCGGGTTCGAGCCCGGACGCTCGGTGCTCGAAAAAGCCAAAGCCGCGATCAACCTCGAAGTGGGCTCGACGAAAGTGCTGGAAGCCTGCATGAGCGCGGTTCGACGCGGCGGCATCGTATCGGTGCTGGGTGTTTATCCGACCTATTACGACAACTTCCCGGTCGGGCAATTCTTCGATAAAGCCATCGTGCTGAAAGGCGGCCAGGCGCCGGTCCATAAATATATCGACGAACTGCTGCAGTACGTCGAACAGGGCAAGGTCAGGCTCGACGACATCATCACCCATCGCCTGCCGCTGTCGGAAGTCGCGCACGGCTACAAGATCTTTCAGGAAAAGCAAGAGGATTGCGTTAAGGTGGTGATGACGCCTTAGACAGTGCCGTCATAAAATAACAGCCCAAAGCGCAATGCAGCGGATTTGCACTCCCTCCAAGAGTGAAGCGGTATTTTTGGCATAAGGGGTTACGATACCATGCCAGCGTTTGAGGTGTAAGAACGCATTTTCTACCCAATGCCGAAGTTTATACCGGTCTCGATCAGAGTCGTGGTATGGCTTGCGATTTCGACGCGGCGAAATGACGACCGTTATCTGATTTGCTTCGGCTTGGGCCACAATGGCGTCGATATCATAGCCTTTGTTCGCGCCATAATTACTTAGCTCTAATTGGGATCAATTCCAAAGTCACACTATGACTATACGTGTGTTCTTGCCGAAATGAGCTACGAGTATCGCACAATACTGAAATCAGATTCCTAAACGTTGCGGATAATAAGGTTGAATCCAGCAAACCAAGCAAATAAGCAATAGCTTGAGATTGAGTGTCATAACCAATTTGACTCGCGTATTTACTGTTCAATAAATGTTGCCACATATTCCGGCTGGGACCGAGCCAGTATTCCGCGAAAGGTATTGTCAGCGCAATTTCCAGCCCTTTGGGGTCCATGTCGCTGAAGACGATGATGGTTTTATTCGGGCCGAAACGCTCAATAAAATCGTGACATGCCTTCGCTTGAGCTCCGGTTTTATAATCGCCACGATAAAGCCATAACGCTTGGCGATCGATACACGGTATTTGCCAACTGTGGCATAGCGGCATAATAGATAGATTTTCGACAATCACGATGGTCCGATGTTCGACCGACCGAATGCTGGAGCTTAGGCACAGAAGAGCGGCCGATGTGAGGCTTTCCGGGTGCAAGTGGATTTCTCTACCGTTGAGGCGTATTACACCGTCAGCACTGTTCAAAAACACTTGATCGCCGCTTACAGGCCTGTTGGCCAGTTTTTCATTGGAATGATATTGGGCCATTTCCAAACGACTTTCCGGCAGTTGCTCAGTTACAAACGGATCCAGGCCGATTTCATCCATGAGGCGTCGGCGCAGTTGGCGTTTGTCTTCGGCGCTAAAAATCAAACGGTTGTTGCGGATAAAGCCGCAGCCAAAACGTGTTTGTACTTGCTGACCGGTAACGGTAAAGGGGCGGATGGTAGCTTGATCCGGTTTGTCCCTAACCAGATGGCTGATCCACCGGTAAAACTTTCGATCCACGTCAGGCCACCCGTTGCAATTGGATTTCTTCAATGATCTGGTTGCCGTCAAAGCCAGCCAGATTTTCGCCTTGCATCTCTAAATTAATCATCTGACGGATGTGCCTCGGCAAACAGCAGTATTGAGCGAATATCATGTCTAGCCAAAGCCCGGCCTCGACTTTTAAGCCTTGGTCCCTCCAATAATGTAATGCGGAGACTTTACGGCCTTGTTGATCCAGGGCCAGCGCGAACAGGTTTTCGATGTAATTTTCGTACAGGTCTTGAGCGTAGGGGACCCGTTCCGGCGTCCCGGTGTCCAGAGGCGATGAGACGCTGCCGCGTGCTAAAGGCGCAATGGGTTTGGCTTGGCGGCGCAGTTCGTGGACAATGGAGGCCAGATCGGCCTGCAATATCGGATTGGCCGTGTTGATGCCGGGCTGTAACGTAAGGCCGGGACCGCGCTGCAAGAGTCTTGGGATATTGTTTTCCACGCTCCAATCCAGCGGTTCCCATTCCGGATGCTGCCTCAAAAACTGCGCCATCGCCCGGCAACGGTTGGCGGTTTGTTCTTGCAGCCTTAACTTGAACAGCAATTCCTTCATGCGGCCGACGATGCCGGTCAATCGTTCGACGATGCTTTTATATTGGTCAATGAAGCGGATGATTTTGCGGCTCAGTTCCGGCGGCATCGCGCTCCAACTGCTGAGCCAGTCGTAACAGTCGTCGATCCTGACATGGTTCAGTTCCTGCACCAGTTGTTGCGCATAGGCCAGCGCCCGCTGGTTTTGCCGGATCTTGCCGCTCAGCGAACTGACGAAGCCGAATTGGCTGGTGATTGCCGCGAACATCACGCTCAGGCTGTTTTCCAGGGCTTCGATCGCTTCGTACAGCGTATCGTCGATCTGCTCCAGATGATATTGGGCCTCGTCCTGGTTGTTCCGTTCCAACGCACCGCGGTAGTCGTCGATGTCCTCCTCGACGCTGAGGATCATCTTGGCCATGTTGATGTTTTGCTGATAACGCTGGTTGCGCAGCAGCAGGCGGTCTATCAGGCGCTTTAAATCGCCGGTCAAACGGTATTCATCGCTGGTATCGGCCGTGCGCAACAGGCCGGATTTTTTCAAGCTGTCGATCGCGCCTCGGTTGTCGTCGTCGGCGAACACGGAGCCGTTAATATAGGTCTGCGCCAACAATTGGTCGGCGCTGGCCAGTTTGCGGATTAGTCCGGCAATCTGCTCGTGGTCGAAACTCATAAGAACAGTTCCTGCTGGTCGCCGTCTGCACCGCCGGCCGCATATTGGTCCAGTTCCAGATTTTCGGCGTCGTTCAAGAAAGCGATGACCTGATGCAGATAATTGATCTTGCCGGTAGCGATATACACCGAAGCCTGGGGATTGGGCCGTACCAGGAAGCCTGCTTGTTCCAGTTTTTGCAGCACCCAGGATAATTGGTCGTTCAAACCGGTCTTGCTGGTCTTGAACAGCGTCAATTGGGTTAGCCGGCTCAGTTGCTCCGACAAAGACGGCTCGTGTTCGATAGCCTGCAACAATTGATGCAAACGGATTTCGTCGCGGGCCCTGATCGGCATGTCCTGGCCCAACGCGGTCATGACCATGTCCATCCATTCTACGATGGGGCGCAGTTGCGAGCGTATCTCGGAGAATGCTTCCCTGACCGCCGTTCGATTGCTGTCGTCGACCACCGTGTAGGCCGCGTAGTAGAGTTCGCCATCCATGTTCAACAGTTCGCGGTCCAGCGGCTTCAAGAACGCATTGATCTTGTCGGCATTGTCGGCTTGCGACAAATACTCGAAGGCGTCCGGAAACGCAGTCGGGCAAATGAAATGCCCGCTCAGTAAGCTTTCCGCGACTTGCTTAAACATAGACGGCCTCCTTTTGTGCATTCAGCAATTGCTCCAGCTTGCTTTGCGGCAGTTCGACTTCGTGCAGCTTTTGCTGGTTGATCAGATAGCGGCGCTTGAACAAGCCCAGCACATGGCGGTCGGCGGTCGGCGTAGCCGACAGGATTTGAATGTTCTGTTTGGCCAGAAGGTTCATCATCGCTTCGATGTTTTCCGGGGCCAGATCGCCCAGCTCGTCGATCGGCCAACAGACCACGGTCGGGTTTTGCTTGCGCAGCATGGAGGTAACGCCGGTGAAGAAGGTAATCAAGGCCAGATAGGACAGTCCGGTGGAGCTGACATCCTTCAACTCCCTGGAATTGCGGGCATGCTTGATCTGTCCGTTTTCGAAAATGCTGAATTCGATATCGAACAACGACAGATGCCTGATCTTGACGCCGGCGGTCGGCAGCAGCGCGGTCAGTTCGCCCATGGCTTGCACCAGCGCCTCGGGAATCTCGATCGAACCGCTCAATTCGGCGTTGTCGCGGTATTGGCCGTAATGGTCGCTGAACTTCTTCAAGGCCTGCCAGTATTCCAAGTCGCTCATCTTGGAGCGTACGTTGACGGTAATCTCGCCCAGCGCCGCAAAATAGCGTTCCTCGCTGACGTACTTGGACAGCTCGCTGCCCGTGAGTTTGATCGCGCGATCGAAGTTATGCAGGTGCTGGTAAAAATTATTGACTCCGGAAGCGTGCAATTCGATCTGCTGGGCCGTGGCCTGTTTGACGTGGCCGACCATTTGCAAAACATCGATCAGGGGCTGCTCGATTTCCAATGCTTCGGCCTGAAAAAGCTGGCTACGGGTCGCAGCCGCGTTCAGTGCCTGCGACCAGGCTTCGGCCAACTGGCTACGCTGGTGTTTGTTGAACAACTGCATCAAGGTGTGCTTGCCGCCCTGAATTTCTCGCTCCTGGCGCTTACGTTCCTTGATGCCGTCTTGCGTCAGGTGCGGCAGCGTGCCGGCCGCGTATTCCGGTAAATCCTCAGCGCGAATCGGCGGGGAGTTGCGCAATTGCTCCATGCATTGTTCCAGTTGCGCTAACAGGCCGTGGTTTTTCTTCAGCAGTTCATCCTGGGCAGCAATTTCTTGATTCAACTGCCGCCGCTGCCGTTGGAAAATTTCCTTTAATTGACTGATTTCATCGTTTAATTGTTGAATCTGGCGTTGGCAGTTGTCGCGTTGCCGGCAAAGTTCCGGGTGTTGTTGCCAGCGTTTTTGCAGCCAGTCTTGATATTCTTCGGCCTTGCGCTGAAAACTCCTGGCTTCGTTTTCCAGGCGCTTGGCTTCCTTGGCTCTGGCCGTCAGCGTTAGAACGGCCCGTTCGTCGGCGCCGCTGTCTTTAAGCTGGCTTTTCAATTGCTGCTGGATGCGGCTTTGTTCCTGCTTGAAGTGCTCGCTATCGGATTGAATTTGCTCGTCTATCGTCGCCAGCAGATTCCCCAGGTCCGATTCGAGGATGCCTTTTCGGGCCAAGTGTTCGTTTTGCAGCTCCTGCAAGGCTTGATGGTGCTCGTTTTCGATGTCGGCCAAGGTTTGGTCGCAGGCTTTGATGTCGGAAGCCAACCGGTTGATTTCCTGTTCCAACTGCTGCTTGGCTTTGGCTGTTTCGGCTTTGATCTGATCGGCCAGCGCGCTGGCTTCGTTGCGCAGGTTTTTCTCCAGCTTTTCGGCGTGTTGCACGCCTTGTTGAGCTTTTTCGAATGCCGACTTGGCCTGTTCGCGCAATTTGTTGGCGGCCTGCAAGGCCGCTTCCAGTTCGTCGCATTCTTTGCCCAATTTGGTGACCTGCGCGAACAGTTTGGCTTCTTCCTGTTCCAGGCTGGCCTTGTCGGCGGTCAGATAGCTGCGGTCGGCGAGCGCATCCAGGTTGATGCTGAGGCCGTAAAAATCCCGGCCGGCTTGGCCGCTCCATTGCGGAGCAAGGCCGCTATGATCCAGCAGTTCCGGCGCGATGACCCGGCCTATGGTTTGCTGCCAGCCTTCGGCTTCCTGTTCCAGATAAAATTGCAGCGAGCCGGGTTCGGGCCGCAGGCGCTTCTGGCAATCGCTATGACGGTCCTTTGTGCGCTTCAATTCGGCTTTCTTGTCTTTGAGCTCTTGTTCGGTTTGCCGGTAATGGCTCTGCCGGCTTTGGTAGCCGCTTTGCGCCTCGGCTTGGGCTTGATAAGTCTGTTTGGACGTTTGAACCGCGGCCTCCAATGCTTTGCCGTTTTTCTGTTGTTGCTCGCTCAATGCGGCCGAAATAGGCGGATTTTTTTGCTCGTTTTGCTTGATTTGAGAAACGGTCGAAAATTGCGCGCGCTGCTCTTTGACAGGTTGCAGGCGGCTTTCCTTAACCTGCTGCAGCTGATCTTTGCGGCGCTGGAATTCGGCGTCGGCGTCTCTAAGATTTTGGCTTTGCTGCAGTTTGGCGTCGGCAGCTTGCTGTTGGTAGAAATGGGATTGTTTTTCGTGTCGGCGCTGCAGCTCGCTTAACTGCTTTTCGTAAAAACGATGGATTTCCTGCGTCTTGAGTTCCAGCGCATCCAGTTCGGCCTGAACGTCCTGCCGCTGTTTTGCGTATTGCTCTGCTTTGGCAGCTTTGATGGCAAAACTTTCGGCGCCTTGTTCTTCGAAGTCCAGTTTTTTTGCTTCCAGCTGTTCGATTTGGTAGTTCAAGTCTTTTAGACGGCCATTGGCTTCGATAAGGGCATCTTCTTTCGGCTCCAACTGTGCTTTATGAGCTTGTTGCAGTTGCTCGCGTTGCTCGGTCAGCTGTTTTAGGCTGCTTTTCAGGGTTTCGCTTTCCTGCTGAGCAATTTTGTGTTTGGCTCGGGCCAGGAAGTGCAAATGCGACAGGGACGTCAGGGTTTGCTTCAGCTCGGCTATGGTTTGCAAGAGCCGGTCGAAGTCGGCGCGTTTAGCCTCTATTTCCCTGGCGGCATTCAAATCGGCCAGCCAGGCGTCGATGTGCTGTTTGTTCAGTTGAAAGGGCTGTTGCTCGTCTTCGTTTTGCAGAAAACTCTGGCTCAACTTGCCCCGCGATATGTCGATCAGCATTTGCTTGATCGCGTCGAAATCGCCGATTTTCTCGATCACGGAGCCGATGACTTTTTCGATGTGATTGATAGGCGTTGCAGCCATCGCGAAACGGTTTTGCATCAGACGCAGGTCTTTCTTGCCGCCGGTCAAGTGATGGCATTGGATCACGCTGCAGTAGTCGTCAACCGCCAGGAAGCGGGAAACTTCCTCCGTCGGCCGGTACAGGCGCTCTATGCTGAGCGCGTCGCGCGGAAAGCCGGTTTCGGCGATGTAATAGTCCTGCCGGTAAGGGGCGTCGACGAATTTGTATTTGGCGGCGCGGCCGTCGCTTTGCACCATCACGTGGCAAACCTGACCGTGCGGGCGTTGATATTCGTAGACCAGATAACTGCTGGCGCGCGGCAGGTAATAATCCAGGAAGCCTTTTTTGCTGCCGCTACCGCCGACGATGTTGCTGGGCCGCTCGCCCCAGAACAATTGCATCAAACGCAAAAAAGTGGTTTTGCCGGCACCATTGGTGCCGCTGAGATTAGTGTGGCCGTCTAGTTTCAGCAAAACGGTTTTGCCGGCCCAAAAGCTGTCTATCAGGATAATTTGTTTCAGTTGGTAACAATTTGTCATTCACTTCCTTCAGATATACGAATTAAGTTTTTCGGCCGAGTCTAGGATTCCAGATCTGCTTCATCCGGACGAAATACAACGACGGCGCCTATTGATTTCGTTACAGCCTATCGGCAACGGCTCGAAAATCGTAATGTGTATACTATATAATCAATTTGAAAAGGAAAGAATACAAGCTCTGGCGAGAAATCCTCTAGCGCTCTATGGGGTTTCCGGTGTGCGACCTCAAACATGGCGCTAGGAATTGCAGGAACAATTTCCCTAATACGAGTCTTTGTAGGAGCGGCCTCCGCCGCGACAGGTGCCTAGATCGCGGCGGAAGCCGCCCCTACGCACGGCGCTTTCGATAAAAAGGTAAATTATTTTCAGCGCCATCCTTAACGGCATTAAGCCAGGAGGCGGGGGAATTCATTAGCCCGGTTTCGCGCGTATTGAAGGCCACTGAATGCATCCTCCTATATGCGCTGTGAAAATGCTTTAGTCTCAGATCCAGTTTTTCAATTAACCGCCCGTTCTTGCAGACGCTGCCGCCAGGCTCTTGCGCAGGTCGGCTTCGCACTGCTCCAACTGCGCGACCGCTTCGCGGCGCATCTTCTTGCCCTGGTCCGCGATCTGCAGGCTTTCCTCGATCGTCGCGATCAACGCCTGATTGGCTTTCTTGACCGTTTCGATATCGAACACGCCGCGTTCCAACTGCCTGCGGGTTTCCGCGTTCGCCTGCTTCAGGCTTTCCGCGTTCGCGGCCAGCAGCTCGTTGGTCAGGTCGGTCGCGGCCTTGACCGTTTCGGCCGCCTCGGCGGAACGGTAAACGGTCACCGCGGTCGCCAGTTGCTGGCGCCAGAGCGGTACCGTATTCACGATCGTCGAATTGATCTTATTGACCAAGCCCTTGTCGTTTTCCTGCACCAGGCGGATGCCCGGCAGACTTTGCATCGCGACCTGCCGGGTCAGGCGCAGGTCATGCACGCGCCGCTCCAGATCGTCGCGGGCCGCGCGCAGGTCGCGCAGGGCTTGCGCGGCGATCACTTGTTCGCTGCTTTCGGCTTTCTTGACCTGTTCGGGAATCACGCTCTCGTCCAGTTGGCGCAGTTTTTCTTCGCCGGCGATGATGTAATCCTCCAGGGTATGAAAATAGTCCAGGTTAGCCTGATAAAGTTTGTCCAGCGAAACGATGTCGGTTAGCAAGGCGGTTTTGTGCCGCTCCAGCCTGTCGGTGATCATGTCGATCTGCTTGCGCACTTCTTCGTATTGCTGCAGGAATTTGACAACCGGTTTAGCCCGGCCCAGCAGCTTGTCGAAAATCCCCTGTTTCTTGTTCGGGTCCAGATTGTCGACCTCGAAACCGCGCAGCGTCGCGACCATTTCGTTCAGATCCTCGCCGGCCGGTCCGATGTCCTTGTTCCTGACGCCGTCCAGCATCCGGTCGGAAATCGTCGTCAGCTGTTCCTGCGCCTTGCTGCCGAAGAAAAGGATCGAATTCGTATTGCCGACCTCGATTTCGTTCAATAACTGCCTGACGCGCTGCCGTTTCTCCGGAGGCGCCTTTGCAAGCGGCACCGTTTCGGCTGTCACGCCGGGTACGATTTCGTCGAACGCGGCACTTTGGACGGTGCCGCTTGTTGATTCGTTTGCCGTGGAAGCCTGCGGTTTATTCATAAGTCATACTCTGAAAATGAGGTCATCAGCGAATCCCCTCCCGTTTCAGCTGCGTATTCAACACTTCGATTTTGACGTCCAGATCGAACGCGTCTTCTTCCAGCAGTTTTTGATGCTGCTCCTGAAAGGTCGATTCGATGGTTTCCAGCACGTTGCGGAAATTCTGTTCCAGTTCTTCGGATGTGGTCTGCCGGTGGGTTTCCGCATAACCTTCGGTCACTTGGCGGGCGCCGTCGAGGTAGACGTTCAGAAATTTCCGCGCCCTTCGGAAATTGCGCGGGTCGGCCGCGATATCCGCCAGAATATCGTCGGCGATATCGCAGATCCGTTCGATCCGCCGGTTCAATTCGGCATTGCGGATCCGGCCGTTGGCCTGCTCGATGCCGCGGATGACACGCGACGAATCCTCGAGTGCCTGCCGAATTTCATCCCCGGAATAGCCGTAGGCTGCCGTGATTTTCCGCTTTTCCGCGCGCGGGTCGAATCCGTAACGCAAATACATGCCCAGAAACGCGCCGCTGGCGAACAGCATCCCCGCCGGCAGCGAATGCCCCACGCCCAGCCAGGCGACCATACCGGTCGCCAGCGCCGCAATCGCTGCGGCAATCGTTTTCAAGGGCGGATTGGGCGGGCCGGCGATGCGGCTTTTGTGGTAAACATACTCGGCCTGCAATCCTCGGCGCAGACACACGGCGGCTAACATATACAGGGCAAAACCGGCGGCATTGACCAAAACTTTCAGTACATGCCCTTCTCCCAAGGCGATAAACGTCGCCGGAATCAGCGCGATCGGCAGGAAATAAAGCAGCAGGCCGCGCGGTGAATAACGCTGCAGGGCATCCTCGACAGCACGTCGGGTTTTATCGAACGGGTTCATCCTTCCGCCCGTGGACCGTAGGTTGAATGGGCTTCAGGCACGGCGTAGAAAACGCGCGGATCGGCCCTCACCATCGATTGGCAGGTTGCAAGACCGATGGTTGCAACCAAAACAACAAAACCAAGCACGTTACGCAATAATCCGGGCATCATTTTCAACCTTCACCTGCATGAATTAAACCTTATTAGCTCCCTAAGGCCAGACCTTCGTAAAACCGTAAAACGCATAGGGACAATTTTGTGACCACGCCAATCGCCCCGAGTTTCCAGAGGCGAGATTATCCGCTCTAAACATCCTGCCAGGCTTGTCCCATGATCTGTTTTTTCTCGAATGAGAAATAAGGCAAGCTTATCCAAGGCCGGTTTTCAGGACCCGCTCATTCCTAGGCAAGGATAAATCGAATGATGAAATTTACGATCACAATACAGGCGAATTCTTTATATTTGAAGGTAAAAGAAGATTTTTCACCTTCGGAGTTTTGCATACGTCTCTTATAAAACGCGGCGCAAAAAGATCACCCTTGAACTCTCGAAAACGACCGGCAAATTTTTTACGGCTGAAGACCGAATTCGATTTGGGCAACGCTTGTACTCTCACTTGGATGCCGCTGAATTTCCTTCTATTCTAATATGGGGCTCTTATCCTAAAGAGTTTAAGCCAGCCTTCGGTTTCTCATGTTTTTCCCTATTGGTATCGGATCCACTATTTATATATGTCTTCTACGATTTCTACGCCCAACCCCCTTCAAAAGGGAGAGTTCGGCAATATCATCAATGTCAACGGCATAGAAATCTCATGGGACATGCAGGAAGGCCTGTGTAATTTCCGGGGCATTCCAGTCGCGTTGATGTGGGTAGACTCGACGCTTGCGGGCTTGATGGCGGGCGTCGCGTCGATGGTAGGGGCGGAACGCTTCAATCTGGCATTGCAGGCGGAAGGTCGCAAAAGCGTCGACTCCGACTGGCTTTTGATCAGCAGCTACCCAGACTTTAAAGAAGGCTTTGCCCAGCTAAACCTAAATGCCAAAGTGGCCGGTTGGGGCAACTGGCAGTTGATAAACTATGACCCCGATAAACAAGAGTGCAGATTCCGTGCATTTAACAACTGGGAAGGCGGCTATCAAAAGGCGCTGGGCGTGTGCTGGGGAAGCGGCATGCTGGCAGGCAAATTCGCCGGTATCTGCAGCAAACTGTTCAATAAGAACTGCTGGGCTGTGCAAACCATGTTCGTGGCGAAAGGGGATCCCTACGACGAGTTCATTGTTACTCCATCCGAGCGCAACCTCGAAAATGAAATAGATAACTTGCTTCATTCAGATCAGGCGACGCGTGCCGACATGGCAGTTGCATTAAAAAAGCTCGAAGACATCCAAAAAACGCTATTGGAAAGTGAACAGCGTTACGAACAGCTTGTACGGACCATACCGGTCGGCGTCTATACCTGGTATTTCCATACCGATGGGTCCATGGGCTTCAAGTATGTCAGCCCCAAGTTTTGCGAGATCCTGGAAATGGAGGCAGATGCGCTAATCAACGACTACCGCCTAGCCTTTGACTCAGTCCATCCTGATGACTATGAGAGTTTAATGCGATGCAATGATCAATCGCGAATCTTCATGGCTCCATTCCGTTGGGAGGGACGTTTTAGCGTTCGTGGAGAAATCCGCTGGATCAATATATCCTCCGATCCCATACCACAGCCCGACGGGAGCAGTTTCTGGAGCGGTGTAGTCAAAGACATTACCGAGAAAAAACAGGCCGAAGACGAGCTCAGGGTTGCGGCCACCACTTTCGAGACGCAGGAAGCCATTATGATCACGGATGTCGAGGCCAATATCATCCGTGTCAATCAGGCATTCGAGCAAACCACCGGCTACAGCGCCAAAGAAGTTATCGGCAAAAACCCGCGCCTACTGAGTTCAGGACGCCATGACACGTTGTTTTTTCGGCAAATGTGGCACGATCTGCTAACCATAGGCTCATGGTCGGGCGAGATATGGGACAAGCATAAGGACGGCCACATCTATCCGAAATACGCGACCATTACCGCAGTCAAGGATTCAAACAGTAAAACGACCCATTACGTCTCGGTCTTCGTAGACATCAGCGCACGCAAGCAAGCGGAGGCGGAAATCCATAATCTGGCTTTCTATGATCCTCTGACCGGACTGTCTAACCGACGACTCATGATTGAACGCTTGGGCATAGCGCTTTCTGCTTCATCCCGCAGTCAGCAATATGGTGCCCTACTGTTCCTCGACCTCGACAAATTTAAAACTCTCAATGACACGCTTGGACATGCATTCGGGGATCTGCTGCTGATCGAGGTCGCCAATCGCCTCAGATCATGTATGAGGGATGTGGATACCATCGCTCGCTTAGGCGGGGATGAATTTCTCTTGCTGATCGAAGATCTCGGTGTGGACGGCGCAGATGCATCACAAAATGTCGCCCAGATCGCCGAGAAGGTTCGCTCCGTAGTGGCTTCCCAATATCAACTGAAAGACCATACATACCACAGTTCGCCGAGTATAGGCATATGCCTGTTCTGCGGAAATGCTGTACTCGCGGAAGAACTGGTAAAACGGGCTGACATTGCGATGTATCAGGCGAAAGATTGCGGACGAAACAAAATACGCTTCTACGATCCCGAACTGCAGAAGGCCATCGAAACACGTGCTGCAATGGAAGCGGATTTGCGGAAGGATATTGCTGGGGATCGGCTAAAGCTATATTACCAGGTTCAGGTCGACCAGAACCTGCTACCGATCGGTGCGGAGGCACTGCTTCGCTGGAGTCATCCTCAGCGCGGCATGATACCGCCGAGCGAGTTCATTCCCCTTGCGGAAGAAAGCTCGCTGATCCTGGAAATCGGCCAATGGGTTCTAGATAGGGCCTGCCGGCAACTGGCTACATGGAGCCGAAACCCATTGACATGCCACTTTACGCTTGCAGTGAACATCAGCGCGCACCAGTTCATGCAACCCGACTTTGTAGAACACGTTAACGCATCCATTGAGCGACATCGCGTTGATCCGTCGCGCCTCAAACTGGAACTGACCGAGAGCGTAGCTTTGGACAATCTGGAGTTAGTGATTGAGAAGATGCGCGCTTTAAAGCAACGGCTCGGCACCACGCTTTCACTAGACGATTTTGGTACCGGTTATTCGTCACTCTCGTGTTTGAAACGACTGCCTCTGGACCAGGTAAAAATAGACCAGAGTTTTGTTCGCGGCATCCGATTGGACAGAAACGAGGCGATTATGGTGAAAACAATCATCGATTTAGCTCGCAACTTCAGTCTCCAAGTCATAGCGGAAGGGGTGGAAACAGATGAACAACTCGCTTTATTACGACAGTACGGATGCGAAGCTTACCAAGGCTATTTATTCGGCAAGCCCTTACCGATTGATCAATTTGAAGCCAGCTTGACGGAACCCCGCTTTAAGCCTAACTCCGCCCGATAGATTGCGGAAATAACGGGATCCGAATTAGCAATTCTTATAAGTAAGGATTGCCCCCGAACGGAATACCCTTCCCCATTCTTAACGTTTGGGAGCCTTGGACGGACTGGTCGGCTTCGAGCGTTTGAGACGGGGCTGCAGACCCCGTCTCGCTCAGGCCGCAGTTCGTCAATATCCCTTGCCGTAGGCAGACATGGACGCATCCTGTTTCGTTGCCGAACCTTTCCATTTATAAGGCAATATCTTCAGCTCTTTGGACGCGCTGGTCTCCATCAAACCGGCCGATGAGCCCACCTGGTCCAGGAAAGCCACTTGCCCTTGCGTTCCGAGGATCGCAATCCAGTACGGCCGTTCCGCCTTTACAGGAACGGCGGAAATCGGTATCGCGTTCCAGGCGCCGGCCTTGAGGTTGCTGAATTTGCCTTGAGCCATACGGGTTCCCGGATGGCCGGAACTGTCTTTATAGATTCCGGCAACCAATTCCGTTGCGGTCGAGCCGGCATCGAGGTAAACCCATACATGAGTGACGATACCCGATTCGGCGGGTACGGTCTGGAATGCTTCGGCAGTCCCCTGAGCCCGGTAATCGACCCAAGGTTCCAGGGTGTTATCCCCCATCAGAAGCCGTGCAGGATGGGATGTGCTGACCGGAGTCGCCAGGTTGGCACCGACTTCGGCAGCGCTCAAGGCTCGGTTATAAATACGGACCTCGTCGAGGTAACCGTGGAAATATTCATTCCACAAGCTGTTGCCGCCGATGCGCAGCTTTCCTTTGGATTGCCGGATTAACGTATTTTGCGGGCTCTCGGCGACCAGAGCGCCATTCACGTACAAGCGTTGGTAAGCGCCGTCATAGGTTGCCGCGAGATGAGTCCATGCATTCGCGGGCAGGCGACTGGTTCCGGCGACACCATGGTAACTGCCGTCGTTGATGTAAGAGGTAGGCAGATTGGCGTCCTCTTCGGAATAGAGGGCATACGCCTCTCCCTTTGGCGCCTGCTTCAGTATGACCGCATTGTTTCCGTCCGACTGTGACAACGGATACACCCAAGCTTCGAGCGTCATGCCGTTGGATAAATCCAGCGAGGCGCTATTTTTGACGGTAACCCAGTCGTTGACACCGTCGAACATCAACGCTTTCCCATTGTGGCCCTCGTCGATTCTGACAGCCCCCTTGATTGTGCCGTGATTGCCCTTGCCCGAAGCGTCCACAACCCGCTTGCCGCTTCCTTCCTCGAAGCCATAAGCGGCTACGAGCCCATCGCCGTCCGTCTCTGCGGCACCACCCGAAGTACCACCCGAAGTACCACCCGAAGTACCACCCGAAGTACCGCCCGAAGTACCGCCCGAGGTACCGCCCGAGGTACCGTCCGAGGTATCACCTGAAAGGGACACATTAATAACGTTCTGTTCAGCCGTTGTTGCAGCAGCGGCTGGCACCGTTAAATTGATTTCATTGGAATAAGTGCTTTCAACGGTTTTGGCGGAGTTATAAGCTTTCACCGCGAAAAAGTACCGAGTGCCTTTTTTCAGCCCTGAAATCAAGTGCGCGGTCTTGTTGCCCGCATCGATAGTCGTGGTGTACTTACCGCTGCCGGTCCCATAAGAAACCTTGTACCCTCCCACATCGGAAGATTGGCTGGAGTCCCAGGCAAGGTTTACGTTTACTGCGAATAAATTGCCGCTGAACAACAAGGATACGAGAAGCAAGAGGAAATGGCGCATAAAAAGTCTGCGCACAGTAATAACCGTTATAAAAGAGTTTTTCATTGTTATAACTGAGTGGTGAATGCCCGGCTTATCGGATGGGCCGTGCGTAGATTGATGAATTTTTACCCAAAGCCGTCCCCAGGCCTTTAAAAAACCTTGATGAGGACGCCCCAGGATAAAGTCAGTATGTTGCGGGAAAGATCAAACTTTAGGTTTGAATACTTTGGATTTGAGAATTTGAATATTGGAGTAAAAAACTCTCCTCCTAAATAAAAACTTAGGGTTGAGGAGTTCCTTTATAGATAGACGACAAGCTCCTTTAGGGCAGAGGTATAGATTGCCAGCATAAATTCACTGATTAACCGGCCCCCCTCGCCTTGAAAAAACAGCCAGTCAGACTGGAAACCTGCATGATCACCTTTGAGCGGCATGCCGTTCTTCAGGTGAATTCGTACTATCTTGCGGAAATTTATTCGCCGGTAGTTTCCTGATCCGGCGATTTGGAGAAATAGAAAGGATTTTTAGATTTCATAATATGAATCGCATAGTCTTACAGCCCATAATCCACATCGTTTTTTCACACCCATCAGGATGATCTTATACATTACGCCGTTATACACAAGTCCGCCATTCCGGCAGGGAATGCTGGAATCCAGGGGCGGGCGTTTGGGGTTTGTCATCCTTGGCACTAGATATCCGCATCCCGGCGGATATGACGGACTTGTGTATAAGGGCATCATGCTTACACATATGCCATTCATTATGAGATGCCGTGCTGTCCTCCATCGAGTTAAATCTGGTACTGAAGATCATAATCTACAATTATTAACAGAATATTATGTATTTAAAAATTTGTTTTTTATGATAGATTTTTACATATAAAGAATAAATTGCGATTTGGTCTATACCTTTTTGAAATCTATAGCTGATCCAGTCAACCAACCATCCGTTATTCGAGGAGAAGGATAAGATTGATCGTAGACAAGAAGAAAAATGCCAACGGTTTCTTTTGCGGCTACTTGCCTGTAAAATCCACGTTTTTTGTTTTCAAGGGAGCAGCAGCCCGATGGGTAGAGCTTATCAAAACCGTAAAGTGTCCATGGCCAAGACCGCCGGGGCCAAGACGAAGCTGTACAGCAAGTACGGCCGCGAAATTTATGTGTGCGCCAAGTCCGGCGGCATCGACCCTGCCGGAAACCTGGCATTGCGGGGATTGATCGAACGGGCCAAGAAAGACCAGGTGCCTGCCCACGTGATCGAAAAAGCGCTCGACAAGGCGAAAGGCGGGGCCGGGGAAGATTTCGCCCCCGCGCGTTACGAGGGCTTCGGCCCAGGGGGCTGCATGGTGATCGTCGACTGCCTGACCGACAATCCCAACCGGACCTTCGGCGACGTGCGCCAGTGCTTCACCAAAACGAAATGCAAGATCGGCACGCCCGGCACGGTCAGCCACATGTTCGACCATGTCGCGATTCTGGCGTTTAATCACGGCGACGAGGATGCGGTGCTCGACGCCTTGTTGTCCGCGGATGTGGATGTGGCCGACATCGAAAACGAGGACGGCAAACTGACCGTCTTCACTCCGCAGGGCGATTACTTCAAGGCCAAGCAGGCCCTGATCGATTTACTGGGCGAGATCGATTTCGAGGTCGACGAAATTCAGTTCGTACCGAAAGGCAGCACGCCGATCGGCGGGGAAGATGCCCTGACGTTCGAAAAGTTTCTGGATTTGCTGAACGACCTGGATGACGTGCAGAACGTTTATCACGATGCCGAGTATTGATGCTCGGCCTGCGGCGCTTGCCTCTCGTAAGGCAGGGCGGCTGTAAGGAACAGCGCGGTTCCGGCCAGGGTGGCCGGAATCCTGAGCACGCCGATGTGTTCGAACTTTAAACCTGGGATTGCCTTTATCCGAACCCGATTTGATCGGTTCAATTCAGCCAAGCCGGCGCCGGCCCGTGCCGACCCCGAGGAAATCAGTATGCCGGCCTTTACTCATGCACTGCGAAACGCTTCCTTTCCTCCGGACTCTTTCCCAGCGCCTTGGCAAGCCAGGGCGGCGCGGTGTCGAACACGTTCTGGAACTCCTTCAGCTTTTCGGCCGCCTCGACCACTTCCGGCACCTTGATCGGATAAATGTCGGCGCGAATCACCTTCGCAGCCGCAGGCCCGCCGATCGACTGTACGAACAGCACATGGCAATCCTTGATCAGATTGGCGCGGAACAGGTTGCGGTCGTCCGCGCTGTCGGCTTCGAGGGTGGAGCGGATGTCGATCAGGCGGCACTCGTGCCGGGATAACTGATAGACCAGAAAGCGGATACACGAGCCGAAATGGCCGTTCAGCAGCGAACCGGCGTTCGAGGCGATCGCCACCCGGATCGATTCGGGCATATCGCCGTCCTTGTAAGGCAACACTTGCGGCAGGTCTTCGTCGCCGTCTTCCTCGCCCCACAAGTAGCGCACCGCCAGCTTGATGTTTTCGAGGCCGATGCCGATGTCCTCGCCGTCCTCTTCGCCGTCGTGGCTGCCAATGCCGGTCTTCAGATTCGTAACCGTGACCGCTTTCAGCCGCTCGTCGCTCAAGGGCGAACCGACCTTTTCATGCAGGATCCCGATCAGCTTCGGCACGCCGACGCCGGGCAGGACGCGCGAGGCCAGCGCGATGCGCAGGGCCAGTTCTCGTGACAATTGACTCATACCTCACCTCGTAAGATTGTAGTGTTCCTTCCAGCCGGCGAAGCCCCCGGCCAGACTGTGGACCTGTTTGAAACCGAAGTCGCCGAACATTTCGGCCAGATGTTCGCTGGCATGGCCGTAATAGCAATAGATCAGCATCGGCCGGTTCTTGTCGCCCTTTTTCAACAGGCTGTCGCGCAGCTGCTCGTGCACATGCATCGCGTTTTCGATATGGCCGGCGCGGTAATCCTTCAACTCCCGGCAATCGAGGATCAGCGGGTCGGCCTCGGCAAGCATTTGTACAGCCTCAGTTACGGAAACGGTCTTGAACGGCTTCATCGTTAAACGGGGCCGACCGCGGCTTCTTTCTTCACGACGATCGTTTTCTGCAAAGCTTCCTCGAACGCGATCGCCGGCGTTTTGATAGTGAAGCCTTTCGCCGCCTGATAGACGGTCACGACCTTGTCTTCGGCCGACTGGCCTTTCAGGTCGGCTTTTTCGATGTAGAGCAGATCCAGCGTTTCGTTCCAGACAAAGCCGTCTTTGTAAGGGAGAAACTTGAACGTAACGCCTTCGATGACCGATTGGATCGGGCTCGCGATATTCTCGACGAAGAACAGTGTCACGGTAGCCGGCGTCAACACCTCACGATATTTTTCGACAAACGCCGACACATCCTTTAATTGGTAAAACAGCCCGCTGACGAAGATCAATTTGTCGCTGTCGGCCAGGATCGCGGTCTGGTGCAGCAAGAGCTCCGGGGGCCTCCGGTCCGTGGCCGAACCCTCGCGCAGCGCGCCCTGCTTCAGCACCAGATCGCCCCGATAGGCGCTGATGCCGGCCAGGCGGGTAGCGCCTTTGACCGACGGGATGAACAACAGCCCTTGTTGGTCGTAACTTTCGATTAGCATGAAATATCTCCGGTTAAAATGCTTAAAACGGTTGCCGGTCTAAAGACCTGCCAGGTTTCCAAAACCTGGCAGGTCTGCCGATTTGAAGGAATCCTTACCCGTCGATCCGGCGGCGCTTGACCTGATTGGGGTCGGCGGTAATGGGGCGGTAGATTTCGACCCGGTCCCCTTCCCTGACCGGCGCGTCGAGTTTGGCCAGCTTGCCGAAGATGCCGACCTTCTGTTTGCCGAGATCGATATGCGGATATTGGGCCAGCAGCCCGGACAGTTCGATCGCCTGCTGTACGGTGCTGTCGTCCGGCACTTCCAGACGCAGCCAGGTCTGCCGGTCCGCTTCCGCGTAACATACGCCGACATTCATCTTGACTCCCAGGACGCTTGTCCGATTGAATTGAGGCCTTCGAGGCCGGGTACGGTTTTGGGCGCGCGCCGCCGTTCGAGCAGGCGTTTGCCGGCAATCATGAAGCCGAGCACGATGAAGCCGCCGGGCGGCAGCGCCAGCAGCAGAAAACCTTTGTATTCGGGGATCACGGTCAGCTCGATGAAGCGGAACTGCTCGCCGAGCAGCACCGAGGCATTCGCGAACAGCGTGCCGGCGGCGCCGATTTCGCGCGCCGCGCCGAGCACGACCATCGCCAGCGTAAAGCCGATCCCCATCATCAGGCCGTCCCACACCGACGGCAGCACCGGCTGCTTGGAGGCGAACGCTTCGGCGCGGCCGAGAATCACGCAGTTGGTCACGATCAGCGGAATGAACAGGCCGAGCACCTTGTGCAATTCGTGCATCCAGGCATTCAGGAAAATATCGACCAGCGTGACCAAGGCGGCGATCAGCAGCACGAAGATCGGAATCCGGATTTCCGGAGGAATCAGATGCCGGCTCAGCGACACCGCGCCGTTCGAGGCGACCATTACAACCGTCGTCGCCAGACCCATGCCGAGGCCGTTGGTGGCGGTGCCGGTTACTGCAAGCAAGGGGCAGAGCGCCAGGTTCTGGGTCAGCACCACGTTGTTGGTCCACAGGCCGTCTTTGGCGATTTTACGGTATGGTTCGGAAAATAGGATCGAAAGATTCATACTAATTCCTGCGTAGGGTATACATTATAAAATCCCCCCTGCCCCCCTTTTTCAAAGGGGGGAATAGTCCTTCTTTTTTAAAATAATCCTGCCGTTTTCAAAGGGGATGTTGTCCTGTTATTCAATGAGCGGGGCGAAGCACGCCGTTTTCTTCATTATGACAATAGCGTTTTTCCCGCTTTTGCATAAACTTAGCGGCATCTTCCCCCCTTTGAAAAAGGGGGGCCAGGGGGGATTTATCCGCACAAGCCCCTCCTATCAATGGCCGACCCATTCCGCTTGATGCGCTTGAAAAAACTCCAGCCCCCGCCGGATCGCCTGCACCACTTTGCGCGGGGTAATCGTCGCGCCGGCGAACTGGTCGAAAACCCCGCCGTCCTTCTTCACGGCCCATTCTTCGAAGGTCAGGTTGTCCAGCGATTTGCCGTTAAAACTCAACACCCATTTCGATTTGGTGATTTCGATCTTGTCGCCGAGCCCCGGCGTTTCGGTATGGGAAATCACCCGGACGCCGAGAATTTCGCCGTTGCTCGCAATACCCATCACCAGGTGGATCGGCCCCGCATAGCCGTCGGGGGCGGCGAACTTGAAACTGACCGCAGTCACGCTGCCCGCTTTCTTGGCCAGATAAACGACCGTTTCGTCGGTGCCTATCGCCGCCCCGGCGGAAGGCACGGCCACCGTATCGGCCAGCAAATCGTTGTCGTGAAGCGCCGCAGGCACGACCTCTTCCAGGCTGGCCTTCAAGTCTTCTTCGAGGCGCATCTGGATCACATTCCGCGTAGCAAGGTCGGCGAGGCCGAGCAGGATGCTCGCGGCGAGCGCAAAGCCGGCCAGCACCCCGGCCTGGTAATGCAGTTTCGGGCGCAATCGCGCGAGATTGTCCGGTTCCAGCCAGACAGCGAGTTTTTGCCGGACACGATTTACGGTACGCAAAGCGTACCCTACACGTTGACGGTACACGGAGTCGGAATTCATGGCGGCGTAATGTCTATCGGTTTGCCGTTGCGGTAACGGCCGTAGATGCGCGGGCGGATGTAATGATCGATCAGCGGCGTCGCCGCGTTCATCAACAGAATCGCAAAGCCGGTGCCCTCCGGATAACTGCCCCAACTGCGGATCACGAAGATCAGCACACCGCAGCCGATCCCGAACAAGAGCTGCCCCAGGGGTGTATTCGGCGAAGTCACATAGTCGGTCGCGATGAAAAAAGCAACCAGCATCACCGCCCCGGAATTCAGATGCACCCAGGGACTCAGATAATGCTGACTGTCGATCAAATGAAACAGCAGCGACAACCCCGCGAGCGTGCCGAGCAGCGACAGCGGAATCACCCATTGAATGATGCCTTGCCGGACCAACCAGATGCCCCCGAGCAGCAGCAAAAGCGAAGAAGTTTCGCCAAGGCTGCCGCGTTCCCAGCCGATCCAGGCAAGGAATCCCGAGTAATCATCCAGCAGTCCGGGCAGCGTCCGGTTTTGCGAAAAGCCGGTTTTGACCGCGCCGAGCGTGGTTGCCCCGGTAACACCGTCCGTCAAAACCGAACCCGAAAACGTGACCGCGAGACTTTCGAGCGGCCCCGGCCCGGTCGACAGCGGTTTGACGTCGACCCAGGCGGTCATCTCGATCGGAAACGAAATCAGCAGCGCAACCCGCGCCAGCATCGCCGGATTGAACAGGTTTTGCCCGAGCCCGCCGTAAACCTGCTTGCCGAGCACGATCGCGATCGCCGAACCGACCGCACCGATCCACCACGGCGCCCACGGCGGCAATGTCATCGCGACCAGAAGCCCGGTCAGGATCGCCGAACCGTCGCGGAGCACGGGCAAGGCGGCGACGCCTTTCAATTTCAGGCACAGCGCCTCGCACAGCAGGGCGGCGATGACGGTGATGACGCACAGGTATAATGCCGGCCAGCCGAACAGCAGCAGGCCGAAACCGGCGGAAGGCAGCAAGGCAATAATTACCTTGCGCATGATGTGGTCGATACTTCTTACGGCGGTCACGTGCGGACCGCTGACCGGTCGGATGCTCATGCGCTTTCCCCGGCTGTCGCCCGTTGTTGCGGGCTGCCTTCCGCAGCACCGCCGCCGGCTGCGGCCTGACGCGCGCGGGCGGCGCGGGCTTCGGCGACGCGTTGCGCTTCCGCTTCGGCCTCCAGGCGTATCTTTTCCAGACGCTGATTGCGGTCCTCGACCAGTCTGCGGGTCTGCGCGGATTTGTGTTCCATCTGCTGGCGTTTGTACAGTTCGCCCGACGCATATTTAAAGTAATGCACGAGAGGAATATTCGACGGGCAGACATACGAGCAACTGCCGCAGCTGATGCAGTCCTTCAATCCGAGATCGACCGCCGCTTCGAGCTGGTTGGCACGAATGCGGCTCGCCATTTCGAGCGGCAAGAGCCCTGCGGGGCACGCGCTCACACAACTGGAGCAGCGGATGCAGGGCTTCACGTCCGGCTGGTCGATCTGTTCGGGGGCCAGCGCCAGAATCCCGTTGCAGGCCTTCACGACCGGCACTTCGGCAAGCGGCAAGGCATCGCCCATCATCGGTCCGCCCATGAGCAGCCGGGCCATTCTGTTTTTATCGGTCTTGCAGAACGCGAGTACTTCCGAGATCAGCGTGCCGATCAGAACTTCGACGTTTTGCGGCGCGCCGACCGCGCCGCCGGCCACCGTCACGACCCGGCTGATCAGCGGCTGCCCGAGCGCCACCGCGCGATAGACCGCATGGGCGGTCGCGACATTGTGGATCACCACGCCGATGTCGGTCGCGCGGCCGTCGGCCGGAATTTCCCGGCCGGTCAGATAGCGCAGCATTTGCCGGTCCCAGCCCATCGGATAGCGGGTCGGGACCTGTTCGACGCGGATGTTCGAATACGGTTTGCAGGCCCCGAGCATCGCCCGGTAAGCTTCGGGCTTGTTGTCCTCGATCCCGACGAGCGCATCAAAAGCTTCCATCCCGCGCAACATCAGCCGGATGCCCGAAACGATTTCGCCGGCGCGCTCCTGCATTAGCCGGTCGTCGCAGGTCAGATACGGTTCGCATTCACCGGCATTGATCAAGAGGGTGTGAATCTTGTTCTTGCGGCCGAGGCCGAGCTTGACTGCGGACGGGAACACCGCGCCGCCCAGCCCGACCACCCCGGCCGCGCCGACGCGAAGGCAGATTTCTTCCGGATCGAGCTGGAACGGATCGAGCGGGATCACCGTTTCGCCCCATTGATCCAAACCGTCGGTTTCGAGGACCAGCGTCCGGATCGGCAGTGCCGAAGGATGCGGCGCCGGATAATCGACTACGTCGATGACCGTACCCGAACTCGGCGCATGCACCGGCGCCGAGATCGCGCCCTGGCTGTGCGCCAGCAACTGGCCTTTCAGCACGGGGTCGCCGACCTTCACGACCGGTTCGGCCGGCTTGCCGACATGCTGTTGGACGGGAATATACAGTTTCTTCGGCAGCGGCAGATCCGTCGCAATCGCTTTGCCGGACGTTTCACCTTTGTACTCCTCGGCATGAACGCCGCCGCGCAGCCTGGGGTTTTCGAATAGAGCCCACATACGGTCTTCCTCCTCAGGCGGCCATCGGTTTCGGCCAGCGCCAGTCGCGCAGCGTCACTTCGACCGGATGCATCTGTAGGCATTCGGTCGGGCAGACATTCACGCATTTTTCGCAGGCGATGCAGGCATCGGCGACCACCGCATGAATCTGTTTCGGTGCGCCGACGATCGCATCGGTCGGGCAAACCTTGAAACAGCGGGTACAGCCGGTGCAGGTATCCTCGCTAACGCGGGCCACCTTCGGTTCTGCATCCTGAGCCTGGCTGAGATCGACTTCCACGCCCAACAGCTTCGCGAGCTGCTCCACCAGTGCCGTCCCCCCCGGCGGGCACAAGGTAACCGACGCAGTCCCCGCTACCAGAGCTTCGGCCGCCGGCCGGCAACCGGGAAAACTGCACTGCCCGCACTGCGAACCGGGCATCAACGCTTCCACGCGTTCGACCAACGGATCGGACTCGACTTTCAGATATTTGCCGGCAATGCCCAGACTTAATCCCAGGAACAGGCCCAGTGCAGTCAGGATCAGGATCGCGGAAAAAATAACCATACGGCAGTCCTTTTATTTGCTGTAAAGTCCGGCGAAACCCATGAACGACAAAGACAGAATGCCGGCCGTAATGAAGGCGATCGGAGTGCCCGAAAAAACGGCCGGCACCGCCATCAGCGCGAGCCGTTCGCGCAGGCCGGCAAAAAGCACCATCACCAGCGTAAAACCCAAGGCGGCGCCGAAGCCGAACAGGAGGCTCTGGATGAAATTGTAGTGTTCCTGGATGTTCAGCAGGGCCACGCCGAGCACAGCGCAGTTCGTCGTGATCAGCGGCAGGAAAATGCCCAGCACCTGGTAAAGCACGGGACTGGTTTTGTGGATCACCATCTCGGTAAACTGTACGACGCCCGCGATCACCAAAATGAAGCCCAGCACGCGCAGGAAGCCGATGTCGAAAGGCTGCAGCAGGCGATGCTCCAGAACCCAGCTCGCGGCGGAAGCGAGCGTCAACACGAACGTGGTCGCCAAGCCCATGCCCAGCGCGGTATCGAGCTTGTTGGATACGCCCATGAACGGGCACAGGCCCAGAAACTTGACCAACACTACGTTATTCACCAGCGCCGTACCCAAAATCAGCAGTAAGTATTCGCTCATTGCCATCTCATCCAATCGTTTACTAGTAACTCAGCATCAACCATGCCAAACCACGGCGATCGGGTTTCAAGCTCCGTTTTAGTGCATCGCCGGCCCCTGAAGGGGCGTTTTCGTCTGTACTAAAAAATACAGCTTCCGGACAGCCTCAAACGGAATTGTCACAAACCTGACAATTTTCAGGGTTTCTGGAAAATCGTTTGCTGCCGGCCGGAAGAAAAGCGATATTCCCTATTGTTGGCACTGAATTTGCTTTTCCTCAATTAACCATAATATTGTTAAGGTAAAAACGAGGACTTTCTCATTTTGAGAGAATTGATGGGATGAGATAACCGTAGGATGTGCTGAGCGACAGCGAAGCGCACCGAGTGCCCTTTAGGGTATCGAGTTGCGAATTATCCCTAGAAGGTACTCGGTGCGCTTCACTTCGTTCAGCACACCCTACACTGTAAACTGGCTCCCCTGCCGAATGAAGAATCGCCCTTAGCCAACAGCATCGACATCACCCTGATCACCCATGAGATTGTGACCATGAGCAAAACCACACCCGATTTTTTCAAAGGACAATTAACCCCCGATGTGGTTGAGCTTTTTACTTCCAGCTCGGTGGAGGCCGGCCGGAAACCGGGCAACCCGCTGCCGCTTTCGCTGTTCATCAAGGCCGTCGAGCAGGCGCCGGTCGCGATCTCGATCACCGACAAAAAAGCCAAAATTCTTTATATCAATGAGGCTTTCACCGAAGTGACCGGCTATCGGGCGGAGGAGATTCTCGGCGAAAACGAATCCAAGCTGTCCGACAAATGTACCCCGCGAGAGGTGTATTACGACCTTTGGCACACGATCACGCGCAAGCAGGTCTGGCACGGACAATTGATCAATCGCCGCAAACAGGGCGAGCGTTACCTGGCCGACCTAACGATAGCGCCGATGCTGAACGAAAGCGGCAAGATCAGCCATTACATCGGGATGCACCGCGACGTAACCCAGGCCTACCGCGCCGAGCAGCAGCTGAACAACCAGAAGCACCTGATCGAATCGGTGATCAATGCCTCGCCGGTCGCGATGGCGGTGCTGGACAGCGATCACCGGATCATTCTGGACAACCAGATGTATAAAATGCTGGTCAGCGAACTCGGGCACAACGAACCGGCCCGGTTTTTTCTAGATGCGCTGAGACAGGATATGTCCGATCTCTGGCCGGAGGGCGTGTCGCTGCCGCGCGCGTTCAGCAACCGCGAAGTCCGGGTCGAAGGCGCCGGACGCCGCGGTACGCGCTGGTTCGCCTGCTCCGGCAACTGGTTCAGCGAAGAAGACGCCCGCGCCGATCATTTCTTCCTCAAGCAGTCGCGCCAGTATCTGCTGCTCAGCATCAACGACATCACCCTGCAACGCCGCCAGCAGGAAAAACTGCAGTTGCAGGCCCTGCGCGACATGATGGCCGAAGAGGAGCATATCCGCAGCATTCGCGAAACGCTGCTCGGCGCGATGCACCAGATCCGGCAGCCGCAGAATCAGATCAACGCGGCGATTCAACTGATGGCGCAGCGCAACGATACCAACAACAAACCGTTGAAGGATCTGTTGAGCCAGGTCAGGCAAATGGGCGAGGAAACCCTGAACACGCTGCAGCGCTGCGTGCCCGAAATTCCCGAAACCGCGGTCGTGCCGGTCAATATCAACCAGCTGCTGCATGAAGTGATGCTGCTCTACAGCACCAAATTCCTGGCCAACGGCGTCGTGGTCGACTGGCTGCCGAATCCGGTGCTGCCGTCGGTCCTGGGTTCGGCAAACAAGCTGCGGATGTTGTTCAAACAGTTGCTCGACAATGCCGTCAATGCGATGAACCGAGGCGGCAGCCGCGAACGGCTGATCAAAATCAGCACCACGGTCGGGCGCGACTGGATTTATGTCGCGATCGCGGATACCGGCCCCGGCATTCCGCCGCATCAGCGCAACAAGGTTTTCGAACCTTTCTTCACGACCCAGGCGATGGGCGGACTGCAGGCCGGAATGGGCCTGGTCATGGTGAAGGAAATCGTCAATCAGCACAGCGGCCTGATCGCGATCGATCCGAATTATAAGAACGGCTGCTGCTTCAACCTCAGTTTTCCGGTCTGCCCGAAAAACATCAGCACGGTAACGGGACATGAGTGAACGTTTATTAATGGTCGAATCGGAACTGGATACCCTGTTCCTGGTCAGCCAGCTTCTGAACAGCACCCAGGATTTGCACAGCAAGCTGAAAGACATTCTCGAAATTCTGCACGAGCGCTCGGGACTGCGTTTCGGGATGATCACCCTGCGCAGCGTCGAGGACGACAGCATGGGCATCTGCGAGATCTACGGCGAAGGCATCGACCGCACGGTGCGTTTTCAACCCGGCGACGGGCTGGTCGGCTCGATCCTCGACGAAGGCAACACGATCGTGGTCGAGCGCATCGCGGACGAACCGCGCTTTCTGAACCGGCTCGGCATTTACGACCCCGAACTGCCGTTCATCGGATCGCCGTTGGCGGTCGGCCAAAACGAAGTGGTCGGCATCCTTGCCGCACAGCCCTGCAATAACCGCTTTCTGGGGGAACGGGCCCGTTTCATGGAAATGGTCGCGAACCTGATCGCGCACAGCGTAAACATGCTGTGGGTGCTCGAACGCAAGCAATCCGAACTCGCCAGCGAGCGCGATTTTCTGAAACAGACGCTGGTCAGGAACTACCGCTTCGAAAACATCATCGGCCATTCCGAACCGATGCTGAAAGTGTTCGACATCATCCGCCAGGTCGCGAAATGGCAGACGACGGTGCTGATCCGCGGCGAATCCGGCACCGGCAAGGAAGTCGTCGCGAACGCGATCCATTTCAATTCGGCCTGCGCGAACGGCCCGTTTTTGAAACTAAACTGCGCGGCGCTGCCGGACAACCTGCTCGAATCGGAATTGTTCGGCCACGAAAAAGGCGCCTTCAGCGGTGCGGTCGGCCAGCGCAAGGGCCGCTTCGAGCTAGCCGACAACGGCACGCTGTTTCTTGACGAAATCGGCGAGATTTCGGCCTCGTTCCAGGCCAAACTGCTGCGCGTACTGCAGGAAGGCGAATTCGAGCGGGTCGGCGGCACCCGGACCTTAAAAGTGAACGTGCGGATCATTGCCGCAACCAACCGCAATCTGGAGCAGGACGTCGCCGACGGCCTGTTTCGCGAGGATCTGTATTACCGGCTCAACGTGATGCCGATCAACATGCCGCCGCTGCGCGACCGGATCGAGGACATTCCGGAGCTGTCCCGCTTTCTGCTGAACCGCATCTCGAAGCAACAGGGCGGCCGGCCGCTCGAAATCAAGGAAAGCGCGTTGCGCATCCTGATGAAGCACCACTGGCCGGGCAACGTGCGCGAACTCGAAAACCGGCTCGAACGTGCCGCGATCATGAGCCAGGACGGGGTAATCGACCGCGACGTGATGGCCAGCACCGGCCTCGAAGACGAAATCCAGGTGATTCGGCCGCAAGCCGCCCCTGCCCGGCCGGTCGATTTACACAGCGAAGAAATGGACGAGCGCGAGCGCGTGATTGCGGCGCTCGAACAAAGCGGCTGGGTGCAGGCGAAGGCTGCGCGGCTTTTGGACATGACGCCACGGCAGATCGCCTATCGGATTCAGACGTTGAATATCAGCGTGAAGCAGTTTTGAATTTGTAGGTTGGGTTAGCGTAGCGTAACCCAACATCGGATTACTGACACTGCGTGCAGCTCTGATGGAATACAGTGAAATCCGAGAGCATTGAAGTCCTCCCACCCCCGGATTCTACCGCCTCCCATTACATCCAATTTATAATTAGCATACCACTATAAATTATAAATAATAATGTTTATCAATAAATTATAAATTTTAAATTTTTTTATGTAAATAAAATAGCTATAATTTGTTTGCATATCGTTATTTCTAGATGTAAGATGTTTATATCTATTTAGTTGGAAATAAACAAATGCAAGCAAGACATCGTCATGAATTACTTTCTCGTTTGGAAGCCGTGGTCGACATTGGCTATGCGGCCGTCTATTGGGTAGAGATTTATCGATGGTTTGGGATGCAAAGACTATCAAAAAATGCATATCGCGAAATTTTGCACCTTTGGGAAGAAGTGGCAAATCCTGATGAGGAACGGCTTAATCCATTTGGAATGCTCAAAAAGGTAGATACACCTGGGGGTATCCTATTATTACCAGAGAAGAAAATTGTTGATTTCTATAATGAAGATTAAAAAAGGGGAAGAAATGTACGCACCAAAAATTCATCTTTACGTCTCTGATAGTCAAAAGCCCTCCGATGTTAAAAAACTAGCTAACATGGTTCGAGGATTGCGCAACTGTTATGGAGGTTTTCAAGCAGTAACCGGACTACATGATCAGGTATTTTTTCGTGCTTCAAATAGCGGAGCAAAGATCGTTTTGAATTTTCAGGATGTTCGCATTGCACATTCATTCAAAGCTGATATTGATAACCGTTTTGCCGGTGAGCTTAAAGCTCGTAGAGTAAGGTTCACTTCGTAGCTTTGTAGGTTGTGTTAATGATAAAACCGTTAACCCAACCTACCCCGCTATCCATACATAAAATTCAACAAATCCTCGCAGTCCGCATCGACCAGTTCGAACCCCATTCGTCCCGCAAAGCGCTTCTCCTTCTCGGTCGGATTTTTGCGGAAAAACCAGCCTTTGTGGTCGTCCGCGCCGTAGACGATGTCGCTCATTACCATCCGTTCCGAATCGCGGTTCAGCGGCAGGCCGAGCAGCAGGTATTTTTTGCCTTTCCGGTATTCCTTCAGGAAATCCGGAATCGCGAAGCCGCCCATCAGCTCGGTGATGTAATCGACATAATCGGCGTCGGAAGCGATGTAGTTCGGTTCGGGTTTCGGCGTACCCATCGGCTTGAACAGGATCGGCAGGTTTTTATCGACCTGCTGCTGGTCGATTTCATGATAGCTTTCGCGGTCGTAGTGAAAGATCTTGAAGCGGTAGCTGCTGCCGATGATCCGGGCGACGCCGACGACCAGCGTGTGCTCCTCGTCCGCATAGCTGTCCTGCAACTGGGTGTCGCGGTTGATGTCGACCACATAGTTCGGCTTCCATTCGGTCAGCCAGTTGTGCACCGCGGCGCGCGTCCATTGGCTGTCCTTGTACACCTTGTCGAGAAACTGGGTCAGGAAAGTGCGGCCGCGCTTCAATTCCTGATTCATCGCCGCGCGCGGAAATTCGTACATCAGCTTCGGCGCCATCGGCTTGCCGCCGTTCATCGCCAGGATCAGGCTGTTGCTGTCGGCCGGCATCGGCGCGCCGTTCAGTTTGCTGGTCACATCGGACAGCACGCCGGGGCCCAGGTAAGGCACGACCCGGTGATCGTACAGGCCGCTCAGAATCTCGGAAAAAACCGCATGGGACATGATTGACTCCTTGAATAATAAAACCTGTTTTATTCAAGCAAAAATCAATCCAGTTTTCCTCAAGCTCTCGGCATTTTTAATCGATCAAGATAAAAAGGGCGTTACCGCCTCCCATCGGAACTTAAGAACCTCTCTGTCATGCCGTGACGATATGTCGGGTTTATCACAATACCGCAGGCGTTGTAGGGTACGCTGCGCGTACCTTTTCGGCCAATGAATGCGCCATCTTATAGATTATAAGAAAGCTGGCTGGCGATACGGTACGCGCAGCGTACCCTACGAGCATCCAAGCCCGTATTTCATCGTTCCCACGCTTCCCAACCATAGGCATTAAAATGGGAGCGATCCTGTGTTTTTTCCGATTCACTGTTGCTCACCACCTATCACTTTACCCCGATCCACAAAAGGCAGGTAAAGAAATACCG
>NZ_JAERVK010000008.1 GCF_016745425.1 Candidatus Methylomicrobium oryzae | reverse complement strand
ACGACAACGATTCGACAGGTCGACCTACCTTGCACAAACCCGATAAGGGCGATGACCGGAGCATCAATATCGGCAAACCGGTAGGAGGACAAATATGAAGGCTGTCAAAAGGCCGCACTGAAGCGGTACCGGAAATTTCCCAGTGAAGGGCGGCTTCGGCCGCCCTGTTTGTTTTATAGCCTGATTGAAAAACTTGACGATGTCATCAATCCGTAATGATGAAGACCTGCAGCGGCTTGCCGTGCAGATCAAGCAATGGGGCCTGGAACTCGGCTTCCAGCAAGTCGGCATTGCCGACACCGACCTGGAGCAGGCAGAGCGGCATCTGCAGGCCTGGCTGGACGATAATTTTCACGGCGAAATGGACTACATGCACCGGCATGGGCTTAAGCGCAGCCGTCCGGCCCTTTTACAGCCGGGCACCGTGCGAATTATTTCGGTACGGATGGATTATCTTTCCGAGCCGTCCGGAGCAATGCACAAAACCCTGGCCGGCCCCGCCGAAGCGTACATTTCGAGATATGCGCTTGGCCGTGATTATCACAAACTGATCCGCAGCCGTCTGCAGAAGCTGGCCGATAAAATTCAGACGGAAGCCGGTCCGTTCGGCTATCGGGCATTCGTCGACAGTGCCCCGGTGCTCGAAAAAGCGTTGGCGGAGAAAGCCGGGCTCGGCTGGATAGGCAAGCATTCCAATTTAATCAACCGTAAAGCGGGTTCCTGGTTTTTTCTGGGGGAAATCTACACCGACCTGCCGTTGCCGATCGATCCGCCGGCCGCGATGCATTGCGGGTCGTGCACCGCTTGTTTGGACATCTGTCCGACCCGGGCGATCGTGGCGCCTTTCCGGGTCGATGCGCGCCGTTGCGTCTCTTATCTGACCATCGAACTGCACGGTTCGATTCCGGAAGCCCTGCGGCCATTAATCGGCAATCGGATTTACGGCTGCGACGATTGCCAATTGATCTGTCCCTGGAACCGTTTTGCCAAACTGACAGCCGAAAACGACTTCAAGCCGAGACATAGGCTGAATGCGCAGCACTTGCTCGATGTGTTCGCCTGGGACGAACAGACCTTTTTGACCCGGACCGAAGGTTCCGCGATCAGGCGGATCGGTTACGAGCGCTGGCTCAGAAATATCGCAGTTGCCCTCGGAAATGCCTCCCACGCTCCGGAAGTGATCGAGGCTTTAAAGGCTAGGCTGGAGCATTCATCCGAGCTGGTCAAAGAGCATGTGCAATGGGCATTGGCCAGACAATCGGAAAAGCGGGAAGAAGCTGGATCGTTGGCCTGATTTCCTAAAAGGCGCAACAAGCGATCAAGATTCGTTGCCGAGTCCGGTTTTCCCGTGTTAATTGACGGTATGCTCCTGGCAAATCTTTTCGCTGTCTTTCTGGCTGAGTTTTTCCTGAGTCAGGCCGCAGAAGAAACCATCGCTTTGACGGGTGAAATATTTACAGGTCTTGCATAAACCGAACGTCTGAAATTTGTGTGCCTTTTGCAAAGCCACTAACGTATCCGAAAAGACTTTTTCCGCGTCGACGTCTTCATTCAGGAATGTCGAGGCCTGGCGGAAAAAGTCGGTGGAACGGGCTTCGGACAATACCGCTTCGCCTTCCTCCAGAAGGCTGATGTGCACCATGCGCCGGTCATTACTGTCGGTCGTTTTTTTGATATAGCCTTTTTTTTCCAAAAGCTGCAGCGTTTGCGAAACGGTGCCGCGGGTCATGCCCAGGTAATTGGTCAATGCCGCGGGCGAGTCGCTGAAGCGATTGCAGCGCGATAGATAATCCAGAACCTGAAAATGGACCGGCTGTAGCCCGAGCTCGGTGCACTTCTTTCGCTCTTCGGACCGAATCAATGCTGACATACGCTCAATGACTTCAAATATGGCTATTTTTTCCATTACGTTTATACGTATTTAAAAATTCTTGACATTGGATAGCATTATACCATAATCTATCAACATATCGAATCGATACTATATGAAAATTACCTTATTTTAAGGGATTTTTATAAGTTGCAAGGGTGATTCGATTTCTTGTAAAGTCGTGCAAATTCTTCAAAATTCGGATAATATCCCTTAGTAAAGCATTTTATGCGCCGGTGGTTTGCTCCACCGGTTTTTTATGGAATCGCTATGCCCGTTTCTCACGTATTCGACACTTATGCAAAAAAGGCCAAAGGCGGCATCATGCATTTTGATGTGGTTATCGACGAACAGGATCCGCAAAAAGCGCTGGAATGTGCCAGAAAATGGCTCGAAAGCATCGGTCATTCCGACGCAGTAGTTACCCAGGAGACATGTTACTTCTGCCATAGCGCAGAGGCGCCCGCCGAGCTGCGCAAACAAATCGACGAGCAGGGCTATGCGATATACAAATTGGAAGGCTGCCCGAAAGATTAGTTAACGCGGTTTTAAAGGAATTTTATCTTTAAGCTTCAGAAAACGCCGATAGCGGCATTCGGGTATTGTACCATTTTCGACCGCCGTGCGTATCGCGCAACCTTTATCCTGTTCGTGCCGGCAATCGTTAAAGCGGCAATTGCCGATATACGGGCGGAATTCCTTATAGCCGTACGCCAGTTCGTCCGCTGTCAAATCGGCCAATCCAAAGATCGCGACGCCAGGACTGTCTATCAGATCACCGCCTTCCTTAAGATGATAAAGGGTAGCGGCGGTGGTTGTATGCCGTCCGAGTTTCGCCGACGCCGAGATCGCGTTGATCTTGATCTCCTTGTCCGGAATGAATACGCGGGTCAGTGACGATTTACCGACTCCGGATTGCCCGGTAAAGATGCTGACTTGCCCCCTCAACGCCTGTTTCAGTTGTTCCATACCTTCTCCGGTTTTTGCACTGACTTTGTAGAGGGGATACCCGAGCGCGGCATAAACCGCAAGATCCCGATCCGCTTCATCCGTTCCCGGCAAATCGGCCTTGTTCAGAACCAGCGACGCCTTGAAGCTGCTGTTTTCGCATATCGCCAGGTATTGATCGATTAAAAGGGAGTCGTAATGCGGTTCCATCGCGAAAATTACCACAACCATATCGATGTTGGCTGCTACCGGACGGGTTTTGCCGTTACGGGCAGGGCGCATCAGCAGGGAATGTCTGGGCAGAATTTCCTCGATGCGCCCCTGGCCGGGAGCGGCCTCCGACCAGAGCACTCTATCGCCTACCGCAATGGTATCCAGTTTTCTGAGCGGCTGGCAGAGAATGATCCGGCCGTTATCCTCAACGGCGATGCCCTGGCCCAGATGCGCTACCGCCAGCCCTTCTTTGACCTCAGCCACTACCGACCCGCCATTTTCGCCTCCAGATGCGCTATCCGGATCGCAGCCGGCGGATGGCTGTAGTGAAAGGCTGAATAGAGCGGGTCGGGCGTCAGTGTACTGGCGTTTTCTTCATACAACTTGACCAAGCCGCTGATCATTTTGGTGGCCTGAGCATGTTCGGCAGCGAAGCTGTCCGCTTCGAATTCGAACTTGCGCTGGAAAAACGCGCTGATCGGCTGCATGAAGAACGTAAACGCCGGAGAAACCAGCATGAACAGCAATAAAGCGGCCGCATTCGATTTCTGCTCGACGCCGAGACCCGTGTAAAACCAGGACTGATCGATCAGCCAGCCGAGAATGCCGAGGCTGATCAGGCTCATTACCGCGGTCGCAGCCAGCATCTTGATCACATGCTTGCATTTGAAATGCCCTAGTTCATGGGCCAACACCGCCTCAAGCTCTTCGTCGTCCAGCGATTTGATCAGGGTATCGAAAAACACGATCCGTTTGTTGTTGCCCAGCCCAGTGAAATAGGCGTTGCCGTGGCCGGAGCGTTTGGAGCCGTCCATCACGAAAATGCCCTGGCTGCTGAAACCGCAGCGGTCCAGCAGCTTTTGAATCCGGGCTTTCAGCGCGCCTTCTTCCATCGGGGTAAATTTGTTGAATAACGGTGCGATAACCGTCGGGAACAGCCAGCTCATCAGCAGCGAGAAGCCCATCATAATCGCCCAGGCCAGGAGCCACCAGTAAGTGCCGACATTTTCCATGACCCACAAAATCAGCGCCAAAAGCGGCAGGCCGATGACAGCGCCCAGCGCCAGTTGCAGCGCATGATCCTTGAAGAACTGTTTGAGCGTGCTTTTGTTGAAACCGAATTGTTCTTCGATGACGAACGTCTGATAGAGGCTGGTAGGCAATTCCAGCAATGACATGGCCAGGAAAATCGTGGCACTGGCCACGACACCGGCAAGAATCGGCGATTCGATAACCGATGACCAAAACATAAACGCGAGATTGATGCCGCCGCCCAGGGTCAGCAGCAATAACACGACCAGGCCCAGAATACTGTCGATCTTGCCGAGCTTGCCTTTTGCAAGGGTATAGTCCGCCGCTTTTTGATGCGCAGCCAGGGGGACCGACCTGGCGAATGCGGCGGGGACTTCGGCGCGATGGGCCAACACATACGCGGATTGACGCCGGGACAGCCAAAATTGCACGCAATAAGAAATCGTCAGCGCAACAATAAAAATAACGGTAAAGGTATTCATGGTTATCTGGTTATAATCGAATTATTTTAAGAAATAGCCATACAGATTCGCCAATGCTACACTAATCGGAACTTTATGAACATAATGGAGAGGTATTAAATGGCACTGGACTCGGAGCGTCTTGTCTGGATAGACTTGGAGATGACGGGATTAAATCCCGATCAGGACGTGATCATCGAGATTGCGACGATCGTAACCGACAAGGATCTGGCGATCTTGGCACACGGCCCTGTCATCGCGGTGCACCAGCCCGACTCGATACTGGCCGAGATGGACGAATGGAATCAGCAGCACCACGGCCAGTCGGGCCTGATCGACCGGGTCAAGGCTTCCGAGATCGATACCGTCGAAGCCGAGCGGCAGACGCTTGAGTTTTTAAGACAATGGGTTCCGGACAGAACCTCTCCTATGTGCGGCAATACGATAGGGCAGGACCGGCGCTTTCTGTTCCGTTACATGCCGCAATTGGAAGCCTTTTTCCATTACCGTAGTATCGATGTATCGACCCTGAAGGAATTGGCGGCCCGCTGGGCGCCGGAAATCAAGGACGGCTTCACTAAGGTTTCGGCGCATCGTGCCCTGGACGATATCAAGGAATCCATCGATGAGCTTCAATATTACCGCGAGCATTTCATCGCTACCCAATTCGCAGGCAAGCGCGGCTAACAACGGATAAGATGAATCAATTGATCGTGATCGCGTTCGGCGGTGCGTTCGGTTCGGTGGCGCGATTTCTGGTGTCGAGCGGCGTGTACCAATGGCTCGGGCGGGGCTTTCCCTACGGGACCCTCGCGGTGAACGTGATCGGATCGTTTTTGATCGGGCTTCTAGCCGAAGCCTTGATTCTGCAGCGGGTGACATTTGCGCTCGAGTACCGGGCGGCGATTCTGGTCGGTTTCCTCGGTGGTTTTACCACGTTTTCGAGTTTTTCGCTCGAAACGCTCTATCTGATCGAGCAGGGGGCGATTTCCAAGGCTGCGGCCAATATTGCGCTGAGCGTCGCCGCCTGCCTGCTGGCGGTATGGATCGGCCTGTTGGCCGGCCGGTCGCTGTATTATTATTCGGCCGGCATGATTCATTGGCAAAACCATGCTTTTCCTTATGCCATCATGACTGTGAATGCGCTGATCGCGTTTTTGATCGGCATCGTTTCCGCGCTGCTGCTGCAGCATGTCGAAATTACCGCAGAATACCGCGCCGCGATCATGGTGGTGATGGCCGGCGCTTTTCTGACGCTGTCGGGTTTGTATGTGGTGCTCTATCTGCTCGAGCACGGCTACACGTTGGAAACCCAGTTCTATCCGATTTTGGGCGTATTTGCCGGCAACGGCTTGTTTTGTTTGTTTTTATTATGGCTCGGCCTGATGGCGGGTGAACGGATATGACCATTAAACCGATAACGGTCGCCAGAATTTTCTCGCTTGAGGGCGATACTCGTATCAGCAAGGCCCTGAACATCTTGCGCGATGAAATAGGCATTATGGGAGCGACCGTCTTGCGGGGCATCGAGGGGATGGGCGCTTCACGCGAAATCCATACCTCGTCTTTGGTCGATCTGTCGCTCGAATTGCCTTTGATCCTGGAGTTTTACGACGAGCCGGACAAGGTCGTCAAGGCGATCGAGACCCTGCAATCCCGGCTGCATTTCGATCATGTCGTCAGCTGGCCGGGCCATGCGCATTTGACCTAGATTTTTTATTGAGAGACCGATAACCATTCATCATGTTGGACCCAAAGTTATTTAGAACCGAACTCGATTACGTGACCGAGCAATTGGCAAGGCGCGGCTTCGCTTTCGATGCGGAAGCGTATGCGGAACTGGAAAGCCGCCGCAAGGACGTACAGGTCAGAACCCAGGACCTGCAAAACGAACGCAACAGCCGTTCGAAAGCGATAGGGCAGGCCAAAGCCAAAGGCGAGGATATTCAGCCGTTGATGGACCAGGTTCAGCATCTCGGCGATCAATTGCGGCAGGCCGAGAACGAGCTTGCCGAAATCCAGTCGTCGATCACCGCGATGCTGGAGTATATTCCGAACATTCTCGACGTCTCGGTGCCCGACGGCAAGAACGAGGACAGCAACGTCGAAATCAGCCGCTGGGGCGTACTGCCTAAGTTCGACTTCACTCCGAAGGATCATGTCGATCTGGGCGCCAGAAACAAGCGGATGGATTTCGAACTGGGCGCCAAGCTGAGCGGGGCGCGCTTCGTGGTGCTGAACGGCGCGCTGGCCCGGCTGCAGCGGGCAATCATCCAACTGATGCTCGATACGCACACCGGCGAGCACGGCTATAGCGAAACTTATGTACCGTACTTGGTCAATGCGGACAGTCTGCGCGGTACCGGCCAGTTGCCGAAGTTCGAGGCGGACTTGTTCAAGGCGGACGGCAATCCGCCGCTGTACCTGATTCCGACCGCGGAAGTGCCGGTCACCAATATCGTCCGCGACGTGATTCTCGACGCGAAAGAGCTGCCGCTGAAGCGGGTCTGCCACAGCCCGTGTTTCCGTAGCGAGGCCGGCGCCTACGGCCGCGACGTGCGTGGGATGATCCGCCAGCACCAGTTCGAAAAAGTCGAGATCGTGCAGGTAGTCAGGCCGGACGATTCCGAAAGGGCGCACGAAGAATTGACCCGGCATGCGGAAGTGGTTCTGGAAAAACTGAATCTGCCGTACCGCCGCATGCTGCTGTGCGCCGGCGACACCGGTTTCTCGTCGGCGAAGACCTACGACCTCGAAGTCTGGCTGCCCGGGCAGGGCGTTTACCGCGAAATTTCCTCGTGCAGCAATTTCAAGGACTTTCAGGCGCGGCGGCTGCAGGCACGCTGGCGCAATCCGGAAACGGGGAAGCCGGAACTCGTGCACACGTTGAACGGATCGGGCCTGGCCGCCGGCAGAACGCTGATCGCGGTGCTCGAAAATTACCAGGATGCCGAAGGGCGGATCCGCATTCCTGAAGCGCTGCTGCCTTACATGGGCGGCCTGGAGTACATCGAATAGCCCGAATTTATCGTACTGCGACCTTACCTGTGCCCGTACCGGCAGCCGTGACGGGTTCCGGGGCGGGATGGGTATAGTCGATACAGCGGTTCTGCAGCTTTACTTCTCTCTCGAAATTGGCGATTTCCGCGATGTCGCGGGAATGCGTTTGCCGGTAACGCATCCGGGCCGAGCGGATAGCTTCCAGGTGCCGCTCGATAGCGTCCTGCGTCAGCAGGACTCCGAAATCCTGAGGTAATGTTCCGCCCGGCACCTTCAAATCGAACAGCCGGTCCAGCACCAGATTACCGATAGCCGGCTTGTAATGGGAGGATTCGATGTAGCCGGCCATTTCTGCGCCGGGAACGTTCGAATCTGGCAGGTTTTCGGTCGAAATGCCGTGATAGCCGCTGAAATCCCATAACGGAAACGGCTTCTGATGCGCGCGGGCGGCTTCTTCCTCGTTGATTCGGACGAGTTGGCGTTTCCAGTCCTCCCAGGTATCCCAAAGCCCAAGCGCGGCCAGAACTTCCCACTGCCGGGCGTGCGAAGGCGAGATGAACAGGTACAGTTTCACGTGATGTTGATGCGCCAGTGCGATCAGCGCGCGTATATCCTCCAACGGCGGCGTATGCTGGATTTTGCCGGTCTCCGAAGGCTCGGTCTCGAACCGGAACCGGCACTTCGGCCCCGGCAGGTAGACGCCGCCCCACATATAGCCTTTTTCCGAATTGATCAGCGCCTGTTTGGAATATTTTTGCCGGGCCTCGGTAATCGCTTCATCCGGTGCCGGGGGGAAACGGCCTTGTTGGAACAAGGTTTTTCGGCTTGCCATCACAGTATCGAAGGAAAACAGCAGTTTCCATTTTCTGTCTTCCGCAAAGTTGTCCGGGGTGAAATCGGGAGTAAAGGTCAGGTAAGCATTGGAAGCAAAAAAGTCCAGGCCGATCACCGCCATTTGTAAAGAATTGTGTTCGGCAACGAATTTAAAAAGTAAAGCGGTCTCTGCATTGGGCTGGGAAGGCATCGCGAGATTGACGGTTCTGAGGCCGTTGAATGCCTGGTGTTTCGGATTGAGTCCTACATGAGCGCGGGATGTGCCGAGAATCAGGGCGTCCATGGGATGGTGCAGATACCCCACCATTTTGAATATCCTGATATTGTCGGTGACCAGGGGTTTTGCTTCATTGATATTCGGGAGACGAGGGCTTCCGAATATCGCATAAGGATCGGTAAACCAATTAAAAGCAGCCGTCGAAGCTAGCGCCAAGGTTGCCGAAGCCAGTAAATGAGTCAGATAACAGCGCATGAGCGTTAAAACCTGAAATAAAGGAATTCGCTGATTTGGGTAAAGTTGAGCAGCGTATAAGCGAATGTCAGCCCCAATAGCCAAGCCTTAAGTGTTGCGGGGCTCCACTGACAGAGCCGCTGCAGCCATCCTTGCTCATTGGCGGACACTTTAGACAAAGCCGGACGGTAGCGGGCGAAAATTTGCTGCAAATTCGGGAAATAGAAAGCGATTAGCAGTGAGACGAATAAAATTTTGAAGGCTTTACCGGAGTCCAATTCGGTCAGCGGCAGGGTGCCGATGAAGCGTACGCCCAGCGGTTTCAGCCATTCGGCGACTCCGGAGTTGGCTAATTTCCTCGAAAAGGCGCAGCCGTTCATTCCTGCCATGCCGCGCAGAACATCGAGCGCGTCGTTCAAAGTTTCCGCCCGGAAAAACACCCAGCCAGCGACTACCGCAAAAAAAGTCAGCAACCCGGCCAGAAATTGCGCCATTCTGCCGCCGTTTCCCCAACCCATGCGCTGTTTGAACCCGATCCACGCATGGTTGATGATCAGGTAACCGCCGTGCAGTCCTCCCCAGATCACGAACGGCCAGCCGGCGCCGTGCCAGAGTCCGCCGAGCAGCATCGTGGCCATCAGATTCGCATGCCGGCGCAGGTTGCCTTTGCGGTTGCCGCCCAGCGGGATGTACAGGTAGTCGCGCAAAAAACGGGACAAGGTCATGTGCCAGCGCCGCCAGAACTCGATGATGCTGGTCGCCTTGTAAGGTGAATCGAAATTGACCGGCAGGCGGATATTGAACATCAGCGATAGGCCGATCGCCATGTCCGAATACGCCGAAAAATCGAAGTAGAGCTGGAATGTGTACGAGAGCGCGGCAATCCAGGATTCGACCAGCATCGGTTCGCCTCCCCGGTGCACTGCATCGAAAATCGGCGTCGCATACCCGGCCAGGGTATCGGCGAGCAGGATTTTCTTGGTCAGGCCCAGGATGAAGATGCTGAGTCCGACTGCCACATTATCCGCATTGATCCGGCAGCTGGCGCGTTCGCCGAACTGCGGCATCATTTCCTTATGATGCAGGACGGGGCCGGCGATCAAATGCGGAAAATAGGTTACGAACAGCGAATAATGCACGAAATTGTATTCCCTGGCCTTGCCTTGATAGCTGTCGACCAGAAAAGCGATTTGGGTAAAGGTAAAAAACGAGATCCCTAACGGCAGCAGAATCGGCGCATTTTCCAAGCCGGCGCCGGTCAACCGGTTCAGGTTATCGATAAAAAAATTGAAATACTTGAAATAACCGAGCAGCGACAGATTGAGCGCAATCGCCAGAATCAACAGGCATTTCGGACGGAGAACGGTTTGCTTGGCAATCGCGTAGCCGGCGCCATAGTTGACCGCAATCGAACCCAGCAGCAGGGCGGTAAAGCGAAAATCCCACCAGCCGTAAAAAAAAATGGAGGCCAGGGCGAGCCAGGCTGCAGCGAGTCTGGGACTGCGGCGCCCCAATCCGAAATAGCCGAAAAATACGATCGGGAGATAGGCGAAAATGAAACTGTACGAATTAAACAGCATGTATCAGGGAGCGCCGAGTGAAACCTTTCGGGGGTGATTTGTACGGAAATGAAAAAATGCGGTAATTATTGACGACTCCACGATTTTTTAATGTACCGCATTGTGACATATCCCGTTAATGCGCCCCACAGCAGCATATAAATGCTTAGCAGGATGACCTCCGGCGTGAAGCTATTCACATTCCGATAGTAATCGAAAATGTCGTCGCCGAGCAGCAGCGCCAGAATGATGAAAACGGAGCTTTTAAAGCGGATCACATGCTCGTAAAACACGCCGATGCCGAGGATCAGGAAGCCGGTAAAAAAACGGAGCGCGATGTGCCCCAGCATTTCGAGCGTCAGCATCTCGAGCCGGAACGCGGCGTCCAGAAAATAAAGCGCAATGAGACCCAGGAATAGAATGAGGCCGATCAGTTTCATTTTGGTGGGTGGTTTCTAATTTTTGTTGATCAATTTCAAGCCGGGCGGCAACGCTTCGCCGAAAATCTGTTGTTCTTCTTTTTCATCGAGTTCCTTATAGCTTTCGACTAACTCGATCCAGGAAGACGGCGCCTTTGCGAGCCGGAGCTTCTCGGCGACTTGGCGGTGCGTTTCTTCATCGATATCGCGGGCGCGGTCGCCGCTCATCCGGGCGATCAGCGTTGCCGCAAAACCGGCCTGCGGAATTTTTTTCCAGTCGGCCTGTGCAATTTGCCGGAGCCAAAGTGCCGCGGTTTCGGGCGGGATTACATTGTGGCTGCTGCCGTGAAACGGCATCCGGGCGCCGATACGGCCTAGGGCCCACCAACTCTGGTTCGATTCGCCGGGCTTTTGCAGGCGATTGAGCAGCCATTCGCCCAGCTGGATTTTTTTCTCGACCGGAAGGCGTTCGAGCACGGCCGCGAGGCGCACGATGTCGTCGAAACTGCGCACCTTCAGCTGCTTGGCGACGCCGGGCTGGCGTGCGGAGGCAGGATTGATATATTTGGCAATGTCCGCAAAAAGCTGTTCCTGCGCGGATTCTGTCAGACCGCCTGCGATCCGCCGCCACAGCGTCCACCATTCGGCCCAGTTCTGAATTTCATTCACGAATTGCAAACCGTGCGGATACAGCTTCCAGAGCTGTTCGACGCGCCAGTCGTCCAGCGCGAAACCGAAGCCGGGGCGCAGGCAGAAACCGGTCAGGCTGAACCAGACCCGCTCATGGTGTTCCGAGCGCTTGCGGTATTTGGCGCCTTCGAGCAGTTCTGCGAACAGGGCTCGGAGCAGCGGCGTCCGCCAGACATCGCGCGCTTCGCCGAGGATCTTCTCCAGGTCGGTGCGCAGGCTTTTGACCGCTTTCGGATCGATCGCTTTCGATTTCGAGCCGAACACGGCGCGGATTTGTTCGGCCGCTTTATCGAACTGCGGCGGCAATGAAACGTCGGCGGTCAGTGCCGTTTGGCCGCGGGAGCGAATCTGGAATTCGACATTCCAGCGCCGGCTGCTGTCTTGCACCGAGACGCATTCGATTTTCAGTGTGCCGATTTCGGTCTGGGTGACCGACAACTGTACGATTTCTTCGCTGCCGGCCTGGCTGTCTTCGCTCTCGAAGGCGGCTGCCAGCGGCGGCAGGGAATGGAATTGTTCGGTCATGTCGGCGATATCGCCCGGCTTGTAAGGCGTATCGCCGGACATCGAGCACAGATGGAAGCGCACCGGCATGCCGAGGCGCAACGCGAAACGGCGGTCTTTCAAGATCACTTCGTCGCCTTCCTCGCTGCCTTTCGGGAGAACGCAGACGCCTTGCTGTTGTTCCGCAGAGCCGGTATCGATCAGCAAGAAATAGCTGCGCGCCGCGCCGCCGCCGATCTTGAGTTTTTTCTCGCGCCGGGCCAGCGCGTAACTGACCGCGCCGAAGGCGACCGCGAGTTCCGGATGGCGGTTTTCGAGGAGGGTCAGTTTGCCGTTATTCCAGGACCGGCAGAGCTCCTCGATCCTATGGCTTAAGGTCTGACTGCGGAACACGCCTCCGTTAACCAGCAATGCATCGGGCGCGCTGCCGTGCCCCAGCGTGGCTTCACGCGCGGCGCTTTCATGCAGTTTCAAAAACGCCGCGATATGTTTGCTGACCGCCGGTTCCGCCGCGTACGGGAGTCCGAATTCGACGACGCCGCTGCGTTTCCGATCCGGCAGGTCGTCGCGTCCCGATAACGGAAAAAAACCGTCCAGTGCGATGGCGCGAACTTCCTCGCGGCTTAAAGTCGCGGCCCGGGAGCCGCCGATCAACTTCGAGCCGCCGCCAAGCAGCGTCACGTTGACCTGTTCGGGTGCACCGTCGGCCAACAGGCGCTCCTTCGCGATCCGGCACTGCTCCAGCAATTGCGACAATTCGGCCGCGGATAGACGCTGTTCGCCGCGGAGCAGCCGGCTTTCGGCCAGATGCGCGAGTGCCAGATCGATATTGTCGCCGCCGAGCATCAGGTGGTCGCCGACCCCGATCCGAGTCAGTTTCGGCTCCGGGCCCTCGTGCTCGACCTTGATCAGGGTCAGGTCGGTGGTGCCGCCGCCGACATCGCAAATCAGCAGCAGATGCACATCGGCAAGGAGTTCGCCGATGTTGCCGGCATTCCGCCGAAGCCAGTCGTAGCAGACCGCCTGCGGTTCTTCGAGCAGCCGGACCTTGGGCAAGCCGGCCCGCCGCGCGGCTTCGAGCGTGAGCGAGCGCGCCGCTTCGTCGAACGAGGCGGGCACCGTGATCACGATGTCCTGATCCGCAAGCGGTGCATCCTTGAAACGGTGGCCCCAAACTTTGCGGACATGCGCAAGATAGCTCGCGCTCGCGTCGATCGGAGAGACTTTGCTGGTGTCATCGCTGCCGCCCCAGGGCAGAATCCCGGCGCCGTGATCGACCGAAGGATGCGACAGCCAGCTTTTCGCGCTGGCGACCAGGCGTCCTTTGGTTTTGGCACCGAGTACGCGCGCGGCTTCGCCGATTACTGCGTTGTCCGCTTCCGCGGCAAACACGATATCCGCTTGGGACAGTTCGCCTTCGGCGGGATGATAACGGACCGACGGCAATAGGGTTCTGGCCGCGACCTGGCCCGGTGCGGTTAATTGCTCGATCTCGAAGATCCGAAGGTTGATGGGGGCTTCGCCTATTTTCGCATAGGCGACCACGGTATGGGTCGTGCCGAGATCAATGCCGACGAGGTACTGGGGGGAAGACTTTTGCACGTTGATTTTATTATTTGTTATGCCAGAGTGGAGTTGGGTCCGACCATCGCCCGTTATTGCCCGACTTGTTCCATACAAGCAGGGCTAAAAAATGCAATAAACGAAAAGGCGCTCATAAGGCGGTTCCCGCATAAAATCGTCTATTCTAACCGATTATTTCCGCGCTGATCAGGCCTTATCCGCGATAGACCATTGAATCTGGAAATCGCTTCGGCAAAAACTTAGGCGAGGCGCAACGAGCGCGCCTGTCGGGAATTTCGGTAACGGGTTGAATCGCTTGGGAGTGATTTCTTTACCCTAACTTTAAAAAACTTTTTTGTTGACGTACTGCCGATTATCGGTTTAAATATGCGTCTTTTTGCAGGCAAGCCCAGGTAGCTCAGTCGGTAGAGCAAAGGACTGAAAATCCTTGTGTCGACAGTTCGATTCTGTCCCTGGGCACCATTGCCGCAGATCATTCAAATAGATTTATCCCCACAGGCTGACATCAGCCATTGCCCAGGTAGCTCAGTCGGTAGAGCAAAGGACTGAAAATCCTTGTGTCGACAGTTCGATTCTGTCCCTGGGCACCATTTTTTCCCGCCAATGTGCTTTTAGGCCTTGTTACCGGGGCTCTTTGCTTTATATAATAAAGTTAAACTTTGCGACAGGTTACCAAGTCGAATTCCTGATTTTTCAATTTCATGGGTTTTTGGTATTCGCCTTGTATTGGCTGCAGCGGAAATTTGCGGTCATGTCATAGCCTTCGTCTTTTGTGCCTTCGCGCACGAACTCCTTTCACTCAGATAGCTCTCCAGCGATGATGACGGAACAATCGACATCCAGCCCGGCACAAACTGAGCAACCGGAACGGGACGACTCCCTGCAGTCCATTCCTTCAATACCGTTATCCCCTGACCAAGAAATCGGCGGCTTTAAAGGGCCTGAGCCGACCCGCTATGGTGACTGGGAAAAAAACGGGCGCTGCATCGATTTTTAACCCTTTCTTCACTCCGGAATCGAAGCCATGAACGCGCCACATCCAAGACCTCTTTCGCCCCATCTGCAAGTCTACAGGCTGCCGTTGACCGCTGTGCTTTCAATTACTCACCGGATTACCGGGGTCTTGTTGTCGGCCGGGCTCTTGTCTGTCGTTTGCCTCTTGTCGGCGCTGGCTGCAGGGCCCGAGGCTTACGCTTCGGCGCAGGCGATCGCCGGTTCGGGGGGGATGCGTTTTCTAAGCTGGGCATTCATCTATGCTCTGTTTTTCCATTTGTGCCATGGCATCAGACATTTGATTTGGGATGCGGGCCAGGGTTTCGAGGCCGGCACTTTGAACCGCTATGCCTGGATCGAACTGACGGCTTCGGTGCTGCTGACGCTGGCGGTTTTTGTTCTTTCGAGTAGGGATAGCTTATGAAATACCGAACGCCTTTAGCGAAAGCGCGGGGATTGGGAGCGGCGAGATCCGGGACCACGCGCTGGTGGATGGAGCGGGTCACCGCCGCGGCGCTGATTCCGTTGTCCTACTGGTTGGTCAAATTGGTCGATTTGAGTGCGACTACCCCCTATGCGGAAACCCGGGATTGGCTCGCCGCACCGGTAAATACAGTTGGTGTGATCGCCTTTGTGGCAGCGGCGTTTTACCATGCGGCGCTTGGCTTGCGCGTGGTGATCGAAGACTACGTCGATCGCGAAGGCTCCAAGATCGTATTGATCTGGCTGGTCAATCTTGGAGCGGCCCTGCTTTCGTTGATTGCTTTGCTGGCCGTATTTCGCACGCTACAGACAGGATGATTCATGACGGCTTCATACAAGATTATCGAACATGCCTATGACGTACTGGTCGTCGGCGCGGGCGGTGCGGGCCTTCGGGCTACGCTCGGGATGGCCGAAAAAAACCTGAAAACCGCCTGCATCACCAAGGTTTTTCCTACCCGCAGCCATACCGTCGCGGCGCAAGGAGGCATCAGCGCGGCGCTCGGCAACATGGGCGAGGACGACTGGCGTTTTCACATGTACGACACGGTCAAGGGTTCCGACTGGCTCGGCGACCAGGACGCGATCGAATACATGTGCCGGGAAGCGATTCCGGCGATCATCGAGCTCGAACATTACGGAGTACCGTTTTCCCGGACGCCGGAAGGTAAGATCTACCAGCGCGCGTTTGGCGGCATGTCCACCCATTACGGCAAGGGACGCGCCCAGCGCACCTGCGCGGCGGCGGACAAGACCGGCCATGCGATCCTGCACACCTTGTACCAGCAGTCACTGAAGCACAACGCCGAATTTTTCGTCGAATTTATCGTGCTCGATCTGATCATGGAAGACGGCGTCTGCCGCGGCGTGCTGGCATGGTCTCTGGACGACGGTTCGCTGCATCTGTTCAAGGCGCATATGACCGTGCTCGCGACCGGCGGTTACGGGCGCAGCTATTTCTCCTGTACCTCGGCGCATACGGTGACCGGCGACGGCAACGCGATGGTGCTGCGCGCGGGCCTTGCGCTGCAGGACATGGAATTCGTACAGTTCCATCCGACCGGCATTTACGGTTCGGGCTGCCTGATTACCGAAGGGGTGCGCGGGGAGGGCGGTTATCTGACCAACGCCGAAGGCGAACGCTTCATGGAACGTTATGCGCCGTCTGCGCGCGATCTGGCTTCGCGCGACATCGTCAGCCGGGCGATGACGATCGAGATCAACGAGGGCCGCGGCGTCGGCAGGCTGAAAGATCACATCTATCTGCACATCGAACATCTGGATCCGGCGATCATCCATGAACGCCTGCCTGGCATCGCCGAAACCTCACGCATTTTCGCCGGCGTCGACGTGACCAAGGAGCCGATTCCGGTCCTGCCGACCGTGCATTACAACATGGGCGGCATTCCGACCAACTACAATACCGAAGTCGTGACGCTGAAGGACGGCAATCCCGACCATGTGGTGCCGGGCTTGATGGCGATCGGCGAGGCGGCCTGCGTCTCGGTGCATGGCGCAAATCGGCTCGGTTCGAACTCGCTGCTCGACATCATCGTGTTCGGACGTGCCGCCGCGATCCGTTGCGCCCAACTGATCAAACCGGGCGATGCGCATAAGCCGCTACGCAAGGATGCGGCCGACCGGGCGATTGCCCGTTTCGACAAAATTCGCCATGCGCAGGGAGGCCGTCCGACCGCCGAGATTCGGTTGGACATGCAGAAAACGATGCAGGCGAAGGCGGCCGTGTTCCGGACCCAGTCGACGCTGGATGAAGGGATCAAGGCGATGGCCGAGATTCGCGCCTCGTTTGCGGATGTTTCCCTGAAAGACCGTTCGCTGATCTGGAACACCGACCTGGTCGAAACGCTGGAGCTCGATAATCTGCTGAGCCAGGCGTTGGTCACGATCAGCGCGGCCGGCAACCGGAAGGAAAGCCGGGGAGGGCATGCGCGCGAAGATTATCCGAACCGCGACGATGCGAACTGGCTCAAACATACGCTGACCTGGCTGCCGGGCAATCAGGTCAAAATCGACTACCGGCCGGTGCATCTGTTTACGCTGACCGACGAAGTCGAGGCTTTCCCACCGAAAGAGAGGATTTATTGATGGCCGAATTTACTCTGCCGAAAAATTCGCGCGTGCAAAAGGGAAAAACGCATCATGCGCCCGCTGGCGTCAAAAATATCCGCCGCTTCGAGATCTACCGCTGGGACCCGGAAACCGGCGACAATCCTCGCATCGACGTCTATGAACTGGACGCGGAACACTGCGGAGCGATGGTGCTCGATGCGATCATCAAAATCAAAAACGAGGTCGACAGCACCTTGACGTTCCGCCGCTCCTGCCGGGAAGGGGTCTGCGGTTCCTGCGCGATGAACATCGACGGCAAAAATACCCTGGCCTGCACCAAGGCGATCGATTCGCTGCCCGACACGATACGAATATTCCCGTTGCCGCACGCCCAAGTGGTGAAAGACTTGGTGCCCGACCTGAACCATTTATTCGCCCAATACGCTTCGATCAAACCCTGGATCGAAACCCAAACGCCGCCGCCTGCCGACAGCGAACGCCTGCAAAGCCGTGAAGACCGGGCCAAGCTGGACGGGCTGTACGATTGCATCCTGTGCTTCTGCTGCTCGACGAGCTGCCCGAGCTACTGGTGGAACAGCGAGCGCTACCTGGGGCCGGCGGTACTCCTGCAGGCCTATCGCTGGATTAACGACAGCCGCGACGAAAACACCGGCCAGCGCCTCGACGAGCTCGAAGACCCGTTCAAGCTGTACCGCTGCCATACGATCATGAACTGCACCGATACCTGTCCGAAAAGTCTCAATCCGGCCAAAGCGATCGCGGAAATCAAAAAACTTCTGCTGCAACGGCAGGAAGGTTGATGCGTTCGTTCGAAAAGCTGAAATGGCGATGCCGCCGAGGCGTCGTAGAGCTGGATATTTTGCTGCTGCACTATCTGGAAACGCATTATCTTCTGGCGGATGAGGATGAACAAAACCGGTTCGCCGACTTGTTGGAATGGGAAGACGACGAGTTGCTGGCGGTGCTGGTCGGCGGGAAAAAGTCTGTGGTTTCGGGTTTTGCCGCATTGGTCGGCAAGATCCGGAACGTCACGGGTATCTCATAGTCCCTACGGCTCTGCACCGGCGAAGTCCGGAACCTCCCAAGCCGGACCGTACGCAGCATACTTGCCATATTGCGGAGCCGTAGCCCGGATCAGGTATGAACGCCGCCTGCCTCAGAGCGCGAGTAGGCGGCGCTCCAATATGACTACCGGGATGGCAGTCCGGCGATAATCCGCAGCGGCGCCCCGCTGCCTTTCGCTATTTTCATTGGCAGCGCTACCACATAAATGCCTTCGGCCGGGAGTTTCTCCAGATTGGCCAGGTTTTCGAAACCGGGTTTGCTATGGCCCAACAAAATCCGGTGCGTCTCGAAGTCTTTCGATTGGCCGTAATCGAGGCTCGGCGTATCAAGTCCTACCGCTTTAATGTTTCTGTTTTCGACCAGCCACGCAGCCGCAGCCGGACCGATGCCGGGAAAATGCAGTTCGGGGATTGCTTCGGGACCGGTTTTCGGTGTGCCGAAATAGCCGGCCCGGTCCGGGTAAAACGCTCCGTAGCCGGTCCTGAACAGGACGATCGTGTTGTCCGGAATCGCGCCGTGCTCCTTTTCCCAGTTTTGGATGTCCTCGACCCCGATCTGATAATCCCGGTCCGCCAGCGCCTTAACTGAAACATCGATCATCACCGCGTCGCCGATCAGGCTTTCCAGCGGAATCCTGTCCACTGCTTGCCCGTTTTCCGCGAAATGGACCGGCGCATCCAGATGCGTGCCGCCGTGTTCGGGCGTACAGAGACTGTAGGAAGAGTAGTAATAGCCGAGCGGCGTTTTACCGTCCGCATCGGTCATGTGTTCGAATCCTTTGGCATTGTTCGGCCAGTATAAGGTGTTTTTGTCGTAGCTATGGCTCAAATCGATCCATTCAAGAGATCCGGGCAATATGGCCGGGTCATGGTGCCGTGCGCAGGCGGTAAGGCCTGTCAGAAATAAAAAGATCAATTTTTTCATAAGAATAATTCTTCCAGAAAGAAAACAGAAATGACCGCGGCGTTATTGCCCGGCCCTGAAAACTAATCTCCTTTATCGGATTCCCTTCGCGCTTTCCGACTTTTTTCCGTCGATTGCACCAGTTTGATCCATTCTTTTATTCGTAGTGAATATCAGGAACCGGGCCGATACGTCTGGTTTTTTATCAATATTTCCTGATATAAGGCGTTAAATAAATTAGCTTAATTATCATATATTCTAACTTTATTTTAAATTTTCTCAATAATCTTCCTTTTATTTATCAGTAGATGGTTGCGGCAATTATTATTTTAGAGGGTTTGTCGATGTTTACTGAAATGCTGTCTGATATTTTTCTATAGGCAGTTCATCTTATTGTATAAAGCCGCTGTTTCAGAGAGGTAATAAAATAGATATTAAATGATTACATTGCGTATTCTGTCGACTTCATGATCATCAGTATCCGCTTGATATCCATGCCAGGCACTTATTGCTTGAATTTGACAGTCGCATATACCGTGACTAATGCGATAAATTAAATGCTCGGCTCATGGAATGCCTTAAACGGGGCAAGGTTTTCACAGCCAAAGAATGAGTATTGTATATATTTTAAATTCTATACCCTTATATCATATAAAAAACGGGTCGAACTCTGAACTGAAAATTATTAACGGAATCGTAATAATAAATTAGCGGGGGGTTGTGTATCTGACTCATTCTAATTCCTAACCGTTTCGCTAAAACAATACTGTTCAAATTTAAGGTGCGCAATATGTTTAAGATGAATATGTTTTTGAGATTAGGAGTTCTAGCAGCGCCGGCAAGTTTGACGATGGCGCTGATCGGCTGCAGTTCAACGCCGCCTCGAGATACGCTGGCGAAGGCCGAGTTCGCAATACAGGACGCCGGCCGAAGCGGCGCCGAACAATTCGAGCCCGAACTTTTGACCAGCGCTCGCGCAAAACTCGCTCGGGCCAACAAGGCCGTCGATGACGATGAAAATGACGACGCGCGCAGGCTGGCTCAGGAAGCCGTTGCCGAAGCCACGTTAGCCAACGCCAAAGCCGCCGCGGCTAAACAGGCCAAAGAGGTAGAGGATATGAAGAAGGCGATCGAGGCCCTGAAAGAGGAATCTTCCCGACAAATCCAAGGACAGTAATCGAATCATTCGGAGGTGTACCGTGGCAGCACAAATTTTGTTTCAACCAAATAAATGGTTGAGTATTGGGCTTGTCTTATCCAGCGGATTGATAACGGCTTGTACGTCGGATCCCCCTATGGCTCTGGAAAGAGCGCGAGCGGACTATCTGCAAACGATGCATGACCCGGCGGTCCGGTCCTACGCTTCCGCCGACTTATTCGCGGCGCAAGACCTGTTGCAGCAAGCGGAAAATACCTGGGAAGAGGACGAAGATTTTGATGAAACGTCGCACCTTTCCTACCTGACCAGCCTCAAGCTGGAGCTGGCCCGGGCAAATGCCGAGCGAAGTGCCTCGGACAAAGATTTCGAAAAATTTAGCGCTCAAAAAGACAGGATACGCCTGGAAGCCCGCGATGCCGAAATTCAGAAGCTGAAAGCCAGAAAAGTGCCGGAAGGCATTTTGGTGACGCTGGGGGATGTGTTGTTCGATACGGCCCGCGCAGATCTGAAACCCGGCAGCCTTCAGAAATTATATCCGCTCGTCGATTATTTAAGGCAGCATTCCGATACCATGGTGAAGATCGAAGGCTATACCGACAGCCGAGGTTCGGAAGCTTACAACGAAGAGCTTTCCTCCAGACGCGCGGAAGCGGTCAGGGACTTTCTGGCAAGTAACGGGATTTCGCCGCAACGCATGACGGTGCAAGGCATGGGGGAGAACTTTCCGATCGCTTCGAACTCGACTTCGGCAGGAAGGCAGCAAAATCGCCGCGTTGATGTCACCATCACCGATGCCTCGAAAGCTGGCGCGTCGAGGCAGTAGGCTGATAAGGCGCATTTGTTCCGTAATGTTCAGGAGGACGGTCGACAGGGACGTGAAACGCATTCTCTTTAGCGGGATTCCATGTCCAGCGGCCGCCGGGACCAAAGATCGGCATTCCTGATGAATATTGTCGTCATCGAGATATAGCCCGATGCCAAAGCCAGGATCAGGCTGGTCAATGCGACCGGAGCCGCAATGGTCGATAGACTCTCCCATCCCAATCCTGCGATTACCGCGCCGGCGGCGATCAGTTGAAATAAAGTCTTCAGTTTGCTCAGGCGTTCGGTCCTGATCATTACGCCCAGACAGGGCGCCATGCTGCGGAATCCCTGCACCGCGAATTCGCGCGCGAGCAGCAGCAGTACCATCCATAGCGGAATCCAGGCCGGATAGCGGCAGGCCAGGAACACCAGCAGGACATTGGACATAATCTTATCCGCCAAGGGATCGAGAAACGCACCGACGTTGCTGACGCAATTGAGGCGTCTTGCCGCCCAGCCATCCACCAGATCGGTCAGACCGGCCGCCAGAAACAGGGCAAAAGCCCATCGGTAGTCGGCGATATCTGCCGCTGCGAGGAGTCCCATCACGGGCAGCAGCAAAACAATGCGCGAAAGCGTCAGTAGATTGGGAAGCCAAGTCATGAGTCAATCTCCAAAGAATCTCCGAAGATGCGCTGAAGATCGCGGTCTGGATGTATCCCGCAAATCGCAGGGCGAAGTTATCGATCCGAAAACGGATCCATAAATTACCATCATTGCGCCTGCCCGAGCAAACAATGATATTTTTGAAGCGGAGCGGGCTTTCGTTGATGCCGAGGAAGAATTTTTTAAGCGGTCATCTTTCGAATAACGGAAGAAAGGGTATATTATCAGGCCGTTGCCTGCGTTTCCCGACCGATTCGGTAGGGATAAATGCGTATTTATTTTAGATGATGCAGTGCAGGCGGCATTTCAACGCGAAGGTCGAAGGTGTCGGCTAGCCATAGCCGAATTGTTCTTATGTGTGGAGGTTAATAATGAAAATAACAAAACGGCACGGACAAAAAACAGGAAGTTCCTGGAGTAGAGGACAAAATTTAGCGTTAGGCTCGGCAAAGCGGGTTGTGTGGCTGGCGCATCTGCTGATGTTTGCCATAATCTTGCAGCAGCCCGTTTATGCCCACCGGGGCGATGCGAACGATGTGGATCCGTGCAGAATCAAAGTCAGCAACGAGTGGATTCATTTCGCGGCCTATACGCCGACTTTCAGCGAAAACAAGAGCTACTGCAGATCGGTACCGAAGGTCGGCATGACCAATCTGGTTTTCGATTACGAAGACAAGCAACTGCGTCATGTCAGCATCGAATTCGAAGTCACCAAGGAGCCGGAAGGCACGCGGGTTTTCTATCGGCCTCCAAGCACCAGCAAAACCGGTACGGTGGAAGGTGCAGTCGATTTCAGCCAGTTCGGCGCCGGTAATTATCTGGTTCACGTGACCATCGACAACAATAACGAAAAAGTCGATACGCATATTCCGTTCTCGGTCGGCATCGAGGGCGACGAATCGTTTATCAAAGTTAAGAAGTTTCTGTTTACGATTGGGGTCTGCGTCGTGATCGGCTATTTGTGCTTCAGGTATGCGCGGAGCGGAAAAGGCGGCCAGCCTAACTCGGCCTGAAACACGGCGTTCCTGACCTTTGAAAAAGGCCGCAGAAGCGGCCTTTTTTATTTAGAACAAGCCGGCGAACGGATTCACCCAGACCGTCTCTCCGGCTTTTACGTTTCCCCTGTCGTGCTCAAGAATGATCAAAGCGTTCGCGAGGCTCATCGAACTCAAGATGCCCGAACCCTGATTGCCGGTGCTTCGGGCCGTCCATTCGCCGTTTTGATCCTGGCCGATTATCCCGCGCGGGACTTCGGTACGTCCCGGCTTCTTGCGCAGGTCGTCCAGCATCCGGGCACGGAAAAGCGGCACGATCGGCTTGTTGTTGATCCCGAGCATTTTTTCGAGCGAGGGCAGAACAAGGAGATAAAAAGTCACCATGACCGCGACCGGGTTGCCGGGCAGCCCGAAGAATACCGCATTGCCGATCCGGCCGAAGGCAAAGGGGCGGCCGGGTTTGAGCGCGACCTTCCAGAAGCCGATCCGTCCCGAAGTTTGCAGCGCGGTTTTGGTGTAATCGGCTTCTCCGGACGAAACGCCGCCGGTCGAAACGATCACATCGGCGAACTCTGCAGCCTGCTCGAAAGCGTTCAGCAGTGCGTCGGGCCTGTCTTCGACGATGCCGAGATTGATCACTTCAATATCGGGCCGATCAAGCGCCGCCCACAGGCTGTAGCGGTTGCTGTCGTAGAGGCCACCCGCCTTGGGCGTCGTTCCGATACTGAAGATCTCGTTCCCGGTCGAGGCGATTGCGATCCTGAGTTTGCGAACCACATTGATTTCGGGAATGCCGAGCGAAGCGATCAGTCCGATATCGGGCGGGATCAGCCGTTTGCCGGGATGCAGAATGGTCTGACCTAGCCTGATGTCTTCTCCGGCCCGGCGCACGTTCTGACCGGGTTTATGGCGTCCGTCGATCAGCACGGTATTGCCGCGCCGTTCCGCATGTTCCTGCATGATCACCGTATCGAGCCCTTCCGGCATCGGGGCGCCCGTCATGATCCGCAGGCATTGGCCGGGATTGAGCCTGCCCTGAAACGGTTCGCCGGCGTAGGCCTTGCCGGCAATCTCCAAAATGCGCGTGCCTTCCGCCGGCAAGTCGGCCCCGCTTAGCGCATAGCCGTCGACCGCCGAGTTGGTATACCCCGGCACATTGAAATCGGCCGTGATAGCCTCGGCCAGGGTACGGCCCCGCGCATTTTCGATATTCACGCGTTCGTAGCCGCCGATTGGCGGCGAGGCATCCAGAATGCGGGTCAGCGCATCGTTTAGCGGAATCAGTCCGGGTTCATGGATGTCGTTGCAGGCGGGTTGGATTTTGATCATTTGCGTGTACTGGGTCCGGTGATCGGAACGCCGTTGCTCATGTAGCTTAGAAAATATTCGAGATTGCGCAGGACGACGCTTTGCGCTGGCGGCGCATCGGCCCTGATTTGCGTCAGGCACTCGCGAAAACGCCGGTGCAGGGTGCCCATTTCGCCCCATTTCAACCGATACGTCGGCCAGTTGGCGGTATGGCCGAGCGAAGCACTGAGGATTTCCGAACGGATGCGCTTGCCGGCGTTTTGCACATGACAGGTTGCGCAGGCGAAATTCAGTTGGCCGTGGCGTTCGTAATAAAAGTTCTTGCCTTGTCGATAAGCTGCCAGGGCACGCGGGTCGTCTTCCGGAATCGTAATCTCGATCGCCTGGTCGCGCGAGGTGTAGGCCATGTAGGCGAGCAAGAAGGTGATCTCGCCTTTTTCGGCGTCCAGCGGTTTTTCACGGCTTCTTTCCCGGCAATCGTTCAGCGCTTGGGCGAGCGTGACGACTTCGCCTTTGTCTTTATCCCATTGCGGATAGCGATGCGCGATACCGATGCCTTTTTCCGGAAAACAGTCGGCATAGCGGCCGCCGGTTTGCGGAAAAGGCATATTGAACAACTTTTCGCCTTGTTCGATCGCCTCCTCATAAGGCGGAAATTCTTCGATCGCCTGCCAGGATTCACGCGCGACCGGGTCGATTGCATAGACGCCGTTGGCGTAATCGCTCAGGCGCAACTGCGGGAAGAGCCGGCGGTAATGCTCCTGGAATTGCTGCCGGTCTTGCGATGGTGCGGCATGCAGGGGAAAGGCGACAAACAGGAGGCCAGCGAGCAAAACGCTTTTCGTAGAGTACGCTGTGCGTACCTTTTTCAAATCTTTCGTAAGTGTCAAAACTTCATAAAGGTACGCACAGCGTACTCTACCTTCATTTGAGGACATGCTCTTCGCTGTCTTTGTTGCCGAGATTGTCGACCCATTCGATTTTGATTTGGTCGCCGGGCTCGCCGCCTTTCAGCATGAATGCGAAATACGGGTCTTTCGAAATGCTCATGCCCACCTGGCAGTTCATGACCGCCTTGCCGTTGTGGCTCAGCTTCAGTTCCCGGATGAAATGGGCCGGAATCGGCTGGTTCGTCTTCGGATCCTTGCTGCGGCCGGTTTCCATCGGGTGCGTGATCAGGGTCCGGATCTGGGTCTTGCCTTCGAAGCGTTTGGTACGAATCTTGATGCTCGACATGTCAACCCCCGCAGCCGCCGATCGTGACTTTGACCAGTTGTCTGGCGCTGTAAAACCCCCTATCGGTTTCCGCGACCGCGATTACTTCGGAGGTCTCGGCCATTTTCAGGCGTGCCGAAACGAATGGATCGAGATCGGGCGACAGCTCGAAGCGTACAGCCAGCGGCACCGGATTTTTCGCCACGAAGATCGAGACGGCCCTGACGCCGGGCAGGGAACTGCTGACCGTAATCGGTACGATCGCGCCGTTTTCGGCGATCAGCGGTATCTTGATTTCGATGTCTTTACTTTCAGTGATTTTTTGGTCCTTGAATAATCGTTTCAGCGACTCTTCGAGCGGGACTTGTTTGAAATTTTCGACCCGCCATTCGGCGAATACCTTGGGCGGCGCAAGTAAACCTAAAGTTGAGGCGAACGAACAGGCACTGAATGCCAGCGATTTTTTAAGGAAAGAGCGGCGGGTGGTCATGGCTGACTCCATAAATAATCGACGATCCGGTCGATTTCGTCGGCGGTAAGAATCCTGTTTCTGCCGAACGGCGGCATACTGGTTTCGGGGTTGAAGCGGGTCGCGTCGAAGATCTGATCGCGCAGCTGCGCTTTGTCTTTGAAACGCGTTTTCAAAGCCGCCAGCGGCGGGCCGATATTGCCGGGCGATTCGCCGTCGTCGATCGCGTGGCAGGCCAGGCAGTTGCCTTTGTTGCGGTCGAAGGCCAGCTGCTTGCCGTCGTTCACGCGTTCTTGCGGCAATTCGGCGATAGCAGCGCAAGCGGCCAGCAGGGCGAACGAAGCCAGCAGAAAAGATTTCATCAACGATCGAACAGGTATTGATAGGCGCGGGCCGAAAGTTCCGGCTCGCGGTCGAAAACGCCGCCGATCACGGCCAGCAAATCGGCTCCGGCCGCGAGCAGCGCCGCACCGTTTTCCGGCAGAATGCCGCCGATCGCGACGATCGGAATCGACAGCGCTTGCCTGGCCTGGCGAAGCGTATCCGGATGCGCGGGAGAAGCCAAAGGCTTCGTGCCGGAAGGGAAAAAACGTCCGAAAGCCGCATAAGTTGTGCCGTGCGCCTGGGCTTCCAGCGCCCGTTCGAGCGAGTTATAGCAGGAAACGCCGATGATCGCATCGATGCCGAGCCGCTCACGTGCCTCGCGGATATGCCCGTCGTCCTTGCCGAGATGCACGCCGTCCGCGCCGGCTTCCAGCGCCAGTTCGATACTGTCGTTGACCAGCAGCGGGACTTGATGCCGGCGGCAGACCTTGACCAGTTCGCGGGCCAGAGTCAGCGCATCGTGGGGATGCTTGTCGCGGTACTGCACGACGACCGCGCCGCCGCGGATCGCGGCCTCGACTTCGGCGATGACCGTGGCCGGCGATTTGCCGTCGGTTTGGGTGATTGCGTACAGGCCGCGTGCCGGAAATTTCATACGCCCGCTTCCATCCAGAACAGGCGGTCCGGGTTGTGCTGGCCCTTGCCGGGCAGATAGCCGTGCTGCAGCGCATTCCAGGTGTATTCCTGCGCTTCGTAAACCGCTTGTGCCGGCGTCAATCCCTGCGCCAGAAGCCCTGCGATACAGGCCGCCAGCGTGCAGCCGGAGCCGTGATAGCTTTCGGGCAGCCGGTCCCAATGAAAGGTTTCGATGCGGCGCCCGTCGTGGTAGAGCCTATTGCTGACCTTCGGCGTCGTTTCGTGCGCGCCGGTAGTCAGCACGTAACGGCAGCCTTTTTTTAGCAAGGCCAGTCCGCATTCGTTCAGATCCTCAAGACCGGCCAGCTTGCGTGCCTCTTGGCTGTTTGGGGTCAATACGGTCGTGAGGGGCAGCAAGAGATCGACGATCACCTCGAGCAATTTCCGATCCGACATTTCCGCGCCGCCGCCCGCCGCGAGCACCGGATCGAGCACGACCGGAATGTGCGGATGCCGTTGCAGGATCGCATGGATCGCTTCGGCGATTTTATGATGGCCGATCAGACCGATCTTGAAGACCTTGACATCCAGATCCGTCAACACGGTTTCGGCCTGGCTAATGATGTCTTCAGGGTTCTGCGGCAGCAGTTTCTTGACGTTGCGGCTGTCCTGCTCGGTCAGCGCGGTAATCACGCTGGCGGCATGGCAATGCTGGCTGACCAGTGTTTCGATATCGGCCTGTACGCCGGCCCCGCCACTCGGATCGTGGCCGGAAAAGCAGAGGACGACGGGGCGGGTGATCGACATGGTAATAGCTGGAATTTCAATTTAATTCCTTATTTTAACCCGAAAAGCTGATGGGGTAATGAAGGTTTTACGTCGAGATCTAGGATGGGTAGAGCGTAGCGAAGCCCATCAGTTGGGATAAAAAATATGGATCAAACTCCTTATTTTTGCATCGCGACACCAAATTAGGCTTGTGTTCTTGGGATTGGGCAGGTTCGATCGATGGGTTTCGGCTGGCGCCTCTACCCATCCTAAGGGCTAGTGCATCGTAATAATGGAGGAACGACAAAAAATTATTCCTTCGCACCGGCTTCAACCAGGATTTTTTCTATTTCCGCATGCCCTCTGGTGCGAGCGAATTGCAAGGAATTGGCGGTCGGTTTCGCGCCTTTGGACAACAGCAGCTTGACCATTTCCAGTTGTCCCCGTCCGGCCGCCAGACCAAGTGCGGCTCCGCCGCCGGCGTTCACGTCCATGCCGGCCTCGAGAAACAAGTTGACGGCAGTCATATCGCCTTCGCCTGCAGATTTGGCGAATTGCTGTTCGGTGTAATCGACCCCCATTTCTTTCAAGTCTTTGCGCGCAGTGACCGGATCGGCGGCGACGACAATAGTTGCAGGCATAGCAGCGCAGAGCCCGAGTACAGCGAAGAAGGATTTCAATAAGGCGCGGCCATAGCTTGCGGCAAGTTTTTTAATCATTGTTATTCTCCGGAAAATAAAGATGTTGGACTTCTTCCTTTAGCCGCTTTCTATGGCAAATAATTTGGCAACGGCAAAGGTTGACCACTTATCAGTTTAGCAAAGAGGCTGTAATACAGCGCAGGGATTTGGCATGAGCATGAAGGATGCGGTAAGGAACGAACTCCATCCTGCACATTCGCAAGGGGTGGAGTTCGTTATCGTGCCAGCTTAAAAATGCACCCATGGTTTATATGGCGCAAAATAGTCGACTGCTGCGCCACAAGTGGGTTTTGATCGTTAGGCGCATTGCCGGCGCCAAAACGCCCAACGAAAATGTCAGGACCGCTTGACGCCGGCCATCTCTTCCGGGCTGAAATCGTCAACCGTAATTGCCGCGAGCCGGGCTTTGTTGGCGGCGTCGATCAGGCCGGCTTCCAGTTCGGTGATGAGCCCTTTGGCCAGGGCTTCGGCGGCGGCGTGCGACGGGTCGCCTTTGCCCAGCAGCTTTTTCTTTTGCGCCTGGCGAAGCTTCGCCTCGACCGGCGAGGCGGCGAGCACGGCCTTGAACGCGACTTCGATTCGGCCGGTCGGATCGTCCGGCTGGTTGTTGATGTAAATGCCGCGGGTCAGGCGGTCGCGCGCGGGCGATTCGATTAGAAGAACCGATGCCGTCTGGTGAATCAGCCGTTCGCCGGGCGGCAGGCAGGGTTTGCCGAGCGGGAAGATGAATAGGCGCAGCAGCCAGACGGCTGGGCGCATCGGCAGCTTCCACAAGATTTCCGTTAATGCTTGCTGCGTTTGATACAGGGTTTGCCGGCAGGCCCAGTGCAGCAAGGGCAAATCGTCGTCCAGGCCGCCTTCGTTCTGGTAGTGCTTCAGCACGCAGGAACACAGATACAGGTTGCCGAGTGCGTCGGCGAAACGGCCGGATAGCCGTTCCCGGCGTTTCAGGGCGCCGCCCAGCGTCAATAAAGCAAAGTCGGCCAGTAAAGCAAAACCGGCGCTGAAGCGCGCGACTTGGCGATAATAGCGCCGGCTATACTTGTCGCCGGGCACCGAAGCAAGGCGGCCCCCGCTCAGGCCGAACCAGAAGCTTATAGCCAGATTGCGCATGAAAAAACCGATGTGTTCGAACAGTATCCTGTCGAACTGTTCGGCGGCAGCTTCGGCATTATCGCTCCGGTTCAAAACGGCCATTTCCTTTTGAATGTACGGATGGCAGCGGACTGCGCCCTGGCCGAAGATCATCATCGTGCGGGTCAGGATGTTTGCGCCTTCGACGGTAATGCTGACCGGAATCACCTCGTATAGGCGGCCGAGATAGTTCCGAGGCCCCATGCAGATGCCGGAGCCGCCCTGGATGTCCATCCCGTCGTTGATTACCTTGCGCATCCGTTCGGTCAGCTCGTATTTCAGGATCGCGGAGATCACCGACGGCTTTTCGCCTTGGTCGAGTGCCGCACAGGTGACCTTACGCGCGGCATCCATCAGGTAGGCCTGGCCGGCCATGTGCGCGAGCGGCTCTTCGATACCCTCGAATTCGCCGATCGGCACGTTGAACTGTTTGCGGATACGCGCATAGGCGCCGGTGTTCCGGCTGGTGAATTTGGCGCCGCCGACGCTGAGCGCGGGCAATGAGATCGCGCGTCCGGTCGCGAGGCATTGCATTAGCATTTTCCAGCCGTTGCCGACCTGATCGATCCCGCCGATCACCCAGTCCATCGGAATGAATACGTCCTTGCCCCAGTTCGGGCCGTTCTGGAAGGCGGAGTCGAGCGGAAAGTGCCGGCGACCGATCGACATGCCCGGCGTATTGGTCGGAATTAGTGCGAGGGTGATGCCGATATTTTGCTTGTCGCCGATTAGGCGATCAGGATCGTAGAGCTTGAACGCCAAACCTAAAACGGTCGCAACCGGGCCGAGCGTGATGTAGCGTTTTTCCCAGTTCAACCGGATGCCGAGCGTCTTTCGGCCTTTGAAATCCTGGTAGCAGACGATGCCGGTATCGGGCATCGCGCCCGCGTCGCTGCCCGCGTGCGGACCGGTCAGCGCGAAGGCCGGAATTTCTTCCCCGTTCGCAAGGCGCGGCAGATAGTGGTTTTTTTGCTCCTCGGTGCCGTAGACCAACAGCAGTTTCGCAGGCCCGAGCGAGTTCGGCACCATCACGGTCACCGCAGCGGTCGAGCTGCGGCTCGAAAGCTTCATCACCACTTCCGAATGCGCCGTTTCGGAAAATTCGAGGCCGCCGTAGCGCTTCGGAATGATCATGCCGCAAAATTTTTCGCGTTTGATGTAGTCCCAGACTTCCTTTGGCAAGTCCATCCGGTTGCGGGTGATGTCCCAGTCGTTCAGCATCGCGCACAGGGTTTCCACCGGACCATCGATGAAAGCCTGTTCCTCGGTAGACAGGCGGGCGGCGGGCAGATCCTGCAGCATTTTCCAGTTCGGCTTGCCGGAGAACAGTTCCGCATCCCACCAGACCGTGCCTGCTTCGAGCGCTTCCCGCTCGGTCTGCGACATCGGCGGCAAGGCCGCTTTCATCAGTTTGAACATCGGCCGGCTGATCCATTTCATGCGCAGCGTATTGATGTTCAGCGGCATGAAGATGAGCAGATACAAAGCCCATAAACCCTGGCTGAAAGGCGTCACGCCATAGGCCAATAGGTAGGCCATCAGCCACAGGCCTATCACCCAGGTAGCCATCAATAAGGAAGTACGCCGGTAGCACACCGCCAATACCAGGGCGATTAAAGCAATAAACCAAAGCATGACGATTTCTCCTGTTGCTGTCGGAAGCGCCGCGTTTACAGGCACTTCATATTTTTATAGTTCTTATACCAAAGCCCTGCATCAGAAAGTTATTTTTAGCCACATCCCAAAGTCAATTCCTCAGCGGTTTGCCCGTTTTCAGCATGTGGTCGAGCCTGGCCAGCGTGCCAGGTTGCTTGACCAGTTCGACGAACGCTTCGCATTCTAACGCGAGGATGTCGTCTTCGGTTAACGGCTGGGTGATATCGGTGTCGCCGCCGCTGAGCACCTTGGCCAGTTGGCCGAGCACCACGAGGTCGTAATCGGTGGCCTTGCCAAGTACATGAAAGGCTTTGACGCCCATGTTCAGCATCACGCGTGCCGTCTTGCCGGGCAGCCTGAATACGGCCGGCTCCGGCGGCGCATAATTTTCGGCCAGTGCCAGCGCCTTCGCTTTCGCATCGGCCAGGAGGCGAAATTTGTTCATCGTGATGCCGTCGTCCTTGCCCAGATAGAGCAATTCTTTCGCATCGGCCGCCGATTTCGAGACGGTTGCCAGGCTGACCGTCTGAAACGCCTTTACGATCGGTGGAATCGGCCCGCCCGGTTTTTTCGGAAACGCGAACCAGCGCCTGAGGTATTCCTTACAGCCGCCCCAGCCCGGAATCAGCCCGACGCCGACTTCGACGAGGCCCATGTAAAGTTCCGCATGGGCCTGGATCGCATCGCAGTGCAGCAGGATTTCGCAGCCGCCGCCCAGGGCCAGCCCGTTTGGCGCGCCGACGACCGGGAACGGCGCATATTTCAGCGCCTGGTAAGCCTGTTGGCCGGTCGTAATCAAACCGGCGACGGCGTTCCAGTCCTGGTTGTGGATCGCCTGCATCAACAGGCTGAGATTGGCGCCGGCCGAGAAATTTTCGCCTTCGTTGTGAATTACCAGCGCCTTGAAGCCGCTCCGTACCTGGTCGACGCTTTGCCGGATCAGTTCCATGATCTCCATGTCGAGCGTATTCATTTTGCTGTGAAATTCCAGGCAGGCGACTCCGTCGCCCGCGTCCCAGAGACTGGCCGAGCGGTTTTGCAAAACCGGGGCGCCGCGGAGCTTCACGTCGGACAGCAGTTCGATACCGGGAGCCCGCGTCACCGGCCGATAAGCGCCGTCAAAACCTTCCGCCTGCAATTTGCCGGCCTCGGCCTTGTAGAGCGGCTGCCTGTTCGCCAACAGCGGCGGTACGGGCCGGTTTTCGGATTGCAATTTATCGACAAACCAGGCGACACCAATTTGGTCGAGCAGTTCGAACGGGCCGGATTTCCAGTTATAGCCGTCGCGCATCGCTGCATCGACGGCAGTCATATCGTCGCTGATTTCCGGCGCAAGGCTCGCCGCGTAACCGAGCGTTTTCGACATCACCCGCCAGGCGAAAACCGCGGCCGGGTCCGAATGCGACAGAAGCGTCTGAAAACCGGATTTTTGCGCTGCCTGCAGCGCATTCAAATCGGCTTTGACGGAAAGGGCATAATGGCCGGTCTTAAGGTCGACCGACTCTTTGACCTTACCGCCGTCCTGCTTATTCAGGCGGTAAAAGCCGCCTTTGCCTTTGCGGCCGGTATAGCCGTCGGCGATCATCTTTTGCACGACTTGCGGCAGTTCACCGAGCTGATGAAACGGATCGCTCGGCGGCAGGGCCTGCTTCATGCTGGCCAGGATATGCGGAATCAGGTCGAGGCCGACCAGGTCGAGCAGGCCGAAAATGCCGGTTTTAGGAATCCCGAAAGGCAGCGAAATCGCCGCGTCGGCTTGCTCGACGGTCAAATCGAGCGCGATCGCTTCATGCAGGCCGCAAAGGGTCCAGTAGATGCCGATCCGGTTGCCGATGAAACCGGGGGTATCGTGGCAGGCCACGCAATTTTTGCCGAGCTTGATGTCGGCAAACTGTTTAACCGCTTCGAGCAGGTCCGGCCGTGTTTCCGGGCTCGACACCAGTTCCAGCAGGCGCATGTAGCGCGGCGGATTGAAAAAATGCGTGATCAGAAAGCGCTGCCGGAAGCTTTCGGGAAGATCCTTGACCAGCAGGCGCAAGGGCAGGGTGGACGTGTTCGAAGAAATGATGCAATCGTTTCGGCACACAGTGTCCAGCTTTTGATAGAGCGACTTCTTGATGCCCGGATGTTCGACCACCGCTTCGATCACCCAGTCGACCTCGGCCAGTTTCGGCAGATCGTCCTCGATATTGCCGGGTGTGATCAGCTTTGCGTTGTCCTTATGCATGAACGGCGCCGGGTCGGCCTTCAACAGTTTTTCGATCGCGGTTTTCGCGATGACCGAACGGTCGGAAGCATTCTCCGGCACGATATCGAGCAGCATCACTTTGCAGCCGGCGTTACTGATGTGGGCGGCGATGCTGGCGCCCATCACGCCCGCGCCGACCACGGCGACATGTTGAATGTTCATTGGATCGCCTCCAGTATCGTGGCAATGCCTTGACCGCCGCCGATGCATTGCGTGGCCAGCGCGTAGCGTTTGCCTTCGCGGACCAATAGGCTGGCCGCCTTGCCGGTGATCCGGGCGCCGCTCGCGCCGAGCGGATGGCCCAGCGCGATTGCGCCGCCGTCGAGATTGAGTTTATGTATCGGGATCGGCATCGCTTTTAAAACGGCGAGGAATTGCGCCGAAAAAGCTTCGTTCAGTTCGATGATATCGATGTCGTCGAGGTCGAGCCCCGCGCGTTTCAAAGCTTTCTCGGTCGCGGAAACCGGGCCCATGCCCATGATTTCCGGCGCGCAGCCCGATACCGCGATCGATTTGATCCGGGCGAGCTTCGGCAGGTTATGGGCATCGGCATACTCTTCGCTGCACACCAGCACCGAGGCCGCGCCGTCGGTCAACGGTGAGGAAGTACCGGCGGTAACGGTCCCCCCAGCCTGAAACGCGGGCGGCAATTGGGCCAATCCGGCCGCGCTCGAGTCGGGCCGCAGGCAGCCGTCCAGGTCCACCACTCCCAGCGGGGTTTTGATCGGAACGATTTCATCGACAAAATGGTTTTTCAGCTGCGCGTTGTAGGCTCTCTCCTGGCTCAGCAGTGCGAAAGACTCCTGTTCCTCGCGCGAGAGACTGTACTGCTTGGCCAGATTTTCGGCCGTATCGCCCATACTGATATACACTTCCGGATAATTCCGGTAGAGCACAGGATTCGGCATATAGTTGAAGCCGCCCATCGGAACGCGCGACATCGACTCGACCCCGGCACAGATGAACGCGTCGCCGGCATTCCATTGAATCGCGCCGGCCGCGATATGGATCGACTGCATCGACGAGCCGCAGAACCGGTTGACCGTGGTGCCGGCGACGGTCACCGGCAGCTCGGCAATCTGCCCGATGATGCGGGCGACGTTCATACCCTGTTCGCCTTCCGGAAATGCGCAGCCGAGAATCAGATCTTCAATGTCGGCGGGGTTGACCCCGGTTTTGTCTATCAATCCTTTTATGACCTGGGCAGCAAGGTCGTCGGGACGGACTTTGCTCAGCACGCCCTTGCTGGCCGGGGTAAACGGTGACCGGCAATAGCCGGAAATAACCACGTTTTTCATAAATTCGACTCCTGTTATTTATATGCAGTAGGATTGATTTTTTACCGGGCGACGATCACGGCAGCGGAACGGGTAGGGTGTAAAATGGGTTGATTACTCCTGGCCGGATAAGACGGCCCTGTTTCGGCGGGCGCTGCCCGGCTCGCATTTTTACTCAATCCGACTGAATTCGGCCGCTTTTGTTTCACTCGTGCAATGAATAATAAAGTCATCGTTGATCTTCCACATGCCGTCGATGTTTTCCATGATGATGCCGTGCCGCTTCGATTTCAGTATTTTCAGTTGTCTGTCCGGGACTCTGATTTTCTGCATGATTTCCGGCGCGCTTTTGACTGAAACCACAGGGTCCTGATCGCCATGAGTAATCAAGACCGGAATTTCGATCTTGGGTAAAAATTCGTCCAGATGCTGAATCAGAAGCCGTAATTCATAGAGGCAACGAACCGGCACGTTCCGGTAATTGACGTGCGGATGTTCCGAGACGTTTTCCAGGAATGGCTTGACTCCCTCGTAGGAAGATACCCAATCCACAAACTTGTTCGTACCGTGCAGGAAAGGGATCAGCATGAAGGTTGGGTTGATGAATTTCAACGGGACCGCCGCGGCGCTGACACCGAGGATCTCCGGGCGATTTTCGGAGGCCAGTTTCAACGCCAGCGCGCCGCCGGTGGAAAAACCGGTCACGACGATCTTCCGGCAGTGCAGTTTCAGGATTTCGAAGCCGTTGACGACCGAAGTGTACCAATCCTCCCAACTTTGGTCCCGCAGCGCGTAAGGCGAGGAACCGTGCCCTTTCAAACGGACGCCCATCACCGTATAGCCTTGGTGCATCAGGTGGACACCGTAGCCTTTCATTTCCGAGGGACTGGCGAGCAGGCCGTGAATCAGCAGTACGCCGATGCCGTTTTCTTCGACCGGCTGGAGCAGAAAAGGCGAGGGGTCTTCGGTGGCGGTTTCGTGATCGTTGATGTCTTCGTAAATGGGCTTGGTGTATTTGTGGAGCTCCCACTTCAGGTCCATCTGCTCGTCTTCGAACCGCCAGCCGGCGAGTTCTTCGGGATCGAGCCGGTCGCATTCGGCCAGCGCCGCGATCATCGTCTTGCCGATCGCGGCGATCGGTTCGGCCTCGTTGTTGTAAACCGCGATCAGGTTTTCCAGGCGGATCAGGTCAAAATCGTGCTCTTCGAGCAATTTGGGCAGGAAACGGTAATACTCGCCCTCTTCGACAATCAAATCGGATAATTTGGCGACATTGATGAAATGCTCGAAACTCTGATTGGTACCGATGTTCAGGTTTCGGTAATAGTTCGGATTCAGCAGGCTTCGATGCAGATGGATGGACGTGTTGGTCTGGAGTTTCTTCACGCCGATGTACAGCGCGTTATAAAAGCGCTGGCGCTCGATCAGCAGCTGGCCGTTTTCGATGCAATGCATGATCAGGGTCGAAGCCAGATGGCTCAGGTTGATCGTGACGTTGGCATAGATTTCTTCCATATAGCGGTTGCGCGTCATATTGGAAGAGGCCTTCAGCAGAGAGCCGAGCAGTTTGTGTTTCCAGTTTTTGGGAGCCAGCGGCATCGTGAAGATATCGTCCAGCGACGTCAACTCGGCCGCCACCAAGTCTTGCAGCGCTTTGGTGCTCCAGCTCCAGTCTTCCTGCGGATTGACCGGGGTTCCCATCCGGATGTCCATGTCGGTGTTCCTGAAAATGATATTGCCTTCGACCAGCAATTCTTCGGTCTGGCGCATGGATAAGCCGCCGGAAAACAGCTCGACGCTGGTCAGCAATAAATTTTCGGACGTCCTGATCGGGTAAAACGTGATATTGGAGGGAATGATTAGCGTGGGTTTGAGCGCGGAAGTCAGCAACTGGTCCAAACTGTCGAGTTCCAACTGCTCCTTCCAGCGCACCAGTTGCGCATGATTTTTTTCCTGATAGGCGGTCCGAATCATTTCCTTGAAGATCTCGAGGCCCTGCGCCAATACCGCGGCGCCGGTATGATGCTTGCGCCGTTCGCCCGTGAGCCGGGAATAGACGCTGTAATGGCCTTTCACGTCCATCACCCGGTGGTCCTTGACCATCCCCCCTTCCGGAAAGATGATCACCTTGCGGCCGCGCAGAATCTGCGCGGCGAGCAATTGAAACAGGCGCGGATGATTGTGCGGAAAGCATCCGACATTGCTCAAATAGCGGGACAGTACATTGTCTTCCCTGAAAAATTCGCCCGAAGCAATGGCGCAGCAGTAAGCGCCCGTTTTTTCGTAAATCAAAAACTGAGGAATAAAAGTTTCGAAGCGCGAAAAGTGGTTGAACAGAAAAATGTCGCCTTTTTCGACCTGCTCTTCAGCGTGCAGCTTCATTTTGACGCTGAGCAACTTACGTACTTGGTTGAAAATTTTGACCGATCGGGAATAAAGTCCGGTATCGATGTCGTTCCAGTTTTCGGGATAGGACGGTTTGCTCATGGCATGAATCCTTGTTCGTTTATTCCGGCGGCATCAATTCGAGTAGCCGCCGTGAATGATTGACGACCGGCGCGGGGCCCGATTGATCGTTCGTACGCCCGAGGTTATTGGCGCCTTGCGTCACTGGAGGCAAGCCCGAGCCGGCCGCCGAGGAGGGCGCGGCGTTGGTTTGATCCGGTTTGCCGCTGCCTGTTATCGCTTCCTCTAGATCGATATCGTCAGCATTTTGTTCCGGCGGATTGCCGTCGTAGACAAGATATTCGCGGTTTTGCTGATAGGCGTTTTTAATGAAATCGTAGCGGTCGACCGCCGCTTCATCGACGATCTTCTCGGAAGTGAGCAGATCGGCGCGCGCATCGGTCACTTCGACTGCCTTGGCGCCGGTGATTGCCGCGCCGACTGCCGCGCTGCTTCCGAAGGAGATATAAGTCAAAGGATTCAGCAGGGCGTCGCCGAGCAGGCCGACCGCATCCCGCGGCGAGCTCGGGCCCAGCAGCGGCAATACCAGATAATTGCCTGAAGGCATGCCCCAAAAGCCCAGGGTCTGTCCAAAATCCTCGTTGTGCTTGGGCAGATTGATTTTCGAGGCGACATCGAACAATCCGCCGACTCCGGCGGTCGTGTTGATCAGAAAACGGCTCAGGTCCATGCCGCCCTGCAGCATTTTGAGCTGGAAGAGGTCGTTCAGGGTGATGCCGATATCATTGATATTGCCGAAAAAGTTGGTCACGCTCTGATTGACGGGTTCCGGCACATATTCCTGGTATCCCTTTGCGACGGGCTTGATGACGGCTTTGTCCAGATCGTCGTTAAAACCGTGCACGCTGCGGTTCCAGCCTTCCCATTCGTCCTTTGCCGGCTGGGCCGGCTCGGATGCGCAGCCGCTCAGCCCGCTGACGACGATCAGATTGGCGAGCAGGGTGGAGTTCAGTATCAATTTGTTTTGCAACATAAATCTAAAGTTAATATGGATTGATCGATAAGGGCATTTTACTCCAGTCTAGACTTTAAGCGGCAATAAATACATGGATTGCGCTTTTTCGATGCTAAAATTTTTTCGATTTCCGGATTACCTTTGTCGGAGCATTATGGGCCCTCATTATCTCAGCCGTTTTTTTTCTCCCCGCGCGGTCGCGATCATCGGCGCCTCCGAACGTCCCGACAGTGTCGGGCATCGCCTGCTGCTGAATGTGCTGGAGGGAGGATTCAAAGGCGGGATTTATCCGGTCAACCCGAAGCATGAAACGTTGCTCGGCTGCAGGGTCTATCCCGACCTCAACTCGATTCCCGAAGAGGTAGACCTGGCCGTGATCGCAACCCCGGCGGCTACCGTGCCCGGCCTCGTCCATCAATGCGGCGACAAAGGTATCGGCAGCGTGATCATCATCAGCGCCGGTTTCGGCGAACTCGGCGCGGAAGGCAAACGACTGCAGGGCGAGATTCTGGACATTGCGCGCCGCTTCGGGATTCGCATTATCGGCCCGAACTGCCTCGGCGTGGTCCGGCCGGGCAGCTGCCTGAATGCGACCTTCGGCGACGGTCCCGTGAAGGACGGCAATCTGGCGCTTTTATCGCAATCGGGTGCGGTCTGCACGGCGATTCTGGATTGGGCGCAAGCCAACGACATCGGCTTTTCGACAGTGGTATCGATGGGCGGCGCGGCCGATATCGACTTCGGCGAGGTGCTGGACTATCTGGCGCTGGATACCCGGACGACCGGCATTTTGATGTATGTCGAAGGCATTCGCGACGCGCGCCGCTTTTTGAGCGGCCTGAAAGTCGCGGCACGGCTGAAGCCGGTCATCCTGATCAAGTCCGGCCGCCATGAAGCCGGTTCCAAGGCTGCGATGTCCCACACCGGAGCGATGGTGGGCGGCGACGACGTCTTCGACGCGGCGATCGAGCGGGCCGGAGTGGTCCGGGTGTACAGCATCGCGGAACTGTTTTCGGCGGCGCGGATCCTCGTCAACAATTATCTGGTCAGGCAGGCCCGCCTTGCGATCGTCACCAATGCCGGAGGACCCGGCGTGATGAGCACCGACCGGGCAGGCGACGTCGGGGTCAAAATGGCCGAGCTGGGTCCGGCCGCCGTCGAGGCGTTGAACGGGGTGCTGCCTGTGCACTGGTCGCACGGCAATCCGATCGACATTCTCGGCGATGCGACGCCCGAACGCTTCCGGAAAGTGCTGGAAGTTTGCCTGCAAGAGCCGAATGTCGACGGTGTGCTGGTGATCCTGACCCCGCAGGCGATGACCAATCCGACGCAGACCGCGCAGTGCGTAATCGAGGCGGCGAAGAACTCCGCTAAGCCGGTGCTTGCGTCCTGGACCGGCGGTTCGAAGGTCAAGGAAGGCAGGGCTTTATTCGAGAACTCCCGCGTGGCGCATTTCGACACCCCGGAAGTCGCAGTCGATGCTTTTTCGTTTCTGGCCAAATACCACGACAACCAGATCCTGCTCAAACAGATTCCTTCGCTTGCGGAAGAACTTCCCGTACCCGATGTCGAAGGCGCGCGGCTGATCATCGAGCGCGTTTTATCCGAAGGGCGCCAGACGATGACGACCCAGGAATCGAAAGCGATCCTGGCGGCGTTCCGGATTCCGGTGACGCAAACGATCAAGGTCGCTAATGTAAAAGATGCGATGATCGCGGCCGAAACGATGGGATTTCCGGTTGTTTTAAAAGTGAACATGGCCGAATTTAGCCATAAATCCGACATCGGTGGCGTCAGGCTGAATATCCGCAGCGTACAGGTGCTTTCCAGCGTTTTCGCCGAAATGGAAGCTGCGATTCGGAGGAAGCATCCGGAAATCAACGAAATCGGGATGACCGTCGAGCCGATGTACGGCTCTTCCAGCGGACGTGAATTGATGGTCGGGGCGATCCGCGATCCGGTGTTCGGTCCTGCGATCAGCTTCGGGCTCGGCGGTACGATGGTCGAAATTCTGCGGGACAAGTCGGTTGCGTTGCCGCCGCTGAATGCCTATATGGCAGGGCAAATGATCGCAAAGACGAAAGCGGCGAAGTATCTGGGCGCATTCCGTCAATTGCCGCCGATCCATAGCAAAGCCCTGATCGATGCGATGCTGAACATTTCGGCGATGGTCAGCGAGTTGCCGGAAATTCTCGAACTGGACATCAATCCGTTGATTGCGGACGAACACGGCGTGATGGCGGTCGATGCGCGGATCAAGGTGCAGTTATCGCATGAGCTGATACCCTATTCGCATATGGCGATCCATCCTTATCCGCACGAGTTGACCGAGCATTACCAGCTCGCCAGCGGCGTCAATATCATGATCCGGCCGATCAGGCCGGAAGACGGCGATCTGGAAAAGGATTTCGTGCACCGGCTTTCCGAACGCAGCAAATATTTCCGTTTCATGCAGGCGTTGCAGGAGCTGACGCCGGAGATGACCGTACGCTTTACTCAGATCGACTACGATCGCGAAATGGCTTTCATCGCGGTTTCCGAACACGAAAACCCGCCCAAGGAGTTCGGTGTCGGGCGCTATATCATAAATCCTGACGGGCACTCGGCCGAGTTCGCGCTGGTCGTTTCCGACGACAGCCAGTGTAAAGGCATCGGCACCCGCTTGATGAAAATGCTGATGCGTAGCGCCAAATTCAAAGGCATCGCCTACCTCGAAGGAGAAGTGTTGACCGTGAACAAGCCGATGCTGTCATTCGTCAGCAAACTCGGCTTCAGCATCGAAGAAATTCCCGGCGAACCTGAAGTCGTGCGTGTGAGCAAGGATTTGCGGCAGTAAGGGATTGAGGCGAAATGGAACAGCGCCGCTTTCCTTCGCCTCGAAGGCGGAGCGGGATAAAGTTAAAAACCGCGAGTTTGTGCTGGGCGTGAAGGCGGGCACCGAACCGCCTTCACGCCCGCCGGTGTTTTACTTCAAAGCGACCGCATATCCTTTGTCGAAAGCCGGAATGTGATGGTCCAGCCAGCCTTTGACCATCTGGCCGACATCTTCGGTTACTTCTGCTTGTCCCGCATGGAATTTTTTCTGCAGATCGGCGCAGATATTCACCAGCGCATCGTGTTCTGCCTTATGCGCGCCGAAACCGGCAAACCCGGCCGCGGCCATTTCTTTTTCTTCATGCGCGAAATGTTCGACCACATAGGCAATCAGATCGTCGAGCTGAGAACCCACCGCCGACCGTTCGGCGCCTCCCGTCGCCAGATCGTACAGTTTGTTCAGTTTGCCGAACAGGACTTGATGCTCTTCGTCCGCAAAGCCGACATTGGTTCCGAATTGTTCTGCTGTCCAGGTGATAAGTGCCATGATTTTTCTCCTCTGAGGATTGTTATTATAAACCGCATAAATATTATGGTTTTTTTGGAGGCAAAAAACAACAATTTTTTTAAGGAAAATAATTCATCAAAGGCTCATTGTTGCGCAACACCTGGAACGTAATACCGGAGATCGATCGGAGCTGCTCTTTGTTCGGAACGTCCGGGCTTTTTTCGGCTGACTCGGATAGCGAGACCGGAACGGCTTTAAGATAGCGAGCGAGGGTCGGACGAGGGCAATCGCCACTCGCTGCAAGACAATAGGGGAATATATTCCGGAGAAAAAGAAGCAAGGCCCGATTGCCGAGCCTTGCCAAAACAGAGGTCTTTTTTGAATTTAGCCCAGGTTTTTCAATCCCAGCACGTCCTGCATGTCGTACAAGCCGTTCGGATTGTCCTTCAGCCATAATGCCGCGCGCACCGCACCGTTTGCGAATGTCATCCGGCTGGTCGCCTTATGGGTGATTTCGACGCGTTCGCCGTCGTCCGCAAACATCACGGTATGGTCTCCCACGATATCGCCCGCGCGAATCGTCGAAAAACCGATCGTTTTGCGGTCGCGCGCGCCGGTATGGCCCTCGCGGCCGTAAATCGCGCATTCCTTCAAGTCGCGGTCCAGCGCCGCGGCAATCACTTCGCCCATTCGGAGCGCAGTGCCGGACGGTGCGTCGACCTTGTGGCGGTGATGCGCCTCGATGATTTCGATGTCGCTCTCATCGCCCATCACCCGGGCGGTCATTTCGAGCAGTTTTAGCGATAGGTTCACTCCGACGCTCATGTTCGGCGACAGCACGATCGCGATATCCTCGGCCGCACGCTCGATCGTGCGTTTCTGTTCCTGCGTATAGCCGGTCGTACCGATCACCAGCTTTTTGCTGGCTGCCCGGCATTGTTCGATTAGCATCATGGAGGTATCGGGGCGGGTAAAATCGATCAACAGGTCGAATTGATCAAGCACCGCCGACAAATCGTCCGCAACCTGCACGCCGATGGTGCCCATGCCGGCCAGTTCTCCCGCATCCTTGCCGACCGCCTGACTGCCGGGCCGGGATATGGCCGCGGTAAATTCGGCATAGGCCGATGCATCGGCCGCCTTGACCAAGCAAGCTCCCATCCGGCCGGAAACGCCCGCTACTGCAATTCGAAGCATTTTGCTTATCCTGTCAATTTATCGAAAAAATTTTTTACGCCGTCCATGAACGAATGCTCCTGCGGGCTATGATGCTTACCGCCCCCCATCAGCGATTCATTCAGTTTAGCGATCAGCTCTTTTTGCTCCTTGGTCAGATGCACCGGCGTTTCGACCTGCACTCGGCACAACAAGTCGCCGACCGGGCCGCCGCGGACCGGTTTCACGCCTTTGCCGCGCAGGCGGAACATTTTGCCGGTCTGCGTTTCGGGCGGAATCTTCAGATTGACCTTGCCGTCGAGCGTCGGCACTTCCAGTTCGCCGCCCAGGCAGGCGGTCGGGAAACTGATCGGCACTTCACAATACAGATTCGCCCCGTCGCGGGTAAAGATCGGGTGATCTTTAACTTGAATCTGCACGTACAGATCGCCCGGCGGTCCTCCGTGCTCGCCGGCTTCGCCTTCGCCGGACAGGCGGATCCGGTCGCCGGTATCGACACCGGCCGGAATCTTGGCCGACAGCGTTTTGGTATCCTGCACGCGGCCTTGCCCGTAGCACTTGCCGCAAGGATCTTTAATCTGCTTGCCGGTGCCGCGGCAGGTCGGACAGGTTTGCTGTACCGCAAAAAAGCCCTGCTGCATCCGGACCTGGCCATGGCCGTGGCAGGTCGAGCAGATCACCGGCGAGGTGCCTTTCCGGGCTCCGGTGCCCGAGCATTCGCTACAGGCGACCAGCACTTGCACGCGAATCTTCGCTTCGGTGCCGGCCACCGCTTCTTCGAGCGTCAGTTCCAGATTGTAGCGCAGGTCGGCGCCGCGCTGCGCGCCGCCGCGCGAGCGGCCGCCGCCGAAAATGTCGCCGAACATGTCGCCGAATACGTCGCTGAAGCTTTCCGCGCCAAAACCGCCGCCGTAGCGGCCGCCGCCCATTCCCGACTCGACTCCCGCATGGCCGAACTGGTCGTAAGCCGCACGTTTTTTCGCATCCGACAAAACTTCGTAAGCTTCTTTGATCTGTTTGAATTTGGCTTCCGCTTTTTGAGGATCGTCCTTGTTCCGGTCGGGATGATATTTCATCGCCAGCTTGCGGTAGCTCTTCTTGATTTCTTCATCGCTGGCGTTCCTGTCCACGCCGAGAAGTTTGTAATAATCTTCTTTTGCCATGTGTTGTTATTAGGTGGCTTTAAACAAAATTGCAGGAACAGCCGAGCGTCTGTTCCTGCAAGGAAAATGTAGGGTAGGCAAACAGTTTCACCGTTTGCCCACCGTTTTGCGGATGAAATCGGTGGACGGAAAAAGCGCCGCCCACCCTACAAAGTTTTAGCCTTTCTTGTCGTCCTTGACTTCTTCAAACTCCGCATCCACCACGCCGTCATCGGCCGCATGCTCCGAAGCGGAATGCGCGCCGGCCTGGGCGCCGCTTTCGGAAGCCGATTTTTGCGCATAAACGCGCTCGGCCAATTTACCCGACAGTTCGGTTAGTGCATTCGTTTTGCTTTCGATTTCGGACTTGCTGTCCCCTTTGCAGGCCTGTTTCAGTTCTTCGACCGCTTTCTCGATGGCTTCTTTTTCCTCGCTGCCGACCTGATCGCTCAGTTCCTTGACCGATTTTTCGGTCGCATGGATCAGGCTGTCCGCATGGTTGCGCGCGCCAACCAGTTCGGCCAGTTTGCGGTCTTCTTCCGCATGGGCTTCGGCATCCTTGATCATCCGTTCGACTTCGGTATCGGACAGGCCGCTGGATGCCTTGATCACGATCGACTGTTTCTTGCCGGTCGCCTTGTCTTTTGCCGACACGTTCAGAATGCCGTTCGCATCGATGTCGAACGAGACTTCGATTTGCGGAATGCCGCGCGGTGCAGGCGGAATATCAGTCAGATCGAAACGGCCCAGCGATTTGTTCGCGGAAGCCATTTCACGCTCGCCCTGCAGCACATGCACGGTCACGGCGGTCTGGTTGTCGTCCGCGGTCGAAAACACTTGCGATGCATTGGTCGGGATCGTGGTGTTCTTCTCGATCAGCTTGGTCATTACGCCGCCCAGGGTTTCGATGCCCAGCGACAGCGGAATCACGTCGAGCAGCAGCACGTCCTTGACCTCGCCGCCGAGTACCCCGGCCTGGATCGCCGCGCCGAGCGCGACCGCTTCGTCCGGGTTCACGTCTTTGCGCGGTTCCTTGCCGAAGATCGATTTGACCATTTCTTGCACTTTCGGCATCCGGGTCTGGCCGCCGACCAGAATTACGTCATGGATTTCGGATGCTTTCAGGCCGGCGTCTTTCAGCGCGATTTCGCAAGGGCCTTTGGTTTTCAGGATCAAATCTTCGACCAGCGATTCGAGCTTGGCGCGAGTCAGCTTCACGTTCAAGTGTTTCGGACCCGATGCATCGGCCGTAATGTACGGCAGGTTCACGTCGGTCTGCTGAGTCGAAGACAACTCGATCTTCGCCTTTTCGGCCGCTTCTTTCAGACGCTGTAACGCCAGCGGGTCGTTGTGCAGATCGACGCCGCTTTCCTTTTTGAATTCGGTCGCCAGATATTCGATGATCCGCGCGTCGAAGTCTTCCCCGCCCAGGAAGGTGTCGCCGTTGGTCGACAAGACTTCGAACTGGTGTTCGCCTTCGATTTCGGCGATCTCGATGATCGAAATGTCGAACGTGCCGCCGCCGAGGTCATACACCGCAATTTTGGTGTCGCCTTTCGGCTTGTCCATCCCGAACGCCAGCGCAGACGCGGTCGGCTCGTTGATGATCCGCTTGACTTCGAGGCCCGCGATACGGCCAGCGTCCTTGGTCGCCTGGCGCTGCGAGTCGTTGAAATAAGCCGGCACGGTAATGACCGCTTCCTTCACTTCCTCGCCCAGATACGCCTCGGCGTCTTTTTTCAGTTTCATCAGCACGCGTGCGGAAATTTCCGGCGCCGCCATTTTCTTGCCGTTCACTTCGACCCAGGCGTCGCCGTTTTCAGCTTCGACGATTTTGTAGGGCACCATTTTAATGTCTTTTTGTACGACATCGTCCTTGAACCGGCGGCCGATCAAACGCTTGATCGCGAACAGGGTATTTTTCGGATTGGTGACCGCCTGACGTTTGGCGGACTGGCCGACCAGCACTTCGTCGTCATTGGTGAAGGCGATGATCGACGGCGTGGTGCGCGCGCCTTCGCTGTTTTCGATCACTTTCGCGACGCCGTTTTCGAGCACTGCTACGCAAGAGTTGGTCGTGCCTAAATCTATTCCGATAATTTTAGCCATTGAATGCTCCAGACTTGAATTTTTTCACTAAGGTTAATGTTGTTTTGCAATATGGGGCCTGTTTATACGAGTTCAAGCCTGTTCATCAATAATGGGGGTATCGGACGACGGTTTTTGCGGCGCTTTTGCAACCACCACCATGGCCGGCCGGAGCAAGCGTCCGTTCAGCATGTAGCCTTTCTGGAAGACGTTAACGACCGTATTCGGCTCGGCGCCTTCGATTTCCTGCATCATCATCGCCTGATGCTGCTCGGCATTGAATGGCTGTCCGAGCGGATCGACGGTTTCGATACTGAATTTGTTGAATACCGCTTCGAGTTGCTTCAAAGTCAGTTCGGTGCCTTCGCGGAATTTCTGCACTTCCGGGCTGTCGCCGGTAGCCGCCTGTAGGCCGAGTACCAGGCTATCCATGACCGGCAGCAGGGCTTTCGCGAAATTCTCCAGTGCGAATTTGTGCGCACTTTCGATATCCCGCTGGGTTCTTCTGCGAAGATTTTCCATTTCGGCCACCGTTCTGACCGCCTTGTCCCAGTTCTCCTGCGCTTTCCGTTCGGCATCGTCCAGTTTGGCTTGCAATTGTTCTACCGTCGGCTCTTGCTCGGCCAGTCCGGTCGCCGGTGCTTCGGCTTCCGCCGCAGCCGAGTTTTGCACCTCAGGCTGGGCATCGTTTTTTACTTGGGTTTCGAGGTTTTCCTGTTCGTTGCTCATTCAAAAGTCCTGCAAAAAAAATGGTCACATGCCCCGGGTGGAGGCACCCGAAATTATCATAGGGGCTATGATGGGGATGCGGATTTCGGATTCAAGGCTGCACTCAATAATTTTGCAGTAATGTCCACATACGGAATGATTTTTTCGTAAGCCATCCGGGTCGGTCCGATCACGCCGAGCACGCCGACCACTTCGTCGCTGACCGAATAAGAGGAGGTTACCAAACTGCAATGGTCGAACGCCTCGTAGCCGGATTCTTCGCCGATGAAAATCTGTACGCCGTCGGCTTTCATGCACTGATCGAGCAAATGGATCACCCCTTGTTTTTGGCTGAAGGCTTCGAACAGACTGCGGAGCCGGTCGCGGTCCGACAATTCGGAAAATCCCATCAGATTGGTTTCGCCGCTCAGCACGAAATCCTCTTTCTTTTCCTCCGGTTCGAAAGCCAGTTGCGCCATCCTGATCGCATCGAGCATCAACTGGTTCATCTGCTCGCGGTCATCCTGCAGTTCTTTCAATACGGCGTCGCGTACCGCGGCCAGACTGCGTCCGGAATACACCGAATTCAGGTAATTGGCTGCCTGCTGCAATTCGGCCGGGCTGAACAGGCGGGACGTGAGAATGATCTTGTTGTGCACTTCCTGTTCATTGGTTACGAAGATGACCAGTACCCTCGAATGGGATAACGGCAGGAATTCGATATGACGCAAATACAGCATTTCCCGCTTCGGCAGAGTGACCACGCCGGCCATCTGCGACAGTTCGGAAAGCAGGCGCGAAGCCGCTTCGAGCGTCTGGCCCCTATCCTCGATCCGGGCCAGCCCCCCCTGGAGACGGGCGATTTCCTGGAGCTCCAACGGCTTGACCGTCAGCAGGCTGTCGACGAAAAGCCGATATCCGCTGACTGTCGGTATCCGGCCGGCGGAAGTATGCGGTGAATGGATCAATCCCATGTCCTCGAGGTCGGCCATGACGTTGCGAATGGTGGCCGGACTCAGCTTCAAGTCGGAATCTTTCGCCAGCACGCGCGATCCGACCGGCTGTCCATCGCTGATATAACGCTCGATCAACGCCTTCAGCAATTGCAGCGAACGTTCGTTTAGTTGCGGATGACTCACACTAACCTCTAACAGAAATCGTTATTAGCACTCTCGGAATGTGAGTGCCAACTGAGCAAATTAGCAATAACAAGGCCGGTTGTCAACCGGGCCGTTCTATTAAGCCAAGGCAATCGCGCTGTCTATTCAGTATAGGTGCAGTATTAGGTGCGAATTGATCCGCATACCACTCTTTGAGCGTGCGGATCAATTCGCACCTACGCAGGCTCGATCCCAGCTGTGCCTCTATTAAACCAAAGGGGGCAGAGCCCGATTGTCCTGTTGATTAAGGGATTTCCCCCAGCTTCTATCGATGACCAGCAAAAAAATTAAATATTATCTGATAATAGATTCTTATTACAAGCCAGCCGGTAACAAGAGAATCAACTAAATAAAGTTTTATTTTTCGAGATAATTTTCGGAAGCGTTCAAAAGGGTTGAACTTGTCGAGCGTGTCGCTCCAGGCAATTACGATAATGTCGGTCGGCAATAACACGAATGCAAAAGTGATTTTTTTGTATAATCGCCAGCTTTACCGGCTTCTATCGACCCATGCGGACTTTTTTTAATACCATCGGCATCATCGGCAAACCCAGCGATCCCAGCATTGCCGATACGTTGTCGCTGCTTTACGATCATTTGATCGGCTGCGGTTATCAAGTGATCGTGGCCACTGACAGCGCCGTTTGTATCGACAGCATCGACAGCAGGCCGGTCAAGGCGGAACCGCCGGAGACGCTGGGTCAGCATTGCGATCTGGTGATTGCGGTCGGGGGCGACGGCACGTTTCTGGCTGCTGCCCGCGCGATCGCGAATTTCGACATTCCATTGATCGGGATCAATCTTGGCCGTTTGGGCTTCCTGGTCGATATTTCGCCGGACGAATTGCCCGGCCGCCTGCATGCGATTCTGGAAGGCCGTTACAAGGCCGAAGAGCGTTATTTCCTGCGCGCGAAGATCGTCCGGGAAGGCGAGGTGATTCACGAACAGACTGCGCTGAACGAAGTTGCGGTACACCGCTGGGTCACGCCCAGCATGATCGAGATCGTCACCCGGATCGACGGCGTCTTCCTGAATTCGCAGCGCTCCGACGGTTTAATCGTGTCAACCCCGACCGGTTCGACCGCTTATGCGCTGTCCGCCGGGGGGCCGATTCTGTCGCCGTCGCTGAACGCTTTGGTCCTGGTGCCGCTGAATCCGCACACGATGTCGAACCGGCCGATCGTGATCGACGACAGCGCCGAGATCGAGCTGAGCTTTTGCCAGAACAAACAAATCAAGGCATTAGTTACCTGCGACCAGCTGCAGATTCCGGACGTATTGATCAGCGATAAGATTCTGATCAAGAAAGACCCGAAACCGATTAGAATTTTGCACCCGGAAGATCACGATTTTTTCCATATCCTTCGCGAAAAACTGAACTGGAGCAACGGGTGAGGGCGCGATGCTGTTGAATTTGAATATTCTCGATCTGGCAGTGGTCAAATCGCTCGACCTCGACCTCGAAAAAGGCATGTCGGTTTTGACCGGTGAAACCGGAGCCGGCAAATCGATTCTTTTGACCGCGCTCGGGCTCGCGCTCGGCGACCGCGCCGATTCGGGCTATGTGCGGCCGGATTCAAAACGGGCAGAGATCAATCTCGAATTCGATCTTGACGATGCGCCGTCCGCGCGCGACTGGCTGGCCGAGAACGAACTCGATGACGGTGACAGGTGCCTGATCCGGCGGGTTGTAAGCGAAGATGGCCGTTCGAAGGCGTATATCAACAACCGCCCGGTCACTCTGCAATCGCTGCAGGAGCTCAGCGAAAAACTGGTCGAAATCCACGGCCAGCACGCGCATCTGACGCTGCTCGGCGCGGACGAACAGCGCCGCCTGCTCGATGCGTTCGCAAAAAGTCAGCCGCTGCTCGACCGGCTGAACGCCTGTTACCGACAATGGCATCAGGCGCACCGGGAACTTGCCGCACTGAAGAAAGCCAGCCTAGACCATAGCGAACGCGAGGAACTGCTGCGCTATCAGCTCGATGAATTGGCCCAGCTCGATCTCGCGCATTTCGATTACCAGGCCCTGTCCGATGAGCATAACAAGCTGGCCAATCTCGGCCACATCCTGAGCAGCGGCCAGCAGCAGCTCGACGTGCTGTACGAAAACGACCAGGTGTCGGTACTGCGGATGCTTGGCCACTGCGTAAACGAATTGAATCATCTGGCCCGTTTCGCCCCGGAGCTGAACGGCGTGTGTTCTCTGCTTGCGGAGGCGCAGATCCAGATCGAGGAAGCCGCTCTGGACTTGCGCCGCTTTCTCGAGTTGCAGGAAGCCGACCCGAAGCGGCTGGAAGAACTCGAAAACCGGATCGGAATGATCCAAAACCTGAGCCGTAAGCACCATGTCGCTCCGGAGGATTTGCCGGAACTCGCTCAAAAGCTGGCGCACGAGCTCGACAACCTGACGCACAGCGAAGAGAGATTGGGCGAACTCGAAGCGGACGTCGCCAAATATCTCGAACAATACCGCCAACTGGCAGTCGAACTGACTGAAATGCGGTGTGAAGGAGCCGCCAGGCTCGGGCAGCAGATTTCGGCGATGATCAAGGAGCTCGGCATGCCGCAGGGCGAGTTTCGGGTCGAATTAACCGAGTCGGACAGCCGCGAACCGAAACCGAACGGGCTCGACAAGATCGAGTTTTTGGTCAGTGCGAACCCGGGCATGCCGCCGAAACCGCTGGCGAAGGTCGCCTCCGGCGGGGAGCTCGCGCGGATCAGTCTGGCGATCCAGGTTACGACCTCGAGCGATAAGACCACGCCGACGATGATCTTCGACGAGGTCGATTCGGGCATCGGCGGTGGCATTGCGGAAATCGTCGGCCAGAAGCTCAGGAGCCTGAGCCGCGACCGTCAGGTCATGTGCGTAACCCATCTGCCGCAGGTCGCTGCGCAGGCGCATCATCATCTGTTCGTCGCGAAGAACCAGCAGACCGACCTCACGTCGTCGACCGTGCGCATGCTCGACGGCGAAGAACGCATTCTGGAGGTCGCCCGTATGCTGGGCGGCGTCAATATCACCGAAAACACTCTGGCGCACGCCAGGGAAATGCTAACTTTAGGGAACTCACAACCATGATCCGATTTCCAGCCGAATGGGAACCTCAATCCGCCGTTTTGATTGCATGGCCGCATGAAACCGGCGATTTTATCCACCTCGACGAGGTGGAAGCTTCGTACCGATTCATTGCCGAGACGATCAGCCAGTATCAAAAGCTGTTTATTGTCTGTCGCGACGAGGCTCATGAAAACCGGATACGCGGGCTGATCGACACCAACCCCAATATCGTCTTCATCCATGCGCAGGTCAATGACATCTGGGTCCGCGACACGGTCTTCCTGACCGTCGAAGACGACGGCATACCGGTGTTGGTGAATCTGCGCTTCAACGGCTGGGGCGGAAAGTATGCGCACGAGCACGACGATGCCTTGAACCGCAATCTCCTGCCTGCCGCGTTGTTCCATGGGGTGAAAACCCGCGACGTCGACTTCATCCTCGAAGGCGGCAGCGTCGAAAGCGACGGCAAGGACACGATCATGACTACCCGCCAGTGCCTTTTGAATCCGAATCGCAACAAGGGGTTGACCAAACACGAGATCGAACGCGAGCTCGGCCTGATTTTCGGGGCTTCGCGCGTGATTTGGATCGACCAGCCGAATCTGCCCGGCGACGACACCGATGCGCATATCGATACCCTGGCACGCTTCTGCAATGCGCATACGATTGCCTACACTGCCGCCGACGACGAGTCCAATCCGCTCTACGAGAGCCTGAAGCGCATGGAGAGCCAGCTTCAATCCCTGCGCACATGGGGCAACAAGCCATATCATCTGGTTCCGCTGCCGTTGCCGAAAGCGATCTTCGACGAAGAAGGCCGCCAGTTGCCGGCCAATTATTCGAACTTTCTGATCATCAATGAGGCGGTCATGGTGCCGGTTTACGACGACCCAATGGATACGATTGCGCTGGAACGGCTGGCCGGCTGTTTTCCGGACCGCAAGATCATTCCGACTCCCTGCCGGCCGCTGGTGCATCAATACGGCAGCTTGCACTGCATGACGATGCAATTCCCGGCTGCGGTGTTCAAATAAGAGGCCTTTCGAGGCAGGGCGGCAGGCGGACCGATCTGCCGTCTGTTTTTTATAGGAAGATACTCGATGAATGAAGAAAGGTAGGATAGGTAGAGGCGCCAGCCGAAACCCATCGATCGAGGTGCGGTATGGCTATGCCCGATGGTTTTCGCTTCGCTTTACCCGTCCTACCCTCATAAACCCGGCCCAACTTTAATGTAGGGAGATATCTGGATGAAGTCGTTAACTTCTGCGTTGGCCCTGATTGCCGTCCTCGGCCTTCTGACCTATACCAATCCGAAAATGGACGAATATGATCAATTCATCAATCAACGGATTATCGAAAGGACCCGGAAGGCCCAAGATCCGCTCGAAGGTATGATCGGTTCGGTTTTGGGCGGTTTCGCGGCCAAATTGCTGGCCCGGCAGACACTGCGTAAAGATTATCTTTTCTTCAGCACTTACGATACCGCGCTCGGCGAGAAGCACATCCGTTCGATCGGCATCCTGAATCATTTTTTTCTGACCGAAGACCAGGTTTTTCATGGCGAGTCGCCACAAATCCCTTGAAATGAACCAACTTTCGCTGGGGTAAGTCGTAATTTGTGCATGATGCATACGAGTTTTCTCCTTGAACAGGCTTCGGTTGATCGGTGTGCGACAGCGGGAAGCTTTAACATCAGGAAGCGCTTATGAACAAACATTTGCAGTCGGTCCGGGAATTTCGGGAGCACTTCGGTTTTCCGGCAGGGGAGGGGCATCTCTCCGACATGGCCATCGTATTGCGCCAGGCCTGGCTGATGGAAGGCGGTAAGCAGGTTTTCCTGTCGATCAAACAGGGCGACATGACAGTCATTCTGGCCAAATTGACCGGCCTCGCTTATCTGGCCTTGAATGCGGTCGCGATGCAGGGCGCAGAGGTGCACCTGCAACCGGTAACCTGGCGGCATGAGGCCTCGATCCTGTCACTGGTACGGCTGATCGGCGACCGGATCAATGCCTGCTTGTCCGGCCGATCCGAAGATTATTCGGCGCTTTACGGGGCCTGCGCGCAATTGTCCGGAGGATTCCTGAATGCGGATTTCGACAAATCGTTCGGCCTATTCCATCAGCACCAAATGGAAACGGTCACCGTACGCGGGCAGGGCGTCGAGGATCGGAGCGAAGTCGAGTGGAACCGCCTTCCCGACTTGAGCGATTGCCTTTATGAATGAGGCGCGCGTTCATTCGAAATCCAGTCCCGCCTTTTTCCAGGCCTTCGCGCCGCCTTCCAGATTGAACAGGCTGCGGTAGCCCAATGCGTAAAGCGACTTTGCCGCGGCATTTCCCATCGGTCCGCTTCGGCAATAGAGATAAATGGCGGCATTTTTATCCTTCGGCAGTTTATCCTGATATTTCTCCACCTCATCGTAGGGAACGAAAAGATCGGTACCTTTGATATGCCGTTGTTCGGGCGTGTGCACGTCGACCAGAAAAATATCCTGATGCTGCATAACCTGCTGCAATTCCGCCGGCGATAGCGTTTGAACATAGTCCGGCTTCTGAAACTGGCAGCCTGCCATCAAGACGATAAGACTCAGGATTGCGGGGAGTTTATTAACCATGATGTTTACGTTGTAGAGATCGATCCAGAGATGGCAGTGTACGTTGGGATAGACGAGTAGGCAAGCAGGTGGACGAGCTTCTTGCGCCGTTCCTGAGCGCAGGGCAATCTGGACGGAGGCAATTGTGCATACTTCGGAGTAAGCATTTCTGCGTAATGCCGCGGCAAGGGGCTATTCCTGAAGGTTGCCAGGATGCCTTCCGAAAACCCTAGTGGATACCCCTAAAATCTTTAGTTCATCACAAAGTCGGACAGCTTTCCTGTTCCTTTTTTCCAGAAATTGGTAACTCACTTGCGCGTCGTTTAATACGCGGATGTTTCCTCCGGGGCAATCCAACACCATATTGGAGATGCTTAACTTCGTTTTTTTGTCGGCTAAATTGCTGTTCATATGCGTACCGTGGGAAAACTGGGTTTTATACCCTGGGTTTTCGAATATTTGACGATGCGTTTCGAAAATGAACTGATATCGACGGTTGGCCGCGTCACTGTTCCTTGTGCGTAGGTAACCTGCTTGCCTCTCGTTTGAGCACCTGCAAAAATCACTACGATAAAGTATTAATTGCGATTGACATTGGGCGTGACGGGCAGCGGGATATCTTTATTCTTTAATTTCTTCATTTAACCCAGCCATCACAATCGGATAGAACCTGTTCAACATTGCTATATCGGCCGGCTCTGTTTGTCTTGTTGCCTATTTCTAAGATCCAAGCAGTCTTTCCTCAAAAAGTGAACTCCTGCGACGCCTCCCTTGCCAATAGGAATAGGTTTAGCATTACGCACAGTGCAGAGGAGGGGGTCGGGGATGAACGTATCGAAGCAGCATATCGTGCAATTACGCGAAGACATTTACCGTCTTGCCAGCGATATCGGCGAGCGTAATGTTTACCGGTATTCGCAATTGATTGAGGCGGCTTCACTGATCGACCGATGGCTGCGCGATGCCGGTTATATCCCCGCTCGACAGGAGTATGAGGCGGATGGCAAGCGGTTTGCCAATATCGAAGCAGAGGTGCGAGGCGATGTTTCGCCGTCGGAGATCGTGATCGTAGGTGCGCATTACGATACGCATCAGGGGTCACCCGGCGCCAACGATAATGGGTCAGGCGTCGCGGCGCTGATCTCGCTGGCCCGTGCGTTCGCGGACGAACCGGTCGCCCGTACCGTGCGTTTTGTCGCGTTTACCAATGAGGAAAAACCATTCCTGCGCACCGAAAAGATGGGAAGCCATCTCTACGCGGAGCGCTGCCGCGAGCGCGGCGAGAATGTGGTCGCGATGATCTGCCTGGAAACCATAGCCTGCCGTTACCTAGAGCGCGGAAGTCAGCGTTTGTCGCTGTTCGGTCTCATGGCCCCGACCCGGGGTAATTTCATCGCCCTGGTCGGCAACCGCCGCTCGCATACTCTGCTTGCCGAAGCAGCCGAATCGTTCCTGCGGCATTCCGCGATTCCCTGTGAAACATTTACGCTGCCGACCGATTTTCCGGGGGCGTGGAGTTCGGACCATTGGTCATTCTGGAAACAGGGCTATCGGGCCCTGATGGTCACCGACACGGCGCCGCTACGCTATCCTTTTTACCACAAACCGGGTGATAGAATCGAGCAGCTCGATTACGAGTTTCTTGCCGACGTGGTTGAAGGGGTGCGAGGAGTCGTCGCCGATCTGGCGATGAAAGCGTGAGTAAAAGGTAAAAGGGCTATTTCTCGGTTGAATTCGATCGAAACGGGTAAACCGGCTTTAGGGTTTGCTGTACTCATATTGGCCTTCCGCGTTTTTTTCCCGTTTTAAAGTGCCTTCTTTAACCATCTTCGCCAATTTACCGGAAATATCGCTTTGCTTGATTTTCTTGGCGAAATTGACTTCACAATATTCGATAATCGAGCGGATCGACTGCGGTTGTTCGAAGAAAGCGCTTGTGGTCAATTTGGCAAGTATAGACACGGGGCCTTCCCCGTTCGCAGCCCTGTCTGTCGGCAGCGATCTAACTTTTGATTTAATTCTTTTTCTTTTGGAACGAGAAGGGGAGATGTATTCCGGTTCTTGTGCCGTGATGTCCGGTGCTTTCTTTTGCTGGGCATTGAAGACCAAATCGATAATGCGCAGCTGTACGGCTTCGGATGTAAAAGAATTGATGACTTCTGAAAGTTCCTTCAGCTGATTTTTGACTTCTTCAATATTTTCGATCATATTCTTTGCCTCGCCGAGAGCACGAAAATCCAGCACCATGGGGCTTGCTAGGTAATGTAGCACTATATTTTGATAGTATATCACCAGCTCATAGTCTAGCTCTACATCTACAGTAGATTGAGGAATCCATTCCTTCCATATCGTGGATTACAGCCCATTCGGTAAATACTTTAGAAAGTCAGGGATTCATGACCGGCCTGCTTCATTTGGCTATCCGTCTCGGATGCGGGATTGCGCTGACGGGGAGCGGATACAGGAATACGAATATCGGTCCTGATCCCTTAGAGCAGAGGACTCATTCCTGACATATTCGGTCCCTTGTTTATAGCGAGGCAATTAATAGATTTTAAAAAAATTGCACTATCCGGACTGAATAAAATCTTACTTTGGACGTACTCGAATCGGAGTATGAGTATTTAATCGGGATTTTATGGGCCTCTTCGTAAACCTCAATCAGCTGCCGACTGAACGATAAAAACTGCATTATGCCTATCCCTCTGCAAAACCTTATAAAGAGGCTCTGCCTCATCGGTTGTCTTTTTATAACCCAAACAGTTTGGGGAAATCCTTTGGAAAATTACCTTAACAAAACCGAACCGGAATACCGCTGGCAATCCGTCAAGATTGCAAACGAGCATTGGGGAACGGTGGAGCGCTATGTGCTGGTCAGCCAGAATTGGCGTGGCCATACCTGGACGCACCAGCTGGTCGTCGTCAGGCCTCATGCGATTCGCAATCCCGATATTGCTTTTTTAAGAATCGCAGGCGACGGTAATGCCGAAAACCAGGTAGAAGATCTGAAAATCCTGGCGGAGCGGGGCGGCGCCGTTGCGGCGGTGCTGACGAATGTGCCCAATCAGCCGTTTTATCAGGACCGACGTGAAGATGCGTTGATTGCCTATACGTTGAATCAATATCTCAAGACCGGCGACGAAACCTGGCCTTTGCTCTTTCCGATGGTCAAAAGTGCGGTGAAAGCGATGGATGCCGTGCAGGAGATCGTTAAATCCGAACATCGCCAGCAAATCCGGCGCTTTGTAATGAGCGGAGCTTCGAAAAGAGGCTGGGCGACTTGGCTGGCCGCGGCGGTCGACCGGCGCATTGCCGCGATTGCGCCGATGGTGATCGACACGCTCAACATGAAGGCGCAGCTGCAATGGTCCGAGCAGATCTACGGCAAACAGAGTACGAAATTGCAAGACTACACGGAATTGAACCTGCACCGAAAAATCGACAATGAACCGATGCGGAAACTGCGCAGCTGGATCGATCCCTATGCCTATGTGCAGCGCTTGACGATGCCGAAACTTTTACTGCTGGGCACCAACGATCCCTACTGGACGGTGGATTCGCTGCGCCATTATTGGGATGACTTGCCAGGACCGAAACTGATCTATCAGACACCCAACGCCGGCCACGATTTGAACGGTGGCGAGCAGGCGCTGCAGACGCTGGCGGCGTTTTTCGAATTGATCGCCGATAACAAGCCGCTGCCCAAACTGGCCTGGAAATTCAAGCAGGCGGATAACGGCCACGTTTACGTCCAGGTCGAAAGCAATGAAGAGGCCGGCGCGATCCGCTTATGGAGTTCTCATTCCGATGACCGCGATTTCAGGGACAATCGATGGACCGCAGAACCCTTGGCCATTACCCGCGGCAGCAGCCATGCCAAGGCTTTGATTCCGGTCCCGAAGTCGGGCTACCGCGCCTACCTGATGGAGGTCGAGCTGAAAACCGATACCGGCCATCCCTTCAAACTTTCGACCCAGGCGCAAGTGTCGCCGGACACCCAGCCTTGTCATTGCTGGGCTCTGGAAGAAAAAGAATGACGGTTTCAGCCGCAGGCCGCATAGAAGCGTTAATGACCGTATGAGTGTGTCTTTTTCAGTGCCTGAGGTTCTTTGATGCAATGTCGAGCCGGCTGCGGCGCGTGTTGTATCGCGCCGTCCATTTCTTCCTCGATGCCGTTACATCCTTTCGGCAAGCCTGCCGGTGTACGCTGCCTGCATTTGGACGAAGAAAACAAATGCGCGATATTTCTGCATCCCAGCCGTCCCCGTGTATGTGCCGGCTTTCAGCCAACCGAAGATGTCTGCGGCAGCAGCAGGGAAGAGGCTATGGCGATTTTATCGGAATGGGAAAGCCTGACAGGGGCGGTGCAGCCGTCGCCGGATTCAAGATTGACGCATCGCTGTCCGAAGTAGACGTCTAAGCCTCTCAGCCCCTACGCTGGCTCGGTAGTCAGCCGTCTGCTATCACAACGACGGCTGGGCACCGTGCGCAAAATTATGATCGTGGGCTTCCTGGCAGATAACGCAACGCCGGGCGGCAGGATTGACTTCCAGGCGTTTCGGCGAGATAGGCTGAAGGCAGTCGCAGCATTCGCCATAGGTGCCTTGGGCAATTCGCACCAGGGCCTCGTCGATGTCGCGAATTTCCTGGATGTGGCGGTCGATCGAGGCCAGCTCGAGGTCCACCAGCAGGTCGGCCAGCGACTCCTCCCCGCTGTCGTGCACGCGTCCTGCCAAATCCACGTATTGTTCTTTGTCGAAACTGAGCAATTCCGCGCTGATCTCCCGGCGCAACGCCATGTAGCGATCCTTCAGCTTGATCTTGAAACCATTGATTTGGTGGTCGGTTAACTCGATGCTCATCGTTTTTTCCTCCTGTTGAGACTTGGCTGACTACCGCTCGTAAATTGACCGAACCACTGGCATGGGGAACAGCCGGATTTGATAAAGCTGTCTTGAGTTGCGGATCAGGATTTTGACTAAGACTCGTCCGTCGTGTTCCGGCAGGAGGCGTTTTTCATCGCCAAAGTTTTATTGCTGAGCTTTTTGCCATGAAGCGCTTACGCTTAGAGACGTAGTGCAACCTATGCGCCGTTTGACGCGGGTCAGTTTATGCGCCGGAATATGAGATGGGCAAACCGACATAAAAAAATTCAAACTCGGCGTTGATCTGACCGCCGCACGATTCCAGATGCAAAGGTGCAAGCTTGACGACACGAATTACGATTTCACCGTCTGTGGTTAAAATCGAACCGGTTCTAAAAACGGATTCAATCGCAGGGCAAACTGCGTGTCTACCCCTGCGATTGAATCGATAACTTGCGAAGCTATTAGAAGAGTTAACGGTTGATGATTTCGCTTAACCGGTCGACTTTGGCCGAGTTTTGCTCGAAGGCTTCGATCATCGCCTCGTAAGCCGGACGTTTGGCCGATGCGGTCTTGTCGGTAGGCTTTACGGATACGGGGTCCTTACTTGACGCATCGGCAACGGATTTTTCAGCCCCAGGATTATCTCTCTTCGGATCGGCAGAATTGTCGAAGGAGGCATCCAGATCCAAGTGATCGTGGCCGATGTCGGTTTTGCCGTCATTAACCAAATGCCGACGATGCTGCAGGAAAGACTCGCGGGTAAACACGTACGGATCCAATGAGGCCTCGTCGATAAAGTTCAACGCGCCTTGGGCTTTGGCGCGATCGTTGATGCCCTCTATAATACCGGTGAACGGTACATAGGTACCCGGATTGGCTGCTTTGTCCACGATACCGCCACTACCGTCGCGGATAGTTGTAGGTCCCATGACCGGCAGCACCAGATAGGGACCTTCGCCGACGCCCCAGACCGCCAGGGTTTGCCCGAAGTCCTCGACGTTGGGATGTAAACCCAGTTCGCTGGCTACGTCAACCAGACCGACGACACCTATCGTCGTATTGGTCAGAAATCGACCGCTATCCGAAGCCCCTTGGGCGAACTTCCCCTGCAGGAAGTCATTCAAGACGACATTGATGCCTTTCAGGTTATTGAAAAAATTGCTGACGCCGGTTTCCACGAAATCGGGTGTAATAAATTTATAACCGTCGGAGACCGGTTTGAAAAAATATTTATCCAATTTCATATTGAAGTTATACATTGACCGGTTGAATCCTTCAAAAGGATCCGTCTGGCTTGCCTGGGGCGGGGGTGTTGTAATCTCTACCGACGATTCCTTATCTTTCCCGGTGCTCGCACAGCCTGTCAGTATCGAGGCGCTTGCAACTAAAAAAACGGGTACTGAAAGGGCTTGGCTTATACCAGGATGGAATCGGGTAAACATTTGTGCATTTCCTAATAAAGGTCGGTGGTTTGAGGCGTATTGAAAAACGGGGAATTAAAAGGCTGCCGCAATAGATTAATAGTTATGATTCGATATCAATAATATTGTAACACTTTAGTTGTTATCAAAATAAAAATCATTGGTACCAGAACGACCCCAAAAGTACGTTCTGAGTCATTGAATTACGTTGAGCCGGCCGAGCACGACCTCACTCTATGATCGTTGGCCCGGTCCTGACCGCGCTTCGGTTACGTTCCCCCGAACTGTTGTTCCGGATTTCACCAATCGCATTCTGTCTGGCGTTCGGAGTATCAAGAATATAAGGTACGTAAAAATAGAGGTATGCGAGGCTTGTTTTCGGCTGCGTTGGACTCATCTTGACGTAATAAAAAACTCGGATCGGCATACCTTGCACATTTACGGCCAGATGTATTCGAGTATTGAGCCCCCTTTTGTACGTCCCATCGCCTGATTGCCCCCCTCGCGCACCGACTGCCTGCGGATGAACTTTGATGTGGCTGGCATCGATCATCAGCCATTCAAAATCCGGTTCCGTGATCAGTTGTTCCAAAAGCGTTTCCCAAACACCCCGCAATCGCGCCAGCGGCAAAAACGCCGGTGCGTGTTCTTCCAATCGCCATAATCGGGCGGCAGATCGCGCCACGGCGCGCCGGCCCGCAAGATCCAGAACTGCATTGATGAACAAGCGGTTGTCGTGGGCCTTGCCATTCCAGATACCTTCACGGCCGGATAAAGGGGGTTTTTATGCCGCATCGGAAAGATTATGGCGTCGCTGGGCGAGCAGAATCTATCCCAGATTATGTAAGCACTATTCTCCGGTATGGGCTTATAAGGGGAAGGAAATACCGCTTTGTTGTAATGTTATTTTCCTTGAAAATTAGTTTTTCTCTTTAGCCTTTGTTAATCAAAAATCTTTTATATCTATTATCATATAATAGTGACTAAGTAAAAAGCGAAACTTCTTTGAATTGCTGTTGATTAATTGCTTGATAAGAAGAACGTGGGCTGCCAGCCTGCCAGAAAGTGTTAAATAGAAAATCAAAGGAAAATAGCGCGTTAAGCAAATATCTTTATAACTATCTCAAAATCGAAAACCGGTACATTCAAATCTTTAGCTTTCTTAAAAAATGGGTTATCCCCTATATTTAGGCAATAACCGATACAAATTCAGCAAAGGTAAATAAGGTTCGCATTCAATTGTAATATTACGCTTTGCCAAACGACATTCTTTCGCAGAAGGTTCATCCGGTAACAACGTTTTTGGGGGGAGAGGGGCATTCGACCTACACACATAGAAAATGGGTGTATGCGCGTAGCGCTGTATGCGTTTTTCTACGCCATTCTGATTGACGTACAAGTTAACTCGCCGATGAATGCTTTCCGGGAAAACTTGTACCAAACACCCGTCGTCAATCGCATGAAATCGCTCAAGTTCATGATATATGGCATCATGCTCAGCCCATGACCGCTGCAAAAGCTTATCCAATCGTGCCTGAACTTCAGATCGATCCAGTTTTATGGTTTTACGATAACGATTCCAGAAAAAGCCGGCCGAAAGCACAGGGTAGGGAAGTGCGATAAACTTCCGGCAGGCTTGCCGGCGATTGAAGCGCGGATAGCCCAAGCGGGTCATGGCCCTTTTTGATAACCGATCGCGATTATCATCTTCGTCTTCGAGCTCGGAAATTTCAAGCTCGCCTTCCAGCGAATCCATTTTCATTAACTGCTTATGCAGCAGATCCCGACATTCGTTCACCTTGTTTATCGTCAGATACGTACTCATAGAGCAAGGTGCCAGTCCGTTATATTGAATAGTAGTTCCAGGCTCCTGCCCATCGTCAGTGTAGGACCAATTCAGCACGATGTTTCTCAGCATATTCCGGGTTGCGGCATGATCCCCATCAATTTGCTGAATCCAGACTGGATATGCGCTGTCATCATTCAAGCAGGCAATAAGCTCGTTATGAGACTCTCTAAATGCGGTAAAAACGGTGAGTAGTTCGGCTTTTAATTCGGATTCTTTAGATGACATTACATTACCTCAGGGCTTTATATTTTAATATTATCTGATAATAGAAACTAATTTAGCAATATTAACAAAGCTAACGATAAAATCAATTTAACTTGAATTCGGGAAAACAAAAGCCAGACGATCGCGCCCCCTTTTTCGGTAAGATACTGTTCTAGCAAACTCATTTTGTGAATAACACCGTGATTTATGAGGCAGACTTTGCCCATTAAACGGGATAGCATCATTCAATCTGGTAGACGATCATGACCAATACCCATTCAACCAAGGCGATTCTTTACGCTTTTGCCGCTAACCTCGGCATAGCCGCTACAAAAACCGGCGCGGCCGTGTGGACCGGATCAGGCTCGTTGCTGGCCGAGGCAATTCATTCGTTTGCCGATTGCGGTAACCAGGTGTTGCTGCTGATCGGCATGATACGTTCGCAAAAGAAACCGACGCGCAAGCATCCGATGGGATTCGGGCGCGAATCCTACATCTGGTCGATGATGGTGGCGATCGTGTTATTCTCCGTGGGCGGGCTATTTTCGATTTATGAAGGCTGGCTGCGTTACATGCATCCGCACGAAGTCGAAAATGCAGGCATTGCCTTGTTGATTCTATTGATTGCGATCGGCCTGGAAACTTTTTCCCTGAAAGGTGCGCTGAACGCGATGGCGGAGGAAAAGGGCGGGCGTTCCTTATGGCAATGGTTTCGGGAAACCCATTCGCCCGAGCTGATGGTGGTGACCGGCGAAGACGTTGCCGCGCTCGCCGGGCTGTCCATCGCCCTGGTGATGCTGGGCCTGACGATGATCACCGGCGACACCGCCTATGACGCAGTGGGGTCGATGCTGATCGGCTGCTTATTGGTGACGGTTGCCGCCGCGATAGGCAGGGAAGTACATTCGTTATTGATCGGCGAAACGGTCGAAGAGGTTCGGGATGCCGTCGAACGGTATCTCGAACAACAACCCGGCGTGCGCCGGGTGTTGAATCTGTGGGCGATCGATCACGGCAATGCGGTGATGCTCACTGTCAAGGCTGAGCTGGAGCCGGAAATGGCGGTCAGGGACGCGGTTCAGCAAATCAACCGGATGGAAAGCGAGATCAAGCAAACGCACAACCGCATCCGGTGGATATTCTTCGAGATCGATGATACCGACTGATCGGCTTGGTGAATGGCAGTCCTTCGGCTACAGGCCGGTTCGGTTATTGGCTTCTGAGAAACGGGGGCGCATTGCACTTGCGGTCTTCGTAGCGTCCTACGTACGATGCCGCCGGGCGGATTGATTTTGAAGGAGGTAAGTTCTCCGCTTCGGGAATCGATGAGGCGAAGGCGCAAAGCGCAAGCTGAACAGTGAGAAGCTTATGGTTTCTTGCCGGATTTCAGCTAATCAGACATTTCATTTCCATCTTGCCGATATTGTCTTTTTGCTGGCGCAACAGGTCGGTCATTTTGTAGTTGGGCAGCGGCGGACTGAAAAAATAGCCCTGAATGATGTCGCACTCGCGGTTCGCCAGATAACGGAGCTGATCTTCGGTTTCAACGCCTTCCGCGACAATCTGCTGTCCCAGCGAGTGTCCCATTTCGATGATCGCGCGGGCGATATTCGCATCGCGGGAGTCGTGCGTCATTTCCCGAACGAACGACTGATCGATTTTGAGTATATCGACCGGAAAATTTTTCAGATAGGACAGCGACGAATAGCCGGTGCCGAAATCGTCCAGGGCAATGTGAATGCCCATTTTTTTCAGGCGCTTCAGTTGTAACTCAATCCGTTTGACGTCGCCGACCAGCGTTGATTCGGTAATCTCCAACTCCAGGTATTCGGGCGCGAGGCCGCTGTCGTGCAGCGCTTCTTCGACGATTTGCAAAAAATCGGGGTCGGTGAACTGCCGAGCCGAGATATTGACCGCGGTCCGCGGCAAGAAAATGCCTTCATCCTGCCAGCTTTTGCTTTGTTCGCAGGCCGTTCTTAAAATCCATTTACCAATTTCCACGATCAGCCCCGATTCTTCCGCAACCGGAATGAAAAGATTTGGCGGTACCATTTTGATCTCGCCGCTGAGGGTTGGCTGGAACCAGCGAATCAATACTTCCGCGCCGCAGAGCTGCCTTTCCTTCGCCAGGTATTGCGGCTGGTAATACAACTGTAGTTCGTTTTTGGCAATTGCCCGGCGCAGATTCATTTCCATCGATAACCGGTCTTCGGTGGCGGCTGTATATTCTTTGCGGTAGAACTGGTAGTTGTTGCGGCCGGTCTGTTTGGCCTCTTTCATTGCGGTGTCCGCGTTCTTCAGCAAGGTTTCGGGACGGGTGCCGTCTTCGGGAAAAATCGCGATGCCGATACTGACACTGATGAAAATCTCTTTGCTCTGGATATGGAAAGCTTCGGACAAATACCGGATGATTTTCTTCGCGATCATCGATACGGCATAGATGGCCCGGTCCCGGTCTTTGTCGTTCAGGAGCAGAACGGCAAATTCATCGCCGCTCAGTCGGGCCACGACGTCGCTTTTGCGCGTGATTTCGCTGAGTCTCTTCCCGGCCTGTTTCAGCAATTCATCGCCCGCGGCGTGCCCCATCGATTCGTTGACCGCTTTAAAGCGGTCAAGATTGATGTACAGAACGACCGCGTGCAGTTGATAGCGGCCCGACGTCGAGAGGAATTGTTCCAGGCGTTCGAAGAACAACGGGCGATTGGTGAGGCCGGTCAGATCGTCATGGTGCGAGATCAGCTTGAGCTGATTTTCGAGTCGTTTTTGCTCCGAAATATCGGTCAGGCCGGCAAAATAACGGATTTCGTTCTCCCCGGCCCGAATTGCGGTGGTTTCAAGCCGGGCGGGAAAGCGATGGCCTTGTTTGTGCCGGCACTCGACGGTCCATACGCTGCGATTGCCATGTTCGGCTTGGTCCAGATTAAATGAATTCTCCGGCGACGGCAGCGAGTCGTCTGCTGCGGAGTCTCCGATAATCAGCGCGAGGCTTTTGCCGGCCAATTCGTCCGGCGGGTAGCCGGTGAGTTCGCTGAAAGCCAGGTTGCTGTCGAGCAGGCGGAAATGCCGGTCGATCTGCGCATAAGCGATATGGGAGCCATGCAGCGCCCGTTCGAGCCATTCGAGCCGGGTCCGATTCTTATCGAATTCGCTGGCCGGTCTGCCGGTAATGACCATCCGGAAAGGCTTTTGGGCGAGATCGAACACGGGCGTGCGCGTTTCTTCCAGGGCCAATTCGGAAGAAGAGTGTCTGAGCGTCCGAGTCGGCTCGCCCCGTTCCCAGCACTTTTTATCCTCGGCCGCGCCGTTTTTTAATGCCGATACGTCACAGTCGGCTTTTTGCGCCAGTTCGAAATCGGTTTTTCCGAAATAGTCGGTTCCCTCCAATCCCAACCCGGCCAGATAGTCATCCGATGCGGCCAGCCAGCGGCCGTCCTTGTCTTTCAGGCACAGCAAATCGGAGAAATGGCGAACCAGCATCTGATCGGAAAATTGCAGGCTGGACACTTCCGTAGCGACAGGTAGAGGCAGTTTGGTTGTCGACTGGAAACGTTTTTCCGCCAACCCATGGAGGGCGGCGGTATAGAAGCCGAACAGGCCGTTTATCGCCAACAGCGGAAGACCGTAGTCGAGCCGTTGCCAATAATGAGCGGCGAGGGCATAGAAGATATCCGCCAGTACAAGCGCTATAGCCAGAAATAGAGGTATCTTGTATTTCATCGTGTCCCGGTAATGAGCCGAAATATTTTAAGAAGCGCTTATCGCCTTATCAGGCTGTCTAACGGAAGAGGGCGAAACCGGCGTCCATGCAGCAAGACGTCGGCTTTACCGTGGTCGCCTCGTTTGATGCCCCGGCCGGCACAGCATCCCCGCTTGCTGCACCCTCCCTGAAAGCCGCCCGGCAGGGTATAATGCCTATAAGTTTCCGACGTATCGGACGCGGCAATCGGTGTGCCCGATGCCGATCGGTTGCGCGTCGTGATAACCTTTAAGTCTAGTTTAAAATTCCGGCTATATCATTTGAAATCTTTCGTCATCATCAAAACCGGCTCGACATTGTTGCCCATTCGGCAGCGCTTCGGCGATTTCGAAGACTGGATAAGCGAAGGCTGCGGCCTGTCCGGTGTGCCGGTGATGGACGTTGCAGGAGGCGAAGCGTTGCCGTTGCCGGAAACTTTATCCGGGGCGATCATTACCGGCTCGCCCGCGATGGTGACCGATCAGTCCGGATGGATGCAGTCCCTGGCTGTCTGGGTACGGGAAGCGGTAAGCGAGGCGGTTCCTTTGCTGGGAGTCTGCTTCGGCCATCAACTCCTGGCGCAGGCGATGGGCGGCCATGTCGATTATCATCCCGAAGGTCGGGAAATCGGCACCGTCGCGATCGAATTGACCGAAGAAGGAAAACGGGATCCTTTGCTCGGCTATTTGCCGGGCCGGTTTACCGCGCATGTCACCCATGCGCAATCGGTGAGGCGGCTGCCGGCGAGCGCCTTGCATCTGGCGGGCAACGCCTACGAAGCGCATCAGGCGTTTCGGGTGGGAGAATGCGCCTGGGGAGTCCAATTCCATCCCGAATTTACCGCGGAGGTCATACGCAGTTATGTTGACGAACATACCGCCGCGCAGCATGAACAAGACCGAGACGTTGCCGCGTTAAAGGCCGCGATAGCCGATACCGAGGCCGCAAATGCGCTGCTGAAACGGTTTTACGGTTATTGCACGGAACGGTAGCGGCTGGATGGCGATGCCCTAAGGATCTGGCCGATATTAACTTCCGGGTATGGAGGGTAGACCTGCCGGGTTTTTAAAACCCGGCAGGTCTTGGGCCGGGAAGTTATTTAGAGCCAAATCCTAAGCCGGTCAGGCCGGATAGCGGTCGATGATGGCCAGCGCCCGGTCGATCTGATCCGGAGTGTTGTAAAAATGCGGCGAGAAGCGGATGCCCGCCCCGCGCAGGGCGCAAATCACTTTTTGCTGCATCAGGTATTCATAAAGCGCCGGATTCGGAATCTTTTGATGTCTGAATACTGCGATACCCGACTTTAACGCCGACGGGGCAGGGGACAGTAATTCCAGTTCGGGATGCCGTTCCATTCGTTCCCGCAGATAATTCATCCGTTCGAGCAGCAGGGTTTCGATCTTTTCCATCCCAATTTCGAGCAGCAACGAGACGCTGGCGGACAAGGCATGGATACTCAGCATGTTCGGGCTGCCGCACTCGAAGCGGCGGGCAGTTGGATGTATCGTCCAGGGCTTGTTTTCGTAATTGTGCGTATCCTTCATCATGTGCCAGCCGAACTGCGTCAGCTTGAGCCGATCCCGCGCTTCCGGCATCGTATAGAAAACCCCGAGACCTTCCGGACCGAATAGCCATTTATGGCCGTCGGCCATTACAAAATCCGCCTGACAAGCCTGCACATCGAAGCGCACCGCGCCGATACTCTGGATCGCATCGACGCAGAACAGGATACCGCGCCGTTTGCAGAATCCGCCGATCCTTTCGATATCGAGCCGGAGGCCCGTCGCGAACTGGATCGAACTGACCGTCAGCAGGCGGGTGTTGCGGTCGACCAACGCGAACAGCGACTCTTCCGGCGTGGCGGCGGCATGCAAATCGGCCTGACGCAATTCGACGCCCTGTGCAGCCAGCGATTCCCACGGCAGTCGGTTCGACGGAAACTCCTCGTTACTGGTCACGATATTGTCGCCGGCCTGCCAGTCCAGGCCGTAAGCAACAAACGACAGCGCTTCGGAGGTATTTTTGACCAAGGCGATGTCGTCCGGGCTCGGTGCGTTGATCAGCGCCTGCAACTGTTCGCGTAAATGCGTTTCTTTCCGGAGCCAGTCGGGATAAAACGCCGCGCCGTAGCGGGCGTTCTGTTCGGCGAACTCGACCACCGCCTTGCGGGTCCGGTCCGGCCAGGGCGCGACCGCGGCATGATTGAAATAGATCAGGTCTTCAACTAACGGAAATTCGGGATGATGCATACATAAAACCGGAGTGTTTACTCATGAAACCTATAGGGTACGCTCGACAGCATGGATGCCACCACGAAAGGGTGGTCTATGGACAGAGGTACGAGCCCAAGGAAGGGCGAGGTAGATCGCGTCGGGAACACGCGATCGACGACCCCACGGATGGGGGAGGTAGATCGCGTCGGGAACACGCGATCGAGGGCAATGCAGGAGCAATTGCCGACGACTGCAGGGAGGCAGGAGGTAGGCAATGCAGGAGCAATTGCCGAGTGCGTACCTTGAATCGGTATTCTCCTTTATCTCTCTTGGTACGCACAGCGTACCCTACGATTAGCATGTCACCGGCTCGAGTTCCCGCTCGATGATCTGTACCCGCTGAGTAATCCCGCACACCAGCGTGTAAGGGATCGTGTCTGCGCACTGAGCGATTTCCTCGACCGGCAGGTCGTCGTTCCATAAAGTCACCGGATCGCCCGGCCGGGCGTTCGGCTGTGAAGCCAGATCCACCGTAATCATATCCATTGACACGCGCCCGATCAGCGGCGCGCGGCGGCCGTTGACCAGCACCGGCGTGCCGTTCCTGGCATAGCGCGGATAGCCGTCGCCGTAACCGACCGCGATCACGCCTAAGAGCGTCGATTCGGGACAGCGCCAGGTGCCGCTGTAGCCGACCGTTTCGCCTTTGTACACCGGCTTGACGGCGATCAACTGCGAATAGAGGCCCATCACCGGCTGCAGGCCGATTTGCCTGCCGGTCTGGGACGGAAACGGTGAAATCCCGTAGAGCATTACGCCGGGCCGTACCCAGTCGGTTAAGGCATCCTTCCAGCCCAGAATGCCGGCCGAGTTGGCGATGCTGCGTTCGCCCGGACAGCCTGCAAGCGTCTCGTTGAATAAAGCGATTTGTTGAAGGGTTTTTACATCGGTTTTGTCGTCCGCATTGGCCAGATGCGTCATGAAACGGATTGGGCCTTTGACGAGTCGGCATTGTCGCAACCGTTGATGGACTTGGCCGAAATCAGCGGGCCGAAAGCCGAGCCGGTTCATGCCGGTGTCGATCTTCAGCCACACGCCGAGCCTGCCGATTTCCGGGCGGTTTTCGAGAATATCAAGCTGTTGAAACGAATGGACGACCGTGTCGAGGCCGTAGGATAGGAAGAGATCGAGCTCATCGTTGTTCCGGAAACCTTCCAGCACGGTGACCGGTTGCCGGAAACCGGCTTTTCGCAGCCGGATCCCTTCGTCGCCGCGCGCAACCGCGAAGGCGTCGACGTCGGTCAGCACTTCGGCGATACGCTGCAAGCCGTGGCCGTAGCCGTTGGCCTTGATCACCGCCATGATTTTTGCGCCGGGCGCGTGGCGTCTCACCACGGAGACGTTATTTTTTACCGCATCGGTATTCAGAACCGCATAGGCGGCAGGCATCAGCGGATTATTCATAATAATCCTGGTCATACTGCGTTCCCGCGTAATTCTCGAAACGGGTAAACTGGCCGAGGAAGGTCAGCCGTACGGTGCCCAAAGGGCCGTTCCGCTGCTTGCCGATGATCAGTTCCGCGATGCCTTTGTCCGGGCTGTCTTCGTGGTAGACCTCGTCGCGGTACACGAACATGATCAGGTCGGCATCCTGCTCGATCGCGCCCGACTCCCTGAGATCCGACATCACCGGCCGCTTGTTCGGCCGCTGTTCGAGGTTGCGGTTCAGCTGCGATAGGGCGATCACCGGCACGTTCAGTTCCTTCGCGAGCGCCTTTAGACCGCGGGAGATGTCCGAGATTTGCTGCACCCGGTTGTCGCCGCTGCTCGGCGACTGCATCAATTGCAGGTAGTCGATCACGATCAGCCCGATCTGCCCATGTTCTCGCATCAGCCGGCGTGCGCGCGAGCGCACTTCGGTCGGTGTCAGTGCAGGCGTATCATCGATGAACAGTTTGGTTTCGGCGAGCAGGCTCATTGCTGAGGTCAGCCGCGGCCAGTCGTCGTCTTCGAGTTTTCCGGTACGGACCTTGTTCTGATCGATCCGGCCGAGCGAGGACATCATCCGCATTGCCAGCGCGTCGCCCGGCATTTCCATACTGAATACCGCGACCGGCATCCGGCTTTTGATCGCGATGTTCTCGGCCATGTTCATCGCGATCGTGGTCTTACCCATCGACGGCCTTCCGGCGACAATGATCAGATCCGCCGGCTGCAGGCCGGAGGTCAGCCGGTCGAGTTCGGTAAAGCCGGTGCTCGCGCCGGTGATCGAGCCTTCCTGCGCGAACATCACTTCGATCCGGTCGACCGCTTTCGCGAGCAGCGATTTGATCGGCTGGAAGCCGCTCTGGCCTTTCTGACGCTGTTCGGCGATCTTGAACACTTCGCGTTCTGCGTTTTCGAGCAGTTCGGAGGTGTCGCGGCCTTCGGTATTGAAACAGGAATCCGTAATGTCGGTGCCGACGTGGATCAATTGCCGCAGCACCGAGCGGTCGCGGACGATATTCGCGTAGCTGACGATGTTCGCGGCGCTCGGCGTATCCTTCGCGAGCATGCCCAGATACGCCAGACCGCCCGCATTTTCGAGTTCGCCGATATCCTCCAGCGCTTCCGATATCGTCACCACGTCGAAAGGAATCTGTTTTTCGGCCAGATTCTCGATCGTCCGAAAGATCAGCCGGTGGTCCTTCCGGTAGAAATCGTCGGCGGTCACCTTGTCGGCAACCGAATCCCAGGTCTGATTGTCCAACATCAGGCCTCCCAGTACGGCCTGTTCGGCCTGGATGGAACTGGGCGGAACTTTTAAAGAGTCGTGCGCGTAGTCGCGCGGAAAGGTAAGGCTGTCAGGCATCTAATGGCGAGAGAAAAAGAGTAGGTTAGATAAGTGAGGCAAAAGCGCCCCTCGATTTGATATACTGCTATTTTATCAAAATTGGCCGCGACACACTGGAGCATCGGTGATTTTCGTTGCGGGGTATGGGCCGGCAATCGACGGAAGCCGGTTCGGTAGCGGCGGCTTTGATGGATCAGGAAAAACATTTTGGAGTAAGCAATGCTGAATAAGGTTATTTTGATTGGAAGATTGGGAGCCGATCCCGAAGCCCGCTTCATGCCGAGCGGAGGTCAGGTGACGACGATTCGTCTGGCTACCAGCAGAAGGTGGCGCGATAAGCAGACCAATGAACGCAAGGAAGAGACGGAATGGCATCGCGTGGTGTTCTTTGCCCGGCTGGCCGAAGTGGCCGGGGAATATCTGAAAAAAGGCAGCCAGGTTTATGTCGAAGGACGTATTCGGACCCAGAAATGGCAGGGCCAGGACGGCCAGGACCGTTATACGACCGAAATCGTCGCCGAAGAAATGCATATGCTCGACAGCCGCAGCGGCGGCACGGCAAACTTTGGCGATCAGCCGCAATCGGGCTATGCGGCTCCGAGCAGGCCCTCGTCTCCAAGGTCGGAAGCGCCGATGCCTTCCGGTTCAATGCCGCCGCCACCGCCGAATTACGACGACTTCGACGACGATATTCCGTTCTGAAGAATCTAAGAGCCTATACGTAAAAAATGTGAAAAAGCCCTGTAATTCATAGGGCTTTTTTTAGTGTGATATTTTTATGCTCGGATCATGGCAGGCGTTCAAGGGCTCGGCTGGATTCTGAAGCCCTGTAAGAGTATAAATAATGTTACTGTTGAACTTGTAATATGGTTAACTTTACTAAACAGTAGCATGGGATTAAGTGTTACTTAAAATAAAACATGAAAGAGCGATCCTCAAATAACGCAGAGTCCGACGTGGACATTATTGCATCCAGACGCGAGTTTCTGAAGAAGCTGGCTTTGGGTTCATTGATAACACTGAGTGGATCGGGAGCGGCCACAGCGGCCGTAAGGCACGTCATCTATCCCGGGAAGCATCGACACAAGCCCGTGCATGAGCCCGTTTTTCATGCCTTCGACCGCTCGGTTCACCGGCGAAATACGGCGCCTTATCCGCATACTTTCGAACATAAAACGCTCGCCTTCGAACATACGCATACCGGCGATAAGCTAAAGCTGACCTATTTTGAGCGCGGCCGCTATATTAAAGAAGCGCTGCATGAAATCAACTATCTGCTCCGCGATTTCCGTACCGACACTATTCACCCGATCGATACCGCCTTACTGGATCAGTTGTTTATGCTAAAGCAAACGCTTGGCGTTAATAAACCGTTCCATATCATCTCCGGTTATCGCTCGCCCTTTACCAATGCCCAACTCCGTAAGTACAGCCATGGCGTGGCGGAACATAGTTTTCACATGCAAGGCCGGGCTATTGATATCCGGCTTGAAGGCATTTCATCCAAAACCGTTAGAAACGCCGCGCTGGCAATTGCGCAAGGCGGCGTAGGTTATTATCCGCGAGACAATTTCGTCCATCTGGACACCGGGCATTTTAGAACCTGGTAAACTCCGCGACGAATCCCTACCAGCAGGGATGATACTAAAACGGACGGAAAAAGAGCAATCAGGCCTAATCTTCAGGCTTTTTTCCGGCGTAGATTTGCTCGACCAGTTCCTTGAACCAGTACGGGCGCGCGACCAGTACGTACAGCACCAGGATTTCCAATATCGGCAGCGGAATCACATGGAGAACAATCAAGCCGATCAATACGATGAAACACAATATCAGCCGGGACGGGAAGGTTGTTTTATCTATACTCACGGCATGGTTACCAGGTTAAGTTAGTCGGAGTCGTCCGCACCGTTGTGATTGGCGCGGCCATCTTGAGCGTATATCTCCAGCACGGCGTTTTTAAACCATAGCGGGCGAAAGAGCAATATGTAAAGCAGAATCAGCCCGATGACCGGGACCGGCAAGAAGTCGAGCACCATCGTCACTAACAGCACAATGATCCATTTGATTCTGACAAAGACGGCGTTATGGCTCATATCGACATGGGCTCCAAAATCTTTTCTGCGGCATAAAATAACCCATTTCGATCCGATCATTAAGGCGGCCCCTTAAAATAATGGCAGGCCGCTATTGCACAAGCTCATGATTTCAAGGATGAGCCCGCCATTTTTTGATGCCCGTCTTGATAACCAGTGCGGACGTTAATGGTTTCTTTTGTCCAGCCGATCCAGCAGAATCGCGATCAGCATGTCGTTCATCACGTTTACGCCGGACCGGAACCGGGCAATGATCCAGTCGATCGTGGTGATCAGCGGCACCGCGGTGACCACCAGGGTTTCGGGCAGACCGGCCGTGCTCAATACCAGGGGCAGGGCGATCAGGCCGGCTTCGGGAATGCCCGAAATGCCGACGCCCACCATGATAGCCGCCGTAATGATAACCAGTTGCTGCGCAAAGTTCAGTTCGATGCCGATCGCTTGCGCCAGAAACAGCGCGGCCATCGCTTCGTACAGGATGATGCCGTCGTTGTTCAAATTGGTGCCGATACAGACCGACAAGCGCGCCGACCGGTTCGAAATCCCCATGTTTTCGGTCAGGCAGCGCAGGGTGATCGGCATCGTCGCCAGGCTGCTGTTGGTGGAAAGGCCGGTCACGATCGCATCCGCGCCGCCCGAAAAATAGCGCTTGACCGGCATTCTGCCGCCCCATTTGACCATGCCGGGATAATAGACGAGGGCGTGGATCAACAATCCGCTCAGCATCGCAGCCAGGAACACCGCCACCAGTTCGAACACCTCCAGGCCCGCTTTCCCGACCACTTGCGCAACCACTCCGAATACCGCGAACGGTATGCCCTTGACGACCCAGAGCAGCATCTGGATCAGCAGCCGGCAGCCGACGCCGATGGATTTTTCCAGCATGACGAGGCCGGCTTGATCTTCATCCGCCGTCTGCCGCTTCAGTTGACGGATCGCGCCGCCGAACAGCAAAGCCAGCAGGATGATCGCGATCATATTGTTGTCGACGAACGGTTCGGCCAGACTTTTCGGGATATAGCCGGCAAGGTTTTTCAGCGGATCGAGCGTCAGATTTTCCGGTACCGGTTTGGGCATCAAGCGGCTTGTGTCGTGGTCCAGTTGGTTTGTCATTGCCGTCAGCCTGCCTTCCCACAAATGGCCCGGACGCAGGGTATTCATCAAAGTGAGGCCGATGATCATCGCCGCCGCCAGATTGATCGAACACAAGGCCAGCAGGCGGCGGCCGTGCTTGAGCGAAATGTCCGTATTGATCATCGCGTCCAGAATGGCGAAAAAGACCAGCGGCGCCGCAAGCGCCTTCAAAAGGCGGATCACCAGTTGTCCCAATTGGCCGAGCGCCGCGTTGCTCAACAAATTAAAACCGTAACTTTCGGTTCCGAATAAGACGCCCAGAAGGGCGCCGGCGGCAACGCCAATGACGACCTGGAGGTATAAAGGCAAGGCAAAGCCGCTGGGCTTGTTCATGGGCAGCAAATGTTTAGCGAATTAGAAATGGCGGGAAGCGCTTCAAAAAGCATAGCAACAGTCCAGTTTAGCATTCTGCCTGGAGAGAAGGTAAGCGGTGGGCAAGATTTGGGTGTAAGATGTCAATATTCCCTTCCTGACTGGAGACGTATGATGAGTACCTGCTGCCATGATCCGACCGAACCGCCGAGAGCCGATCCCCGCGACATCCTCAGGGAACAGGTGCGCTACGATAATCTGGTCCGCGATCTTTTCACCGAGGATCCCGAAAGAATCCTGCTCAGGCTGGTGAACGAATCCAGCGCCTATCTGCGGGAGCTGGCCGCGCTTAGGGCACATTATCCTGCCGTGCGCTTGCGGGCGATCGAATTGTTGAATCGCAAGAGTCTGGACACGCTGGAGCGCATTGCGCAAAAAGAGCCGGATTCACCGTTCGGGCTGGCGGCCCGGCAACGGATCGAGCAGATGGAATGATTCTCTAGTCTTGAGATCGATCCATTCAATTTTGTGGAGGCAGCAATGAAACCTTTCCGAATACTCTGGTTAAGCCTGTTCATGGTGATCGCCCAGACTGCCTGGGGCTACGGCAGCAGCAGTAGCTCGAAAGCCTGTGAAAAACCCGGCTTTAGTCAATTTTCCCCGCCCGATAAGGCAGAGGTGTCCCCGAATACCGAATTTTCCTTTATCGCTTCGCCGAATACGAAACCGCAAACGGTCAAAGTCACTGTCAAGGATATTCCCGTACCGATTGCGGTGAAGCCCGTCGCCCAGGGTTATTTAGTCAGCGGAGCTCTGCCGGCGGCATTGCGCGGCGTCTATGCAAGGATCAGCATCACGGCGGAAGGCGCGAACCAGTGCAAAGGCAGCGGCGGATGGCTGCTGAATATCGGCGGATAAGCTTTCACCATGAAACATAAACACGACAGGAAAAAAATCGGCAAAGAAGAATATAAAACCACTTTGATCCAATTGCAGATCGAACTGGTCAAGCTGCAAAAACACATCATCAAGCATGACGGGAAAGTGCTGATCATTTTTGAGGGACGCGATGCGGGCGGCAAGGACGGTTCGATCAAACGCATCATTCAGCATTTGAGCCCGCGCGAAACGCGGGTCGTCGCACTGGGGAAACCTTCCGACCGGGACAAAAGCAGCTGGTATTTCCAGCGTTATGTGCCGCATCTGCCGGCGGCCCAGGAAATGGTTTTGTTCAACCGCAGCTGGTACAACCGCGCCGGCGTCGAGCGCGTGATGGGTTTCTGCAGCGACGGGGAATATCACGAGTTTCTCGAAACCGTCCCGGATTTCGAGCTGATGCTGGTTCGGTCGGGCATCAAGCTGTTGAAGTATTACCTGGACATCAGCCGGGAGGAACAGAAACGGCGCCTCGAAGACCGCGAACGGGACCCCTTGAAACAGTGGAAAATCAGCCCGATCGATGTGGAAGCGGTCAAGCATTGGGACGACTACAGCCTTGCCCGCAATATCATGTTTGCGAGAACGCATCATCTGGATGCGCCCTGGACGGTCGTGCGGGCCGACGATAAAAAAAGCGCGCGCCTCAATATCATCAAGGACATGTTGTTCCGCCTCGACTATAAGGATAAAAACGATGCGGAAGTGCTGCCCGATACCGACATCGTATTCAATTATGCAGAAAGCTATTTGAAAAACGGGATGATTGCGGAATAGGGCAGCAACAGGCTTAGGAGCTGGCTCCAAATAACTTTCCAGCCAAAGACCTGCCAGGTTTTAAAACCTGGCAGGTTTACCACGCCATACCAGGAAGTTAGGATTCGGCTCCACATAATTTCCCGAAACCGGTAGGCTACGGATAGGCTGAAATAAACGCCCACTTCCCCCTTTGAAAAAGGGGGATCGAGGGGGATTTATTAAAAAAATCTCTCCTCACCCCGCTTTTTCAAAGGGAGAGACTGAACGCATACGCGCTAAAAAGCCACGCAATACAAACAGGTTAAAACCGGGAAGTTATTTCCGCCCAAATCCTGAAAGCCCTCTGGGATCAATGGAACGGATTCGATTCGACCGCGAACTTAATATCAAACTCAGGAGTCAACAGACGCATTCAAACGCATTAAGCCGAAGGAGGATACATGATTAAGGGGCCGTCGGACGCAAACCGTAATACCGCGCCGATCTTTTTCTTATTACGGAAGTGGCTGGATCATAATGTGATCGATCTCGGCCGGCAAATGCGCGTCAGTTACGTGCCGCCGCTGATGGTGTATCTGGCGGCGGGCGTATCGGGGCTGACCGGCATCGTCGGAACTTTTTTCGTCAAGGAATATTTGGGCCTGAGCGCCGAGTTTCTGGCTGCGCTGGGGTTCTGGGCGATGCTGCCCTGGGCCTTGAAAATGCCGATAGGGCATCTGGTCGATTTACTGTGGCGCCATAAGGCCGGCCTGATCTACCTGGGCGCGACGCTGATCGCCGCCGCTTTGCTGATCATGATCAATCTGTTGAGCGACCGTGAGTATATGCAGTCGTTATGGCCCGTCGAAAACTGGTACGTGCTGGCGGCGCTCCTGGCTCCGGTCGGTTACGTGATCCAGGATACCGTGGCCGATGCGATGACCGTGGAGGCCGTGGCCGTCATCGACGAACAGGGCCGGCCGCTGCCCGAGCCGGAAATACTGGCCGCGCATACGACGATGCAGACCCTGGGCCGGGTCGCGATTATCGGCGGCAGCCTGCTGGTAGCGGGGGTTAATGTCGCGTTTTTCAGCGGCATCGAAACGATGGATGAGGCCCAGAAAGCGGCGATATACCTGTCGATTTACCGGTGGGCGCTGTGGATTCCGGTCATCTCGATTCTGGGCGTTGTGCTCTCGTCTTATTTACGGGCGCAGGAAGAATGGCGGCTCGCCGCACACGGTTTCGAGTTTGAAGATATCGAACGGCTGACTGCCCGCGCCCGTGAGGTGCCCGCGGTCAATTGGCCGCTGCTCGGCGGCGGGCTTGGATTTGCGCTGTTCGCGGCGGCGGTCGGGCTGGGAGGATTGCGAAACAGCGAAGAAATCGTATTTGCCGGGTCTTTGGCGATCGTGCTGTTTTTGATGTGGCGATTGACGATGGACCTCGACGGCAAAACGAAAAACCGCTTGTACGGGACCGCATTCGTGATCTTCGCGTTCCGCGCGGTCCCGACCACCGGCGCGGGCGAAACCTGGTGGATGATTGACGACCTCGGTTTCGACCAGCAGTTCATCTCGAAATTGTCGCTGATCGCGAGCACGCTGACTCTGCTCGGCATGTTCCTGTTTCGCCGTTTCATGGCCGAACGGCCGATCACCTACATCATCGCGGTGCTGACCGTCGTGCTGGGCCTGCTTTATATCCCCAATATCGCGCTGTACTACGGCATTCACAAATGGACGGCGGAGCTGACGGGCGGCGTCGTCGATGCCCGTTTCATCGCGCTGGTCGATACCGCGCTCGAATCGCCGCTGGGCCAGATCGCGATGATTCCGATGCTGGCCTGGATCGCCAATTCGGCCCCCAAACAGTTGAAGGCGACTTATTTCGCGGTGATGGCGGCGTTCGTGAATCTCGCGCTATCCTTGTCGCAGCTTCTGACCAAATGGCTGAATCAAGGCTTCGTGATTACCCGCGAAGTGCGCGATGCGGCGACCGGCCGGATCGTGGTTGCCGCGGATTACAGCGAACTCGGCTGGCTGCTGATCGTGGTGATGGGGCTGAACTTGGCGATCCCGATCGCGGCGATCGTGCTGGCGAAACGGACCTGGCTGAAAGACTGAATTGTAATTTGTAATCAGCCGGTCGTGGGTTCGATTCCCATCGCCGCTCCACAAAATCAAGGGATCGCTTTGAGGTGCTCCGGCAGCTCGTCGATTAAGCACTTTTTTAATTTTCCATCATAAGGTTTAGACTACCGGCTTTAGCCGGTCAGCTTTAGCGCGATAATTGAGCCAAGGAGGTGGTGATGGATTATAGATACGGTTCACCAAATTGAATCCCATTTTGTTTGGGTAACCAAGTATCGTTACAAAGTGTTGAGTGGTGAGGTAACGAAACGAGTCAGAGACTTGGTGGGGCAAACCTGTGAAGCGTTTGAGATACGGAATATCAAAGGCGCCGTGAGTAAAGATCATGTTCACATATTAGTGAGTGCTTCGCCGAACCTGGCTCCCAGTGAAATCATGAGGCGAATCAAAGGGAGGACATCGAATTATCTGTTCGAAGAGTTTCCGCATTTGAAAAAGCGCTACTGGAGGGCAGGCATTTTGGGGGCGCGAGGGTATTTTTGCGCCACTGTCGGGCAGATGACTGATGAGATAATCAAGCCCGCGTAGGGCGGAATAGCGAAGCGTATTCCGCCGGATGTGGAGTTTCCATGCGGCGCAATACGGCTTTGCCTATTGCGCCCTACGGTCCTGTAATCCTTTTTCAAAACATTTAGTGTGATTTGCAGAATTAGAGGCTAGTAGATTTTCAGTGAAAACGGTATGATGAAGGGTTAACTCCGGCTTTTGCTGGTTTAGTTAAAGAATAAATTTCCACTAACATGGGCGACTGGTTTATATGGATATGATAGTTCGAAGATTTGTATCAGGTAATAGAAATCGTATTTTTATTAATCCCGCTTTAGGCTGTCAGTCAAGTTGTTCATATTGTTATTTGGAACATGAGGGATTTACTTTGGGACAGCAACCCTCGTTTAGAGAAACTGCTGAAAAATTGATTTACGCGGTATATTTGAAAGACTTTCAACCAGGAAAAAATGGCACAGTAATATCTATAGGTTGTTTTTCTGAGTGCTGGGATAAAAGTAATATTGAAGTATCAAAAAAAATAATATCTTACTTTCTATCACATGGTAATCCTGTTCAGTTTGCAACAAAAAGATCAGTAAATCCAAGCCAAATTAAGGAAATTTTACCTCAAATTTTATGGAAAGGTCAGTTGACTCTATTCGTCTCTTGTGCCTCTATCACTGAGTGGAAAACTTACGAAAAAGGGACTACAAATCCTGCTCTCAGATTTAAGCATATTGGTAACCTAGTTGAACTAGGACTAATGACTTACATTTATATAAAGCCCGTTATTGAGGGTGTTACGATAAAAGATACAAACTTGTTTCTAAAAATAGCACTGCATCAAAAATGTGATGTTGTTGTGGGTAGTCTTTTTGTGTACTCAGAAAATAAGGTACCAGACTCACCAATACCTTCTACGCAACTTTATATTAAAGAATCGATTGATGAGATTAATATAATTAATGCTTTTGCCGGGGTTTCTAAAGTCTATAGAAATAGTATTGACGCGGTGAATATTTGGAGAAATTGTTAATGAACAAACTTGATTCAATAAAAGAAATTAAATCTATCATTTTGGATAACATGGATATTGACTTTACCTCTCTTATGCATAAGAGTTCTAACTTTGAGTCGATTATTTATGGTTTAATATATGCGTTAGGATATGAATTCGTTTCTGTTAATCATTCTAGCGATATTATTACCTTTGAAGCCAGTATTGGAGTGTCAACGGAATTGGTTATATTATTCGATAGTAAAAATAAGACAATAAGTGGTCCTTTAAAAGAGCAGATAGTACAAGTTTTTGAATTAGTAAAAGCGATTGAAACTGAATTAACTGATGCAATGATGTATCCGCCTCATCTGAGGCAACAAGCGGTTGAGAGTGTCTGCAACAGAATAGGCGTGTCAAGAGAAAGATTCTCTACAGTATTAAAGAATTGGAGTGCATACTGAGCATGTTAACCTTTGATGATATTGTTTTAAAAATACTGGCCATATCTACAATATTTTCTATTGCTGCATGGACAGGTTTTCTGCCTCGCCGTATTACTCGATATTTCATTCGTAACAGAGCAGAAGAAACATTACAAGTTCTATCTAGCCTTGGCATCACTCCTGATAAATATCTTAAAGAAAACCTTGCTAAATCTGTTCCTTCCTTTGTCGACAGTAAAGAAATAGAAAATTCATTAAATAAATTACTAGCTAAATGCTCAATTAAGAAAGAAGTGGGAGTTGGTAAGATACACCAAGTAAAAGTTAAAAATTATGTGGATGTAATGGCTATGTCTACTGACGCAAAAAATGCAGAACAATTAGCTAGGCACCTCACATCCTACTGGAGAAAACTACTCAATGATAATAATGTAACTGTGCAAAACCCGAAATTTGATTTGGTTGTAACCCCGAAGAGTGGTGCGCCAATTCTAGGATATGAGTTTGCTAAAATATTAAATGTCCCCTTTGCATTACATACATCGGATCACGAAAAATTTACTAGCCAAGATCCTAAACTCTACTTCCAGTCAGTATTTGATAGTTTTTCTATACCTAGTGAGGGTTCGGTAGCTTTAGTAGTAGATGACAGCGCTACAGGTGGACGTAAAGTACTGGAAGCAGTATCAGCGCTTAGAAAATGTGGAATTATAGTTACGGATTGTTTGGTGCTGTTTGAACCAACGATAAAAGAAGTTCGTCGAAAATTAATAGAGCAAGGTGTTAGTTTGCACTCTATAGTGAAAAGGTAAAATATGATAGGTAAGATAATAGTTATTGAAGGTATAGATGGTAGTGGAAAAAATACCCAGACCAATCATATATTAAATTATCTTAATGAGCGTGGTATTAAAGCATCAAAAATTTCCTTTCCTGCATATGAAGAAACCTTTTTTGGTCGTGAGGTAGGTAATTATTTAAACGGTAAATTTGGTAAGCTAGATCAAATACATCCGAAATTGTGTGCCATGCTCTATGCTGGTGATCGTTTCGAGAAATTACCAGAAATTAATGAGAAGCTAGCCGCAGGCTATTATCTCATTATGGATCGCTATGTACCATCAAATGTAGCACATCAAGCTGCAAAACTTGAAGGAAAGGAAAGAGAAGTGTTAGCTTCCTGGATTGAAGAGCTAGAATATACTGTTTATGGCATGCCAAAACCGGATATGGTGATTTTCCTTGATGTATCCCCAAAAGTGTCCCAGGAGCTTATTCTAACAAAAAATAAGAGATCTTATACCGAGAAACAACAGGATTTACACGAAGAAAATAAACCGTATCTTGAGAAGGTTTATGAATTTTTTTGCGAAAATTCATCTCAGCAATCTTGGGAACATATAAAATGTTTTCATCAAGAAAGAATGCGATCTGAAGATGATATTTTTGATGAAATCAAAGAATTAATAGATAAAAAATTCTTAGATTTGCTTTTCTCCAATATCTGAGATGGTTATATTCCGCTGTAGCTAAATCCTAGCTATAGCTGTGATAGGGTAAGGCTTTTTTCTGACTCATTGAGGTTGTTTTTATCTTTGGCGACCATTGCAAGGGATTGATTTACTTGTATATTACTTGCGTGTTTAACATTTGTAATCAGCCGTCCGGCAGGAAGCCGCCGGCCTGCATGTTCCATAAACGGTAGTAATAGCCTTTCAGCGCCAACAGCTCCTCATGCGTTCCGTCCTCGACGATCCGTCCCTGATCGAACACCAGAATGCGGTCGAGATAGGCGATCGTCGACAGCCGGTGCGCGATCGCGATCACGGTCTTTTTTCCCATCAGCCGGGCCAGGTTTTCCTGGATCGTTTTTTCGGTGACCGAGTCCAGGCTCGACGTCGCCTCGTCCAGGATCAGGATCGGCGCATCTTTCAGCATTACCCGCGCGATCGCGATCCTTTGCCTTTGGCCGCCGGACAGCTTGACGCCGCGTTCGCCGACCAGCGAATCGTAATCTTCCGCCATGGCCCGGATAAACTCGTCCGCATGCGCGAACCCGGCGGCGTCCGCGATTTCCCGGTCGCTCGCGCCGGGTTTGCCGTAGCCGATGTTTTCCTTCAGGCTGCGGTGAAACAGCGTCGGGTCCTGGGGAATCAGGCTGACCTGTTCGTGCAGCGATGCCTGAGTCGCTTCGGCGATGTCGGTGCCGTCGATGCGGATTTTGCCGGCTTGCGGCTCGTAATTGCGTAGGATCAGGCTTACGAAAGTCGATTTGCCCGAGCCCGAAAAGCCGACCAGGCCGACGCGCTGGCCGGGTTCGATCACGACGTTCAGCTGCTTGAAAACCGGCTGGTCCGGATGATAGCCGAAAGTGACGTCGCAAAATTCGATACGTCCTTCGGCGACTTCAAGCGGTTTCGCATCCGGCGCATCGACGATTTCATGCGGCTGCACGATCGTCTCTACGCCGTTCGCGATGTTGCCGACGTACTCGAAAAACTCCAGGAAATGGCGGGACAGATTGCGCGCGTCGGCAATCACGATCAAGGCCAGGCCCATGCTCATCGTGAAATCGCCCACGCTGATCAGGCCCTCCTGCCAGAGCGTCAGCGCGTAATAAATCGTGCCGATCTTCAACGCGCCGGCCGAGATGAACTGGAACCAGCGCACCCGTTCCATGAACCAGAACGTTTGGCGCGCGGCTTTCAGTTCGGTTTCCAGATAGCCCTGCAGATAATCGCGCTCGAACTTTTGGCGAGCGAACAGCTTGGCGTTCAGGCTGTTGGTGACCGAATCGACGATCTTGCCGTTCACCATGCTGCGGATGCCCGCATAGTGTTGCGAATACGGACGGCAGCGCGTCGCCAGCCAAAAAGAAATCGCCACATAGACAAAAACCCAGGCGGTGACGAACAGCCCGAGCCCCTGATGCACGTGCAGCAGCAAGCCGGCGGAGACGCCGAAGGTGATCGTGATCGGCCAGAAATCGCACAGCACCGCCCAGATCGTATGATTCACGCTGATCGCGGTTTCGCTGATCCGGTGCGCCAACGCGCCCGCGAAATGGCTGCTGAAATAACGCGCCGAATGGTATTGCAGGTAGGTGAACAGGGTGCGCGTGGTGCCTTGGCGGAGCCGCGGGCCGATCGTAATCAGGATCGCGCCGCTGGCCCGGCTGCACAGGATTTCGGCGACCGTGAGCCCGGCCAGGAACAGCAAGGGGCCTTTCAGCGCCTCGATGGCGGTGCGGGCATCGGGAAGTCCGGCCGCTACGCCTTCCATGATCGCCTTGACCGCATAGGGCACCAGGATGCTGCCGGCCGCCTGGCCCGCTTCGAAGAGGATCATCAACGTAATCCAGCCCTTGAAGTGGGATACGCAGTAGAGGATGAAGCGGATCGTGCCGCTGGGTAACGGCGGCGCTTCGGCGGCGCGGCGCATGGCCGGGGTGAGTGATATTTTAGACATTAACAGCGGAATGGAGGGATAAATCGACCATTATACCTGCGCTGTAGAGTGACCGGCCGAATCTGCAAGACTCGGAGTGCGGAAGGCAGGGCGATCGCGCTTATGCACTGAATGCTCGTCATTCCGGCAGGGATTGCCGGAATCCAGATGCCACGGATGGCATTCCAGAGCAGTTTGGGGTGTTTTTAAGCTAACAATCCCCCGTATTGTGGGTAGATTTTACTTCCCTGTAAACTGGATTCCGGCAATCCCTGCCGGAATGACGGTTTTTATATATAGCGCGATCGCCCTGGTGCGGAAGGTTAATAATTTGAAAATGATATCAACCTCATTGGGCGATTTTCATCGAATTGAAACTTGGCTGAAAATTGCCAAGACTAATCGGCTTCGGTATTTACCTGCCTATCGAATAATGCAGCAAACCGCTTTGTCTTACCAATTTCGGCGAATACATGTTTCGGCCATCGAAAATCACTTTGTCCTTCAATAGATTGCTTAATCTGTCGAAGTCCGGGCTGCGGAATTGTTTCCATTCGGTACAGATAATCAGCGCATCGGCATCGATTAAGGTGTCGTCCTGTTTGGAGCAAAACTTCAGGCCGAACTTATCGCTGTAAATGGCCTGGGCTTCTTTCAGTGCTTCCGGATCATAAGCCTGAACCGTAGCGCCGGCGTCTATCAATGCTTCCAATATGGCACGGCTCGGCGCATCGCGCATGTCGTTGGTATTCGGTTTGAAAGCCAGGCCCCACAGGGCGAATATTTTGCCTTGAGGGCCTTCGGGATAGTGGGAAATGATTTTTTCGAATAAGCGGCGTTTTTGCCGATTATTCACGTTTTCCACGGCCGATAGCAATTCGGCTTGATAACCCATTTCCCTGGCCGTACGTTCCAGCGCTTTAACATCTTTCGGAAAACAGGATCCGCCGTAGCCGCAACCCGGATAAATGAAGCTGTAGCCGATGCGGCTATCGGAACCGATCCCGTGGCGGACATATTCGATGTCGGCTCCCACCAGTTCGGCAAGATTGGCCAGTTCATTCATGAAGCTGATTTTTGTCGCTAACATGGCATTGGCGGCATATTTGGTCAGCTCGGCGGAGCGGATGTCCATGATAATGATCCGTTCTCGGCTGCGGTTGAAAGGCGCATACAGGGCTTTCAAAAGTTCGGAGGTACGGGGGTTGTCCGAGCCGATGATGATACGGTCGGGTTTCATGAAATCTTCAAGCGCGGAGCCTTCTTTCAAAAACTCCGGATTTGACACCACGTCAAATTCGAGTATTTCGCCGCGTTGAGCCAGTACTTCATTTACGGTTTGTTTGACTTTATCGGCGGTGCCGACCGGCACGGTGGATTTGTTCACGATGATTTTATAATCGTTTAAATGTTCGGCGATGTTTTCCGCCACCGCCAGCACATACCGCAAATCGGCCGAACCGTCCTCATCCGGCGGCGTACCGACCGCAATAAATTGGAACAAGCCGAAATCTACCGCTTCTTTGACGTCCGTGGTAAAGCGCAGCCGGCCGGATTCCATATTGCTCTTGATCATTTCTTCCAGGCCCGGTTCGTAAATCGGGATGATGCCTTGGTTGAGCTGGCCGATCTTGTGTTGATCGATGTCCATGCAAATGACTTGGTTGCCTACGTCAGCTAAACACGCTCCCGTGACCAGCCCCACATACCCGCTGCCGAATACGGTAATTTTCATAGTTATCAGTCCGTTAAATCATATTTTTTATTCAATTGAATATTGACTTGATTGTCGAATAATTTTCAAATTTTATTTTCTCCTCCGGTTTTACCATCTCAGAAACTCCAGCTATAAACAGCTATGATATTAATTTGATGGGCTAAAGTTTAAGTATATTGGGTAGTCGTTAATAGTTTTAAAAAATGATACTGAAAAGATAGTAAATAGATATTCGAATTATTTATATAGAAATATGTCGCTTAAAATTGAAAGACTGTGATGAGGCTATAAACCTTTCGCATTCGGGTCAAAAATGCTTTCCTAAGGAAAAATCTATAATCTTCTTTTTCATTGAAATAATCCGGACTTAGGCAAAATTCCTTTAAAATGGATAGCCCGAACCAATTAACGAGGACTGTCCTTGCCAGATTACAAGCCGTATAAAGTCATGTTCAGCGCCGGCGAAGCGTCCGGCGACCGGCATGCCGCGCATATGTTCAGCGAAATGAAAGAACTGCAACCCGATATTCAGGGCATCGGGATGGGCGGAGAGAAAATGAAACGGGCGGGAATCGATGTCCGTTACGATTCTTCACAAATCGCGGTGATCGGGGTGGTCGAGGTGGTCAGGCACTATGCCGAAATCCGCCGCGCCCTGAAACTGATGCAAGCGCTGCTGGCGAACGAGCGGCCGGAGTTGCTGGTTTGCGTCGATTACAAGGAATTCAATTTCAAGCTCGCGACTTACGCCAAACGGATCGGCATCAAGGTGTTGTTTTATGTCGGTCCTCAGGTCTGGGCCTGGCGGCCGGGAAGGGTCAAGCAGTACGGCCGCGTGATCGACATGATGGCGGTCATCTTTCCGTTCGAAACGGCCTATTACGAGGCCGAGAAGGTGCCGGTGCGCTATGTCGGCCATCCGTCGGTCGACAAGGTGCATCCGCGTTACGGCAGGGACGAGGACTTCGACCGCTTCGGCCTGGACGCCGCCAAGCCGGTCGTCGGCCTGTTGCCGGGCAGCCGGAGCGGAGAGATCAGGCGCATGCTGCCGGTGATGCTGAAAGCGGCCGAGTCGATTGCCGGCCGCGTGCCGGGCGCGCAGTTTATCCTGCCGCAAGCCGGATCGATCGCCGACGAAATGCTGAACGGTTATCTGCAAACCTCGCCGCTCAAAATTACGGTGATCAAGGACCAGCCGTACGACGTGATGCAGTGCTGCGATGCGATCATGACGACGTCGGGCACGGCCTCCCTCGAAATCGCGCTACTGGAGGTGCCGATGGTCATAGCCTACAAACTTTCGCCGCTCACCTATTGGCTGGGACGGTGGCTGGTCAAGACGCCGTTCATCGGCCTGCCCAATATCGTGGCGGGCAAAGGCATCGTGAAGGAACTGATTCAGCATGAGGCCAGCGCCGGGAATCTGGCTGACGAAATGGGTAAAATTCTGACCGATGCCGATTATGCCGGGCGAATGCGCGAGAACCTGCAAAGCGTCAAAGCGCGCCTGGGGCTGGGCGGCGGTTCGAAGAACATGGCCATGCTGGCATTGGAGATGCTGGCGGCTTCTAAAAATTGACGTTCAGATTGGTCAGCCAGATGTGGTTGACGCCGTCCGGCGTGCCGAAGTTGTTTACGTATTGAAGCTGATAACCGGTATCGATATTGATTTTCGGGGTAATCTTGTAACCGATGCCGACATAGCTCCGGTTCTGGTTGATGCCCGTCTGAACCGCATTCGCCAGGCGTCCGTGGTTGATCGAATTGAAATAAACGAACAATTCGTCGGCCGCGATCAGATAGGCTTTTGTTTCGGGCAGCGAATAAACAAACCGGAACCGGTGGCGCATCCGAAACGCGGTATCTTCGTCTTCGAAAAAACGTTCTTCCATCCGGAATCGGTACTGAAAATTCAATTGCGGCGTCCAGTTATCGATCCACTGCAACTGCTGCATAAAGTCGTTGGTGGCCAGTTCGAAATCGGTTTCCTTGCTGTATTCGCCTTGCCATGTGTAACCCAGCCAGAGCTGCAGCTTCTGGGTCAGCTTGTAGCCCAGCAAGGGCCGCACGATAATTTGGCTAAACTCGCCGTTGTCGTGCTTGGTACGCGGCGCCAACTCCAGAAACGCCAGATAGGGACTGCCGCCGAAATCGGTCTGATAGGTATTGCTGAGCCACATGCCCCAGTCGTCTTTGACAGGGGCCGCCGAGGCTAGGGTGGATATGGCAAGCAGACCGATAGAGAGCAGTAAAATCCTTGAATGTTTCCGCATGAGTGTATGGAATGTAAGAGTTAAACAGGTTCTAGGCGCAGTAATTCCGGAAATCGATGTCCGGAAAGATATTGTCCATGATTTCGAGCGCGGAGAGGTAACGTTCGTCGATTTTGCCTTTGCGCAGGCTGTCGTAAAGATAATTGAAACGGGCCAGGTGGTCGGTGATCCGTTTGACCGCATAGTCGACCGTAGTGCCCGATTTCATGATGAACGGCCAGTCCGAGGACTGAGCAAGCAGCAGCGAGCGGACCGCCTGATTGAACGCGCGTTCCTGTCGAGGATTGACCGAAATGCCTTTCAGCTCGGCGACGAACGCTTCCAATTGCCGGCCGGCCTGATGCAGATAAGGATAGATCCAATCGTTCGTTTCATTGATCCAGTAGCTCGAATAGCCTTGTTCGCCCCAGGTTGAGGCCGACGGCGTCGCGGCTTGCAGGGAGGGGAACCGTTGCAGGTCATCTGCGCAGCTGACCGTGCGGATGCCGTTTTCGCCCGCTATCCGCAGGACTTGTTCCAGCCAGTAAGGACCTTCGAACCACCAGTGCCCGAACAGCTCGGCATCGTACGGGGCGACGATCAGCGGCGGACGGTCCATGCGCTTTGCCAGCGCATCGATTTGCCGACGGCGTTTTTGGATGAAGTCCCGTGCATGCAGTTCGGCTTTCGCCCGTGCGGCGCTCGGGTCGTAAGGTTGTTTGGGCCGATTTTCGCCGGTGACCCGGTAATACTTGATCCCGGTGTTCGCGCGGAGGTGTCCGTCGACAAGATACGGGCCGATATAATCCAGGTCCAGGTCGAAGCCGATGTCGCGGTAGTATTCGCGGTAATCGAAATCGCCGGGATAGCCCTGTTTGGAGCTCCAGACCTGTTCGGACGATTCGGGGTCGCGCGCAAACGCGGCGACGCCGTTTTCGCAGGCGAGCGGGGCGTAAACGCCGTTGAGCGGCGGCCGGTTCGCATTCAGAAGACTGTGCGAGTCGACAAAAAAATACGCGATACCGGCCTCTTTCAGAAAGGTTTCCAATCCCGGGTAATAACCGCATTCGGGCAGCCAGAATCCCTTCGGCGCGAAGCCGAAATGGCGGCGGAACGTGTCGATCCCGACGCGGATCTGGTTGCGCACCGCGGTTTCGCTGACGCTGAGCAGGGGTAGAAAGCCGTGCGTCGCGGCCGTCGTAATCAGTTCGAGCTTGCCGTGCGCCTGATGCATGCCGAACGCGCCGGGCAAATCGCCGCGGCACCGATTCTGATAGAAGTCCAGCGTATGCCGGTAGAAGCGCCGGTACAGCCTGGCCAGTTTATTCAATTCCGGTTCGCGGCGGGTTCTGACGGTTTCTTTTTCGGCCAGTTCGATCAGTTTGTGAAGATGTTGCAGGTAGCGGCTTTGCAGCAGTTCGTCGCGCAGCATCGAAATCAAGGGCGGCGACAGCGACAAGGTCAGGCGATAGTCGATCCGGTCGTTTTCCAGCCGGTCGAGCATTTCGAGCAGCGGAACGTAGCATTCGGTCATCGCCTCGAACAGCCAGTTTTCTTCGAAGAAGCTCGGGTGTTCGGGATGACGCACGAAGGGCAGGTGCGCATGCAGGATGATGCCGAGAAAGCCGTTTTCCATAGAGTGTCTTTATTTTAGGCCGCGCCCCGAAGCATGCCGGAACGGTTGTGCCGATGCGGGGCGGGCAGCCGGTTCGAAGTCGGCCGCGATTTCGCCGAAATCACGCAGGCATTCGGCAAATTCCGGCATTGAGTCCGGGTAACGGTGCGCACTTAAATGTAAGGGCAATCTTCCGGAAAAATGCGGGCCTTCCATCCAAACCGCGTCCGGTACTTCCTGCTCGCGGGATGGGAAACCGATCGCGCCTGTGAATGCCGGGTTTTCTTGCGGCGAAATCTCGGCGGGAAACCGTTTGCTTCCCGGCAAGGCCGGCACGTGGACGAGATTCGAATGCGCCAGCACTTCCAGGCTGTGATCCGGGTTCAGCCGGCCCAGCGCGGCGGCATAGTGCGTATCGTCGATCGGCAGGCGGATGTTTTTTCTGTGTGCGGCGTCATCGGCCGGCACATCGAAATACAGATCGAAAGGGGTTGCCGCTTGTTTGGCGTTTGGCCGCCAGTAAATGCGCAGGGTCAAAGGTTTTTGCGCCTGACGCGCCGGCGGCTGGCCGGGGGCGCTGTTCCAGTACGCGTACAAGTGGTGAGGATCGACCGGCAGCAGCAGTATCTCCGGCTCGGCGGGGGAAACCGCCGGCATGAATCGGCGGGCGATGTCCTCGCTGATCGCCTGCAACGCTTGGTAGCCGAAATTCCGCGTTTCCCGCCGCTCGGCCGCAACCGCCGCGTCCGAAGGCGCGGCAGCTGCGGCATCGGTGCGCGGACAAGGCTTGGCATCGGCCAAAGAGGCCTTGTGAGGGGAAAATTTAAGCGCAATCTCTTGGCTGATCGCCAACATCTCATCCGGAGTGGGTTCGATGCAAGAGCGGGATTCTGCCTCTGTGGAAGTAATCAACGGGAGCCCTACGTAAACGTGACCCGCAATTTACCGGAGGGTGCGGCAGTCTGCAATCCGTTTTCGATTTTGTTCGGCATCGGCCAGATATCCCTATCGCGATCAGGACGCCATTTTCAACATGCCCATGCCGTTCGGTTTTTTGACGATCTGCAAACGCGCTTTGAAGCGCTTTTGCACGCTTTCGATATGCGAGATCACGCCAACCGTTTTACCGTGCTGCGTATGCAGGCTTTCGAGCGCGGAAATCACGATAAACAGGTTTTCCGCGTCAAGCGCGCCGAAACCTTCATCGAGGAACAGCGAATCGACCGAGCGACCGTTGCTGGCCAGTTCGGAAAGCCCGAGCGCCAGAGCCAGACTGACCACAAAGCTTTCGCCGCCGGACAGGGTGCGGGGCAAGCGGCGCGCATTGCCTTGCAGCGTATCTTCAACCTCGAGCGCGAGTCCGCTTTCGCTGGGTATTTTGCGGAGATAGTAGCGGCCGCTCAGTTTTTCGAGCAGCGTATTGGTTTTGTCGAGCAGTTGGTCGGCGATTTTGTCCCGGACCCGACGGCGGAACGCCATTCCGCTTTCGGCGGTGATCAGTTGCTGTTCTTCGGTCAACGCTTTTGCGGTCGCTTCCTGCGCTTCGAGTTGGGACTGGATCGCATCGTACCGGTTGCGCAGGCGCTCCTGTTCTTTCAGCAAGTTATCCAGATGCCGCACTTCGAAATGCGCAATTTCGAGCTTTTGCGTCACATTGCGCACCTGTAGGCTGATCTCGTCGAGCGGCTGGTCGGTATCCTTGTCGCGCATTGCCGCTTCGAGCTGCTGACGGTTACTCTCCTGCAACGCGGAAGTTTCGGCTGAGCGTTGCGCCAGATAAGCGGCTTTCTGCTCCTGTTCGAGGCGCGAGGCCTGCAGCGCCAGGATTTCCTTGAGTTCATCGACGCCGGAAAAGCCGGCTTCCTGCATTTTTGCTTGCAGCGCTTTCTCCAGCACGCCCGCCATCGCCTGTTTTTCCGCGAGCCGCACGCGGTCGGCGGCGATCAGTTTCTGTTTATCGAGCAGCGCCAGATGCAGCGCGACGCTTTCTTCCTTTTGCAGCTTGCTGCCGGCGGCCGCAAGCTTTTCCTCCAGGCCTTTGATTTCCTCGCGGATCGCCTTGTCGCTGGCCGCCAGCGCCGCCAGGTCCTCTTCCAGGCCGTCTTTACGGATCAGATGGGTCTGGTATTCATGGCGGCGATGGCTGAGCCTGTCGTAAAACTGTTCTTCCTTGCCTTTGCCCGGCATCTTTTCGCCGAGCAGGGCCAACTGCTCAGCAATTTTCGCCGCCAATTCCTTTTCCGCTTCGACGGCTAAGCTGAGTGCGTTCGAAATTTCGAATGGGTCGAAAGGCTGGTTTTCCCGTTCGGCTTCGAGTTTTTGCAGCGCGGCAGTTAGCTGTTCGATCGAGGCGCTGCTTTTTGCAATCTGAGCCTTCAGTTTTTCGATGCTTTGAATCTTGTTGCGGTGTTTGCCGAGCAGAAAAGCGATTTCTTTGAATTGCCTGTCTTCCTCGTCGTAGAGCTCGTCCATGCGCTTGATCTGGTCGATCTCCAGGTTTTGCGCGATATTCAGGCGGTTGCGCAATGTTCCCCATTGAGCCTGGATTTGCCGCGCTCTTTGCAGCGTAACCGCATGTTTTTCCGATAGCCGGCGCGCATCTTCGACTTCGATTTCCAACCTTTCTGCCCGGGCGGTCTCTGCGCGTATCCGGGTCTGCTGGTCCGCCAACGCTTTTGCCGAACTGCCGACCGCCGGTGGTTGTTTGGCATAGGGATGCTGCAAGGCGCCGCATAAAGGGCAGGGTTTTCCGTCGATCAGATGATGGCGGTCTTCGACCATGCGTTTCATCATGTTTTCGCGGTAAACTGCGCCTTCGAGGATCAGCCGGATATTCTCGTCGCGTTTGATGTTTTCGCGCAGCTCTTCGAGTTCTCGCGCCAGTTCGTCCGGATCGGGGAGAGCGTTCGCGGATTTTCTGAACAGCCCGAAAAAACCGGAGCCGTTCCCGGCCAGCTTCCGGTATTGGATCGCGAGTTCCTTCAGCTCCTTGAACCCTTTGACGCGTTCCTGTTGGTCGCGGTGCAATTCGGCAAACTCATCAGGCATTCTCCCTTGCAGCAGTGCGGCGACGGTTTTCTCTTCGCCTTCGAGCTGCTCCTGAAAACGGGCGACATTCGCGGTTTCTTTTTCGATGGCCGCCTGCGTATTCCGGAGCGATGCCGATGCGTTTTTCGCCCAGTCGTCGAAAATCTTTTGTTTCTGGCTGAGTTCCCTGATGTCCTCGCGCAGGTTTTTCAGTTTGATCGTTTCGGGGAAATTATCGACCAGCGGCGCATCGCCGGCATGCTGATCGAGCCAGCCGCCAATTTCCTGCAGAGCGGCTTTTTTTTCGGCACCTTGCGCGGCCAATGCCTGCAATTTACCGATTTGGGAAGAGCGAGCCAGCTCGATTTGGGCGATTTGCGTCTGAATGTCGTAAAGCGTTTGCTGCTGCGTTTCCAGCGACTTCGCACCCAAGCCTTCCGGTGCTGTTTGGGGTTGACTGCGGCTGGCCAGCATATCTTCGAGCTGCCTCAGTTCGGAGGTCAACGCCGCCAACGTTGACTGGATTTCCTGTACGGCTTGGTGGCTTTCCGTGACCGCTTCCAGGTCTTTTACGAACGGTTTCAGATCGGGCAAGGAATCCAACCGATTGAGGATTTGCCCAATGCGGTTCTGCTCCTTTTCGAAATCCTGCAGTTCCTTTCGCTGGCCTTCGATGCGTGCCTGCAAAGCGTCGATCTTTTGCAGCACGAGCTGCTGTTCCTGAAGCCAGCCCAATTCTTCCTGCAGGGCGGTAAACTGGTCGTTGAAATCCTGCAGGTCATGTTCGGAGGCTTCCCGTTTTGCCGCGTCCATGATCGGGATTAGCTCCAGTTCACGACGGATCCGTTCCACGTTCTGATTGGCTTCCGCAAGCCGGGTTTCGATCTCGCGCTTGTGGTCTGCGTAAATGTCGGTGCCGACGATCTTTTCGAGGATGTCTATCCGCTCGCTGTCCAGCGCGTTCAGAAAAGCGGCGAAGTCGCCCTGGGCCAGCATGATCGAACGGGTAAAATTGCGGAAATTCATGCCGGTGATTTCCGTCAGCTTCGCGTTGACTTCGTGCGGCGTCGCCGCCAGCGTTTCTTCCTCGCCGTTCGAATCCAGCTGAAAGAGCCGCATTTCGGACGGCAGCAATTCGCCGTCCGCATCGCGCTGCACCCGCCAGCTCGACCGGTATTTATCCTGCCCCAATGCGAATTCGATGACGGAGAAACACTCGGAGGTATGGCGCGTCATTACATGCTCGGCAGGGCGGTCGAAACGGTAAGTTTCGCCGTACAAGGCCAGTGTAATCGCATCTAGAATACTGGTTTTGCCGGAACCGTTAGGGCCTGTGATCGCGAATACGCCGGTGTCGGTAAATGGAGATTGCTCAAAGTTGATCCGATGCTCGCCTTCTAATGAGTTGATGTTTTTGAAGAAAATACTGATTATCTTCATACGGATATAAAAATGAATTGGCGATGTGGTTAACAATCTATGAATTCTCACATCATACACAATCAAACTGCCAGAGAAAACAACAATCCTAAAAGAACGGTCTGTCCCGGGCAGATCGATAACAATTATCCAACCGGTGGAATTACCGTAGTCTATCTCAGTCTACCGCTGTCTGACGATAGGTGCCTGCCCTAATGATTGACGTTTGATGGAGAGAAACCGCTCCAAAATCGTGCAATTCTTTAAGAATTCAGCCGTTCGATAGTAGTAGAGGGCCGAAAGTAGCTTTGCTTGTCCATAAAAGTTCCATCGGCAGTGCACCCTAAAAAGCTATGCACTGAAATGGTGCAATGCTCTCAAAGTGCGCCCATAATTGATGCGTTAGAATGATGATTTTGTTGCTGCTGGTGCCATAAATCCAATTTTTCATTGTTTTATATGTATATAAAATATTGGCATAGCTATTGCTTAAAATCTTAAAGTGTGGTGCGAACCCTCTTAGTTCAGGGAATATGCCGTTTTTATTTGGAGCTGAGTTCTATTACCCATTGGCTAATTTTGAAGGTTAGACCCACCATAAAATTCTTGCTGGATCGGATCGCCGAGCCAGTTGCTATGTCTCTGTTGCTATGTCTCTAATGGATCGGGCTTTTTTAAAGTTGAAGACAATGAAATCGCTATTGCTATCCCAATAATCAAAGTAACGTCATCAAGTCTAAATCTGAGTATCATGGGGCTATAGTCATGCCAGAAAACAATAACATGCTTAACAAGCTTACCATTAAAAATTGTTTGATTCTTATCGTTGCTTGTTCCGCTGTAGTATCGGTGTCACTGAGCGCATTAGGTTTAATCGGCATGCAAAAAACCAATACCGGACTGCGTACGGTATATCTGGACAGGGTTGTGCCGACCGGTCAGCTTGCTGAGATTCAGCGCTGGCAACTGACAAATGTTAGAGCGCTGGCCAATGCTTCGTTTTTCAAAAGCGATATTTCGAATACGCTGGCCGTGATTGACGATAACATCAGTCAAATCTCCCGCCAATGGGGGATCTATATGGCCACCAATCTGACTCCTGAAGAGGAACAACTTGCAAAGCGGTTTGCTGCGGATCGTGCACGGTTTGTCAGTGAAGGACTGAAGCCTGCACTGAAACTATTGGAAACCGGCGACAATACTGCTCTACAGAAGCACATCAAGGAAGTCGTAGAGCCTCTCTATATCCCCTGCGATAAAGGTATTCAGTCGCTCATCCAGCTACAGTTGACTGTGGCTGAGCAGGAGTACGAATCTGCGCAAAGCCGTTTCCTGGTGCTGCTGTCGATTTCCCTCATCTTCGGCGCCGGGGGGTTGGCTGTGCTCGCCTTTATTGCGAGCGCCTTGATCCGTCATATCTCCAGATCATTGTTTACCGCGCAAGAAGTAGCGGCCGCGATCGCTGCCGGCAACTTTGATTCGGCTATCGATACCGGGCAGCAAAACGAGATCGGCGCTTTGCTGCGTTCCATGAAAACCATGCAGGACTCGATCAATGTTTTCTTCGCCGAATTGAATACGATGGCGCAGAAGCATGCGGAAGGCTGGGTCAAGGAACAGCTCGACCCGCTGAAGTTTTCCGGCACTTACAGCCGGATGGCCCAGGAAATCAACGAGCTGATCCAGTCGCGCATCGCGATCAACCGGAAACTGCTCGGTATCGTCACCCAGTATGCGAAGGGCGACTTTTCGATGGACATGGACGTCTTGCCGGGCGAGACCCTCGTGATTACCGAAACGATGAACAATGCCAAGCAGACTTTCCTTAAAGTGAACAACGAAATCAAGCTGCTCGTAGCCGCCGGCGCCCAAGGCGATTTCTCCAAACGCACCCAGGCGGACCGGTTCGAGTTCATGTTCAAGGACATCCTGAATGATCTCAATACCTTGATGGAGACCTGCGATGTCGGCTTCAACGACGTGTTGCGCGTTTCCGATGCCCTGGCCCAGGGCGATCTGACCCAAACCATCACCCGGGACTATCCGGGCGCGCTGGGGGCCATGAAAACCGGCGTCAACAGCACAATCCAGACACTGAATTTCTTTTTCGCCGAATTGAATACGATGGCGCAAAAGCATGCGGAAGGCTGGGTCAAGGAACAGCTCGACCCGCTGAAGTTTTCCGGCACTTACAGCCGGATGGCCCAGGAAATCAACGAGCTGATCCAGTCGCGCATCGCGATCAACCGGAAACTGCTCGGTATCGTCACCCAGTATGCGAAGGGCGACTTTTCGATGGACATGGACGTCTTGCCGGGCGAGACCCTCGTGATTACCGAAACGATGAACAATGCCAAGCAGACTTTCCTTAAAGTGAACAACGAAATCAAGCTGCTCGTAGCCGCCGGCGCCCAAGGCGATTTCTCCAAACGCACCCAGGCGGACCGGTTCGAGTTCATGTTCAAGGACATCCTGAATGATCTCAATACCTTGATGGAGACCTGCGATGTCGGCTTCAACGACGTGTTGCGCGTTTCCGATGCCCTGGCCCAGGGCGATCTGACCCAAACCATCACCCGGGACTATCCGGGCGCGCTGGGGGCCATGAAAACCGGCGTCAATAGCACGATCCGAAACCTTGAAGAGATGGTAACCGCAATCCAGGATTCCGCTTCCGCCATCAATATGGCGTCTAAGGAAGTGACCGCCGGTAATAACGATTTATCCCATCGCACGGAAGAGCAGGCGGCCAGTCTCGAGCAGACCGCTTCCAGCCTGGAAGAGCTGACTTCAACCGTCAATGCCAATACGGAAAGCGCAAAACAAGCCAATCAATTGGCCAAAGGCGCAAGCGAAGTGGCGCTTAAAGGCGTGGAAGTGATTGGAGAAGTGGTGGTAACCATGAACTCGATCAACGAGTCGGCGCATAAAATCAGCGAGATTATTACAGTCATCGACGGCATTGCCTTTCAGACCAATATTCTTTCTTTAAATGCCGCCGTCGAGGCGGCTAGGGCGGGGGAGCACGGACGAGGATTTGCGGTCGTGGCTGACGAAGTGCGAAAACTTGCCCAACGCGCCGCTGTGGCTGCGGGGGAAATAAAGGGATTAATCGGGGATTCGGAATTGAAGGTTGCGCAGGGAGGTAAAATGGTGGGCCAGGCCGGAAAGACCATGGAGGAGATCGTGGACGCCATCCGGAACGTGACCGTCATCGTCTCGCACATCGCGGAAGCCTCTATCGAGCAGAACTGCGGGCTAAGCCAGATCAATCAGGCCGTTTCGCAAATGGATCTTGTCACCCAGCAAAATGCGGCCTTGGTAGAGCAAGCGGCTGCTTCTGCGGAAGCGATGCAGGAACAAACCGAAAATCTCAGCATGATGGCTGCGCGATTTAAGGTGAATAATATAAATTCCGGCAGAAAGTCGGAAAACCGAGTCTATCCGATGCTGGAAAAACTTAGATCCTCAGCGGAACATTACAATCCGTCTTATAAAAGAACCCTACAGGAAAAGCCGGAACTCAAGCTAGCCAATAATGACGAATGGGATGAGTTTTAAAGCGATTTCGATCAACCGCTGTTTGTGCGGCAAGCGCTTAAGTTCTTGCCGATCGCAATGCGGTTTCGGCACGGGGCAGTGGTTCGCCTTCATGAAAATCGCCGCGTAACGCTTTTAAAGCGTATTTTTCACGGTCTATCTCCTTACGGGTACGGATGCCCAGACGGCGTAATATCGGCACCGGCGGACACCAGCCCTGAAGCGCATGCTGAAACAGGAACGGCAAAACGACCGCCGGCAGGAGGAGCCATTTTATATTTTTCGTCACGCCGAGAGACAAGCCGATAAAAGCCAGTGCCGAAGCGTTGGTTTCAAGTAGGCGTTCAATATCCCATTCGCGATCAAGCTCGTCGATGCGCCGGGTAATCTCTTCGGAGCTTTTTTGGGCATATTCCCGTACGCGAGCTTCTATCGCCCTGTCGATTCTGCGGTTGACCGCTTCAGAAGTGTTTGCACGTACTCTGTCTGCGCTTTCTATCATCATGCTCTCCTGGAAATTTGACTGCTAACAGTGATTCAAAGCCAAGTTTGCCTCACAAATCACTCCCCAAAAATTAGGCAGTGCTCACTGTTTTAGGTTCAGTCCTCTGGATGGATCTTGAATTTCCAGGATTTATTCCGGATTTCGAAGCGGAGCAATTATGCAACGGCTATCGCCATACTGCATCTCGATTGATGGAGGGTGGATGAGGCTCCGTTTGTACCGGAAAACGGAGCCCAAGCAAGTACGCTATGCCGCCTGCTGGTCCAGCTTGAACGCCGCATGCAGCGCCCGGACCGCGAGTTCCAGGTATTTCTCGTCGACGACGACCGAAATCTTGATTTCGGAGGTCGAGATCATCTTGATGTTGATTCCTTCGGAAGCCAGGGTCCGGAACATCGTGCTGGCGATGCCGGCGTGCGAACGCATGCCGACGCCGACGATCGAAATCTTGACGATATTGTTGTCGGCAGTGACTTTCTTTGCGCCGAGTTCGGTGCAGGTCTTTTCGAGCGAGGCTTTCGCGCGCTCAAAATCGTTCCGGTGCACGGTGAATGTGAAGTCGGTCGTTTCGTCCTCTGCAATATTCTGAACGATCATGTCGACTTCGATGTTCGCATCGGCGATCGGGCCGAGGATTTTGGAGGCGACGCCCGGCTTGTCCGGCACACCTGTGATCGTGAGTTTGGCTTCGTCCCGGTTGAAGGCGATGCCCGAAATCAATGCGCTTTCCATTTGTGTTTCCTCGTAAGTGATCAGGGTGCCGCTGCCTTCCGTAAATGACGACAGTACGCGCAGCGGCACGTTGTATTTGCCGGCAAATTCGACCGAGCGGATCTGCAAAACTTTTGAACCGAGGCTGGCCATTTCGAGCATTTCTTCGAAGGTGATCCGATCGAGGCGGCGGGCTTTCGGTTCGATGCGCGGGTCGGTCGTATACACGCCGTCGACGTCGGTATAGATCAGGCATTCGTCGGCTTTCAACGCGGCCGCCAGCGCGACGGCGGTGGTGTCGGAGCCGCCGCGGCCCAGGGTCGTGATGTTGTCGTTCTCGTCGACGCCCTGGAAGCCGGCAACGACGACGACTTTGCCTTCGTTCAGCTGGACGCGCATCCGGCTGTCGTCGATGTTGCGGATACGGGCCTTGGTATGGCTGCTGTCGGTCAGGATCCTGACCTGGCTGCCGGTGAACGAAAACGCCGGACAGCCGATTTCTTCGAGCGCCATCGCGAGCAGGGCGACGGTGACCTGTTCGCCCGTGGAGACCAGCATGTCGAGTTCGCGTGCGTTCGGCTGCGCCTGAATGTCTTTCGCCAGCCCGATCAGCCGATTCGTTTCGCCGCTCATTGCCGAAACGACCACGACAATCTGGTCGCCCTGGTCGTGCGCCTTTTTGACTTTTTCGGCGACCGCCTTGATCCGTTCGACCGAGCCGACCGAGGTGCCGCCGAATTTAAACACGTACAGTGCCATTGTTAACCTGTTTGAATTTTATCGGTATGTATGAATTGGATGTGTAGGTTGGGTTAGCGATAGCGTAACCCGACAATATGCGATGATGCGGATATCATGATGTCGGGTTACGCTTCGCTAACCCAACCTACGCGGATGCGGTTTGCGTCTGCACCCACGCCGGCACGTCGGCCAAGGCCTTCGCCAGCCCGGACGGATCGGTGCCGCCCGCCTGCGCCATATCCGGCCGGCCACCGCCTTTGCCGCCGACCTGGGTCGCAACGAAATTGACCAGATCGCCGGCCTTCACGCGACCTGTCTGATCTTTCGTGACGCCCGCGATCAGGCTGACCTTATCGCCGTCGACGGTCGCGAGTACGATCGCCGCGCTGCCGAGTTTGTTCTTCAACTGGTCGACCAGGTCCCGCAGGGACTTCGGATCGACGCCGTCGAGCTTGACCGCCAGCACCTTGATGCCGTTTACCTCGACGGCTTTGGCGCCGAGTTCGTCGCCGGCCGAGCTGGCCAATTTTGCGTTCAGACGCTCCAACTGCTTTTCGAGGCTGCGGGTCTTTTCGAGTAGCTGTTCGATTTTTTCGGCCGCTTTGTCGGGCGAGCTTTTCAACAGGCCCGCAATCGAGGCGAGCGCCTTGTCGCGTCCCGCAATCCAGTCGATACAGCCTTGTCCGGTGACCGCTTCGATACGCCGTACGCCGGCCGCGACGCCGGTTTCGCCGATGATTTTAAAACAGCCGATATCGCCGGCGCGTTCGGCATGGGTGCCGCCGCACAGTTCGGTCGAGAAATCGCCGATCTTCAGCACGCGCACTTCAGCCCCGTATTTTTCGCCGAACAAGGCCACCGCGCCTGCCTTGACCGCCTCGTCTTTCGCCATGACTTCGGCCGAAACCGGCGCGTTCAGGCGAATCTGTTCATTCACGATCCGTTCCAGTTCGGCGATTTGCTCGCTGGTGACCGGTTCGAAGTGTGAGAAATCGAAGCGCAGGCGCTCGGGATTGACCAGCGAGCCTTTCTGCGCGACATGATCGCCGAGGATCTGCTTGAGTGCGGCATGCAAAAGGTGCGTCGCGGAGTGATTCAACGCGGTCGCCCGTCTATCCGAAACATTGACGCTGGCGATACAAACCTGGCCGGTCTTGAATGCGCCGTTCAGCACTTTGCCTTTGTGCAGAAACAGATTGCCGCCCTGTTTTTGGGTATCGGTTACTTCGAAAGCGGAATCGGCGACAGTGATCGTGCCCGAGTCGCCGACCTGTCCGCCCGATTCGGCATAGAAAGGCGTCTTGTCGAGCACGATCACGCCTTCCTGGCCGGCCGCCAGGGTTTCGACCGGCTGGCCCTGTACGTACAGCGCGACGATATGTGCCTGATCGGCGAGATGGTGGTAACCGGTAAATTCTGTCTCGACGTCGAGCTTGATGTCCTGATCGTAACCGGAGCCGAACTGGCTGGCCGAGCGGGCTCGGTCGCGCTGGGCGGCCATCGCGGTCTCAAAGCCGGCATGATCGACCGAAAGGCTGTGCTCGCGCGCAAAGTCGGCGGTCAGGTCGACCGGGAATCCATACGTGTCGTAGAGCTGGAAAACCGTATCGCCCGGAATCACATGGCCTTCGAGTTTGGCGATGCAGGCTTCGAGGATCTTCATGCCTTGCCCCAAGGTTTCCGCAAAGCGTTCCTCCTCTTTTTTCAGAATGCGTTCGACTTGTGCCTGCGCATTCTTCAGTTCGGGATAGGCCGAGCCCATTTCTTCGGCGAGCGGCGCGACCAGCTTGTAAAAGAAGATGTCGCGAATCCCGAGGCGGTAGCCGTGCCGGATCGCGCGGCGGATGATCCGGCGCAGCACATAACCGCGCCCTTCGTTCGACGGCAACACGCCGTCCGCGATCAGGAATGCGCAGGAGCGGATATGGTCCGCAATCACCCGGAGCGAGCTCTGGTTCAAGTCCTCGATGTCAGCTAAGGCGGCCGCCGCTTTCAGCAATTTTTGGAACAGGTCGATTTCGTAATTGCTATGCACGCCTTGCGAAACCGCCGCGATCCGCTCCAGGCCCATGCCGGTATCGACCGAAGGCTTCGGCAGCGGCGTCAGGGTGCCGTCGGCAGCACGGTCGTACTGCATGAACACCAGATTCCAGACTTCGATGTAACGGTCGCCGTCTTCGTCGGGCGAACCGGGCGGGCCGCCGGGAATCGATTCGCCGTGGTCGTAAAAGATTTCGCTGCAGGGGCCGCAAGGGCCGGTGTCGCCCATCGACCAGAAATTGTCTTTGGCGCCGATGCGGGAAAAACGGTTAGGGTCGATGCCGACGTCTTTCAGCCAGATGGCTTCGGCTTCGCTGTCTTCTTCAAATACGGTCACCCATAACTTGTGCGGCGGGATTTCCATTTCTTTCGTTAAAAAATCCCAGGCGAAATGGATCGCTTCTTTCTTGAAATAATCGCCGAAACTGAAGTTGCCGAGCATCTCGAAAAAGGTATGATGCCTTGCGGTATAGCCGACGTTCTCCAGGTCGTTGTGCTTGCCGCCGGCGCGGACGCAGCGCTGGCTGGTCGCCGCGCGGCTGAAACCCTTGTGCTCGCGGCCTAGAAAGACATCCTTATACTGCACCATGCCGGCATTCGTGAACAGCAGGGTAGGGTCGTTACCGGGAATCAACGAACTGGACGGCTCGATCGTGTGCCCCCGTTGGCGGAAGAATTCCAGAAAGGCGGAGCGCAGTTCAGCGCTGGTCATCTTTTTCATAGGTTATGCGATTAAAAGACTAAAGTAGTTAATTTCCTGTTGAGGTGTTTTTTTTCGTTTCCATGCGTTGCGCGGGAGAGCGACCAATTTCGAAAATCGTAGGGTACGCTGTGCGTACCGTTTTCGGCTCGGTTAAATTGAGCTCTGCGAAAGGTACGCACAGCGTACCCTACAAAATACCGAAGCTTTCGTCTCAACTTCATTCATTAGGGAGTGATCCATTCCCCGTTTCGGCGTGCCTCACAAAGGCAAATAAATCCATAATCATGGCACTCGTAAAACCGCGTTGTTGTAAAAATCGGCTGCGCTTCGCCCATTCGTTCCGATTCGGAGCCGGGCCGCTACCGTATTTCCTGCTATAAACCTGCCGTAAAAGCGCCATCCACCCGCCTGCCACCGACTCGGCGAGCGCTTCGAGATCAAACGGGGGAAGATGGGCAGAATCGATGCCGTTCTGACGCAGTTCGTAGGTTATAAATACGGGGCCGTAACCTTTCAAAATCCGCGAACGTGCGTAACTCTCCGCATAGCGCACATCGCTTTGCCAGTTTTCTTCGGCTAACTGATCAAGGACCGCTTCGATGCCTTCTTTTGCAAAACCTTTGGGGGCCAGCTTTTGCGTCAGTTCTTTCCTGCTATGCTCGCGGCCGGCCAACAGCCGCAGGCATTCGGCCTTGATCTTGTCGTCCGTTGGGTCCACGTAAAATCGGTTCGGATTTTACTCCTCGTCAAGATCGAACTTGTCCGAAACCGGCAGTGTTTTGCCGAACGCTTCCGCGCGTATTTTCGTTTCGATTTCCTTGGCCTTGTCAGGATGCTCTTTCAGGTACTGTTTCGCGTTATCCTTACCCTGGCCGATCTTTTCGTCGCCATAGCTGTACCAGGAACCGGATTTCTGGATCAGGCCGAAGCTGACGCCCAGATCGACCAACTCGCCGTAGAACGAAATGCCTTCACCGTATAGAATCTCGAATTCAGCCTGTTTGAACGGGGGGGCGACCTTGTTCTTGACCACCTTGACCCGCGTCTCGTTGCCGATCACTTCCTCGCCTTTCTTGACCGAACCGATCCTGCGAATGTCGAGGCGCACCGAGGCGTAAAATTTGAGGGCATTGCCGCCGGTCGTGGTTTCGGGATTGCCGAACATGACGCCGATCTTCATCCGGATCTGATTGATGAAAATCACCAACGTGTTCGAGCGTTTGATGTTGGCAGTCAGTTTACGCAGCGCCTGGGACATCAGCCGCGCCTGCAGGCCCATGTGCGAATCGCCCATGTCGCCCTCGATTTCGGCCTTTGGGGTCAGCGCAGCAACCGAATCGACCACCACTACGTCGACCGCGCCGGAACGCACCAGCATGTCGGTAATTTCGAGTGCCTGCTCGCCGGTGTCGGGCTGCGAAACCAAGAGATCGTCCACATTCACGCCGATTTTTTCGGCATAGCCGGGATCCAGCGCATGCTCGGCATCGACGAAGGCGGCGGTGCCGCCCAGTTTCTGCACTTCCGCGATCACCTGCAAGGTCAGCGTGGTTTTTCCGGAGGATTCCGGCCCGTAGATTTCGACGATCCGGCCGCGCGGCAAGCCGCCGCAGCCCAAGGCAATATCCAGTCCCAACGAGCCGGTCGACACCACCTCGATGTCGCGGGCCGCCGCCACGTCGCCCATCCGCATGACCGAGCCTTTGCCGAACTGCTTTTCGATCTGCATCAATGCCACGCCGAGCGCTTTCTTTCTGTTTTCGTCCATTGCCTATACCTTAATAGTGATCAGATGAGTTAACGGAGTGCCGCCCAACTTAATAGAGTATTATTACATACGGGTGCCGGTTCGGGGTAGTGTTGTTTTGGGATTCCAAGCCGGCTTGATAGGTCTCGGATGAGGGTTGTGATGTTTGTTTATTCGTTGCCGATTCTATTCGGTCAACTTGATTTGATTAGTCCGTCGGAGGCTTTGTTCATTATCATCGGCCTTTTCGCGGGGGTATGGGTTTTGACTCCTGCTCCGGGAGAAAAGCTTGGGCGGTGGACTTCGGAGAATTATTTGTTCTCGTGCTGGACCGGAAGACAGTGGCTGGTCGCTACTTTTTGGCCATTCTTTCTATCTCTAAACGTTGTCTTATTCGCTGTGGATTGGCTTGCCCGGTCGGGGTTGTGGACGGTGTCAAGCTGGGATGATGTGCATTTTGTCCTGCTGCTTCCGATCATCTGGTGGACGGCGTCTATCTGGCGCTGCTCGGCAAATACCGGGCTTCGCCTGTACAGTGCGGGCGCCCGTTTTGCGACCCTTGGCGTATTCATCGAATACGCCTTGAAATTGTACATTCGGGTCGAATATCCGCGCATTTTCTTCAATTGCGAAGATTTGCTGCTGAATTACGGCAGTTGTTTTTGATGCGTGGAGCCTTGTCGGCGTAAAACCTGCCTCGCTATAAAAAAAGCGGTAAACCGGTTATAATCGGTCTTTTTTATTCATAATTATTATTTCGGAATAAACATGCTGGGTAAGCTGGTCAAATTTGTTGTAGGGAGCCGAAACGACAGGCTGGTAAAAAAGAAAAGAAAATTGGTCAAAAAGATCAATGCCTTGTCTGCTGAGTTTGAAAAGCTGTCCGACGACGCCTTACGGGCGAAAACTCAGGAGTTCCGTGACCGCCTTGCCCAGGGCGAAAAGCTCGACAATCTGATTCCCGAAGCTTTTGCCGCTGTCCGGGAAGCCTCGTCGCGGGTCTTCAAGATGCGCCATTACGATGTGCAGTTGATCGGCGGGATGATCCTGCATGACGGCAAGATCGCCGAAATGAAGACCGGCGAAGGCAAGACGCTGATGGCGACGCTGGCGGCTTACCTGAACGCGCTGCCGGGACGCGGCGTGCACGTGGTCACCGTGAACGATTACCTGGCGCGTCGCGACGCCGAATGGATGGGGCGGCTGTACGGCTTCTTGGGTATGACGACCGGCGTGATCGTCAGCCAGATGGACTACGATGCCCGTCGCCAATCCTATGCCTGTGACATTACTTACGGCACCAACAACGAATTCGGCTTCGACTATCTGCGCGACAACATGGCATTCAGCCTGGAAGAAAAAGTCCAGCGTGAATTGCATTTTGCGATCGTCGACGAAGTTGACTCGATCCTGATCGACGAAGCCCGGACGCCGTTAATCATCTCCGGCCCTTCCGAAGAAAGCTCCGAAATTTACATCAAAGCCAACGCGATCATTCCTTACCTGACCAAACAGGAAAAAGAACACGGTCCCGGCGATTATTCGGTCGATGAAAAAACGCGCCAGGTCCATTTGACCGAAGAGGGTCACGAGCGGGTCGAGCGTCTGATGGTCGAACATGGCCTGATGATGGAGGACAGCAGTCTCTACGACGCTTCCAATATCCGCCTGATGCATTATCTGAGTGCTTCGCTGCGCGCCCATGCACTGTTCAAAAAGGACGTGCACTACATCGTGCAGAACAATCAGGTCATCATCGTCGACGAATTCACCGGCCGGATTATGCCGGGCCGGCGCTGGTCCGAAGGTCTGCATCAGGCGATCGAAGCGAAGGAACATGTGCCGATTCAAAGCGAAAACCAGACGCTGGCTTCGATCACCTTCCAGAACTATTTCCGCCTCTATCACAAGCTGTCCGGAATGACCGGCACGGCCGACACCGAAGCGTTCGAATTGAACAAGATTTACGGACTCGAAGTGGTTGTGATCCCGACGCACCGGCCGATGATCCGCAAGGATCTCGGGGACGTGGTGTTTTTGACCGCCGAGGAAAAATACCAGGCCGTCGCCGAGGACATCAAACGCTGCGTCGAACGCCAGCAACCGGTGCTGGTCGGTACCACCTCGATCGAAAATTCCGAACGGTTGTCCGCGCTGCTGAAAAAACAGGGCATTCCGCATGAAGTGCTGAATGCGAAGCAGCATGAACGCGAAGCCCACATCGTCGAACAGGCCGGTAAGCCGGGCGCGGTCACGATCGCGACGAATATGGCCGGCCGCGGTACCGACATCGTGCTCGGCGGCAGCCTGGAGGCCGAATTAAAGGCGCTTGGACCCGATGCGACCGAAGAAGAGAAAGAGCGTGTGCGCGGTGCTTGGCTGGATCGCCATAATCAAGTGGTCGCCAGCGGCGGCTTGCATGTAATCGGATCCGAACGGCACGAATCCCGCCGGATCGACAACCAGCTCCGGGGACGTTCCGGTCGCCAGGGCGATCCGGGCTCTTCGCGTTTCTACCTGGCGCTCGAAGACGACCTGATGCGGATTTTCGCTTCCGACCGGGTGGCGGGGCTGATGGCGAAGCTCGGCATGGGGCACGGCGAAGCGATCGAGCATCCGTGGGTGACCCGTGCGATCGAGAATGCGCAACGCAAGGTCGAAGCGCGCAACTTCGATATCCGCAAGGAAATCCTGGCCTATGACGATGTTGCGAACGACCAACGGAAAGTGGTCTATGCGCAGCGCAACGAGCTGATGGCGGCCGAAGAAATCTCCGAAATCATCACCGCGATCCGCAAAGACGTGATCAACAACGTGATCAACCAGTATATTCCGCCGCGCTCGATGGAAGAACAATGGGATATCGAGGGGCTTGAGGAGCATCTCCTGCAGGAATTCAACGTCGAGGTTCCGATTCGGAAGATGCTCGACGAAGACAAGAAGCTGCAGGAAGAATCCCTGCGTGAGCGTATCGTCGAAGCGATGGAGCAGGCGCATAAGGACAAAGAAAAGAAAATCACGCCGGCAGTCATGCGCCATTTCGAAAAATCGGTGATGCTGCAGGTGCTCGACAACAGCTGGAAGGAACATCTGGCGGCGATGGATTATCTACGTCAGGGTATTCATTTCCGCGGCTATGCCCAGAAAGACCCGAAGCAGGAATACAAGCGTGAAGCGTTCGAAATGTTCACGCACCTGCTTGATCACATCAAGTATGAAGTGATTACCATTCTCTGCAAAGTTCAGGTCCGGCAGGAAGAAGATATCCAGGCGATTGACGCACAACGTCAGGCACCGAAAGAAATGCATTTCGAGCATGCCGAAGCATCTGCCCTGGCGACAGAGGAACCATCCCCTGAAGAAGTTGAAAATGAGTCAATCTCCGCTCAACCGTTTGTTCGCTATGGCGACAAGGTAGGACGAAATGATCCTTGTCCTTGCGGGTCCGGCAAAAAATATAAACAATGCCATGGCAAGATAAACTGATTTAGGACTGTTTATCCTTATCCTCCAATGAACGGCGGTTTTCTGAATTGAAAACCGCCGTTTCAGTATGAAATCGAACGCTATTATGTAAAGCCATGTAATTGCGAGCTGTTTTGTCGTGGCATGGGTCCATTTTTAGATAATTTCCCCAAGTCTCAATGAGTGCATGGGGGAGTCTCCGCTCTAGCTCGTCTCGAGGCGTCTACTTCAAATGAATTGCCCGTCGCTCATGCAGGCCACGGGCTCGGACTAGAGCATTTTCATATCGCGTATAGGGAAGTCCTTACTTTCTGAAGGGTACCATGCCGTTAAGTAAGCCGTCATCTCGGCAGGGATTCATGCCCGGCTTTCCGGCCTGGCCCCCTTCGGGTCCATGCAAATCTGTTCCAAACAGATGTGTGCCGAGATCCACGACTGCATGGATGCCGCCACGAAAGGGTGGTCTATGGACAGAGGTACGAGCCCAAGGAAGGGCGTGAATGCAGCGATTGCACGACGGCAGGGATGCAGGAAGTAGGCAATCCAGGAGCCCTATTGCCGAGGAGCAAATCGCAGCCCCTGCAGTCGTCCGGCAATCCCTGCCGGAATGACGCGTTTTCCTTCGTGTCTTCCTTACGAAGGCCATATACCCAAAGCGAAAATGCTCTAGCGATCAGGCTGCCGAGTTAATTCGGATAAGCAGCCGCTTTGTATGCCGGTTTTTCCAATCTCCTTTTTGAATTCCGGATTGGTTTTCAGCGCTTTATCAGAATTAAAGTCAATGGCAAGCCCTTCCTTTTTCTCTTGACTGATGTGTTTTTATCTGGTAAAAGAAAATTTCTGTCAATTCAAAAAACTCAACCGCAGCAGGGGATATATCGACGAGATACCTGATCATCTATTGAAATTACGCACCGACATACCAAGGATTATTTAAGGAGGGGTTATGTCTAACAGGACACTTAAAGTTTCTTCTAAAGGAAAATCTCACATCTTCTCACGAGTTACCCTATTGATAGGCGCAATAGGAACACTCTCTCTGTCAGCCGCAAGCCAAGCGGATGGCTCTAAAGCTTTCAAAATTGGAGAGAATGAATGGACGAGCCAAAGTGCATTTGTCGAAAACGGTTTTCGTTGCGGTACCATTCATCCCGATGCCATTGCTATGCGCAAAATCAATAACGCGATGCGAAAAAGGGCCAGGCAACGCAAGCTTAGTACCACCGCCATTCCGGAAGCGGTCGTTCCCATTTACTTTCATGTCATTACTTCACAAACCGGGGAGGGGGACGTACAGGATACGGCCATTAATGCCCAGGTAGCGATACTCAATGCCGCTTATGCGGGAGCGGGGGGCGGATTCGGGGTTCGTTTTGATCTTGTCGAAGTGGATAGAACCGCAAACGATAGATGGTATGCGATGAGGTCCGGGTCCGTGGTTGAAGAAGAGGCCAAAACCGCGTTACGCAAAGGCGGGGCAGACGCACTGAACCTGTACAGTGCGAATACCGTCGGCGGTATGCTCGGATGGTCGACATTTCCGGCGTCCTACGCATCAAATCCTAAGAATGACGGCGTGGTGGTGTTTTTTTCATCCCTCCCCGGCGGCAGCGCAGAACCTTACAATTTAGGCGATACCGCAACGCATGAAGTCGGACACTGGTTAGGCCTTTACCATACTTTTCAGGGCGGATGTAGTAATAATAAGGGGGATCGTGCCACAGATACGCCGGCGGAGCGTTCTCCTTCTTATGGCTGTCCTGTAGGTCGGGACACGTGTAAGGGAAAAAAATTTCCCGGGATAGACCCGATCAATAACTTTATGGACTATTCCAACGACGCCTGCATGGACAGTTTTACGAGCAGCCAGCGCGATCGGATGGCTGATGCTTGGATCGCTTACCGAGCAAGGCTTTAGAGTTCATTCCTTCGGCGGTAGCCAGTCAATGACAGGTAATTGATTGTCGCTGCAAACCCAGGCAGCGGCTCGAACTCCTTGCTGCAGTCGGCCGGGGGAAATTTCTACCCGTTGCCAGTCCGATGGTTCAAAAGTTTTTCCTTCGATCAGATAGAGAGCAGCGGAATCCTTCTGCTTGGTATGGGGTAGGCGGACTGTTTCAAGGGTGCCCCAGTCGGTTGCGATGTGCAGTTCAGTATGGTCGGCCATGCGTTGATACTCGACGACTTTACCCGTATAGCTGGTGAGATGATCGTAAGAGCAGTCTACTCTGGCTGGCGGTATCAAGCGAGAAGGATTATCTTCGGCAAAGGCAGTTTGCGACGGTAGCAGCAAAACAAGGAACGAGATCTTGATGGAGGGGGCAGGCATTTTTTCCTCCTTATCCGGTTTGGTTTACTTGAGAGGCAAGCATCCTGCAGGTCTCTAGTCTGTTGGATGCCGCCTGAAAAGTCAAACCCTCAAAGCGGAGTCGCCCGCCGAAAGATAAAAGTGCGGCAATCCGCCGAAAATTCGCCTCTTCCCAAAATTGTTAATGACCAAAACCCGATAATTTCGTAAAATTACACGATTTCAATTTTGTAACGGGATGCGTTCGTACGGATTCATCCCGTTTTGCGCATTTAGAGGTGACGTGTTTGACTAGACCGGCTTTATTGGTTTTGGAAGATGGTACAGTATTTCAGGGAACGTCGATCGGCGTCGGCGGCTGTTCGGTCGGCGAGGTCGTGTTCAATACCGCGATGACAGGGTATCAGGAGATTTTGAGCGATCCTTCTTATGCCCGGCAGATCGTGACATTGACCTATCCGCATATTGGCAATACCGGCTGCAACAGCGAAGACGACGAGTCCGCGCAGGTGTTCGCGAGCGGTCTGGTGATTCGGGATTTGCCTGTTTTGGCGAGCAATTTTCGCTCCGAACAGACTTTGCAGCAGTACCTGGAGGCCAATCGGGTGGTCGCGATTGCCGATATCGACACGCGCAAACTGACCCGCCTGCTGCGCGACAAAGGCGCTCAGCGCGGTGCGATCGTTGCCGGCGAGACTGCCGACATCGAAGCCGCGAAAGCCGCGATCGAAAGTTTTCCCGGCCTGAAAGGGATGGATCTGGCGAAGGTGGTATCGGTCACCGAAACTTACGAGTGGAGCGAAAATACCTGGCAGCTCGGCAAGGGGCACGCCCAGGCCGAAAATCTGGCCAAGCATGTAGTCGCATACGACTTCGGCGTGAAACGCAATATTTTACGCCTGCTCGCGAACCGCGGCTGTCGGGTGACGGTGGTGCCGGCCGAAACGCCCGCCGAAACCGTGCTGGCAATGAAGCCGGACGGCGTTTTCCTGTCTAACGGTCCCGGAGACCCGGAACCGTGCACCTACGCGATCGAAGCGATCCGGAAAATTCTCGAAACCAAAACGCCGGTATTCGGCATTTGCCTCGGCCATCAGTTATTGGCCTTGGCCAGCGGCGCGAAAACCGAAAAAATGAAGTTTGGGCATCACGGCGCGAACCATCCGGTGCAGGAAGCCGCAACGGGACGGGTGATGATCAGCAGCCAAAATCACGGTTTTGCGGTCGATAAAAACAGCCTGCCTCCCAACCTGGTACCGACTTTTTATTCGCTGTTCGACGGCAGTCTGCAGGGAATTGCACGTACCGATTGTCCCGCGTTCAGTTTTCAGGGTCATCCCGAGGCGAGCCCCGGACCGCACGATGTCGAACCGTTATTCGACGCCTTCATCGAGTTAATGAATCAATAAAAATACAGGCGAAAGGCCAAAGGCGAAAGGTTTAAAAGGGTTGACTCGATCTACCTTTTTTCCTTCGCCTTGGGACTTGCGCCTTTAGCTTAGATTTTAAATCATGCCAAAAAGAACCGACATCAAATCGATTTTATTACTCGGCGCAGGCCCGATCGTGATCGGCCAGGCCTGCGAGTTCGATTATTCCGGCACCCAGGCCTGCAAGGCGCTGCGTGAGGAAGGCTACCGGGTGATCCTGGTCAATTCGAATCCGGCCACGATCATGACCGATCCGGACATGGCCGATGCGATCTACATCGAGCCGATCGACTGGCAGACGGTCGAAAAGATCATCGAAAAGGAACGTCCCGACGCGATCCTGCCGACGATGGGCGGACAGACCGCGCTGAACTGCGCACTCGCGTTGGATGCGAACGGCGTGCTGGAAAAATACGGCGTCGAGATGATCGGCGCGACCAAGGAGGCGATCAATAAAGCCGAAGACCGCGAACTGTTCAACCAGGCGATGCGCAAAATCGGCTTCGAAGTCGCCAGATCGAAAACCGCGCATTCGCTCGAAGAAGCGCTGGCCGCTCAACAGGAGGTCGGCTACCCCACCATCATCCGACCGTCGTTCACGATGGGCGGCAGCGGTGGCGGTATTGCCTATAACCGCGAGGAATTCATCGAAATCTGCGAGCGCGGTCTGGATCTGTCGCCGACCAACGAACTTCTGATCGAAGAATCGGTGCTCGGCTGGAAAGAGTACGAAATGGAAGTCGTGCGCGATTCGAAAGACAACTGCATCATCGTCTGTTCGATCGAAAACTTCGACCCGATGGGCGTGCATACCGGGGACTCGATTACGGTTGCGCCTGCACAGACGCTGACCGACAAGGAATATCAAATTCTGCGTAATGTCGCGGTGGCGGTGCTGCGCGAAATCGGCGTCGACACCGGCGGTTCGAACGTGCAGGTCGCGATCAATCCGGAAAACGGTCGATTGATCGTAATCGAAATGAACCCGCGCGTGTCGCGTTCATCCGCGCTGGCCTCGAAAGCAACCGGTTTTCCGATCGCCAAGGTCGCTGCGAAGCTGGCGGTCGGCTATACGCTCGACGAATTGCAGAATGAAATTACCGGCGGCAAGACCCCGGCCTCTTTCGAACCGACGATCGATTATGTCGTAACCAAGGTGCCGCGTTTCACGTTCGAAAAATTCCCGCAGGCCGACGACCGCCTGACTACGCAAATGAAATCGGTCGGCGAGGTGATGGCGATCGGCCGCACTTTCCAAGAGTCCCTGCAAAAAGCGTTGCGCGGGCTCGAAATCGGGATCAGCGGCCTCGACGAAATCATCGACATGCAGGAAGTCGACGCGCATGAAAACATGCAGCGCGAACTGCGCCACCCGGGGCCGCACCGCTTGCGCTACGTCGCCGATGCGTTCCGGCACGGCATGTCGTTCGAAGACGTGCATGAGGCCAGCAAGATCGACCCGTGGTTTCTGGCGCAGGTTGAAGATTTGGTCGTGGCCGAAAAATCGCTGTCGACCAAAACGCTCGCGACGCTGAAGGAAGGCGAACTGTTCCGGTTGAAGCGCAAAGGCTTTTCGGACCAGCGCTTGGCCAAGCTGCTCGGCGCGACCGAATCCGAAGTCCGCAACGTCCGCCATAAATTGGGCATCCGTCCGGTCTATAAGCGGATCGACTCGTGCGCAGCCGAATTCGCCTCCGATACCGCCTATCTGTATTCGACCTATGAGGAAGAGTGCGAGGCGCGCGTTTCGGACCGCGAAAAGATCATCATCCTCGGCGGCGGGCCCAACCGGATCGGGCAGGGCATCGAATTCGACTATTGCTGCGTGCATGCGGCAATGGCACTGCGCGAAGACGGCTTTGAAACAATCATGGTCAACTGCAACCCGGAAACGGTATCGACCGATTTCGATACTTCCGACCGGCTGTATTTCGAGCCGTTGACCCTCGAAGACGTGCTCGAAATCGTGCATATCGAAAAGCCGAAAGGGGTGATCGTGCAGTACGGCGGCCAGACACCGCTGAAACTGGCGCGTGCCCTGGAAGCGGCTGGCGTACCGATTATCGGCACTTCGCCCGACTCGATCGATCTGGCGGAAGACCGCGAACGCTTCCAGAAACTGCTCGAACGCCTGAATTTGAAACAGCCGCCGAATGCGACCGCGCGTTCGGTCGAGCAGGCGCTGAATGCGGCGAAGGATTTGGGTTATCCGCTGGTGGTGCGGCCGTCCTATGTACTGGGCGGACGGGCGATGGAGATCGTGTTCAACGAGGAAGGCCTGCAGCGCTACATGAAAGAGGCGGTCACCGTGTCGAACGATTCGCCGGTGTTGCTGGATCGTTTCCTCGACGATGCGGTCGAAATGGACGTCGATGCGATTTATGACGGCGAGAATGTCCTGATCGGCGGTCTGATGGAACACATCGAGCAGGCCGGCATCCATTCGGGCGATTCGGCCTGTTCGCTGCCGCCTTATGAATTGTCTCTGGAACTGCAGGACCGCCTGCGCGAACAGGTGCGCGCACTGGCCGAAGCATTGGGCGTGGTTGGCCTGATGAACACGCAGTTCGCAATCCAAGGCAACGACATCTATGTGCTGGAAGTGAATCCGCGCGCTTCGCGGACCGCTCCTTTTGTCTCGAAGGCGACCGGCTACCCGCTGGCAAAAATCGCCGCGCGCTGTATGGCAGGCAGATCGCTGGCCGAGCAAGGGGTGACCGAGGAACGCATTCCGGACTACTATTCGGTGAAAGAGGCCGTATTTCCGTTCGTAAAATTCCCCGGCGTCGATCCGCTGTTGGGGCCGGAAATGAAGTCGACCGGCGAAGTGATGGGTGTCGGCAAAACCTTCGGCGAAGCGTTTGCGAAATCGCAGCGTGCGACCGGCATTAACCTGAATCACAGCGGCAAGGTATTGATCAGTATCCGTGATGCGGACAAGGCAAAATTGCCCGAAGTCGCACGCATGCTGACCGAAAAGAAATATCAGATCGTCGCGACCGGCGGCACCGCAAAGGTGCTGCAGGAGGCCGGTATTCCTTGCGAAGTGGTATACAAAGTGAATCAGGGCCGGCCAAACACGGTCGATATGATCAAGAACGGTCAGATTCAGATGGTCATCAATACAACGGAAGGCAAGAAGGCGATCGCCGATTCGTTTACGATGCGCCGCGAAGCCTTACAGCACCGGGTCAACTATTACACCACGATGGCCGGGGCGAAGGCGGCCTGCTATGCGCTTGGCGAACTCGAGGCCGGCGATGTGAATTGTCTGCAGGATTTACATCGTAGCGTTGCCGATTCGCAGTAGACCTGTTCCGGCCGCAAATGCGTGCCTTGCGGCCGGCCTTGACGCGTGTGAATTGTGAATTCCCCAAAATGGAATATAAAAAATGTTGGAGTTGGAAATTAAATGACTACAAAAGTACCTCTTACCGTGAAAGGCGCGGAAAAGTTGCGCGCGGAATTGGAAGAACTGAAAACGGTGATTCGTCCGCGTATCATTCAGGCGATTGCGACTGCGCGCGAGCACGGGGATCTTAAGGAAAACGCCGAATACCATGCGGCGCGCGAACAGCAAAGCTTTGCGGAAGGCCGAATCAAGGAAATCGAGGCGAAACTGTCGAATGCGCAGGTTATCGACGTGACCAAGCTCGATCCGAACGGCAAGGTCGTGTTCGGTGCGACTGTCGAAATCGAGGATCTCGATTCCGGCAAAACAGTGACTTACCAAATCGTCGGCGAAGATGAAGCCAACATCAAGGAAGGCCGCATTTCGATCGGTTCGCCGATTGCCCGTGCCCTGATCGGAAAAGAAACCGGCGATGTCGTGACGGTGAAGGCGCCGAGCGGCAATGTCGAGTATGAAATTATTTCGGTTGAATATATCTAAATGCGGATACAAGGTTCAAGGGACGTGGACCTTGAACCTTGGTTTTACCGGCGGTGATTAAAAGCCTTTTTAGGCTTCGGTTTTTTAGGGGGTGCCGCTTTTTTAATCCTCTTTTCAGGATTGGGTCGATATAGGACGGCGATCTGCCCGATCATTTGAATCAGTTCAGCTCCTGTCGCGGCGACAATTTCGTCACCGATCGTTTTGCGGTCTTCCCGTTCGGCCCGTATTCTGACTTTTAGCAATTCGTGACAATCGAGCGCAATTTCGATCTCGGCCAATACGGCAGGCGATAGTCCGGCTTGCCCGATCATGATTACCGGCTTATGGCTGTGCGCTTCGGCCCGGAGCCGTTTCTTATCCGTTGAGTCCACTCAGTTTTCCTAAAACAAAAATATTTATTTTACACGAAATCATTCTGTTATGGCCCGAACAAAAAGCAGCACCCGCTGGATGCAGGAACATTTCGACGACGAATACGTCAAAATGGCTCAGAAGCTCGGTTATCGTTCGCGCGCGGTTTTTAAACTGAAGGAAATTCAGGACAAAGACCATATTCTGAAGCCGGGTATGCGAATCGTCGATCTCGGCGCGGCGCCGGGCGGTTGGTCTCAGTACGCCAAACAGCTTCTCGGCGACCAATGCCAGATTATCGCGCTGGATATTCTGGAAATGGAGCCGATTGTTGGTGTCGAATTCATTCAGGGCGATTTTCGCGAACAGGCGGTATTCGATCAATTGATGCAGGTGCTCGAAGGCAAGCGCGTCGATCTGGTGATGTCGGACATGGCGCCGAACATGAGCGGCAGCAAGGGCGTCGATCAGCCTCGCTCTCTCTATCTCGGCGAACTGGCGCTGGAAATGGCGCAGTCGGTGCTTGCAAAAGACGGCGCCTTTCTGGTCAAGTTGTTCCAGGGTGAGGGTTTCGAGACCTATTGCAAGCAAGTGCAGCAATCGTTTTCCAAGGTGCTGATCAGAAAACCGAAAGCCTCGCGTCCTCGCAGCAATGAAGTTTATTTGCTCGCGCGGGGCTTTAAATAGAGAGAAAGGACCCCCATTATTCCCAACTGATAACAGAAAACAGACCCAAACCGCTCGTGATGCTGCCGACACAGGAAATATCGGCAGCCAATGTGGGGCTCTGCCGTTATTCTGCTGTTATAATGATGTCTAAGTATATTACGAGAGCCATAAGGGCCCAGGTCGTGTAAATTGAACGAAATGTTGAAAAATGTCATTTTATGGGTGGTCATCGCCGTCGTGCTGATGTCCATTTTTAACAATTTCGGTCCGCAGATGGATGGCGCGGATTCGACATTGTCTTACTCCCAGTTTATCGAAGCGGTCAAATCCGGTCAGGTCAGCCAGGTGATGATCGACGATCAGGTCGTTAAAGGCAAGCTGCAGAGCGGCCAAATTTTTAGAACCTATGCGCCGAACGATCCGCACATGGTCGATGATCTATTGGCGAATGGGGTCGACATTAAGGCCACGCCTCCCGAACAGCCTTCGTTGTTGATGCAGCTCCTGGTTTCGTTCGGACCGATGTTGCTGTTGATTGCAGTGTGGGTATTTTTCATGCGGCAAATGCAGGGCGGCGGCGCCGGCGCCCGCGGAGCGATGAACTTCGGCAAAAGCAAGGCGCGCATGCTCGAAGAAGACCAGATCAAAGTCACCTTTGCCGATGTCGCCGGCTGCGACGAAGCGAAGGAAGAAGTCGTCGAGATGGTCGATTTCCTGAAAGATCCAGCCAAATACCAGCGTCTGGGCGGCAAGATTCCGCGCGGCGCGCTAATGGTCGGTCCGCCGGGCACCGGTAAAACCTTGCTGGCCCGGGCGATCGCCGGCGAGGCGCGAGTGCCTTTCTTTACGATTTCCGGATCCGACTTCGTCGAGATGTTCGTCGGCGTCGGCGCTTCCCGAGTGCGGGATATGTTCGACCAGGCGAAAAAGCATGCGCCCTGTATCATCTTCATCGACGAAATCGATGCGGTCGGGCGGCAGCGCGGTGCGGGCCTCGGCGGCGGCAATGACGAGCGCGAGCAAACGCTGAACCAATTGCTGGTTGAAATGGACGGTTTCGAAGGCAACGAGGGCATCATCGTGATCGCCGCGACCAACCGTCCGGACGTGCTCGACAAGGCGTTGCTGCGTCCGGGGCGCTTCGACCGCCAGATCACGGTCGGCCTCCCGGATGTCAGAGGTCGCGAGCAAATCCTGAAAGTGCACCTGAAAAAGGTACCGACCGACACCGATGTCGAAATCAAATATATCGCTCAGGGCACACCGGGGTTTTCGGGCGCCGATCTGGCGAACTTGATCAACGAAGCGGCCTTGTTTGCGGCACGGTCGAACAAGCGTCTGGTCAACATGGTCGATCTCGAGAAAGCTAAGGACAAGCTGATTATGGGCGCGGAACGCCGTTCGATGGTGATGAACGACAAAGAAAAGAAAATGACCGCTTACCACGAGGCAGGCCATGCGATCGTCGGCCGGCTCGTGCCCGAGCATGATCCGGTGTACAAAGTCAGCATCATGCCGCGCGGACGCGCGCTCGGTGTTACCATGTTCCTGCCCGAGAGAGATCAGTACAGCGCCAGCAAGCAAAAGCTGGACAGCATGATTTCGAGCCTGTATGGCGGCCGTATTGCCGAAGAGATGATTTTCGGCTGGGAACAGGTCAGTACCGGCGCCTCGAACGACATCGAACGGGCGACCGAACTGGCGAGAAATATGGTCACCAAATGGGGCTTGTCGCAGCGTTTGGGGCCTTTGGCTTACAGCGAGGAAGAAGGCGAGATTTTCCTGGGGCGTTCTGTTACCCAACACAAAACGGTCGCCGAGGAAACTTCGCACACGATTGATGAGGAAATCCGTTCGATCATCGACCGCAACTACGAGCGGGCCGAAAAAATACTGAAAGAAAACATCGATATCCTGCATGCAATGGCCGAAGCGCTGATCAAATACGAGACGATCGATAAGGCCCAGATCGACGACCTGATGACACGGCTGCCGGTTAGGGAACCGCAGGGTTGGGACGATTCCACGCCGCCTTCGCTCACATCGGTCGGCGATGCGAATCCGAAGGACGACAAACTCGGCTCCTTGGGCGAAGCTGCCAAGCAGAATTAGGCCTTGCCTATCCGCGCTAATATTTGACAAATCAGGGGGAGGCGCCAGCCCTGTGGAGCCTCCCCTTTCTTTTTTGCGCAAACCGGAACCGAATGGATTTTTTAATGGCAAACGCAACGCGTTCGCTAATCTCGAATGATTCTCACAAAGAAATGTAGAACATGGCAAAGAAATATTTTGGCACCGATGGGATTCGAGGCACGGTCGGTAATTATCCGATTACGCCGGATTTTTTTTTGAAGCTGGGATGGGCGGCCGGCAAGGTATTCGCGAACGAAGGTTCCGGTTTCGTACTGGTCGGTAAGGATACGCGCATTTCCGGTTATATGTTCGAATCGGCGATCGAATCGGGTTTGACGGCGGCTGGGGTAGGTACCCGCTTGTTAGGACCGATGCCGACGCCGGGTATTGCCTATCTGACGCGCACCTTGCGCGCCAAAGCCGGGATTGTGATCAGCGCGTCGCACAATCCATATTACGACAACGGCGTAAAGTTCTTTTCCGTGAACGGGACCAAGCTGCCGGACGAAATCGAGGAGCAGATCGAGTATTATCTGGATTCGCCGATGACGACAGTCGATTCGTCGAGCCTCGGCAAGGCTAAACGTCAGGTCGATGCCGTCGGCCGCTATATCGAATTTTGTAAGGCCACCATACCCACCAAGCTCGATTTTAAAGGCCTGAAAATCGTGATCGACTGCGCGCACGGCGCGACTTATCATGTCGCGCCGCATGTCTTCCGCGAAGTCGGTGCCGAAGTCACTGTCATCGGAGGGGACCCTAACGGGCTGAATATCAATGACGAATGCGGGGCGACGCAGCCTGAAAAACTCGCGCAAGCCGTATTGGCGCAGCAGGCCGATTTGGGAATCGCCTTGGACGGCGACGGCGACCGGCTGATTATGGTCGACCATAAAGGCGAAATCGTTGACGGTGACGAACTGATTTACATTATCGCCAAATCCCGCCTTCAGCAAGGATTGCTCTATGGACCGGTCGTCGGCACGCTAATGACCAACTTAGGCATGGAAATCGGCCTGAGGCATCTCGGCGTTAAGCTGTTGCGAGCAAATGTCGGCGACCGCTATGTGATGGAAATGCTGACAGAAAACGAAGGCATACTCGGTGGTGAAGGCTCCGGCCATATCATCTGTCTGGACCGGACCACTACCGGTGACGGCATCATATCAGCCCTGCAGGTGCTTGCAGAAATGCACAGCAGCGGGCAGACACTGTACGAGTTAAAGTCCGGCATGCAGAAGTTTCCGCAGGTTCTGATCAATGTAAAAATCGAGGAAAAGATTAATCCGGCTCACTGCGAGCCGATTCAAAAAGCGGTCAAGGCCGTCGAGCAGAAGCTTGGCAACGAGGGCAGGGTATTGCTGAGAGCTTCGGGGACAGAACCACTGATCCGGGTGATGGTCGAGGGCCGTTATGAGGATACGGTCAACGCCTACGCTAATGAACTGGCCGACGCGGTCAGAAGTTCTCTTCGGGCTTGAAAAATGATCAGGTTTCCTTTATCATGCGCGATTTAGTTCTTTGAGAGGGAAAACAATGCGTCGGTCTCTGGTTGTTGGCAATTGGAAAATGAATGGCACGCTCGCCAGCGCAAAATCGCTCGTGGAAGGCATCCTGGCCGGCCTTGGCAATACCGAGGGCGACATTGCAGTTTGTGTGCCTTATGTTCAGATTCCGTCCGTCAGTGAACTTGTCAAAGAAACCCGTCTGGCGTTAGGCTCTCAAAATATTGCCGACAAGGCTTCCGGCGCCTATACCGGCGAAGTATCCGCCGCGATGCTGGCCGAATTCGGCTGCAAATATGCGATCGTCGGCCATTCCGAAAGACGCAGCTACTACGGCGATACCAACGAATCCGTCGCGGCGCGGTTTATACAAGCGCAAACGCAAAATATCGTACCGGTTTTATGCGTCGGAGAAACGCTGGAGCAACGCGAGCGGAACGAAACTTTCGGCGTTATTGACGAACAGCTCGATGCGGTAATCAAAGCCGCCGGCATTGAAGCTTTTCATGGTGCGGTCATCGCTTACGAGCCCGTTTGGGCTATCGGCACCGGCAAAACGGCGACCGATGATCAGGCGCAGGAAGTCCATGCCTATATCCGTAACTATTTCGCAAAGCAAAATCAAGATATTGCAGCCAAATTGCAGATTTTATACGGCGGAAGCTGCAAACCGGATAATGCCAAAGGCCTCTTTGCGATGCCCGACATCGATGGCGGATTGATCGGCGGGGCCTCTCTGGATGCCGATTCTTTCCTGAAGATTTATCACTCGATTTAAGAAGTTTAGACTTTCTATGTATCAGGCTATTATAATAATTCATGTCTTGCTAGGATTGGGCATCATTGGCCTGGTGCTGATGCAGCAAGGTAAGGGCGCCGATGCCGGTGCGGCATTCGGAACCGGCGCCTCGGGTTCGGTTTTTGGCGCTCAAGGCGCTGCCTCGTTCCTGTCCAGAACGACCGCTATTTTGGCTACGCTGTTTTTTACGACCAGTCTCGGTCTTGCCGTATTCAATGGTCACCGCGGCGGCACGACCGATATCATGAGCGAGGCTGCCAGCGATAAAGGAAGCCAGATTTTGCCGGATGTCGAAGGTGCAAAAGTCGATGCTGAAGTTCCTGCCGTGCCTAAGCAGGCAGCTGATACAGTATCGGCGCCACCAGTTCAACCGGCAGCGGAAGTGCCGGCTGCTGACACGGCTTCTAAAGAAGCAGTACCAGTCGCTGAACCGAAAAAAGAAGAGTCTAAGACTGCTGAAAAGAAATAGGCTTTTTTAGAATAGAAATATTTGCCGATGTGGTGAAATTGGTAGACACGCCATCTTGAGGGGGTGGTGACGCAAGTCGTGTCGGTTCAAATCCGACCATCGGCACCAATTGAAGGTTTGAAGAAAACCAAAGAAGTATAAAAACCCGCGAGCCGCAAGGCTTTGCGGGTTTTTTATTGTCCGAAGAAGTGCAACCAAATCCAGCCACATTCGACAAAAAAAGCAGTAACATTTACAGTAACACCTGACGGCCCCGCAAAAGTTACTGCATTTTTTGAACGAGTTACTGCAAATGACCGAAAAGTTACTGCACGCCTCGCCCGATCCAGTCAATTGCCGCATTTCACAAAGCGGCGCTACAGCCTCTTTAAAAGCAGAGTTACTGCAATTTTTGGATGGAGTTACTGCAAAATGGCGAAAGAGTTACTGAAACCCACGACCGTGAGCAATGCCAAACCCGGCGATAAAGACAAACGGCTAAATGACGGCAATGGGCTGTATTTACTGGTCAAGCCGACCGGCGCGAAATGGTGGCGTTTGGATTACTCTATCGACGGTAAGCGCAAAACTTTGTCACTGGGTATTTATCCGGCTACCGGACTTGCCGACGCCCGCCGCAAGGCCGAAGATGCCCGTACCAAAGTCGCCAGCGGCATCGATCCCAGTGACACCCGCAAGGAAGCCAAGGCCGCCAAACAGATCAAGGCCGAGAATCAAAAACGCCTTGAGGCAGGTCTGCCGATTCTGAACAGCTTCGAGCATATTACCCGCGATTGGCTGGCGTCAGTCGGGCATACCGTCAATACAGCGACCCATCAAAAGAAAATCCGCAACTTTGAAATCTACGTCTTCCCGGCAATCGGCCGCATGGCGATCAGTGAAGTCAAATCGCCGCACGTTTACGAAATCATCAAACCGCTGACCGAATCCGGAAAGCTGGAAACCGCCCACCGCATCCGCAGCGAAATCAGCGCGGCTTTCGCCTATGCTATCGCGCATGGATTTACCGACTATGACCCGGCGCAAGCAGTCGCCAAACAGATCCCGGCCACAAAGGTAAAACACAGGGCCGCGCTGACCGATCCGAAAGCAGTCGGACAATTGATGCGCAGCATCGACGGCTATCAAGGCACTTTTGTGGTGCAGTGCGCCTTAAAGATATCGCCGTTGTTGTTTCAACGCCCCGGCGAAATTCGGCAAATGGAGTGGAAAGATGTCGACCTGGCTGCGCGTGAATGGCGGCCGTATATCACCAAAACCAGCGCCTTGCATCTTGTCCCGCTGTCAACGCAAGCGATCGCTATTTTGGAATCCGTCAAGCCCGTGACCGGAGCCGGTCGCTACGTCTTCCCATCGAGTCGTAGCGATCATCGGCCTATGTCCGAAAATACGATCAGAACGGCGTTGCTGACGATGGGCTATGACAGCGATACGATGACGGCGCACGGATTCCGAGGCATGGCGTCAACGCTGTTGAATGAGCAAGGCTGGAGCCCGGACGCGATCGAGCGGCAATTATGCCATATGCCAAGGGATCAGGTGCGGGCCGCCTACAATCGGGCGCAATATCTGGAAGAGCGCCGGCGCATGATGCAGGCTTGGGCGGATTATTTGGATGGATTAAAGAGTGGTGCCGAAGTGATTACGTTTAAAAAATTGGTTACTGGCTGAGTTCGGCCAAAAGCGTACCGCTGTGTTGGTATTGTAAGTGACTTAATTTGTATGCATAGCTGTCTTCCTGGCATTACCTAATTGCACCTAAATTTTGAATGAGGGCTTAATACCTAACTCTTACCACAGTTATTGTGTAAATCTATGTCGCCTTAGGGTCGAACTGAGGCATTCGATGTCAGACTGTGTTGTCGCTCAAATTAAAATCTGTCTGATCAGGTCCGGATTTTACACTTTTAGGCAAGACTGACCCGCTCTAAATCAAGTAAGTCGCTTAATCGTAAAATTTTCTCATTTTCACCGGGAAAATGAGAAAGGTCTTCTAGATAATACCTATCATCTAATACCTATCATCGTTCAACACGGTTCAAGGAGCCGCAACTGATGATAGCGAAAGACGCCAATAGGCAAACAAAACCCGCCAAGACCCGCCAAAAAATCACCTATAAACCTGCCCCGCTGCCGGAAGAAGGCTTTGCCAGGCTGCCTTCCGTTCTGGCTGTCCTGCAAATCTCGAAAACCTCTTTTTATAACGGCGTGAAAGACGGCCGTTATCCGCCGGACAAGCTGTTGACGCCCCAAAACGCGCGTTTGGGACGTCAAGCAAATCCGGAAAATGCTTGAGGAGATCGGGGAGGGTGAACAATGACCGATTTTCCTCCGGACACCATCAAACCGAGCTGCTTGAAACGCCGGCGGAAAAAGAAATGGCGCGTTCAGGGTTTGACAGTAAATATCCACCGGTAAAGCCGGGGGATATTTACTTCTATGTTTTATAAAGACTATTTGCTCCCTCAGGGCCGAAAAAATTGGAGAACGACGATTTTACGACGCAATGGTTTATCTGGCTCATTTGTTCGGTTTTGGGTTGGAAAAAGCGACCCAATTGGGGATATTTAGGGCAGTTTGGGGGAGATTCCCCCATTTTTTTGACCACTGGGGGAGCTTGAAAGCCACGCCGCGCCTGGCTTTGCGGCCAATCTCCCCCAATTCCCCCAGTTTTGGCGATATAGGGGGACATATATTTTTTTGAGATATCATCGGGAGTTGAAAAGATAACAATGCGAAGCTTCGACTTTAAAACCAAAGGCGTGAGGCTGGCCTGCAAAACGGAACCCGGGACAACGCCTTTTTTAAAAGATTTATGCCGGCTGCGGCAAACCTTTCAATAAGAGGAAAGGCCGCGCGCGTTCTGGCAGTCACTTTGCCCGGCAATCGCCAAGGATTTGTCTGCGCATACTGTCGAGGGAGAGCCGATCCTGCCGATCCGGGTCCTTTTCCCAGGGCGTGCAGTACGTCAGCGATGCCTAAGGCGGTTAAGTTAACATTTTGAGTTGATTAGCAAGGCTTTTTTCTGATTTTCTTGTGAATGAATCGGGGCCAAAATTCAGGGGGTTAAGTGCCGCTGCCCCAAGGGCTTAAAAAATCATGGCGGCCTCATGTTCGACAAAAAGGCCTTTAATATCCGTAGGGTACATTTTTGTACCCTTTCTGGCAGGCCCGGACCTTGCCCGCGGCCCGACGGCGTATTGTGTTCGGCCGGCAAAGCCTTCAGTATTGGGGAAATTGCCGTTCTCGGCAAAATCGACAGAAATATATTAAATATCAATCAGATCCAGTTTTGGATTGCCATTCATCATGCATAAAGAGAAATAGGATCGGAAATGAAATTCAATCAAACCAAGTGGGAGGCGATGCAACTGCGCAAAGCCGGCCTACACAAAATCATGCACGTGATCAACAGTGATTGGGATTATGCGAGACTCAAGGCTCTGTCTACGGAGGTTATGAATGGAAGCCGATAAAATCAAGCAAAGCCTGGCAAAAATCCGCAACCAGGCGCTGCAACAGTTCCAAGATATTCGCGCAGAAATCGTCGGCATCAATGAAGAGCTGCATTGGCTCGACCATGCGCTGGCCGCCATCGACCGCTTCGTCAAGACGCAGGCCGGCAACAGCAGCCGAGTAAAGTAATTTCCGCTGTTGGGCCCCCTCACCATGCAACGCATGTTGCACGACATGGCCAAACGCGAAGCCGAACACATCGAATCCGGTCTTCCGCTGGCCGAACGTCCCGCCATGAAAGCGGCTCTACAGCAGCGCAAATAGGCTCTGGAAGTCGAGGGAGAGGCGCTGATTTGCTCGGCCGAAGAACTTACCGCGACAATGAGGCGTAGAGTCCGCCAAGAGTTGCAAGGCACTTCAGAAAACCGGGGCAACCCGATTTTTTATGCTTGAATCTGGTCGATGATCTATATAAGAACCGGATTAATGCTATCGCCCCCAAGAGGACGTTCAATGGAAATCTTTCAACGTCCGTTTAACACCCATAAGCAGTCAGTGTTAAGATAAACAGGAACTGTTCATCTTCCAGTTTTGGATGATATACGAAAACTGTCTAATACCTTGTTAGGCGTCCACGGAGCGCACCTTAACGGGAACCGAAAAAATTACACATGATCGAGAAGGCAGTTAAAGATTTCCTGACGCTGTGGGTGACTATCGAGCCCGTCGGAACAGTGGTGCTCTTTGCATCACTCTCCGTGCGTTTCTCTGCGCTGCAGCGGCGCAAGGTCGCACTGAAAGCCGTAGTTTACTCGACGGTGATTTTGTTGGCCTCCATCGTCGTCGGGCAGGTCCTCCTGGCAGCCATGCAGGTTCAATTGATTTCGCTGCAAGTCGCGGGTGGACTGATCTTGTTCTTGTTTGCACTGCAGATGATTTTTGGCTTCCCGCAGGATCCGTCCACGGCGCCGGAAGAGGGGCACGACATTTCGGTTTACCCGCTGGCGGTGCCCTCCATCGCCGGAGCCGAGGCAATCATGGCTGTGGTCCTCCTGACCGATAACCACGTTTACCCAATCTCGACGCAAGTCATAACCGCAGGCGTCGTCGTTCTCATCATGGCCATCACTTACGGGTTGATGCTGCTGGCGGAACCCATTGTGCGCCTTATCGGGAGAAACGGTGCCGCGATCTTGGAGCGTGTTACAGGGATGGTTTTGGCAGCGCTGGCGATTGAGTTGATTATGGAGGCTATTGGTGTGGCACGCTGGATAAGCCCTGCTTCATGACATTTGTTCTTGTCCCCATCATCACAACCGCTCATTAATTTTAAGCCGCCTCTCCGTTCTCAATACGCCAAGTTTTAAAAGAAACGCACTGAGATAAGTCAGGTTGTCTCGAGCGTCTCGCTGACATCGCCATTCAGCACTGAAAAACTGAACGAGGTGGCATTGTCCTCGTCGGTCCAGTTAAAGCCGCCGAGATAACTCCAGGCCCCGAACTGCCGATCGAAATTATCCGCACCGGTCACGGCGCCCGAATAGAAGGTCAGGTTGCTTTGCAGCGGATACGACACTAAGGCGCCGGTATGGGTAAACGGCGAGGACTTCATGCTGTAGGAATGGGAATAAAAGAAGTTGGGCGGGGAGGCGACCGATTCATAGCCGATGATGCTGTAGAAGCGCCCGAGCTTAGCGGTCAGCCCGTTCCCGAACGGTGCGTAGATTTCCTACAGTTGCGGCAACGCCAGTTTGTAGAAGCGCAGATCGTGATCGTCGATCAGGTGCTGATCCCAGTGGTCGGTCGCCTGGGTAAACGGGCTATCGAGGCCGAACATCCCATCGAAGCGCCCGCCGAGGCCCCATTCATCGGCCGTCGTTACCGTTTGCCGTTCCACAAACAAGTTGAGCTGTTTCAAGTTGAATTCGTTCGCCCGGTAATTGAACGAGACCGGGGCGTTCGAATGGGCCACGGGATGGTCGGGATTATAAATTGCCGCCTGCGGCTACCCAGCCCCCGAGGGAAAGCCGGATGTCTTGAAGCCACGCGGCAGCGTTAATGTCTTTCTCGGTTAAAGCCTCAATCAGTCCTGCTGGCTCTTGGATTTTCCTCGCTTCTCCATAGGTCGTATGGCACAAAAACGCTAAACCGGCGATTGCCTTGATCAGCCGCGAGGGGCTATCTAGGTCAAAAATTGACAGGGTTTGCGGCACACTCACACTGATTTTCACGAAAATATCCGGGCTGATTCGAAGGAAGGTTATCATTCAGCGCATCAATTAGGAGTTTGTTAAAAACAGCATCTCACGACACGCTTGATCCGCTTAGTTTAAGAAATCCGGCGTAAAAATGGCGTAAAGAGACCATGCAAAGGGAACAAGCTGGATTCAAATGGTATTAATTCAGACTCGATTTGACAATTTTGTATCTTAGTCCGGATTGAACCTAACATGGGGAGTTTTGTTGCGACCATTTTTTGCCGGTCGAGGTATGCTCCGGAGTGATGGGTTCATGCCCGAAGCTGCGCATGCATCACGCCCGCCATCACAAACGAGCCAATACTCAAGTCAAAGAAAAAGAAAAAAATCGACAATTACCTTTATACCCATGAATTCAGTCAACATCGATCAAGACGCGCCTTTAGTTGAAGTTGTCATTGAGATTCCTCGCGGGAGTTTTTTGAAGCGGGGATCGAATGGCGAATTGGATTTTATCTCTCCCGTACCCTGTCCCTTCAACTATGGCTCGATCTCGGCCTTTAATGGAATGGACGGTGATCTTTTGGATGCGGTAGTGCTTGGTCCGCGCCTTCCTGCCGGTGTGACAGTAAGCGTTCAGGTCCGCGGCGCCGTTCGGATGATTGACCGAGGCTTCTATGATGACAAACTGATCTGCAGTCATGTACCGATTTCTCCCGGGACACAACGGCTGATTCTTCTATTTTTTAAGCTCTATGCCAAAGCCAAAAGTGTAATCAACCTGGCAAGAGGCCATAAGGGACGCAATTGCTGTGAAGGTTGGTATGAGGCCGAGGTTGCCTTGGCCAGCGCAACACGTCGAGCGAATATTGACGGACAGGCTCCCCGATAACTTAGCGTGTGCCTGATTAGGCGAGAGGAGATTGAGATGAATTTTTGAAGCCGGCAGCTCAAGTCCAGATTTTCTGCAAAAGACGCAAGATGAACCCGTACCGCTTGTGGAGGTGGAATTATTCGCGGGGACTGAGGCGCATGACAGCCCTACGCCGGACCCAGAAAGCGGGCGTTTCGATGTGTTTGAAAAAGTCGGGCGACTGGAGTGGGATACCTTATTGTTCTTCTACGGGGCGATGATGGGGATCGGCGGCTTGGGTTTCATCGGCTATCTGGATACAGCCTCCCAACTGCTGGGCAAATATCAGCCGCGAAGGTAAGGATACAAGCAGGGTTTCAGGCCCTGATAGCCTCAAGCAAAGCTGGAGTGCCTAGGATGTTCATGACTCGCTTCATAGTGTAGGCCAGCACCTGCAAGGCTCATTTCCGCACTGACGTTTTTCAGTGCCCGGGCCAGAAAATGCGTTGAGCCCATCCAGGCTTTGATCGTGCCAAACGGATGTTCCACGGTCTGGCGACGGAGGCGCATGCTGTCGGGCGTTGATACCAACAAACCGCCCAGAATCAAGAGAAGCCGGAAGCCTAAGCGATGTTGACCGATGCAGAGCATCCGCGCCTTCTATCTCAAAGCAAAATTGGCCGATAAGGGATTAGCCGAGGCAAAAAAAGCTGAGTAATGTAACGCATCATCTATTTGGCGAATCGCGTCTATCTACTCGATTATTAAAAATATTGGGCTGGTCGGCGCCGTCGACATCGTCAATCGCGTCGTTGCCAAGTCCGCCATTGAAGGTTTCGAAACCGGCGTCATCGTCCAGATCATCGGAACCGTTGCCTCCATTCAAGGTATCGTCGCCGTCGCCTCCGGTCAGCGAATCGTCACCGTTGCCGCCGTTAAGGGTATCGTTACCGGGGCCTCCGCCCAGCTGGTCTTTGCCGTTGTCGCCGTTGATAGTGTCGTCGTCTTCGCCGCCATCTTCGATGTCCTTGCCGTTGCCGCCCTTGAGCATATCGAAACCCGGACCGCCGTCGATCAAATCCTGGCCGTTATTGCCGTATAAGGTATCGTTACCGGAGCCGCCGTCTATAGAATCGTCCCCATTATTGCCCTCGATGGTATCGTTGCCGAGTTCGCCCGACAAATCATCGTCGCCGCTGCCGCCGGAGATGAAATCATCGCCATCTCCGCCGTCCACCGAATCCGATCCTTTATCGGCGATGATCACATCATTGCCGCCAAGGCCATTGATAATGTCATTGCCGTCCTTTGCACAGATTACATCGCTGCCGTCGGTACCGTTGATCAAATCGTTTCTTTGGGTGCCGATGATCAATTCAGGGCCGCTACCGCCTGTATAGGGCGTATTGGGCTGTACAAAAATTGCATTGGCCGGATTCAGCCCGGCTTTTCGAGCGGCAATTCTGCAGTCCCGAGGAACCAGCGACCTGGCGTATGAGGTTTGAGTAGTGAGAACTACTGCGCCAAGCACCCCCAGGACGCAGGCGGATTTTATGAATTTATAATCGGACATAAACGGCTCCGTCGCTAAAAGTTAGAATTCGAGAGGCTGTCGCTCACTTGGCGTCAACGGAAGAAATTCGGACCTTATCGCTTAAAGTCCGGACAATTCATTTTTAAAGCCGCGCTGCCAGAATCGCTTCAATTTCGCCGTCGGTCAACACGACCGGATTGGTTTGCATGCTGCTGCCCCGACTGTTCGAGATAATCAGGGGAAAATCTTCCATACGAATACCGTAACGGCTCAAACGCGGCAATTGTAAGCGTTCGCTCCACTCGGTCAAGAGTTCGACCAGCGCCGAGCGGGCAGCCGTATCATCTGTGTCGTTGTATCCCGTCAAGAATCGCCCAACCTCCGCATATTTGACCAGGGCTCGATGGTTCGGTTCGCGCACCTGCATCGCTTCGATATTGATTCGGGTTGCGGCGGCTACTAAGGTGCCGCAGACCACGCCGTGCGGGATCGGAAAATAAGCGCCCAATGGCGAGGCAAGGCCGTGCACAGACCCCAGCCCGACTTGCGCGAGGGTAATGCCCGACAGCAGGGAAGCATAAGCCATCGCGCCGCGGCCGTGGCCTGCGGCCGGCTCAATCCCTTCCCATGCCGCAAAAAAGCCTTCTTTGAAAGCCTTCATCCCGCTCCAGGCCAGCGCGTCGGTAAAAGGATTGGCTTTGCTCGAAACGTAAGACTCCAGCAGCTGAGTGAAGGCGTCCATGCCGTCTGCCGCGATCAGTTCGCGCGGACAACTCGTCAGCAGGTCGGGGTCGATCACCGCGTATTCGGGGATCAGGCATTCGTCGCGGAACGATTTTTTGAAACCGTCCGGCCCCTGCACGCTCAAAACGGCATTTTTCGTCGCCTCGCTGCCGGTGCCGGCGGTCGTCGGCACGGCGATAAACGGCGTACTCTGGCCCAGGTAAGGCACATTTTTGCCGACGCCTTCGAGGTGGTCCATCACCGAATTGCCGTGCGGCAGAAGGCCCGCGATCGCTTTGGCTGCATCAAGCACGCTGCCGCCGCCGATCGCCACGACCACTTCGACGCCTTCGCAGCGGAACCGGCTTACCGCCTCATCTACAAGCATCGGCGAAGGCTCGCCGGAAACGATAAAATGCAGCCAGCGCAAGCCTTTGGCTTCCAGCGCCCCGGTAAAAGCCTGCCAGCGCGGCGTTCCGTAAAACGAGCGTTTACCGGTCACCAGCAAAGCCGTCCGGCCATAGACGGCGGCCAGCGCGGGGACCTCGTCGATACGCCCGCTGCCGTAATGGATGCGCGGCAGGCGCGAGATCGAGAAAGGGGCAAATTGCATAGGCTTTTACCCTTTTGGAAGCAGGCCGTTATAACGGACGCCCTGGCGAGGCTCGGCCATCCAGTCCGCTACCATGTCGCGCCAGGCCAGATAATGGGCGGTTTCTTTATGAGCCGCCGCGTCTTCGTCCGTTGCATAGGCTTCGTACAGAATAAACTGGGCAGGATTTTCCGGAGATTGCAGGACATCGAAACGGCGGTTGCCCGGCTCCTGGATGGAAGCCTCATGGTTCAGCCGGATGGCGGCAATAAAATCGTCGATGCGGTCGGGTTTGACCTGAACGTGGACCAAGGTAACGTGCATGATTTCACCTAAACAACAATGAACAGGGCCGCCATTATACTGCACGCAAGGCTTTTGATTTTGCCGAATTTGCGCAAGAAATCCGGCAGCCCAGGGAAAAGCATCCGTTTCCCTGGGCTGGACGGCGCCGGAATTCGGAAGGCCTACTTCAAGCTTTGGTAATAAACGGCCAATTCTTCGATTTCCTTTTCGCTCAGGGTTTTCGCGATTAAACGCATTTTACCGTAAACGTCGTTATGGCGGCTGCCGTCCTTGAAGGCGTTCAAAGTGGCTTTCAGATACTCGGCTTGTTGCCCGGCCAACGCGGGGATGTCGAGTTTCTGACCTTCACCGTTATTGCCGTGGCAGACTTCGCAGGGGACAAGCAGACGTTCGTTCTCGCCTTGCTTCACCAGGGCCTCGGCGCGTTTCAGCGTCTCTTTGCCATACGGTGCAGGGGGCGGCGGCAGCGAGGCGAACCAGGCCGAGAGATCGGCCATGTCTTGCTTGCTAAGCCCTTTCGCGATTCCGGCCATCAGCGGGTTGTCGCGGCTGCCGTCTGCATAGTCCTGCAATTGTTTGAATAAATAAGTCGGCAATTGGCCGGTCAGCGACGGATAGTCCGGGATTGAACTGATGCCGATTTCGCCGTGGCAGGCGGTGCAGTTCGCGGCCAGTTCGCGGCCTTTGTGCGCATTGCCTCCCTTTACGAAATTGAGTTGCTCTGCGGTCCACGCAACCTGGGAGGAAGGCGCGGCGCTTGCGAGTATCGGTGCCGCCAGAATCAGAGAGAGCCATAATCTGTTCATACTCAGTATCCCCATGGGCTGGAACCGTAGGTTTTCATTAAGAAGAATTGCGCGATCGGATAACCGAAGGCGACCAGCATAAATCCCGCAATTACCCAGTTCCACAATGCAAAACTGTTCAGGTAGGCCGGCAGCGTTTGAACCGGGCGGATCGGCTCGGCGTATTCGATTTCGCCGTCGTAGGGTTCGGTCGCGTTAAACTGGGTCTTCGCGAGATTGTAGATCAACAGACCTGCCGAACCGACCAGGATCAGTCCGCCGAAAATCATCGTGATCTCATAGGGTTCCCAGGACAGCGTCAGCAGATTGTTGTAATGGACGCTGTCGATCCGCCGCGGCTGGCCTAACAACCCGAGAATATGCCAGGGTGTCGTCAGAATCACCATTCCGATGAACCAAGCCCATAATTGAATTAGTGCCAGGCTGTGCGAAAACAGCGGTTTGCCGGTCAATACGGGCCAGAAGTAATAAGCGATCCCGAAATACATAATGATCGTGGTACCGCCGAAAATCAGGTGAAAGTGCCCCGGAATCCAGGCCGTGTTGTGCACCATCACATTCATCGCATAGCTGGCATTGATCAGGCCGCCGAAGCCGCCCAGGATCAGCATCAGGAGTGAGAGAATCATCGTCAGCACCAGGGGATTGGTCCAAGGCAGGGCGCCGATCCAGCCGAACAGTTTTTTGCCGCCGTTCAGCCGGCCGGCAATTTCCAGGGAGGCAATGACCGTGAAGGCGGTAATAAAGGTCGGCAGAGTCACTACGAAGGTGCCGATCGCATGCAGCATTTTCCAGCCGTGCCCTTGTTCGGGGTCCATATAGATATGGTGAAAGCCGATCGGCAGGCTGAACACCACCAGCAGGATGAAAGCGGCCCGAGCCAGTTCGTCACTGAATATATAACCGCCCGCCTGTTTCGGCACCAGGCAGTAAAAGGCGATATAGGCCGGAATCAGCCAGAAGTATACGATCGGATGCAGCGTCCAGGCAAACAGGGTTCGTGCGAGGCCCGGATCGATCGTATCGATCCAGCCGAGCGCCCATGGGATCAACTGGAACAGCACCTCGACAGCTACACCGACGCTGGTCCAGAGCCAGAGGATCGCATTTGCGGCGGTCGCGAACATCGCGAGCGGCACCGGCCGTTCCGGATTCGCCTTTTTCCACTGCACGTACATGACGAGCATCTCGACGCACCAGAACCAGGAACCGACAACCAGCAGCGTTGCGCCGATGTAAAACAGCACGTGGGCCTGCATCGGCGGATAGAAGGTGAACAGTACCGAGGCGGCGCCGGTCAAGAGGGGCAGGGCGGCCAGTACGACGCCAAGCAGCGACACCCAGAAACCGGCCCAGGCGAACGTCTTGTTCCAGACCGGCAGCTTGAGCGTGGTCGTCGCGACGTAATAGCCGAAACCCATGATGAAAAACGTGGTCAGCACGAACGCCATCAATACGCCGTGGGTACTGGTCGACGCATAATAGACTTCGCGGGACTGAATCGCAGGGATGAAGCCGCTGCGCTCGACTACCTGATAGATGCCCATCAGACAGGCCAACGCGAAGGCGATAAACGCAACCCAGAAATGGGACAGCGCCAGTTGTTTTTCGACGGCATTATTCATGGTTCACGTCTCCTTGGGGGTGTTTGAGGGCTGCCCACTGCGCCTTGCCGATCACCTTGATGTTGTTCCACATATGCGCATGGCCCATCCCGCAGTATTCGTTGCAGATTAACGGATACGCGCCCGCATGATGCAGCACGGTCTTGACCTCGGCGACATAGCCCGGCACGATCATCGTGCCCATGTTGGTCATCGGGATATGCACGCCGTGAATCACGTCCTGGCTGACCATCCGGAACGTCAGCGGCGTTTCGGTCGGCAGCACGATGTCCTGCGGATAAAAACCGTAACGGCCCGCGACGAGCCGAACGGTGATATTGCCGGCCGCGTCTTCCTGGACTCCGAGCTTGTCTTCGGCAAATTCCCCACTCAAATGCAGGGAAGCGGAGTCGATCGTTTCGATATGGCTCGGCGCGTGGATGCCCTGAAAAAACGCGGAGCCGAGAATCACTAACACGAACAGGCCGGCGATCCCGAGCGAGACGGCCGCCCATCTTTTTTCCAGTCGATCGATATGCATAAGGCCTCCTCAGCCAATGGGTCCGCGCGGCAGAAACACGCCGAAATAGATGAATAGCCAGGCCAGCGTCATGGCGCCGCCGACGATCAGCAATAAAGCCCAAGTGCCGACCGGAGAACTTTCCAGAATTTTTTGCCGCTCTTCTTCGCTTAACTTGCTCATAATCTGCTGTCTCAAGAGGGTAGAAAAAAATCGAACCGGTTGAAAAAATATTACTGATTAACAACACGATTTGTAATGCAATTTTATATTACACGTATCCAATCGATTCCGATATAGCCGGAAAATTATTTAAAAGCGAAAATTGCGTACGATTTGAAATGGAGCGGATTATATTTATGATTTATATAAAAAAATAAATAGGTTGATTTTCAGGAAATCCACACTGTTTTCAGTCGGATAGGGCGGAAAGCAGAAACTCCAGCGCCCGTTCGTCGGCGGAATCCACCATTACCGTCTCCTCCCGCTCTTCCGGATTTAAAGCTTCGGCCGTTTGCTGTTGCCGCCGCAGGATCTCGATCGTCGCTTCGGAAGCATCCTTCTGATATTGGCGCTGCTGGATGCGTTCATTCAGCACATGATCGGCCGCTTGAAAATCCAGAATCCTGAAGCGTACGCCGGAGCTTAACGCCGATTGCCGGAATGGCGCGCGCTGGTCGGCTTTTAAAAAGGTCGCGTCGACAATCGCGGTCAAGCCTGATTCGAGCACGGTCCGGGCCTCGGCGAGAAGTCTTTCGTAAGTCGATTGCGTGGCATTTTCGGTATAGATGCCGCTGCCCGAGGCGCTGCCGGTGCCCTGATCGGCTTTAAACCCGAAGAGCCGTTTGCGTTCGATATCCGAGCGAATCAGTACTGCACCAATCCGTTCGGACAGCAGGCCTGCATAATAGGATTTGCCGGAGCCGGAAAACCCGTGCGTAATCAGCAACATAGGGCTTGAAGCTCGGGTAAAGCGTTCGGCCAGATCCGCATACCTACCGAATTCGGCGTGATTTTGTTCCCGCAGCCCGGAATCGTGCTGCTGTTCGGCGCGCAGCAGGCTCACTTTGGCCAGCACGAGCGCCCGGTAGACAAGATAATAGCGCAGCAGCGCCACACCCTGGTAATCGCCCGTGTGTTGCAGATACCGGTTAATAAAACGGAAGGCCAGTGTGTCGAGTCCGAAATGCAGCAGATCGATCATCAGGAAAGCCGCTTCGCTGATCACATCGATCCAGCGCAGCATCGGATTGAATTCGATGCAGTCGAACAGCACGATTTCGCCGTCGACCCGCGTCATGTTGCCTAGATGCATGTCGCCGTGACATTCGCGCACGAAACCGGTGTGCTTCCGCTTGTCCATCAGTTCGGCTTTGGCTTGCCATTCCGCCAGCCCCCAGTCTTCAATCGCCTGCAACTGCGCAATTCTGCCGGCATCCTGCAGCCGGGGCCGCAGATGGATAGAGTTTTCTTCGAACCAGTGACGGATACCCGTGCTGTCGCCGTAAGGGGAATCGCCCGAGGCTTTGGCGATGCGCGCATGAAAATCGGCGAGCAGGTCGGTGATCCGGTCGATTTCGCTGCGTCCGAAATGGCCGGATTTGACCCGGTCTTTCAACGTCGCCGCTGTCGGAAACTGGCGCATTTTTACCGCATGTTCGATCGCAGCGCCGTTGCCCCCCATCCGAGGCTTTTCATAAGTGCCGGTGACCGGTACGACTTCGAGATACCAGTCGGCCGCCAATCGGCGGTTCAGGCGCAGTTCTTCATGGCAGAAATGGCGGCGCTGCGCCGGCGTCGAAAAGTCCAGAAAGCCGAAATCGACCGGTTTTTTGATTTTATACGCATATTCGCCGGTCAACAGCACCCAGGAAATGTGAGTTTCGATTAACCGGATATTTCCGACCGGATGCGGGTACGCCTCGGGGAACATCAACCCCCGGATCAGTTTCGATTCGGGATACTGCGAGGCCGGCTCATGTGAGGTCGATGTCATTTTAGGTATTTTTACGAATGTTTTTGCGGGGCGGAATAAGTTACTTTAGCGGGTGAAAAAACCGGCTGTCCATCGTTTTTTTACTCGATCCGGAGCCGGTTTTTTTCGAATCGACCGATTTATTTTCTTACAGTATGGAGTAACGGATATGAAAGAATCAAAAGAAACCCAAGAAAACAAAGACATTGTTAACAAGGGTTCCCAAGCTGAAACCGGGCGCGGCCTCATGGCTTTTGAAGATTTCGACCGCTGGTTCGACGATATGCTGTCGCGACGCTGGCTGAATCCTTTTGACGTCAAGTTTCCGAGATTCCCAGCAATGAGTTTTCCTTTGGGCATGGAAATGCCCAAAATCGATATTATCGAAGGCGACAACGAAATCAAAGTCCACGCAGCCTTGCCCGGGGTCAAAAAAGAAGATCTCGATGTTTCGTTGACCAATCAGACGGTTACGATCAGATCGTCCACCAAGCAGGAAGAAAAGCAGGAGAGCGGCGAATATTACCGGCGCGAGATCAGCCGCGGCGAATTTCAAAGAACCGTGTCGCTGCCGTGTCAGGTCGATTCCGATCAAGCGAAGGCTTCATTCAAGGACGGCATCCTCGAGCTCGTGATGCCCAAACTCGAAAAGACGCAACGGAAGAGCATCGAGATCCATTGACGGAAATCATGCGATCGGTTTCAGCCATCCGTCAGCCCATTAATTTAAAGAGGAAACGATCGGTCATGAAAGCGATGGTTCTGACGCGCATCGGAAAATTGGCCGATCATCCGTTTCCGTTAGCGTTGATGGAATTGCCGGTACCGGTGCCGGGAACAAAGGATGTATTGATCAAGGTTTCGGTTTGCGGCGTGTGCCATACCGAACTGGATGAAATCGAAGGCCGAACCCCGCCGCCGATGTTGCCCGTAATCCTCGGGCATCAGACGGTAGGGCATATCGTGGCGGCCGGGGAGCAAGTCAGCGGCGCTTTCAAGCCCGGCGACAGAGTCGGTGTGGCGTGGATTTTTTCCGCGTGCGGGGAGTGCAAGTTCTGCCGCGCAGGCAATGAGAATCTGTGCCCTGATTTCTTGGCAACCGGGCGCGACGCGAATGGCGGTTATGCCGAATACATGACAGCGCCCGCTCATTTCGTTTATCCGATTCCTCCGGAATTCTCCGATGCGGAAGCGGCGCCTTTATTATGCGCGGGGGCGATAGGCTACCGTTCCCTGCGGCTGACCGGCATTCAGGACGGCGATCGGCTCGGGCTGACCGGATTCGGCGCCTCCGGCCATCTGGTACTGAAGATGGCCCGCTACCGGTTTCCTCAAAGCGAGATCTACGTTTTCGCGCGCAGCGCCGAAGAGCGTCGGTTTGCGATCGAGCTGGGTGCAGCGTGGGCGGGAGAGAGCGCCCAAACGGCGCCGCATAAACTGGATGCGATTATCGATACCACGCCGGTCTGGGCGCCGATCGTGTCCGCCCTGGCGAATCTGGAAGCCGGGGGCCGCCTCGTGATCAACGCGATCCGTAAGGAAGACGATCGGCATCATCTGCTGGCGTTGGACTATCCGGAACACCTGTGGCGCGAAAAGGAAATCAAAAGCGTCGCCAACATCACACGGCGGGATGTCGCCGAATTTTTGCAGCTTGCGGCGGACATGCGGCTAAAACCGGAAATCCGGATTTATCCGCTGGAGCAGGCCAATCAGGCGCTGTCGGAGCTGAAAACCGGCCGGATTCGCGGCGCCAAAGTGCTGCGGATCGGTTAGGATTTCGTCAAAAACAAATCCCCCTTTGAAAAAGGAAGGCTTCGTCAAACACACCTCCCCCTTTGAAAAAGGGGGATCGAGGGGGATTTATTTAATAAATCTCCCCCGGCCCCTCGGCAATATAGCTCCTGCATTGCCCTCGATCGCTTGTTCCCGACGCGACCTACCTCGCCCTTCCTTGGGCTCGTACCTCCTGCTTCCCTGCAGTCGTCGGCATCCGCTCCCTGCGTTACACTCGATCGCGTGTTCCCGACGCGATCTACCTCCCCCATCCGTTATACATCCTATAGAAATGCTCTGAAAGGCGGCTCAGTCAAGGTAGCGTTTTGTCTACCGCTTTCTCGCCCGGCAAGAGCAGACGGCTGATCCGATCGAGATCGTCCGCCGTCAAATTGCTGGCCAACTGCTTCAGTTTGATGCTGTTGATCAAATAGTCGTAGCGCGCCCGCGCATAGTCCCGTTTGGCTTTGTACAGGTCTCTTTGGACGTTCAAGACGTCGACCATCGTGCGGGTTCCGACCGAGAGGCCGGCTTCGGACGCCTCCAGAGAGGTCTCGGACGATATCACGGCCGTTTTTAAGGCTTCGACGCGGCTGATGTTGGTGATCACGCCGCGGTAAGCATCCTTGACCTGACGCACAATCGAACGCCTGACCGCCGATAAATTTTCTTTGGCTGCCTCGAATTCGAATTGAGCCTGGCGGGTCTTCGAATTGACCATACCTCCTTCAAAGAGCGGCACATTCAAGCGCAAGCCGATGTTCTGGGTGTCGCCCCGGAAACCGAAGCTGCTGTTTACATCCGAAACACCATAGGCACCGACGATGTCCAGTTGCGGCAGATGCCCGCTGCGTTGAATCTCGATCGATTTGCGCGCCGATTCGGCTTCGTTGTAAGCGGCGATCACCTCGAAATTATTCAGTTCGGCGGTTTCGCTCCATTTGGAAATATCGGCCGGCTCGGGTTTCTTTAAAGGCAACTGTTCGCCAAGCAGGTCGAGCACCAGTTCCCGTTCGCCGACGATTTCTTTCAGCGCTTCGTTTTGATTGTCCAGCCGGTTGGCCGCCTCGATTTCTCCGGCGAGCGCTTGGTCGAAAGCGGCCTGCGCCTCGTTCACATCGGTAATCGCGGCGATACCGACTTCGAAGCGCTGTTTGGCCTGTTCGAGCTGGCGTGTGATCGCTTCTTTTTCGGCCATCGCAAATTCAAGGTTATCCCGGGCCGACAGTACATCGAAATAGGCCTGGGTGGTTTTTGTCAGCAGATTTTGCAGCTCGGCCCGGTAGTTGGCTTCGGCCTGAGCGATCACGTTTTCGGACTGGCTCAGCTGCACCCAATGGTCCCAATGAAAGACCGGCTGCGTCACGTTCAAATCGAACGTATGGCTCCAGTATTCCTGATTGACCTGCGGGCCGCGGAAATCGCCGCTGCCGAAGCCGGTAAATCCTTTCGCCTTCTTGTTGTGCAAAAATTCCAGGCTCGATTCGCCGAGCGCGGAGGCGGATGGGAAAAATCGGGCCAGACTTTGTGTTCTGAACTCTTCGCGGGCCGACCGTTCGGCTTCGGCCTTTTTCAAGTTTGGATCGTTTTGTAGAGCAAGATCGGCAATCTCCGATAGATTTTGGGCTCCGGCCGAGTTACCTCCGCAGAGGGCCACCAACACAACCAGCGGATATACAAAATTTGTAGCTGCGGTCCGAAATAGCAAAACAAAAGTTTCCATGACTCAGGATATTGATCGATAGCCCGTAATAAAATATCAGAAATACGCCTGTTTTAGTCATGGATCGTTATTTTTATCTCCATTTTCAACGCGCTTTACGCACTTTGGAGAGCGTAGAAATGAGCCAATAAGGCGGGGAATCCGTTGGCGCTTGTTATAATGGCCAGGTTTGGTTCTTGCTGCCCGCCCAATCATGCCGTCTAACCGTTGTTTTTGATTCCTGCACCGAGAGGGCTGAGAATTCAGGCAGCTTTATTCGTTCACCTACGCCCAAATTGCCGCTCTCTTCTTATCTTCTTAGCGAGAAGAAAGCGGAGCGTATTCCCAAAGTGATAGCTACAAAAAATCAAAATTAAATGAAGCGTTTATCCAAAAAAATCATGTTAATTGCCGCAGCAGTCCATGTTGGCGGCTGCGCCAGCCTAGGGAAGGGTATGGTTGAAGCGTATTTGGAAAAACAACAAACCGCGGATACCCGCATTTGTGAAATATGGGGAAAACCGTTTACCGGATTGGAGCCTTACCTGAACAATCCGAAAGGAAAAATGAAAGTGCTGATGGTGCATGGCGTCGGCGATCATTTGCCTGGCTATTCAACCCAGTTCTTGGAGAAGCTGGCTCAAAAATTGGAGCTGACCATTCAATCTGCGCGCCCCAAAAACATTACGCTGACCAATCGCGGCGATCAGAGCAAAAATCTGGGCAATTTGCGTATCCATCGCTTACTCAGCAAGGATAGAAAAAATGAATTGCTGTTTTACGAATTGACCTGGTCAAAGATTACCGCCCCGCAAAAGGAAGTGCTGGCCTACGACAATTCCGGCGAGTATTCATTCCGGCGAGCGAAAATCAACGATTTGATGAAAAAGTTTTCGAACGACACAGGCCCGGATCCGATCATTTACCTGGGAGACAGCCGGGAAGACATTCTGGTCTCGTTCGCCCAGGCTTTTTGCTGGATGGCGCGAAGCGGCTGGAGCAATCTGCCGGATGATGCGATGCAGTCTTGTTCGCTTAATGATGGTACCTTGGCAGCAAATGTGCGGCACGATGAATTCGCAATCATCTCGCACAGCCTGGGCAGCCGCATTACGATAGACGGCATGCAGCGTATCGCTTCGTTGATCCACGACCGCGACCCGGGCTTTAGAGAAGCCTTGAAGCGCAAGGAAATTCCGATCTACATGATGTCGAATCAATTGCCCATGCTGCAATTGGGCCGGAAATTGCCCGACATTGCAAATCAAAAACAGGCCTATTGCGAACCCACGGGTGAGAAATATCAAAACCGCATGTTGAGCAAAACTTCGATCATCGCTTTCAGCGATCCGAATGATCTGTTGAGCTACGCAATTCCGCACGGTTTTGTCGAAAAATACCTGGATTCGAGGCTTTGCGTCGAAGTCACCAATATCAATATCAACGTGGCGACCATTTTCGATGCTTTTGGGCTTGGTCAACTGGCCAATCCGCTCGATGCGCATATCGGCTATGATACCGACGACCGAGTAATTGCACTAATCGCCAAAGGCATCGGCAACCAACAGACCGACAAACTGGTTACGGACAGATGTCTCTGGACGGAAACTGTGGATTGAGGAGAACTGAAGAGCAGGGAGCGATACTGCTCGTTCTATGACTCATTTTATGTAGTCGCCCCGGCAAGGGTTAATCGGGGATTTCCAGTTTTCCGACCGGCTTGTGGCTGACGGCCGTCGGAAACATGACTGTCCCGTTCGGAATCTTGCTGTCGACCGGCCATAGGTGAAAGATGATGCCGTCCGTTTTGGCGGCCGCCTTGCTCAGTTGCCTGGCCTTCTTGGGCGGCACATCCGGGATTTTAACCCGTCCGCTGGCGATTTCTTCCTTATGGTCATGGAAGTGCTTGTTCCATTGTTCCAGCCTGACATTGTTGCGTGCGAGCTTCTTGTCGATGAAATACTCGACTTCGACAAGCTCGGCATTCGGCTCGGTCGAAGTAAAAATCATGCACTGCATGATCTCGCGCTTGATCGACTTGCAATAGTGATGATAAGGCCCATGTACCGTGCCGTCTTCATGCCGGTGAGGCGCGACGATGTGAATATTGAAACCATCCGCCGGGGTGTTCGTATTTTTGGCGAATACAGGATTCGCGGCCAGGGCGGCTGTCGTGATTGATACAAAGAACAGACGTTTCTTACTCACATAGACCTCCTCAGCCTGATTGAATTTTGCGGGCATTAATCCGAATCAATAATCAGTTAATGCTTGTCGACTGGTTCGCTGATATTGACTCGGCGGAAATAAAAAAGTTTGCAGCGGCGCGATGTACGGAACATGCGCTTTTATCGAGCCGGTTCGTCGTACCGAACTTCAACATTCCGTAGGGTACGCTGCGCGTACCTTTGTGCTGGGGATTCGTCAAGGTGTTTGAAAACGATACGCGCAGCGTACCTACATGGCTGTTGATGAATCGTTACCTTTTATCGTTGAAAAAAAACGCCGGCCGATCCAAGCGTCCAACGACAGTTTGCCGGGACCGTGCAGCAGGCAGACCAGCAGCATGACGCCCCAGACTTTGTGCTGCTCAATGCCGGCGGCGCCGAGATCGGGGTAGGAGATCACCGCGACGATGTTGAACAAAAACAGCGCCAGCGCGGCGAAGCGTCCGAGCAGCCCTGCCGCGAGTAGGACCGGCATTCCCAGTTCGGTCGCCGTGCCGAGATAAGCCGCGACGTTGGGCGGCAGCAGCCGCACCGCATATTCGTACTCGAACAGGTACAAGGTGCTGTCCCAGTTTCGGATCTTGGTCAGCCCCGACACCCAGAAGGCATAGGCGACCCAGCCGCGCAGCAGCAGATCGCCGAGGGGAGACAGGCGATCGAGCCAGGCTGCCGCCTTGCGCAGCCTTTCGGCCGCGGCACCGGCGGCAGACGGCGGGTACTTCGGTAACGATTGTGCATTCATTGCGATAACCTCATCGGCAGACTAAAAATATTCGCTAAACAAGGACCGGCTCAGGCAGAACCGGAGCAGGGCGGCCAGGTCGAAATCGGGGTTATTCGGCAGAACTCCCGAAGCCGCTTCGCTCAAGGTCAGACCCGCTTGCAAACCGGTCAAAAACCGGTATCCGTCCGAGTCGAGCGGCGCCGTTTCGACTTCCCAGCCCAAGCGGAAAATCACCAGCCGGCAGCCGCCTTCCGCGTCGAGATCGAGCCTGCCGTCTTCGGCCGGATTTTCCCGGTGGAATTCCCAGATGCGTCGCACCGGATAACGGGATGCGAGCAGGCGCACCGAAGGATGCAATTCGAACCTCAATCCGCCGTAACGCTCGGGCGGCACGTCGGCCAGCGACGCGGCATCGATGCCGGCCCGGTCGGATTCGAAATAGGCTTCGTGGCGCAGCCATTCCAGCCTTGCCGTATCGGGCAAATAGGGCTGGCCGCATACGTCTCCGGAAGCGGCCAGAAAATCCGCGAATCGGTCGCCGAACGTCTGCAGGCAGCCGGTGTTCGGCGGGTATCGGCGGATATAATCCCGGCCCAGCCGATGGAAAAAGCGTTCGCCGACCAGTTTTTCGATCACCGGATACACATCGCGGAGCGCCTGCGTCAAACCGATCAGCGTATTGTTGCGGTAAATCGCCAGGCGCTGTTCCGGCTCGAATCCGTTCGGCACGATGCGTTCGCCCAAGCCCGTTTTCCCCGCCCAAACGAAGGCGGAAAAATCGCGTTGCAGTTCATGCAGCCCGTTCATAGTGCGCCTCCTCCAGCAAGGTTTCGGCTTTCGAGGCCTCCCCCATCAGCACATCCAGTGCCGGCATGTCCGCATCCCATTCGATCAGGGTCGGCTTCGGCCCGAACCGCCGCAGCGCGGCGGCGTATAACTTCCATACGTCTTCGCAAACGGTACGGTCGTGCGTGTCGATCAGTAGCGTTTTGCCGCCGACTTCGTTGACGGCATGGCCGGCCAGATGCATTTCGCCGACCCGCGCGGCAGGAATGTCGTCCAGATAGGCTGCCTCGTTCCAGCCGTGGTTTCGGCAGGACACATACACATTGTTGATGTCCAGCAAAATGCCGCAGCCCGAACGGCGCGCCAGTTCGGCCAGGAATTCGCTTTCCCGGTAACTGGAGTCCTTGTACTCCAGGTAGCTGGACGGATTCTCGATCAATATCTGCCGGCCCAGGAATGCCTGGACCTGTTCGACGCGTTCGGCCAGATGGGTTAACGTTTCCTCCGTGTAGGGCAACGGCGCCAGGTCGTTCAGGTAAACGCCGCCGAACGAACTCCAGGACAAATGTTCGGACACCAGCCCCGGCTCGATCCTTTCGACCAGCGCTTTCAGCCGCTGCAAATGTTCCCGGTTCAAAGGATCGATGGAGCCCGGCGACAGGCCGACACCGTGCAGGCTGATCGGATAGTCTTTCCTGATGTGTTCCAGGTAAAACAAGGGCAACCCGCCTGGGCCGAAATAATTTTCGCTGTGCGCCTCGAACCAGGCAATCTGAGGCCGGCTTTCCGTTATCTCCGCGAAATGCCGGGACCTGAGACCGATCCCGGCCGAAGCCGGAATCGATTCGGGGGCGCCGCTTAACCGATGCCTTTGCGCCATTTTCCTGTCCTATTGGGCTTCCGGTGCTGTCAGGCTGCCGCCGGCGATCCGTTCGCAGGTGCCCTTCGGCAGCGCGATGAACGCATCCGCCTGTGCGTCGGTGACCGAATGGCCGGCGCAGGCGTTCGACAAGGTCTTGCAGTCGTTTTTGCCGGCTTTGGCAACGCCGTAGCATTTTTCGACGTCCGCCTTGTCGGCGGCAAAGGTGGGCGCGGCATTCAGTGCGCTCAAGGCGATTGCGGCCGTTACGGCGGATTGAACGAAGGCATTGATGTTTTTCATGGTGAACTCTCTCAAAAAGTAAGTGAAAAAATGATGTCCGTTTTCAAACTTGGACGTTTGTAATAGAGCAACGGCTGTGCCAATTTCAATAAATCAATAAAATATTATAATAATCAGTTAGATAGATAAGTTTTTCAACTGACGTTCAAGTTTCGTAAACAATCCGAGGCTGCGAATAATCGCGGCGGCCGCCAATAGTTGCGGGCGGCTATTGACGGGCAGGTGGAATAAGACGAAGATTTTTGCTTTTCAGGAAACAGCGCCATGCCGTCTTTCCGCGATTCCGATGGATTTCCTGCCGAATACGCCGCGCCAGTGGATTCGTCCGACCTGAAAATTCTGCGTGCGCTCGTGGAAGGCGCCGCCCAGGCGACCGGCGAGGATTTTTTCCGGGCGCTGGTCAAAAACTTGAGCCTGGCGACAGGCTTTGCGAACGCCTTCGTCGCCGAATTTGCCGACTCGAAATCCCGGGTCAGAACTAAAGCCTTCTGGATGAACGGCGAATTCGCCCAAGATCAGGAATGGGATCTCGCCGGCACCCCCTGCGAAGAGGTGCTCCGGGGCGATTTCTGCCACTATCCGGCCGAGGTCTGGAAGCGCTTTCCGAAGGAAGCCGGCGTCGAGAGTTATCTCGGCGTGCCGCTGACCGACAGCGACGGCGGCGTACTGGGCCATCTGGCGCTGTTCGACGGCCGGGAAATGCCCGGCGAGCCGCGGCTCTTGTTCATTTTCAGGATTTTTGCGGCCCGCGCCGCGGCCGAACTGAACCGGCTCAAGGTAGTCGAGCAATTGCGCCTCAGCGAAGAGCGCTTTCGTGACCTGTTCGACGAAGCGCCGATCGCCTACGTGCACGAAGACCTCGAATCGCGCTTCATCAGCGCCAACCGGGCGGCGATGCGCATCCTCGGCATTACAGAGGATGAGGTGCCCGGCACGGTCGGCATGTCGTTCATTCCCGATACGCCGGAAGCGCAGAAGCGGGTTAAAGAGGCCTTTGCATCGATCGAACGCGGCGTCGATACGTCCGGCGTGGTGTTGGAACTGCGCCGCCGCGACAACGGCAAGCCGATCTGGATTCAATGGTGGTCGAAACCCGATCCGGGCGGCCAGTACACGCGGACCATGTTCGTCGACATCACCGAAAAGGTGTTGATGGAACAGGAACAGGCCAGGCTGCGCGAGCAGAACCTGTACCTGCAGGAAGAAATCAAGGCCGTTCATAATTTCGAAGAAATCGTCGGCGCGGGCCCTGCCTTGACCGCGGTATTGAACAACGTCCGCCGCGTCGCCGCGACCGATGCCTCGGTGCTGATCCAGGGCGAATCCGGAACCGGCAAGGAACTGATCGCTCGCGCCATCCATTCGGCCGGCAAGCGCCGGGACAAACCGCTGATCAAGGTCAATTGCGCGGCATTGCCGAGCGGGTTGGTCGAAAGCGAGCTGTTCGGCCACGAGAAAGGCGCCTTTACCGGCGCGATCGCCAAGCGCATCGGCCGCTTCGAACTGGCCGACGGCGGCACCCTGTTTCTCGACGAAATCGGCGAAATTCCGCTCGATATCCAGGTCAAGCTGCTGCGCGTGCTGCAAGAGCGCGAGTTCGACCGGGTTGGCGGCAAAACGCCGATCAAGGTCGACGTGCGCGTGATCGCGGCCACCAACCGCAATCTGCTGCAGGCGGTCGCCGATAAGACTTTCCGCGACGATCTATACTACCGGTTGAACGTGTTTCCTATCCTGATGCCGCCGCTGCGGGAACGGAGCGAAGACATCCCGCTCCTGGTTTCTTACCTGATCGGCAAATTTTCCAAGAAACTGGACAAGCGGGTCGACGGCGTCGGTTCGAAAACCTTGCGGTTATTGCAGTCCTATCACTGGCCGGGCAATATCCGCGAGCTGGAAAACGTGATCGAGCGCGCGATCATTCTGAGCGACGAGGCGGTACTCGGAATCGATGCGGGGCTGTTGCCGGGCGCCGCCGAGCCTACCTTGCAAAGCAAACACACCGGCGATGACAGCCTCGAAGCGGTCGAGCGCGAACATATCGCGGCGATGTTGGAGAAAACTCAGTGGGTCATTGAAGGCGAGAGGGGCGCCGCACAGTTGCTCGGCATGAATCCGAGCACCTTGCGCTACCGGATCAAAAAGCTCGGCCTTTTGAAGCCCTCCCGTTAATATTCCCAGCCGCCGCAAGTATTTGCGGCCGGATCTCCGCCCTACCGCCCGTTTTCCGGTAACTTGGACGATTGCCGCACGGTTTCGGCAATTGGCACGTATTTCGCTGGATTGCTTGTCAATCGTTCGCCATAGAGATCGACAAGCATGCTTAGAATTACCCTGATAGAGAATAATCCAAACGAGCCGTTATTGATTGTGGAGGGCAAGGTACTCGGCCCCTGGGTTGCCGAACTGGAAGCCGCCGTGGCACGTGCCCAGGATTCATCGCCGGGCGGCCTATCCCTGGACATTGCGGCAGTCAGTTTTGTCGATGCGCGCGGCATAGCGTTGCTTCACCGTTTGTTAGGGCAAGGCGTGAGGCTGCGGGCTGCTTCGCCGTTCGTCCTGGAACTTTTGCACATGCAATAAATGAGGGGTAGGCCTCTTGAAATACTAACGACAAACCCTATTGTATTGGCATGAGGCCGGATGTCCGGCTTATCATTGTCAGAATCAGTTTGATTAATTACCGAGGAGGAAACGATGGCTTATCATTACCAACCCTGGAGTTTATTGAATCAATTGCAACGGGAACTCGAACGCGCGCATGAAGGCGGCACAGGGGAAGGATCGATCGCGACCGCCGAATGGACGCCTGCGGTCGACATTAAGGAGGACAAGGATCGGTTCGTGCTCTTCGCCGATATTCCGGGCGTTAAACCGGAAGACATCGACGTCAGTATGGAAAACGGCGTGCTGACGATCAAGGGCGAGAAAAAAAGCGAAGCCCGCACCGAGCAGGAAGGCTATAAACGCGTCGAACGCACCTACGGCTCGTTCTACCGCCGCTTCAGCCTGCCCGATACCGCCAACGCCGAGGCGATCAGCGCGAAGTTCAAAAACGGCGTACTCGAAATCGTGATTCCGAAACGCGAGCAGATCAAGCCGAAGAAGATCAGCGTCGAAACGATCGAGTAATTCGAAACGCCCAACTCTTGAGGGGTTTGCTATCCAGGGAAGGCCATGATTCATATGGCTGGGTTTTGCCTCCCTGCTAAGGGTGTGAACGATATTAATCGGGCGGTAGACCTGCCAGGTTTTTAAAACCTGGCAGGTCTTGGACCGGGAAGTGATTTGGAGTCAAATCCAACTTCAAAAAAGGCGGAATAGACATCCTTTTCCGCCGCAATTTTCATTGAATACAGCTATCCAAGCGGCCGTTACCGTCCCGCTTTCTTATTTTTACAGCCGGATCGCACGGCGGCGGACAAAATGTTTTTCCTTTCGTTTTTGCCGATCAGGCCTGCGCGGAGAAAGCCGTCCGAGACGAGGGATGTGCAACTGACAAAGTCGCCCGGCGTTTTCCACTTCACATCGCAAGAACACAGCTGGTTGATTGCGCAGCCTTTATCGTTTACAACCGAGTTTTCCGCGGTTTTCGGACATTCGTCGTATTCGTTCACCACGTTGTCGCGATCGTCATCGACATCTACCGTCGAAAGCTCTATCAATAAGCGAATGAACTTCATCACTTTTTCGTTGAAAACATCGTTGTGTCCGTCGATGATTTCTTTGTCCACCCGGATATTCAGATAAGGATTTTGCGGAACGGTCCTGTTCAGGTGCGTCAGCACCATGTCGTCGAAACGGGTCGAACCGCCCGGCGTTTGCAAGTCCCAAATGCTTTCCATCGTTTCGAGCGTCGCAGCCAGCATGGACCGGCCGTCTTTTAAAGGCTTCAGGGTATGGCTGATCAGCGGTTCGTAATGGCCGACCGTGCTTCGGTCGGCTTCGCCTTCGTCCAGTTCGAGCGTATGCTTGCAGTCGGTCCGCACCAGGTCATCGTGTTCTTCGAAAAGAGTCGAAAATATCCGGCCCAACGGAAACAGGATGCCGGTCGCGTCGTCGATTTCCGAAGTCAGAATCGCCAGGCGCGGCAACTGTCCCCGAAAGTAGCTGCAGCGCGACTGCGCCAGATCGTAGAAAGGCGAGTACTGAAGCGCTTCGAATGCCGGGTTCAGCAGGACGACCAGATCGCCGAAGCCTTTGGCGTCTCCCGTGTAGGCTTTGCCTTGCTGGCTGTCTATGAAACGGCCGGCCAGGATTTGCGAAGTCGCGCCGTAGACGACCGCACCGCCGAAACTGTGGCCGATCACGACCAGCCGGCTTCGGACCGGCGGCTGCATCGCGTTCCGCACATTGGCGATTTCCTCCAGCTTGATCAGCAGCTCGCCGATCCCGAGATGGCCCACATCCTGGGCGGTACTCTTGCGGTCCCAGAAAGTCAGATAATTGAACGGCGGAACATCGATCGATTCGCCGCGCCAGCCGACATAAACCCCCGCAATTTTACGGGCAGGCCGGCCCAATTTTTCGCTCAGCCGGGCTTCGATCGCGCTGAGTTTGGCGAGGTTTTCCTTGAAACCTTCGATGTTCGGATCGCCCGGGCGGGCGTTGTGATGCCAGCCATGCACGAATACGGTTGTCAAAACACTTTCTTGGGCGGCCTTTGCATAGAGCATGTCCAGCAGCGCATGCATCTGCCTGCGGTCGCGTATCTGGCCCTGGTCGTCGATTTCGACGAAACCCAGCGTATACTCGTTGTCCGCGCCCGGATTGTAAATGTGCAGGGAGTTTTGTTCGCAGGCATTGCCCGAAGAAACGGTGCAGGGCTGATAGTTGCTCCGGTATATCGCATTCGATGCGCAACCGGCCAATAAGATGGCTATGCAGATTAAGGCCCGCGCGAGGGACAAGGGGATCAGACTCATGAATATCTCCAAAGGGAGTGAAAAAGAACCCGTGCGGTTCGGTAAAGCCTTTCCCGAATGCCGATCAGTCAATCTTCTCCGAGAGGAGAGGAAAACCATCCCGAATTAACCGCTGCGCATGAGTCTAACTATCAGAATTATCCTGGTCAATATCCGTCCAACGAGTTGTCGAGCGGATCGGCCCGAAAACCTTCGCACATGAATAATTATTCTTGCTGAATCAGTTCAGCATTGCTACGACTGCGTCGGCCAGCAAACCGTCGAGCGTGATGCAGGAGGTAGGATGATTGATGCTGTCGGTGCTCCAGAGCGTTTTTACGCCGGCGTCGCATATCACGTGTTCGGCATCGCCGCAAAACAGCGCATGGGTCACCACCGCATAAATTTCGGCCGCGCCTTTTTCTTTCAGTAATTCCGCCGCCTTAGCCAGCGTCCGTCCGGTGCTGGCCATGTCGTCGACGATTACGACCGGCTGCTTGCGGTAATCGGCATCGGGCAGCTGCAAGATCACCTCGGTATCGCCGAGACGGATTTTTTCCGCCACCTGAAAGGCAAAGCCGGTCAGCTCGGCGAGCGCGGCCGCCCATTGCCGCGATTCGCTGTCCGGACCGAGCAATAGGGCCGTACCGAATTTTTGTTTCAGAAAGGCGGCGAGCGGGGCGGTTGCATTCAAACTGATGGCGTGATCGAGCGGTATTGCCTGATTCAGGCGGTCGATCCGGTGCAGATGGGGATCGACCGTAATCACATCGTCGAACAGATCCGCAAGCCAGCGGCCGACATGCCGTTGGCTGACCGCCACGCCGGGCCGGTTCGCGAAATCCTGCCGCATATAGCAAAGATAAGGCGCAATCAGCGTCAGACGTTTGGCGCCGAGTTCCCGCGCCGTTCGGGCGCCAAGCAATAATTCGATCAGCTTGTCGTTGGGCCGGTTCAAGCTGCGGCAGAACAGCACATGTTCCGGCACATCCGGGGGCAGGGCGACGAAACTTTCACCGTCGGGAAAACGGTGGATTTCGACTTCGGCAAGCGGCAGCCCGAGGCGCGCCGCCAGGCGCTGTGCCTGCGGCAGATAGTCCGAAAAGGCCAGGATCAGCATGGCGTTAAAAGGTGATCAGCGGTTTGAGCAGCTCGACATTACTGCCCAACGTATAGCCGTCGTTCTGCATCGCCAGATTTTGGGCGAATTTAAAGTCGGCCGGGAATTCCGCATAGATCCGGTACAGCACTTCGCCTTTTTTGACCGGGCTGCCCAATTTTTTCAGCAGATCGACGCCGGCCCGTTTCATCATCGGCGCACCGGCCATCCGGGCGATTTTGGCCATCTGCAGATTATCGATCTCGGTCACGATGCCGTCGCTTTTGGCCACCACTTCATGGCACTGGGAGCCGGGACTGAAATCGACCGGTTTCGAGCCTTGCGCCTGGATGATCGCATTCATTTTCGCGCAGGCCCGGCCCGATTCGAGAATGTCGCGGGCAATCGCGTACCCTTGGCCGCCGCGCACATCGGGATCGAATTCGATGATGCGCCCCGCCAGCTGCAGCGCTTTCTGTCGCAAATCGGCCGGCGCCTCGGGATCGTTTTGCAGTACCAGCATCACATCGCGGGCTTCCAGTGCGGGACCGATACCGCGCCCGATCGGCTGGCGTCCGTCGGTAATCATCACTTCAAGGTGCAGATTGAGCCGATCGCCGACGAATTCGAACAGCTTACGGAGCGCGAGTGCCTGCCGCATCTGCCGGACTTTCGCCGAAGGCCCGACCGGGATATCGACCAACAAATGCGTCGAGCCGGCCGCGAGTTTCTTGGACAGAATCGAGGCGACCATCTGGCCTTGGGAGTCGATTCCCAGCGGCCTCTCCACCGCAATCAGCATATCGTCGACCGGCGCGAGCCGGGCGGTGCCGCCCCAGGCCAGACAGCCCCGCTCGCGGCGCACGATGTCATGCAGCTGCGTGGGGCTCAGGTTCACTTCGCAGAGCATTTCCATCGTGTCGGCCGTGCCTGCCGGCGAAGTGATCGCCCGGCTTGAGGTTTTCGGTATCAGCATGCCGTGCGCGGCCACGATCGGCACCACCAGCATCGAGGTTCGGTTACCCGGAATTCCGCCGATGCAGTGCTTGTCCGCCACCAAAGGCTCGTCCCAGTGGATCCGGTCGCCGGATTGCAGCATCGCGCGGGTTAAATACAACAGTTCGTCGCGATCCAGGCTGTTTTGGCCGGTTGCGACTAAAAATGCCGCGATTTCCATCTTCGAATAACGACTTTCGACGATGTCGTCGGTAATGCTGTCGAAATCGGCCCGATCGAGGCGCTCACCGTTGATCTTGCGGCGCACCGCATCCATCGACTTGGGCGGCTCGGCATGATTGACGGTGACCATGCTGCCTTCGGCACAATTGAATTGCTGAAAAGCCTGTTCCGACAAACCGAGTTCGCCCGGGTGCACGATCGAGGCATCATCGACGACGTTCAACACAGCGAGAATCCTGATTCCGTTCAGGCTGATCTGAATTTTGGATAACGCCTGAAAGCCTTCCGCCCGATAAGTCCCGCATTCCCGGTGCATGTAGGCGACGTTTTCATGATAGGTATCGATTGCGATACGGCGTAATTGCAGGGTATCGATGCTCATGGACGTACTTTAGTTTGAATATTGCGATAATGCGGTTCTACGGCACCGGTTGTCAACTGCTCAGTCTTTACACCCGGGAACTTGAATGGCATAGTATTTGAATATGACGGCGGGTGGCAGATAACGCCGGCACCTGCCGAAACTCAACCGAACTCGTTTCTTCAATCGATGACTAAATGCAAATGGGCGCTAAGCAGCCCACAAATGGAGCACTATCACGACGCCGAATGGGGGGTGCCGGTTCACGACGACCGCCTATTGTTCGAGTTTCTGGTTTTGGAAGGCGCCCAAGCTGGCCTAAGCTGGTCGACGATTTTGAACAAGCGCGAAAATTATCGGCAGGCGTTCGATCATTTCGATCCCGAAACAGTAGCGCGTTACGACGAACGCAAGGTTGAGGAACTGTTACAAAATCCGGGCATTATCCGCAACCGGTTGAAAATCGGAGCGGCAGTAACCAATGCAAAAGCGTTTCTGAAAGTCAGGGAGATATTCGGCAGTTTCGATGCGTATATCTGGCGCTTTGTAGACGGCGAACCGATGAATAATTACTGGAAGACCCACACAGAACTCCCGGCTTCGACACGGGTATCCGAGATCCTCAGCCGCGACCTGAAAAAACGCGGATTTAAATTTGTCGGCAGTACTATCGTTTATGCTCATATGCAGGCGACCGGGATGGTTAACGACCATACGGTTGATTGTTTCCGCCATGCCGAAATTACTAGCCAATATCATCCGCAAGACAAGGAGTAAACCGCCATGCGTTTTTTACACACAATGATTCGGGTCCGAGACCTGGACGAGTCGCTCGATTTTTTTTGCAATAAACTGGGCCTGATCGAAGGCAGACGGATGGAGAGCGAAGCAGGCCGATTCACGCTGGTCTATCTGCATGCGCCGATGGATTCCGCACAATCGCAAACGATGCAGTCGCCGGAAATCGAACTGACCTACAACTGGGACCCCGAAGTCTATACCGGCGGGCGCAACTTCGGCCACCTGGCATTCGAAGTCGACAATATTTACGAAACCTGCCAAAACCTGACAAATGCAGGCATCGCGATCAACCGTCCGCCGCGCGACGGGCATATGGCGTTCATCCGTTCGCCGGACCAGATATCGATCGAGCTTCTGCAAAAAGGCGGTCCGCTGCCGCCGCAGGAACCCTGGGCGTCAATGGCGAATACGGGAACCTGGTAAGATCGGATATACCTTAAAATTTCGCCGTAAAGCCTAAGCGAAAGCTGATCGGCTCCACCGGATGAAAATGGAAATCATCCACCCCGGAAAGATTTTCACCGAGCAGGCGCGATGGGTAGAAATAGGTAATGCCATCGTCTTTGCGATTCAATAGATTGAATACTTCCGCCTGGAAACTCAGGTTTTGGGTTACCTCGTAGCCGAGTAGGGCAGAGAGCAGCAGGGTGGCTCCCGAACGGCGGCCGCCGCTTTCATCCAGCGCGCGCGGCCCGAAATAGCGTAGCCGGGGGCCGCCAAAAAAGCCGCCGGAGACCTCATGAAATGTCGTGCCGGCGGCGATCACCGTCTCTATCGAATTCGGTATGTGATTGCCCATGCCCGGTTCGTGGTCGCGGAAACGCGCACGGGAGACGCTGACATCGGCATCGAACGTGATCCAGTCGGCGGGGGAGTAATAGTTGGCGAGTTCAAGCCCATAGCGGCGGCTCGGGCGGCTGGCCTCGGTAGTTCCCGCATCCCCGACAAATACCAGTTCCGAATCGAGATCCAGCCACCAGAGCGATAAGGTGCTTTGCAATCCCTTCACCCAGGTCGAACGTAAGCCGACTTCCGCGCCATAGGTCCGTACCAGAGGAGAGGCGCGGTCAACGGCTGTGCCGCTGGCCGGATCGATGCGGGTGTTGATGCCGCGGGCATCGTTGCTGTGATAGCCCAGGCCGCCGTTGAGATAAAATTCCGTTTCCGCCCAAGGCCCCAAGACAACCCCGAGTTTGGGGCTTACCAACTCGTCATAGCGCTCCCCGGCATTTTGATCAATATTGCTCCGGCTGACATCAAAGCGGAAGCCGTCGAAACGTACCCCCGCGCTGGTCCGCAGCCAGCGATTCCATTGGGTTTTATTTTCCGCGTAGGGACTGAGGCTGGTAACCCAGAGGGTGTCCTGGCGGGTTACCGCGTATTGGTTTTGGGCGTGCGTTTTGGTTAACCCGTTTTGAATGTTGTCGTTACGCAGCTGTAAGCCCAATGTCGTTTCGGAGTCGGCGGCGCCCCATTTGTGGAACCAGGTGTGGCTGCCCTTGAAGCCGGCCGTCCAGCGATCGTCGGGTTGGCCGAACTGGTCGCCGCAGGTATTGAAAATGGCCGGAGCCATTTTTTCGCCCGGCGTTGAGGGCAAGCCCCTGCAACCTTGAGGATTGTTGACCTCATTGTCATCCAAAAAGAAGGTAAAGTCCGAAAACAGATTCAGCGTGGAATAGATGCCGTAAGCCATTAACCGGGTTTCACTCCGGTCGTCCCGGCGGTGCCACTCCCCGGTCACGCTGTAACGTTGACTGTTGCCGCCGTCGGTCGGATCAAGGGCGTCAAACCGCCCGATCATTCCCCGGTCTAGCGCACGCCTGGCGATTTGGTCGGTGGATCGCCAGTCGGCCTTCGTCGCCATGCCGGTGAGGCTCCAGCCGCGATCGGTATCCTCTCGGCTATAACGCAACAGGCCGTTGAATTTCAAATAGTCATTGCCTACGCTCCAAGGACCGTTAGTGTGGACGGTTTCTCCGGCATATAACAAATGGCCGCCGCCCAGTTTTTGGGACCCCGCCGCCAGTCCCCGGTAGTAATCAAAGCTGCCGCCGGTAAACTTGAGAAATTGCCGGGGCAGGTCTTTCACATAATGAATGTTGGCGGAGCCGGTGCTGGCAAAGTCGCCGTTTTCAGCATCATAATTGCCTTTTTTGTATTCGAGCGTTTCTATTAATTCGGGAATGAGGAAGTTGGTATCGGTCCAGCCTTGGCCATGCGAATGGGATAACTGGTTAACCGGTACGCCTTCAATCTGGGTCAGAAAATCGGTGCCGTGGTCGAGGTTAAATCCCCGCAAGAAATATTGATTGGCTTTGCCTTCGCCGCTGTGCTGGGTCGCGATCAGGCCGGGGACGGTTTCCAAAACTTCCGCCGGCCGGCTTATCGGCCGATATTGAAACTGGGCTTGTCCCACGTTGCCTTGCGAGGCGCTGTCGGCAATGCCTATTTGCGAGTCGGCCCGTTCCGTTACGACGATTTCATCAAGTTCCATGCTCTCTTTTTGACGAGTTTTTGATTTAGCTTTTATGGCGGATTCATTAGTCTCAACCGTGGCATTATCCTTTTCCTCGGCATGAACGCTGCTGCCGAGAAAACAGGCAGCCATGAAAATCACCAGGCGGGCGGTCAGTATGCCTGCGCCGTGCAGCAGCAGCGTCGCCAGCATGAAGCCCAAAGCGAAGGAGATGAGGCTGGCCGAAGCGGGCATTTCCTGTCCGTGCGCGTAGCCATGAAAAAAGGCGAAAAAACCGACGATAAATAGACTGACAGTGGCCCGGAAACGGATTTTTCGGACGATCAGCACGCCGAAAACGAGCACAGAGAGCAGAATCATCGTTTCCGCTCCCGGCACGGATAGGCCCATCACCCCAGCAAGACCGCCGAGACTCATGACGCCGACAAAAGCGAGCGGAAGCTGCCAAATAGTCCGGTCTCGCAATTGCGCGGCCCATATACCGACCGCCAACATGGTCAAGAGATGATCCCAGCCATGCAGGGGATGATTGAAGCCAACGACCCAACCGTTCATAGCGTTACTGCCCGTATGAGCCTGAGCGAGAGTAGGTATTAACCATAACGCCAAAAGAAACAGCGCTCTGCGATGGATTATGTTGTTTTGGCGGGGCATTGGATCATCTCCTAAGAGTCTGTTTACGGTTTTTTCGTGGCTGTGGCTTTCTTGCTCATAGCGATTTATCTTGGGTATCAGCGGGTGGTGGCCCATTTGCAGGACGACCAGGCCGGGCGGATGTACCCGCACAGCCTACCTCGGCGGGTGGGGCGGTCCCGGCCAAAACGGAGCAAATCCTTAAACCGCCGGCGGGGACCGGTAGCTTTCCCGACTTTAAACGCGTTATCGAGGACGTCCCCGAATCCGCGCCGGCCTATGCCGGCCTGAATCAGGTTAAGGACGTTCCGCACCTGATGGGCTGCCTCAAAACGCCTGATTGGTGCCGGTGTTACACGATAATCCCCCTCGGAAAATAACCGCATTTAGACGTAGAATTTTCTCCTATCAAACTGAGGAAGTTTTACATGAAGCAATCACGATTTACCGACAGCCAAATCCTGGCCATTCTTAAACAAGCGGAAGGGGGCACGCCAGTACCCGAATTATGCCGTGAGCACGGCATCAGTTCAGCTACTTTCTACAAATGGCGCGCGAAATACGGCGGCCTGGACGCGTCGCTGATGGCTCGCCTGAAAGAATTGGAAGACGAGAACCGCCGGCTCAAAAAGATGGTTGCGGAAGAACGCCTCAAAGCGGAGATCATCAAGGAAGCCTTGGAAAAAAGGTTTGACGCCATCTTGCTGACGCGAGATGGCGCAGGAAAGGGTGCAAGCAAAACGGGGCAGCCTTCGCCTCGTGTGTGCGGAGCTCAGTATGAGCCCGACGTGCTACCGCTATGTGCGCAAACTCTCGGCGGAGAACGTCAAAGGCTTTCCCTGGAATCACAAACGGGTTTACCGCATCTACCGCAAGCTGGAGCTAAATTTACGCATCAAGCCCAAAAAGCGCCTGGTCCGTGAAACGCCGCAATATTCTTTTTGCCAAGAGTTTTAACTTCGCATAATGTATATTATGTAAAATTTCTCATTACAGAACTTTTGCGAAAATGAGGCACTTTGGAATTAACCTAAATGTCAGACTTTTACACGCTCAGAAAAAAAGCCGGATTAAACACCAAGGCCGCAGCCGCCCTGTTCGAAGTCACAGAGAAAACAATCAAAAATTGGGACTTGCACAACAAACCGCCTAGAGCGGTTTTTTTATACCTCTACGTTTTGACCGGCCACATGGATCATATGGGACCAGACTGGAAAGGCTTTCGGTTTGTCGGTAATTGCATTGAATCTCCTGAAGGCGAATTTATCTATGCATGGGAGGTTCGGGCAATGCGCTACTTGCTACAAGCCGCCGGGCTCAGCCACACGAAGCTTTACCACATCATGAAGCAAAAACACCAACAGGATCAACCGGAAAGGATCGCCGAGCCTGTAGGCGGCAAGATTTTACACTTCAAAGACCCAAAAGCGGGTTAATCAGGAGAGTGAGGGCTAGTGGTCAAAGCCTAGGCGGATCAGGAAGCCTAGGCGCAGTTAAGGGTGTTCGGGGTGTGACGGGTTCCGCGCCAGCATACGATGAGAGAATAAGGCCAAAGAAAAAACCGGCGCTATCTTGGCAAGCGACTAGATCGGCCAGAGCCAACGCACCGAACAGACGCCTATAATCGATGTCCGGCCCTCATTGAGGGTAATAGCTGGAGTCACTCAACTGTTCCAGCGTCCAGGGACAGGCCGAAGGAAATATATCGCTTCTCAGCCCGGTTTCATGCGCCGCCTTCATTGTCGCATACTCATAGGCATCCGAAAGAATGGCATCAATCTCGGATTTGAGGCCGGGATTCTGTTTAAGCACCTTTTGAAAGCTGAACCGTTGTTCGTCAATAGTAAATTTCCAGCTATTACCCCGGCGGCCAGGCTGATATTGCCACTTGAGCATATGAATCAACAGCACGGACAACCGGCTTTCCAGCGCCCTTCTTTCACTACGTCCCATGGTTTCGACTTCCTCGATTAAATTCTCAACGTCGATTTCAGATAAGCGACCGGCCTTAAGCAAAGCGGCCTGTTGCTGGGTCCAGGTGTAAAAATCGGTTTCATAATTGGATGAGTTCATGATGTACTGCCCTGCCCTTGTTTTTCCGTTACCGTTACGCTTTTTAGCTGCTCTATTTCGGATTTAAGGCGTTCTATTTCGACACGAGCTTTTGCTAGTTGATTACACGCAATATCAAAAGCAATATCGCTTTGAGGATTTTTCGTTACAGTAACATTTTTGGTTTTAAGGCTCTGACGATAACGCTTTTGACGTTCGGCATTGGTCATGGCCGAGCCGGTAACCGGACGGCCCCGACCACGTTTGGCGGCTTGGAAGACTTCTACGGTTTGGATGTCGTGTACGTCTTTCATAAATCCTCTTTTCGATTAAGTTTGATTTATTGTAACGTGTTACGATAAATAAGTCAAGTATTTTACGTTACGTTACACTAATTATTTTTCGTAACATTACGGTTTCGAAGAAAGCAGCGAGGAAGCCGATGCGACCAATCCGTTTTGAGGCAGCGGGTTAAAGGCGGGAAGCGGTTCGGGTTCGTTGCGTTTACGGCAATCGCGGCGAATCGCCAGATCCGGCGCATCCACCACGGTTCGGCAGCGCACAGCCGCCGGCGGATAACACGGCACAGGACGCGAAACACCGTCCGATCGGAGCAAGAAAACAGTACAGTTACTGTGCACGGCGACATGAAAGCCGAGAGCGAAGAGCTGACGCATCGAGACGGTAAAGAGGTCGCCCTCGGACGTCATGGCCAGGAATTCAAGGCGATGATGAGTAATGTCGGCAGCGGAACGGTAGGCCAGGCCGAGCAAGCGGAATCCTAGCTCAGCAGTAAAATCCAAAGTTTTGAGCCCAGGTAAGATACGAGAATCAGCGAGAGCAGGCGCAGCAGGGCTTGACCGATCAACTGGAGCGCTCGGGACAGCAGGCGGCGCGTCGACCGGAGCAGAAGCAGGAGCGGAGACTGGATCAGCATGACCGGGCTTTTTATGAGTATCAGCGTAGTTTGCCATATTGTAGACAAAATGACCGATAGCCAAAAGCAGCACAAATGCCAGTATCCTAAGCTTTGGATCACCCAAGATGCTTTGATCGGCTTGACTTTCCGTGTGCTCACCGGTGGCGGTGGATTGGTAACAGCGGAAGATTCGTTCATCGGCATGGTATTTCCTCGGTTTGCCGGCGATATGGGAAGCCATTTTGCCGGAGGTTTCGGGATCGTGCTGGAATTCGTACCAAGTATTATAAAAACCGAACAGCTTGGAAAGAAACTTGGGAAGCTTGTCCGATAATGATTTATGACGATAGGCGGACTGTGCTACCTGACGAATCGGGTCTTTAATTTTGCCGATATTCGTAGTGGAAATATGGATGTCCCATTGGAAATGCCGCTGCATATCGAATGCCGTAAACACATCTTCCGGACGGCGCACAATGTAACGCTGGCCAGTGTAATCGTCCGATATCTCAATTTCGATTTCATCGACCTGATAACCAGGAGGAATAACTTTTTGATCGAGGGATTCAAGTTTGAAATCACGACGGTCCGGATAAATGCGCTGGCCTTCGTCAATGATCACCAAGGCCCGGAGCGGCACCCAATGAAACCAACCGGCCATGAGCCGGCGGCCTTCCTCGATTTCGGTATTCACAAACAGCAAATCGGTCGAATCAGGAAATTTAAGGTCATCGTCTTCGAATTGGTCGCGGATGCGTTCCATCGAGGTGAGGCCGCGAATATTGGTGATAACCACCCTGCCCGATTTGAGCGCATCAATCACGAAACGCTGGAGCAGTGTAAAGCTTTTGAACGAACCTGGCGGACCGTGGTGAATGCGGGTCGACATCAGAAGCCGAGAAAACGGAAAACGAATTTCGTGAAGAAACCGCTCAGGATAATATTGATTGCTTCAGGAATACGGAAAAACTGCATCATTGAGGCAATGCGACCGTCAAGAGCCCCCCAGAAGGATTGTAAGTATTGACTCAGCTGAAGACTCGAAAGCAAATCGATCGCGACATCATAGGCAAACGAGAGGGCGGAGAGCTTGAGCTTCCAATAGGCAACAGCAGCCCACTTGATACACCAGGCGATAAATTGCGTAAGGAGATGATAAAGGTCCTCCGTGAAGAACTTTTGAACGACGTCGTAAACGTCAGTTATAGCATTGACGATATCAACAATAACAGACATACGGTTTACCCTAAGACGGCAAAAATGGCGATGACAATGGCAGCAAAGACAATCACATCACCGACCCAAGAAAATTGATTGGCATGACGAGACAAATCAACCACGACCGATACGTGTTTAATCGATCCGTAATCGAGAACGGGAAGTTCACCGCCACCCTGTGGTAGAGAACCATTAAAAACTTGAGCAAAACCGGATTTTGCCTGCGCCCATGCCGCAAGGAATTCATTTTGCGCTTGAGTGGCAGCCGCATCAGGAACGGAAGGATCGAAAGTACCGTTACCTGCAGAAGCCTTTCCTCTGCCTTGACCCTCGGACAGCGCTTTGATTGAAGAGTCCTTGGCGCAATCATCGCATGGAGTAGTGCCTTGTCCCTCACCCTCACCTTCACCGGTTCCCCCCGTACCGCCAGTGCCGCCATGACCCATGGATTCGGCTAGAGCATTTTCAGATTGAGTGAGTAGAAACTTCCGTACCTAGGCGTCGTCGAAGCTATTTTGCAGAATGGGAGATTCTGATGCCCAGAGCCTATTCGATGGATTTACGGAAGCGGGTGATCGAAGCCTGCGATGAAGGACAGACCATTGCCCAGGTGGCGGAACGGTTCAAAGTCAGCGCTTCGTTTGTGAATCAGTTGCGGCAGCGGCGGCGGCAGCGCAGTACGCTGGAGCCCAAACCCCACGGCGGGGGGCGCCAACCCTTGTTGTCCCTCGAACATGATGAGATGTTGCGCACGCTGTTGACGGCGCAGCCCGATACGACGCTGGCGGAATTGCGGGAGAAGCTGGGATTAAAAGTCCACCTCTCCAGCCTCGGGTACCGCCTTCAGCGCCTCGGACTGACGTTTAAAAAAAACGCTGATAGCAGCCGAGCACGCGCGCGAGGAGGTGCGCCTGCAGCGCGACGCTTGGCAAGCAGCGCAGCCGACCCTGGATCCAGCCCGACTCGTGTTCATTGACGAGACCGGACTCGATACCGCGATGGTGCGTCGCTACGGTTGGGGACCCGGTGGACAGCGCGTTCGGGGCGCGGCACCCCAAGGCCATTGGCACACGAGCACGTGCGTGGCCGCCTTACGCCAGCGCGGCTTAACCGCGCCGATGGTGATTGAGGGAGCCATGGACGGCGCTCTATTCAAGGCTTATGTAAAGGAATTTCTCTGCCCGACGCTCTCGCCCGGCGACATCGTGGTCTGGGATAACCTGTCTTCGCACCCGGTCGCGGGTGTCCGCGAGGCCATTGAAGCGGTCGGGGCCATCCTGAAGCCACTGCCAACTGATAGCCCGGATTTCAACCCCATCGAACAGGTCTTCGCCAAGCTGAAAGCCTGGCTTCGAAAGGGGGGCGAGCGGACCGTCGAGACCCTATGGGATGCGCTCGCCAAGGTATTGGATCAGTTCTCTCCGGCGTAATGTGAAAATTATCTACGGGGAGCCGGGTATGCTGTTCAGGCAAAATGAAAATGCTCTAAATGCATGGACATGGACTTCGATATATGCCGTACTATGCGCTATCAGGCCGAGGAATAACGCCTTGGTCAGTATAGACATGTGCAAGATGTCCGAATGCCCGAGCGGCCGCAATGTCAACAGGGGCGTCGAGGAAAAATTTCGACAGCCACCTGAGCAAGTCATTGATGTGTGACTGGGTGATGCCGCAGCTTAGTTTGGGCCAGGCGTTGGCTTGCTGCTGCATGAGGTTCGGCGCGGGCCTGCAGATTAGCAAGTTGTGCAGGCGTATCGGTACTGGCATCGAAGGCGCTGGTAAAGTAAGGCCGTTCATTAGGTCGTCCTCATGAGAGTATTGTAGAGTTTGGCGACCAGATCGATATCGTGCTTTACGGTAGCCTGGTTTTTTGCTGGAAGGCATGAAACACATACACAGTATCGGCTAGACGCGCATGTAAATAAACCGGCTAAGCGCCCGTATTATCAAAGATTCGAAGTTCTTCGCCCCCTGCCCTACAAAGTCGGCATCGGCTTAAAATCGTCCGTGTGGCGACCGCGCTAATGCGCTGAAACAGTCTGACGGACCGGCTGGATGGCGATGTTCGCGCTGAATGTGAATGTGGTCATACTGGAACCCTTTGCGCTACGTCTGAAAATTAAGCGGTTTTCTTTTTTAAGTTCCTTTTTATTCTAGCCTTCTCATTCAAGGGAGAAGTATACAGTTGCTTAAGGCATTGCCAGAAGCGATAGAGGGCTGTACATTGAACCGAAAAAGCGATTTTTGTATCTCTGAATTTAATCAAGACTTTGGAGAATCTCAATGAGAACCTATAACACTCCACCGATTCCCGCCTCCGAGATCACTCCGAAAGCCCTGTTCCTTGCCCGACGAAAATTCATGCAAACGCTCGGAAGCGGCGCTCTGGGGGCGTTAATGCCGGCGGCGCTTTGGGCGGGAGAGAAACTGGCGGACGTCAAAAAATCGGCTTATACCGTGCCGGAAGAGTTGACGCCTTATAAAGCAGTGACCGGCTACAACAATTTTTACGAATTCGGCACCGGCAAGGAAGATCCTGCCGCCAATGCCGGCAGTTTGAAGACGCGGCCGTGGACGGTGGCGGTCGAAGGCGAAGTCCATAAACCGGCCGTTTTCGACATCGACCAAATCCTAAAGATGGCGTCTCTGGAAGAGAGAATTTACCGGATGCGCTGCGTCGAAGCCTGGTCGATGGTCGTGCCCTGGGTGGGCTTTTCGCTGGCCGAATTGATCAAGCGGGTCGAGCCGACCGGCAACGCCAAGTTTGTTGAATTCATCAGCCTCCACGATCCGGAACAAATGCCGGGGCAGCGCAGTTCCGTACTGAACTGGCCGTATAAGGAAGGTTTGCGGATGGACGAGGCGATGCACCCGTTGACGTTATTGACCGTGGGTTTGTACGGCGAAGTCCTGCCCAATCAGAACGGGGCGCCGGTCCGGATCGTAGTTCCCTGGAAATACGGCTACAAAAGCGCCAAATCGATCGTGAAAATCCGTTTTCTCGAAACGCAGCCGGTGTCGAGTTGGACCGAAGCGAACCCCAGCGAGTACGGCTTCTATTCGAACGTCAATCCGGAAGCGGATAATTTTCGCTGGAGCCAGGCCAAAGAGCGGCGGATCGGGGACTTTTTCAAACGCCCGACGCTGCTCTTCAACGGTTATGCCGATGAGGTGGCGCCTCTTTATGCGGGGATGGACCTGAAAAAATATTACTAGCCGAAATGAGCGACAAAACCTTGAACGACAGGCGCCTGACCTGGATAAAAACCGGCGTATTTTTGCTGGCGCTGCTGCCGTCGATCAAGCTGGCGATTGGCGCCTGCACGGAGGGATTGGGCGCCAATCCGATCGAGAAAATCACCCGGGTAACGGGCTACTGGACCTTGACCTTGCTGTTGATCACGCTGGCCGCCACGCCGCTGAGGCTGCTGTTCGGCTGGTACTGGCCGGTTCGGATACGGCGTATGCTCGGCCTGTTCGCCTTCTTTTACGGCAGCCTGCATTTTCTGACTTATCTGGTGCTGGACCAGTTTTTCGATTGGGCCGCAATCGCCGCCGACATCGTCAAGCGCCCTTATATTACGGTAGGTTTTCCATCTTTCATGTTAATGATTCCGCTGGCATTGACTTCGACCGACCGGATGGTCAAACGCCTGGGCGGAAAACACTGGCGCTGGCTGCACCGCCTGATCTATCCGATCGCAATCGGCGGCGTGGTGCATTATGCCTGGTTGGTGAAGAAAGACCTTACAAATCCTCTGGCTTTCGGGGCGCTGCTGGTGCTTTTGTTCGGGATTCGGTTGCTCTATCGGTTTCGCAGTTATAGGAAACACAAGCGCAAATCATCGGGATTGCCGTGTCAAACAAAAAACGTCACGTACAGGTAAATCAAGGCCATAGGGATTACGATCAGCTTGATTTTTTCGAACGGCGATAATCTCCGCCAATAGTCCGCGGGGTTGAGCTGATGTTCGGTCCGGAACTCATCCCAGGCGAAACTGCAGCGGCGATAGACGCGTAGAGCGACCCGCCCTAGCCGATACAGGCAATAAAGGGCGATCGACAACAGGACATAGAATACGATGGTTTGGGTCGAGTGCAGATCGGTTTCGAACAGGTGCTCGATCACATGGTCGAGCACCATCTCGACGGATTCGAACAAGATATGGCCGAATTCGACCAGATGATCGAACAAAAAACCCAGGATACTTGTTGTCGTATCGAAAACGACATCCGGAAATAATACGATCAGCGCTAAACTGATCAGCGCCCAAATTTTGAGATATCTCCATCTTTTCGAAGGATCCACGCTTGTCTCCCGAGACCTGTGTGATTTTTATCCAATAATCATAGTCGCTCTACTTCATAATCCAATCTTTCCTTGCCAACATAGTCTTTAACCCACGCCGGCTCTGGCGTTTCTGAACATCCGCATCCACGCCCCGTATTCGTCCCAATCGGCCGGATGCCAGGAGTTCTGTACTGTTCTGAAGCAGCGTTCCGGATGCGGCATCATGATCGTAAAACGGCCGTCCCGGGTGGTCAGCCCGGTGATGCCGAGCGGCGAACCGTTCGGGTTGGCCGGGAAGATTTCAGTCAATTCGCCGTAGTTGTCGACATAGGACAGCGCCACGATTTGCGCCGCGAGCGCCTTGGCATGACCTTCGGCGAACTCGGCGCGACCCTCCCCGTGCGCAACCGCGACCGGCATCCGGGAGCCCGCCATGCCGCTGAAAAAGATCGACGGCGACGGCTGTACCTCGGCCATCGCGACCCGCGCTTCGAACTGCTCGGAACGGTTGCGCATAAAGCGCGGCCACAGTTCTGCGCCGGGAATGATGTCTTTCAGTCCGGACATCATTTGGCAGCCGTTACAGACGCCCAGGCCGAAGGTGTCGGAACGGTTGAAAAACGCTTCAAACTGGTCGCGCGCCCGGGCATTGAACAGGATCGACTTAGCCCAGCCGCCGCCGGCGCCGAGCACGTCGCCGTATGAAAAGCCGCCGCAGGCCACAAGGCCTTTGAACTCGGACAAATCGACGCGCCCCGAGATGATGTCGCTCATGTGCACGTCGATGCTAGCGAAGCCGGCGCGGTCGAACGCGGCGGCCATTTCGACGTGGCCGTTGACGCCTTGCTCGCGAAGAATCGCGACTTTCGGTTTCGCGGAAGAAAGGATGAAAGGCGCGGCGACATCGTCGTTCGTATCGAAGGTCAGCTTGACGTTCAAGCCCGGATCGTTGTCGTCCCGGATCCGTTCGAACTGCTGCAGTGCGCAGTCCGGATTGTCGCGGAGCGCCTGCATCCGGTAGCTCAGCTCGGACCAGTACGACTGCATCTCGGCGCGCGATGCCTGATAGGCCACGCTTCCGTTATGGATGATAGTCAACTGCTGGCGTTCGACGACGCGGCCGATGATCCGGCTGACTTCGCCGAGGCCTGCCTGTTTCAAGGCGTCCAGCACATCGTCCGCCTCACCGGTTCGGACCTGAATCACCGCCCCCAGTTCTTCGTTGAACAAGGCCGGCAGCAAGGCGCCGTGATCGTCCAGGATCAGCTCCGCGCCGAAGCGGCCCGCAAAGATCATTTCCGCGACTGTAGCCAACAGGCCGCCGTCCGCGCGGTCGTGGTAGGCCAAGAGTTTGCCTTGCCCGTTCAGATTCTGAATCGCGTCGAAAAACGCTTTCAGCAGGATCGGATCGTCGAGGTCCGGGCTGGTGTCGCCGAGCTGCCGGTAAACCTGGGCCAATACCGAACCGCCAAGGCGGTTTTTACCTTGGCCGAGATCGATCAGGATCAGCACGCTGCCGTGCGCCTGGCAGCAAAGCTGCGGCGTCAGTGTCTTTTTGATGTCGGTAACCGGCGCGAAAGCGGTGACGATCAAGGACAGTGGTGCGGTCATTGTTTTTTCGCCGTCCGCATCTTTCCAGACCGTTTTCATCGACAGCGAATCCTTGCCGACCGGAATCGCGATGCCCAGCGCCGGGCAAAGTTCCATCCCGACCGCCTCGACCGTGTCGAACAGTGCCGCATCCTCGCCCGGAAAGCCGGCCGCGGCCATCCAGTTGGCGGAAAGCTTAATGTCGCCGAGCTTGCCGATCCGGGCCGCGGCAATATTCGTGATCGCTTCCCCGATCGCCATCCGCCCCGATGCCGGCGCATCGATGACCGCAAGCGGCGTCCGCTCGCCCATCGCCATTGCTTCGCCGGTTTCGGCATAAAAACCGGAGGCAGTGACTGCCACATCGGCGACCGGCACCTGCCAGGGTCCTACCATCTGGTCGCGCGCAACCAGGCCGGTGACCGAACGGTCGCCGATATGGATCAGAAAACTTTTGTCCGCAACCGCGGGAAACGACAGCACGCGCTTGACCGCTTCGACAATCTCGATGCCGCTGAGATCGATCGGCTGCAGAGCGGGCTTTTGCCGCTGCACGTCACGGTGCATCCTGGGCGGCTTCCCGAACAAGACCGACATCGGCAGATCGACCGGCGCATCGCCGAGCAGGCTGTCGTCGAGCCGCAGTTGTTCTTCTTCGGCCGCGGCGCCGATCACCGCATACAAGCAATGCTCGCGTTCGCAGAAAGCCTTGAATTGTTCGAGCGACTCCGGCTTGATCGCGACGACGTAGCGTTCCTGCGCCTCGTTGCACCAGATCTGCATCGGCGACATGCCGATGTCGGCGTTGTTCACCTTGCGTAGTTCGAAACGGCCGCCGCGCTCGCAGTCGTGGATGATTTCGGGCACCGCGTTCGAAAGGCCGCCGGCGCCGATATCGTGAATCGAGACAATCGGAGAATCCGCGCCGAGCGCATTACAGTGGTTGATCACTTCCTGGCAGCGGCGCTGCATTTCCGGGTTTTCGCGCTGCACGGAAGCAAAATCGAGGTCTTCGGAGCTTTCGCCGGAGGCCAGCGACGAGGCCGCGCCGCCGCCGAGCCCGATCAGCATTGCAGGTCCCCCGAGAATGATGATCAGGGAGCCGGCCGGAATCGGCTGCTTGTTGACCAGCATCGGCCGGATTGAGCCTAGGCCGCCCGCGATCATGATCGGCTTGTGGTAGCCTCGGTACTGGTTATCGTCAGAGCCCGGCGCCGGCTGTTCGTAGCTGCGGAAATAGCCGGCCAGATTCGGGCGGCCGAATTCGTTGTTGAAAGCGGCTCCGCCGATCGGACCTTCGAGCATGATGTCCAGGGCGGAGGCGATGCGCGACGGCTTGCCGTAGTCTTCTTCCCACGGCTGTTCATAACCCGGCATTTTCAGGTGCGATACCGAAAAGCCGGTCAGGCCGGCTTTCGGGGTGGAGCCCCGGCCGGTCGCGCCTTCGTCGCGGATCTCGCCGCCGGACCCGGTCGCAGCGCCCGGATGCGGCGAAATCGCGGTCGGGTGATTGTGGGTTTCGACCTTCATCAGGATGTGCGCGTCTTCCTCGATGTAATCGTAAAGGCCGGTCATAGGGTCGCGGCGGAAAACCCGGTTGTTGAAACCTTCGATAACTGACGCATTATCGCTGTAGGCGGACAGAATGCCGTCCGGATGCTGCCGGGTCGTATTGCGGATCATTCCGAACAGGGTTTTTCCTTCCTGTACCCCGTCGATCGTCCAGTTCGCATTGAAAATCTTGTGCCGGCAGTGTTCGGAGTTCGCCTGCGCAAACATCATCAGCTCGACGTCGGTCGGATTTCGGCCCAATCCTTCGAAGGCGGAAACCAGGTAGTCGATTTCATCTTCCGACAATGCCAGGCCCAGGATCCGGTTGGCCTGAACCAACGCCGGCTTGCCTTCTTCGACGATCGCGACGCGCTGCAACGGCTGCGGTTCGTGTTTGCCGAACATGTCAGGCGTGTGTCCGTCGTAGCGCACGCTTTGCGTCATCCGGTCGTGCAACAGGGCCGCCAATTGCCGCTGCACGGGATCGCTCAGCGCCGTGCCGGCTTGCAGGCTGTATTCGATGCCGCGTTCGATCCGGTTAACCGCCTCCAGGCCGCAGCGCTGTGCGATTTCGGTGGCCTTGCTGGACCATGGCGAGATTGTGCCGGGGCGCGGTACGACCAACAGGCGAATGCCTTCGCCGGCAATATCGGCAGGACCCGAGCCGTAATTCAGCAACTGTTGCAGAATGCTTTGCTCATCGTCTCTCAATTCGCCTTCCTGATCGACGAAATGCACGAAGCGCGCTGATACGGAATGAATTTCTGGTTCGACGGACTTCAAATCGGCAAGCAGTTTGGTAATGCGAAAATCGGAAAGTGCAACGGGACCTGGAATAATTAGCATGGATCGATAGAATGAAATTAAAATGAAGGGAGGATAATCCCTCTAATAAAGCGCCGGATACGCAAAGGGCGCAAATACGCGCCACTCATCCGGCCTACGAAACGCCTCAACTTAACGGCATTGCTCTGCAATATTGCAGGATATGCATCGCGTGCTCTAGCCGTTAGGGTTGGTTCGCTTAAGATAAGGTCGTAATGTGTCCCCTACTCCCTTAACCGCCTTGAATCGTTCCGCCCAGCAATCGCAATAATTTAACCGCCGCCTCATCGTCAGGGACCGGCTCCAGATCCTTGTCCGTGATCGCCAGGTCGCTCTTGCCGTCGACAGCAATTAACTTAAGCAAATACTGTTTCTCGTTCGCTTCAAATCCTTTGAACAGAAAAATGGTCTCATCCAGAAGCGATCCGTCTTCGGCCTTTTCCTTATCGGGATCGTATTGGACGTAAAACAGCTTCTGGTCCTGGTCGCGATGCGTTACCTCGATCGCATTGCGGCTTAGTGCCTTGCTGACCAGATGCCATGCCCGATCGGGTGAACTGTGAATTCTTAGCCGGCGTTCGCCGTCGGAAAAGCGCACCAATTCGACCGGAGTGCCTTTATCTTTATCAGCGTCCGTTGATTCTTCCGCTACTTCGGCCGTTTGCTCCGGTCGGGCCGAATCCCTTGACTCTTCAGGCTGCGGTGATTCCTGTCCGGCTTGTTCTTCGGCTGGGGCCTGTTCCGGCTGCGCACTATTTCCGCCTGCTTCGTCCGCTTCACCGGTTTCGGCTGCCTGCCGGGTTTCTTCTTTAACAGGCTCGCCGCTCTCCGATTTAGACGGCGTTTCGGCCGCCTTGCCGGCTGCTCCTTGGCTCAAGTCTTCGGGCAAAACCAGGGGCGGGATTTCAGTCGTGAATTGATAATCTTTTTCCTTATCAGGAAACATGCTTTGAATGGTGCTGCATGCGGACAAATTCAGCACTGCCGCCACGACCGGAAAGAGTAGGTCTTTACGCTTGTTCATCGCGTTTTAAATGACTCCGGCCTGCCGCATCGCAGCGCGAACGGCATCGTAACAGTCCGGCGTCAGCCAGGTCAGCGGCAGGCGGATTCCGCGCGGCATCAAGCCCATTTCGGCGATCGCCCATTTGACCGGGATCGGGTTGGATTGAATGAACAGAGTCTTATGCAGGCCGATCAATTTTTCGTCGATCGCGCGCGCGGTTTCGGCATCGCCGGCCATTGCGGCGGCCAGCATTTCGTGAACCAGTTTCGGGGCGACATTACCGGTCACGGTGATGCTGCCGTTGCCGCCCATTAAACAAAATTCGCAGCTGGTAGCATCGTCGCCTGTGTAGAGCGCGAAATTTTCGCCGCACAATTCACGGATTTTCGGGACGCGCGCCAGGTCGCCGGTGGCTTCTTTCACGCCGACGATGTTTTTGAGCTTGGAAAGCCGGCCGATCGTTTCCGGCAGCATGTCGCAAGCGGTTCTGCCCGGTACGTTATAGAGGATTTGCGGAATATCGACCGCGTCGTTGACGGCCTGAAAGTGCAGAAACAAACCTTCCTGAGTCGGCTTGTTATAGTAAGGGGTAACCAAAAGGCAGGCATCGGCGCCGAGTTCCTTGGCGCGGCGAGTCAGATGAATCGCTTCGCTCGTCGAATTGGCGCCGGTACCGGCGATCACCGGGATCCGTTCGTCCGCGAAGGCGATCGTCGAGGCGATCACATCGCAATGCTCGTCTTCATCCAGTGTTGCCGATTCGCCGGTGGTGCCGACCGCAACCAGCGCATCGGTGCCTTCCTCGATGTGAAATTCGACCAGTTTTTTCAGACTTTCCTTGTCTACCGCGCCGTTTTCAAACATCGGTGTGACCAGCGCTACGATACTGCCTTGAATCATGGACTCCTCGGTGGAATGGATTTTGTGAAATAAATTCACATTATACCAAGCAAATCGGCAAAACTCAGCCTGTATTATTTCCCTTTACGGTACGCCTTGCACTGAAATCCTGCGCGTAATCTAAAACTGTACTATAATGGGCGGTTATATTTCACATTTCTTCTGGGCGATATAGCCCTTCTCCGACTCTGCAGGTAAATTCATGACCCAAGCTGTTCCTTCATCACCTTCATTCCAGGATTTAGCACTGACCGTCCCCGTGCTGAAAGCGTTGGAGGATGTCGGTTATGAAACTCCGTCGCCGATTCAGGCGCAAGTGATTCCCTTCATGCTGCAAGGCAAGGACGTGCTCGGACAGGCGCAAACCGGCACCGGCAAAACCGCCGCATTCGCGTTGCCGATCCTGTCGCGCATCGACTTGAAGCAACGCGACCCGCAAGTTCTGGTGCTGGCGCCGACCCGCGAACTGGCGATCCAGGTCGCCGAGGCATTCCAACGCTATGCGGCGCACCTCAAAGGCTTTCATGTGCTGCCGATCTATGGCGGCCAGGATTACAGCTCGCAACTGCGCCATCTCAGCCGCGGCGCGCATGTCGTCGTCGGCACGCCGGGTCGGGTGATGGATCACATGCGGCGCGGCACGCTGAAACTGGAAAATTTGAGCACGCTGGTGCTGGATGAAGCGGACGAAATGTTGCGCATGGGCTTCATCGACGATGTCGAATGGATCCTCGAACAGACGCCGGAAGGCCGCCAGACCGCGCTGTTTTCGGCGACAATGCCGCCGCCGATCCGCAAAATCGCGCAGGAATATCTGACCGATCCCGAACAGGTCACGATCAAAGTGACTACCGCCTCGGCCGAAAATATCCGCCAACGCTATTGGGTAGTGAGCGGCCTGCATAAGCTGGATGCGCTGACCCGAATTCTCGAAGCGGAAACCTTCGACGGGATGATCATCTTCGTCAGAACCAAAACCGCTACGGTCGAACTGGCGGAACGGCTCGAAGCGCGCGGCTTTTCCGCCGCCGCGATCAACGGCGACATGTCGCAGGCGCTGCGCGAACGGGCGATTGCGAATCTGAAGTCCGGCAAGCTGGATATCCTGATCGCGACCGATGTGGCGGCGCGCGGCCTGGACGTGGACCGGATCACCCATGTCGTCAACTACGACATCCCGTACGATACCGAATCCTACGTTCATCGGATCGGCCGCACCGGACGCGCGGGCCGCACCGGCGATGCGATCCTGTTCGTCGCGCCGCGCGAACGCAAGTTGCTCGGCAATATCGAAAAAGCCACCAAACAGAAAGTCGAGCAGATGGATCTGCCTTCGACCGAAGTGATCAACAACAAGCGCATTGCACGCTTCAAGCAGCACATTACCGATACGCTGGCGGCCGAAGAGCTGAGCTTCTACAGCCAGCTGATCGAACAGTACCAGCAGGAGCATAATGTCAGCGCGCTCGAAATCGCCGCGGCATTGGCCAAGCTGTTCCAGGGCGACGTGCCGCTGTTGATGCAGCAACCGCCGAAGAAAGCCAAAGAACACAAGGACGACTTCGCACGCGCCGAAGAAAAGCCGAAGCGCGAGCAAAAGGGTAGACGCAGCGATGCGGTGACCGGAATCGAGATGGAACTGTTCCGGATCGAAGTCGGCTACAAGCACGGCGTGAAGCCCGGCAACATCGTCGGCGCGATCGCGAACGAAACCGGCCTGGACGGCGAGCATATCGCGCGGATCAATATCGAAGACGACTACAGTACGGTGGAATTGCCTGCCGGCATGCCGAAAGAGCTGTTTCAGGCGCTGAAAAAAGTCCGAGTGGCGGGACAACGGTTGAATATTTCGAAAATGGGCGAGTCGGGAAAATCTGCAGCGGAATCCAAGGAAGCCAAGAAACTGGCTAAAAGCAAAAAACGGATTTCTTCGACTTCGAAGAAAGGCAAGGCCTCCAGACAGGATTAAATTCAAATCGAGATGGTTTTTCCAAATGGATAGTTTGGTTATTAATTTTCTATACCAAACTATCTTTTTTTAAACATTTACAATCTCCGACTCGCAAAATACACTTGACCGCTAAAAATAAAAAAGGAATGCATCGATTTATTCGCATAGGAAAGGATATTTTTAACGGCGAGCTTTCGAATTAGAGAGAGTAAAAATGAAACTATTAGCGATAATACAACCAACCAACAAAGGTTTAACAAAAAGTTTTTCGGCATATAGTCCGGATATCCCCGGATGCATAGCCAACGGGTCGACCGAGGAAAAAGCCCTGGAAGCCTTGAAGGCCACCATTACCCATCAAATTCAAAGCCTGGAAAGACTGGGACTGGAACCTCCCAAGCACTACTGCAAAGTAAAAATCCTGGAGATCGACGCAAACGAAAAGCAGCAGGACGATTATTTCGCTTATTTAAACCGCTTCCAATGATTACCGCGGCCGAGATAACCTCGGTCGTCGCCAATTCAAAGCCAATTGTCTTACTTGGCAATGAATATCGCTTCATTAGCCTAAGCGCTTACAGGAGCTTGCTTGTTATCACAGCATGAAAATTCGGACTCCGGTTCCGCATTTTGCAAGGCGGCTTTCGGCCAAGAACCGAAACGCCGCATCCTCAAATTCGCTTCGGCCGCTACTCGCAGCAATCGACGAAGCCTTTATCCCCTCGCAATGCCGTTTGGGCCGGAGGACGGATGGCTCCGCAAGAAACTTTAAGTCATGCCAATAATCAATGGATTAATAATCCACTATTGAATTTTGGCATGAATGATAAGGACAAGATAAAACTGGACCTCAGCCATAAGGCCATATTGTTCCCTACCGAATACACGGCCGTGGTTAATGAAGCAAGAGCCGCCCGTGATAGGCTTATCGAAGAGCTGGGTTTTAGATTTGTAAAAGAATATGATGAACTGATGATCCCCGACGTTACCCTCGCCAAAGTGTTGGGATATAAACACCCCCGATCAATCAGGAGGTTTATCATGCGGCACATTCAGGCATTGACCATGGACGGAAGCCTCAGGTCGTTCATAGAGGAAAAGCGGGGGCCTGGCCGGAAGCGCGAGGGATTTTTGCTGACTATGCAGCAAGCGCTTTTTCTGATGGCGAAGTCGGATAACCCTGTTACGGAAGAAATCACCGTACTCCTGGTATCAAGCGCTTTCCATTGCCTACCCGGCGGGATTTCGCCTGCAAATCCCGATACCGTTCGCGAACTGGAAAAAAAGCGGGACAATTATAGAGGTGCGGTGGACGCCCTAAGGGAATGTTTCTGAGTTAATTCGTGTGTCGATCAGCACAGCTTTGGAAAGTCGTCTAAACAAATACGTGTTTTGATACAAAAGTCCATACCGGCTTTCCGGATTCGTTCTCTACAATAAGTAGCAACGTTGGGGGCTTTTGCCGGATAGCGCGGACCTAAAAAGAGGTCGGGTTATAAACCGCAGGGGCAAAAACAGAATTGAGCAATGGCGTATAATAAAAAAACCCCATTCAATCAAGTTATTGACCCGTCCACACCCATGGAATAAAGAGAGTTTCTAGAGAAATATGAAAATAATACTTTATTTTATTTTTTTCATCGGTTTTTTATTCGGAAATGCTCTTGTTGCAGCTAAACAAATATCGCCGTGCTCTAACCGATCTTCCGGCCCCGTAAAGCAATGCTCGACCGGAAAAAAGGAAGACAAAAGAAAAATCAAGTCCAACAAAAAAGTACTAACGCCGCCGCAGAAAAAGCAGCATATCTTACCTGTGGCCTCAAATCAGAAGAAATATAGTAAAACATCAGGCAATAGCAGGAACGAGACATTAGAGCTCTTGCAGCAACTGGCCGATAAGAAAGCGATTTCCAGTATTACTCCGCTTTTACAGGATAGCGAAGCTTATGTACGGGATGCAGCCATTGAAGTGTTAGGTCAATTAAACGCAAAGCAAGCCGTGCCCGGCATTATTCCGTTATTGCAGGACATAAACAGTGATGTGCGCGATAAAGCCATAAAAGTCCTGGTGCAGTTTCGCGCTAAGGAAGCGATTTCCAGCATTATTCCTTTGTTGAAACAAAAAGACAGCAAGGCACGCATTGATGCGATGGCCGCGCTATTGCATCTGGAAGCCAAAGAAGCCATTCCGGACATTGCAGCGCTCTTGAAGGACAGCGACAGCAATGTCCGTATGGAGGCCTTAAATACGCTCAAGGAAATGCAAGGGAAACAAGCAATTCCTGAAGTTACCGCGCTGTTGAAAGACAATGAGAGCAATGTACGCATTCGAGCCATCGAAGTGCTGAGCCTGTTGCAAGGGAAAGCGGCGCTTCCTGCAGTCATGCCGTTGTTGCAGGATAAGGATGACGCTGTGCGTTTGAGTGCGTTGCAGGCATTGCAGGATTTGGGTGCTCAGGAATCGGTTCGGGGAATTATTCCGCTTCTGCGCGACAACAATGCGAAGATTCGTTCTGCCGTCCTCGCCCTGTTAACTAAAATAAAGGCAAAAGAAGCGATTCCCGGTATTGTTCCGCTTTTGCAGGACAGCGATTTCGAAGTACGCAGCAATGCAATATCCGCGCTGGAAGATCTTCAGGGAAAAGCAGCCGTACCCAGCATCATTCCGCTTCTCAAAGACAATGTCGGCCATGTCCGTCTTCACGCGGTAAACTCGTTATCGAAACTGCAAAAAGAAGAATTAATCCCTCGCCTCGTTACTTTTTTACATGACAGCGACGATCGGGTACGAATTCGAGCAATGGGATTATTAAAAGAACTCCGCAATGAAAATAAAGGCATTTCTGAAAAAAATATCCTTCCTCACGTGCTTCCTCTTTTGCAAAGCAGCGATAAAAATACCCGCTATACCGCAGTCGCTACATTAAAAGATTTACAGGCGATAGAAGCAATTCCCAATATTGTTCCGCTCCTGCGGGATAGCGAAATCGAAGTGCGTTTGGCGGCGCTGGAAACGGTAGCGAAGTTACAGGCGCAAGAAGCTATCCCGACAATCATCCATTTTCTGAAAGATAAGAACCCTGCCATACGGGTGGGCGCAATGAACGCCCTGGTAGAATTACAAGGTAAAGCGGCACTTCCCCATATCGCTCCGCTGTTGCACGATGAAGCGATTGAGGTGCGCAGTCAAACGCAAGAAAAATTATCCCAAATGCAGGATCCGTTATTGACGAATCTAATCAATAAAGCGACCACCCTGCTATTAGTGCTATGCCCTATCTTGGCGTTTTTTCCATTGTTTCTGACCGGTAAAAAGTTTTTCGCGGGCATTACGGTTTTTATCGCTTCAGCATTGCTTTTGCATAGGCTCGCCGATGCTTCTCTTGTGATTCCTTATCTTAGAAAAGGAACCATGTGGCGGGAAATGTACCAGGCAGGGCTTTTATTCGTTTTTGCGGGAGCGATGTTTTTGAAATTGAGCTGGTGGATTATGGTAAATTTGATTAAGCGCTCGCCTGCTCTTGAAGAAGAGAACGCCACTCCGGAACTCAATTAGGAGGCTTTTGATGCCTTCTCGCCCTTCAGGCAGTGCACAAGGGCGCTTTTGTATTCGCAATTCATCGGATCAACAAGTACTGCTGCATTGCCGGTACCCTCGAATAAGCCCCTCATCGTCAGCCCCTGCCTGGATCCAGACTGCAGGGATGATGCCAGAAAGTGTACTAAAGCCTGGGCCTGACGACGGCAAGCGGCAACACTCACCGGAATCCTTTCCTCCTCTGAATCATCTTCTCTTTTGTCCTCACATAAATGCAACCGATAGAAAATCCGCCCCCCATCAATATTTCGGCAAGTTAACCCTGAACTCTGGCTTTACTTCGATATTATCCTTGAGCGAACAACGGAAATTAATTCATGGCTTGCGTTCAATACCGAACATAAATCCCATGGCGCTTGTTGTAGTCTGAACTTCTAATCAGAAAATTAACTTAAGGCTTATTTTTCAAAAAATAATTTTTACGTCTAGTGGACAGTTGATTCGACAAAAGACCCCCAGTATGGCGCTGACGAATTTTTTGTACATACCTCGATGTGCTTTACTAATCGATTAATTATTTTTTCGCAGCGTATTCAAAGTCATGAAAAAGCACAATTCACGCCGAACATTACATCAGCAAGAGCAAGCGACAGAAGATTGCCCAGCGTTCCTTCCTGTCATTGAAGAACGGCTACATATTGACAAATATACTGTAGAAACCGGAACAGTGCGTATTTCGAAACAGGTTACAGCGCAGCAGGAAATATTAACGGTGCCTCTGGTGCGTGAAGAGATACAGGTAGAAAGAGTCCCCATCAACCAGCTAATCGACTCCCTGCCGCCCGCAATTCGGTATGAAGGTGAAACGATGATCATACCGATCGTCGCGGAAGTGGCGGTGGTTGAAAAGCGCCTGATGTTAGTCGAAGAATTGCGCCTGATTAAACGCCAGCATCAAAAACGGACAACCGAATCGATCAATTTAAGGAAGGAAGCAGTAAGCGTTGAGTGGATCGATATCGGCCGCTCCCATTCGACTTATCGAATGCAAGCTGACGATTCTCATTAATCCAGAAATTGTTTTAGCAGGTAAACGTTATGAATCAAACAGTAGTAGGCATATTCGATAACCCCTCCGATGCGCCAAACGCCGTCCAGCAATTGCTAATTCACGGCTTCACACGGGCAGATATTGATATTTCCATCAATAAAGCCGGCCAAACCGACGAGAGGGTCAGCAATTTTTTCACGGTTTTATTCGGTAAAGGCGAGTCCACACCCTATTCCGAAGCCGCACGCCGTAGTGGAGCCATTGTCACCGTTCATGCCAAATCAGAACATGAAGCAAGAGAAGCGGCAGCAATTCTTGATGAGGCAGGCGCTGTGGATATGGACGAGCGGGCCGGCGCGTATCGAGCCTCCGCGCACGAAAGGCCTGTCGCCGAGTCCGAGTCGGGTAGAGAGCAAATCGCCGCCTCAGAGGAATCTTTCACCGAAGAAACGGAGGAAGCGCTAAAACTGGGTACCGCGGAATGTGCCGAAAAAACCCCTCCTGTCACTCAGGCTGGTAGAGAAAAAATCGTCGCCGAAGAAAGGCCTTGCGCTGAATCTGTGGGAGAAGAAACGGGTATCCAAGAAAAATCTAGTACCGAACTGTATGCGGCAAAAACGGCCGCGCCGGGCAGATCAGCCGCTGGGTCAAAGACAGATGAAAATGCCGTTCCGATTATTGAAGAGCAATTAAAAGTAGGAAAAAAAGAAGTGGAAACCGGCAAAATAAGGCTGCGCAGCAAGATCATCGAACGACCGGTCGAAGAAAGCCTTAGACTCCGCGAGGAACATGTATATGTAGAAAAGCACCCTGTCGATAGACCCGCTACCGAAGCCGAATTACAAAGTTTTAAGGAAGGGTCGATTGAATTGACCGAACATGCTGAAGTGCCGGTAGTGAGTAAAGAAGCCCGCGTCGTGGAGGAAGTGAAAATAGGAAAAGAAATAGAAGAACGAGAAGAAGTCATCCGAGAAAAGCTGAGAAAAACCCAAGTTGATGTAGAAAGCGGAAAAAGGCCTTCTAATAGGTAATTGCTTTTGTAAAAAAGCGGGAAAAAGCAACCGCAACTTAGATAATCGGCTTGCAAAATTTTCCAAGATTATGGGGAGGAAACAAATTTGAAAAGTTTTCTCCCTCAATTATTCAATAGCCGGTTTTTTGTCGAAGAATTCTAGTGCAGCATCATCCCCCCCCTGTCGGCGCTATAAAAGTAGGCAGGATGACCGGACAAGACGATGAGAAGGCAATGGTGGACAAGTTTTATCGAGTGATATTGACAGATGCGGAGCAGTGTACTCACCCTCATTAACCGAGGTAAAGGTAAGGCACGGAAATTTGATAATGCGCGGATTCTCTTGCAGGCCGACTTGGCGACCCCAAACGAATCACTCCGTTCAACCCAATAGAAACTTTTCAATTCTGATTGATAACGACCACTCCTGATTTTTAGTTGTAGATACTTCGTAATGGGAGTATAAGTAGATCGGGCATGTGCAGCGCGCCCGGCGTTTTGGCACCGCCATTTGTTGCCATTTGGGAGCATTTATGATGACCGTAAAAAAAATCGCCGCACTGGCTTTAACCCTACTTCCCGCTTTTCCCGCTTTGGCTCAGACGGTTCCAGTCCCCGAACCCGAAATCCTACCGCTTTTTCTGGTGGGAACGGCAGCGTTTATTCTGACTCGAAGGAGTAAAAAAAGGTAGAAGAGTAATAAACAAAGGCAAGGAATCGAATGGATCGCTTATTGAGGGCCAGGGATGGCCGGATTTCTATTAAACGGCTTTTCGGCGTTGCCTCCATGGCGATAATAAGCCTTGTCGTCACAGGGTGGGCTTTTCTTGTTTTCTCGCCCGAATTTAAAGAACGGACATTAAATATAGGCTTCAGCCGACTTCAGGTTGAAGTAGCCGATAACGAGACGACTCGAACACGCGGAATGATGTTCCGTCTGGTGCCGAACCCCAGTCAGGGCATGCTTTTTGTTTTTCCTACCGTCCAACCTGTCTGTATGTGGATGAAGTACACTCTTGTCCCCCTGTCCGTCGCGTTCATTCGGGATAACGGGAGTATCGCGAATATAGCCGATATGAACCCTCTTCAATTGGAAAGACACTGCGCTCGCGAACCGGTGAGGTTTGCCTTAGAAGTTTCGCAAGGATGGTTTGCCGCAACTACAGTAGATACCCGCACTCAAATCACCGGCCTTCCTCGTTTTTGAAAATCAAAAAGAAATTAGTTTATTCCGGCATGGAATATATAGAACTTGCATCCAGAGTAATCGGCAACGATTGCAATCGGATTATCCCGTGCTATCCGCATCAATACAGGCTTTGCTGGGTGGGTAAAGCGGAGGGCAAAAACCTAAAAATCAATACAAGTTATTGATTTTTATAGAGTGAATGGCGGAGAGACAGAGATTCGAACTCTGGGTGGGCTACAAACCCACGACGGTTTTCAAGACCGCTGCCTTAAACCACTCAGCCATCTCTCCGTGAGCCCAGTATAATAACCTATCCAGATATTATTGCAAGTACTCTGCTCTATTTTTTTTACTGTCCCGAGCGCAGCCGGTGCGGTCTTTTTTCGGCTTTACCGGATCCGTCTTAAGTCTTTTTCGTTCGCCTTTTCCGAACTTATTCAATTCCCTCTTTGATTCTAAAAGTCTTTTTTCAAGGAGATTTTTTTTCCGTTCCGGGGATCGCGAACTTTCCTTTTCACCCTCTTTCAAACACAATATATTGTGGTAATATAAATATAAATATCCACATATAGACATTTTTCAGCATATCTTTTGTTCTTCTAACTTGCTGATTTAATGTCATTTATTATTCTTCACCCACGGACTTAACAGAGAGATCGCCATGACAGCACTTCTTCATGTCATCCCCAACAACGTGACCGATATTCCTTTTCAGGATGCCTCGCTCGATATCTGGGACACTAAATATCGCCTGAAAACCAAAGAAGGCACGGCAATCGATGCGACGATGGACGAGACGTATCAACGGGTCGCGAAGGCGCTCTCCGAAGTCGAAATCGGCAAGCCGAAACAGGAAAAATATTACAAGGAATTCCTGTGGGCGCTGCGCCAGGGCGCGATTCCGGCCGGGCGAATCGTTTCGAACGCGGGTGCGCTGGAGCACAAGCCGGCGACCTCGACGATCAACTGCACCGTCTCCGGCATGATCGCGGACTCGATGGACGACATCCTGGCGAAAGTGCACGAGGCCGGATTGACCCTGAAAGCCGGCTGCGGCATCGGCTACGAATTTTCGACCCTGCGTCCGAAGAACGCCTATGTGTCCGGTGCCGGTGCTTATACCTCGGGACCGCTGTCGTTCATGGACATCTATGACAAGATGTGCTTTACGGTCTCCTCCGCGGGCGGTCGGCGCGGCGCGCAAATGGCAACGTTCGACGTCGGCCATCCGGATGTGGTCGAGTTTATCCGGGCCAAGCGCGAAGACGGGCGGCTGCGCCAGTTCAACCTGTCGCTGCTGATCACGAAGGAATTCGTCGAAGCGGTCAAGAACGACCAGCCCTGGGCGCTGTCGTTTCCGGTCACCGAGAAGGAAGTTAAATCCGACAAACTGGACCTCAGCGACAGCAAGTTGATCATCTGGCGCGACCTGCCCGGCAAGGAAGGCTATATCGTGAACAATGACGGCCTGGTCGCCTGCCGGATCAGCAAGACGATGCCCGCGCGCCGCCTGTGGGACATCATCATGAGCTCGACTTACGATTATGCGGAACCCGGCTTCATTCTGATCGACAAGGTCAACGAGATGAACAACAACTGGTTCTGCGAAAACATCCGCGCAACCAACCCGTGCGGCGAACAGCCCCTGCCCCCTTACGGCAGCTGTCTGCTCGGCTCGATCAACCTGACTCGCTTCGTGGTCAAGCCGTTCACCGCCGAAGCGCATTTCGACTGGGATACCTACCGCAAGACGGTGCGCATTTTCACCCGGATGCTCGACAACGTGGTCGAAATCAACGGCCTGCCGCTGTCTAAGCAGCGCGACGAGATCTTCAGCAAGCGCCGCCACGGCATGGGCTACCTTGGCCTCGGCTCGACGGTGACCCTGCTCGGCATGAAATACGGCGACGCCGAATCGCTGCGCTTTACCGAAGAAGTGACCAAGGTGCTCGCGGTTGAAGGCTGGAAGGAAGGCTTGGCATTGGCGAAGGAAAAAGGTGCTGCGCCGATCATGGAGCAGCTGTTCACGGTGACCGGCGAAATGCTGCACAAACGACCGGAAATGATCGCGGACGGCTACAAGCTCGGCGACCAGATCCTCGGCAAGGTGCTGCACGCGAAATACAGCCGCTACATGCAGCAATTGGCCGACGCCGAACCCGGCTTGGTCGCCGAGCTGGCGCAGACCGGCGCGCGCTTTACGCACCACAGTTCGATCGCGCCGACCGGCACGATATCGCTGTCGCTCGCGAACAATGCCAGCAACGGCATCGAGCCGAGCTTCGCGCATCACTATTCGCGCAACGTGATCCGCGCCGGCAAAAAATCGAAGGAAAAGGTCGACGTGTATTCGTTCGAACTGCTCGCTTACCGGGAAATGGTTAATCCGAACGCGATGCCGTACAGCGACGATCCGGGCCATAAGTTGCCGGATTATTTCATCGCCGCCGACGATATCACGCCGAAGCAGCATGTCGACATCCAGGCCGCGGCGCAAAAATGGATCGACTCGTCGATCTCGAAGACCGCGAACGTGCCGACCGACTACCCTTACGAGGATTTCAAGTCGATTTACGAATATGCCTACGAAAAAGGCCTGAAAGGCTGCACGACCTTCCGCTTCAATCCGGAAGTGTTCCAGGGCGTCCTGGTCAAGGAAAAGGATCTCGAAAACACCACCTACCAGTTCACGCTCGAAGACGGCCACGTCGTCGAATTCAAGGGCAACGAAGAGGTCGAATACGACGGCGAAATCCATACCGCCGCGAACCTGTTCGATGCCTTGAAAGAAGGCTACTACGGCAAGTTTTGATTGAGGATACCGCCATGACTTTACACAAAATCAGCAAAAAAATCGTCGGCTACAAAGTGCTGACCCAGGAAGACAAAGCCGCCGCCGAACAGGCCGCTACGGAAGCGAAGCAGCGCGACGTCGAGCGTATGCACGAAAACCTCGAGCGCCCGGAAGTGCTGGTCGGCTCGACTTACAAGATCAAGACCCCGCAGTCCGAGCACGCGCTGTACATCACGATCAACGACATCATCCTGAACCAGGGTACCGAGCACGAAGAGCGCCGCCCCTACGAAATCTTCATCAACTCGAAGAACATGGAGCATTTCCAGTGGGTCTTGGCGTTGACGCGGGTCATCTCGGCTGTATTCCGGAAAGGCGGCGACGCCACATTTTTGGTGGAAGAGCTGAAGGCGGTATTCGACCCGCGCGGCGGCTATTTCAAGAAAGGCGGGGTGTTCATGCCTTCACTGGTCGCCGAAATCGGCTACGCGATCGAATCCCATATGAAACACATCGGCATGATCAAGCCGGAAGGCTTGAGCGATCATCAGAAAAAACTGATCGACGAGAAACGCCGCGAGTTCGAAGCGCTGCACGGCGCCTCTGAAGGCCAGGCGTTTCCCGAAAAGGCCGTGCTCTGCACTAAGTGCAGCACCAAGGCGATGGTGTTAATGGATGGGTGTATGACTTGCTTGAATTGCGGGGAGAGTAAGTGTGGGTGATGTTTAGCATTCAGCTAAAAAATTATTTATCATATTGGAGAGACTGAATGAACATAAACCGTAATACCTCACATCCATCAGCCTTTATAAGCTCTACATTTCTTGATTTTAAAGAAGAACGGAAAGCTGTTGCTGGGATACTGCAAGAGTATAATTTAAACGTTAATGCTTTAGATATAAAGCCAGCATCTAATAATAACTCTAAAAAAGAGATTTTGAAGGGCATAAACGAAAGTGATTTTATTATATTAATTGTTGGTCATCGCTATGGATCAATAATTCCTGAAATTACAGGTTCAAAAAATCACAGTATTACAAAATGGGAATATTTACAGGCTAGGCTAATGCGAAAAGATATTCTTGTTTTCTTTAAAGAGCAAACTAGGGAAAATCTTGTTGATAATAAAGTATTATTGGATGAGTTTAAAAATAATCTTTCAAGAACCCATAATCCGAAATATTTTTCTACAGTTTCAGAGCTCGAGGATGAAGTAAGAAAAGCGCTAATTCCCGTTTATAGAGCTGGTGTTGCCTCGTTATTATCAAAGCAAGATCAGCTTAAAAGTGAAAACACTCGATTAAGTCAAGAAAACCAGAAATTAATCGAAGAATATTCTAAAAAGCCAGATTCAGGTGGAATTTCAAATATTAATAGAGCTCTTGGTTTATTTAATATTAGCCCACATGCTCCGACAGGATTATTAGGTCAATCAATTGGTAGAAAGATAGACCTATAGACCCATAGATACTGTTATCCGCGTCAAGCGTTATGAAGAGCCGGATCGAAGGCTTTTCCCGATTTCAAGACGCCGAAGGCGACATGGACGAGCTTGCGCATCATCGCACCGATGATCAGCTGGGGCGGTTTGCCGGCATCGGCTAGACCTATAGGATGGGCTGAGGTACGAAGCCCATCAATCGCGAACGATGGGCTTCCTTCGTCAGCCCATCGTATTGAAATCGCGCTTGATTATTCGCCGACGTCCAAATCAATCTCGCCGTTATAGCCCCATGCCGCGGGATACACGCCAAGCCTTACATAATGGTGAAAACTTGAATAAGGCCAATCCACAGACAAAGAAAATAATCCATTCCCTAAATCTTTCAATTTCAGACTCATCATGCAAATCTGGGTAGATGCCGATGCCTGTCCCAAGGCGATCAAGGATATTTTGTTTCGAGCGGCGGAACGGTGTCGGATAACGACGACGCTGGTGGCGAATCAATCGCTGCCGGTGCCACCTTCGCGTTACATTCGCATGCTGCGCGTCAGCGGCGGCTTCGATGTGGCGGATAACGAGATCGTTAAGCGCATGGCGGCTGGCGACTTGGTGGTAACCGGCGACATTCCGCTTGCCGCGGAAGCCATCGCCAAAGGCGGGCATGTCATCAATACCCGCGGCGAATCCTATAGCCAGAACAATATCGGCGAGCGCCTGGCGATGCGCGACTTTATGGACGGCCTGCGATCCAGCGGCATCGAAACCGGCGGGCCGGCGGCGTTGAGTTCGCGGGAGATTCAAAACTTTGCCAACCGATTGGATCGATTTTTAACGCATTCCCAGCCGGCGGATGGGAAGACCATAGGACCATAGGATGGGCTGAGGTACGAAGCCCATTCAATCGCGAACGATGGGCTTCCTTCGTCAGCCCATCCTATAACAATTTCTTACACGGTATCAAAATCAAAGAACAATTTTATTCTCCGGCATCAAAATCAAACTCGCCGGCATAGCCCCATGTCGAGGGGTAAACGCCGAGTCTTACATAATGATGAAAACTGGAATAAGGCCACTCCGCTACTTGTCTGGCCTTGCCGTGTTTTACCGGATTCCAATGGATATAATCGGCATGCCGGTTGAAATCTCCTTAATCGGTGATCAGGTGGGCCCAAAACCGACGTTGCCATATTCCCCGCTCTCTTTTGCCGATACGGCTTGCCGAAACCCGTTCGCCTTTTTCGACAGAGCGGGAGAATTGCCCCTTGAGCAAATTCCACCGGGTCGAAAAATCTGCATCGTCCTCGGGCAATGTCCAGAGGCAATGCAAATGGTTGGGCAACACCACAATCGCATCGATATGAAATGGATGTCTTTGTTTAACGTGACGAAATGCCTGACGCAGCGGTTCTATCTTATCGATCAATAAAGCATTATCGCGCCGTTGCGCAAGATTAACCGTAAAAAACCATGTGGCGCCCGGCGTTTAAAATCGACGATAACGGGTCATATTGTTTTTTCTGTTGAATAATGGTTTTTCAGCTCGTAGGATGCGCTGAGGAACGAAGCGCATCGGTCGAGTGAATCCCCATCGATGCGCCTCCTACGTTGGAACATCCTACTCAGCCATGCGCCCTACGGTTGAATTCATTTTTTGGAGGTCGGTTTGCTCAATTATCGCCGATATTATGTTTCGGGCGGATCGTTTTTCTTTACCGTAATGAGGGAACGGCGGGCGGGGATTCTGGCGAACGAACGGGCGCGGGATTGTTTGCGGGAGGTGATCGGGTATTGCCTCGGTCGCTTGCCGTTTCATGTGGATGCCTTGGTCATTCTGCCCGACCATGTGCACACGATCTGGACGATGCCCCCGAATGACGGCGGCTATTCAAAACGTTGGGGCATTAGTAAATATCCGCCCGGCAAAGCCGGCGGATATTTACTCAAAACACAATCCCATTGCACACCGCCTTTCGGGATAACGGCTTAACTGCAGTGGCATCCGCCATGCTTATGCGTTAGGATAGGAGCCGGTGAATCGATGAAATCAATCAGGATCGGTAGCATGCAAATGAAAAATCGCCGTTTCCGCTTGCCGAATTACCGCCGGCCGCTAATCGGTTTATTGACAAGTGCTCTGGCCGCGGGCTGTACGTCGATGGAGTCCCGGTTATCCATCGAGCCCTACACCAAAAACAAATCGGCGCGGAACTCGCTCGAAGATCTCGCGGAAGCCTATTGCCGGGAAAAACGCGCCGCTGCTCCTACGCAGCCCGATTTCATTTTCACGACCGACGGCTGCTCGCGTTGGCCGGACGAAACCTGGGCTGCCTGCTGCATTGCGCATGACATCGCGTATTGGTGCGGCGGCAGCGGCCGGGACCGGGATTACGCGGACCGGGAATTGATGCGTTGCGTGAACGCGAAGGCCAACGGACTCGGGAACATCGTCTATGCCGGCGTCCGGCTGGGCGGGATGCCCTGGCTGCCGACGCCCTGGCGCTGGGGGTACGGCTGGGATAATTGGCCGGCCGGTTACGAAACCCTGCCGCCTTCTCTGCCGGTGCAGCAACTTTTCGAAAAATTTAACGTATATGAATCGATCGAGCGGCACCTGAACGGAAGCGCGCATTGAGACGGGTGCATATCGCTTGATTTCCGCCAATCCTCGCCGAGATGTCGGCGCTAATCGACTGGAGTAAAACCGATGAACAACGATGCTCCCGGAATGCGAATGGTTTATGAAGGACCATTACAGATCGGCATTTATGCCTTTATTTTTTTCGGCCTGTTCGCGGTGGCCGTCACGCTGTGGATACTGTATAAACAGGACACCTTGAGATCCAAGTATCTCTTGCTGGTCGCCTGGGGCATCCTGCCGCCCGTCTGGTTTGTCGTGGAGTATTTCTTTATCTTCTTACCGTACGGTGCGCCGGGCTCGTTCGGTTTTTTTCAATACGGCCAGGACATCGCCTCGAAGCTGTGGGCCGGGGTATTCGCGCTGATTTCGATCGACCTTTACAAGGCCAGCGAAAAAGCGAAAGAGGCCCGAAAACGCGAGACTTCGGAGGATTATGGCTAACCGCTTTTGCCGTTCCTGCGGCCCGGCAATTCCCGCCGGGCCTCGCTGCATACCGCTTCCTTAAATCCAGCGCAGCTCGCTTCCACGGAAACTTCGTAAAAATGGGATTTTTTCAGACCCGGGACCGCCTGTCCCTTTTTTATACGGCCCGCCCGGCGGCTTCGCCGAAAGCGTCGATCGTGTTTCTGCATGGCGTGGGCGAGCACATCGGCCGCTACGAGCCGGCTTTTCAGGCATTCGCAGCCCACGGATACTACTGCTACGGCTTCGATCAACGCGGCTTCGGCCGCTCCGAAGGCAAACGCGGGCATGTCGATGCCTTTCAGGACTACGTCGACGATGCAGCAGAGTTCATCGCGCAGGTCGCCGCCGAAGAAGCGGCCCGTCCGCTCTTTCTGTTCGGGCACAGCATGGGTTCGATCGTGATGCTGAACTATGTGCTGCAGTACCCGCAAGCCATCCGAGGAGTGCTGGTGTTTTCCTGCCCGCTGCACTTGGTCGGCCGGCTTGCCGATTACGGCGGCGCTTTAGCCAAAAAATGCTCGAAATACGCGCCGCGGCTCAGGATTCCTTCCCTGATCGACCTTAACGAACTGACCGATAATCCCCGCGTAATCGACGACTTCAAGCACGACCCCTACCGCCTCTCTACCGTCACGCTCGGCTGGCTGAATCAGTTCACCCTGGCCCGCGAGCAGATCGGGCGCCACGCCGGCCGTATTGCATCGCCCGCTTTGATTTGCCACGGCGGCAAAGACCGGATCGCCGCCCTTTCCGGCGCAAAGGCCTTGTACGCGCGGCTGGGGAGCGAGGATAAATCGTTAGTCGTTTATCCCGGTTTCAAGCACGAACTGCTCAATCATCGGCCGGCCGAATCGGCGCAGGTATTGGAGGAAACCGTCGCTTGGCTGGACAAGCGCCTGACGGCCTTCCCGAAGATCTAAAGATTTGGCCGATATTAACTTCCGGGTATGGGTGGTAGACCTGCCGGGTTTTTAAAACCTGGCAGCTTGGGCGGAGAAGTGATTTGGAGCCGAATCCTAACCTAATTCTCCGCGGATCAGGAAAGATATATCGAAAATCTTTATTTCCAACTTTTCGCCCTCAGGCTAAAACGGGACTTTCGGCGCTTCCTTTCGCCCTCTTCCTAAATCCTTATTTTTGCCGATTTGCCAAAAGTCGTCCCGAACCTCAAAAAAACGGCAACGCCATCCGCCATTCTACTGTCATATGACTGAAACCGGTTTTGGTTTTGGAATTAAGGAGAATGCATGGACTCGCCTTTCCGACTCGCCCTGGTCATAAACTGCTGTATGGTGCTGCTGCTGTCGCTTACGGGGTGCGCAGAAAAACATCTGCCGCCCTACGAGCCGCATAAAAAAGAATCTTACACGGTGCGCGGGCACAATTATACGTTCGCCATTTACAACGGCGACCACCGCCTGTTGACCCATCCGGTCGAGGATCTATTGGCCGAGTTGAAATGGCGAAAGGCGGTGAACAAACCTTTGATCAGCGACATTTATCTGATCTCGCACGGCTGGGATTATACTCTGCCGCTGGCAATCGCCAATTATCACAATTACCTGGAGCGGATCGATCAATTCATCCGGGATAAAAAACCGCCTTCGACCTTCCAGCCGTATTTCATCTTCGTCACCTGGACTTCGACGACCCGGCCCACCACCAATATGGTCAAGGCGATCCTGCCTTTCGGGATGGATTCGGCCGCGGAACCCTTTACCAACCTGATCGACAAAGTCCCCCTACATTTTCTCAGTGCCTGGAAGCAAAGCCTGAATGCCTCGCAAAACGCATTGGGCCCGCATTATCCCAACGATTACCTGGGCGTGGATTGGAAAGAAAACGCTTACGGCTATTTCAACACCGGCCTGATTCGAGACGCGGATGCCATCATGGGCGAGGATGTTCCGGTGTCGGCGCTGCTCTACCGTTTGATTAAACAGAAGCAAATCCCGCCGGACGCTCCTGTTCAAGCGGGAAAAGACTGCCAGATGCCGGATCCGCTCGATCCGGGCGACGATGTCTGCGTTTCGATGGCGAAAACCCGCCTGCATCTGGTCGGGCACAGCTATGGCGCCAAACTGGTCACGATAGCCGGAATGGAAGCCATCAGACGATGGATGTTGGAATCGATCGCCGCCCACCCGGAACAATTTCTGGCCGGTTGCGGTAAGAATGGGAGCGCTCCGGACGAACGGCTTAAAAGCCTGGCAATCTGCGATCTCACGGGGCACCGCAAGCCGTTCGAAGAACTCGAAGTTGCATTCGAGGGCCTGGATAAGCCGCCTTTGTTAAAGGCATGGTACGAGCAGACTGCCGAAACGCCGATCGATTCGCTGGTGCTGTTCAACCCGGCCTTCCATCCGGGCGAATTATCCTATCCGGTCGATATCGTCCATTTCGCGCCGACGCAGACGCTCCGGTTCATTCCGCGCAAGGCGATCGTTTATAGCGCGAGCGACTACGCGAACGGCGCGTTATTCAGCCTGCGCGAGGCGATTTTGAATAGCCAAATCACTCAAATGGGAAACCAGGCCAGTAAAAAGTTGGATCAATTCTATTTTCAAAATGATAACCGGTGGCTCAAGCTGCCGACCTACCTGTTGCAGTGGGCGATCGGCCCTCTGGATCTCGCCTATAGCCTCGCTTATACGCAGGTTGGCCAGGCATTTTACAGTCTGATCAACCTACCCTGGGATTTCTGGCATCATGTCCAGACCGGTACGTTGGGCGGCCTCTACGAATCGCCGTCCGTTTCGGGCTTCGGTTGGCAGAGCATCGCCAAAGGGATGGCGAATACGGTGGATTTTTTCCTGCCGACCAATATGCTGTATCGAAACGAATCCGGGCAGGGGCTGTTTCGGCTGAACAAGCCGGGTCTCGGCAAGACCGGCCTGAACCATTTGGCGGCCGGGCGCTGGATTGGCGCGAACTTATGGGGACTGGAAGACTACTACTCATCAAGAAAGCCGTTCGGCAACCCTGCCTGTTCTAACGACAACGGGTGCCGGAAAATGCTTGCCGACTTAAACGGCCTGCAAAGACCGCCATTTGCCCCGAATATCGGTCCTTACACTTTCAGCCGCTTCAGCGCCGAGCCCTTTGTGGCGGACATGGACTCGGATTTCGGTCCCAGCGAAATATTATGGCAACGCGAGAAATTTTATTCGTTCGATGCCGGGCAGGTTTACGACACCCGCCTCTCGCTTACGGGATCGCATAGCGACCTGCGCAAACCCGAGAGGCCGGATAAAAAGGTTTGCATGGAGGAGTTCTACGATTGCAAGGAACCGGGAAAACGCGACGCGACTTTTAATTTCGTACTCAACTTTACCAAAACCCATTTTGAACGCAAATTTTGCGAATTGAATCCGCAGGAAATTCAGGAATTCGGGGTTAATTGCCGATCCAGGTGAAACGATTGGCCTTCCCTGCTATCGCCGGATAATCGTCCCTGATACAAAGGACTTGGGACTCCGCTTCATGCTCTGGGACTCGCCCTGTGCCTCTATCGCTACCTTAGAAAGCACGTCATTTATCGGTCGAGGCACGGTCGTTTTTACGGAACGCTTCCGGATTGTAAATGCGATAGAGGTCATAAGGCACCACAACCGTATCGAAAACGGTCGAAAAAGGCAGATCGAAAGCCAGAATGAAGCCGACAATCCCGTTGATCCATCCCGGCTGCACACCTTCCTCATCGGTTTTCAAAGGCTGGCCTTTCATTAGTGTTCCGAAATCGTTCACATCCTGCCGAACGCCGGGATAAACCCGCCATTTATCGTCTTGATCAACAATGTCGGTTCTAGCCCGTATGCTCGAACAGCCGAGCATCAGCAAACTCAGGAGAATCACCGTAGCCCATCTTCCAGTATTGAACTTCATCGCTCTTTCCTACCCTGCAATGGAAGCGTTCCCGTTCCGGAAAAATCCATCGGGGAAAACAACCCGAACGTCGTCAACCGGCTGCCGTCCGCGAAGCGGTTTGCGCTGCCGCGCCGCAAGCCTGTCACCTGTTTTATCAGACCCGCAAGTCCTTCCGCAGGTTCGATACGATCCCCCCGAACCGCTTCATCGCGTCCGAATTTAGCGCCAGGCTTGAATCGGTACGGCGGAAACGCTGTTTTTCGGCGAGCCCTTCAATACCCGGTCGCTGTAGACCATATAAACCAGGGTATTGCGGGTTTTGTCGAAAAATCTGACTACCTGCATCGACTTGAACACCAGCGAGGTGCGTTTTTTGAACACGTTCTCGCCGTCGCGATCGCCCGATTTGATCTTAGGGTCGAGATTGATCGCGCCGGTCTGGTGGCAGGACAGCGACGCATCGGAAGTATCTTCAGCGACGCCGACGGCCCCGGAAACTCCGCCCGTTTTCGCCCGGCTGATGTAACAAGTCACTCCGGCGACTTCCGGATCGTCAAATGCCTCGATCACGATCTTGTTGTCGGGGCCGATCAGCTTGAATTCGGTATCTACGGAGCCGATCGTGTCGGCCAGCGCGGTTGTGCCCCAAGCGATCAATAACAGACTGACGATGCTTCGTTTTTTCATAGTGGTCTTCCCGAAATGGTTAAGGTAAAACAAAAAGTAATCCGCTTATTCTCTATTAAACCGGAACCCTGACATTTTTCAAGCTTTTCGACGGCATTTACGGATGCCGGTGATGCGGATAGTTTTTGTTAAAGTCGCGTCAGCCTGGGCGAAGCAGAAGGCGATCCGCGAAATCATCGAATAGGCTCTGGGCATCAGGTTCTCCCATGCTGCAAAACACCTTCGACGACGCCAGGGTCGGAAGTTGCTATTCACTCGATCTTAAAATGCTCTAGTCCGCACGCGATCGCTCCAATTTATATAACAGCTATTCCATATCAGTTAATCGATTCCCTCGCCTCGGCTTCCGTTAAGTAACTATTATAAATATTCAGCCTTTGTAATATAGGTAAATTACTTGTCGTGATTAAATAGATCATAGACAAAGGAAAAAATAAATACATTATATCCCCATTTTTTATCTGTTCTATATCATTCTTTATGAGTATCATTCTAGAGACATTCGCTATAAACTCTGCCTCATCAAAGTCTAAGGTATTTTTTCATTAAAATTCATCTTTCGTGATCTCCCAAATAAGGAAACAACAGCAGATGATTTTGGGAAAGAATTTTTGGAAAGAAAGATCTATATCTCCAAAAAAACAACCTTCCTTATTTAAGCTTATAAGCAACTGAACATGTACGTTTTAAAGTAAAAGTATAGTTTGAGCCATATGCCAACGATGAGCGCGTTCTAAATAACATTGCCACCTGAGTTTGAGCGGCAGTCTTAGTTATTTATTGAATCGCAGCATAGTAATCTCTCATACCGCGAAATGGCTGCAGCAGCTTTTTCGTCCACGTTTCGCTTTATGTATGGGTAACCTCAATACAAGCAGGATCGATTTTTAATTTAGAAAAGGAGGATTTTTATGAAGACTTTACCCGGTAAGAAAAACTCATCGCACGGCGCTGTCCGCGGAGCCGATTTTGATCGCCGCTCTTCCCAGGCAGAAGGACGTTTCGGGCGTATATTCCGTAATTTGCCCGCCGCCGAGTGGCCGGAAGAGGCGCTGCGCCAACTTGCCGGCAATGGACATGACGAAGGAGGAATGGCTTCAGATCCAGAATTGGCAGAAGGGACAAACCTTCCTTTCGCACCGAGCGAAGAAAATCAGTCGACCCGCCTGCACGATGATGAGGAGAACAGCGGTATCGATGCCGGTTATACTTATCTCGGGCAATTTATCGATCACGACCTTACCTTCGATCCCGCTAGCAGTCTGCAGAAACGCAATGATGTCGATGCTCTGGTGGACTTCCGTACTCCGCGTTTCGATCTTGATTGCCTTTACGGCCGGGGGCCGGATGATCAACCTTATATGTACGAGGGTAATGGGCGCAAGTTTCAACTCGGCCGTGAATTATTGGAAGGACCAAACGGCAAAGCCATTGCACATGATTTGCCTCGTCATCGCTGGGTTGATCCAGACGGTACAGTACATAATCGCGCGTTGATCGGCGATAAGCGCAACGATGAAAATGTGATTGTCAGCCAATTACATTCGGTTTTCTTGCAGTTTCACAACCGGCTAGCCGACGATAATTCACGCATTGGCTTCAGTGAAATTCAGCGGTTGGTCCGTTGGCATTACCAATATGTCGTACTGCACGATTTCCTCTATAAAGTCGCCCGCCGAGACATTATCGAAAGCGTATTGCCGCATTTGGCTAGTGGGCGATCCATTTTTGAAGATAAGCCGCGGCTCTTGTTTTATAAACCGAAGAACGAAGCCTTTATGCCGATCGAATTTTCGGCAGCCGCTTACCGTTTCGGGCATTCGATGGTGCGTCCGATCTACCGTTTGAATACTCAACTAAGCGGAGGTAATCATCCCGATGATACTCAACCTAATGAACGTGAACGAGGTATTGACGGTCGGCAATTCATTTTTGCCGGCCTCAAGCAGCGCGGTTTGAACGGCTTTGATGAATTTCCGAAGGAATGGGGTATCGACTGGAACTTGTTCTTTGACCTCACCGGCAACAAAGACAGTCGTATCGGCAAGGATCGCACGCAACCCGCATATAAAATCGATACTTCACTGGTGAATCCGTTAGCTTTCTTGGCGGAGTTTTCCAAGATCGACATGTCGACGCCAGCGCCGCCGTTAACCGATATTGCGCAGCTTCAGCCTAAACCTTTGGATGGTAAAGAGATACCGAATTTGGCTTTACGTAATCTCTTGCGCGGCATGGCGATGGGGTTGCCTTCCGGCCAGGATGTTGCGCGGGCGATGGGACTTGAGGCGCTCCCAGACCACGTATTGAAAATCGGCAAGGCGACTAACGCCGATGATTATAAAAAGCTCGATAGCATGGACGATCTCGCACGCAAGTTTCCGAGTTTCGTCGGCAAGGCGCCTTTATGGTACTACGTACTCGCCGAATCGCAACACGACTGGTTTGAGAAAGGCGGCGAAGAGGATACACCGGTGCAACTCGGTCGAGTAGGCAGCCGTATTATCGTTGAAACTTTCGTCGGTTTAATGCTGAATGACGGTCATTCTCTGCTTCGGCAAGCACCGGCGTGGTATCCCACTATAGGCAAAAGAAAAGACTTCGATATGCCCGACTTCGTTAATTATGCATTGGGAAATTAATTTTGACGTTCCATCTAATGCGGTAATCGTGTCAACGATGCACAATACGATTTCTGTATACGATGCCGATAAAAAGCCGACAAAGCCTCAATCCCAAGATGCATTGATCCGGGCGCAGTGGCTGGGCGAACCCCCAACCCGAGAATCCTTCTTTCGACAGTCGGCACACGAATTTCCCTGAATACGGAATCCTAAACACCCCGGTGAGTAAATATCCCCCGGCTTTGCCGGGGGATATTTACTAGACCTTTACCTAAGTATTCTCGGTTGAACAAAAGCCATTTTTAAGACACAACCGGCTTAGCGTACTCTGTGATCCGAATTCTGAGACGCCCCCTCTCCATGCGGTGCGGCTGCCTACTTTCTACTCACTTTTAGCGCAGCGCCTTTTCCCAGCGGCTCACCACGGCCGCCGCGATGCTGTTACCCAGCACGTTCGTCGTACTGCGCCCCATGTCCAGGACCTGATCGATGCCGAGCAACAGCAACAGGCCTGCCTCCGGAATGTGGAACATTGACAAAGTCGCGGCGATGATGATCAGCGACGCGCGCGGTACGCCGGCCACGCCTTTGCTTGTGAACAACAATACCAGTAACATCAAGAGCTGTTCCGAGAGCGGCATGTCGATGCCGTAGGCCTGGGCGATGAACAGCGACGCAAAGGTCATGTACATCATGCTGCCATCGAGGTTGAATGAATAGCCCAGGGGCAACACCAAACCGCAGACCTTTTCATCGCAGCCGAAACGTTCGAGCTGCTGTAAAAGTTTGGGATAGGCGCTCTCGCTGCTGGCGGTGCCGAAAGCGAGCAGCATCGGTTCGCGGATGTGACGAAGCAGTGACGGCAGGCGGCGTCCTAAAAACACCCAACCGATACCGGCGAGCAGGCCGCCGAGCAGCAACAACGCGAAATAAAATTCGCCGATGAATTTGCCGTAAGAGAGCAATACCGTCATGCCGTTTTGCGCGACTACCGACGCGATCGCCGAGAACACGGCCACCGGCGCGTAATGCATCACGTAGCTGGTGATTTTCAGCATGATGTGCGCCAGCGAGTCGAGGAGCAGCACCATCGGGTGGGCCAGATCGCCCAATGCGGCCGAGGCTACGCCGAAGAAGATCGAAAACACGACGATCTGCAATATTTCATTGGCGGCCATCGCCTCGAAGATGCTTTTCGGAAACACGTGCGCTACGAAATTCTGCAAGGTCGGCTCGACCTCCGGTAGGCCGGTGGAGGCGCCTTCTGGCGGAAACGGGATGTGCAGCGAAGTGCCGGGCTGAAACAGATTCACGAGCAGCATGCCGAGCAATAGGCTAAAGATCGACGCCGAAAAAAACCACAGCATCGCTTTAATGCCGATGCGCCCAATGACCTGGATGTCGCCCATTTTCGCCATGCCGACTACCAGCGTCGCGAACACCAGCGGCGCAATGATCATCTTGATCAGACGCAAAAAAATATCGGTCAGCACCGTCAATACTGCCACGACCTGCTGTAAGGCTGGGCTCGGCTCGGGGCCGGCAAAGGCCAAATTCAAAAGCTCGCCGGCTACAATGCCGAGAATCAGCGCGGCCGCGACATACAAGGTCTGGCGATTGGGTTTTTGTTCGTGGTGATGCGTGTGAGGCGGCATTGGTATGTCCTTAATAGTTAATCTTTGCTTGGGCGGGGCTTTGCGCCGGTCTATGGAGGCGCTTCAACGTTATCAACAACGGGTATTTTAGGCTCTTAATCTATTAACTGTACCTAAACAGGGCGGGAGCGTAAATTGAGAACCTGACCGAGTCGTACAGGGAGCAGAATCGCATAAGAGGCAAGGACAGGTAAAGATTATCTTGATATTGGGGGCTTTGCGAGGACGGGAGGGTCAATGACCGGATTTCTGACTCGAACTGCGGGATTGGGATGGCTTTATTGCATATTTTCGTTTTGTGAGCTGACTCTGCCATTTAAACCAATTCGATAGATTGAACCGGACGCGATTATTCCGCCACTCTGAACCCTCGATTGCATTCATTGCTCTTAAATGTTATTCCCGATGCAATCGGGCCTTAAGTCCGGTATCGGCAATGGCAGGTTTACGGATTTTTGAATCGTCCTGAAGCAAAAATCGCCTGTAATTGATCCGCAACCGCGTTTTCGATTTTTTCATCCGGTTATCGAGGAGGTCGTGATGAGTTTATTTAACGAAATCGTCAAATCCGCTATCGGCGCAAATAACGACGAGGAAGCCGAACCCAAGACCCAAAATCTGGTAAACGGCACCCTGGGCATGCTGGAGTCGATGGGAGGCATCGGCGGGCTGGTCCGGAAATTCCAGCAATCCGGACTCGGAGAGGTGGCCTCGTCGTGGGTCGGCACGGAAAAAAACCAAAACGTACAGCCGGACCAATTGAAACAGGTATTGGGTGAGGACCAAATCAGAAACCTGGCCCAACGTGCGGGTATTCCCGAATCCGCAGCGCCCTCTGTGCTCTCGAAGATCCTGCCCGATATGGTCGACAGATTGACGCCGGAAGGCAAGGAGCCTGAATCGGGCAATCTGGCGACATGGGGCAAGATGGTTCTGGGCGGGGCGGGCATCGCCGCAGCAGCGGCTGCAGCGGGCGTCTATTTCGGACGCCAGGACAAAGAAGAGGAGCAGTTCTCGATCAAACCCGAGCAACCCACGCCATCGCCGACTGCCACGGGAATCAAAGCCGACGCGCCGGCCGCTCCGGCATCCCCTGCCCCGCAGCCGCCGCGCACTTATAAAGTCGCGAGCGGCGACACGCTTTCGGGAATCGCGAAGCAGTTTTACCATGACCCGAACCAGTGGCCACGCATTTACGAGGCGAACCGCGACATTCTGAACAACCCGGACCGGATATCCCCGGGCCAAAGTTTGCGCATCCCCTAACGATACCACACAGGTAAGCGGTATGTTGTGGAAGAAAGGCAGACGGAGCGAAAATGTCGAGGACGTGCGCCACGCCCGTTTCGGCGGACCGAGAATAAAGCTTAGCGCCGGGATGCTGGCGGTCGTAATGCTGATCGCTTTCGCGCTGGGGGAAAATCCGCTGGAACTGCTGGCCTTGCTGACGCGAGGCGGCGGCAGCGCCGGATTAACGGAGGAGTCCCCGCGCCCGCCCGCCCCTGTTGACGATGAAACTGCCCAGTTCGTTTCCGCGATCCTCGCGGACACCGAAGACACTTGGCATGCGATTTTCCCGCGTCTCGGCAGGCGTTATCAGGAACCCAAGCTGGTCCTGTTCACCGATCAGGTCGCATCCGCGTGCGGCTTTACCTCTTCCGCCACCGGACCGTTTTACTGTCCCGGTGACCGGAAAGTGTACCTGGATCTCGGATTCTTCAGGGAGCTGGGCCGCCTGGGCGCGCCGGGCGATTTCGCCCAGGCTTATGTGATCGGCCACGAAGTCGGGCATCATGTGCAGAATCTGCTGGGCGTTTCGGGACAGGTGCATGACCTGCAACGCCGCGGCGCGCCGGCGCAGGCCAAGGCTCTCTCGGTCTTGCTCGAATTGCAGGCCGACTGTTTTGCCGGCGTCTGGGCGCACCATGCCGATAAATACCGCCAGATGCTGGAACCGGGCGATGTCGACGAAGGTTTGAATGCCGCCTCGGCGATCGGCGACGATCGGTTGGCGCACCAGGCCGGGAGAAGCATCAGTCCCGATTCGTTTACACACGGTTCATCGCAGCAGCGCGCTTACTGGCTGCGCAGAGGCATGGAAAGCGGCGAAATCACCGCCTGCGACACCTTTTCCGCCTCTGCAAAACAATAGGTGCCCGATGCCAAGAGTCCGCTTCGATAGCGTAAGAGCGCCGAAGCATCAGGAAGAATGATAAAAACGAAATGGGATAGACGATGGCGCTCAGCGTCCGCCGGGTTTCCCTGCTTCCTGCCGGCTAGCCTGATAAAGACGGTCCGTTATTTGTTTTCCATCGTGCGGATAAACGCATTGGCCTCGTTGATCGACCGCTCCATGGCGGCGATCAGGTTCGAGACGTCGTTATTGATCGAGCCCAATTCGGTTTTCAGCGAGGCGATCGCCTGAGCGTTCAAATTATGCTTCAAAAACATCACCTGATCCCTGAACACCGTCAGCACCGGTTCGATTTTCGCCTCGGCGTTTTTCATCGCGTTAATCAATTGACGGTACTGGGTTTTCGTGTCCCGAAGCTTGGCCTGGCTGCTGCGCTTGAGCGACGCATTGCTGTATTGGGTGATTTCGTTTTTCCACTCGTTGAACAACGCGTCCGAGACATCCTCGATCTCCCGGATCCGGTACCTGACCTCTTCCGCTTTTTTAGCGCTGGCTTCATACTCGCCGTTCAGTCTGTCATAGGTCGCTTCCAGATCGCCGCCCTGGAAGCGCGTTACCGCCCGGAACTGGTCCAGCGCGGACTTAAACTGCTCTTTCGTCTCTTCCTGGGTATCACGCGCTTTCTCGACACGGTGGACCATCACCTCCCGCTTCGGGATGCCGATTTTTTCCAAGCCGCTGTAATATAGGCCGGAACAGGCACTCAGGCTGAAAAGCAAAGGAAAAAGCAGACGCGGCAAACGGTTCATCGATCTCTCCATAAGTGATTTTCGGGCATTATAGAAGATCATTCCTTGAAACTCAGCCCCTCAACGTCTTTTCCAATTTTTTCGCCTGGCCGGCGTCCAGCCACCGCTCGCACCAGGCATTCAAGGAACCGGCGCTTCTTTTCATCAGCTCGAACTCCCGCTTGGCTTCTCCCGGTTGCTCCTTGGGCCACCAGCTGTGCGCGATAAACTGGCCGGCGATATAATCGCGGGCTTTGGATAATTCGGCGTCCGTGATGTGGATTTTTTTCGAGGTCATCGGGTTCACCAACCTGAATTGAAGAATAGTGGGACGGGTAAAGTTGTAATACTCCGACCTTATTTTTCGGCAATAGTTGATTATTAAGATGACGGAAATGACAGGCGAACGCATCTTTGGTCTTGAATTGCCCGCTGTACCCATATCCCTCATACATAAGAAGGACGAGATAGATCGCGTCGGGAACACGCGATCTACCTCGCCCTTCCTTGGGCTCGTACCTCTGTCCATAGACCACCCTTTAGTGCTGGCATCCATGCAGTCGTGGATTCCGGCACACATCTGTCTGGAACAGATTTGCCTGGCCCCGAAGGGTGCTAAGTTTTCCTGTCTGGCATCCTTCGGGTCCATGTCGGAATGACGAATTGGTGTATAAAGGCATGCAATGAAAAAGCTCAGATTTTTACTTGTCCGTTCAATGCTGATCGTCCTTGCCTTGCTGGTCGGATTTGCCGCCTCGGTCGGCGCAGCGCCTCCAGCGGCCGCGCCTGAAGCCGAATCCGATCGGATCGCGGCGCAGAAGGACATCGCTGTCGAAGTGTTCATTCGCAAAGGCTGTCCCCATTGCGAGAAAGCTAAATCATTCCTGACCGCTTTGGCGGCCGAGCGGCCGGAGATGCGGATTTTGCTGCGCGATGTCGGCCAAGACGCGGCAGCGCTTGAGCGCTTGAGAGAGTTGGCGAATGCGCAAGGCATCAGCAAACCCGGCGTGCCGGCTTTTTATATCAACCAGCGGCTGATGATCGGATTCTCGGATGAGGCAAACGCCGGAAAACAGCTCCTGAGTGCACTGGCTGATGCAAAACGGCCGCAACCGGCTACCCCTCCGGAAAGCTGTACCGTCGATCAAACCCAGGTTTGCGAAAAACCGTCAGAGCCTGCCGGCTTCGAAGTCTCGCTGTTCGGCCATACGCTCGGCCTGGATCGAACCGGCTTGCCGCTGTTCACGCTGGCGATGGGCCTGCTTGACGGCTTCAACCCCTGCTCGATGTGGGTACTGATCCTGATGATTTCGCTGTTGGCGCCGATGCGGGACCGCTGGCGCATGTTCGCGGTCGCTGGAACCTTCATCGCGGTCGAAGGGCTGGCCTATCTGGTTTTCATGGCGGCCTGGCTAAATCTGTTCTTGCTGGCGGGATTCTCGCGGGTCTCGCAGCTCATCATCGCGGCGCTGGCGATAGGCGCCGGGGCGATTCATATCAAGGATGGGCTGGCCTTCGGCCATGGGATTTCGCTGTCGATACCGCAACAGTCCAAACCCGGCATCTACGCGCAAATCCGCCGAATCCTTCAGGCTGAAAATCTGCTCGGCGCGCTTCTCGCCGCCGCGGCGCTGGCCGTTTTGGTGCAGATCGTCGAGTTCCTCTGTACCTCAGGCTTTCCGGCGCTTTATACCCGAATTCTGACCCTCCAGCAGCTGGGTCCCTGGAGTTACTACGGCTACCTGCTGCTATACAACGCGGCTTACATGTTTGACGACGCGCTCGTACTCGGGGTCGGCATTTTCACACTCAGCCAAAGGCGGCTCCAGGAAAAGGAAGGCCGCTGGCTTAAGCTGATTAGCGGCGGCGTGATGATCATTCTCGGCGTCTATTTATTGGCGGCACGGCATTCGGGTTGAGCGAAATCATGCCTCGACTGAACCGGCGGCATGTCAATCGCTCTGTACTGCCTATGAAAGCTATGTTCCGAAACGGCATGGCTATTGCGGAACCAGCCGCGTTCGCAACTCCCGCTCCGCAGCGTGCGGCTAATGACACCAAGAGCCAGCTGATTCAGGAGCTTGTAGGCATTTCTTCGTCGTTCATGGCATCATTAACGGCAGTTGGTAAAAATTCATAGCAAAAGTTCAATCATTTCCTATCGGCGCGCTTATAATTCTTCAAAACCGTATGATCTTTTCCTATTCGACATCTTCTAAAAAGTACCCAGGAGCAGTTACGCGATGACGGCCGAACTCCTCATTCTCTCGGCGGTGCAGTTGCTTGGAATCGGGGCTGCCTTCCTTCTGGCCTATCGGTCCTTCGAAAAACGCCGCATCAAGCTGGGCGCCGAACCGACGCTGCCGCAATACTTTATCGACCGGAACACTTACACGGCCGGAATCGCCTTTTATTGCACGCTGATGGCGACGTTCTACGGCCTGTTGACGTGGCAATGGCTGCCTCTCGAGCCCCTGGTGACGCTGACCGTCAAGAGCCTTCGTGCCGGAGATTGGGTAACCCTTTTGAACGGCTTGGGCGGCAGCACATTGGTCCCGTTGATCATCGCTGCACTGCTGCTGTTTTTCATTGCCTGGGAAAGCAAGTTCAATCCCCTGCTGATATTGCGCGACAGCATCCACGACGCCTTCGCGATTCCGACCAAGGCGGTCGAGGTCTACAATGCGCTGGTAACCTCAAGATTGTCCGCGATCGACGACCGTTTGAAAGAGAAAATCGCCGCTCGTCTGTTGGTACCGAGCATCGATCCCGGCGATTTCCAAAAATCCGATGCCACCGTCGAGTATAAATGGGCGCACAATTGCCTGCTTTTCGATGAAATCCAAAACTACGCCGAGCAAACGTCCTTTCGCCGGTTTTTCAACGAACCGTCGCTGAAATGGGGAGAAATCTGCATCTCCTACAACGCCATGTCGGAAAGAGTCGCCGTCTGGAAAGAAGCGGAGCCGCACTATACCAAGACGGTCAAATTGCTGAAGGATCTGGACCACTTGACCGGCCTGCTCTGCCGCCTGCTCGCGTCCCTGATCGTGTTCGGCAGCGCCAATGAGAACGACATTTGGTCCGCTGTGAAGCGGCTCGGCGGCAACGTGCGCGAAGCTCGGCTGGAACACACCTATAGATACATCCTGCTGTTTACCGCCGCCGCCGCAATTGGAGTAATGCTGGGACGGGAAATCTCGGTCTTGCTGCACAATACCTTCCTGTTTCCGGAAAGGCCGCTTGCGCACTTCGACTACACCACCCTGCGCTGGGTTGCCTATGCGATTCCGATGTATGTGCTGCCGATCGCGCTGGTCTTCGTTTCGCGGACGTTCGTTTTCAGGCAGCATCGCGGGCAATCCGACCGATACTACGGTTTTTATATGTCGGTGATGATATTGGGCTTCATCGTCAGCACCGCGGTATCGGCACTGGTGCTCGAATTGACCTTCTACCGCAGGGAGCATTTCAATTTTCTGGAAAGCTTCATCCAACACATGCGTTGGGGAATTCTACCGGCGCTCGTGTGCGGCTTCGTGGCGTATCAGATGGACAGCCCCGCCAGCGCATCGGAATCGGTCGGCCGACAGGTTTTGGCCGCCCTACTGCGGTTTTTCGGCTGGGGGGCGGTCGCCGTGATTATCATGTTGTATGCAACGGACGACCTGCCGGTCGAAGTATCGAACCTGCGCTTCACCTTGGTCGGCACCGCGTTCTTTATGATCGGCCTGTTGGGTGCGGCTGCTTACTTCCAAACGCCGAGGGCTGATGATTAATCCGCCTCATATTCACTATCCAGGTGCCAGCCTGTAGGTCGGGCACGCTTTTTGTGCCCGACAATATCGATACTTCAATCGGGTAATGGTTTTGAGTTATTCGTCCTATTGGGGCATGGCTCTCGGCCAAACGTCGGGCAACGGTGAAGCTGTTGCCCGACCTACTCACTACAATTACACATTCTGCCACCCACCCCCAAGCGCCTTATACAAATCCACCATCGCGCCCATTTGCTTCTGTTTCGTTTCGATCAGCTCTTTTTTGGCGTCCAGGGCATCTCGTTGCGTCAATAAAACCTCCAGATAATCGGCGCGGGCCGAGAGGAACAACTGGTTGGCCACGTCGATCGATTGGACGAGCGAGTCCACCTGGTTGCTCTTGAAGCGATAGTTTTTGTCCAGGTTATCGATGTTCGAAATTTGATTGGCGACTTCCATATAGGCTTTGATGATGCTTTGCTCGTACTCGTAGGCCGCCTGAATCTGCTTGGCGTTGGCGTTTTTGTATTCGGCGATGATCGCGCTTTTGTTCACCAGCGGCGCGACCATTTCGCCGGCGATGGTCGCCGCCAGCGATTCCGGCGTGTTGATCAGGTATTTGAGCGCGAACGCCTGAAAGCCGATGCCGGCTTTGATGCCGAAGGTCGGGTAGAAATTTGCTCTCGCCACTTTGATGCTCAAATCGGCCGCCGCTAGCTCCAGTTCCGCTTGCTTGATATCGGGCCGGTTTTGCAGCAGTTGCGAGGGTATCCCCGCCTGGAGCATTTTCGGTTTGATGTCCATGAAGCCGGTCGAGCGGCGCTTGATCGGCCCGGACGTTCGGCCCAATAAAAAATTGATGCGGTTTTCAATGACGCTGATCTGCTGTTTGATCTCGTATTTTTTGCTCTCGTTTTTGGTCACTTCCGCGGCGTAACGTTTGACCGCGAGCGCATTGGATCTGGCATAAATCTGCAATTGCTTGACCATCTCCAGGCCGTTTTGCAGAATGGCGATGTATTGTTCCAGGTTCTCGAGCTGGTTGTCCAACGCGAGCAGTTCGTAATACGAATGCGCGACCTCGGCGACCAGATTGGTCACTAAAAAGTGCCGGCCTTCGATCGAGGCCATGTAATCCAGCACGGCCACCTGTTTCTCGTTTCTGAGCTTTTTCCAAACGTCGATCTCCCAGGTCGAAAACAGCCCGAATTGATAATCGCCGAGCAAGGTCGGAAACGATTCGCCCGGCCGTATCTCCAGATTTTCTTCGACCGCGCCGCTGCGCGTAAACTGTCCGACCTTGTCCGCGCCGGCGCCCGCGCCGATGCTCACAAAAGGCAGATAGGCGCCTTTACGCCGTTGAATTTCATTTTCCGCCACGCTGATGCGCTGCAGCATGATATTCACTTCCTTGTTGTTCGCGATCGCCGATTTGATCAAAGCGATCAAATCGGGATCTTCGAAAAAGTCGGCCCAATTCGCGGTCGCGGTATTTTTCTGTGCCGAAACACCCGGCGTATTCTTGAAATGGCCCGGCAGCGCGGTGTCGGCCTTTTTCGCGGTCATGGCCGGAATCCCGCAGCCTTGCAGCGTCAGCACCAGGCATCCCCATGCCAGCGTATGATAAATCTTACTCTTTGACATCGTGCGTACCGTACTGATAGGTTTCGGTTAATGGATTGAAGTCTTCATCCCGGATCAAGCGCTTGCCCTCGATCATCTTGGCGAAGACGTAAAAGAGCCCCGGAATCAGGACCACGCCGAACATGGTGCCGAACAGCATTCCGCCCAGCGCGGAGGTGCCGATCGTGCGGTTGCCGACCGCCCCTGCCCCGGTTGCGATCGCCAGCGGAATCAGGCCGGCGATGAACGCGAACGAAGTCATCAGGATCGGCCGGAAACGCGCTTTGGCACCTTCGATCGCGGCCTCTTTGACGGACATGCCCTGGGCCTGCTTCTGCACCGCGTATTCCACGATCAACACCGCGTTTTTGCCGAGCAAGCCGATCAGCATCACCAGCCCGACTTGGGAATACACGTCGTTGGCAAGCCCGGTTTCTTTCAGCAGCAGGAACGATCCGAAAATGCCCGCAGGCAGCGACAGCAGCACGACCAGCGGCAACACGAAGCTTTCGTACTGCGCCGCCAACACCAGGTAGACGAAGATCAGCACGACCGCGAAGATCACCAGCGCTTCGTTGCCGCGGGCGGCTTCGTCGAACGACAACCCTTCCCAGGCAATGTCGTAACCTCTGGGCAAGGTTTTGGCGGCGACTTCCTTGACGGCCTCGATCGCATCGCCCGTGGTATAGCCGGGTGCGGGCTCCGCGCGAATCGCCGCCGAGTTGTAGAGGTTGTAGCGGGTGATTTCGTTGGGGCCCTGCCGTTTCTTCATGGTCATGAACGAGGAGTACGGCACCATCTCGCCAGCTTCGTTTTTCACGTAGTAATTCAATACGTCGGTCGGGAAGCGCCGGAACTCGGGCAAGGCTTGCGCGTAGACCTTGAAAAAGTTGTTGAAGCGGATGAAGCCCTGCTCGTAAGTGCTGCCGATCATGATGTCGAGGTTTTCCATCGCCTTGTCGATGGAGACGCCTTTTTGCATCGCAAGCTTGTTGTCGATGAGCAGTTCGTACTGCGGATAATTGGCCGCATAGAAGGTGAACAGGCCGGTCAATTCCTTGCGTTTGCGCAGCTCAGCCATGAAGTTCTGATTGATCTTGTCGAACTCGTGGTAATCGGTGTTCACGGTCTTGTCCAACAACCGCAGCGCCAGTCCGGACGCCGCGCCGTAGCCCGGAACGGGAGGCGGCTGGAAGAACTCGATCACCGCGCCGAAGTCTTTGCTCTTTTCTTCCAGTTCCTGAATCACTTGTTCGACCGAATGCTTGCGCTTGGACCAGTCTTTCAGGTTGATGATGCAGGTGCCGGCGTTCGAACCGCGCCCTTCGGTAAGCACTTCGTAACCCGCCAGCGAAGACACCGATTGCACGCCGTCGATTTTTTCGGCAATCGCTTCGAGCTGCCGCGCCACTTTGTTGGTCACTTCCAAGGTCGATCCGGGCGGCGTTTGAATGATCGCGTAAATCATCCCCTGGTCTTCGCCGGGAATAAAGCCGGCCGGCAAGGTTTGATTGACCATGAAAATGCCGAACGAAAACCCGCCCAAGGCCAGAAACGTGATAATGCGCCGGGCGACCACCACGTTCAGCAGCTTGACGTAGCGGCCGGTAACTTTTTCGAACATATAGTTGAAAGCGTCGATGAACAGGCCGATCGGCGTTTTCCGTTTCGGGTGGCCGTGGGTGTTTTTCAGAATCATCGCGCATAAAACAGGTGCCAGCGACAATGCGACGATCGCCGAAATCACGATCGACGAGGCCATCGCGATCGCGAACTGCCGGTAAAACACCCCGACCGGACCGGTCATGAAAGCGATTGGGACGAACACCGAGGTCATGACCAGGGTAATCGCGATAATGGCGCCGCCGATTTCGCCCAAGACTTTATGCGAAGCGACGAAGGGCGAGACGTGTTCGGCCTCCATTTTCGCGTGCACTGCTTCGACCACTACAATGGCGTCGTCGACCACGACGCCGATCGCCAGCACCAACGCAAACAGGGTAATCAGGTTGATCGACAGCCCGAACGCCGACATCACGGCAAAGGAGCCGATCAGCGAAACCGGCACCGCCAGGATCGGAATCAAGGTGGAGCGCCAATCGCCCAAAAACACGAACACCACCAAGGCCACCAGTACGAAGGCTTCGCCCAACGTGTGCAGGACTTTTTCGATCGACGCATCGACGAATCTGGACACATCGTAGTTGATCTCGTAGTCCATGCCTTCCGGAAAGGACTTTTTCAATTCCTGCAATTTTTCCTTCACGTCCTCGATGACCTTGCTGGCGTTACTGCCGTAGTTTTGTTTCAGCACGATCGACGCCGACGGATAGGAATCCTTGTCCGAATAAATATCGTAAAACTCGCTGCTCAGGTCGACCTTGGCAACGTCTTTCAGGCGCAGCATCTCGCCTTCCGAGTTGGCGCGGATGATGATGTCTTCGTATTGTTCCGGCTTGTTGTACCGGCCTTGGTAGATCAACACGTACTCTTTGGATTGGGCGGCAATCCCGGTGCTTTGGCCGATGCGTCCCGGCCGGCCGATAATGCTTTGATTCGCGATGGCGTCCATCACCTCGTCGATCGACACCTTATAGGCGCGCATCCGGTCCGGATTCAGCCAAATCCGCATCGCATACTGGCGGCTGCCCAGGATTTTGGCCTGGGCGATCCCGTAAACGCGCTGGACTTCCGGAATTACGTTGACGTTGGCATAGTTGAATAAAAATTTCTGGTCGGCGTTCTTGTCCTTGCTGTACAGGTTGATGTACATCAGCATGCTGGGCTGTACCCGCTCGACGATCACCCCTTCCAGTTGCACCAGCTTCGGCAGCCGGTTCATCACCTGATCCAGGCGCGTCTTCACGTTGACCATTGCAATGTTCGGATCGACGTTCAGATCGAAAATCACCTGAATGACCGCCTCGCCGGCGCTGGTCGCGTCCGAAACGATGTATTTCATGCCGGGAACGCCGTTGATCGCGCGTTCGAGCGTAATCAGCGACGACTGCACCAGCACGTCGGCGCTGGAGCCGGGAAACGCCAGGGACACGATCACACGGGGCGGCGCGATATCCGGAAACTGCGAGATGGGCAAGGACCGGATCCCCAAAAAGCCCATGAACAGGAACAGCAGCGATAACACGATCGCCATGACGGGGCGTTTGATAAAAATATTAAACATGGCTTAGCCTCTTCCGGCAGGGTTATTCCGTATACAGATCCAGCTCGGAACGGACTTTTTCCGGCGGCCTGAAGTCGGTTTCGATTTTTTGTCCGGCATGCACTTTGCGCAGACCGTCGAGCAGGACTTTGTCGTCCTCTTTGAGGCCGTCTTTCAGGATGAATAGATGCGGCACCGAGGCTTCGATATTGATCAGCCGCTGTTCGAGCGTACCGTCCGGTTTGACGACGTAAACGTAGGTTTTATCGAGAATTTCGAACGTCGCTTTTTGCGGAATCAACAACGCGTCTTTGTAAGCTTTCTCCATCAGGATCGTGCCCGTTTCCCCGTGCCTGAGCAGCATGTCCGGATTCTGGAAGGTGGCGCGGAATTCGATGTTGCCGGCGGTATTGTCGAAATCCGCTTCGATCGTCTCGATTACGCCGGTTTGATTGTAAACCTGGCCGTTCGCCATCCTGAGCCGAACCTGAGTAGGCGCGCCGATTTTTTGGTGCATTTTGTAATCCAGATACTCGGCTTCCGGCACGTTGAAATACACCCACAATTTGCTGATGTCCGACAGCGTGGTCAACAGCGCCCCTTCATCGAGAAGGCTGCCGTTTCTGACGTCCAAATGGTCCATAATTCCATCGAAAGGGGCATTGATGTCGGTGAAGCCCAAATGGGTTTCCGCCAGTCTCACTTCCGCATTGGCCTTGTCCAATTTTGCTTTCGCCAACGCCAGCTCGTTCAACGAAACGATTTGTTTATCGGCCAAACCTTTGGTATTGAGGTATTCGATATTGACGGTGTTGGCTTCGGCTTTCGCTTTTTGCAGTTCGGCTTGATAGATGTTGGGCATGATTTTGAACATGGGTTGCCCCTGTTTCACTATCTTTCCTTCATCCACAAAAATATTCTGCAAGTAGCCCCTTTCCAGCGCTCGCACCTCGATATGTCTAATGGCATGGATCTGGCAAACGTATTCCTTGACGACGGATGTGTCTTCCCGTAGCGGTGCGGTTACTTCTAATTTTGGCGTTTCTTCCTTTGGTTCGGCTTCCGGCTTATAGCAACCGCTCAGGAGAACGGCCGATAAGCCTAAAATTACAGAGGCTTTAGTAATCATTTTTATGATCCTGAGGGCTCGATGAAACAAAAAACTGTTGTTAATAAAAATCGATCTTTTCACGCTAAATGCATGCATGAAATTCGTTTGCAATCGCCAACCGCTAGTCTTGTGGCGGTTACCCTACCCTCTTTGCATTATCGGCAGGGGGATGGGGGCTCCCGATTCATGACACTGGACTTGGAGCGGTTTGCGCCTATGAATCATGGTTGAGAAAGCAGCTGCGCGATGATTACGTATTGAGGGTTCAGCAAGTTATATGCCACATAAAAATTCTTACTGTTTGCCGGAGGAAAGCCAGCGTTCACAGTCGGGCGTTATGTGAAGAAATAAAGTGATAAGGGGAGTTGACCCGCTGTTAGCGGTTGAAATACACCATCGACCAACCCCCTAAAATGCGTAGCGTTTTGGCCTAATACAGAAGGGTGCGTTAGAAGTTATGCTTGCGAGTTTCGGATGGCGGTTTTCGAGGAGGGTCAGTTTGCCGTTATCCAGGACCGGCAGAGCTCTTCAATCCTATGGCTTAAGGTCTGACTGCGGAAGACGCCTCCGTTAACCAGCAATGCATCGGGCGCGCTGCCGTGCCCCAGGGTGGCTTCGCGCGGCGCTTTCATGCAGTTTCAAAAACGCTGCGATATTAAAGTTGCGGATGAAGGGAAGGGGAAAAGCGGTACATTCTTGTCGTAGCTTTTCAGCGTGTACGCGTTCAGTCCCCTCTTTGAAAAAGACGACTGCATGGATGCAGGAGGTAGAGTAACGCAGGAAGCAGTTACCGAGGGGTTAGGGGGGATTTTTTAAATAAATCCCCCTTGATCCCCCTTTTTCAAAGGGGGAAGTGAGCGTTTATTCCAGCCTATCCTTAGCCTACCGATTTCGGGCCTAAGTGTCAGGCGGAGCGATTGAGGGTTTCGTGATCGGTTGCGGCTTTGAGGGCTTGAACAAATGGCAGCGGGGCGGATTATGATGAAGCGCATTCAAAGCCGCAACCGCACCCTGGAGATTAAAGCGCTTCCACCTGCACCAAATTATCCGAAAACGACGGCGCATTGCCCATATTGACCAGCTCGGCGGAGCTGATGCTGTTCACGGTTCCGTGATTCAACTGCCGCCAATAGCCGAGCGTTGCAACGACCAATCCCGGCTGCACGTCCTCGGTGATTCTGGCGACACCGGCAAAAGCGCCCCGCCCGTTGAACACCCTGACCTTGCCGCCGTGCCGGATGCCGCGCGGGTCGGCGTCCGCCTGATTGATCAGCACGAACTGCTCGCCCTGCCCTTGAATCTTGTGTTCCATGTTCGCGTAACAGGAGTTCAGGAAACCGTGGCTCTTCGGCGAGACGATGTTCAACGGGTATTTCGCAGCCAGTTCGGGATTCGTCGCAGCCGACTCCCGAGGCGGCACGTAGTCCGGCAGCGGATCCAGCGCTTCGCCCGGTTGGAAACCTTCGTACATCTGGCGGAAGGGCCCAGGAACGAAATTGGTCGCTCCCTCGGCGATCAGTTGGCATTTGCCGGACGGAGTCGGGAAGTTGCCTTCCCGGTGCGGCGCGCGGTCGTCCTTGCTGCCGACGTTCAGGCGCGCGAAGCCGTGCTTACGTAGCGTATCGAGCGTAATACCCTGACAGGCAGGCGCATTCCAGTCGACGTAATGTTCCAGACATTCGGCGTCGGACCACTTGAAATTATCTTCCTCAAAGCCGAACCGTGCGGCCAGGCGCCGGAAGATTTCGTTGTTCGGAACCGCTTCGCCCGGCGATTCGACGCATTTAGCGTTATAGGTCAGGTACAGATGGCCCCACGACAGGATGATGTCTTCCATTTCCGCGCCCATCGACGCGGGCAGCAGGATGTCGGCATAGAGGGCGGTATCGGAGATGAAATGTTCGGCTGAAACCAGGAACAGATCCTCTCTCAGCAAGCCTTCGACGATTCGATCTGTTTCCGATGCCTGAGTGACCGGGTTCGCGTTCCAGCACATCATCGACTTGATCGGAGGGCCCGCCGGCGGCTCGGCGGTGAGTGCGCGGCCTATCTGCAGCGCATTGATCACGCGGGTGCCTTCCGGGATCAGGTCCGGCCGGCAGATCACGTCGAATTTGTAAGGATGCTCCCAAACCGGAAACTGCAAAATGCCGCCGCCGACATGGCGCCAGGCGCCGGTCAACGCAGGTAGGCAACAGACTGCCCGGATGGTCTGGCCGCCGCCGTGGTGCCGCTCCAGCGCGACGCCGATGCGGATCGCGGCGGGCTGAGTGGCCGCGTATTCGCGGGCAAGTTTGCGGATGTCGTCTGCCGGCACGCCGGTAATTTCTTCGGCCCATTCCGGCGTCCGCGATTCAGCATGTTCCGTCAGTTCTGCAAAACCGACCGTGTAGTTATCGACATAATCCCGATCGGCCAGCCCTTCCCCGATAATCGTATGGATCATCGCCATCGCCAGCGCCCCGTCGGTGCCCGGTTTCGGCGCGATGTGCCAGTCGGCTTCTTTCGCGGTCCGCGAAGCGTAGGCGTCGATCACGACGACCTTGGCGCCCTGCTTCCGCGCTTCCTTGACGATATGCCAGTGATGCAGGTTGGTGCTGACCGAATTGCAGGCCCAAATGATGATGTATTTCGCATGGATGAAGCTTTCCGGATCGACCCCGGCAGTCGGCCCCAGCGTTAAAAGCCAGGCGGTGCTCGAACCTTCGCCGCAAAAGGTCCGCTCGGTCACTGTCGCGCCGAACCGGTTGAAAAATGCATCGCCGCCGTTCAGCCCATGCACCAGTCCCTGATTGCCGAGATAGCTGTAAGGCACGATCGCTTGCGGGCCGTGCTCCGCGATGATCGTCTGCCAGCGGCTGACGATTTCGTCCAGCGCTTCGTCCCAACTGATTCGAGCGAATTGTCCGCTGCCTTTCGGGCCGCTCCGCCGCATCGGATACAGCAGACGGTCGGGATGATAATGGCGTTTTTCGTAATCCTTCAGCTTGACGCAAAGCCCTCCCCGCGTCATCGGATGATCGGGATTGCCTTTAACGCCGGCCAGTCTGCCGTCCTCGACTTCGAAGATCATCGCGCAGGTATCGGGACAATCGTGCGGGCAGGCGCCGGGATGTTTTGTTCTTATTATTTCGGCCATGTGTTTATTCGATTGGAAAAAAGCCGATGATAACTTATTGACGAGGCGGGGTCATGTATTTCGGAGTCGATATATGGAAAGTACGACCTGAAAACCGTTAAACCAATACTAATTGATACGGATGGTACAACATTGCAGGGTGAATAAGCGAAGCATATCCCCTACCCTATGATCGCCGGATGCGCTTCGCTTATCCGGCCTACGCAATACCTTAAACATGCCCCGCCCGGACGGGGGGGGAACCCCGCATCGGCCTGAACTCTGGCGCCTCCATACAATCCAATGAAATTATTGGAAATTTTAGGTTACCGGACAGGGAGTCGATGTTCTAATGCACGCAAAGCTTCAGCTTTCCGGCCCAAGCGTCCGTAAAAGAATACCCCAAGCGGCTCTGCTGTTCGCTCTGGCCTTAAATGTCGGCGGCTGCAATCTGATTAAACACACCCTGGAATTGCCCGAGAAAGGGATCCGTTCCGTTTTTTCACTCGGCCGGGAAAAGGAGGAAAAAATCGACCCGGTCGAACTGCAATCCCAATTGCTCCGCTTTGCGGACAATTCCATCAATTCGCTCAACCTCACCGCCGGCCGGTTGCAGCGGGAAGGAGAAAAAGTGAAACAAAGCCGCAGCATCTTATTGCGCCGGATCAATACTACCAATGATATTATCGCGATCGCGACCGGTGCCAACGCCTACGCCAATCTCCTCGATATGATCATCTTCGCTGCCCTGAACCGGATGAATATCGAGGATTACTGGATGCCCAAGTTTTTCGGCGACTCCGCCAAGCCGTATCTGCGCGCCGCTCAAGACGTAGAAAAAGAAATTTGGAGGATTGCCGGTACCGTGCTGAAAAAAGAACAGATGTCGGAATTGCGTGCGGCTATCGAGAACTGGCACAAGCAGCATCCTACCATGCGTTCACCTCGCGATCTCGGCTCAATGGGTTTTGCAGCCGAGATCGCGCAAATGAACCGGCGTGCCGACCAACCCGGAATAACCGCCAGCGTCTTCAATCTGCTCGTGATCGATCCTTTGGCCGAGCTCGACCCGGCTACCCGCGAACTGGCTAATACCCGGCTGTTTGCGGAACGCGGCCTGTTTCTGGCCCGCTATTTGCCGACCTTGATTCGTTGGGAAACCGAACTGTTGGTGATCCAGGCCGGGGAAACGCCTAAGATGGAGCAACTGCTGTTTAATACCGATCGACTGACCGAAGCGGCGGACCGGTTCAGCCGGACAACGGAGCGCCTGCCCGGATTCATCAGCGCCGAACGCCGACAGCTCATCAATGCCCTGAGCCGGCAGCAGCCGGAACTCGCCGAGCTGGCCACTCAAACCGAAAAGGCGCTAGTCGCAGGCAAAGTAATGTCCGATGCTTCGACTGTCACGCTAAAGGCATTTCAGGATGTGGTAAGACAACTGCAAGCCAGACCGCCCAGACCGGGCTCGGAGCCTTTCCGGATCACGGATTATACGGTCGCCGCGACCCAAATGGCCATAACAGCGCAAGACCTGGCCCGATTGCTGCAAACCCTGAATCAGGCCCTTGCGCCCGACAACTTTGACGAACTGACTGCCCGATTCGACTCGCTAAGCCGACAGATCAAAGAATTGATGAATTATACGTTCAGGGAAATCGTAGTGCTGGGGTTGATTCTGATTGGATCAGCTTGCGCGATGGTGCTGGTTTCGGCCGTGGTTTACTGGAAACTGAAAAAGAGATTTTTCTGATTATCGGGATCAGTTGCAGATAATGCGGAGCGGTATTAGCGCGTTCAAAAGTGCGGGGGTATTTAAGTAAGAAGCCATAATAAGCTTCTATTATCAGATAATATTTTAATAATGCTTGCCGATTATAGATATGGAAGTGATGTTGAATATCGGAGGCACGTAAAGCGAAATAATAAAGCAGGAATGTTTGAAATCCCCTCCCCCCGGATAGAGCTTTTTAGAGGCAGGTTTATAATATAGAATCTATTATCAGATAATAGTTTTATAAGAAATACAAGATCAACGATCAGGTACGCACAGCATATCTACGGATTGACATACCGATCATTAGCTTTAACGCCTCGCAGCCCCCACCACGGAAGCGATACCCACATTTTCAGCGATCGCCTGGCGTCAACGGGTAGCCAAGCTCATCAATTTATCGGTTTTCTTTTGAGGTAAGAACCATTAGAATGCGCCCCCTTTGACCATTCAAGATTCATATTAAGGGAAACCGCTTTTGGAAATCGTATTCGTTTTCGGGCGGCTGTTTCTGTCTTCGGTATCCAACGTCTTTCAGAAACAGCTGTCGCATCAAGGTCTGCATCCGTTTTACATCGTCGCCACCACCTATGCGGTACTGTCCGTACTCTCCCTGCCGTTCGCCATCAACACGGCCTTTTCGCATTTAGGGCCTTCTTTCTGGATTAATGTGTTTATGGCCTCCCTGCTCGATGTGGGCGGCTGGATATTTATGGTGATGTCGCTTTCCAAAACCGACCTTTCGGTGTTCGGGCCGCTCAATGCTTATAAGGTCGTGATTTCGATGCTGTTGGCGATCGTATTTCTCGGCGAGGTGCCGACCCTGCAGGGATTTGCAGGAGTCGCGGTCATCGTCGCAGGCAGCTTTTTGCTGTTGCCCCCATCTGGGGGTGCAGCGCCGAATGGGTTGAAGCAGCTTCTGCAGGAGCGGGGCGTACAGGCGCGTTTTCTTTCCATTCTGCTGTTTTCGATCGGCACGCTGTTCCTGAAAGGCTCGCTCGAACATTCCACGCCGCTGGAAACCCTGATTTTCTGGTCATGGTTCGGATTGCCGCTGATCCTGCTGGCGAACGCTTTTTTAAGCGCGGACCATTTAACTGACAATGTCAAAAAATCGCAGCCGCATGTTTCCTATATCACAGCGATCGGAGCGGCGGTCTTCGTGATGCAGTACCTGACGCTGGTGCTGATGGCGCAAATGCTGATCGCCTATACGCTGGCGTTGTTTCAGCTCGGCATGCTGTTCCAGGTGTTCCTCGGCTACAGGATATTCAACGAACCGCACTTTGTACGCCGACTGGCCGCAGGCTTAGTAATGGTGGCAGGCAGTGTGATGGTATTGCTGGTGCGCTAGCCGGCACGGAAAAAATCGTCCGATGCCGATAACGTAGGGTAAAGAAAAAAGGCCGGATATTCCGGCCTTTTTTGTGTTGCGATTAGTGCAGAAGCCCCTGCAGCAAGCCGTTCAGCTTGTGTACGAAAGCGGCCGGATCGTCAAGCTGGCCGCCTTCGGCCAGGATCGCCTGGTCGAACAGGATCTGTGCCAAGTCTGCGAAGCGCGTATCGTCCTGCTCGGCCTTCAGGCGCTGCACCAGCGCATGGTCCGGATTGATTTCGAAGATCGGCTTTTTGCCGAAGTTCATCTTCTGGCCGGTTTCCTTCATGATCCGTTCCATGTTCAGGCTCATCCCGTAAACATCGGAAACCAGACAGGCCGGCGATTCGGTCAGGCGGTGGCTAAGCCGCACTTCGCTAATCTTGTCTTTCAGGGCTTCCTTGATTTGATTCAGCACCGACTCGAAATCCTTGCCGACTTCTTCCTGATGCTTTTTCTCTTCCTCGTCGTCCAGCTCGCCTAGATCCAGTTGGCCCTTGGCGACCGATTGCAGATGCTTGCCGTCGAATTCGTCCAGACTCGAAACCAGCCACTCGTCGACGCGGTCGGACAACAGCAATACTTCGATGCCTTTCTTGCGGAAGATTTCCAGATGCGGACTGTTCTTTGCGGCCGCGTAGCTGTCCGCAGTCACGTAGTAGATCTTTTCCTGGCCTTCCTTCATCCGGCCGACGTAATCTTCCAGGCTGACCGATTGCTTATCGCTGTCGCCATGGGTCGAGGCGAAACGCAGCAATTTGGCGATGCGTTCCTTGTTCGCATGATCCTCGATCGGGCCTTCTTTCATAACTGCGCCGAATTCGGCCCAGAATTTCTCGTATTTTTCCGGCTCGTTCTTCGCCAGCCCTTCCAGCATGCCGAGCACCTTCTTGACCGCGCCCGATTTGATCGTACTGATCTGCTTGCTTTGCTGCAGAATCTCGCGCGACACGTTCAGCGGCAGCGAATTCGCGTCGATTACGCCCTTGATGAAGCGCAGATAGCGCGGCATCAACTGCTCGGCGTCGTCGGTGATGAACACCTTGCGGATGTACAGCTTGACGCCGTGCTTGTTGTCGCGGTCCCATAGGTCGAACGGCGCACGGGACGGTACATAGAGCAGCAAAGTATATTCGTTGGTGCCTTCGACCTTGCTGTGCACATAGGTCAGAGGATCCTGAAAGTCGTGGCCGACGTGCTTGTAGAACTGGTTGTAATCGTCTTCGGAAATGTCCTGACGCGCCTTGGTCCACAATGCCGAGGCACTGTTGACGGTTTCTTCCTCGACCTCTGGATTGGGATTTTCGATCTCTTTGCCTTCGTCGTCGTAAGACGGCGCGGGCTCCTTGTCCATCACGATCGGCAGCGAGATATGGTCGGAGAATTTGCGGACAATAGAACGGATGCGCCAGCCGTCCAGGAATTCGGTTTCGGATTCTTTCAGGTGCAGGATGATTTCGGTGCCGCGTTTTTCCTTCTCGACCGTTTCGAGCGTATAGTCGCCCTCGCCTGCCGACTCCCAGCGCACGCCTTCGCTTTTCGGCGCGCCGGCCTTGCGGGTGATCAGGGTGACCTTGTCCGCGACAATGAATGCGGAATAGAAGCCGACGCCGAACTGGCCGATCAGCTCGCTGTCTTTGGCCTGGTCGCCGGTCAGCGATTCGAAGAACTGCTTGGTGCCGGACTTGGCGATCGTGCCGATGTGTTCCTGCACTTCGGAGCGGGTCATGCCGATGCCGTTATCGATCACCTTAATGATGCGCTTGTCCTTGTCGAATTCGAGGCGGATCTTCAGGTCGCTGTCGCCTTCGTACAGGCTTTCGTCGGATAAAGCCGAAAAACGCAGTTTGTCGGCCGCATCGGAAGCGTTCGAAATCAGCTCGCGCAGAAAAATTTCCTTGTTGCTGTACAAGGAGTGGATCATCAGGTGCAACAGATGCTTGACTTCGGTCTCGAAGCCCAGAGTTTGTTTTTTTGCTTCTACTGTCATATGTGCTCGTTCCGGTTAGAAAAAAATGGATGAGCACTACATTGGGGCCGGAGATTTTCTTTTTCAAGTGCCGGTTCGGACAAAGGCCATTCCGATGCCCGATTGACTCTTGAGCTTGACGTTGTAGTCATACAGGCCCTATTGGCCCGGCAATTAAAAATAGTTGCAAGGATACTCGCTACCGGAAAGACTACGGGCAAATCTTTCGCGCTGATTAATTGCCGGGCCAATAGGGCCTGTATAACCGAATTAGCTAATTATACGAAGGCCCGCTTAAGACCCTTGAAGAATGCTCGCAATTTGCACTTGTCGTACATAGAGAAATTGAAAATTACATCATTCAGCGATCATTACCTAAGGATGTAATTTCGATAATCGCTGTCTTGCAATAACTCTGCGGAGTTTCCAATCCGACTTGTTTCAGTTTCTTTATATGGCGTTTAAGCGCTTCTTTCAGCGCTTCCGCCGCCTTTTCTTCCGTTAAACTATTGACCGAACATACCGGCAGATCTGGACTATAGGCAGTAAATCCATTATGGGTAGGTTCGATAATTGCTACATACCTCATTAAAAAATTCCTTGAAAATTATGTTCTAATACATTGTATTTTTAAGATATTTAATAAATCTTTTTTTGTCACGGGCATAGTTTATAGTCGAATCCATACTATGTAAATTTAAAATAAGGGTAAATAGATGATATAAAATAGATAGAGTTTATACCCATTTGAATAGGTATAAATATTTGCGGAAGAATATTTATGTTAGTCGAGGACGGCCTGAAAAAAATTGAGTTTTATAGGAGACCGGATTTAAAGGGGGTAAAAATGCGGCTGTCGTGCATTTTAGAGAACATCTTACGGAGGGCGCAAACACAGAATTCGCGGCGCTGCTTTGCCGCCGAAGCGTATGTCCCTGGACATATAAATATTATTGAGTTTTAGCTCCCGGCTGGAAATTTAACTGCAACTGACTACAAACTGCATATTGAAGAACTCCTTTATCCGCTAATCCGTTTACCAACGGCACAAGAAAGGTATTATTTTTCATTCTTCTGTTGGGGGCGCGATTTCTATGATTCGTGCCTTGCAATAGCTTTTCGGAATCTCGAAGCCCCCTGCCGTCAATGTCTCAATACGGCAGGCAATCACTTCCCTGAGTGCCTGTACGGCATTTTCCTCGGTGGTTCCTTTTGCCAGGCATCCCGGAATATCCGGGCTATAAGCCGAAAAACTTTTTGATAGCCCTCTGCTGCTGGGTTGGATGATGGCTACATATTTCATAAGATTTATTTTTTACCGCTGTCCTTGTTCAAATAAAGAATTACTGCATCCATCTCACCTCGCGGAGTGCTTTAAAGTTTATATTTTCGGATAATGGGTTGTAAACGCATAAACAAGGGTATTTTAGAGATATTAAATCGATAAACCGGATATCATTTTCAACAATGATTGCCGAGCTTGAGTTTCCGCCACATTTCCGAAATTTTCTCGAGGGGAAGGGTCTGCGTCTCGAAAATAGTAAACGCCGAGTAGCAATGGTAGAAATTTACTAAAAACGGGCTGCTCAAGTGATAAAACCGACAGAGAAATTACAGACAGAATGGTAATATCAACGAAGTTATTTTATTGAGGCCATGGCCATGTGCGGCAGATTCGCGCTTTTTAGCCAACCCGAGATTCTGGAACAGCATTTCGAATGCAAAGCCCTTCCGGGCATGGAAACCGCACCGCGCTGGAACATTGCTCCATCGCAAACCATTGCCGTCGTCCGGCAGGAAAACGGAACGCGGCGTCTGGCGCCCGTTCGCTGGGGCCTGATCCCGGGCTGGGCGAAGGACGGCAAGATCGGCTACAACCTGATCAACGCGCGGGCGGAAACAGTCGCCCATAAACCGGCATTCCGTAATGCCTTCCGGCACCGGCGCTGCCTGATTCCCGCGGACGGGTTCTATGAATGGCAAGTCATACCGGGCGCCAAAGCGAAACAACCGTGGTTTATCGCGCTGCGCAGCCGTTTACCGATGGCTTTGGCCGGACTCTGGGAAACCTGGCAGAGCCGGGAAGGAACAAAGATTGAAAGTTGCACGATTATCGTCACGGAAGCGAATGATTTGATGCGGCCGATTCATGACCGGATGCCGGTGATTCTACCCTCCGGCGATTGGAGCGCATGGCTGGAAACGGCGGACCATGATGCAAAGTTTCTGCAAAACTTTCTAAAACCTTATCTGAATGATGAAATGACGGCCTGGAAGGTAAATACGTCCGTCAATAGTCCGCGAAACGATACGCCGGAGTGCATCGAGGCTTCGGAATGAAGCTCGTGTACCTCAGCCGAAGCCGGTTAATTCGCTTAGGCCGGTCTTGCTTTGCCTATGCCACTCCCCGGCGGCTAACTCGGCCTGTCTGCAAATTCCGTTTCCATCAGGCTGCATAAGGCATTTAAATTCAAGGGTTTGACCAGGTGATGATCAAAACCTGCCTCCCGAGAACGGACCAAGTCTTCCGTCCGTCCATAGCCGCTTAACGCAATCAGCAGCAGATCGCCGCCGCCGGGCAGGCGCCTGATGCGCTGAGCAACTTGATAGCCGTTCTCTCCGGGCATTCCGATGTCCAGCAGCACTACATCGGGATGGAATGTGCCGATCAGCGTGATGGCCTGCTCGCCCGAATCGGCCGTTTTGACCTCGTAGCCATTCAGTCCCAGAAGCAGAGCCGTACTCTCCCTCACGTCGGAATCATCGTCCACGACCAGCACCCGAATGCCTGCATGAAGCGATGGCGTGGGTATCTCGGAGGCAGAAAGAGGAACCGTACCGGCCAGCGTCGGTAACCGGATGCTGAAAGTGGAGCCGAGTCCGGCGCCAGGGCTTGATGCCGTTACCTGTCCGCCGTGCAGCTCCACCAGCTGCTTGACCAAAGTCAGACCGATGCCGAGGCCCCCCTGAGATCGGTCCAGGGTGCGCGTACCCTGTTGGAACAAGTCGAAAATCGTCGGCAAAAGTTCCGGCGAGATACCGGTGCCGTGGTCCCGTACCTGGATCTCAACCTCGGCCCCGAGCAATTGGACAGTCACCTCGATTCGGCCTTTTTCCAAAGAATATTTGCTCGCATTGTCGAGCAGGTTAAGCAACACTTGAGACAGACGGACGGGATCGCCTTCCACCAGGATCGGCTGCTCCGGCAAACGGACCTCAAGAGATTGCCGTTTAGGCAGGATGAAGCCGCGCGCCGTCTCCAGGACAGCCTTAATCACTTCTACAAAGTCGAGCCGTTCTTTTTTCAGTGAAATTTTGCCCCGCGCGATACGGGAGACATCCAGCAGATCGTCCACCAAGTGAGTGAGGTGCTTCACTTGCCGCTTAATGATTTCCGTCGCCCAACCGAGCCGCGGATCCTCCAATTTCAGCCTATCCAAGATATGGGCGGCGTTGTTGATGGGGGTCAGCGGGTTTCTCAGTTCGTGAGCCAGCATGGCGAGGAATTCATCCTTACGTTGGCTAGCCTCGTGCAAGGCAGCCTTGACCTGTTTGCTGACGGAAATATCACGGCTCACGGTGGCAAAACCTATCGGCTCGCCGGTGCTGTCTTTAATCGTGAACACGTTGTAATGCATCCAGATGGCGTCGCCGCTCTTGAAATGCCGGAATCGGATTTCCACATCGGCGTGACCTTCGCTCATTACGCGCGGGAAGAATTCATCCAGGATAAAGCGCTGATCTTCGGGAAAGAAAAATTCCCGGACCGGCGTTTGTATGCCCTGCTCCAGGCTGTCGAGACCGACCAGATGCATGCCGGCTTCATTGATGTAGAGTGGAATCATGTTCATGTCGGACATTCCGATGAACTCCATGCTGTTGTCGGCCAGCGAAACGAACTTTTGCCTTTCCAACTCGATGTACTTGCGTTCGGTAATGTCGCGCAGGGCAATAACATAGCCGGGCTGACCGCCCCAATCCAGCGGCGCGGAACGCATTTCCGCCCAGGCAAGTCCGTCCGGACGGATCAGATTAATGTCCTGATAACCATTTTTGTCAGGATTGACGGGAATCGCCAGCGATTGACCGACTATCGGGCGGCGCGCCAACAGTTTTTCGGCAGCCCGGTTGGCATAGAGCACAACGCCCTGACCGTCCACTACTAAGACGCCGTCGGTGATCGTATCGAGAATCAGGTCGAGTTTAGAACGCTGAGTAACCATAGTTGTTGAGTTTGCTCAAACGATGACGGTTTGTACGCCGACTCCTTTTTCTTCGGTGGTAACGGCTGCAATGACCGAAGGTACCCGCGACAGGTCGCCGAGCAGTCTCAGCACGGGCTCCGGCACGTCGCGCACCAACATCGGCGTCGCAAACACATCTTTTTCCAGCGCTTTTTCCGGCATGTCCAATACTTCGACCACATTCAAAACCCAATTCCCGGGATCGTATAGTTTGGCGAGCGCAACGCCGATCTCTTCGACCAAACGTCGGGTTTCGCTGTTCAACGACACTACGTACAGGGTCAGAACCAGTTTGTACGGCCGCCCGCGCCGAACTTCCTGAGGAAGGTCGTTACGGGCACTCCGGGCGATATTGCGAATTTGTTCGGAAGACAGCGGCTTGCTGGCCAGTTCGAACTGAACCCCTTCCTCATGGATGCCCTTCAGTTGCTCCATGTATTCGGCGGCAAACGCGGTGACGATATAAATGCTCAGCGTTTGGTCGGCGGCTTTTAGGCGGCGCAAGGTTTCCACGCCATCTATGCCGGGCATGCGCAGATCGAGAAAAATCAGATCGGGACTTTCGGCAAGGGCTATTTCGATGCCTTGCAAACCGTTCTCGGCCTCGTAAACCGCGAAGTTGTCTTCTTCCAAAATCAGTTTGAAGGCATTGCGCACCGCGGGATCGTCGTCTATTACCAGAATTTTGCTTGCCATATACCGTGCCTCTTGTGGATCGGAATCTCGCTATTTCAAACACAGGGGAAACGCAAGCGCATAGAGCAGCCGTGTCCCGGCGAGCTCTCCACCTGTATATTACCGCCTATATCCTGAACAAGGCGGCGAATAACCGATAACCCCAGGCCGGTCCCTTTACCGGGAGGCTTGGTGGTAAAAAACGGATCGAAAATTTTCGATTGCATGTCCTGCGGAATGCCCGGACCGTTATCGGTCACGTTCAATTCCAGCATTTCCTCGATGGGCCTGACGCAGATTTTGATTTGCGGCTGCCGGTTGTCGGCGAGCGCGTCGCGGGCATTCAGGATCAGATTGACCAAAATCTGCTGCAGGCTGTCGGCGCTGCAACGAATGGCCGGCAGGTCGCCGGGGGCATCGACCAGAATCTCAACGTTGCTTTTTCTCAACTCGCCTTCCAGAAGCAACAGGCTCTGCCTGATCACTTCTTCCATCCGGCACTCGCCGCTTGGAGTCGTCCGGTTGTGGACGAAGACCAGCATGTTGCTGACGATCTTTTTAATGCGGTGGATTTGCTGCAGCGCCTGATCGAGAACTTGCTTCGATTTTTCGTCGGTGCTTCTGTCCGCGACGAATTCGACAAAATTCATCACCCCCATCAGCGGATTGTTGATCTCGTGCGCCACGCCGCCGACCAGCGTTCCCAAAGCCGAAAGCTTTTCCATTTGCAGCATGTGTTCCTGGTTTTCCTGCAGTTTAGTATAGGCCTGCCGGGTTTGTTCCAGGAGCCGGGCGTTTTCCAGTGAAATCGCGACCTGGGCGGTTAACAGTTCGGTCATGTCGGTTTTCTCGACAGTAAATACGCCCGGCGACAAGCGGTTTTCCAGGTACAGCAGGCCGATCAGTTCGTTTTGCTTAATGACCGGCAGACACAGCACCGAACGCAGATTGAGCGCCTGCACTTCCGACGTATTCTGAAACTCGCCTTCGGCCATCGCATCGTGCAGCAACACCCTTTTACGCGTACGCAGCACGTAATTGACGATGGCGCGGCTGATGCTGCCGTGGTCGCGGTCAAGCCTGAGATACCGGCGGTTGATGATATGCTTTTTACCCGCATGGCTTTCCGCCGCCACCGACAGCGCATCCTTATCCTTGATCAGAAGGTAGCCGTGCTGAGCGCCCGAGCTTTCCAGCACCACGCTCATGATTTTTTGCATAAGCCGGTTCAGATCCACTTCCGCCGACAGGGCCAGCGCCGATTTGATCAGATAATTGAAATCAAGATTCGGCAACGTAGCCGGCACCTCGCGGGCAACGGCCTTTTCCATACGGACGGCCTCATCCGGGACAGGATAAGCATGGCGCTGCTGCAGCAGCGCGCTTTTGCGGTCGGCATGACACCTCCGGTACATGCGCTGCGCCGCGCCGTAATACAGTTCGGCATCGCCGAGACGGCCGAGCGTCACTACCTCGGCGAGCGCCTCGTACAAATGCCCGGTGAGCAGGTCGTAGTTGTGCGCCTGGGCGACCGCAATGGCATCCAGGTACAAATTGCGGGCGTCGCGCATGTGCTGTTGCGCACGGGCAATTTCGGCATGAACAAAGGCCAGGAAAGGCTTCAGCAAAGGGCCCAGGCGGGCCCAGTTTTCCAGTTCGGCCAAGAGCGGCGCGATTTCCGCCTCCAGCGCCGGCCAGTCGGCACCCTCCGGCCAACGCAGGCGATTGACGATCCGGAAGACATACCAGAGGCGCTTCAGCACGTTGTCGGTCAGACCATGCAGATAGCGTTCCACCGTTCGCAGGGAGGCGGCCGCCGCGGCATAATCGCCCAGATAATGCTGAGCAAACCCCAACAAAGCAAAATAGCTGCCGGAAGCGGCAACGTAATTGTCGGCTTCCCAGCGCGCCAGGGTCTCGGTCATATCGATCGGCCGGTAATCGGGTTTCATCGGCGCTACCCAGCCGGCCAGCACCGCTTCGGCCAGGCCGACCGAGAACGACAGCTGGTTCTTGCGGGAAAACTGCAGGCATTCTTCGGCGGCTTCTTCGACCAGACGCAGATTTTTGCCCTGCACCTGCAGATTCCACATCAGCGGTCCGTAGGAAAGGCCGGCGTTATACAAATCGCCGCAATTCTTGCCGCACTGGATGGCTTTGTGGCAGTAATCGACGATCTCGGCCGGGTGGCTCCGCGAATGCATGTTGCACCAGACAATGCCGTTCATGCCGCGGGTAGCGCCGAAGGTATTCGGGTATTTCGCGCACAGGTCGTGGGCCAGATCCTGGTACAGGAAGGCCTGCTCGAATTTGCCCTGCTCGCCGAGATTGAGACCCATGATCGAAAACGAATAAATCACCGATTCGTCCATGCCCCCGTGCAAACAATGCAGCGTCGATTGCGCCGCGGACAGATACAGCTGCGGCACCAGGCCGGACATATAAAGATCGGGAATCAGCTCGCTGTAAAACGCCAGCTCGATCTTGCTTTTGCGGTCCTGGGTAAACGGTATGTGCAGGATCGTCGTCCAGACATCGCCTTGCTGTTCGACTTCCGCCATTAAAGCCAGCATCCGCTGCCTAGCCGTCTCGGGCTGTTCGGGAATCGACTTATCGAAATAGGCCAGGCCGCGGTTGGCCGTCTCGATCGCTTTGTTGAAGTTGCCGAATGAGGATAGCGAAGTAGTCTGTTCCGCCAGGGCTTCGGCCTTATCCAAGTCGCTGACGGCATGTTCGATCAGATGATTTAGCAGCACTTCCGATTTTTCGTAATGGCCGCACATCAGCTCGGTCTTGGCTAGGCGCTGGTAAATACGAAAACTCAGATCGTACGCCTGCTGCCAGCAGTTGCCCGGCAAATAGTCGTGGGCTTTCTGGAAAAAATCGTTGGCGGCGTCGGCGGCCAAAGCATCCAGCGCCTTGTTGCCGGCATGAAAGTTGATATCGACCAGCCGAAAGGCCAGCTCCTGACCCATCTCCGCCGGACGGCCCAAATTGAGGTGGGCCGCAATGGTAAACAGGTTGTCGAGGTCTTCGAGATCGGTGCCTGCCGGTACCGCGTGCAGCAGCCGGTTACCGATGCGCCAGTGAATGGCGGGCTTGGCCTCAGGGTCCACCTGCCGCAGCACCGCTTCCTGAACCCGGTCGTGGACGAACTGCAGATCGGCTTTGTTTTCCAGCAGCATGCCCAGATTCAGCACCGGTTTCAAATCCTCGAACAATTGTTCGATACGGATATCCAGCACCAGCGCCACGTCCTCGGCACTAAAGCGGTTGCCCATGCAGGCGCAGTGGTCGAGGATATGCAGGGTTTTGAAAGGCAGCTTGCTCACTTTGGAGCTGAACAGTTCCACCACCGAGGTCGGCATCCGGGTATCGCGAATCCGTTTGATGTCCCAATGCCAGTGTTGTTCGGCGTCGGTATTCAGCAAGCCTTCGTTATACAGCCAGGCCAGACTCTCGCTGACGAACAGCGGATTGCCCTCGGTGAGGTGCGCGATGAATTCCGCCAGATTGGCCGTGGCGTCCAGCGTCGAGTCGAGGATGTAGGCCACCATTTCGTGGCAGTCCTCGTCGGTGAGGGCTTCCAGGCGAATTTCGGCAAACGGCCCTTGGTTTTCCTGAATCTTACGCATCAGCTTGCTAAGCGGATGGCTGCTGTCGACTTCGTTGTGCCGGTAGGCGCCCATGAAGAACAGGAAAGGATGGTCTTCCTGGTTGCCGAACAGATTTTGCAGAAAATCGAAGGTGGCGCTATCGCACCATTGCAGGTCGTCGATAAACAGCACCAGCGGATTGTCCTCGCTGGCCAGGCAGGCGAGAAACCGGCCGAACAGATTATTGAACCGATGGCGGGCTTCCACCGGCGGCAGATGCGGCACTTCCGGCTGAGGACCGATGATGAACTCGAGTTCCGGCAACACATCACTGATGACTCTGCCGTTGTTTTCCACGACGGCGAGTATTTTGTTCCGCCACGCCTGAACCTGTCCGTCGCTTTCGGTCAAAAAGATGCGCATCAGATTGCGCAAAGCCTGGATCAGCGAACTGTAGGGGATGTTTTTCTGGTATTGGTCGAATTTACCGGAAGTGAAGTAGCCGCGATTTTTGACCAGCGGCTTCTGCAGCTCCTGGATCAGCCGGGTTTTACCGATGCCGGACAGGCCGGAAATAAACACCGAACGAAACTTGCCGCGGATCACTTCATCGTATTGTTCCCGTATCAGCTGGCTTTCAGCCTGCCGCCCCACCATTTTCGAGATAAAAATCACCCGGCGGCTGCGATCGTGCTGGCCGATGGTAAACATCGATACTTTGCCCGTCTCGGCATATTCTTTCCTGCAGCGCGTCAGATCGGCCAGCAAGCCGGCAGTGCTCTGATAGCGTTTTTCCGGCTGCTTGACAGTAAGCTTGGCAATAATATCGGCCAGCGATGGGGGAAGCTCGGGTTTGATTTTATTGACTCTGGGCGTTTCCTCGGCCAGATGCGAATGAATCAGCTCCAAAGGATCGCTGGAAAAGAACGGTAGCCGGCCGGTCAGCAACTCGTAAAATACGATCCCCAGCGAATACAAATCGGTGGAAAAATCGACTCGATAGTTGATGCGCCCGGTCTGTTCAGGCGAGGTGTAGGCCAAGGTATGGCGAACGAACTCCGGATCGTAGATGAAATGGCTGACATCGCGGATGTCGAGCGGAGTAATGAAATCGGTCAACCGCAGGGTCAGCGTTCCCGGCTGCACCAGAACATTGTGCGGCTTGACGCCGCCGTGGGTGATGCCGGCATCGTGCACCGCCTGCAGGGTGTCGGCCAAGGTACAGGCCAGCGTGAAAAAATCGTTCAGATCCAGTTTATGCTGCCGTTTCATCCAGCAGTTCAACGGCAGCCCGGCAAACCACGGCTGAACGATAAACTGCAGGTCGCCGTAGGATTCCAGGGCAAGCGGAATACAAGCGCGCGGATCGTGCAGTACTTTCAAGCGTTCGATTTTCTGTCGCAAATGCCGGGACTGGTCGTCCCAGCTCGACAGCAGCTTCAACAGTTTGATGATCAGCGGCTGGTCGGGGACATGCTTGTGGTAGCCCTTGAATACCACGGCCTGCAAGCTTTCCCCCAGCTTTTCGGTGGCGACGAAATTACCCAGTTTAGGCACGCCCTGCAGCGGGTTTTCTTTTATTACCGTTTCGGCCGATTGAAGCAGGCCCTGAGGAATAAAAGGGGATGCGGGTCTTGGCAATGTCATTTTCATGTCAAAGCCCGAGATTTCCCGGCCACGAGTCATGGCAGGGGATGAGTTTAAATAAACGATAGATACGTTTCATAGGCTTTTTTTGGAGATTGATATTGTGAATCGTGCGTACGGGCACCGGTTGCATTTTGAGCGCCGTTTTTACCTCCCGCCTCTAGACGAAGCTCGTTTTTTTCCTCAATTCATCCTTGCCGATGACACCCCAAGAGGGCTCATCGACAATCTCCAGATCGGATGCGTTCCCATCAAGCTGTTGCTCACAGACATTGACCCGATTCGGTTTAAATGGTTCGTTGTCACACAGTAAGAGAGCTTTAGCCTCGGCTAAAGGACGAGCGATTACCGTAGGGAAAGTGCTTCGAAGGCGTATATTATTTGGGCGACAGAAAATCTTTTTAGCCTCGTCAAGCGGAAACAATAGGGTTTCAGAAATGTAAAGTTGGTTGTGTTAATTACAGGTAAGTTCTGTTCTGTGTCCGTAACAGTCAAGATAGGATTGAGCCGTTTTTTTGTCTAAAATCAGTTATCTGTTTGGCTTTATTTAAGCCACAATCGGTTTCCCAGGCATTTGCGGTGGTAACCGATCCAGCCTTTGGGTATCGGCTTTCTTCGCATTCGTTGGAGTAACATCCAAAGCCGCGGTGGACGACATCTCGGCTGATCTTGTCAAAACGAGCTCCCTCTCCTTATGCATCCGATTGAGGACTTCCTGCGCCTCTTTGCGTAATTTGAACGGTCCCTCAAACGCGGCGTGCTCATTAAATCGCCTTACCCGAATTTGTTCCGGCCAGTTGACGACATAATAGCCAGGCGCCAAGGCCTGGCCATGGTTTGTGCAATAATTCCGCTGATAAGACTCAGCATCAATAAGCCAGAAATCACGTATAACTGTGACAATCTCGAAAATATCATAATCCGCATCCATTGAAATGCCCCCCCTTGTAACAGAATAAATTAAAACCGGATGCACCCTATACACGCTCGAGCGGTAAATCCCTGTATTGAAAATCATCGGAAAGGCGGCAGTCGCAAATAGCACAGTCAGCCGGAGTGAATCTGCTTTATGAATAGGCAATACTCGACGATAAATGGAAGGGCTGATGCCGGTTCGGTAAGAGAACCTTTCTAGATTTTTGGAGTAACCCGACTTCATGCTCATTGCCTTCCATAAAGGGTTATCCGAAAAATGACTCAATTTATGGATAGCGTCTGTTCGCTTCCTAACATACAGCTCTACAATAATTTTTGCTGCGTGGCTGATTCACTCCGCTTTACCAGAATGAAAATATGAAAAGTTTTATCTCGATTAAAAACTTTTCCCTATTGATGAAATCTGTCACCAAGGCAAAGTCGTTTCAGCCGGCCCATTCCCCGCCGGCCCACACTCTTTCATAGTCGTCATCCACTGGACGATAGACGCAGGTTCCGGAACCGTCGGTAACGAAATAATCGCCGCGTTTGAATAAATAGCCGGGCAAACGGGCTTCATCATAAATTACGGCGAGACGGTGAACGACCACATCCATCACATCCATGTCAGGTAATGGAGAAGCAATGTCCATTATGATTTTTTTTACGATGGGCTTCATGGCTTCTGAATCCTCTTCAACCTGAATAAAAAATTGATTACATTTCTTTAAGTGACGTTCAGTGGGCGCCATTAAACCTCTAAAACCTGCACTTGCGAATGATTCTTGATGGAGGTGAGCCCAAGTTCTTTACGGCTGTTTATTTGCTGAGTGACGCGGGCTTTCAGGTCCTCGACGGCCTTCTCCGCCGTAGGGGCATGGGCTATGCAGCCCGGGAGGTCGGGGCAATAAGCGGTAAAACGTTTTGTTAAACCCTGGTAAGTCGGTTGTATAACTGCGGCTAATTTCATTTTGCGTAACTTTAATGACAGTTTGATTAAAATTTTTATTCCCCTGCTTTCGAGGAAGTACGGTCGATCTTAACGATCAGCCGGCTTCTGTTCGTAGCATGTGGTTAGGGCGAGTGGGCTTCGCCATTGGGAGCACATTAAAGCGGATATAAGCTCGAGATGAAATACGTGCGGGCGCGTACGTAGTATCACGTATTCAATAGCCGACAAGAAAATAGGGGACATTCATCCCCTGGCAGACGCGCCTGTCTAAATGGAGAAAATTCCCTAAATTGAATGGCAAGAAGCCCTGTACTCAATGCCGTTCAGTTGTGGTGGATGCGCTACGCTTATCCACTCTACAACCGTTAACTTAACGGCATTGAGCCAATACTTTCATTCCTCCAAGAGGAAAATCAGGATCGGGGCAAACTCAGGAATCGGGCAGAGGCGAAGAACGGACGGATTCGCACAGGCGGGCCAGTTCCAACGGATTCGTGGTTCCCGTCTTTTTCAATATCCTGGCACGATGAATTTCGACAGTACGATAGCTGATGCCGAGTTGCCGGGCAATTTCCTTATTGGGACGCCCCTCTACAATCAGCGCCATGATCTCCATTTCGCGCGAAGTAAGACCGTACTGTTGGCTCATAGATTGCGCATGTTCCGCGGCCTGTTCGTTTACCTGCGCTTCATGCTCCAGTACTGTCCGTATCCGTTCGAGCAACAGTTCCCTCGGGACCGGCTTGGTCAGAAAATCGACCGCGCCCGCTTTGATCGCGCGAACCGTCATCGGGATATCGCCGTAGGCGGTCAGAAAAATAATCGGCAAGCGTATCTTGCGGCGGATGAGTTCGGTCTGCAATTCGTCCCCGTTCAAACCCGGCAGGTTAACGTCGAGCAGCAGGCAGCCGGGCTGGCCCGGGCGATAGTTTTGCAGAAAGTCTTCGGCACTCCCGAAAGTCCGGTAAGCATAACCCGCAGTCTCCATCATCAACCCGAGACTATGGCGTACCGGATACTCGTCATCGACAATGAATACACAAGGTGGAATGCTCATGACGCGGCCGGTAAGGTAAAGTGGATACAGATGCCGGCGTCGGCGGTTTGCTCGGCCCACATTTTTCCGCCGTGCGCTTCGACCAAGGCGCGGCTGATGGCAAGGTCCATACCCGAACCGTAGGGTTTGACCCTGTAGAAAGGCTGGAACATGTTTTTCAGCGTGGCGCTGTCCGTTTCGCATTTGCCTTCGTCACCTACCGTCACCTGAATCATGGCCGGTGCTTCATCGGCGCAGCGCGTGGTTACCGTGACCGTTCCTGCACTCATGCCGTTTTCTCGCATGGATTCCAGGCTGTTGCTCAGCAAATTGACCAACACCTTTTCGATCTGCAGGCTATTTCCCCTAACCGGCGGCAAGCCTGCGGCGAGCTCCAGCTCTACGTTAAAACCGTCCAGAGATCCGTTCGCCTTGACCAGATCGAGCGCTTCACGTGCCAAAAAGTTGATATCGATCAATTCTCTTAGGCTGTCGTCTTCATGCAATACCGTCATCAATTGCCGGATGACGCCCCCGGCACGCTGTGCTTGCTGGGCACAAACTTCCATAATCGGAGAAAGTTTTTCCGGATTCCAATTGCCGGCCCGCAGCATATGCAATGCGACCTCGGAATAGGATGAGATCGCTGCAAGGGGCTGATGCAGCTCATGCGCTATGGCTGCCGCCGTCTGGGTAACTGCATATAACCGAACCGATTGTTCCATCTTATCCCGCCGCTCCCTCAATTCTTTCTGCCTCTTGTAGTGGGTAATGTCCAAGTTGATTCCCAGCATGCGGAAGGGACGGTTATTGTGATCCCGCAATAATGCTCCGCGCGTATGAATCCAGCGGTACAATCCGTCTTTGTGGCGCAGCCGGAACTCCAATTCGAAGACCGGCAGAAGGCCTGCAATGTAGTTGTCGGTTGCCTCCAATACCCAGGCCTGGTCGTCGGGATGCAGGCGGCATTCCCATTCTTCCCACTGGTTGAGCAATTCATTCTCTTCAAAACCGATCTGCCGCTTCCATTCGGGAGATAGATAGACGCTGTCCGTATTCAGATCCCAGTCCCAATAACCCGCTTTCACCTCTTCAACAACAAGGGCGAGCCGCGTCTGGGCAGTGTACAACTCTTCCTCGGCCATTCGGCGCGCCGTGATATCTTCGTAAGCAATAATAATACCGCCGATCTCCCCTTGCTGGTCCGTCCAGGGATAAGCGACCCACCGTACCCAATGACGGCTTCCATCCGCCTGGATCCATAAATCATCGTCGTTTTTTAAGAACTCCCCGCCTTGCGCCTTAGCATGAACCTGCTTCCACTCGGCAGAGATATCCGGATTAACCACATAATGATTATGCCCCGTAAGGTCATCGTACCCTCGTCCAAACTCTTCGATCCAGCGCCGGCTTGTGACCAAATAATTCATATTACGGTCGAACATCGCGATACCTATCGGAGCCTGCTCGATAAAAGTCCGAAGCTGGGCCTGGCTCTTTATCAGCGAGTCTTGGAAGCGTTTCAGCTCGGTTACGTCACGCAGGATGGCGGTAAACGATTTTTCGCCATTAATCTCGCACTGGGAAATGGTCGCCTCGACCGGGAACTCTTCACCGTTCGCGCGCAGACCCCAAACAGAAGCCGATTCGCCCATTTTACGGCTGGTGAGGCCGAAGCTCCCGAAAGCGCGAACATACGCTTTATGGACAGCACGAAAGCGTTCGGGAATAAACCGTTCGATGGATTCCCCGACAGCCTCCTCCGCCTTGCAAGCGAACATTTTTTCCGCCGCCGCGTTGAACAGCGTAATACGCTGCTCGGCATCGATCGTAATGATCGCGTCCAACGCGGATTCCACAATTCCGGCATAGCGCTGCCGGCTTTCCTGGAGCGCCAGTTCGTTATGCTTGTAACGGGTGATATCCTGGGTAATACCGAATCCACCTAGCAATTTTCCTTTCTTGCTGAACTCCAACACAGCTTTTTCGCGCACCCATTTCACCTCGCCCGCCACAATCAGGCGGTGTTCGATGTCGTAGGGTGCGCCGCGCAGACCGGCCTGCCACATATGATCGACGTATTCCCGATCATCCGGATGCACGATAGAGAGAAAAGTCTCATAGGTTTGCGGCGTACCTTTGGGGATGCCGAAAATACGATAGTTCTCGCTGGACCAGCGCAATTCATTACGGTGCACATTCAACCGCCAGCTGCCGATCTGCCCGACTTTCTGAGCGAAATCCAAATCTTGCCGGCTTTCCCATAACGCCGCCGTTGACCTTCGATGAAAGCTCGTCGTGACAATCATGCCCACAGACACAAAGCAGAAGCCTGCGTTTAAAACCCATAGGTCATGGGCGCTTATGTGGGCCGGAAACAAAACAAGGACATTAACCGCGATCAAGGATAAGATCATCGCGAACAGGCCGGGATTCAGCCCTAACCAGAAAGCGGTCTGGGCAATCGTAAAGAAAAATAACAGAAATGCGGCCCGTTCGCCGATCACCGAAATAACGCAGGTCGCGATAGCGCCGATAGCGACAGCCAGCACGGCCACTCCATAGCGCAAAAAATCAGGTTGCGCGTCGAAGTAAAGGATGATCGATTGAGTTTTGGATCGGCTGGAGTTCATCCGATAGTGCCCTATTCCTTAAGGAAATTCTGAATTAGCCCCTCTCCCAGAGGAAGTTTGACGGCTTGCTCAGAGTTTCCTTAGGTGCGCAAAGAAATAATGATGTGATAAAAAATCCGATGATTAATTCCGCAAGGCAAAATAAAAAGATATCGATCAAAACGAGAAGGAGTCACAGAGCAATCGTGCCATACTCTCTAATCCTTCGGGTCTATCTAATAGCGCTTGACGGCTTTGTTGCATAAATCCCGGTGAGGGCAAAGTTTCCCCTTTCTCGTTTAACTCATTTGAACTCGAATCACTTCTATTCATCAATTGTTTAAATGAACCGGATCGTTTTTAGAAACGGTGAATTGTCCTTATATGAAGAGGAGGAAACGATGAAACGTAAAGCATCTGCCGCGTGGCAAGGCGGCCTCAAAAACGGGCAAGGCGCGTTGACAACAGACAGCGGCATCCTATCCGGTACGCCTTATTCCTTCAATACCCGCTTTGAAGAAGGCAAAGGCACCAATCCGGAAGAATTGATTGCCGCCGCCCATGCCGGGTGTTTCTCGATGGCTCTTTCCGCCGAATTGGAAAAGAACGGCATACACGCCGAACGGATCGACACCACCGCGACCGTCTCGCTGGAAAAAACCGCGGAAGGCTTTGCCATCACGGACGTGCATCTGGACGTGCGGGCGAAAGCGTCCGGCGCTGATGAACCGGCGTTTCAAAACGCCGCCGAGGCCGCCAAGACCGGCTGTCCCGTCTCCAAGGTACTGAACGCGACCATCACCATGAACGCCCGGCTTGAAACCTGAATTTTGACGTTTTCGCAAATCAGCCGCGGATATTGACCGCTCATGCAGGGCAACGGCAGGTTTCATCAAAATCAGCTCGTCTGTAAGAATGTCAGAGGTTTTTAAATTGCCGGAATTCAGTAACGGCAGCAAAAGATCCCTGTTAAGTGCGTTAGCGAACATCAGGGGGAGGCTTCGGGCCATAAAATCGATCCGGAAATTCGTCCGCAGGAGATAGGTCATGACCACCCCAGAGCATCCTTCCTCAACCCCACCGCCCCCCGTGCAGTGTTGTGCTCATCCCGGCTGCCGCTGCACGGTGCAGCCTGGCCAAAAATACTGTAGCGATGCATGCGAAGGCCTAACGGACACTACGCCCTGTACCTGTGGACATCCGGAATGCATTCAATATACGGAGAATAGCCCATGATAAGCCATCGCGTCGATTAAGGACGAATGGCGTAGCGGTACACGATGTAGAGACAGAAAATAGTTCCCGACCTGCTTCAAGAGATTGGCCGCTCATCGCTAAATCCGGCCGGAACAACGCCGGCCGGAATGCTCGGCAGGGATGCCGAGCGCGGGCTAAGGAAATCACTGCGCCGACAGCGGATCGATCACCGGCAGGTCATCGACCGGAACTTCAGGCGCATCCGCTTCCCATTGCACAAAACCGGTTTGCTTGAAATCCGACAGATTCTGGCTTTGGATTCGGGATTGGGAAACGGTATATAACTGATCGTCGATGGTCAGCAAGCGTTCGATGTAACTGCGGTAATCCCATTGGCCGAAATCGGTTTGGGTTTGATGCGTGATGGCGGCTTTTTGCACAAATCCCTCTTCCGGCGTGAGCCGGTAAACGTAAGCGCCTTCGAAAACCGGCATTCCCCACGCGCCGCTGTCGGCATCGGCGGGAATTTCGGCCACTTCCACCGGAAAGCCCAACAATTGCCGCTCTTTATCGAACCACAAGGCTTTGTGATCGTACAGCAGCGGCGAGTAAGTCCCCCGGTCCCCGATCGTCAGGCTGTGTTCCAGCCGGGGATTGCCGACGTCGCTGACATCGAACAGCGCCAGCTTCAAACCGTCGGTGGCGGTAAAGCCGCCGCTGTCGTCGGTGCTCTGGCCGAAACCGATGATGTGGTCGGCATCGTAAGGATGCAGATAAGTGCTGAAGCCTGGGATTTTCAACTCGCCCAGCACTTTCGGCGCATCCGGCGCCGCCAGGTCGATCACGAACAGAGGATCCACTTGCTTGAACGTGACCAGATAACAGCGGTCGCCAATGAAGCGGGCGGCATAAATCCGCTCGTCCGGCGCCAATTGCTCGAGTTCGCCAACCCGCTGCATCGCGCTGTCGAGCACATAAATATTGCTCCAGCTGGTGTTTTGCGAAGTGGTGCCGTCCCAACTCCAGCTGTCATGGGTCGTGGCGATGCGGAAAAAGCCGCCGTTTTCGTCCATGGAAAATTGATTCAACACGGTACCCGGCACTTCGCCTTGGCGGAGAAAACTGGTTTTACCGTCCTGCAGGGCGAACTTATATATACGGGTGGAAGGGTTGCTGATTTCGGCGCCGTTGGCGTTTGTCGTCGTATAATCCGCCGCCGACAAATAAAGGTTGTCATGGGAGGCATAAACCAGATCGCCGCTGCCGTAATACGCCTTGACGTCTGCAGGAAGAGCCGGCTGGCTCAGCTGAAAACCGGCGACGACCACGTAATCCGGTTCGACAAAATCCGGGAAATAGTAAAGTTTGCTGATCGGCATTACCCGCTGGTCGCCGCCCTTGACGGCCGTATCCGACACGTGCGGGATCAGGTTGTCCTGCGAATTCAACGCTTTGCGCCGGCCCTGGCGGCCCAGCATCGGCAGATACAAGTAATAACGCGGATAATTGCGGCTGACGAAATAAATGCTGTCGCCGATTTTGCGGGAAGACAACAGATCGCCTTCCAGCGCCACCTCCCGTTCCAGGCGAGGGTTGGCTTTATCGCTGATGTCATAGATTTTGGCGGTGGCCAGATTGCTGCCGGACGGCGGCATCCAGAGCAACGACTTCAAGGGTTGCGCGGTGCTCGCGGTGCCGGATTTCACCGTCGGCGCCGGCTCCTCCCATCCTTGCCAGGCGTTGCCCAACACCGCCAGACGAGCGCCTTCAACATACAGCTCGGCCGGATAAAAACCGTCGTCGAAGACCAGTTCCGCCACCTGGGCCAGCGCCTGCGCCGAATGGGCTTTTACCAACCGCACACGGCCATCGGCGATTTGATAGATGTAATCGCCGTCGGTTTTGACGCCATCGCCTTCATCGACGCCCGCCACCTGCACATTCGTTTCGAAATGCGCTACATTCGAGCCGGAAGAAACGGCCTCCGACGCCAGTGAGGCCGCATCCTGGCTGCCGGCTGTTATCTGCTGCGCAATGGCGCTGTAAACAAGGCTGCTGCCCGTTTGGCGCTGGGATAACATCCGCTTGAGTGCCGCGTAGGATTTGACCCGTTGCGGTTTAAGCGATTTGGCGGCATACGCTTCTCCCGCCAGCGCCATCAACAGCACCGGCAGAAAACAAAAGAATTTTAACGATCGCATGATATCTCCTTGGCCGGCAGGAAAAGAGTTTGGAGGCAAGGGAATTTTATAGCGAAAAAACGTCACGGGCTAGGCCGGAAAGTCCGGAGCCGTCCCGTTAACATTTTGATAAACAGGCTCCGGAGACCGGATTCGTTTTCGGCCGCTGCCTTTTAAACACGGCCGCCGGCTCCCTAGGCACAAGCGCATTTCGCTTATTTATAATCATAACTTCTCTCATAGCTCATCACCTATCAGTTTCAGATAAACTATGCCGTGTACACAACTATTGATTCA
>NZ_JAERVK010000007.1 GCF_016745425.1 Candidatus Methylomicrobium oryzae | reverse complement strand
CGACCGGATGCCAAACCGTTAAAAACTCCGTTTACACAAAATTCAGGACACCCTCATTGGCGACAGTACAACTGTCAGGTGTGATTTTATGGCTCCCTTTGCCAAGGGTAACTAAATGACCAAACTTTATATAACCTTACAGCAAGAAAAACAGCGAATTTTAGCGATCGCCGAACGCTACCATGCCCATAACCTGCGCGTGTTCGGTTCGGTGGTGCGCGGTGAGGAACGCGAGGACAGCGATATCGATTTGCTGGTCGAATTTTCGCCCGGCGCTACATTGCTGGATCAAGTGGGGCTAATGGAGGCGCTTTCAGATGAGCTTGGCCGCAAGGTCGACGTGGTCAGCGAGCGGGCGCTCAATCGCTATTTGCGACAAAGTGTGCTGCAGGAAGCGAGGCCATTGTGAAGGATCGTTCGGTTTTTATTGCCGCGGCACTGGAAAGCATCGAATTGATCCAAACCTATACGGAAGGTTACGATTTGCCGGGTTTTTTAAACGATAGGAAAACCCAAGATGCCGTGGTTCGCAATCTGGAAATCATCGGTCAGGCATTGAAGGATTTTGGCGTTGAGCCTTTGCTAGCAAAGCATCCCGACATGCCTTGGCGGGAAATTGCCGGTATGCGCAATATTCTGGCGCATGAATATTTGGGCGTGGATCCGGTGATGGTCTGGGACACGGTAAAAACGCATTTGGAAGCACTTCGGCAAGCTCTTGAAGAAATCCTGCGTTGACAAAATTCATAAAGTGCAAAGCTTGTTTTGCGGGGGCAGACGACAAGATCCGGCTTTATCGGCAGTCTGCCCGATGTTGAAGACTTGTCGGAAAATTTAAAGATTATATGGATTGGAGTCATAAAACAGGATTATGACCGACAGCGGATTCTGGGAGGTGTTGGTCAATCCGAACGACAAATATCATCAGTTGGCTTTTTCAGAATTTACTCTTGGTTTGGCGGTTAAGAAACCAAATAGGTTTTTCCTATAAAAAATCAAATGCTTATGACAGCCTGAAAATAATCTTTAAAAAACACTCATGCAAATCACCATCAAGCTGCCGAATGATTTTGTCGCATTCCAATCCATTGCCGACATCGAAAAAGACATGCGCTTGAGTTATTCCCTGTGGTTATTCAAAAACAGCCGGGTGATGCTGGCGAAAGCGGCCGAGTTGGCGGGATTGGATATTTACCATTTCATGACTGCCTGGAAGCAGAACGAGGTAGCTGTGATCGATATCAGCAAGGAGGAACTGCTGGAAGAGCTGGCCGATATGAGATCGTTATGATTCCGGTGGTGGAGTGTTCCGCGCTGATCGCGCTGGCGGTCTACGATGGTTTTGGTGTTGGCAGGTGAAAACCAAGAGCCACATTCCCATTTGAATAAAGAGGGATTAAAGGGGATTTGTCTGATAAATCTCCCCCAACCCCTCTTTTTCAAAGAGGGGAGCATGAATGATATTCGCTCACGGTTTACGGAATAGGCTTAAATATCCCTAAGCGCGACGGAAGTATCACCCCCGCTGTTACGTTTTCTTCAAGTTCGATTGTTATTCGGCAACGCAAAAGTTGTGGATCGGATACATACCCCGCCCGCAAAATCCGATATCCCGCTGTCCGATTTTTATGACGATCGAAATGCGGTCGGCAAAGGCGCTAACGGGTAAAATATCCGGCGTACTCTACTTCTTCAGGGCCTGTTCCGCTTCCTTTCCGAATGAATCCATTGTTCAATTTATCGATCAATCTGCAGAACGGTTTGCGCCTGGTGTTTTTCCGCCAGTGCAGTCCGGAACGCTTCATCGTCGGTTTCGACCAGTTTTTTTTGCTTCTCATTGCCGATCTGCTGCTGGAGATTGGCTCGGACTATTTATTGTACTGGCCGGAACCGGAGTTCCAGATTTACGCGCTGCCGGTTTATACGTTCGAGCTGGCCTGTTTCTTGATGGCGACCTGGCTGACTTCGAAGCTCGTCCGGCGCGAAAACGCGGTGCTGCAGATCGGGGTTGTGCTTTACAGCTTGTCGCCCGTGTTGATTTTGCTGCAGACGGCATCGCGTTATCTGGACGAACGCGAATTCGAAACCTGGCCCGACTTCGGTCTGTGGTTCGGGCGGCTGGCTGCGGCTTATTTCTTGGTTCTGCTCGGGCGCGCCCTGTTGCTGGTGTGCGGACGCTGGCGCTCTACAGCCGCCGGCGTGGCGCTGGTGTTGCTGTCGGCCGGTCCTGCCGGCGAGTGGTTCGCGGATTACCGCGATTTTTGGTATCCGCCCGAAGAACAGGAGGAGCAAGGCGGCGATCCTTATGCCCGCTATAAAGAGCTGGATGCCGAAGCGCTGCTGTACCGGCAGCCGGCTTTGCTGAGCGGCGCGTTGAGCAAACTGCGGCCGCAGCGCAAGCGGCATGTCGATCTGTTTTATGTGGGCTTCGCCGGGTTTGCGACCGAAGACGTGTTTTCGATCGAGACGGACTATATCAAACGTTTGTTCGACGAACGTTTCGGCACCGCGGGGCATTCGCTGAACCTGGTGAATCATCTCAATACGATCGCCGAGACGCCGCTCGCGACCGCGACCAACCTTGCCGCGGTTTTGAAGCGCGTCGGCAAGATCATGGACCCCGACGAGGACGTGCTGTTTTTGTACCTGACCAGCCACGGCGACAAAGACCACCGTCTGGCGGTCGAGTTTTGGCCGCTGCCGCTGAACGACATTACGCCCGGCGGGCTGAAAGCGATGCTCGACGAGGCGGGCATCAAGTGGCGGGTGATCGTGGTGTCGGCCTGTTATTCCGGCGGCTTCGTGGAAGCGTTGCAAGGGCCGAATACCTTGGTCGCGACCGCCGCGGCCGCCGACCGGACCTCTTTCGGTTGCGGCGCCGAATCGGATTTCACCTATTTCGGCGAGGCGGTGTTCAAGGAACAATTGCAAAGCCGGTTTTCGTTGATCCCGGCATTCAAGGCGGCCGCAGCATCGATCGCAGAACGCGAGCGGCGGGAAAAACTGGAAGCTTCCCGGCCGCAATTGTGGGTCGGTAAACCGATGGAAGCCCATCTTGCCGACCTGGAAAAATCACTGACCCGTTTTCAATGCGAAGCTGGACGAAGGCGTGCACAATGCGCCGAATGAGAGCCGGGATGGCGGTTTCGGCAAGATTCGGCGTACGGCTCGCTGAACGTTCCGAAAGCAGAGCGCCGGGATTGATGAAATGTGGGAGCGGCCGTCGAGCATTAAGAAGGCAAACAATGTTACAATAGCCATCTTCTCAATACGCCATCGTCCGTATTCATCCGTAACGGTTGCACTTTTCCGTCATTCAAGCCTCATTGCCGCCGATTTTCCGTTTCACGACTTGCGGTAGCGTTGCAGGAAGCGCTGAACTATCGATGACTTCAAATCAGACCTCATTATTTTCAGGCCGAGCGTTATGCCGCATCATGCGCCCGCTACCGGTTGCCTTCCGCCTTAGCCCCAACCGCGTCCGCCGCCTTGATGCTTTCCTCTAATTTGCGTAAGGATTCGCTGCCTTATTTTGAAAATACCGCCGCGTTGTTTTCATCGATCGCGGGCGAGCCTTGGGCGGTCTTTTTGGACAGCGGCTATCCCGGCAATACGCGCGGACGCTATGACATCATCGCCGCCGCGCCGGTCTGCACCCTGGTTACGCACGGTGAGAGCACCCGGGTCGAGCGGGACGGGCGCTGCGAGGAATCGGGCGACGATCCGTTCGATCTGGTCAAACGAGAGCTCGGCCGCGTCGTGCAGCAGGATGGCGACTTGCCCTTCAAGGGCGGCGCAATCGGTTATTTCGCCTACGATCTGGCCCGGCGGGTGGAGCATCTGCAGGCGCTCGCGGCCGATCGGGAGCATATTCCGGAAATGGCGGTCGGGATTTACGAATGGGCGGTCGTGGTCGACCACCACGAGAAGAAAAGCTATCTGGCCGGCATCGAGCGCGATCCGGCCCGCTGGCAGCGCCTGATTGAACGCTTCAGCCGCCTGCCTGAGGCACATCAGGCCGCGCCGTTTCGGGTGCGCGGCGAGATCAGGATCAACATGGACAAGGCCGGCTATTTTCGGGCCTTCGACCGGATCAAGCATTATCTGACCGAAGGCGACTGTTACCAGGTCAATCTATCGCAGCGTTTTTCGGCCGATTGCGAGGGCGATCCGTGGACCGCCTACCGGAAACTGCGCGAGTTGAATGCGGCGCCGTTCAGCGCTTACCTGAATTTTCCCGAAGTGCAGATCCTGAGCTCCTCGCCCGAGTGTTTTCTTAAACTGACCGACGGCGTGGTCGAAACCAAGCCGATCAAGGGCACGCGACCCCGTAAAGCGGACGCGCGCCAGGACCGCCGGCAGATGCGGATTCTGCGGCACAGCCCGAAAGACCGCGCCGAGAATCTGATGATCGTCGATCTGCTCCGCAACGATATCGGCAAGACCTGCAAGCCGGGCACGGTCAGGGTGCCGAAGATCTTCGCGATCGAAACTTATGCGACCGTGCACCATCTGGTCAGCACGGTCACCGGCGTGCTGGCCGACGGCAAGCACGCGCTCGATTTGTTGAAACATTGTTTTCCGGGCGGATCGATCACCGGCGCGCCGAAAATCCGCGCGATGGAAATCATCGAAGAGCTCGAACCCAACCGGCGCGGCGTCTATTGCGGCTCGATCGGCTACATCGGCTTCGACGGCAATATGGACAGCAATATCGCGATCCGCACGCTGGTGCATTCGCACGGTGAGATCCGCTTTTGGGCCGGCGGCGGGATCGTCAACGATTCGGTCGCCGAAGAGGAATACCAGGAATGTTTCGATAAGGCGGCGGCCTTGCTCGATCTGCTCAGGCAGTTTTCGGATAAGCGATGATCGTGGTCAAGCTCGGCGGCAGCCTCGAAGCGGCCGGTACGCTGGCCGATTGCCTCGCGGCTATCGAACGAAAATTCGCGGGCAGGGCGGTGGCGGTGGTGCCGGGCGGCGGCCTGTTCGCGGACCGGGTCCGGGCCGCGCAGCAGCGTTGGCGATTTAGCGATTCCACCGCGCACCGGATGGCGATTGTGGCGATGCAGCAGATGGCGCTGCTGTGCAACGGCTTGAAGCCGGATTGGCGGATCATTTCGCGGGTCGCCGATTTTGGCCGCTTCACGGGCATATCGATTTGGTCCCCCGACCCGGACGAGCTCGACAAGGCGGGCGTTCCCGCCACTTGGGACATCACCTCCGACAGCCTCGCGGCCTGGCTGGCGGGACGGCTTTCGGCCGAGGAGTTGATCCTGGTAAAATCCGCCGCAATCGACGCCGGCACAAGCCTTGCGGAACTGGCCGAGCGTCAGGTTGTCGATAAGGCGTTTTGCGCGTATCTGGCAGACGCGCGTTTTAAAATAACACTCATCAATCAAAGTACATTGAATGGCTGAATCCAATAAACCGGCGGACGGCGACTTAATGGCTTATGCCGTCTCGTTTATCCGGCGCTTATTCCTGAAACAAATCAAATCGGTCTATTACAACGCCCGGGAAACGATCGGCGGCGACCATAAGCGCGCGATTGTGGTGCATCAGGTCGAGCAGGCTTGTGTAAGCCTCAGGGAAACCCGCAACGAATTCGAGGACGCGCTGCAGCGCTTCAAGATGCTGGTGAACGTGAACGATGCGCTGCTCGAACACCGTTATCATCAGTTGAACCGGAAATACCAGTTCTGCCGCACGAAATCCGAGGCGGTCAGCGCGCGTATCCGGGCGATCGAAGAAGTCAGCGAGGCGCTGTTCGCCGAGTGGGAAAAGGAACTCAACGAATACAATAGCCGCACGCTCAAGAACCACAGCAAGCAACAGCTCAGGCTGGCCCGGCAGAATTACGCACGCTTGATCAAATCTCTGCGCACGGCCGAAGCGAAAATCCATCCGGTCTTGTCCGCGTTCAAGGATCAGGTCCTGTACCTGAAGCATAATCTGAACGCGCAGGCGATCGCCGCGCTGCAAAACGAATTCGTCGTGATCGGGATCGATATCGCCCAGTTGATCCAGGCGATGGAGCAGACGATCGCCGAGGCCAGCAGTTTCGTGGCGATGCTGTCCGACCGGAAGGCGCTGCCGGGTCCGCCGCGTTAAGGATCGGGACGATATCATTTTTCGGTGACATCGTTCCCACGCTCCCGCGCTCGTCGTTATGCCCTTCGGATAGCCCGAACCGGTAAACGGGCCGGTAGGATCCAAATCCGCTTTGGACCGTTCCTGAATATATGTTCAAAGCAAACTCTTCAAAGCCAGCTTTGAACTCCGAGGCTGGTGTTTTGCAGGCCGGTGCATATCTTCAAACGTCATTCTTTGGACGGTAATGCCTCGACACTTTGATCAGGAGGCTTTCGAGCCGAGAACGGGAGCGGACGCAGCCCGGTCTAATATGTTAAATATCCCTTCTATTGGCATAGTCATTGCTTTCTGTCTTCGTAAAGGCATAACTTCCCTTTACTGAATCTTTTCTTCGGCATTTTTCGCAGGCAACCATGGCAATCAGCGTTTTCGACATTTTCAAGATCGGCATCGGCCCCTCCAGTTCGCATACGGTCGGACCGATGCGGGCGGCGATGGCGTTTGCGAACAAGCTGGAGCAGCAGGGTGTCGCGGACAGGATCGACCGGCTGCAGATCGAACTGTTCGGTTCGCTGGGCGCGACGGGCAAGGGGCACGGTACCGACAAAGCGGTGCTGCTCGGCCTGGAAGGCGAGGCGCCGGACTTGATCGATCCGGCGATGATTCCCGAACGCCTGGCCGCGATTCGCGAAGCCGGCACGATCCGCTTGTTAAAACGCTATCCGGTCCGTTTCGATCAGCAGGCCGATTTGCGGTTTCACCGGAAAGTGCTGCCCTATCATTCGAACGGGATGCGGTTTTCCGTTTTCGACGACAAGGGCACAGAGCTTTTGCTGGCCGATTATTACTCGGTCGGCGGCGGTTTCGTGGTGACCGGCAGGGAAGCGGCGGCCGACAAGTTGACCCATCACGATGAGCGTCTGCCGTATCCGTTTAAAACCGGTGCCGACTTGCTGAAGCTGTGCGCGGCGAACCACAAGCCGATCAGCGCATTGATGATGCATAACGAACAAGCCTGGCAGGGCGAAAATCAGGTCCGGCAACAGTTGCTGAACATCTGGCGGGTGATGCAGGCTTGTGTCGAACGGGGCATACGCGAAGAAGGCATCCTGCCGGGCGGGATGAAAGTAAAGCGACGCGCGGCGAATCTTTACAAGCAGCTGATCGGCGAGATTCCGAGGCAGACGCCCGGCCTGCCGGTCGGAACGCTGGAGTGGGTGAACCTGTTCGCGCTCGCGGTCAGCGAGGAAAACGCCGCCGGGGGCAGGGTAGTGACCGCGCCGACCAACGGCGCCGCCGGGATCATTCCGGCCGTTCTGCATTATTACTGGCGGTTTTGCGAGGGCGCCAGCGAGGAGGGCGTGATCCGCTTCCTCCTGACCGCAGCCGCGATCGCGATTCTGTACAAGGAAAATGCCTCGCTGTCCGGGGCCGAAGTCGGCTGCCAGGGCGAAGTCGGTGTGGCTTGTTCGATGGCGGCCGGCGCTTTGGCGGAGGTTTTGGGCGGCACGCCGGAGCAGGTCGAGAACGCGGCCGAAATCGGGATGGAGCATAATCTCGGCCTGACCTGCGATCCGGTCGGCGGGCTGGTGCAGGTGCCCTGCATCGAGCGTAATGCGATGGGCGCGGTCAAGGCCATCAATGCGGCGCGGATCGCTTTGCGCGGCGACGGCAGCCATTTCGTTTCGCTGGACAAGGTGATCAAGACGATGCGCGAAACCGGCGCCGACATGAAGACCAAATACAAGGAAACTTCACGCGGCGGGCTGGCGGTGAATCTGATCGAATGTTGACAAGTCGTTCTCGTGTCTTAAGGAAGCTTCGAATAAGCCGCTTCTCCCTTTGTGCAATGCCGTTACCGTGAAAATACCCAGTAGGATGTGCTGAACAACGTGAAGCGCATCGAGTGCCCTTGGGTATTTTCATTTTTCGGGGCGATGAAAGCGGCTTCATGTCTGTTAAGTCAAGATATTGCGTAGGCCGGATAAGCGAAGCGCATCCGGCGATCATAGGGTGGATGCGCTTCGCTTATCCGGCCTACAGCCCGGTAACTTGGCGTTGCCCTTCTCCGGGAGGAAGAGATTCTTCGGTTTATTCAGGGCTTCCTAAAGGGAAGGAATTGCTTGCGGTCGATAGCCTGGACGATGCGCGCTAACCTGCGGAGGTTGCCTGCTGTTCTTGCAATGGCGCCTTTAGCCGGCGCGGTTGGGATTGAACAGCCCGAACAAGTCTTTCGGATCAGCAGGTTCCGGCAGTATTTCCAGCTCCTCGCCTAGCGAATGCTCGGAAGCCAGTTCGTAAAGCAGACGCAGGGCCGAATAATCTTCCAGCGCGAAACCGACCGAATCGAAAAGGGTTATCTCTTCGCGGGACTCACGGCCCGGCTTGATGCCGGCCGTAAGTTCCCACAATTCGGCATGGACGCGATCCGCCGCGCATTGCTGCACTTCGCCTTCGGCGAGCGATTGAGGCAGATATTCGACCGCGATCTTCACGGCTTCGAGCAGTTCCGCAGGCAGTTCGGTCTTACCGGGGCGATCGCCGCCGATTGCGTTCAGATGGGTACCCGGCGCGAGGTCCTGCAAGCCGAATAACCGCTGCCGGCCGTGCGCGGCGGTGGCGGTGATTACAATATCAGCCTGCCGGATCGCTGCCCGGACCGAGTCTGCAGGAGTCAGGAGGAAACCCGAGTTTTCAAGATTGTGCGCGAATTTGGCCATCGCCTGGGGGGCTTTGTCGTAATACCGGATTTCCTTAAGCGGGAAAAGCCGTTTGAAGCCCAGAACCTGAAATTCGGCCTGCGCCCCGGTGCCGATGATTGCAAGCGTTTCGGCATCGGGGCGGGCCAGGTACTTCGCCGCTAACGCGCTGGTGGCGGCGGTCCTGAATGCGGTCAGCAGCGTCATGTCGGCAAGCAGCAGGGGATAGCCGGTGAGAGCGTCGCTGAGCTGCCCGATGGCGATCACGCTGAGTTTGCCCAAGGGGGTATTGCCGGGATGGCCGTTCACGTATTTGAACGCATAGTAACGGCCGCTCGCGCAGGGCATCAGTTCGATCACGCCCTGGGCATAGTGGGTGGCGTGGCGGGACGATTTTCGAAAGTCATGCCAGTGCCGAAAGTCCTGTTCGAGTGCGGCGATCAGGCGGTCGAAAAAGCTTTCGATCCCGGTTGTAGCGATCAGCTTTTGTATGTTTCGGGCGGTGATGACTTTCATGTGGAGTATTTTGAGCGCACGCTCCGTTCGGGTTGGAATCGGAGAAGCTTATATGCGGAAATTTTATGACAAACGCCGTGCGAGCGGGTTCAAATCGGACTGGTTCGGGGTAGCCCTCGTGGAGTCTTGAGCGAAGGCGTTCGGCATTTGGAAAGGACTCGCCGGGGCCATTGCCAGGATAGCCGATTTGCATTGGCTCGAGAAGAGAGATGCATAAGGATTGGTATTGTAAACCCCGATCTGTTGGGCTTCCTGGCGTCAGCCCAACCTACGCGGCCGTTTCCTGCACTGAAAGCCGGAGCGAACTGCCTCAACGGTTGGGCTAAAGGGTCGGCCGGTAACGGGTAGGATCTTCGATGCCTGCAGCGGCGAAGCCGTTTTTACGCAGACGGCAGGCATCGCACAGGCCGCAGGCGCGGCCGTCCGGATCGGCCGCATAACAGGATACCGTTCGGCTGTAGTCGACGCCCAAAGCCAGGCCGGTTTTGATGATGTCGGCCTTGCTCAATGAAATCAGCGGCGTGTGGATCGTAAAATGATCGCCTTCGACGCCCGCCTTGGTCGCCAGATCGGCCAGTTTCTGGAACGCCGCAATGAATTCGGGCCGGCAATCCGGGTAGCCGGAATAATCGACCGCATTCACGCCGATGAAAATGTCGCGGGCGTTGAGTACTTCCGCCCAACCCAGCGCGAACGCCAGAAAGATCGTGTTGCGGGCCGGCACATAGGTGGCCGGAATGCCGGCTTGCGGCGTGGTCGGCACCGGGATGTGGTCGTCGGTCAACGCCGAACCGCCGATCGCGCCGAGCCCCAGCGGAATGATTTTATGTTCGGCGACCCGGTAGTGCTCGGCGATGCGTTTGGCGGCCTCCAGTTCCGCATTATGCCGCTGTCCGTAGTCGAAGCTGAGCGCGTGGCAAAGGTAGCCCTGGCTTTGGGCCAGCGCCAGAACGGTAATCGAATCGAGCCCGCCCGAGAGCAGGATAATCGCTTTTTTTTGCATACAGAATTACTTGCCGCGGGCATCGGCCCACAGCAGTTTGTGCAGTTGAATCTGGAAGCGGACCGGCAGCCGGTCGGCAAGGATTTTTTCGGCCAGATCGGTCGGGTCTTGCCTGCCCATTACCGGCGAAAACAGAATCTGGCAACGTTCCGGTAAATTGTAATCGTTCAGGGCGGCCTTCGACCAGGCGTAATCTTCTTCATTGCCGATTACGAATTTGATCTGGTCCTTGCGGTCCAAAAAATCGAGATTTTGGTAAAGATTTCGGCCCAGTTCGCCCGAGCTGGGCGTTTTCAAGTCCATCACCTTGATCACCCGCGGGTCGACCTTCGAAATATCGAGTGCGCCGCTGGTTTCGAGCGAGACGGTGTAGCCTTTGTCGAGCAGACGCGTCATCAGGTCGAGGCAGCCGGGCTGCGCCAACGGCTCGCCGCCGGTGACGGTGACATACGGCGTGCCGTAAGCATCGACTTGAGCGAGGATGTCGTCGATCGGGATCTTCTTGCCGCCGCTGAAGGCGTATTCGGTATCGCAATAAACGCAACGGAGCGGACAGCCGGTCAGCCGGATGAATACGGTCGGCAGCCCGACCGTATTCGACTCACCTTGCAGCGAATAAAAGATTTCGGTAATACGGAGAGAACTCACTGGCCGGAGATTGATTGCAGTTTTTTGGCCGCCAGACGTGCCGCGTTCGTGTTCGGGAACTCGTTTACGACCCGGTTCAGATATTCGCCGGCTTTCGGCTTGTTGTTCAGGTCGATTTCGATGTAGCCGAGCTTCAACAGCGCGTCAGGCACCTTCGGACTGTCGGGATAGCTTTCCAATACCTTCAGCAAGGCGGCGCGGGACGAACTGAAATCCTGATTGACCCGGTAGGCTTCGCCGAGCCAGTACTGCGCGTTGCCGGACAACGGGCCTGCAGGGTTTTTGCCCAGGTAGGCCTTGAATTCCTCGATCGATTGCGCGGTACGGCCGTTTCTGAGGTCGTCGTAGGCCTGTTTGTATTCCTGGTCTCCCGATACTGCGGCAGCGGGTTCGCTTGGGGCAGGCGGAACGGCCGGTGGGGCCTCGGCATTCGCCGGAGCCTGCGCTGCCTCGGCAGGCGCTTGGCCGGTTTCTGCCGGCTGCGCTTCGCCGGAAGGCTGCATGGCGTCCAGGTCGGCAGGCTGTTCGGCATCGCCGGCGTTTTCGCCGGCCGGAGGGGTGCCCGTAGCCGGCGCGCCGCCCGACACCTTACTTTCGAGATTTTGCATTCTTTCGTCAAAATCCGAATACATCGTACTTAGCCGTTTTTTCAGCTCGGAGTTCTGATAAGACTGCTCCTCGACCTTGCCGGTCAGTTCGCGCACTTCGTTCTGCAGCTGATCGATGCGGTTCATTAACTCGTACAGAGTCTTGCTCGACGCAGCGGCCTGCACGTTCGGATTCGGCATCATCCCTGCCGGAACGTTCGGGTCATTGACTACGGGAGCCAGCGCCCAGGCGCAAGCATTGACGGAGAGGCTGCCGGCCAAGACCGACATCAGCAAGGGACGCATTTTCATTTACTTATAAACCAATTCGACACGGCGGTTGAGTTCCCAGGCGGATTCGTCGCTGCCGAACGCGGCCGGTTTTTCTTCGCCATAGCTGACCAGATCAAGCTGACCGTCGGAGACGCCTTGCGCCCGCATCAGGTTTGCGACCGATTTGGAGCGGTTTTCGCCCAAAGCAATATTATATTCGCGCGATCCGCGTTCATCGGCATGGCCTTCCAGAGCCAGCCGCTGGTTCGGATGGTTGGCCAGGTAGCGGGCGTGCGCCGCGATGACCGGCTCGAAATCCGGCTGGATCTGGCTGCTGTCCAGCATGAAATAAATCGTCGATTTGGACAGCGGATTGTTCGGGTCGGAAAATTCGGGGCCCAAGCGGCTATTTCCGTAACCTCCGGCACCTCCCGCTCCCGAACCGAATTGCGAGCCGCCAAGGCCGGCTCCGTTGTTAAGGCCGCCGGTCGAGGCATCGTTAATGCCGCTTGCACCCATTTGCGAACCGTCGGTCAGGGCTTGATCGGCTTCGTCATCGCTGCACGCGGTCAAAAATAGGACGCTTATTGCTAAAGCTAAGAGTGTTTTATTTAATTTCATCGTTAAGATCCCGAAAAATAAGGCAATAATTGTACAAGAAAAAAGGGGGGGCGCCAATTGGTCAATTCGGCCGGATCTGTACCGGGCGGATGGAGGGTCTCTTATTTATCAGCAAAAAAATCACTGCGTCCGGGCATTCTTCCGGATCGCAATGAAATGACATTTATACCCTTCAAGACAGGCTAAGTTCCCACGCCGGAGCGTGGGAACGACGGTAAAATCTACGGGGACCAGGCGGGCTCTCTGACCGCATTGCTGTCGAAGACGAGTTTTTGCTGCATCTTGCCGTCGAGCGAAACGGCTGCCAGATAGCCGCCGCTGCCGCGCTGCGAAGCGTATAAAATCAAGTCTCCGTTCGGCGCGAAGCTGGGCGATTCATCGGTCGGGCCGCTGGTCAGCACGTTGATCGTGCCGCTCGCGACATCCAACACTGCGATCCGGTAGTCATTGCCGTTGCCGTGTACCATCGCGATGTTTTTGCCGTCCGGCGAGAAACTGGCGCGCGCATTGTAACTGCCGGAGAAGGTGATCCGTTTTTCGGAACCGCCTTGGCTCGAAACCCGGTAAAGCTGCGGTTTGCCGCCGCGGTCCGAAGTGAAGACGATCGTGCTGCCGTCGGGCGACCAGGTCGGCTCGGTATCGATTGCGGTGCTGTTGGTGATTTTGGTCAACGAATTGTTGATCAGATTCAGCACGTAAATATCGGGGCTGCCGTCCTTCGACAGGGTCAGCGCGAGCTTGCTGCCGTCCGGCGACCAGGACGGCGCGCCGTTGATGCCTGGGAATTCGGCGACTTTCACCCGCTGCCCGGTCGCGAGCGTTTGGACATAAATTGCCGCGGTTTTTCTTTCGAACGAGACGTAAGCCATTTTACGTCCGTCCGGCGACCAGGACGGCGACATCAAGGGTTCGGATGAAGTCGCGATCGTTTGCGGATTGAAGCCGTCCGCGTCGGCGACCTGCAGCCGGTGCGTCGCGGATGCGCCCTGGCCGCTGCTGGTGATGTAGGCGATACGGCCGCTGAACACGCCTTTTTTGCCGATCAGTTTCTCGAAGATCAGGTCGCTGATGTGATGCGCGGTCCGGCGCAAATCCTGGGCGGAAGAAGTCATCCGGTAGCCGAGCAGCTGGCTGCCGTTATTTACGTCGAACAACTGGAACTGCACATTGTATTGGTTTCCGGCCGGGATCGCCTGGCCGATTACGATGTAATTCTGGCCGACCGATTTCCATTGCTCGAACTGGATCGCTTCGGGCGTCGTCGGGCGCCCCGGCATGTATTGTTCGCTCATCGGCTTGAAATAGCCGCTGTGCCCCAGGTCGTTGCTGACCACGCTGCTGATGCTGACCGGCGCGGGGCCTTGCTGCGCAAACGGTACGACGGCGATCGGCAGCGCGCTTTCGATGCCTTCGGTGATTTCGATGTCCATTTCCGCGCGCAGCAGCGGCGCGAATAGACCTAACAAGCCGATGATGACGATTTTCTTTATTCTCTTCACACGCAGACCTCTCAAAACACTTTCAAAATATTATCATGTGTAGGGTACGCTCTGCGTACCATGTATCGACTTTCGAACTCGATCGGGCTTCCAATAAAGGTACGGGCAGCGTACCCTACCTGTGAGCTTCTCATCGTTCCCACGCTCCGGCGTGGGGACGCATTTGTAGGTTGGGTTAGCGATAGCGTAACCCGACATTGCCGTCTTCGATTTCGTTGGGTTACGGCTAACGCCTAACCCAACCTACGCAGAGCAGTCTTATATTAATTAAGCCCCCCGGTCGGGATCGAAAGTGAACGTAAACGACCGGAAATTTTTCGCGAACACATCCTTATCCTGAGGCACCGGCAACGGCGATGCCTTGTTGACCGCATTCTCGGCCGAACGGTCGAAAATTTCGTCGCCGCTGGAGGCAACCACTTCCGCTTCGATCACGGTGCCGTCGGACATCAGTCTGACTCGGATTTTGCATTTCAAGCCCGGCTTCATCGACATCGGACGAATCCAGCTGCGGTTGACCTTCATACGGATCGCGTCGATCGCTTTTTTGACGGCATCCTGTGCTGCGGCGGCTTTGGCTTTCGCTTCCTGGGCGACTCTTTCCGCTTCGGCCTTGGATTGGGCTTCGGCTTTCGCTTTTGCCTCGGCTGCAGCGCGTTCGGCTTCCGCCTTGGCTTTCGCTTCAGCCTCCGCTTTGGCCTTGGCTGCTGCCGCTCTTTCCGCTTCCGCCTTCGCAGCGGCCGCCGCTTTTTCAGCCGCTAATTTTTTCGCTTTCTCGGCTTCCGCCTTGGCTTTGGCTTCAGCTTCCGCTTTGGCCTTCGCAGCGGCGGCCTTTTCGGCCGCCAGTTTTTGGGCTTTTTCGGCGGCGGCCTTGTCCGCCTCCGCCTGGGCTTTGGCGGCGGCTTCCGCTTTGGCCTTGGCCGCTTTCTCTGCGGCCAGTTTTTTTGCTTTTTCGGCCTCGACTTTCGCTTTGGCGGCTTTTTCCGCTTCGGCCTTGGCTTTCGCCGCCGCCTCGGTTTTTTCCGCAGCGAGCTTTTTAGCTTTTTCCTCGGCGGCTTTTTCGGCTGCCAGCTTTTTAGCTTTTTCCTCGGCGGCTTTTTCCGCGGCCAGCTTTTTAGCCTTTTCTTCGGCCGCTTTTTCGGCGGCCAGCTTTTTGGCTTTCTCCGCGGAGGTCTTTTCCGCTTCGGCCTTGGCTTTGGCGGCTTGTTCCCGTTCGGCTTTCTCGGCTGCGAGCCTTTGCGCTTTCAGGTCAGCCAGTTTTTCGGCTTCCGCTTTGGCTTTCGCTTCGGCTTCCGCTTTGGCCTTCGCAGCGGCGGCCTTTTCGGCCGCCAGTTTTTGGGCTTTTTCGGCGGCGGCCTTGTCCGCCTCCGCCTGGGCTTTGGCGGCGGCTTCCGCTTTTTCCGCCGCCAGTTTTCTCGCTTTGGCCTCGGCTTCCGCTTTTTCGGCTGCAAGTTTTTGCGCTTTCGCTTCGGCCGCCTTTTCCGCCTCGGCCTTGGCTTTCGCTTCCGCCTCGGCTTTTTCGGAGGCCAATTTTTTCGCTTTCAGCGCGGCTTCTTCCGCTTCGGCTTTGGCTTTTTCCTCGGCCAGTTTCTGTGCTTTCAGCGCGGCCGCTTTTTCCTGCGCTTTTCTTTCTTCGGCGGCTTTTTCAGCCGCTTCCCGGGCCTTCGCCGCCTGAGCCTCCGCTATCGCGGCGGCTTTTTTCTGCATTTCGGCCGCCTGATTTACCTCGGGAACCGGTTCCGGCGCGGGTTCGGACTTCGCTTTGGAAGATGCCGGTTCGGGCGGTTGTTCCACGACGGTGGCCTGGATGATTTCCGGTTGCGGCGGCCCCGCATCATCCGACAGTTTGAACAGCGTACTGAGGATGAACAGCAGCACGATCGAAATATGCAGTGCCAGGGCCAGTACGAATGGCCAGGAGTATTTTCTCGTGTTCATCCCGCTCAGTTTTCTTCGGGCCGGGTCAGCAGGCCGACATTCGGCACCCCGCTATTCTTCAGACCGGCCATCATTGTAACAACCGTGCCGTAATCGACGTCTCTGTCGGCTTCGATCAAAACTTGCGTTTCGGGTTTTTCGGCCAGGATCGCCGATACTTTGCCGTCGACCTCTTCACGTTCGATAGGTTCCTGCTCTTTGTCGCAGCACATAATGTAATACTTGTAGTCTCCCGCCGGTTCTTTATGGATCGTCAGCACTAAGGGAGGATCGTTCTTCGGTTCGACCACCGCCGATTCGGCTTCCGGAAGATCGACTTTGACGCCGGTCTGCAACAGCGGCGTCGTAATCATGAAAATAATCAGTAAGACGAGGGTGACGTCGATATAAGGGACGACGTTGATTTCGCCCATCGGTTTTCTGCGTCGGCCGTTTTTTCTGCTCATTTCTGGTGCGCCTGTCTTTGCAATAATACGACGAACTCTTCGACGAACAATTCGTAGCGGCCGATGAGCCGGTCCAGATTCGTCGAAAAGCGGTTATAGGCGATCACGGCGGGAATCGCCGCGAACAGGCCGATCGCGGTCGCAATCAACGCTTCGGCGATGCCGGGCGCGACCTGCGCCAACGTCGCCTGCTTGACGTTGCTCAATGAGCGGAATGAATTCATGATCCCCCAGACCGTACCGAACAGGCCGACATAAGGGCTGGTCGAGCCGACCGTGGCCAGAAAAGGCAGATGTTCGTCGAGACGGTCGAGCTCGCGGGACAATTCGATGCGCATCGCGCGCTGCGCGCTTTCGACCTGAACGATCGGTTCGACGTTGCCTGCCTGCCGCATACGGGAAAATTCCTTGTAGCCGGCCAGAAAGATTTTTTCGATCCCTTCCGGTTCGAAGCCCTTGGCGGTCAGTTTGCGGTAAAGTTCGGCGAGGGCGACGCCCGACCAGAATTCGGCCTCGAATTCGTCTGTGATCGTAATCGCGCGTTTGAGTTCCTTCCGTTTGGAAAAGATAAACGTCCAGGAGGCGAGCGAGGCCGAAACCAGCAGCGCCATTACGAATTGGACGACAAAGCTGGCTTCCTTGATGAGGTGGAGGATCGATAAGTCAGTGTTCATTCTTCAATGGTTTTAAACAAATGTTGAGGAATCGCTTTTGGGGTCATCGCACTCGCATCGAGGCAGGCGATGCGGAAGATGCCCTGACATAAAACAGTGTTGCCGCGGGTGATCTCCTGCTCGAAGACCAGGCTGGCTTTTTTCGCTTCGGTGATGCTGGCGCTGACGAACAGCATGTCGTTGAAGCGGGCCGGCTTCAAATAATCGACCTGCAACGAACGCACGACAAAAACCATGCCGTATTCGGCCTTCAGCGCGTCCTGCTCATGGCCGAATGCGCGCAGCATTTCGGTTCGGGCGCGCTCGAAAAAATTCAGATAATTCGAGTGAAACACGACGCCGCCGGCGTCGGTGTCTTCGTAATAGACGCGAATCGGCCAGTTAAATTTTTTTATAGGTTTATCACCTTGCATCATGATAAGGTTAAATTTTTTTGATTCAAGCGTAATTTATTCAACGAACGGTACGGCAGTTTCGAGGCAGCTGAACGGAACCGGGAATGGGCGGCTTTGCCGCTCGGATTCCAAGCCGGTAGACTTATTCGAACAGATCCAGCGAAGTCCCGAGCCGCTTGGGCGGCTTCAAGCCGAAATGCAGATAGGCGTTCTGCGTCACGACTCGCCCTCTTGGCGTGCGCATGATGAATCCCTGCTGCAGCAGGTACGGCTCCAGCACGTCTTCGATCGTGCCGCGTTCCTCGCTGATCGCGGCGGACAGCGTATCCAGCCCGACCGGTCCGCCGCCGAAGTTCTCTATCATCGTCAAAAGCAATTTTCGGTCCAACGCGTCGAAGCCGTTATGATCCACTTTTAACATGTCCAGCGCCTGAACGGAAATCTGTTCGGAGACGACGCCCGAGCCTTTGACCTCGGCGAAATCGCGCACCCGACGCAGCAGCCGGTTGGCGATCCGCGGCGTGCCGCGCGCGCGTTTGGCGATCTCCAGCGCGCCGTTCGGTTCGATGGCGATGTTCAGGAGAGTGGCCGAGCGGGTGATGATCTTGGCGAGTTCGTCGATCGTGTAGAATTCGAGCCGCTGCACAATCCCGAAGCGGTCGCGGAGCGGCGAAGTCAGAAGTCCTGCCCGGGTCGTCGCCCCCACCAGGGTAAACGGCGGCAGATCCAGTTTGATCGAGCGGGCGGCCGGGCCTTCGCCGATCATGATATCGAGCTGGTAGTCTTCCATGGCCGGATAGAGAATTTCCTCGACTGCCGGGCTGAGCCGGTGGATTTCGTCGATGAACAGCACGTCGTGCGCTTCGAGATTGGTCAGCAGGGCGGCCAGATCGCCGGCCTTTTCGAGCACCGGCCCCGACGTCTGGCGGATATTGACCGACATTTCGGCCGCAATGATGTTCGCGAGCGTGGTCTTGCCGAGGCCGGGCGGGCCGAAAATCAACACGTGGTCGAGCGCTTCCCGGCGCGCGGTTGCGGCTTTGATGAAGATTTCCATCTGCGTGCGCAGTTCTTCCTGGCCGATGTAGTCTGCCAGTTTTTTCGGGCGGATCGCCCGGTCCTGCCGCTCTTCGTCGAGCCGGCTGTGCGGCGTGATCAGGCGGTCTTTTTCGATCATCGCGCCGCCCCTTGCAACGCCAGCCGGATGATGTCTTCGCAGCGTTTGCCGTCGCTCGCGACGTTCTGCACCATTTTGGCCGCATCCTGCGGCTTATAGCCCAAGGCGCACAGAGCGCTGATCGCTTCCTGTTTGGGCGAGTTACCGGCCGGACCGACCTGGATGCCGATATCGAGCGGACCCTCTCCGCCGAATTCGGGAAGCCGGTCGCGCATTTCGATGATCAGGCGCTCGGCGGTTTTCTTGCCGACGCCGGGCAGGCGCACTAAAGCATGCGTATCGTTTTCGTGAATTGCGCGCTGGAACTGATCCGCGGTCAGCCCGGACAACAGCGTCAATGCCAGCTTCGGGCCGACGCCGCTGATCTTGATCAAGCTTCGGAACAATGTCCGATCGGCTTCGCTGGAAAAACCGAATAAGCTATGCGCGTCTTCGCGCACGACCAGATGCGTATACAGTTTAACTTCGCTGCCGACCGCCGGCAGGTTGTAAAACGTGGTCATCGGCGCTTCGATTTCGTAGCCCACCCCGTGCACATCGAGCAGCAGCAGGGGCGGGGCCTTGTGAGCCAGAATACCGCGCAGAAAGCCGATCATCGCATCGTGCTCCGGCGAATCCGCAGCGCGGTCTGGCGGTGGTGCGAATGGCACAGGCACAGCCCCAGCGCGTCGCTGGCGTCGATTTGCAGCTCGCCCTGGATGCCGAGCAGAATTTTGACCATGTGCTGCACCTGCGTTTTTTCCGCGTTGCCCTTGCCGACCAGCGCCTGTTTGACCTGTCGGGCCGCATATTCGAAGACCGGCAGATCGGCGGTTTGCACCGCGCAGATCGCTGCGCCGCGCGCCTGTCCGAGCTTCAGCGCCGAATCGGCGTTTTTATGCATGAATACCTGTTCGATCGCCATTTGTTCGGGCCGGTAAACTTCAATGATTTCGAGTACCGAATCGAAAATCTGTTTCAACCGGTCCGGAAAATAATCGGCCTGAACCCGAATGCAGCCGCTCGCTATGTAGCGGCAGTCGTTCAATCCCTGTTCGATGATGCCGTAGCCGGTCACGCGCGAGCCGGGGTCGATCCCGAGAATTCGGACGGTTTGGCTCTCTGTGTCATTGGAATGCAAAACGGGTCAGCCTGCGAACTGGGCCATGATCTCTTCGCTGATGTCCGCGTTCGAATAGACGTTCTGCACGTCGTCGAGATCTTCCAGGCGGTCGATCAGGCGCAGCATCTTTTCCGCATCTTCGGGGCCGAGTTCGGTCTGGGTCGAGGCCTGCATCGTGACTTCCGCGTTGTCGGGCGTGAAGCCGGCGGCGATCAGCGCATCCTTGACGGCGAGGTAGTCTTCGGGCGAGGTCATCACGTCGATCGAGCCGTCGTCGTTGGTGACCACATCGTTCGCGCCGGCTTCCAGGGCGGCTTCCATCAGCGCGTCTTCATCGACGCTTTCCGCATAACTCAGCATGCCGGTTTTGGTGAACAGGTAGGCGACCGAGCCGTCGGTGCCGAGGTTGCCGCCTGCTTTCGTGAACGCATGGCGGACATCGCTGACGGTGCGGTTGCGGTTGTCGGTCAGGCATTCGACCATCACCGCGGTGCCGCCGGGGCCGTAGCCTTCATAGCGAACTTCCTCGTAATTGGCGCCTTCCTGCGCGCCTGATGCCTTTTTGATTGCATTGTCGATCGTGTCGCGGCGCATGTTCGAGCCGAGCGCTTTGTCGATGGCGGTGCGCAAGGTCGGGTTGCTGCCCGCGTCGGGACCGCCGGATTTGACCGCGACGGTGATTTCGCGCAGCAGCTTGGTGAAGATCTTACCGCGTTTGGCGTCCTGTCCAGCCTTGCGGTGCTTGATGTTAGCCCATTTACTGTGTCCTGCCATTGTTGTTCTCTTGTAACGAATCTCTTAAATAAAACAATAATCGTAGGGTACGCTGTGCGTACCGTTTTTAAGTCTTTCAGACGGGGCCGATTTTGTTAAGGTACGCACAGCGTACCCTACGATTCTAAAACGACCTTTACGATTCTCTAGTGAGGTCTAGCTTGGCAAGAATTGCTAATTTCTCAAGATAGGTTGTCATGTTTTCCTGGCTGTGGGTAGGAACGCAGCCATCGTTGTAAAGATAAATTCGATCACCTGAGACTTCACCACTGTAAGACAACTTCTTTGCGATTGTTGGTCCAATACCCTTCAGTTTCGCAAAGACTGGAAACTTTTCGTAACTGATGTATTCACTGGTGTTGAATCCAACCGGTTTGTATTGGCGATTCAGAACGACCCAAGAACCGTCACGTTGCTTCTCAATGCAATAAGGAAAAAAGACTGCACGAAAGTCAGTTGAAACAGTCCTCGCAAAACCTCTTTAAAGAAATCTAACTATAAAATGTGTTTCAACACCGCCGCCAAACTCGGCCCTTCGACGAAATGATCCGCCAGTTCCCGTACGATCGGCCGCGCGGCGACGCCGCCGAAACCGATCACGCTGACGCCTTCCTGCCTGGCTTCCATGTCGGTCTTGCCGTCGCCGATCAGCACCAGCGGCGTTTGCGGCCGTTTGAGGTCCCGGCAGATTTGCGCCTTGCCGCCGGTCCGGGCCAAAGGCGAGGTCTGGTCGAAATCGCGGTAGCTGCCGTCGGCGTTGAAATAGATGTCGACTGCATGCACATGGCTTTCCGGTACGCCGAGAAACCCGGCTAGCGGCAGGATTGCCTGGCGCAGGCCGCCGCTGACGATGTGGAGTTCCTTGCCGTGCGCGGCGAGCGCCGAGAATACGTCTGCGACGCCTTCGACCATTTCGCTAATGTACAGCCCGGCCAGCCAGTCGATGCTGTCCGCATCCGGCCGAATCAGCGACAGCCGTTTTTCGTAGACCGCTTCGAGCGGCACTTCGCCGTTCATCGCTGCGTCGGTCAGCCTGGCCATCGCTTCGCCGATGCCGGCGCGGCCGGCCAATTCATCAATTCCTTCGATCCGGCTTAACGTACTGTCGCAGTCGAAACAGACGATGCCGAAACTCATAAGTTGATTTGGGTGACCTGCTGCACCGGCGGCACGTTGTGCAGCTGCTGCAGGATGTCCGCGCCGACCGGTTCGGTCACGCTGATCACCGCCATCGCCTGCTGCTGGCTGTCGGCGGTGCCGACCTGCATCCGGGTGATGTTGATATTCGCATTGCCGAGTACCGCGCTGATCGCGGAAATCACGCCCGGCCGGTCGTCATGCCGGGTGATCAACAGCGTGCCTTCCGGCACCACTTCGATGTCGAAATGATTGATGCTGATCAGCCGGGGATGATGGCCGCCGAGCAGGACGCCCGCCGCGCTGATGCTCTGGTTCGCGCTGTGGCCGGTGACCCGGATCAGCGACACGTAGTCTTCGGTCTCGGTGGTTTTCGACTCGATCAGCGAAATACCCTGGCGTTTGGCGATGTTTTCGGCATTGACCCGGTTGACGGGCGTCGAGAACTGATCGGCCAGTACGCCGACTAAGGCAGCGACCGAGATCGGGCGCGTTTCGACGTCGGCGGCGCGGCCGAACAGCGCGACTTCGAGTTTTTCGATCGGCTGGGTGGTAAGCCCGACTACGACTTTGCCCAGTTTAGTCGCCAGATTCATGTAGTCTTGGGATTTTTGCAGTTCTTCGGCGGATAGCCGCGGCAGGTTGATCGCATTGATTGCTTCGCCGGTCTGCAGGAAGGTGATCGCCTGGCGCGCGATTTCGACGCTGACCGCGACCTGCGCTTCGGTCGTTGAGGCGCCCAGATGCGGCGTGAAGACGATGTTGTCGAGTTCGAGCAGGGGCGAGCCGGCCGGCGGTTCGTTTTCGAACACGTCGAGCGCGGCGCCGGCGATTCGGCCGTTCTTTAATGCCTCGTACAGCGCGCTTTCGTCGATCAGGCCGCCGCGTGCGCAGTTGATGATCCGGGCGCTCTTTTTCATCATGCCGAGCTGGGTGGCGCCGATGATGTTCTTGGTCTTTTCAATCAGCGGGCAGTGCAGGGTCAGATAATCGGCGCGGCTGACCAGATCGTCGAGGCCGACCGCTTCGACGCCGAGGTCGGCGAAAATTTCCGGCGCGACGAACGGATCGTACGCGATTACTTTCATGCGGAGGCCGTGGCCGCGTTGGGCGACGATCCGGCCGATCGTGCCGAAGCCGAGGATCGCCAGCGTTTTATGCGCGACTTCCGCGCCCATCAATTTGGAGCGTTCCCATTTGCCGGCCCGTACCGAACTGTCGGCGGTGGGCAGCTTCCGGCTCAGCGACATCATGTGGGCGATCGCCAGTTCGGCGGTGGTGGTGGCGTTCGCATCGGGCGTATTCATCACGATCACGCCCATTTCGGTCGCAGCCGGAATGTCGACGTTGTCGACGCCGATGCCGGCGCGGCCAATCAGTTTCAGGCGCTTGGCGGCCTGCAGTACTTTCGGCGTGACCTTGGTGTCGCTGCGGATCAACAGCGCATCGAAATCTCCGATAATGTTGCACAAACCGTCTTCGTCGAGCCCGGTTTCGATGTGAACCTGGATGCCGGATTGTTCGGTCAGGTAATTGATGCCGGCTTCGGATAATTTGTCGGAGATGAGGATTCTTTTCATGTCGATGGTAGTGGCCGCAGGGATACGTACTTAAAAGGCGCCATTTTAGCAGATTTGCCTGGCTCCCGGTATGGGCTTTGAAACAGGGGCGAAAATTGCGTCGCCGGTTTGCAGGGGGCACCCCCTTCCGTATTTCTTGGACGACTATTCGCCCGGCTTCGGGCGGGATTTGGTATAATCGGAAATTTCGAAGGGCAGGCGGGAAAGGGGTTTGCGATTGTCCAAGGCGAGATTGTTGTTCGGTTTGCCGATGCTGGTTCTGGCCGCATGGCTTATCGGGGCGGCGCTGTCCCGGATGGGCGGCACGGCGCCGGACGTGGTTTTCACCACGATTACCGGCAAGCAGATCGCTTCGCATGCGTGGCGCGGCAAGCCGGCGATCGTGACCTTTTGGGCGACCGACTGTCCGTCCTGCATGCTCGAGATTCCGCATTTGATCGATCTGTACCGGCGGTTCCATCCCCAGGGGCTGGAAATCGTGGCGGTGGCGATGGCTTACGATCCGCCCAGCCATGTCGTCGCAATGACACGGGATAGGCAATTGCCCTATGATGTCGCGCTGGATCTTAACTCGGCGCATGCGCTGGCGTTCGGCAATGTGCAGTTTACCCCGACGACTTTTCTGATCAGTCCCGAGGGCAGGATCGCCGAAAAATCGGTCGGCGTTTTCGACTATTCCGCGTGGCAAAGCCGAATTGCCGCGATGTTGAACAAAGGATGAGTCATGCTTTGGTTAAAAGCGTTTCATTTGATATTCATGGTCACCTGGTTTGCCGGGTTGTTTTACTTGCCGCGCTTGTTCGTTTACCATGCGCTGAGTTCGGACAGCGTCAGCCGCGAGCGCTTCAAGATCATGGAGCGCAAGCTGTATTACGGCATCATGACGCCGGGCATGCTGCTGACCTTGCTGTTCGGCGTCTGGATGCTGGCCGATTACGCCTGGGCGCTTTACCGGGCCAGCGGCTGGCTGCATGCGAAACTGGCCTTGTTGGCGCTGTTGGTGGGCTACCACGCGTTGTGCGGCAAATGGCTCGCCGACTTCAAACACGATCGCAACCGCCACACCCATGTCTATTTCCGCTGGATGAACGAAGTGCCGGTGCTGTTCCTGTTCGGCATCGTGATTCTGGCCGTGATCAAACCTTTTTAACCGCTATTTTTAATCCATGAAACACATTATTACCCTGTCCGGCGACATCGGCAGCGGCAAGTCTTCGGTCGCGGCGGAACTGCAAAAACTGACTGAATTCGATATCATCGGCACCGGCAAAATTCAGCGCGCGATTGCGGAACGGCGCGGCCTGACCACGCTCGAACTGAACAAGATTTCGGAAACCGACCGCAGCGTCGACGACGAGATCGACAGCTATGTGATCGAAACCGGCAAGACTCAGGACCGTTTGATCATCGACTCGCGGCTGGCCTGGCATTTCATTCCGGCCGCGTTCAAGGTGTATTTGTCGGTTGATCCCTTGATCGGCGCGGAACGGGTCTTCGGAGCGGGGCGCAGCGACGAGCACAATCCGTCGCTGGAGGATACGCTGCAGAACAACCTGAAGCGACAGAGCTACGAAGACCAGCGCTTCTACAAACTGTACAATGTCCACTTCAGGCTTTACCAGAATTACGACCTGATTGTCGATACGTCTTATACGGCGCCGGAAACGATCGCTCAAAAGATCTACGTATGCTTTGAGAAACGGAATCAGGGAGAGATTTTCCCGGCGCTCTGGCTGGATCCTCGGAGACTGTCGCCGACGCATGCCACGGAACCGGAGGCGGACGAGCCGGCGAATCCGGACTTCGACTTCAATCAACCGATTTCGGTATTTGTGCACGACGGCCTGATCTATATTGCGGAAGGCCATAAAAAAGCGCTGGCCGCGCGCCGGGCCGGTATCGATCTTTTGCCTGCGCGCATTCTGACCGAAGATACGGCGGATCCGAAACGCCGATTCAGCGAACTTGCCGGCGCCGTGCCGCCGTCGGTCCGGCAAGCCTGGGAAGCGGAGATGGGGATCGGCGCCTAACGCCCTGCGGTTTTGGCCGCAGCCGGAGCGGGCAAACGGACGTGCCCGCTCCGGCAAGCGGAAAGGCTTCTCATTGAACGCCTTTTCTTTTATCCGCCGGGCTTCTTCAGCATTTTCCTGACTTCGCCCAGATGCATTTCTTCCTGCGCGATCAGCCTGCGGGCGTATTCCTCAAGCAGGACATGGTGGCCTGCGACCAAGTCGAGCAGGGTATTGTAGGCCGATAGCGCCAGCATTTCATGGTCGAGCGACTCGCGCAGGATGTCGCCGACGTCATGCTTATGGGTTTCGAGCAGCGGCCCGATGCCGAGCGAGGGGTGCGCGTCCAGCAGCGTGATCAGTTCGCCCGCTTCGTTCGCATGCCGCAGCGATTCGGCCGCCTGCTCCCGCATCCAGCCGACGATCGGTATGCGCCCGTAGCCGACTACCATCAATGCATAGTGGGTATAGCGCACCACGCCGGCCAATTCGGTTTCCAGAATCTTGTTCAGCACCGTGACGACTTCGTCTTTATCGAATCCGTTATGAGTCATATCCGCCTCCTAAAGCAAAACAAGGAAAACCTTACTATATCGGTTTTGGCGGAATTTTGCGACTTCGGGTCGTCAGGCATGGCCGGCAATCACAGGACTGAGTCGCCGAACCGGTAACTGGGATTCCGGCGTTGACTTGCACGCCGGTCTGTTATAAAACCGGAGTTTTGTACGACAGGACGCTCGATGACCGACTCACGCCACTATGTGCTTGCTGTGCAATTGAACGATCCGGAGCATTTCCGCGCGGTGTTCGGATCGGCGGTCGTAGCGGTCGCGCATGCCGACTTGACCCGCGGCATCGAGGAATTCTGCAGACAACTGCTGGGTCGTTACCAACGCAGCGGCGGAGTCGCTTCTCCCGCGTTCGGCCGCTGGTATTGCCTGTTCGTCGAGAAGGCGTCGCTGATGCGGACGGACATGGAAGAGCAGTTGCCGGTCTTACGGGAAACCGGCGCCCTGATGATGCGCGACCTGCTGGTCGGCTGTTTTGGCCACGCCACCGGCAGCCGCCAGGGTTTCAATCTGATCATCGCCGAGACGGAGGCCAAGGATCCCGACTTGATCAATAGAGCGGTAGACCGGGCATTGAGCGAGGAAACCGGCGCCAGCCTGATGCAGGTCGATGTCTCGGAGGAGTATTTACGGCAATTGGTCAACGGCGGCGGACTGTTGAGCTATTTTCAGCCGATCGTCGAACTGCAAAACGGCGACATTGTCGGCTACGAGGCGCTCACGCGCGGCCCGGTCGATTCGGCGGTACATCTGGCGGACGGATTGTTCGGCGCGGCCCGCTATCACAAGTTAACCGACATGCTGGAGCTGGCCTGTTTGCGAAGGTCGATTGAGTGGCTGAATGCGATCCCCGAACCGTTATGGATTTCGGTAAATTTGGGGCCGGCGCTGCTGATGTCGCCCGAATTCGGCCAGTTTATCCGCGACCCCAAGATCGGTCCCTTATTGCCGCGCGTGGTGTTCGAACTCACCGAGCATGTGCCGGTCGCTTCGGTGGCGGGGCTGCACGATGCGGTTACCGCCTTGTTTCCCCCGGCGCTGCGTTTGTCGCTCGATGATACCGGCTGCGGTTTCTTCGATTTGACCACAGTCGAAACGATGCGCCCCGAAATCGTGAAACTCTGCATTACCGTGATCAGCCGAATCGGCCGTAGCGCCGAGGTGGAGCACCAGATGCGGGGAACCATTCATGCCGTTAAAAAACTGGGCGCCCTGACCCTGGGCGAAGGCGTCGAGAACACCAATCAGGCCGAAATTCTGAAACGCAGCGGCGCGGCATTCGCACAAGGCAATTTTTTCGGGCTTCCGAAGCCTGCGATCGAACTTTTTCCTTTGTAACATGGCCTCAGACGCTTGATTATTGTATTTCAGCCGTGCTGATCTATGCTTCTGGGGCGACGCCTTTGCTACGCCTAACCCGGCTTGCAGCCTGTCCCTTGTTGAATTTATTTTTGGATAGTTTCCCATGATCGCGATATTTCTCGGCATTCTGTTGTTCCTGATCCTGATTTTCGTTTTGCTGTATAACGCGCTGGTTGCGAAAAAGAATGCGGTCGGCAATGCGTTCGGCGCGCTCGACGCGATGCTGAAAAAGCGTTACGACCTGCTGCCGAATCTGGTCGAAACAGTGAAGCAATACATGGACTTCGAGCGCGAAACGCTGACTCGGGTCACCGAGCTCAGGAGCCGGGCGGCCGATTCAACTCTACCTTCCGATCAGAAAATCCAGGTCGATAATCAAATCGGTCAGGCGATGCGCGGGGTCATGGTCCAGGTCGAGAATTATCCCGAATTGAAAGCCAATCAGAACTTCATTCAACTGCAAGCTGCCTGGAACGAAATCGAGGAACAGATATCTGCGGCGCGCCGAACATACAACGCCGCAGTAATGAGCTATAACAATGCCTGCGAACAGTTTCCGACGAACCTGCTGGCCGGCATGATGAATTATTCCCTGAAGGCCTATATCGAGATTCCCGAAGAAGAAAGGACGAACATCAGCGCCAGGGAATTGTTCAGAAGTTGAGCCCGATCCGCCTCTCCCGTAAAAATGCTCGATGCCTATGAATTCGGCCGACGACTTTATCAAACTTTACCGCAATAACCTGGCGCCCGTATTGCGCGATCTGGAGCCGGAACGCAAAGCGCTGCTGGCGCAGTTCTGGACCGGCGTTGCGTTTTTGCTGGCGAGTGCGCCCGGCTTCGCGTTGCTGTTCAGGACCGGTCAGCCCGTTTATTTATTGGCGGCGGCACCGTTTGGGATCGCTGCGCTCTATCAGTTTTACCGTTTCAGCGAAAAGAAAAGGGGCTATACGGCCGAATTCAAGAATTGCGTGATTCGCGAATTGGTCGCTTTGATCGACCCGAATCTCGGTTATTATCCGCACCGCCATATCGGCGAAGACGATTACCGGGAATCCGACATTTTCAGAAACCGGATCGACCGTTTCGAGGGAGACGATCTGGTCGAAGGCGTGCTTGGCGCGACTCGTCTGCGCTTCTCGGAACTTTGGCATCAGGAAAAACATGAAACGACCGATTCGAAAGGGCGGCGGCAGACGCGCTGGGAGACCGTTTTTAAAGGCATTTTCTTCATTGCCGATTTCAACAAGCAATTTCTGGGCAAAACTTATGTGGTGCCCGATGCCGGAGAAAGCATTTTAGGGATCGGCAAATTCTTCGAAAAATGGAGTTTCGGCCGCGGCGAGATCGTCGAACTGGAAAACCCGGAATTCGAAAAGCTATTTACCGTATACGGCACCGATCAGGTCGAGGCACGCTACATTCTGTCGCCATCGCTGATGGAACGGCTGGTCAACTTCAGGAATAAGGCTGGCGCTCAGGTCCATATTTCCTTCATCCATTCGAAATTGTTCCTGGCGTTGTCGGTCAATAAAAATCTGTTCGAGCCGAAGATTTTTTCGAGCGGCATGCAGTCGGGGTATTTGCGGGAATACTTCCGCTATCTGGCACTGGTTGCGGGGATCGTGGACGACCTGAACCTGAATTTGAGGATTTGGGGGAAGGTGTAAAGGCTGTCGTTCCCAGGCTCCGGCGTACCCAGAGGCATTAAAATAGGGATGCGCCATGTAGGTTGCCCGCTTTTGGGCAACCAATAATCTGGGTTGCCTAATAATTACAGTCCCCCTCTTTGAAAAAGACGACTGCACGGATGCCACCACTAAAGGGTGGTCTATGGACAGAGGTACGCGCCCAAGGAAGGGCGAGGTAGATCGCGTCGGGAACAAGCGATCGAGGGCAATGCAGGAGCGATTGCCGAGGGGTTGGGGGAGATTTATCAAATAAATCCCCCTCGATCCCCCTTTTTCAAAGGGGGAGGAAGTCGTATAGTTTGTCCTTTTTCAAAGGGGGAGGCCGAGCTTGCCCTTCTTTTTCAACGAGGCAAGCGTTAGCTTGCGTATCGTAATCTTCCCCTACGCTTGAGCTTGAAAAACGTCAGACCGCGTTGCGGATCCGCTCCATCGCTTTTTCGAGATTCGCCATACTGGTCGCGATCGAAATCCGGATATGGCCCGGCGTGCCGAATGCGGAACCCGGTACCAGCGCGACGCCGGCCTTTTCGATCAGGTATTCCGAAAACGCCAGATCGTCGTCGATTCCGTCCAGACGGGCAAGCAGCTTTTCGATGTTCGGAAACACGTAGAATGTGCCGTCGGTTTCGATGCAGTCGATCCCGTCGATCTTGTTGAATTCGGCGACCACGTAATCATGGCGCTTCTTGAATTCGACGCACATGTCATTGATGAAGCTTTGGTCGCCGATCAGCGCGGCTTCGGCCGCGACTTGCGAAATCGAGGTCGGGTTCGAAGTGCTCTGCGACTGCACGGTGGTCATCGCCTCGATCAGGTCGGCGGGGCCCGCCGCATAGCCGATCCGCCAGCCGGTCATCGAATAGGCCTTCGAGACGCCGTTCATCACCACGGTGCGGTCGTACAGGTCCGGATGTGCGTTCAGAATGTTTACGAATGTGCCCTGCTGCCAGAGGATATGCTCGTACATGTCGTCCGTTGCAATGATGATCTCAGGATAGTCCTTCAATACGTCGCCAAGCGCCTTCAGTTCGTCGAGCGTATAGGCGATCCCGGACGGGTTCGAGGGGCTGTTGATGAAGATCAGCCGGGTCTTCGGAGTGATCGCCTTGCGCAGTTGCTCGGGTGTGATCTTGAAGCGTTGCGCCTGGGTCGTCTCGATAATGACCGGCACGCCGTCCGCGAGCAGCACCATATCCGGATACGATACCCAGAACGGAGCAGGAATGATCACTTCGTCGCCCGGATTCAACAGGGCCTGGGTCAGGTTGAACGAGCTCTGCTTGCCGCCGCAGGATACCAGAACCTGCTTCGGCTGATACTCGAGCCCGTTGTCCTTTTTGAACTTATCGACGATCGCCTTCTTCAAACTCGCGATACCGTCCACCGCAGTATATTTGGTGAAGCCTTTCGCCAGTGCCTCGACCGCGGCGGCCTTGATGTGTTCCGGCGTGTCGAAGTCGGGCTCGCCCGCGCCCAGGCCGACGATGTCCTTGCCGGCCGCGCGCATCTGTGCGGCCCGGGCGGTAATCGCCAGGGTCGGAGAAGGTTTGACTGCCTGAACTCTGTGGGATAGTTTGATGCTCATGTTCCGCCGTGTAAAATCAGTATCTGAAAATGCCGCAAATTATACTCTATTGACCCATTGACAAAAAAACGGTTTTTATAGTTTCGTAGGCTGGGTTGAGGAACGAAACCCAGCGATTCGATAGCGCCCCCTGCCGGGTTTCCGCAAGGCTCCAACCCAGCTTACATCATGATTTATCCGTTACCGAAAGACGGTTTTTTGAGAAAGATCGAGTGAAAAAAGAATTTAAAATCCACAGCCGCTTCCAGCCCGCCGGCGACCAGCCGGCCGCGATCGCGCAACTGGTCGAGGGGCTGGGCGACGGCGAACTGCACCAGACCCTGCTCGGGGTGACCGGCTCGGGCAAGACTTTCACGATCGCGAACGTGATCCAGCAGGCTCAGCGCCCGGCCATGGTGATGGCGCCGAACAAGACGCTGGCCGCGCAGCTTTACGGCGAGTTCAAGGAATTCTTCCCGGAAAACAGCGTCGAATATTTCGTTTCGTATTACGACTATTACCAGCCGGAAGCCTATGTGCCGGCGTCCGATACCTATATCGACAAGGATGCTTCGCTGAACGAGCACATCGAACAGATGCGGCTGTCCGCGACCAAGGCGCTGATCGAGCGCGAGGATACGATCGTGGTCGCAACCGTATCGGCGATCTACGGCTTGGGCGAGCCGGAATCCTATTTCAAGATGGTATTGCACCTGGTTAAGGGCGATATGATTGACCAGCGCGCGATCATCCGCCGCCTGGCCGAGATGCAGTACACCCGCAACGACGTCGACCTCCGGCGCGCAACTTACCGGGTGCGCGGCGACGTGATCGATATTTACCCGGCCGAATCCGATTCGGAAGCCTTGCGCGTCGAGCTGTTCGACGACGAAGTCGAGCGCCTGTCGCTGTTCGACCCCTTGACCGGCGAAATCCTGCGCCAGGTGGCCCGCTACACAGTCTATCCGAAGAACCATTATGTAACGCCGCGCGAGCAGTTGCTGGACGCGGTCGAGAAAATCAAGGTCGAACTGAAGCAGCGTTTGGAGCAACTACGTTCGTTGAACAAGCTGGTCGAGGCGCAACGCCTGGAGCAGCGCACCCTGTTCGACATCGAGATGATCATGGAGATGGGCTATTGCTCCGGCATCGAAAATTATTCGCGGCACTTGTCCGGCCGCGGCCCCGGCGAACCGCCGCCGACGATGTTCGATTACCTGCCCGCGAACGGGATCATCGTCATCGACGAAAGCCATGTCACGGTCCCGCAGATCGGCGCGATGTACAAGGGCGACCGCTCGCGCAAGGAGACGCTGGTCGAATACGGCTTCCGCCTGCCGTCCGCGCTCGATAACCGGCCGCTGACCTTCGACGAATTCGAGCTGAAATCGCCGCAGCGGATTTACGTGTCCGCGACGCCGGGGCCATACGAAAGGGCGCATTCCGGCGCCGTCGTGGATCAGGTGGTGCGGCCGACCGGCCTGCTCGATCCCGAGGTCGAAGTGCGTCCGGCGACGACACAGGTGGACGACCTTCTGTCCGAGATCAACAAGCGGATCGATCTGCAGGAGCGGGTGCTGGTCACGACATTGACCAAACGGATGGCGGAAGACCTGACCGAATACCTGACCGATCACGGCATCCGCGTGCGCTACCTGCATTCCGACGTCGAAACGGTCGAACGGGTCGAAATCATCCGCGACTTGCGCCTGGGCCAGTTCGACGTGCTGGTCGGGATCAACCTGCTGCGCGAAGGGTTGGACATTCCGGAGGTGTCGTTGGTGGCGATCCTCGACGCGGACAAGGAAGGCTTTCTGCGTTCGACTGTATCGCTGGTACAGACGATCGGCCGGGTCGCCCGCAACGTGCGCGGCAAGGCGATTCTGTATGCCGACCGGATCACCAAATCGATGCAGCAGGCGATCGAGGAAACCGAACGTCGCCGCGACAAACAGCACCGCTTCAACGAGGCGCACAATATTATCCCCGCGACCGTGTATAAATCGGTCACCGACATTCTGCAGACCGCGATACCCGGGGCGGGACTTGCGATCCCGGGCAATGCGAAGCGGGTTGCCGAACCGGCGGCGCCATATAAGCCGTTGACCCAGAAGCAGCTGGCGAAGAAGATCAAACAGCTCGAAGACGCGATGTACCAGCACGCGAAGAACCTGGAGTTCGAGCAGGCGGCAAAAATCCGCGACGAGATCAGGATGATGCAGGAGCAGGCGACGGTTTAGATGATTGCGTAGGCCGGGTGAGCGGAGCGCATCCGGCGCTCATGGCAGGGTAGAATGGGCTGAACGAAGTGAAGCGCATCAAGGGGCTACAGGACCTTGAGAACGACCATCGACACATCATCCGCGAAAGAACTGCTCTCGGCAAAGGTTTGCAGTTCTTTCGCGATCGTATTGATGATTTCTTGCGGCTTTTTGGTTCCCAGGGTGGAAAAAAGCCGGGCCAGGCGTTCGGTGCCGAAAAACTCCCCTTTCGGATTCTGCGCTTCGGTAATGCCGTCGGTATAGAGCAACACCATGTCTCCGGGATCCAATACAATATTTTTTTCTTCGAATTGGATTTCCTTGGTGACTCCGAAGATAATCCCTTCGGCATCCAGCTCGCAGCAAACCGTTTTGCCGGCCGGCAACAGCAGCGGCCGGTTATGGCCGGCGTTCGCATAGCTCAGCCTCCGGGTGGCCGGATTGTACTTCATGTAGAACATCGTGATGAACAGCTCGGCCTTGCTGAGGTCATCGTAAAGCAGGGCGTTCAGGATGCGCAGAATATCGCCTGTTCCGTTCTCAAGCTTTCCCGATTCGGGATGCACATGCAGGGCGCGCAGGGCTTCCGCTTTTAAGGTGCTGCGCGTTTCGGCCATGATCAGCGCAGCCCCCATCGAATGTCCCGAGACGTCGGCAATTACGATGTCGATCGCGTCCTGGCCGTAAAAATAATCGAAATAGTCTCCCCCCACATGCGTCGCCGGCAGGCAATAACCCGCGATGAGCACCCCTTCGACGTGCAGTGGCGCGTCGGGCAGCAGGGACAACTGAATCTGTTTGGCGAGTTCCAGTTCATGGCGCTCTTCCTCGGCCCGCCGCAACTCGGTCACGTCGGTCTGCACGCCGATCCAATGCGTGAGATTGCCCCGGCTGTCGAATACCGGCGAAATGAACAGTTCGTTCCAGAAAATCGTGCCGTTCTTGCGGTAATTTTTTAAAGTGGTCAGGCAGGGCTTGTTCTCCATCAGCGCCTGGCGTAACGTTTCGACGGCTTCCGGATCGGTTTCAGGGCCTTGCAAAATGCGCGGGCTGAGCCCGAGAAGTTCTTCCCGGCTGTAACCGGTCATCCGCGAAAACGCGGGATTGGCGTAGATGATCGGATTATTCCTGTTGGTGGCGTCGGTGATGATGATGCCCGCGCTGGAGGCCTCGATCGCGCGGTCGCGCAGCAGCAATCTTTCCTCGTAGCGTTTGCGTTCGACGATTTCCGCCTGCAGGTTGCGATTGACTTCCGCCAGTTCGGCGGTGCGGAGCCGGACCCGTTGTTCCAGTTCGTCGTGGGCTTTCTGCAGTGCCGCTTCGGCGCGCTTGCGCTCGTCGATTTCGGTTTCCAGCATGTTGTTAAGCCGGCGCAGTTCGTTGTTGGCTTCACGGTAGCCGCGATGCGTCATCTCGAACGGAGCGAGGCTTTCCGACCAGAATTCCGCCGCCTTTCCGACTGTGCGCAGAATTTGTGCGGGATTCGATAGGCTTTGCAGGGCCGATTCCAGCGCTGCGCGAAAGATCGTCTCCATGTCCAGCACGCCTATATCGGATTCGACGGCCCGGCGGCCGATTTCATAAGCGCGCTCGAGCCGGGCCTCGCCGCCTTCGGCCAGATAGGCCCGCAATTCTTCCGTGTAAATTTGGGTGATGTCGTTAACGTTGTCTTTCATGAAACTGAACCCAGGTACCGAACGGCGAGGACCACGGCATCGTCGGTCGTTTTCCCGAAACGGGTCAGAATGCGATCGGCGATGTCCTGTACCGGCTGGCGGCGCAACAGTGGATCGGCAGCGAGAAATCGCTTTCCGTAACCGCTGTTGATGCCGTCCGTCGTAAAAATCAATAAGTCCCCCGTCATCAGGGAAAGCCGATAGGCGTGCAGCGGCGGCAGCTGATAGCCGACGACGCCGCCGCGCGTCGACAGCGTTTCGCGGCTGGGCGGCGTGTCGAAAATGCGCAGCAGGCGGCCGTCGACATTACCCACGCCCAGCCAGGTCATCATCCCGGACTCACGGATCGAAGCCAGGCTCATCGCCGCGCCGCGTGTCCCCTTGAGTGCCCGATGGCAGCGCTCAACCAGCGCGACCGGCTCTTCCTCGGCATGCCGTTCAACGATATCCGCCGCGAGTTCCGCAGCCGCTTTTGCCGCTTCGCCATGGCCCAAGCCGTCGATGGCCGCCGCCAGTACGCCATGCGCAAAAGGCTTGACCACGGCATAATCGCCGGAGAACCGTTCTCCCGGGAAAGTACGTGCCGCGATACCGTGCTCGATCAGCGTGCCCATTTGGTTGCCTTTACGGTAGTTCCTTGACCCAGGCTGGAAGTGATCTCGAACTCGTCCATCAGCCGTTTGGCGCCCGGAAGCCCCAGGCCCAGCCCTTTTCCTGTCGAGTAGCCGTCCAGCATGGCCCGTTCGATATCGGCGATTCCCGGCCCGCGATCGCGTGCAATAATCGTAATGCCGCGCCGGCTGCCTTGCCGGATCTGGCTCAATACGATTTCTCCCTGCCGGGCATATTCGACGATATTGCGTGCCAGTTCGGAAAGTGCGGTCGCGATCAAGGTCAGGTCGCTGGACGAGAACCCTAATTCTTTGGCGAGCATGCGCGCCTGCTGCCGAACCAATATGATATCGGCGTCGGAGCGGACCGTGATTTGGACTACGTCAGTCACGGCACATTCCCTCCCGGCAGCGGCGGTTCAGGATCGCGAGCGCTTCTTCCAGATCCAGGGCGGTTAACACTCCGGACAGGCGCGTATCCAGACCCAATTGCACCATCGCAAACGCGATTTCGGGGCGAATGCCGACGATGACCGTTTCGGCGCCGCGCAAGCTGACCGCCTGGGCAATCCCGCGCAGGGTACGCGTGGCGAAGGAATCCATCACGTCGAGCAGCGTGACGTCCAGAATCACGCCGCGCGAGCGGAATCGGCCCACCTGTTCCAGCAGCGTCTCCTGAAGTTGCAGCAGGTCCGAATCGGATTGTCCGGCCTGAAGGATGGCGATCAGATAAGGGCCTTGCTTCAGGATGGAAGTATTCATGGATGCAATTGATCGGAACGGGCCTTATCGCCTGCGGGAACCAGACGATAGCCCAGCAGCCGTTCCGCTTCTTCCAGGCCGCTCTGTAGGTCGACCGTGGTTTTGACCTGGCTCAGGTCCACGCCGATCGCAACCAGCGCTTGCGCGATTTGCGAGGACAGGCCAGTCAGGATCACGGTCGCCCCCATCAATCGGGCCGCACTGACCGTCTGCAAGAGATGATTGGCTACCCTCGAATCCACCACGGGGACGCCGGTAATATCCACGATCGCGGCTTTGGCGCGGGTCGTGCCGATGCTTTCCAGCAACTGTTCGGTTAGCTGGTGAGCGCGGTACGATTCGAGCACCCCGACAACCGGCAATATCAGGAGCCGTTCGCGGACCCGCAGCACCGGCGTGGGAAGCTCGCGCATGGCTTCCTGCTGCTTGCCGATCAGTTGTTCGCGGCGGTTGATGTAGGTATCGATCGCCAGGCCCATGTCCAGAAAAACCACTTTCAACAGCGAGAGAAACGCCCGCAGTGCTTTTTCGCGGTCGTTTTTATATTCATCGAAAAGGCGGGCGGCGACATTTCTAAGGTAGAAATTGTACATGCCCAGGTAGGCTTTGACAGGCAGGCCGATGCGTTCGTGCACGGCGCCGATTTTGAGGCGGTCTTCGATATAATCCTTATCGTAATTGCCCCGCGTAAGCCTTGCGAAATACTGTTTCTGAGCGCGCTTGACCCGCTCCAGCACTTGGCGGTCTTGAAAGAATACCCGGGTTTCCTCGAAATTCAGGAGATGTTTGTAAAAATCTTCGATGACCGGATCCGCGTACGCCTCGGCGACCGGATCGATGCCCAGCAATTCTTTGATATCTTTTTCGCCTAATTCCAGAAATGCACAGCGGTTGGCGATTTCCCGGTCGGTAATGCCTATTTCCTCCATGAGCGACTTTGTTGAGTCCTGATTCGTTTGTTCAGCCATCTGGGGTTCCTCCTGCTCTGGATGCCGGCCTTCACCGGCGTGAGGTCATTGTGGGATAGGTCGTCAATACTGGATTCTCTTCTCGATTTTTTACCGCCTTATCCTATGCCTGTCTAGCAAAAACCCGGGCGAGGCCGCTGAATTTCAGACGCTTTTGTGACTGTAGATTACGGCCGTCCGGAATTTGTTCGATTTGTTTGCCGGCGCTCCGGTCCAACTGTCCGGTGCCGGCGGGAAACGCTACAATAATCGAGATCGGGCCTGAGGGCAATGCCGTTAAGTTCCGCTTCGAGGCGTTGCAAAGCTGGCTTTGCAAATGACGAAACCGGATGACAAAGCTCGCTTTGTCACTCCATATTAAGAGGCTTGGTTCCAGCTTATCTTGACGACATTGGGCCCGGGTCGATAGGCTTTGGTTTTGAATGCTCCTGCCGGATTTTCCGGAAAAACATGACAACTGCTGCGTCCAAATAAATTATGAGATTGATCATCGCATTGGGCGGCAATGCGCTGTTACGCCGCGACGAAAGACTAACACCCGAAAACCAGCGCCGCAATATTAAAACGGCGGTGGAGTCCCTGGCGCCGCTGGCCGGTGGGCATGATCTGGTTGTCACGCACGGCAACGGCCCCCAGGTCGGCCTGCTGGCGCTGCAAAGCGCCGCCGATAAGCCGGACGCAAGCTATCCGCTGGATATTCTCGATGCCGAGACGGAAGGCATGATCGGCTATCTGATCGAACAGGAGCTGATCAACGTATTGCCTTCGGATCGGCTTTGCGCCACGCTTCTGACCCAAATCGAGGTCGACCCCGACGATCCGGTCTTCCGGTCGCCCGGCAAGCCGATCGGTCCGGTTTATACGAAGGCCGAGGCCGAACGGCTGGCACAGGAGCGGGGCTGGCGCATCGCCAAGGATGGCGCGCATTATCGGCGCGTCGTGGCCTCGCCCTTGCCGCGCAAAATTTTGCAGATCGACATAATCAGGCTGCTGCTCGATCGCGGTGTCGTCGTGATCTGCGCCGGCGGCGGAGGCATTCCTGTCGTGCGCGACGAGCGGGGCCGTTTGCAGGGCATCGAGGCGGTAATCGACAAGGACCGGGCCAGCGCGCTGCTTGCCCGCGAGCTTGGTGCCGACGTGCTGATGATGCTGACCGACGCCGATGCGGTGTACAGGGATTGGGGAACGCCGGAAGCCCGCGCGTTGCGCGTCATTCCAGCCGTCAAGGCCCGGCAGATGGCGTTCGCTCCCGGTTCGATGGCGCCGAAGATCGCGGCGGCCTGCGAATTCGCGGAAACGACCGGCGGTACGGCCTTTATCGGGCAACTGCGGGATGCGGCCGCGATTCTGGCCGGTACCGCCGGCACGCGCATTTCTCCGCAAATCGACGGTATTCGCGAGTGGGATTAATGCCTCTTTTGATAGTGTGCTGGAAAAAGACGTATATTAGCCCGACCTGGATAATAACTGTTATGCACCCATGGAGGATTCCCATGCCATTTCCCCCGGAAGAACGTAAGGCCTTGCTGGGCGTGAAAGGTGTTGGTCCTATGGTGGTGGCTCGCCTTGAACAAATGGGGGTTTGAATCACTGGCCCATCTGAGCAAAGCCAATGCACCGGATATCGTTTCCCAAGCCTCGGTTATCGTGGGCTCCTCGTGTTGGAAGAACAGCCCACAAGCTCGTGCTGCTACCCAGGCTGCAATTGCATTGGCACAGTCGCGCCATGCGCCCGGTAAGGCGGATTCGCCGCTAGGCAATCCGCCATCGCTTTGAAGCCTGTTGGCGTTTTGCTCTCGCGAAAAAGCCCTACAGCTCTACAGCTCTTTATTGGAGCAAATCCAAGTCCAGATTTAGCACGAAAATCAATAGATCAGATAATTGCAGCCGCCAAACAGTCAGCGCTCAAGAGTTGGCTTCCTTTTTAGGCTCATCCCCATGTGCTCCTGCGGAATAGGGGAGCGCAAGCAGTTTGTCACTTATCTTGGCGCAGGTGATCGCAAGTAAGCCTGATGAGGTCAATGACGAAGGCTCTGTTGGCCTCGTCCAGTTCCGCGAGCCATAAGCTCAGCATCGATGCCTGATCGTCGGGTTGCACCGATGTTTCAGTCAGTAGTTCACCGACACCTACTTGCAGGATGCGACTGATCTTCTCCAGGGTCACTAGAGAAGGCAGCGTTGCCCCTCGCTCGAAGCGAGAAATAGTTTCAGTGTCCACGCCAACGCGCTCGGCCAGATCGGCCTGAGTCCAGTTCCGCGCTTTTCTCAATGTGGCAATCTTCGCTCCCAAGCGCGCCGCCAAGGATTTCCGTGACTCCATTTATAGACCTTATATGCTGATTAATTTTCAACAAATAGAGTTGACTTGTTTGGTTGGATATGCCAGAATCCAATCTGTTGTTAATCAACAGATTGGATTGATACATAAATTAATTGGGGCTTTACCTAGTTTCTCGGGGGGACGTTATAGTGAAAATATCCCAAACTTACTTCATTTTTCGATTTAGAAATGAACAAGCGCCATGAACATCATTTGGTCATGGAACGCGAACTACGCAAGGCGATAGAAGAAGAGCAATTTTTGGTTTATTACCAACCGCAAGTCGATTTAAACACTGAGCAAATTATCGGCGTTGAAGCTTTGATTCGTTGGCGGCATCCGCAACGCGGCATGATTTCTCCTGCCGATTTTATTCCCGTCTCGGAAGAATGCGGTTTAATCAATTCGATAGGCGAATGGGTGTTGCGGCGGACTTGCGAAGACATGAAATCATGGCAACTGTCGGGCTTTGCGCCGCTTAAAGTATCGGTCAACTTGTCTTTGCGCCAGTTGCAGGAAGGTGCGCTGTTTAACAAAATCAGTAACATTCTTGCTCAAAACGGCATTGCCGGCAGCCGATTGGAATTGGAGTTGACCGAAAGCGTGATGATGGATAATCATGCCGTCATGCTGAATTTTATGAAGCAATGCAAGGATTTAGGCATTCATTTCTCAATCGATGATTTTGGTACCGGTTATTCGTCGCTGAGTTACTTAATGAAATTGCCGCTGCTGGATAAGTTAAAAATAGACCGTTCATTTATTCAGGAACTTTCTGGCAACAATGACGCAAGCATCCTCGTTAGTGCGATGGTCAACATGGCGAAAAGTTTGCGCTTGGAGGTTATTGCCGAAGGTGTGGAGACTCAGGAACAGTTGAATTATTTACGACATTGCGGTTGCGATTCGGTGCAGGGATTTTATTTCAGTCCGCCTGTCAGCTATGGCGAATTGACGCGATTGTTAGCGCAAGAGGTATTGTCCGCATGAAGAAATTAGGGCATTTCTCTCTTAGTTAGAAGCATAGCCTGCATTTTCGAAATAGTGTTGGCATTCCTCGGCCTGAATTTCATTTAGCAGTGTGCCGAGGGTCTGCTAAAGCTGATCGATGGTCTGTTCCGCGGCTTTGCACAGCAGGGCTTTGATTTTCGCGAATCCCTGTTTGATCAGGTTCAGATCCGGGCTATAGGGTGGCAGGTATTTCAAAGTAGTCCCATACGCTTCAATAATGGCTTCGACCTCGGCCACCTTATGGGCTGGCAGATTGTCACAGATCACGCTATCGCCGGGTTGTAACCCGGTAAGGCGGATTCGCCGCTAGGCAATCCGCCATCGCTTTGAAGCCTGTTGGCGTTTTGCTCTCGCGAAAAAGCCCGACAGCTCTCAGGTTAAATAAATTTACAGAACGGTTCGTCGATAAATTTGCCGATGCTGCTTATACTTGCTTTTGGCATACAACGCTCGTATAAGCATTCAAGTGGAAAATGAATGTGTACTTTACCGCGAATTGAGGCCGAGGGATGGCTGGCGTAGTCCGAGCTTCGCTATCCCAACCTGAAACAAGAGACTTATGAGTTTATTTAGCAAATATCTGCGAATTCTGCGCCTCACCCACCCTGCACTTGTTCCGGTCCTGGCAACACTCGTCCAATACAACTTTATAATAAATAGTCCGCCCTGGTTATTACTTTATCCCTCGGTGTTTGTCTGCGCTTGGCTGGAAGGGCTTTGGGGGGGCGTCATCGCCACAATCGTTTCCACTTTGTTGGGCGTGTATTTTTTCATCCCGCCTTATCACAGCTTTGAATTAAGCGAATCCAAATACATTGTTTTTAGCTTGGTATTCAGTACGATGGGGATCATGTTCGGGCTGGTTTTCGAGCGGCTCAGGCGCAGCCAAGCATCTCTCCAAGTGCTGGTAGAGCAAGGCAGCAAAACCGATCAGGAACGCTTGGCGTTAGCACTGGCTTCATCGCATGCGGGCCTTTGGGAATGGGAATTGGCAGGCAACCGTATTACCTGGTCGGACACGCTGCGTCAACTGTACGGTGTAGAACCCTCCTTGCCATCCAGCTACGAAAACTGGGCGAGCACTGTCCATGCGGATGACTTGGCCGAAGTCGAAGCCCACCTCTGGGATGCAGTAAAACATGAACAGGATTTCAACGTCGAATGGCGGGTAGCCAATCGCCCTGAAAACCAGTCGCGTTGGTTAATGTCGAACGGTAAGCCGGTGCGCGATATGGACGGCAGAGCTGTTGCCTATCGCGGGATCATACTGGACGTTACCGAGCGCCGCCAACAGGAACAAGCCTTGCGCGATAGCGAACGCGATTTTCGGCAGTTGGCCGAAGCTGTGCCGCAAATCGTCTGGATTACCCGGCCCGATGGCTGGAACATTTTCTGTAACCAGCAGTGGACCGCCTATACCGGTTTGACCGTAGAGCAAAGCTACGGTCACGATTGGATTATTCCATTTCATCCCGAAGATCAGCAGAAGGCCTGGGATGCCTGGCAGAATGCTGTCCATCACCAATCCTCCTATTCACTGGAGTGCCGCTTGCGGCGTTACGATGGCGAATACCGTTGGTGGTTGGTCCGTGGGGTACCGGATCGAGATGCCCAGGGCGTGATCCGAAAATGGTTTGGGACCTGTACGGATATTCACGATATGAAGCGTGCTGAGCTGGCTTTAAAAGAATCCGAACAGCGTTATCGCCAATTGTTTGAAGCCAATCCATTGCCGTTATGGATTTGTGACTCGCAAACCCAAGCGATTCTGAATGCGAATCAGGCAGCGACGGCCAGCTACGGTTATAGCCGCGACGAATTTGTGGCGATGACCAGCAAAGATCTCGAGTCGCCAGATGCGATCATGCAACAGCAAGCCAAACAGGACAATGCGTCAAACCCACATCTCCATAAGATATTCAATCACTTGGGCATCGTCAGGCAACACCGGCGCAAAAATGGCAGTGTCTTCTGGGTAGAACTCAGCCAACAGTGCTTGCAACTCAACGGTCGCCCCATCGATGTCACTCTGGCTCGAGATATTTCCGAGCAATTGTTGGCCGAACAAAAGCTGCAAGAAAGCGAAGCTCGCTGGCAATTTGCGCTGGAGGGGAGTGATCAAGGGGTATGGGACTGGAATGTGACCAGCGGCGAGGTATTTTTTTCCAGGTTATGGAAGTCCATGCTGGGATTTGGCGACGCAGAAATAGCCAATTGTTTCGGGGAGTGGCAGAGGCGCATACATTCGGATGATCTAGATAGAGTCATGGCTGCGGTTGAGCAATATCTTAGTCAAGAGACCGACACATATCAGATCGAGCATAGACTCAGACACCGCGATGGCACTTATCGCTGGATTCTCGCCCGCGGCATCGCCATTGATCGCGACCAGCGCGGTAAACCGACGCGGATGATAGGCATTCATCAGGACATCACCGCGAACAAGAAAATCGAGCAGGATCTGTTGGAAAGCCAGGCCAAGCTGAGTTTATTTATTCAGTACGCGCCGGCGGCGCTGGCCATGTTCGACAGGAACATGCGCTATCTGGCGGCCAGCAATCGCTGGCTTGAGAACTACCATCTGCAAGACCAGGCATTCATTGGCCGCTGTCATTATGACGTGTTCCCTGAAATCAGCGAGGATTGGAAACAGATTCATCGTCAAGCCTTGTCCGGCGAAATTATCAAAAACGATTCCGATTGTTTCGTTCGTAGCAACGGCGAGCAGCAGTGGTTGCGTTGGGAGGTCAGACCCTGGCTCACCAAGCTCGGTGAAATCGGCGGCATTGCTATTTTCACCGAGGATATCACGCAGCAAAAACACACGGAAAACGAACGCCAGCGCTGGGCCGATGCTTTTCAATATTGCGCGCAGGGCATCGTGATCGGCAATCCCAAAACCAATACCATCGAATTTTGCAATCCTGCCTTCGCCAAGCTGACCGGACACGCATCGGCGGCAGACTTGCAGGGTTTGCCGATTCTGGAACTGTATCCCGAGGAGCGGGTTGATGAAGTAATCCGGCATTTGGAGGACGTTGACCGATTGGGTCAAATTCGTTTCGAATCAAAATATCGCCGGGATGATGGTTCACAGCTTGACGTTCAAGTGGATCTCGTCAGCGTCAAGGATATTGATGGCAATCTGTTGTACCGGGTGGCGACGGTGCAGGACATTAGTCAGCGCAAACGCGACGAGCAGACGCTGTTATTGCAAAGCAGCGCGCTCAATGCCGCGGCCAATGCCATCATGATCATCGATGCCGTTGGGGTAATTGAATGGGTCAATCCGGCTTTTTCGGTGCTAACCGGTTACAGCAGCGCCGAATCGATCGGTCATCGCATGGATCAGTTGCTTAAAACTGATATCACCAGCCAAGAGGCTTTCCAGGCAATGCTGGAGTCGATGAGGCAAGGTAAACTCTGGCAAGGCGAACTGGTCAATCAGTGCAAGGACGGGAGTTTTTATACTGAAGAGCAGACCCTTACCCCGGTGTTCGATAGTGAACAGTGCCTCCAACATTTTGTCGCAATCAAACTGGACATCAGTCGGCGTAAACGCAATGAGTTTGAGCTTGAGCGTCACCGTTACCACTTGCAAGAATTGGTGCATGAACGTACGGCAGAATTGGAGCAAGCGCGGCTGGAGGCGGAACGTTTGTCAATGGTCAAGACCCGTTTTTTGGCGAACATGAGTCACGAAATCCGCACGCCCATGAATGCGGTGCTGGGCTTCTGTCAGTTGTTACAACAGCGTGCACTTGACAGGGAAAGCCAAGCCCTGGTCGAGAAGATACACCATGCGGGTAACACCTTGCTGAACATCATTAACGACATTTTGGATTTCTCCAAAATCGAGGCCGGCAAGGTCGATATAGAATCTGCGCCGTTCCATCTGCCCGAGCTGTTGGATAACTTAGCCTCGCTGATGATGACGCTCGCTCGTGACAAGCACCTGGAATTGATCATCACGCCACCGCCGAACGTCGACGGTGTGCTGGGCGACCGCCAACACTTACAGCAGGTGTTGACCAATCTGCTGGCCAATGCAATCAAATTCACCGACCAGGGCGATGTGGAGTTATGCATTGATCTGATTCAGGCAGGAAGCGATCAGGAACGTTTCCGCTTCCGGGTGCGGGATACCGGGATCGGGATCCCACGCGAGAAACAAGCCGAAATCTTCTCGGTTTTCAGCCAAGCCGACAGTTCCATTACGCGCCGCTTCGGCGGCAGCGGTTTGGGCTTGGCTATCAGCCGCCAGCTCGTGGAATTGATGGGCGGAAAGCTGGAGTTGACGAGTGTGGAAGGCGTGGGCAGCGAATTCAGTTTTGAATTGCCATTGCCGCGTGTTGTAGCTGTAGAGCCTTCCTCGAGCCAACTCGTAGCACTGCGTTTGCTGGTAGCGGATGACAGTGAGCAGGCGCTCGCGGCGTTGGCCAACATCATCAACAGTCTCGGCTGGCAGGCCGAGACTGTTGCTTCCGGGGAGGCTGCCCTGTCTCAGCTGCTGGCTCAGCGGGATCGAGCCATTTCCTACGATGCGATATTGCTGGATTGGCAGATGCCTGATCTCGATGGCTTGGTGACCGCGCGACGCATGCGCGAGGCGTTAGCGCGCGATGAGGGGAGGGCCGGGACCGCTCCCATCATTATTATGGTTACAGTTGCCGATCGTGAGATTGTATTGGCCCGACCGGAATCAAAGTATGTCAATGCGGTGTTGAGTAAACCCCTGACGGCATCGGCTTTATATAACACGCTTGCGGAAATCATTGGGCGACGTCCCGTTTGTCTCCAATCACGAAGCCCGCATCAAACGAGCGCCCAGATGCCGACCCTTCACGGCATCAATGTGCTGGTGGTGGATGACAGTGAGATCAATCTGGAATTGGTGGAAATCATCCTGAAAAACCAAGGGGCGCTCGTCAGTTTGGCGCGGGATGGTCAACAGGCTATAGATTGGCTGAATGCCCATCCGGACAAGGTGGATATCATCTTGATGGATGTGCAGATGCCGGTGATGGATGGCTATTCGGCTACGCGAATACTGCGCCGAGACCCTCATTGGCAAACCCTGCCAATCGTGGCGCTGTCGGCGGGCGTATTTGAAGAGGATATAGCGCTGGCACGCGCCGCGGGTATGAATGATTTTGTCAGCAAGCCTTTCAATGCCCATCATCTGCTGACAATCATTCAGCGTTTGACCGGACACCCGTTGCAGCAGTTTAAATCGGATGAAGCTAAATTCTCGTCTGGCTTAACGCCGAGACTACCAGCAGACGAATCCAAGAGTGAGGAATGGCCCGCTATCGCCCTGGACGAGGCGCGGCAGCAGTGGGGCAATGACCAGGTCTATCGCCACTATTTGCGCCAATTTGTCGAGCACTATGCGGCCTGCGGCACCCACCTCGCCCAATTGATCGCCGAAGGCGATTTGCCGGAGGCTGTTGCTTTGGTCCACAAACTCAAGGGGGCTGCCGGCTCCTTGGGGCTGAAAGGCGTCGCGGTGGCTGCCCAAACGCTGGAGACGGCCTTAAGACAGAAAAACTTTCGCGCGCCTATGATCGAGTCGCTGCAATCGGGAATCGATCAGACCGCTGCGGCGATCGCGGATTGGACGGCGGAGACGGCCGTGTCATTGGCAAACGCGGCCGAGCCGCTGGAGCCTGCGAATTCCGAAGCGTTGGTCGAACTGTTGCAACAACTCTTGCAAGCGCTCGATCAGGACAACCCGGCCGTGGCCAAGCCGGTGTTGGCAAAATTGCAGAATCGATTGCCGGAAACGCAGTTAGCGGATATTCAAGCGAAACTGATGATGTTTGATTTTCGCGCAGCGGAAGTGTTAACGTTAGCGGTATTGGACCGGATTCAGGCTAACCCTAACCCCAAGTGAGAGTAATAGCATGCCCCACCGACCTATTTTGATCGTTGACGATGAACCGGTTAATTTAGCCAAATTGGGCCAGATTCTTGAGCCCGACTACCGTCTGGTCTTTGCCAACAGCGGCACGGAGGCCCTCAAAGCCGTGGCCAAACATTGCCCCAGGCTGATATTGCTGGACATTAACATGCCGGATATGGACGGTTACACGGTGTGTCGGCGCCTGAAGGCGGATCCCAATTTTGATAGTATTCCGGTGATCTTCGTCACCGCGCTGGCTGAAATGGGCAGTGAGCAAGAAGGCTTTGCGGCCGGTTGTGTCGATTATCTGATCAAACCGGTTTGCCCGGAAATTGTCAAAGCACGGGTTAAGACTCACTTATCCTTGGTGCGCGCCGCCCAGTTGGAACAGAGTTACCGGGAAGCCGTGTTCATGTTAGGGGATGCCGGTCATTTCAACGATAGCGATACCGGGGTGCATATCTGGCGGATGGCCGCTTATTCCCGCGTGTTGGCAAAAAGCTGGGGATGGGATGCGGATCAATGCGGCCTGCTGGAACTGGCCGCGGCTATGCACGACATGGGCAAAATCGGCGTGCCCGATGCGATTTTGCGCAAACCCGGCGAGCTGGATCCGGAGGAACGGGCCGTCATGCAGTCGCATACCCGAATGGGGTATGCAATCCTGTCGAAAAGCCAGGCACCGTTGTTTAAAATGGCAGCCGAGATTGCGCTGCGGCATCATGAAAAATGGGATGGCACCGGGTATCCCGACGGCTTGGCCGGCAAAGCCATTCCGGAATCGGCCCGGATTGTGATTATTGCCGATGTGTTTGATGCGCTGTTCATGGTAAGGCCTTATAAGCAAGCCTGGCCGCTAGACCGTATATTGAGCTACATGCGCGAACAAGCCGGCCAAATGTTTGATCCTGAGTTAGTGGCACATTTTTTCAAGGTTTTGCCCTCCATTCTGGAGATCCAGAACCAATGGAGTAACCGGGAGACAACGGGCGATTTATCATGGGATACCCAATCATCATTAAAATGGGCCGTTGATAATCGCAAAGGCATTGCATCAACTCAAACATGAACGGTTGGTAGGGCGTAGTTGTAGTGAATGTTTAGAGAGTATGACCCCATTCAAAAAAATGCCGTGACCGTTACCGGTAAACTGGATGCCGCCGCAACGATGGTGTTCATCCCCGGTTTTGGTACGGACCAAAGCGTATGGGGAGATGTTGCCGGTGCCTTTGCCGATGCGTTCCGCACGGTGCTACTCGATAATGCCGGTACCGGCCGTTCGCTGCGCGAATACTTTATTCAGTCGCATTATCCGAACTTGAATGCCTACGCCGACGATGTATTGGATTTGTGAAGTCTTGGGTGCGCGTGAAATCGTTTTGGTGGGCCATTCCCTTGGCTCCATGATCGCAGCATTGGCGGCGAACAAAAATCCATCGGTCGTAGCCGGGGGGGAGGCTCCGCGTTATTTGAATGCTGTAAGGGCCGTAGGATACGCTGAGGAACGAAGCGTTCTGTCGAGTTAACGCTCATGATTGATACCCTGAAGGGCACTCGATACGTCTCCTGTCGGCACATTCTGCGAGCTCTGCCTCCCGCATCCGGGCAGTCGTATCAATATGCGCCGACACTTGCTTTTAAGCCGAAAGTAGCTTTTTGTCTTTCAGAAAACGGTCGATCAGACCGCTCAGTGAGGGCTCGCCTATTTCCGCGAATTCATAGCCGGCACGGACAACCGGTTTGTCGATGGCGATCAGCGCCGCCAAGTCGCACGGCGTTGCGGCGATTACCGCGTCGGCCGAAGCGGCATTGATGGTTTCCTGCAAGGCGCGCAGCTGCCGCGGATGATATCCTACGGCCGGCAGCACCTTCCCGATATGGGGATAACGGCGATACAGGTCGGCGATTTCCCCAGTTGCGAAGGCGCGCGGATCGACGATCTCTGCAGCCCCGGCTTCCGTTGCCGCGACATAGCCGGCGCCGTAGGCCATACCGCCGTGCGTGAGGGTGGGGCCGTCTTCGACCACGAGCACCCGTTTGCCCCTCACCTTTTCCGGTTCGCTCAGTTGCACGACCGATGCCGCGTGCAGGATCGGCGCGCGGTGATTCAGGCGCCGAGCCGCTTCGGCGACCCGCCGCACATCCGCCTCCTTCGCCGAATTGACCTTGCCGATCAGCACGATGTCGGCCATCCGCAAGACTGTTTCGCCGGGATGGTACGAGTCTTCATGTCCGGGCCGCAAGGGATCGGCCAGCACGATCAGCAGATCCGGATGTACGAAAGGAAAATCGTTATTGCCGCCGTCCCACAGAATGATGTCGGCCTCCCGTTCGGCGCGTGCGACGATCTCGGCGTAATCGATCCCCGCGAACACCGTATTGCCCAAGGCCAGGTGCGGCTCGTATTCCTCGCGTTCCTCGACCGTGCAATCGGCTGCATCGAGATCGGCGCGGCCGGCGAAACGCTGCACCGCCTGTTTTTCCAGGTCCCCGTAAGGCATCGGATGCCGGATCACCGCGGTTTTCAGTCCATGCACCTTCAGCCGTTCGGACAGCCAGCGCGTCGTTTGCGATTTGCCGCAGCCGGTGCGCACTGCGCAGCAGGCGATCACCGGCACCGAGGCCTGCAACATCGTCCGCTTCGGGCCCAGCAGGACGAAATCGGCGCCTTGCGCGAGCGCGGTCGAGGCCGCATGCATTACCTCGCTGTGCGGCGCGTCGCTGTACGAGAAAACGATCTGGTCGATCCGGTACGTTTGGCAGAGGGATTCGAGTTCCGCTTCATCGACGATCGGAATGCCTTCGGGATACAGGGGGCCGGCCAGTGCGGCCGGATAGCGGCGGCCCGCAATGTCCGGAATCTGCGCCGCGGTGAAGGCGACGACTTCACTGGCCGGATCGTCGCGGTAAACGAGATTGAAGTTGTGAAAATCGCGCCCGGCCGCGCCCATGATCAGCAGCCGGGTGCGCCGTTCTGAAGTGCTCATAGAATTCTCGGCGGTTTGTCGATAAGACGTTCCCATTATAAATCCGGAGGGCATTGATTGGGATTCTCCTCAACGGGCTCAGGTATTTTGACCTGGCGATGGCCGCCATATCCGAATCTCCTTTCTGTCGGAAAAGGATTTTACCGGACAGCCGTTGCAAGCAAAATTTCGTTCGGATCATTAAACGAATAAGAGGAAGATTGATCGAAAAATTCGTCTGGTGCGGAATTTCCAATGGGTATCCGGCAGGCAGATTTTTTATAGCTTGATGCGGGAGCCAGCGGAATTTTATCGAGAGGCGCTTTGCCGCCGGTTCCGGCGAAGCCGCCGTGCGGGAGTAACGTGGATGGGAAGTAGTGACAAGCGGGCGCTTGAACAACGGTTGACCTTGTTGCTGGTGCATCTGCTCAAATGGAAATATCAGCCGGCGCGCCGGGGCCGCAGTTGGCAGGCGATTTTGGAAAGCCAGCGCGAGAGTGCGGCTTACATGCTGAAGGATAATTCAACCCTGAAACCGCAGCTCGGCCAGATGCTCCACCATGCTTACGCCAAAGCCTGCATGAATGCGGCCAGGGAGATGGGGATTGAGCAAGATGTCTTGCCCAGGAAATGCCCCTGGGAAATGTCTAAAATTCTGGACGAAGGATTTTATCCGGATTAGCGTTAAACTTACATCCGGATCGATTTACCGTTTCATTTTACCGTTCAGGCTGCCGGCCGGCTTAAGGAATACCGTCATGAAAGAGACCGTCAAGCGCTTCGATCCCGATCAGGAGTTCTATACGGATGAGAAATGTTTTATCGTCGAATTGTCGAATACGCCGGACGATCCGGCGGTATCGATCGCGCGGGCGCGTGTAGCGCCCGGCGTGACGACGCGCTGGCATCGGCTCAGGGAAACGGCGGAACGCTATGTGATTCTTGAGGGAAGGGGACGGGTCGAAATCGGCAGTCTGCCGCCACAGGATGTCGGTCCCGGCGATGTTGTGTCGATTCCGCCGTCCTACCCCCAGAGGATTGCCAATACCGGAGCAGGCGATTTGATCTTTCTTGCCGTTTGCACGCCTCGTTTTACGAGCGAAGCGTACGAAGACATCGACGGCGACCGGGCTTCGCGCCGGGCGGGTGCCGTATCGCCGGCGCTTCCGTCTAGGTAAGCCTGCCGATGCGCCGAACGCTTTTCGGCAAGCCTCACAAGCCTAATGAGAGCCGCCGGAGAACGGCGGCGGGACGAAGAAAGACGCTGGGCTAATCATCCTCTCGCAGCAGCGCGTTCCTGGCGTCTTCCTGATGCAGTACCGGTCCAACCCACCACATCTGATACATCGACACGCACCACATATAAGCGAACGACATCGCCATGCCCGCCCCGGCCAGCACGATAAAGATCGCGAAGTGCGGAGAAAGCTTGGTCAGCCACCAGGAAGCGATGTCGACTAACAGGAATACATACGGCATGCTGATCGCGGCGTATTTGTATTGCTTCGGCACCCCGGTGCTGAAGCTGAAGATCAGGCCGACGAACATGAAGATGAAGCTGATCCCGAAGATGTGGATATGCGAAACCCGGACCAGTGCTTCGAAGGTCGCGCCGGTATTGGTGCTGGCGTATTTTGCCAGGTTTTCGTAATTGCTGAAGTCGGGCAACGAGCCGGCGTTCGCGTTATGGCACATCACGCAGTGGTCGTCGATGATCGGCTTGATGTAGACGGTGTATTCCTTTTCGTCAGCCCCGTCGCGAACCCATTGGATGATTCGGAAGCGGTCTTCATCTGGCGCCTTGTCCTTCATCGATCCATTCAGTTTGCCTTCCAGCGAAGAACTGGTGCGGTCGCCGTAATAGCTGTACACGATGTCGTCGAACGAGAGTCCGAATTTGCCGTCGGCCATCCCGTGCGTAAACAGGATCTGGGTCAGCGCGATCAGATAGCCGACCCCAACGGTCGTCAGATAGCCGCTGAACAACAGTTTTAGCGAAGTCGAAAAACTGACCAGATTGAGTCCCTTGAGCGGATGGTCATGGGCATGGGGTGCTGCATTGGTTTCCATAGATCAGGTCCCTACGGTAGTTGAAAAGCCGGTCAAGATTTCGCCGGTCAAAAAGACAAGCTAAACGCGTATTCTGGTAGGAAATTCCCGAGACGGAAAAGGAGGGCGATTATAATAATTTTTATGCCTCTTCCGGCCTGTTCCACAGCCGCAACGTGCGGCGTATAGAGAGAAGCCGGAATTTTTCAAGGACGTCTACGCAAAGCCGCCATCTTGGTGCAGGCGAAACAAATTAGCCGTTCGCGATTCGATCGACGGTTTTTAATCCTTCGGAAAGCCGTTTTTTATCCTGCCCATAGAGCCGGAATTCGGGAAAATAAGCCGCGAACAAGGCTGAATTACTGGCTTTTATCATACACAATGAATTCTCGCGAGCAAACAAAAACCTGCAAGCGCTGCGCATCGGAAGGGCAAGGCTTTAAATCGGCCGCTTCCATGACGCCGGGTCATTTTTCTACCGGCAGCGTTTCCCAGCCGCCGCCCAGGGCTTTATAAATCGCGATCAGGGTAGTCGCCACGGCGGTTTCGCTTTGAGCCAGCTGGCTTTGGTCCTGCAGCAGCCGCGACTCGATGTCCAGCACGGTCAGAAAATCGGCGATGCCTTCATCGAAGCGCAAGTGGGCCAACGCTTGCGCTTTTACGCTGGCTTCCGCCGCCGCTCGCAGGTGCGCCCGGCGGCTGCGCTCCCGGTCATAGGCGACCAGTGCGTTTTCGGTTTCCTCCAGCGCATTCAGCACGGTTTGCCGGTATTGGGCCAGATTGGCGTCGGCGTTCGCGTCGGCGGCCTTGATCCGGGCATAGACGCGGCCCAGGTCCAGCGCGGCCCAGCTGATGCGCGGCCCCGCGGAATAGGCGTCGGAACCGGCTGCGCCCAGCCCCGACAGGGTGCTCGCTTCCAGCGACAAGGTGCCGACGAAGGTCACGCGCGGAAACAGGTCGGCGGTCGCGACGCCGATCCGGGCGGTCGCCGCCGCCAGCGTCCGTTCCGCGATCCGAATGTCGGGCCGGCGGCGCAGCAGCTCGGACGGGCTGCCGATCGCGATGTTTTCGGGCAGTTTCGGGACCGGCGCAGGCTGCGCCAGTTTCGCGTCGAGCGCGCCGGGCGTCTGGCCGGTCAGTACCCCGAGCCGATGGATGGCGCGTTTGACCGCGGTTTCGAGCGGCGGAACGGTGGCGAGGGTCGAGTCCAGTTGGGCGGAGGCCCTGGAGGTATCCAGCTCGGTGCCGCGGCCGATTTCGAGGCGGGCTTGCGTGATTTCCAGCGTTTCGGCCTGGTTCGCGGCGTTTTTTCGCGCGACGGCCAGCTGATTCTGCAGCCCGCGCAGTTCGAAATAGTTGCGGGCGACCTCGGCGATCACGCTCACTTGCAGATCGCGCAGACTGGCTTCCTGCGCCTCGACCTCGCCGTGGCTGGCTTCGATGTCGCGGCGCACGCGGCCGAAGAAATCGACTTCCCAGAACGCGTCGAAGCCGGCGCTGTAGAGTTTCAGTCCGCGGGGTACGAAATTCCGGTTGTTCAATGAACCGACGCTGCGCTTCTGGTCGGTGTAGTTCGCATGGGAAGTGATGATCGGCGCCAGATTCAGCCCGGACTCCAGGTACAGCGCCCGGGCTTCCTGAAGATTGGCAAGCGCGCTTTGCAGATCGTAATTATGCTGCAGGGCTTGGTCGACCAGGGTGTTCAGTTCGGCGTCCCCGAACAGTTTCCACCAGTCTTTTTGGGTTTTCCGGTCCGAATACCCGTCGAGCGCGGCATGCGAAAAAGCCGGCGGCGCCGAGGTTGCCGGTGCCTGATAGTCGGGCCCGACGGCGCAGCCGGTGAGTTCAATTATGCCCAACAGCGAGAGCGACAAAAAGCCTTTCCCGAGCAACAGCCTGGCGTGCGGAGTATCGATAAGCGGAATCATGACTTGGAGCCGGAGAAAGGTTGATCGGCCGGCGCAGGGCCGGTTTTTGATTTTGACGATGCCATACGTTGCGCCAGGCCCTGCACCGTGACATAAAAGACCGGCGTCAACAGCAGGCCGAACAAGGTGACGCCGCTCATGCCGCTGAATACGGCGGTACCTAATAGCCGGCGCGATTCGGCCCCGGCGCCTTCGGCAACCACCAGCGGAAACACGCCCATGATGAACGCAAACGAAGTCATCAGGATCGGACGCAGCCGGATTCGGGAGGCCTCGACGGCGGCCTCGAAGCGGTTCAAGCCTTCTTCATGCCGGCGCTTGGCGAATTCGACGATCAGGATCGCGTTTTTGCTGGCCAGGCCGACCAGGACGATGAAGCCGACCTGGGTGAAGATGTTGTTGTCCATCCCGCTCATCCAGACGCCCGCCATCGAGGACAGGATGCACATCGGCACGATCAGGATCACCGCGAACGGCAGCGACCAGCTCTCGTACTGGGCCGCCAGCGCTAGGAACACGAAGATCACGCTGAGCGGGAACACCAGCAGCGCGACGTTGCCGGCCAGCACCTGCTGCAGGCTGAGTTCGGTCCATTCGTAGCCGAAGCCCCGCGGCAGTTCCGCGTTCAAAACCTTGTCCATCAGTTCGATCGCTTGGCCCGAGCTGACGCCGGGCAGGGTGCTGCCGTTGATCTCGGCCGCGGGATACATGTTGTAGCGGGTGATCTTGTCCGGTCCCTTGATGTCCTCGACTTCTACCAAAGAGCGCAGCGGTACCATGCCGCCGTTCGCGTTCCGGGTCTTCAGTTCGGCGATATCCTCGGGCCGCAGGCGGAATTCGGAATCGGCCTGGGCAACTACCTGGTAGGTTCGTCCGAAGGCGTTGAAATCGTTCACGTACGCAGAGCCCAGATAGATCTGCAAGGTATCGAAAACCTCCTGCAAAGGTACGTCCATCGCCTTGACGCGGGTGCGGTCCACATCCACGAACAACTGCGGCACGTCGGCCCGGAAGGTTGTGAACAGGCCGGCCAGGCCGGGCTGCCGGTTGCCTTTGGCGATCATTTCCGCATTCACCCGCTGCAGCTCGGCGATCCCTGCATTGGTGCGGTCCTGGATTTGCAGCTTGAAGCCGCCGATCGTGCTGATGCCGCGGACCGGAGGCGGCGGAAATACCGCGATATGCGCATCCTCCACCGCCGCCAGGCGTTTCTTGAGTTGCTGGACCACGGCGTCGGCATGCACCTCGGGCCGTCCGGCGCGCTCTTCGAAAGGCTTCAGGCGCGCGAACAGGGTGGCGACATTGGACTGGTTGGAGCCTGAGATTACCGACCAACCCGCGTAAGCGATCACATGGTTCACCCCCGGCGTATCCCGCACGATTTTCGTCGCCTGCTGCACCACGGCCTGCGTGCGGCTCAGCGAAGCCGCGTCGGGCAGCTGCGCATACAGCATCAGATAACCCTGATCCTGTTGCGGAATGAAGCCGGTCGGCACTTTCTCGAACGCCAGAAAGTTCAGCCCGTTGAGCCCGACGTAAAGAACCAGCACGACCGCAGTCATCCGGATCAGGCGGCCGACCAGGCGCGCGTAGCCTTCGCTGAAGCGGTCGAAAAACCGGTTGAATACGGTGAAGAAACGGCCGAACAGGCGGTCGAATAGGCGCGTAAACCAGTCCTTGTCGCCGTGCGCCCGGTCCAGCAGCAGCGCGCAGAGCGCCGGGCTCAGGGTCAGCGAGTTGAACGCCGAAATCAGGGTCGATACCGCGATGGTCAGCGCGAACTGTTTGTAGAACGCGCCCGACACGCCGGTAATGAACGCGGTCGGCACGAACACCGCGACCAGCACCAGCGCGGTCGCGATGATCGGCCCGACCACTTCGGACATCGCCTTGCGCGCCGCTTCCCGAGCCCTCAGGCCCAGCGCGATGTGGCGCTCGACGTTTTCGACCACCACGATCGCGTCATCGACGACGATCCCGATCGCGAGCACCAGCCCGAACAGCGACAGCGTGTTCAACGACAAGCCCAGGGCAGCCATTACCGCGAATGTGCCGATCAGCGAAACCGGCACCGCGAGCAGCGGAATGACGGTTGCCCGCCAGTTCTGCAAAAAGATCACCACCACCAGCACGACCAGCAGGATGGCCTCGAACAAGGTCTTCACCACCGCTTCGATCGACTTCTGAACGAACACGACGGTGTCGTAGACCAGCACGTAGTCCATCCCTTCGGGAAAGTTTTTCTTCAGCTTTGCCATCGCGTCCATCACCGCTTCCTTGGTTTCGAGCGCATTGGAGCCGGGCAGCTGAAAAACCGCGAGTCCGACCGAAGGTTCGCCGTCCAGGAACAGGCCGGAATTGTAATCCTTCGCACCCAATTCGATTCGGGCGACATCCCTCAGTCGCGTGATCTGGCCTTCGGGGCCCTGTTTGATCACGATGTTGGCGAATTGCTCGGGCTCGGTCAACCTCCCCAAGGTACTGATCGTATACTGGAAATCGGTCTTTTCGGCGGCAGGCTGCTGGCCGACTACGCCGGCCGCCACCTGTACGTTTTGTTCGCGGATCGCTTTTACCACATCGCTCGCGGTCAGGTTGCGCGCGGCGATTTTTTCCGGGTTCAGCCACAGGCGCATGCTGTAATCGCGCGCGCCGAAGATCGCGAGATCGCCGACGCCCGGCAGCCGCGCCAGCGTGTCCTTCAACTGCAGCAGGGCGTAATTGCTCAAATAAACGCTGTCGTAGCGCTTGTCCGGCGAAATCAGGTTGACCACCAGGCTCAGGTCCGGGCTGCGTTTTTTCACGCTGATGCCTTGGCGCCGCACTTCTTCGGGCAGTTTCGGCTCGGCCAGCGCGACCCGGTTCTGTACCAGCACCTGCGCCTTGTCCATGTTGGTGCCCGGCTTGAAGGTGACGGTCAGCGCCATGTTGCCGCTGTTGGTCGATTGCGAGGACAAGTACAGCATGTCCTCCACCCCGTTGACTTCCTGTTCGAGCGGCGTGGCGACCGTCTCGGCAACGACCGTCGCGTTCGCGCCGGGATAGACCGTGCTGATCTGGATGGTGGGCGGCGCGATTTCGGGATATTGCGCAATCGGCAGCTGGATCAGGGCGATGCCGCCAACCAGTACGATTAAAATCGATAAAACCGAGGCGAAGATCGGCCGGCCAATGAAGAAGTCGGTGAATCGGCCCATGATTATTGTCCCGGTTGGGTTTCGGCGAGCGAAATCTTTTCGGGAGTAACCTTGAGGCCGGGCCTGAGCTTTTGCAGGCCTTCGATCACGACCCAGTCTTCAGGCTTCAGCCCTTTCCGGATCACGCGCAGCTGTCCGATATGCGCGCCCAATTCGACCGTACGGTATTCCACTTCGTTATTCGGATTTGCGACCCAGACGAAACGGTTGGCCTGGTCGGTGCCGATCGCCTGATCCGGGATCAACAGGGCGGGATAGGGCTCGCCGAGGCGCACCCGCAACCTTGCGAAAAAGCCGGGCCTCAGGAAATCGTCATCATTGGGAAAGACGCCGCGCAACGTGATCGTGCCGGTGGCCGTATCTTCGCGGGGCGCGATGTAATCGAGCATGCCCCGGTGCGGAAAGTCGTTTTCATCGGCCAGCGCCAATTCCACCGGCGTTCCCTCGATGCCGACCGCCGTGCGTCCGTTTTTCCGGCGGTATTTCAGTACCGCGCGTTCGTCCGCATCGACGTAGACATAGACCGGGTTGGTCGATACGATTGTGGTCAGCAGCGTGTCGTCCGTCTTGACCAGGTTGCCGACCGTGATCAGTTCTCTACTGATGCGGCCGTCGATCGGTGCGCGTATCTGCGTATATTCGAGATTCAGCCGCGCGGTTTCGACATTCGCAGCGGCGGAGGCGACCACCGCCGAAGCCTCGCGCAAGCCTTTCTGGCGGGCGTCATATTCTTCTTTGGAGATCGCCTTGACCTTGAACAGCCGCTCGGCCCGTTCCAGGTCGTTTGCTGCCAGTTCTTTCCTGGATTTGACCCGCTCCAGCTCCGCCGACGCATAGTCGAGCTGGGCCTTGAAGGGGCGCGGATCGATCACGAACAGCAGGTCGCCTTTCCGGACTTTCTCGCCGTCCTTGAAGTTGACCTTGTCTAGATAGCCGCTGACCCGTGCGCGTACTTCGACCGCTTCCACCGCTTCGATCCTGCCCGTGTACTCGTCCCATTCGGTCACCGTGCGGCTCACGGGCCGGGCGATTTTTACGTTGGGAGAAGGGCCTTGGAGCGGCTGGGCACCGGGTGCCCCGGCATCTTTGCAGCCGCCGGCCGTCGCAAGGGCGGCTATTGCGGCCAGCCCGGCCAGATATCCCAGACGGATGCGGAGGCGGCCTAAGAAAAGGGTGCCTTCGGATAGGACAGTGGACAATTCCAGGGGAAGGCTGTTGCGTTGGAGAACGATTGGCCGGCGAGTATTCTTTATCATCCTTTCTTGCCCGTGATGAAGTGGATTTAAAAAACGGTAATGTATATTACCATTTATTTCGAATTACGATTAATTTCTTTATAATCTCCCATCAGAAACTGTTTTATGAGCAACACTTCATGATCAAATGCGGACGTCCTGCCAAAGGCAGCGAACTTTTAAGCCGCGACCGGGTGCTGGATACGGCGTTGACGCTATTTCTGGAACACGGCTACGGAAATCTCAGCATGGAAGCGATCGCCAAAGATGCGCGGGTGTCTTTGCGGACGATCTACAGCCAGTTCGGCAGCAAAGCCGGCTTGTTCGGCGCGCTGATCAGGCGCTGCAGCGACCAGTTCGTCGGCACGCTGTCCCTGCAGGGATCGCCGGAAACCGCGCTTGCCGCTTTCGCCAAAGAATTCCTGTTTCGTATCACTAGCCCTGATGTCGTGCGCATGCGTTCGATCCTGATCGGCGAATCGCCGCGTTTTCCGGATCTTGCTACGCAGTTTTACGAGCAGGGGCCAAAGCGGACTCTCGAACATTTGACGCAGTATTTTGCCCGGCAGCAGGCCGAGGGGCGGATTATCCCCGTTGATCCGCATGTTTTGGCGGACCAATTCCTGAGTTGCCTCCGCAGCGAGCGTTTCCAGAAGCTGCAGCTTGGACTGGAAAACACGCCGACGGAAGCGGAAATCGAAGCCTGGGCGAAGCAGGCCGTCCGCTTATTTCTTTACGGCTGCGCGGCGGAGAGAAAATGAGAGGCACGGCCGCCAAGGCCTTCTAGGCATCAAACCAGGGCAATCGCGTTATCGTTTGACGGACTGAAGCCTATACTTCCCGCGATCCCTTTCCCGCGGCCTCGGAGCCGCCCCCCAATTGGTGCTTCATAATGCAAGAGGCCCGGCGTAAGCCGGCTCGCCTATATCTAGATATTTCCGCATGACTGACGACGGGTTTATTGCAGGGCTGTGGCTTATTCAGCGTTTCCTTTGGTTAAGAGGCAAATACCCTGTAGGCCGGCTAAGCGCAGCGCATCCGGCAATCGTGCGGTGGATGCGCTGCGCTTAGCCGGCCTACAGCTGTCTTTATCTCTTAACTTAGGATTCGGCTCCAAATCACTTCCCGGCCCAAGACCTGCCGGGTTTTAAAAACCTGGCAGGTCTGCCACCCCTACCGGGAAGTTAATATCGGCCAGATCCTTTACGGCATTGCCCAGCCTCCGGAATTCCTAAACTACCTGTCTACGCTCTAGCTTGCTTCATCTTCCGCAGTTAATATACGCAGAGGACCGGTTCTAGTAAACTGTCTTTGTTTCAAAGTTTTAATCTGCCAGGCCGTTGCGGGTTTTCTTACCTCTCATCGTGGAAGAACGCGCCACGATCATCGAGTTTAAGGGTTAAAAAATATGGATCGCTTCGACAGAATCTTCAGATTGCACAATCTGTTCGCGAACCGCCGAACACCGATCTCGATGAAAGCATTGAAGCAGGAATTGCAATGTTCCCGCGCCACGGTGGCAAGGGCGCTGGAAGAAATGGAAGACTATCTCGGCGCGCCGGTCGAATACGACAAGAAACGCAACGGTTATTTTTACAACCGCCGTAACGGCGAACATCCCTATGAATTGCCCGGGCTCTGGTTTAGCGCCGACGAACTGCACGGCCTGCTGATTTGCCAGCACCTCCTGATCCGGATCGGCCCCGGCATGCTTCAGGAGCAAATCCGGCACCTGCAAAGCCGCATCGAACAACTGCTTGCCCTGCATCCCGAAGCCGCCAAGCCGAAACTCGCCAACATCAAATTTCTGACCCTCGGCGGCAGGCGACTAAGCGACAGCCGCCATTTTCTGAACGCCGCGGCCGCCCTGTTCGGCGGCAAGCGCCTCCGCATCGAGTACCGCGCCCGCAGCAGCAACGAGCGTACCTGCCGTGACGTCTCCCCGCAAAATATCCTTTGCTACCGCGACAACTGGTATCTCGACGCCTGGTGCCACCTGCGCGAGGAACTGCGCATTTTCGCGGTCGATAAAATCGAAAGCGCCGAAATCCTGCCCGACGATGCCGTTACCTTGCCCGAATCCGAACTACACGATTATTTCGCCTCCGCCTACGGCATTTTCTCCGGTGCCGCCCGGCATATCGCCGTGCTGATCTTCTCCACCGAACGCGCGCGCTGGATATCCGATGAATGCTGGCATCCCGAACAGCAAGCGAATTGGCTTGACGACGGCCGCTTCGAGCTTCGCATTCCGTTCAACGATCACCGGGAGTTGTTGATGGATATTTTGAAGTATGGGGCGGACGTGGAGTTGAGGGGGCCGGATTTTCTGGTGGCGGCTGTCGTTGAGCAGGTCGAGAAGATGCGAGTGATGTATTGGAAGGGATAATTTTTAATTGTCGCTCATGGAATGAGACAGTAGGTATGATAAAAAGACAAACGCAAAAATCTAGGTGCTTCGGGATGCTCTCGCTCCGAGGGTATTCACATAACTTTCATAGAAGAGGAAATTAATAATGGCTCAACAACTAACACTGGACGAATTGAAGCAAGCTGTTTCCGGCCATGCTGCCGCATTCCGTTGCATTACCGAATATCAGCCTATGGGAGGGCCGGGTGATAAAGTGTTTCCGCCGACTTACGAAGGCGGAAAATATGCGACGGAAAAACGCATCATTCCCGATACCGGGGAAATCGTTGATTGTGTTTTATTGGATTCCGTCCAGTCTCAAGCCAACCGAATGGAGTCGGCATTGTTGGATGCCTGGAGAACCCGAAATAAAGAAGGTAAAAGACGAATCGAATTGCCGGTCATAACAGCGAAATTCCAATTCGACGATCCAGAGTACAAGTCCTTTACAGTCACCAGTCTGGAAGCGCCGCATCGGGCAGCGGATGCGATTTTCCGAGATAGCAAACTCGGCGATGTCACGTTTCGTAAATCCGAAAAAGGTAGGATATTGGATAATGCCGATGTGCGTAACGCAGCCGGTTTATTTGGATTATGTCCGACCGCGCTGGTGTTCGGTATTTGGGATTCAACCGGACCGCGCGGTGGTCTTGGGACTAAATTCCAGCGGGCGCTGGTATCCGAAATAGTGGGGTGGGGCGTAATGGACGGTGTGAATACCGGTAGCCGGGTTGACCCACTGGGTATAGTGCGGGCTTCGGGGCCGATATTTCGTACAGAAAAAGGGGATTGGACAACGAACGAGGAATTAGCTCAAAAAATCAAAGACGGGAAAGATGAAAAATCAGCACTTTATGGACTCAGTAAGGGAAAATTAGTCTCTTACGATAAAGAGAAAAATCAAGACCAAGGCGCACCTTCAAAAATTAACCACGGCAATGTGGTTCCAGATTTTGCTTATGCAAGAGACAACAATAACAACATTATCTATGACGAAGTCACTGGACTCAGTAAGGGAAAATTAGTCTCTTACGATAAAGAGAAAAATCAAGACCAAGGCGCACCTTCAAAAATTAACCACGGCAATGTGGTTCCAGATTTTGCTTATGCAAGAGACAACAATAACAACATTATCTATGACGAAGTCACTTTAGAGAATGGAAAAATCGTCAGGAAGGCGCGTATCAAAGGCGGGTTTAGCATTGCCAAAGCTGTTCAAACCACAGTGTTGTCGCTAGCGTGTATAAGACGATTACGCTTTCCTTTGAACGGTTCAACAGATTCGGATCAAGGCGTTGATTTGGCGGCCCGTTGTGTTTTGACCGCCTTGGGGTTGGCTGCTGCTGTTTTGTCGCGGGAAGGTGGGGCTGACTTACGGTCCCGCTGCCAATTGTTTGCACAACAGGAGTTTATCTGGGAGTTGTTGGATGTACCTGGACAGCCGCCTAAAACTTACGTTCTTGATGGTGATTCCGCTGTAAAGCTGTTTAACGATGCTATAGAAGAGGCAAAAGCACTGTGTTTACCTTGGGAAGATGAAATCTCGGTTGTGCCGTCGGAAGACTTGTTTGCACTGGTCAAGAAAAGCCAGGAACTGAACATGCACCAAGTAGAAGGAGACGACTGATGTTCAGTCTCGGCATCCGTTACCTGAACGGGTGGGCAATGGCGGCTTCGGATGGCTCGAAGAAGGAAGTCGCCGAATGGCCGCCACACCCGGGCAGAGTGTTTATGGCTTTGGCAGCGGCTTGGTTTGAAACCGGGCAGGATAAACAGGAAGGCGAAGCTTTACGCTGGCTGGAGTCAATATCCGTGCCGCCCCAAATTGCGGCAAGCGGCGCTGAACTTCGCAAAACGGTGATAAGTTACGTTCCGATCAATGATGTCGCATTAGCCGGAAAAAAGAAAATCGACGAATTAAAAGATAATGCCAATACACAATTGGATGATCTCAAAGCAGCCGGTTTGTATTTACTCGCCGAATATCGGTTGCGGCAACCTCGTTCCTTCCCTATCGCCATCCCTCATAATCCCGTTGTTCATCTCATTTGGCCCGTCAAAATACCTGACCTACATCGTCTAGCCCTTATTGATTTAAGTCGGAAGGTGACTTCGGTGGGACATTCAGCTTCGCTGGTTCAAATGTGGCTTGAAGACCGCCGCTAAAATCTGATTGGATTCCCACTGATGGGCCTGCTGTCGCCAAGATGAGAATTGCTTGTGAAGGCCGTTTGCAGTATCTGGAAGAACGTTATAACCGGCAGACTGTTATCTCTTATTGTAAAGCTGTCGATTCCAAGAAAACCTTGACAGAGCAGCGAAAAACACTAGATGCCGAGCGCAAAAGTAATACTGCCGGTCTGCGCGGTGCGGAAAAGAAGGTGGCGGAATTACCTTATAAAGAAAGAATTGCTTCGATAGATGCGGAACTCATCCGAATTGATAGCGAACTGGAAGCTTATGGTGGCAAAGAACCGAAAAGTCTAAGACCTGACGATCCCGGCGTTTGGCAAGGCTACCGAAGAGCCGATAGAGAAACAGTTAATCAGAATTTACCAAGTAGTGTTTTCGATTCCAATCTGATCGTTCTCAAATTAACCGGCAAACGTCTGGGATTACAGAGCGTGTTAAAACTGACACAAGCATTGCGGGGAGCATTGTTAAAGGGCAGGGCCAAACCGATGCCGGAATGGCTATGCGGACACACTGAAAACGGCGCATCGTCTCTGCTGCCTCATCTCGCATTGTTGCCAATGCCGTTTGTCGGCGAGGAACATGCCGATGGCCGACTATTGGGCATAGCACTGGCATTGCCGCGCAATGTCGATATGAAAGAAACCGCGCTATTCCTTGAGCCGTGGCTGCGCGACCCGGACAATTGGCAGCCTCGAAAAATCAAATTATTCGATGGTCAATGGTTGGAATGTTCTGTTGAACTCGATACCCGCGAATCGCCGCCGTGGAACCTGCAAGTTGAAACCTGGACATACCCTTCCAAACAATGGGCCAGCGTTACGCCGGTCGTGTTGGATCGTCATTTTGACGGACCCGATAAATGGGATAAAGCGGCGGAGTCCGTAAAGGATGGCTGCGAACGTATAGGTCTGCCTCGTCCGGTAGATGTTGTGCTGCATCCGGTTTCGATGTTTCAAGGCGTACCGCGCAGTAACGAGTTTTTCCCGATAACCCGGAAAAAAGACGGCGGGCGCATGCATCATGTCCACGCCGTCATCCTATTCGATGAGGAAGTACGGGGGCCTGTGGTGGTCGGTGCCGGTCGTTTTCGCGGATACGGCTTGTGCCGGCCTTTGCCGCTACAGGGAGGAAAAGATAATGTCTGATTTGAATTTCAGTCATTTTCAGGAATATTTCGAAGCGCTCTGGAGCGAGCCCGGAAGAGAACGGAGAACGCCGTTCGCCTGGTAAACGGCTCTTGCAAAACGTGTCATCGAAAATACGGAGCAAGTTTGGCCTGAGTCCATTCAGTTGTCTACTGCATCCGGGAAAACCGCCTGTATTGATATTGCCGTGTTTGCTTTGGCGGTTCAAGCTGACCGATTGGATCAAGGTTTACCGTTAAGCGCGCCTCGCCGTATATTCTTTGTGGTCGATAGGCGGGTCATTGTCGATGAGGCCTATGAGCGAGCGAGGAAACTTGCGAACAAACTTAAAAATGCTGACAGCGGCATTTTGAAGAAAGTCGCGGGCAGACTGCGCAAACTTGCGGGCAGCGATACTCCCCTTGCGGTTTTTCAGTTGCGCGGCGGCATGTACCGCTCCAATGCTTGGGCTAAAAGCCCCATACAACCGACTATCGTCGCCAGTACTGTCGATCAATTGGGTTCGCGCCTGTTATTCCGAGCTTATGGACCAGGCTCCGGTACATGGCCGATTCACGCCGGGCTGACCGGCAATGACGCTCTGATTTTGCTGGACGAAGCGCATTGTGCCCAACCCTTTCTCGATACTTTAATTGCTGTTAAAAAATACCGGCAATGGAGCGATTCAGCCATCACTACACCTTTCCATGGGGCGGTGATGAGCGCTACACCGCCAGCAGGTTTGACGGATGTATTCATAGATGAATCCGCAGAACCGCAAACGAAAGGCCATCCTTTGGGAGACAGACAGCTTGCAAGCAAGCTAGTCGACTTAGAATTGGTTCCAAAAGCCAAGGGCGACAAATATATCGAGGAAATGGCATCGGCATTGGTAAAAAAAGCCGGAGCATTAGCCGGAAACGCTGTACTCTCAAACGAAGGGAAGCCGGCAATCGTCATCTTCTGCAACCGCGTGGCAATTGCGCGAGAAACCTGGCGGCTGTTGAAGGATAAACACGGCAATGCCGCCATTCTTCTAACTGGGCGAATGCGCCCGATCGACAAAGACGAAACCGTAACCGATCGCTTGGCTGAATTGTCCGCCGAACACTCCCGGAATAGACGCCTCGAACATCCCATTTTCGTTGTCGCCACGCAGACTTTGGAAGTGGGTGCCAACCTGGATTTTGATGTGCTGGTCTCTGAATGTGCCAGTCTTGACGCGCTACGTCAGCGCTTTGGCCGCTTGAATCGGATGGGGCGGCCTTTTGATGCCTCGGCCGCCATTTTGATAAGCGCCGATCAAGCCAAAGCCGGTTACGAAGACCTAATTTACGGTAAAGCGCTTGCCGCAACTTGGGAATGGTTAAACCAGCAGCCAAGTCTCGACATGGGTGTTTCGGCGCTTTCTGATCGGTTACCGGAACCTGACGAGTTGCAAAAGCTCAATGCGCCGGATCTTCATGCGCCGATCATGCTGCCTGCTCACGTCGATTGCTGGGCGCAAACCTCGCCTATTCCACAACCGACGCCTGATGTCGGAGTTTTTCTGCACGGGCCTGGTAACCGTTCCGCCGATGTACAAGTGTGTTGGCGGGCCGATTTGGAAATAGGATCAACGCAAGAAAGTTGGAAAGAAATTCTGTCCTTGGTGCCGCCGTCTGCTGCCGAATGTTTGGCTGTTCCGATCCATTATATGCGCCGTTGGTTAACCGGAGACGATTCCAGCCGGTCTGAACAATCGGATTTAGAAGGCGAAATAGAAGCCGATGGTGAAGTAAATCAAACGCTAAAACGCAAGGTCGTTCGTTGGAACAGTCCGGAAGAATCAGAAATGTTGCTTGATCCTGAGAAGTTACGCCCCGGTGATGTTTTGGTTATCCCGGCAAAACTCGGCGGATGGGAAACATTAGGCGATTTTTCCCGGCATGAAAACGGTCAGCCGGTGCTGGACTGGGGAGACCGGGCAAACGCTCAAGCACGTGCTAAAGCAGTGCTTAGGCTTCATCCCGATTTGATTGCATATTGGCCGCAATGCGAAAGTGTAAACCACTTGCGAGAGTTGCTCCGCCAAGCAAAAGATCGCTACGAAGAGGATGCCGATGACTTGCGTGATGACCTGCTCCAAGTTTTACGAGATGTTTCAGATGAAACCGCGGCACCTAAATGGTTACGGTTTATAACCGGACATTTGGCGGACAAGAAAAACAAGATCAGTGTGTTGCTTCATCCGCTCGAAGGCTTGGTTGCTTTAAGCAAACAGCCTCTGCCCAGAGCGGAGGAAGCCGATGAACCTGACTTATTCAGCGATGAATCCGACATTTCCGCTTCCGGCACCGCCATAAAGCAAAATCTATTCATTCATCTTGATGGTGTTGCTGAATGGGCTCACAAATTTGCTATGGGTTGCGGTTTGCCTCAACCCATCGTCGATGTCTTGACTTTGGCCGCTTCCGGTCATGATCTAGGCAAAGTCGATCCTCGTTTTCAGGCGTGGTTAAGGGGCGGTATTCCGTTGGGATTAGGAGAATTGTTAGCCAAATCCCCCGAAATGCTGCAAAGCCGTCGCGAAAGCGAGAAAGCGAGAAAACGTAGCGGTTACCCCAAAGGTGGGAGACATGAACTACTGTCAACCCGATTAATGGAAAAATGTCCCGAACTGCTTCCGAGCGACGATCTGTTACGCGATTTAGTTTTGCATCTGGTGGAAAGCCATCATGGATATTGCCGTCCTTTTGCACCGGTGATAATCGACGAGACAGTCCCCGACGTTGTCATCGATTGGAAGAATTGGACATTAGAGTATCAAGGCCCTACTAACCTTGAACGTTTGGATTCAGGCGTTTCGGAAAGATTCTGGCGATTAACCCGGCATTTCGGTTGGTGGGGTTTGGCTTGGCTGGAGGCTATTTTACGCCTGGCAGATCATCGACGGAGTGAATGGGAGGAATTACACCAAGAGGATGTTGAAAATGAATGATTTTCTCAAATTAAAAGGATTGGACGGTTCTAATCCATTAGGATTTTTAGCTGCGTTAGGAACACTCGTTGTTAGTGCAAGGCTATTTTCCAATGTTCGTTTGTCATGGATGCCTATTTCCGGAGCATTACGCCCTGCATTATGGAATTGTGGAAATGATAAATATGTTTTTGTCGAATCGTTGAATCAAGAATTGGCCAATATGCCCATGACTGTATTCGAGATCGATAAAAAATTGCCATTTGCTATAGGGAGTTTTACCGGGGCACTTCGCGACACTCAGAATTTTTGTTCCCAAAAAGATAGAAGAACGGCTGATTTGCTTACGGCATTTGGTAGCGAGGTTATAAAAGATAAGGAAGTTTTTGAAAGTACAGATTTTCGGATGGTTAGAAGTGGCGATGCGGCGGGACAAGGTCTAACTGCCTACGCTATTGCAATTCGCCAAGCAACAGATTTTGATGTTTTACAACGAGCATTATTTGAAATATGGGACTATAGGGATGAAGGTTTTAGTTTACGGTGGGATCCTCTCGAAGATCAGCGGTATGCATTGCGCTGGCATGACCCAAGTTCACAAACTAACAAAAAATATGGTCCACAAACGATACGTGGAGCCAATGCTCTTGCGATTGAAGCAATGGCGCTCTTTCCGGCTATGCCTTGCAAAAATAAACTTATGACTACCGGCTTTTACGAAAACGGAAGACGCTCATTTTTTACTTGGCCTATCTGGGATTCGCCGCTGGGAATCGATTCAATACGATCCTTAATTTCACTTCCCGAACTTCACTGTCCGATACCGTCGAGAGCAGAATTGAATCAACGAGGAGTAATCCAAATTTATCGTTGCGGACGAATAGCGCCAAACCAGTATTACAAAAACTTCACTCCTAGTTTCCCTGCTTGAAGGCGGTTCGATAACCTTATTGTATGCCCAAGCGGCTTTACAATGCCCGATGAATTAGCTACGTTGGCCTACTCTAAAATTAAGGCTTTAATAGAGGTAAATTGTTATGAACATTGAAACCATTCGCTGTGAAGCCTTGCTGCTTTCTCCCCAAGAGCGGGCAGAATTGGCTGAACAATTGTTGTCCAGTCTCGACACCTTGACCGAAGCCGAGGTCGAACAGCTTTGGTTTCAAGAGGTTGCGCGTCGCGCCGATGAACTGGATCGAGGGGAGGCAGTACGCATACCCGCCGATGAAGTCGATCGGGAAGCCCGGTCCTTGCTGAAGTGAATTACTATTTTCACCCGCAGGCGCGAACCGAGCATTTGGATAAAGTAAAGCGTATCCAACCACGGACTTAAAAATACTATGCATCTACTTATTCAAAAACACCAACCGGCCATCGCCGAACTTTGCCGGCGTTATCGCGTGCGGCGCCTGGAAGTCTTCGGCTCCGCGGCGCGCGGACTCGATTTTACTCCGGGTGTAAGCGATGCGGATTTTCTGGTGGAATTTTCGTCTTCGCCAGATAGCCCTTCTTTAAAAATTTTTTTCGATTTTCGAAGCGATTTGGCGCGCATTATTGGTTGCGAAGTCGATCTGGCGGAAGCGTCCGCTTTGAGAAATCCATACGTCCAGGCCGGCATCGATCGAAGCCGCGAGGTAGTCTATGCAGCGTGACCCTCGTGCCTATCTCTGGGATGCACGCGAGGCGGCCGCCGCCATTTTGGAGTTTGTCGAGGGCAGAAGTTACGGTGACTACGCCGGCAATTTGCTGTTACGTTCCGCCGTCGAACGGCAGTTCGAGATCATTGGCGAAGCGCTGAATCAACTCGGCAAAATCGAACCGCGCTGGGCTGAACGCATTCCCGAATTGCCGCAAATCGTTGCCTTTCGCAATCTGTTGATTCACGGTTACGCCTCCGTGAATGATTTAACGGTTTGGCATACCATTGAAATGTCTTTGCCGGCTCTTTACGACACTGTCACTCAACTTCTGGATGAGTCCGATATGCCTTGACAGGAGCCCTTCTACAATTAAGAGCCTTCACTCGGGGCGGAGTTTGTAACTCCGTCCCAACATTTCGGCGGCTTGAACTCCTTGAACCGATTACAGGTTCTTTGGCACCAGGATTCGGCAGCCATTTGGGAGCTCGGGATGTTTATGTCGATTAGGAAGAAGTTACGCCGCTTCAGAATAATTCTGTTTGACCAAACGGAGCTTCGCATGCCGCAAAATCACTCATACTCGCCAAACGACCGCATTATCCACAGAATTCACGGACCGGGCATGGTAACCTACGTCGGCATGGTCTATATCGGTTTGCGTTTTGAAACACAAGGCAACATATTGTTGCAGTGGGAAACGGCAGACATTAGCCCCTGGAGTCTTGACGCGGAGTCGGTCTGGCTTGAAGAGGCCAAATCCCAGGCGCGAAAGGCTCTTTCGGATCCTGTCCTTTGGCCGGAATCCACGTTTGATTTCGAAGAAGGAGAGGCAGCCCACTCGATGGGTTCACACTGGCAGCCTTTCGTCGACGAAGCGGCGGAAGTGCTCAGAAACTTGCCGCAAATGCTGGCACAGGCGCAGATCATGGAAGGTTTCGGTCTTCATCGACCGGTGCCAGAAGAATTGCCGTCAAAATGGCTTCAGGGATTTCATCTGGTTTGGCCCATGCAGCGGCGGGGCGTTATTTTGACTTGCCGCATCAATGCCGATAACAAAACCACGGAAATGGCCAGTCTTTACCCTTTTTGGTCGGAGGGCATTCAGCACACGCTGACGTTGAATCATGTCAAGGTTTGGGAGAGCGGTGTCGAAGCTCAAATTACGGCAGGCTTGGGAGAAGCGGAAATTACCTTCTTCGATGCGCATTTTCTCACCAATCGGCTGTGGTACCGGCAGGGCGGACATTACGACTTTATTCTGACCGGCTTGGCCTATTCGGCTCAACCTGCGCGATTAATGGAATTGCCTTATTCGCCGAATCCCGACGTTCTCGCTTGGAGAACGCTGCTCACCGGCGATCACGACGATGGCGAGCCCGCCGAGTTGCCAACGGTCCTTTGCTTGGAAGGCATGGCGTCTTTGCTGCCGATAACGGATTGGGATAACGATGACCACAGCTTTCGCGGTCCGGTCAAAAGCGTCAAACCGTTTGCGGACTTTTTGGGGCAGGACGGTTGGCTGGTGCGGGTGACCGTATTGCGTTTATCCGATTACGAAACCGAAGACGTTAATCTTGATATCGTCATCACGCGCCGCGACTGGCAAGGCGATGAGGCGCCGGTAGTGGGCGCCGACATGGAAGGTACGCTTTGGTTGCAGGGCTATTTATGGATGCCTCAAAATACTTGATTGAAAGAAACTGCGTTTCATTATTGTGGAATTTGTTATCTTTGGCCCTGGATACGCGCTTCCAGACGGCCCTGAACAAATTTGGCAAAGCAGAATTAATGAATCTGTTGTTACTTAAGAAAAACCCTGGATTCTAGGCTATTCTTCAACTTACAGGTTCATTCGGTAATGTTTTAATCAAATCGCCACGATGCCGGAAAACGACACACCTCTCCAACTCGAACTCCCGATGCCGTTCCCGGAACTCGGCGGCGACATGCCGCTGTTGCCGGCGAGGATGGTGAACGAGTATCAGTATTGCCCGCGGCTGGCGTATCTGGAATGGGTGCAGGGCGAATGGGCGGCGTCGGCGGATACGGTGGAGGGCGATCATACGCATCGGCGCGTGGATAAGCCGGCGCGGAATTTCCCGGAAGCGGATGAAATCGAGCAACATGAGGTGCTGCACGGGCGTTCGATTACCTTGTCGTCGAACCGGTTGGGGCTGATCGCCAAGCTGGATTTGCTTGAAGCCGAAGACGGCAGGGTTACGCCGGTGGACTACAAGCGAGGCAAGCCCCCGCATATCGCCAAAAACGCTTACGATCCCGAACGCGTGCAGTTGTGCGTGCAGGGGCTGGTGTTGAAGGAGCACGGTTACGTTTGCGAGGAAGGCGAGCTGTATTTTGCCGAAAGCCGCGAGCGGGTGCGGGTGGAATTCGATCAGGATTTGCAGGATTTGACGATGAACGCGGTCAACGGCCTGCGCCTGATCGCGGCAGGCGGTCATATTCCGCAGCCGCTCGTCGACAGTCCGAAATGTCCGCGCTGTTCGCTGGTCGGCATTTGCCTGCCCGAGGAGGTCAATTTTCTGCAGGGCGGCGACATCGAGCCCAGGCCGCTGGCGGTGATGCGCGACGAGGCGCTGCCGGTGTATGTGCAGGCGTACAAAGGCAAGATCGCGAAGAATGCGGAGGAGCTGGAAATCAGCGTCGACGATACGCTGGTGCAGAGCGCGCGGCTGATCGATGTGTCTCAGGTCGTGGTGATGGGCAACGTCTATATCACGACGCCGTGTCTGCAGGAGTTGATGAAGCGCAATATTCCGGTCAGCTGGCATACCTACGGCGGCTGGTTCATCGGCCATACCGTCGGCACCGGGCACAAGAACGTCGAACTGCGTACCGCGCAATATCGCGCCAGCTTTGAAGAGCATACCTGTTTGGCGATTGCTCGCGGGCTGGTGCGTGCGAAGATTCAGAATTGCCGGACGCTGCTTCGGCGCAATTGGCGCGGCGATGACAAGCCCGACGCATTGCTCGACCGGTTAAAGGCGCTGGGCGAAAAATCCCAGCGCGCGACCGACCTGCAGCAATTGCTCGGGATAGAAGGGGCGGCCGCGGCAGAGTATTTCGGCGCATTCGACAAGCTGATCAAAAAATCGGACGATCCCCGGCAGATGAGTTTCGATTTCGAAACCCGCAACCGCCGGCCGCCGACCGATCCGGTCAATGCGCTGCTGTCTTTCGCCTATTCGATGCTGGTCAGGACCTGGACGATGAATGCGAGTGCGGTCGGACTGGATGCCTACCGGGGATTCTACCACCAGCCGCGCTATGGCCGTCCGGCCCTGGCGCTCGATTTGATGGAGCCGTTCCGTCCCCTGGTCGCCGATTCGACCGTGCTGCAGGTGATCAACAACGGCGAAGTGCGTCCGAGCGATTTTATCAGTGCAGCCGGCAGTGTGGCGTTGAACGAAGCAGGGCGCAAACGCTTCATCGCGGCTTTCGAACGCCGTTTGGCGCAGGAAGTCACGCATCCGCTGTTCGGATATAAGACCGAATACCGGCGCTTGTTCGAAATTCAGGCGCGGCTGTTCGGCCGCTATCTGCTCGGCGAGCTGGCCGAGTATCCCAACTTTACGACACGCTGATGGCGGCTTACGAATATCTGTATCTGGTCACTTACGATATCAGCGATCCGAAGCGCTGGCGGCGCGTGTTCAAGCTGATGAAAGGCTACGGCGACTGGCTGCAGCTATCGGTTTTTCAATGCCGCCTGAGCCGTAAGCGCCATGCCGAATTGATCGCTCTGCTGGACGGCATCATTCATCATACCGAGGATCATGTTCTGATTATCAACGTGGGGCCCGCCGAATCGGTCAAGCCGCAAGTGGTCAGCTTGGGCAAAGAATTTGAAATGCTGGAACGTCAGCCGGTGATTGTGTGACGACTACAGGGATGTAGAAGGTACGAGCCCAAGGAAGGGCGAGGTAGATCGCGTCGGGAACAAGCGATCGACGACCTCATGGATGAGGGAGGTAGATCGCGTCGGGAACAAGCGATCGAGAGCACAATGCATGGAGCAATTGCCGATGGCTCTATTTTTTGCCGGTTCCGGGCGAGCGCTGCAGTGGCGCAAAAATCAGCGGCAGCGCTCGCGAAGAATTGTTCTTTAAAAATCAGGTTATTACAAATGGGTATGGGTTTGGGTTACGGGTTATGTATAATTGCTGAGGCGCCGGTTAGGTCAGCGCTCGCATTTGGCTGCGCTAAGCCTTGGTTTTCAAGGCTTTCAGCGCGGGCTGTTTTCCCCGGCCTTATGCCGGGGCCTCATTGAAGCGCCGTCCGCACAGAGCATGTACAGCCCGATCCCGGCGGTTTTCCCCGGCCTTATGCCGGGGCCTCATTGAAGCCTAGTTAGAGCGTCGCTTTGCAGTTTGTGTGTGCCTTGTTTTCCCCGGCCTTATGCCGGGGCCTCATTGAAGCCAACAGCGCAGGGCAGCGCTGTTCCGCGTTACGGGTTTTCCCCGGCCTTATGCCGGGGCCTCATTGAAGCCCGCCGGTCGACGGACCGGGTCATGTGCTCATAGATCGTTTTCCCCGGCCTTATGCCGGGGCCTCATTGAAGCGTCGGAGCTGGAAAATACTACGGATTAGTCTTCGACGTTTTCCCCGGCCTTATGCCGGGGCCTCATTGAAGCGCGGAACCGGAACCGGAACCGGGGCAGGCGCCGGTTGTTTTCCCCGGCCTTATGCCGGGGCCTCATTGAAGCCTCAAGTGCTCGGCTTACGCCGCAGATCGGGAAATGGTTTTCCCCGGCCTTATGCCGGGGCCTCATTGAAGCATGGAATCGGTCATGCGCCACATGGCCGCAGGGCTCGTTTTCCCCGGCCTTATGCCGGGGCCTCATTGAAGCAGGTGAATAACATGAACATCCTGACACGAAACGAATTGTTTTCCCCGGCCTTATGCCGGGGCCTCATTGAAGCCAGGACACGCGCGCCCACGTGCGCCAGATCTTCAGTTTTCCCCGGCCTTATGCCGGGGCCTCATTGAAGCGTAACAGGTTTAGGAGCTCTTAAAAGCACCGCTATGGTTTTCCCCGGCCTTATGCCGGGGCCTCATTGAAGCAAAGCTGCAGGCCTCCCGGTACGATTACACCCCCTGGTTTTCCCCGGCCTTATGCCGGGGCCTCATTGAAGCAGAGATAACTCAGGCCTTGTTGCAAAGCACGCTGCAGTTTTCCCCGGCCTTATGCCGGGGCCTCATTGAAGCAGTCCAGCAGGTAGTACTTGTCATCAAGATTTACTAGTTTTCCCCGGCCTTATGCCGGGGCCTCATTGAAGCTGGACGCGCTGTCCGTGCTGCGGCGAGAAGCAAATCGTTTTCCCCGGCCTTATGCCGGGGCCTCATTGAAGCGTCTTGCCGGAGTGTAGCAAGTTGCTACACATTGGCAGTTTTCCCCGGCCTTATGCCGGGGCCTCATTGAAGCTGTTCCATGTGATCGGCGAACTGCTGAACGCGGGCGAGTTTTCCCCGGCCTTATGCCGGGGCCTCATTGAAGCTTGGTCGGCGGCTTCGCTGGCCGCGATCATGGCGGCGTTTTCCCCGGCCTTATGCCGGGGCCTCATTGAAGCCTATTGCCAGGTCGTACTCTCAACTGGGGTCCGGAGTTTTCCCCGGCCTTATGCCGGGGCCTCATTGAAGCCTGATTTCGAACTCGAGGGAGCCTTGCCCGCCTTTCGTTTTCCCCGGCCTTATGCCGGGGCCTCATTGAAGCCTGCATAGGCTCTTTGAGAAAGACCGGCGCATCAAGGTTTTCCCCGGCCTTATGCCGGGGCCTCATTGAAGCTTTAAGAATCGCAGGCGACGGTAATGCCGAAAACCAGGTTTTCCCCGGCCTTATGCCGGGGCCTCATTGAAGCGACTTGGTTGGAGGTATAACATCTTGCTCTCACCTTGTTTTCCCCGGCCTTATGCCGGGGCCTCATTGAAGCAAGCAGTGGGGGGACTGGCGGCCAATATGCGAAGGAGGTTTTCCCCGGCCTTATGCCGGGGCCTCATTGAAGCTATTTCATTTGATGGAGACCAAGAAAAACTAGAAGTCGTTTTCCCCGGCCTTATGCCGGGGCCTCATTGAAGCCGCCGGAGCCGGCAGGAATAATTTCATAAAGCGCCGTTTTCCCCGGCCTTATGCCGGGGCCTCATTGAAGCGATGAAACGCCAGGGACGCCGGTACGGATGGCTGGGTTTTCCCCGGCCTTATGCCGGGGCCTCATTGAAGCCTATGCGACAAAGGGTTATCCCTATCCGGCCACCGAAGTTTTCCCCGGCCTTATGCCGGGGCCTCATTGAAGCTTTGTGATTGCGGCGTTATCGGGCTGCACTACCGTGGTTTTCCCCGGCCTTATGCCGGGGCCTCATTGAAGCCCCGGAGCATTATTACACCCGCGCGCTCGTGGGAAGTTTTCCCCGGCCTTATGCCGGGGCCTCATTGAAGCTCGAAAACGCGGCGGCTGCCGCAGGAAGGTTTGGGGTTTTCCCCGGCCTTATGCCGGGGCCTCATTGAAGCGCGCTGTCAGAGTCCGCTGCCGCACAGGCAGCTTAGGTTTTCCCCGGCCTTATGCCGGGGCCTCATTGAAGCCCCCAAGGGTTTGTAATGCGCTTGAAAAGCTTTTTGTTTTCCCCGGCCTTATGCCGGGGCCTCATTGAAGCCCGGAGCAAAGGCATGATCGACCTGGCGCCATTCTGGTTTTCCCCGGCCTTATGCCGGGGCCTCATTGAAGCGAGCATGGTTTCGAAGTCTTCCGCGGCCATTATGTCGGTTTTCCCCGGCCTTATGCCGGGGCCTCATTGAAGCCCGATCTCAGTCCGTCCGGCCGTTCTGTCACGGCAAACGTTTTCCCCGGCCTTATGCCGGGGCCTCATTGAAGCGGTTTGTTTGTTCCAACGCCAACGGTCCTTTCCTGTGTTTTCCCCGGCCTTATGCCGGGGCCTCATTGAAGCTACTTTGCCGCGCCAGTTAATTTGTTGACGGGCACTGCGTTTTCCCCGGCCTTATGCCGGGGCTTCATCAGTGTTTTAGAACCCCTGATATGCCGCACGAAACTTTCAGAACCGGTAGGACTTCGCGGCGAGATTAGTGCCGGATCATTTTGCCCAAGTTTTTCGTGGTCTCGGCGCCGAACGCTTTTACATGCCGGCAATCGAAGGATTGTCAACGTGATGTCTTTGTTCTAATGTATCGGATTCTTTGCGGCTGGCGGGGCCGGGCCGGCTTTTGCGAGAAAATATGACGTTAACGATCGAATTCGATACGGCTTTTCAATGGAGGCTTCATGATGTACCGGTTAAAGTTTTGTTTGGGGCTCGGCTTGGGGCTGACGGCGGCGTTTGCGGCCGAGGCGGAAAGCGGTTGGGTGACGGTGGCAAAATACAGCGGCGCTATCCAGTGCGAGAGCGCAGGCATCGCCCTCAAAACCATGAAAAAAGAACTGGCGCAGGCGAATATTCCGGCCAGGCAGGCGCGTTGCGGGACGGACGGTTTGATTTATCCGGCGGTCTGCGGCGCCGAAACCGGTCGCCTGAATCTGTACGACATTCCCGCCAAAGACTTGAGCGATGCGGCCGAGCTGGGCTTCCAGGCACTTGACGACTTGCCGGATGCGCAAGAAGCGCCGTGCGAGCGCGAGGTATCGTTCGAAGGCAAGGCGGCCGAAATCCATATCGGCGGCATCGGGCCCGGCGTGGACGAAGAGGCTTTCCGCAAGGTGAGAAAGACGATCGGCAAGGCGATCGCAGACAATGTGATTTCTCTGTTCGTCGTCTACGGCTACGGCATCGAAGGCGGGTTTTCGAGTTGCGTGGAAGAAAGCGATCTCGCTCCGCCCAACGCCTTTCGGGATTTCATCAGAAAACTGCGCGCGGTTGACGCCGATACGAACACCACGGCTTATTCGGTCACGGCGGTCGAAAGCTGCGCAGCGGATTTGCCCGAATAATCGCTGTCGGCTAGTTGGCGGCCGTTTTTCATTGCCGCTCCCATGCTGGAGAAAGAATGACCGACATGCGTAAAGCGGACGCCAGAGCGCAGCAGCGGGCGCTGCTGCTGGTACTTGCGGTCGGTGCCATCGGCAGCTTGTTGATCGTCGGCTTCGAGAACTGGCTCGAACGTTTGCCCCAAGCGTTATTAACCGAACCCGGCGAGTTAAAGCGGCGGCTCCGTATCGGTCTGATTCTGTTGGCGGCAGTCTCGTTGCTGCCGCTTGGCGGTTTGGCGATATATCTTTGGAGACTGGGAGGCAAGGTGTATAAGGCGGGTGAATATCCGCCTCCGGACTGCCGATTGTTTCGCGATGCGCCGGTAGTGCGCGGTAAAACGGCAATTTTCAGTGCGCGCGCCTTAAAGGCGGCGGCGTTTGCCTTGCTCGCGGCAACCGGCCTGTCGGGATGGCTGTTTTTGCGGATATTCAATGCATTTGGAATATAAGGGTTATGAAAATCAGAGTCTTGCTGGTCGATGACCATGCGGTGGTGCGGGCCGGTTTTCGGCTGCTCTTGGCGTCGGTCGATGCGATCGAAGTCGTGGCCGAAGCGTCGCGTTGCGAGGAAGCCTGCAAACTGTACGAAGACTTTCGGCCGGATGTCGTAGTGATGGATTTGTCGATGCCGGGAATCGGCGGGCTGGAAGGCATCCGCCGGATTACCGCGCGCGATGCCGAAGCGAAGATTCTGGTGTTCAGCATCCATGACGAGAAAGTCTATGTCGAGCGGGCGCTCGCGGCCGGCGCGAAAGGTTACATTACCAAAAGCAGCGCGCCGGAAATGCTGATTACGGCCGTGCAGGCCATTGCCGGAGGCGAAGATTACATCGAAGCCGGATTGAAAGCCTCGGATGCGGCGTTCCGGGCCGGGCAGCCGGATTATCAGGCGCTGCTGGCGGCGCTGTCGCCGAAGGAGTTCGACGTGTTCCGCCTGCTCGCCAAGGGACTGACCACGCACGAAGCGGCCGACGAGCTGTGCCTGGGCGTCAAGACCGTGGCGAATTACAGCACGCAGATCAAAGCCAAGCTGAAAGTCAATACGGCTGCCGAACTGGCGCGGCTGGCGATCGGTTTGAAAATCCTCTAAGTTGAAGGGTCGGGAAAATTTCCTTTTTTGGGCTGACGGCTGGCAGCGGAAAAATGATTTGGCTAAGATGGCCGGCATTTTTTATCCAAAAAGAAGAATACATGAACCGACTCGTCTCTATCTCCTTATGTTACCTGGCCGTGCTGTCGGCTGCCGTAGCTGAGGAAGAGCAGCCCGAAAATCTCGACGTAGTCGAAGTGATCGATGTGGCGCCGCTGTCCGGCAGCGGTATCGACGCCAAAAAAGTAGCGGCGAATATCCAGACCGCGAATGCCGAACAGATGGAAAAGGCTCAGAGCATTTCCCTGTCCGAGTACATGAACCGCCACCTCGGCAGCGTGCATGTGAACGAGGCGCAAAATAATCCCCTGCAGCCCGATGTTTATTACCGCGGTTTCGTCGCTTCCCCTTTGCTGGGGTTGCCGCAGGGCCTGTCGACCTACGTGAACGGCGTCCGCTTCAACGAGCCGTTCGGCGATACGGTCAACTGGGACCTGATTCCGCGCGGCGCGATCGATACGATGGAGCTGTATCCGGGCTCCAATCCGCTGTACGGATTGAACAGCCTGGGCGGGGCCATCTCGCTGAAAACGAAGACCGGCTTTTCGGCGCCGAAACATCAGTTCGAGGCGTACGGCGGTTCCTGGGACCGGCATTCGGAAGAGCTGAGCAGCGGCTGGAACAACGGCACCTTCGGCTATTTCATCGACCTGCACCATTTCGACGAACAGGGCTGGCGCAATTTTTCGCCGACCGAGGCCAATCAGGTTTTCGGTACGCTGAGCTGGCGTAATGACCGGGCGAATCTCGATTTGACCCTGGGCGCGAACGACAACGACATGCGCGGCAACGGCGCGGCGCCGGTTCAACTGCAGCAGATCGACCGGAACGCGGTGTTCACCCATCCCGACCAGACCATTACCCGGATGTTTTTCTCCGAATTGGCCGGCAGCTATGCCTTGACCGACAAGATCGAGCTGAGCGCCAACGCCTATTACCGGCAGAACCGGATCCGGACCTTCAACGGCGACGACAGCGATTTTGACGAATGCGCGTTCGATGACGCGTTTTTGTGCAACGGGGACGGTCAAATCGCCCAAGATGTTTTCGGCAATCAAATTGCGGCCAGTGACAGCGTCGAGGGCGCGACCCAAAACACCAGCGAAACCTACAACCGCAGCCGCGGCGGCACTCTGCAGGCGATGTTCGACCACGACTGGTTCGGGCATAAAAACAATCTGCTTGTGGGCGGCAGCTACGATTACGCGGACGTGCATTTCGGTTCGGATACCGAACTGGCGCAACTGACGCCCGACCGGGGCACGATCGGCAGCGGCATTTTGGTGGAAGACGCCAGGGTGCGACTGAATACGGTGACCGAAACCTACGGCTTTTATCTGAGCGACAGTTTCTCGCTCACCGACAAACTGACCGCGACGCTGGCGGGCCGCTACAACCATGTCAGCATCACGATGAAAAACCAGTATATCGGGGAAGACGGCGAGGACAAGCTGAGCAGTAAGCACAGCTACGAGCGGTTCAATCCGTCCGCGGGCCTGACTTACCAAATTTTCGATCATCTGGGCGTGTACGGCAGCTACGGCGAATCGTCCCGGGTGCCGACGCCGATGGAGCTGAGCTGCGCCGATCCGAACGATCCGTGCCGCCTGCCGAATGCGTTCGTGTCCGATCCGCCGCTCGACCAAGTGGTCGCGAAGACCTGGGAAGGCGGTTTCCGCGGCGACCTCAACAAGCTGATCGGCAAAGGCGATACCAAATGGAATCTCGGCTATTTCCATACGACGAATCATGACGACATCATATTCCATCGCAGCGGCGACAGCATCAGCGAGGGTTTTTTCAGCAACGTGGGGCAGACCCGCCGCTACGGCGTGGAAGCGGGCGTGAACTCGCTGATTCCGGCCTTGTTCAGCACGATCGACGACTGGAATTTTTCGGCGAATTATACCTACCTGAATGCGCGTTACCTGGATAGCTTCCTGATTCAAAATCCATTAAATAACGATCAGGCGGCGGTCGTCGAGCGCGGCGACAAAATACCGGGCATACCGGAACATATCTTCAAGGCATCGGTCGGCGTCGAGCTCTGGCGGCGGCTGTCGCTGGCGATCGACGGCTTGTACAGCAGCGACCAGTTTTTCCGCGGCGACGAGGCGAATCTGACCAGCCAGTTGCAGGGCTACTGGCTGTTCAACGCGCGGGCCGAGTACAAGTTCAACAAGCACTTCGCCGTGTTCGGCAAGCTCGACAACATCTTCGACAACCACTACAACTCGTTCGGGACTTTCGGCCAGCCGGACGAAGTGTTGGGCGATGCGTTCAACAATCCCCGCTTCGTATCGCCGGGCGCGCCCAGGGCAGGGTGGGTCGGCGTGCGGATCACCTTGTAAAACGACAAAAATAACGCAGCATTCTTTGGAGAATGCTGCGTAAAATCATTCATTCGCGGGCAAGCTTACCGGAGAGGCGGGAGATCTTGCCGGAATAAACCGTTTCGGATCGGCGCTGCCGCCTTTGTATTCCCGGTGAGAGGCATGGTAAATTACGCCGATTTGAAATGTCTCATTTTATCCTTCCTGCCTGGCCTTTTGCATACGGCGGCCCTTCGGGCCGGGGCACCATCCGTACCTTTCCCGAAGACTTCATCGTCGAAGAATTGCTGGCGTTCGAGCCGTCCGGAACGGGCGAGCATGCTTTCCTGCAGATTCGCAAAACCGGCGAGAATACCGACTATGTGGCACGGCAACTGGCCCGTTTTGCGGATGTCAGGCAGCGCGACATCGGCTTTGCGGGGCTCAAGGACCGCCACGCGGTCACCACCCAATGGTTCAGCGTCTGGCTGCCGGGCAAAGCCGATCCGGACTGGGCCGCGTTCGCCTCGGCTTCGATCGAAGTGCTTCAGGCGACCCGCCATGCGCGCAAACTGCAGCGCGGCGCTTTATCCTGTAACCGTTTCGGTTTGACCGTTAGGGATTGGCAAGGCGATCGGGATAAAGCCGAAGCGCAGTTGAATGCGCTCAAGGTTTCGGGTATCCCCAACTATTTCGGCGAACAGCGTTTCGGGCATCAGGGGCGCAATGTCGAGCAGGCGCTGGCCCTGTTTCAGGGGAAGAAGGCCGGCCGCGAGCAGCGCAGCCTTTATCTGTCGGCGGCGCGTTCGTTCCTGTTCAATCAGGTGCTGGCGAGCCGCGTCGAGCAACGGACCTGGAATCGCCCGCTGCCGGGCGAAATCTGCATGCTGGACCAGTCGCACAGCCGTTTTAAAGCCGATGCCCTGGATCGGGCGATAGCGGGACGCGTCGAGGCCGGAGAAATCCATCCGACCGGTGTCCTCTGGGGGCGAGGCGACAGCGAGGTTACGGAGGCGGTAGCGGCGCTCGAAGCTGAAGTGATCGGGCGCCTTCCCGAACTGGCGGAGGGGCTCCAGGACAGCGGCGTCGAAATCGAACGGCGGGCGCTGCGGGTCAACGTGCCGGATTTGGCATGGGAGTTCTCGGATGACCGGCTGCAGTTGCGCTTTTCGCTGCCCGCCGGCAGTTATGCGACGGCGCTGCTGCGCGAGGTGATCGATTGGAATGATTGAGCCGTCGTCATTGGTAATCTGTCTTTCCTTTCATATTCTCTGCCCATGTTTACATGGCTTTACGATGCGTGCGTAGGGGTGGAAAATTCCGTAGGGTACGCTGAGCGTACCTTGATAGTCTTTTGTTAAAACGCTTTAAAAAATGGTACGCGCAGCATACCCTACAATGGAATATAGAATGTTCGGTGCGCTTCACTGCGTTCAGCACACCCTACGAATCTTTCCTAAAATAGCAGCTCGTCTCTTTTGGCGAATTTTTCGGACAACCTGAGCAGGACCAGCACTGCGCCCGCCCCGCCGTCCTGTGGTCTTGCCGAGCAGAAGGCCAGTACATCCTGGTGCTGGCGCAGCCAGAGGTTCAGACTGTTTTTCAGAACCGGCAGATTGTCGGGCGAACGGTAGCCCTTGCCGTGAATGATCAGTACGCAGCGGCAGCCATCGATCACCGCGCGTTGCAGGAACGCCAGGAGTTGGCGTTTCGCTTCCTCGCCGGTCAGGCCGTGCAGGTCGATTTCGGCGTCCAGTCCGAACTGGCCCTTGCGCATTTTGGCGGGCACGTTTTTCTGTACCCCCGGCGCCAGATAGCTGAGCCGGTCTTCGATGCTGACCGTATCCAGGTCGTAGTTCTGTTGTTCGGCAAGGCGGCTTTCGGCTTCGGCGGGTTGATGTTTCGGGTACGGCTTCGGTTTTTCGCCGCTACCCGGCCGTACTTTGTCGTCCTTGATCGCACGTACCTTGCCGATGGCGAGACGGAACAGTTCGCTGTCCTCGGAATCGGGGATTTTTTTTGTCACGAAAGCTGATTTTATGGGGCATTGTTGCTAATATTTTGAGATTTTATAGCGGATTCCGCTTTTGGGCTAACCATAAATGCATATTTTGTTGAGTAACGATGACGGTTATCTGGCCGAAGGGCTCGCCGCGCTGGCCGACGCCTTGCGCCCCTATGCCGATATCTCGGTCGTGGCACCCGATCGCAATCGCAGCGCGGCCAGCAATTCGCTGACTCTGGAAATGCCGCTTCGCGCGCACGTGGCCGACAACGGCTTCATCAAAGTCGACGGCACGCCGACCGATTGCGTGCACTTGGCCATTACGGGGCTCCTGGAACCGGAACCGGACATGGTGTTCGCGGGAATCAACCACGGCGCGAATCTGGGCGACGATGTCCTGTATTCGGGCACGGTCGCTGCAGCCACCGAAGGGCGCTTTCTGGGCTTGCCGGCGGTGGCGATTTCGCTGGCCTGCAACGAAGAGCCGCAGCATTTCGAAACGGCGGCCGAGGTGGCGGTCGTGCTGTTGAAGCGCCTCATCGACAAGCCGTTGCCGCGCGATACCCTGCTGAACGTGAACGTGCCGGACGTCGCGCCCGGCGATCTTCAGGGCTACCGGGCGACCCGGTTGGGCCAGCGGCACAAGTCGGAACCGGTAATCAAACAGCGGGATCCGCGCGGACGGTCGATTTATTGGATAGGCCCGCCCGGTGCGGAGCAGGACGCGGGGCCGGGGACCGATTTTCATGCCGTCAGCCTGGGGTTTGTCTCGATTACGCCGCTGCAATTGGATTTGACTTGGTACGATAGAGTCAATATGGTTAGAAACTGGCTTTCCGGGGAGGCTTGCGCATGAATTCAACCTTGCAAGGCATCGGCATGACTTCGCGGCGGACCCGGGAACGGATGGCCAAGCGCCTGCTCGAACAGGGCATCCGCAACAACAAAGTGCTGGATGTGATGAGCCGGACGCCGCGGCATATTTTTGTGGACGAAGCGCTGTCGAGCCGGGCTTATGAGGATACGGCGCTGCCGATCGGTTTCAACCAGACCATTTCGCAGCCTTATACCGTCGCCAAGATGACCGAATTGCTGCTTGAATTCGGGCGTCCCGGCAAAGTGCTGGAAATCGGGACCGGCTGCGGCTATCAGACCGCGATTCTGGCGCAGTTGGTGGACCATGTGTATACGGTCGAACGGATCCTGCCGCTGCATAAGAAGGCCAAGGATCATTTATGGAGCCTGAGGCTGAAGAATATCAGCTATCTGCACAGCGACGGCGGCTGGGGCTGGCCCGAACACGCGCCGTATGACGGGATTCTGGTGGCGGCGGCGCCTTCCGAAATTCCCGAAATGCTGCTCGAACAAATGGCGGTCGGCGGTGTGATGATCATTCCGATCGGGCGGGGCGGCAGGCAGGAACTGCAGCGGGTGTTCAGGACCGAGAACGGCTATGAGATTGAAGAACTCGAGCCCGTGACTTTCGTACCGTTTCTGCCCGGCCGGGAATGAAATCGGTTTTGTGCATCGGCGTGGCGTTCGCCTTATTTGTTACCCCTGTTTTGGCGCAAACAGGATGACTGTGCCATGCCGCATAAGGCTATCTTTATTGTTCGATTAAAAATTTGACCAGCTTGACCGCGCTCTGGTCGCTTTGGATGATTTCCAGCGGGTAACCGTGCAGTTTGATGCTGGTACCTTCCTCGGGGATTGTTTCCATGAATTCGATGATCAGGCCGTTCAACGTTTTAGGGCCTTCGGTCGGCAGTTCCCATTGCATCAGCCGATTCAATTCCCGGATCGTGATGCCTGCATCGACCAGATAGCTGCCGTCGGGTTGTTTCTTGACGGTTATTTCGTCGGTGACCAGTTCGCCGACGATTTCCTGCAACAAATCGTCGAGGGTTACGAGCCCCTGCACGTCGCCGTACTCGTCGACCACCAGGCCGATCCGCAACTTTTCCATCTTAAAATGCTGAATCTGGTTGTGGATCGGCGTGCTGTCCGGAATGAAGGCCGGTTTGGTCAACGCATTCATCAGCATCTGTTTGTCGAAATTCTCCTGATTGATTTTTACCAGCACATTGCGCAGGTGTAAAAATCCGACGACCCGGTCGATGCTTTTCTTATACACCGGCAAACGCGTGTGCGGGCTGTTCCTGATCTGGTTGACGATTTCTTCGATCGGCAGTTCCAGGTCGATTCCGTAGATTTCGTTGCGCGGGGTCATGATGTCTTCGACCGTCGCCGATTCGAGATCGAGAATGCCGAGCAGCATTTTCTGGTAGCGCGAGGGAATCAGGCTTTCCGCCTCGGTGACGATGCTGCGCAGTTCTTCCTTGTTCAGGGTTTCGTGGCTGTTTTTGCTGACCTGGACGCCGACCATCCGGAGCAGCAGGTTTGCGGTCAGGTTGATGCTCAATACCAGCGGGTAAGCGGCTTTCAGAAGCGGGACGTAGATCCAGGCGGCCGGAAATGCCAGCGCTTCGGGCTTTACCGCGGCCAGGGTTTTCGGCGTGACTTCGGAAAAGATCAACACCACGATCGTTAGCAAAACCGCCGCAATCGTAATGACCGATTCGTCTTCGCCATAGAGCCGGATCGCAATCACCGTGGCGATCGAGGAGGCGGCGATGTTCACGAAGACATTCCCGAGCAGGATCAGGCTGATCAAACGGTCGGGGCGCTGCAGTAGATGATGGGCCTTGCTGGCGCCTTTATGCTTCAATTTGACCAGATGCTTCAGCCGATACCGGTTCAGCATCATCAATGCGGTCTCGGAGCCGGAAAAAAATGAGGATAAGACGAGCATCAGGGCCAGCAAGGCCCAAAGTAAACCGAGAGGTAAGTCGTTCAAGTAAGAGAATCTCTTTTATTTGGGAAGTGATTAGTCTCTACGAATTGAGAAATTTTTGTCAAGACATCCTTCAAATAAAGCTAACAAATTTTACAACAGTTTAAAACTGAACTGTTATAGAATATGCGGTCAAGCTTCTTAATTTGAAAGCATTTTTTAACGACGCAAAAATGATCGGGAGTTATTTCATGCGCATTATCCTTTTAGGGAGCCCGGGATCCGGCAAGGGGACTCAGGCTCAATTCATCACTCAAAAATACGGCATTCCCCAGATTTCGACGGGCGATATGCTGCGTGCCGCGGTCAGAGCGGGAACGCCTTTGGGGATTGAAGCCAAAAAAGTGATGGATGCGGGCGCTCTGGTGTCGGACGATATTATTCTGGGGCTGATCAAGGAGCGCATCGCCCAGGATGACTGCAGCAACGGCTTTTTGTTGGATGGATTCCCGCGCACGATCGCACAGGCCGAAGGCTTGAAGGCGATGGGCATCGACATTACCCATGTCGTCGAAATCGCCGTCGATGACGAGGAAATCGTCAAGCGGATGGCCGGCCGGCGCGTCCACCCTGCCTCGGGACGCAGCTACCATGTGATTTTCAATCCGCCGAAAGTCGATAACATCGATGACGTGACCGGCGAGCCGCTGATCCAGCGCGACGACGACAAGGAAGAAACGGTTCGCAAACGCCTCCAGGTTTATCACGAACAGACCAAACCGCTGGTCGGCTATTATTCCGCCGAGGGTCAAACCGCCAAATTCGCCACGGTTGCCGGTGTCGGCGACGTCGGAGAAATTACCGCCAAACTGTTGGCCGTTCTCGATTAAGGTTCATCGTTATTATTCATTCCGCCGTACCCATCGGCCCAACTACACACAAGAGCTATGCCGGGTAAAACTTTATATGACAAATTATGGGAAGATCATGTCGTCCATACCGAGGAAGACGGGTCTTCATTGATTTATATCGACCGCCAGCTGGTGCATGAAGTCACCTCGCCGCAGGCTTTCGAAGGCCTGCGCCTGACCGGCCGCAAGCCGTGGCGCACCGACAGGAACCTGGCGGTCGCCGATCACAATATCCCGACCACCGATCGCGACAAGGGCATTGCCGATCCGGTTTCCCGTTTGCAGGTCGAAACCCTCGAAAAGAACTGCGCCGAATTCGGAATCACCGAGTTCAACATGGCCGACATACGCCAGGGTATCGTGCATGTGATCGGTCCGGAGCAGGGCGCGACCTTGCCGGGCATGACTATCGTCTGCGGTGATTCGCATACCTCCACGCACGGCGCGTCCGGCGCGTTGGCATTCGGAATCGGCACGTCCGAGGTCGAGCACGTGCTGGCGACCCAGTGCCTGGTGCAGAAAAAAGCCAAAAACATGCTGATCCGGGTCAACGGCAAGACCGGGCCGGGCGTGACCGCAAAAGACATCGTACTGGCCATCATCGGCAAGATCGGCACCGCCGGCGGCAACGGCTATACGATCGAATTTGCCGGCGAGGCGATTCGCGCATTGTCGATGGAAGGCCGGATGACCGTTTGCAACATGGCGATCGAGGCCGGCGCACGCGCGGGCCTGATCGGCGTAGACGAGGTGACGATCGATTATTACCGCGACCGTCCTTATTCGCCGAAAGGCAACGACTGGTTCATGGCGGAACGGATGTGGCAGAACCTGCATTCGGATCCCGATGCGAAATTCGACAAGGTGATCGATATCGACGCTGCCTCGATCCGGCCGCAGGTGACCTGGGGTACTTCCCCGGAACTGGTGGTTTCGGTCGACGACAAAGTGCCGAATCCCGAGCTTGAAGCGGATGCGGTCAAGAAGCAAAGCATGATCCAGGCGTTGAAGTACATGGATCTGGAACCCGGACAAGCGATTACCGACATCAAGCTCGACAAGATCTTCATCGGTTCGTGCACCAATTCCCGGATCGAGGACTTGCGTGCGGCGGCCGCGGTGGCGAAAGGTAAAAAAGTGGCATCGAGCATCAAGCTGGCAATGGTTGTTCCGGGCTCCGGTCTGGTCAAACAACAGGCCGAAGCGGAGGGGCTGGACAAGATTTTCACCGAGGCCGGTTTCGAATGGCGCGATCCGGGTTGTTCGATGTGTCTGGCGATGAATGCGGACCGGCTGGAGCCGGGCGAACGCTGCGCGTCGACTTCGAACCGCAATTTCGAAGGTCGTCAGGGTTACGGCGGGCGCACCCATCTGGTCAGTCCGGAGATGGCGGCAGCGGCTGCGATCGCGGGTCATTTTGTCGATGTGAGCACTTGGGAAAAAGAGGTACGTCAATGAGAGCGTTTACACAAATAACTGGATTGGTTGCGCCGATTGACCGGGCGAATATCGATACGGATGCGATCATCCCGAAACAATTCCTGAAATCGATTCGCCGTTCCGGTTTCGGTCCTTACCTGTTCGACGAATGGCGTTACCTCGACCGCGGCGAGCCGGATATGGACTGCTCGACGCGGCCGTTGAACGAGCATTTCATTCTGAACCAGCCGGAATACCAAGGCGCGGAAATCCTTTTGACCCGCGAAAATTTCGGCTGCGGCTCGTCGCGCGAGCATGCGCCGTGGGCGCTGGAAGATTTCGGTTTCCGTGCGATCATCGCGCCGAGCTTTGCGGACATTTTTTACAATAACTGCTTCAAGAACGGTCTCTTGCCGATCGCGCTGCCGGCGGCCGAGGTGGACAGCCTGTTTCAGGAGCTGGTCCCCGGCTATCGCCTGACGATCGACCTGGCTGCGCAAACGATCACCACGCCGGCCGGACGGTCGATTCGCTTCGATGTCGACGAGACGCGCAAATACCGTTTGCTGAACGGGCTCGACGATATTGCTTTGTCCCTGCAGCATGCGGACAAAATCCGGGAGTATGAGGCCAAACGCGCCAAGCGCGCGCCGTGGCTGTTCACGAACTGATCCCAAAGTCCTTTCCTGCGGCGGATGGGGCCGGGGCTTCATCCGCCGTCGTTTGTTTTTCAGAATGGGCCGTGCTTCGGCTGTTTTCCAAGGGTTGTTCAATGTCAAAAGTTTATAACGTGGCAGTGGTTGGCGCGACCGGTGCGGTCGGCGAAGCGATGCTGTCGATTCTCGAAGAGCGCAATTTTCCGGTCGGCGAAGTGTATGCGCTGGCCAGCAGCAAGTCGGCCGGCAAACGGATTCCGTTCAAGGGCGGTATGTTGAAAGTCGAGGATCTGGCGACGTTCGATTTTTCGAAAGTACAGATCGGCCTGTTTTCTGCCGGCGGTTCGGTATCCGCCGAATATGCGCCGAAAGCGGCGGCGGCAGGCTGCATCGTCGTCGACAATACTTCGCATTTTCGCTATGAAGACGATATTCCTCTGGTTGTTCCGGAAGTCAATCCGGATAGGATCGCCGACTATAAAAACCGCGGCATCATCGCGAATCCGAATTGTTCCACAATCCAGATGTTAGTCGCTTTGAAGCCGATTTACGATGCGGTCGGCATCGACCGGATCAATGTCTGTACTTATCAGGCCGTATCCGGCACCGGTAAAAAGGGTATCGACGAGGTGGCGACCCAGACGGCGAGGCTGCTGAACGGCCAGCCGATCGAAAGCAAGGTTTATCCGAAGCAGATCGCCTTCAATGTATTGCCGCAGATCGACGTATTTCTGGATAACGGCTATACCAAAGAAGAAATGAAGATGGTTTGGGAAACCCAGAAAATCCTCGGCGACGCTTCCGTCAAGGTCAATGCGACCGCGGTTCGGGTGCCGGTTTTTTATGGGCATTCCGAAGCGGTCCATATCGAGACACGGCAAAAGATCAGCATTGAAAAAGTTAGAGATTTACTTGAACATGCGCCCGGCGTAAAGGTTGTGGATGAACGAAAAAACGGCGGCTGGCCGACCGCAGTGACCGAGTCTTCGGGGCACGATGAAGTTTTTGTCGGCCGGATTCGCGAAGATATCTCCCATCCGCTGGGGCTTGACTTGTGGGTGGTGGGCGACAACGTCCGCAAGGGCGCGGCTTTGAACAGTGTCCAAATCGCCGAGGTGCTGGTAAAAAATTACATCTAGTCTAAGCTTTAACAGAGTGTTTCAACTGTTCGCGGCGTAGACCGAGGTAAGCATTGTGAAAGAGAGTAACGTCAGCAATTTGACCAGGACTTTAGCGGTATTGTCGTTATTGGCCCCGGCGAGCGCCTATCCTCTAGGCGTAGGGGAAATAAAATTGCATTCGGCCCTCAATCAAAATCTGGATGCCGAGATTTCCTTGATGCTGTCGGCGGGCGAGAGGATTTCCGATGTGAAGGTCAGCCTTGCGCCTCCCGATAAATTCGACGAACGCGGCGTACCTTGGTCTTATTTCCTCTCGAACATCAGTTTTGAACCGGCAGTCCGGCCCGACGGCTCGGCAGTGATCAAGGTCAGGTCGCGCGAAGCGTTGAAAGAGCCGATTTTAGACTTATTGCTGCAGGTTACCTGGCCGAAAGGCACTTCTTATCGCCAGTTCTCGCTGATGGTCGACCCGCCGGCCGCCTATGTGCAGCCTGTTGTTCCTGTTACTCGGGTTCCCGAAACGATCGCGAGTGCGCCAATCATTCCGGCTCCGACCGCCCCGGTAACTCCCTCCTACGCTCCGGAACCGCGTCCTGTGATTCCGGATTCGGCCGCGATGGCGCCGAACCCGGTGCGCCGAGTGCCTAAGGACGACATCGTCAAAGGCGTCTACGGGCCGACCCGGCAGAACGATACGCTGTGGACCATTGCCGAGAAAGCGAGCAGGCCGTACAAGGTTTCAGTCGAGCAAATGATGATCGCGATCTATCAGGCCAATCCGCAGGCATTCTATAAAGACAACGTGAATGCCTTGCTGGCAAAGGTGAAGCTCAAAATTCCGGAGCGCGAGGCGGTCGTCAAATTGTCGCACCAAGAAGCGCTGGCCGAATACAATCGCCAGCGGGAAGCCTGGAAGAACCGGTCACAGCCTGTATCTTCCGAGGTGGCGAAAGCGGTTCGGAAACAGGAAACGCCTGCCGAAAAACCGATCGATAACCAGTTGACTTTGGCGGCGCCTGCGGAAGCGAATGTTGCGGAGAAAGCGGTCATTACCCCGGGCCAGGAACAGAATGCGGTTAAGTCCGAAGCGGATAAAGCAGAGGCGGGAACTGCCGGCGACAAGGCAAACGGGGAAATGCAGGAAAGAATGGCCGCGCTGGAACAGCAACTGGCAAAAATGCAGGCCATATTAGCGATCAAGGAACAGCAGTTAGCCGCGTTGCAAGACCAGGTGCAACAGGCCTCTAAAGCATCGGCTGCGCCAGCCCAGCCGTTGCCGGCAGAACAGGCGGCAGCGTCCGTCCAGCCTGCCCAACCGGCGCCGCCGATAGCCGCTGTGCAGCCGAACGTCGCCGACGAACAGCCGGTGAAGCCGACAACACCGGCGATTGTTCAGGAACAGCCGGCGCTGCCGCCGCATCCGCCGGAACCCGCTGCCGTTAAAAAGCCGGTTCCTCGTTCCGCTCCGGCGCCTGAACCGGTGGAAGAACCTCTGCCGTTGGATCTGATAGGGATTGGCGGCGCCGGCATTGCGGCGCTGCTGGGACTTTTTTGGTGGCGGCGGCGTAAAATGGCAGGCGAAGCTTCGCTCAACACCGAAAGCATGTTTTCGCCTTCGATAATTTATAAAGCGCCCGAGAGCGACTCCACTTTTTCTGTGCCGGCATTGAATGAGAGTACCGCCTACGATGTCAATCCGGTCGGCGAGAGTTCTTTCCTGAGCGAGTTCACGCCGAGCGATTTTGATGCTTTCGATAGCGATCAAGGCGAAATCGATCCTATTTCCGAGGCTGACGTTTATCTGGCCTATGGGCGTTATCAACAGGCAGAAGAGCTGATGCGCAACGCGGTTACGAACTATCCCGATCGCGATGAATGCAAACTGAAGTTGCTGGAAATTTATTACGCTGCTGAAAATAAGTCGGGTTTCGAAGCGTTTGCAAAAGAATTATCCGCGGCCGGTAAGGGTCAGGACAATGTTTTCTGGGGAAAAGCGGCCGAAATGGGACGTGAAATCTGCCCTGATTCGGCCCTATTTGCTTTGCAGTCGGCTCCCGCCTCCAATACAGACGGTTCCGTTACCGGCAAGACGGAGGCGGTCAGCCTTGCCAAGCAGGATGTGCCTGGGCAAGACGATTTCGACATGCCGTTCGACGCTGATTTCGAACCGGCAGCGTTCGATACCTCTGAATTCGATGCGTCCTTTACGAAAATTAGCGAATCGCCGCAAGCTTCCGCTCCTGTTGTCGACCAGGATTTTGCGGATTTCGACCTCGAAGGTTTTTCCTTCGACGAAACGGCTGAGCAGGATGAGCCGCGGAATAATGAAAGCATCGACTTCGATTTGGATAAACTTCCCGGCCTTGCAGGCGAGTCGGAAGTTCAGGAAAGTCAAGCTGATTCGGCGGATCTGCAATTCTCCCCGGCGGCTGACAAGGAGTTTGATTTCGAGCCTCTCGATTTCGATACGGGATTTAGCGCCGCTGAAAAAAATAAGCAAGACGATGAAATACTCGCACTCGCTATCGAAGACCAGTTCAATCTGACGAAAGAAGCCGACGATGACAAGCCGGAGATCGCCTTAGGCGACGATTTCAATTTCGATTTCGATTTCTCTACGCTCGGAAATGACGAGGCAGAAGACGACCCGCTTGAAATGACTGGCGTAGCCGATCTGACCGATATGGACGAACTGGAAACCAAACTGGATCTGGCCAGAGCCTACCGAGATATGGGAGACAATGAGTCGGCCCGGGATATTGTGTCGGAAGTGTTGGAAAAAGGCAGCGCCGAACAAAAAAAATTGGCGCAAGTTCTGCTTAATGAGTTGATGTAAACGTCCGTTATTGTCTAATCCCGGAAAAAGAGGGATTTGCCGTTTTCCGGGTGCCGTTCATTTCCCCGGAATGCCGATGGCGTCGCGGTTTTTAAGGCTTACAACGCGAGCTGTCCCTCGACATTTTTTGGTGCCCGGCCTTTGTGCTGCGAAGCGCTTATCTGGCAATAATCTCCAATTTATCCTCTTTAATCCCCAGCAGCAATTCACCTCTTAATATGCCGAGCAGCTCCTTGCCGGCCATGCTGTAACGCCATCCGTGCAGCAGCAGGCACTCACCGTCGTCATTGTTGAAAAGTAAGGATTCCAAATCCTTCCGTGTGGCGAGAATATTCGGATTCAAGGCGTTTTCCTCGGCCCGGATCCGGACGATCGCCGTTAACAGGTCAACGATGGCTTCCTGCTGCTGGGTTTTTTTCAGCGGGCGCCCGTCTTCATGCAGAGGGATGGGCGGACGGTTTTTGGCCTCGCCGATGATTTTGCATAAAACCGTGCCGTAACGGCTGACTGTGCGTTCGTTGATGCCGCGGATTTTTGCCAGATCGGCTACCGTTTCCGGTTGCAGTTTGGCGATGTCGAACAGCAGTTCGTCGCGGAGCAGCCAGCCTTTGGGGCGGTTTTCGTTTTGAGCGGTGCTTTCGCGCCATTCTGCAAGCGCCTGAATGATCGAGAGCTGTTTGCCTGTCAGTTTGTTTTTGCCCTTGATTTTCCGCCAGGCATGCCCAGGCAGCACTTCATAAAGGGCCGGATTGGAAAGCTCGGCAAAATCCGGCTGCAGCCAATCGAGCCGGCCCAAGGCGCTCAGTTTGTCGCGCATGATCTGGTAAATTCGGCACAGATAAATTACATCATCCGCCGCATATTGGATTTCCTCTTCGGTGAGCGGGCGCTTGCTCCAGTCGGCGCGCGTATGCGCCTTGTTCAGGTTTACATTCAATAGGTGCGAAACCAGCATCGCATACCCGGGATTGTCCTGATAACCCAGCAGCGGCGCCGCGACTTGCGTATCGAAGATCGGCGAGGGCAGCTTGCCGGTCAATTGATAAAATATTTCCAGATCCTGCCGGCTGGAGTGCAGCACTTTGACGATGCCGGGATTGTACAGGGCCTCGAATAGTTCATCGAGCCGGGGAAGTGCGATCGGATCGATGCATGCCACCCACTCAGGCGTGGCGATCTGCAGCAGGCAGAATTTTGGGTAATAAGTCTTTTCGCGCAGAAACTCCGTATCGATGGCAATCCAGGGAGCCGAATGGATACGGGTGCAGAGTTCGGCAAGCTGTGCGGGGGCGTCAATATATTCAATGGCCGTGGTCTTCACGTTTCGAACCTTAAATGGAGGCGATCAATCGCCGATAATCTCTAAATAAACACGCAACGGGTTCAGTTTTTACCTGAGAAGCTGGCCGCTTCAGGCTGTTGTCGGACAACCGGCTGGCGATTGCGCCCGTAGCGAAGTTTGCCGTGTTTTTTCGCACGCCGATTTTTTACTCGCCGAATGCCCAGTTTTTGATGGTTGATCTCGACCGTTTTCAGATGCTGAAAGATGTCCGGCGGCATTTCATCGGGCAGTTCGATCAGGGTATGGAAATCCTGAATGTCGACATAGGCAATATTGTTCTTATCAACCCCTGACTCTTCAACCAGCACTTTCTTGATCTCTTCCACTGTAATTTGATGCTGGCGCCCGACATCAAGCCGATAGCGCACCATTTTCAAATATTGCGGAATCGGTTGCCGCGGAGCCTGAATCCGCTGGGGCTGGAGCGCATCATTGGCCTTATCCGGAAGGCTTGCCGGGGGGTGCAGCAGAAACAGCAGGGCAGCGGCGCAATCCAGAAAATCGACTCCGCTGCCGGCCTCGCAGAGCTTCTTCAAATGGGCGCGCTGAACTTCGAGATCTTCGAGGGTGATAATCTGCTGTAATTGTCTATTCAATCCTGCAGGCAGGCCGGTTTTGGGGGTATCGTTCATCCTGGAATAGTAGCGGTCGCGTGAAAGGTACAAGTCGTTATCGGCATGATCATGGCAGCCAACACGGTGCCTGTTCTCGGTTAGAGCCTGTCTTCGTAGATTTCGACATAGGCTTCATCTCGAATTCGGCGAATCCAGAGTTCGGTTTCTTCTTCGATTTTCCGTTTGCGTATCGCTTCGCGAGCCAGATTTTTCTGGTGCTCTTCGCTATTATCTTTCGTCTCGCGATCCAGCACCTGAATCAAATGCCAGCCGAATTGGGTTTGAACGGGGTCGCTGATTTCTTTGACAGCAAGCCGGTTCATGGCTTCCTCGAACTCCTTGACCAAATCGCCGGGATTGACTTTGCCCAAAGAGCCGCCTTTCAGGGCAGAGCCTTTATCGTCCGAATGCGCACGCGCGAGCGCGGCGAAATCGTCGCCATCGGTGATGCGGGTCTTTAGCGCCAAGAGGCGTTTTTTCGCTTCGTTATCGTCGATTAATTCGTTGGTTTTGATCAGGATATGCCGGACTTCGGTTTTGGTGACCGTGTGGTTATCGGTTCCTTTCGAGTCGATCAGCTTGATGATATGAAAGCCGCTCGGGCTGCGTATCGGATCGGAAACCTCGCCGATGGACATTTTTTGCGCAGCATCCGCAAAAAGGGTCGGAATTTCGTTCAGGTTGCGCCAGCCGAGATCGCCGCCGGATAACGCATTATCGTCGTCCGAATTGCTGACCGCCGTATGGGTAAAATCCTGGCCTCGGCGCAACTTCGCGACAAGGTCGGAAGCCTTGCTTTGGGCCGCCTGGATTTCGGTAGCGGATGCGCCTTCTTTCACTGCAACCAGAATATGTCCCAAGCGGTATTGCACCGACTCGGCGCCGATTTTGCCCTGGGTGTCGAGGTAGTGCTCGATTTCCCGGTCGGTGACCTTGATTCGCGCGCCGATTTCGCGAGCGCGCAACTGATTGATCATGATTTCGTTGCGCACATTGTCCAGGAAGCTTTTATAGGCCATGCCTTGGTTGATCAGTTCGTTTCGGAACTCCTCGGGGCTCATGTTGTTGTTGCGCGCGATCTCGGTAACCGAGCTGTCCAGCATTTCATCGCTGACTGTAATGCCGGCTTTTTCAGCCAGTTGCCTCTGGAGTTTGTCGATGATCAATTTTTCCAGCACCTGATGTCGCAAGGTCGACGCAGACGGCATCGCGACATTCGATGAACGCATCCGCTCTGCGATTATATAGGACTCCTTTTCCAGTTCACGCTCCAATACTACGTCATCCTCGACGATTGCGACGATCGTGTCGAGTATTTCGGCGCGGGCTGTGCCGGTGACTATCAGAAGGTGGAGCAGAAAAAACGCAATAAAAAACTGTTTCATCACGGCTGCGATTATTGGGTCGGTTTTTGATAACCGAAAATACTTTGTTCAAAGAATTGGTCAAGACTTTCCCCTAGGCCGGTCAATCCCTTGAGTTCTATCTGGAAAAAAAGACCTGTTTGACTGGTGCCTTCGGCGAGCTGTTGAACCGCGCTGTTGACCGTATTGATGTTATTAGTATAACGGCGACCGATCAGACGAAAACGCCAGCAGCAGTTTTCCTTCTCGACGCCCAAAAAGGTTTCCTGTGTTTTATTATAAAGCCAGGAATATTGCCACCGGCCGACGGCATACCAATTATTGAACAACGGCCAGCGAAAACTGATGTCGCTCTGCACCAGGTCCGTACTGTGCAGTACGTTAGGATCCGTTAGCGGATTATAGGAAGGCACCCCGGAAGGGAGTGCTGCATTATAAGCTTGTACGGAAGGGCCCCAAATGGAGCTGTTCGCAAGCAAGGTTCGTTCTACCAGGTCAGTTCGTCGATAATGGAAGCCGAGGTTCAGAATTTTCTCGGCTTCGTTCACAAAATGCAGAATCGCCTTGCCTCTGACGATGTCATTGTTCTCCGGGTTCCATTGAATGCCCGTTTCTCCGGACCAATGATCCGAGAATTGGCTGCTGAGTTCGGCGATCAGCGGCGACACGCCGTCAGTTTCGATCGGCATTTGGAATCCTTGTTCCGGAACTGTCACGAAATCGGGCAGATTCCGGATCCTGAGCGGTGCGGTGACTTCGCGGTCTTGGAAGTAAATGATCTGGCCGATATTCAATTTCATTTTTTCCAGGCCGGTTTCTGAATCGATCAACCGGGTTGTCAGCGCCGCCGTAATCTGATTCGCGTCCTGTATCCGATCGGTACCGCTGAAGCGGTTCTCCCTGAACAGATTGCTGAACCATACATCGTAGAGAGACGTATCGAATAAAGGAATGTTATTTTGATCTTTTTTCGGAATATATAAATAAAAAAGCCGGGGTTCAAGCGTATGCTTCATGGACGAGCCGGCCTTGCCCAGTTCCCTCTCGAAGGTTAACCCGCTGTCTAAAGAAAAGATCGGTAAAGTGCGTGTAACCGTATTTGGCCAACTCGCCGGCACGACATTAGGTGGAGGAACAAAGTTTTTTTCAGAGAGCTGATAATCGGTATGCTGTATCGAAACCTTGGGCATCAAAAAACCCCATTCGGCTTGCAGCGGCGCGCTGACCGACGGCTTGACATTGACGCGCTGGGCGTTGACCAGATCATCATGGCTAAAGTTAACATATTCGCTGTCCAGGTTGGCAGTCAGCGGCATGAAGTTGAAGGTATGATCAAGGTTCAGATCGATCTCGGGCAGACGCCGATAGGGACGGTTGTAACCGGTCAAAGTTTTATCGATCGTCTGATAGTTTTCGACGCGGCCCACCAGAGAGACGCCCATGTCCGGGTTGCGGTAACCCAGATCGGCAATGCTTCTGATATGACTGAAATTAGGGAAGCTGAGCGCGTTACCGAGTTCGCCGAAATATTCTTTGTCCGAAACATAATTCAGGTCCATGTTCGAACTGACATACGGGCCGAAATGGCTGGTATTCTTGAGTGATCCGAGAAAACGCGAGGTATCGCGAAGTTCGTCGTTTGGTAAAAACTCCAGTCCCAGTTTGCTGTTCGAGTAGGGGGTCAGAAGCCTGAAATCGCCCGCCAGCATGATGCCGCGCTTCGTGAAATAGCGGGGTCTGAGAGTGGCATCATAATTAGGCGCGATATTCCAGTAATAAGGGGCCGAGAAATGAAAGCCGCTGAGCTGGGTACTGCCGAAAGTGGGCGCAAGAAAACCCGATAAACGTCTGTTGTCGACAGGAAACGACAAGTAAGGTGAATAGAAAACCGGCGTTCCCTTGAATTCGAGCCAGGCATTCTTGACGGCGCCCTTGCCGGTCGCGTCGTTCAGTTTCAGGTCGGAAGCATGCAGCACCCAGTCCGTATTTCCGGGCGGGCAAGTTGTATAAGCGACATCTTTATAGCGGGACAGCACCTTGCTTTCCCGGTATGCCGCCGAGGCGCGGCCTCTGAGCGGCGCGGACGGATTGATGAACTGCACATTCCGCAGCGTCGCCTGGTCTTGTGCCAGTTTCAGGCTGGCGGAGTTGCTGTAAATCGACAGGTTGTCCTCGCTGTAGTACACCTCGCCCTGCAGATCGAGCGTTTGCGATACGGTGTCGTATTGTGCGGTATTCGAAAACGAATGCTGGTCGGCGCGGGTAATTTCGACGTTGCCCCGGTAACTGCTGATTTCGTTTTCGAAGACTTCGCCGTAATCGGCATTGACATCCAGCGGCGATACGTCGCGTAAATGGCTGCGCGGCGTAAATACCGGCGCCGCCCCCGGCTCGATGCTGCAATGAGCCCAAGGATCGTATTTCAGGTTTGATCTCAGGTTGGCAAAAATCTGTTCCTGCTTGGCGTCGAACGCAGGGCCCAGCACACTGAATCCGGTGGTTTCGGTGCTCACGACATGCGGCTGCCCCTTCGGGTCGGGTCCGGTCAGGTTGCAATTCCAGTCCTGGCCGCCTTCGGCGGTTTTGCAATGCCAGCCGGCCTGCCGGGTATCTTCCTGCTGCAGGTTTTTCTTGACGGGGATGGCCTTGCGCACCGTCGATTTGACCGGAATCTTTTTTTCGGCGACTGCTTCAGGCTGAGACTTGGCTTCGGTGATCGTTTGCGGAACCGGAACCGGAACCGGGGCAGGCGCCGGTTCGCTGACCGCAGTTTCTTTCACCGCAGGTTGGGCTGCGGGCGTTGAGCTTGCGGGTTGCTGCGCTAACGGTTCGTCTTTCTCTTCCGGAATGGCAGCGGGAGGAGCTTTTTCGCCGGTACAAACCCATTCATTACTGTTTTTGTCCTGATGGCAATTCCAGGCGGCATCATCCGCAAACCCCGGCGTCAGCAGGAATGCGAAAAAAAACAGGATGAAGCAAAAATGCATGCGGTATTGGGAGATCAGTAGCGGGACGGTTTGTAAATAGACTAAAATGCCGAATGCCATTTTACCTTAATTTATCTGACCATAATAAACTAATCTAATCTGCCCCTCATGATTGAAGATTTGCGAATCATCGCCCTGCTCGACTGGCTTCGGCATGATCTTTTGATGACGATAGCCAGTTGCGAACCGGCCTCCAGCGATGCCAGCTTCCGGCGCTACTTCAGAGTCGAAGGACCGGAAGGCCGGTTCGTCGTGATGGATGCGCCGCCCGAGAAAGAAAACGTGGCGGCATTCGTCAAAGTCAACCGTCTGCTCAAAGAAGCCGGCGTCTATGTACCGGAAATCTTCGCACAAAATCCGGAAGACGGTTTTCTGCTGCTCGAAGATTTTGGGAGCAGCGATTTTCTGAGCCGGATAAGTCCGGAGAACGCCGAATGGCTGTACCGGGAGGCGCTGGACGCTCTGTTCCGGCTGCAGACGGGAACGTCAATTTCGGCCTGCGGCCTGCCGGTTTACGATCGCGCGCTGCTGACCCGCGAGCTGGGCATCTTCGACGAGTGGTTTCTGGGGCAGTGGCTCGATGTCGAGATGCCGGCAAAAGTGCGCGAATCCCTGCACGAGAAGCTGATCGCCTCGGCGCTGGAACAGCCGCGCATCTGCGTGCACCGCGATTACCATTCGCGCAATCTGATGATACTGGAGGCGGATTCGCCCGGCGTACTGGACTTTCAGGATGCGGTGGTCGGGCCGGTCACTTACGACCTGGTGTCGCTGCTCAGGGATTGCTACGTAGCCTGGCCCGAGAGACGGGTCGACGACTGGATGAGCGGCTACTACCGGCGCTTGCTCGATGCCCGGCTGATCGATTGCAGCCTTGGGCAGTTCAGGCGCTGGTTCGACTGGATGGGCATGCAGCGCCATTTGAAAGCGGTTGGGATCTTTGCGCGCTTGAACCTGCGCGACGGTAAGCCGGGCTATTTGAGAGATATCCCGCGGACGCTGAATTATGTATTGACGCAGGCCGATGCCTATCCGGAATTTGCCGAATTCGGAGATTTTTTGCGGACGCAGGTTTTGCCTTTGCAGGAGACGGCCGCATGAAGGCGATGATTCTGGCCGCAGGCCGGGGCGAACGCATGCGCCCTCTGACCGACCACACGCCGAAGCCGCTCTTGAAAGTGGCCGGAAAAGCCCTGATCGAACATACGCTCGGCCGATTGGTCGAGGCCGGATTTACCGAGATCGTAATCAATCACGCGCATCTCGGCAGACAGCTCGAAACGGCGCTTGGCGATGGGGAACGTTACGGCGCGCGCATCCGCTATTCTCCCGAAGGCGAGCAGGCGCTCGAAACCGCCGGAGGCATCGTCAATGCATTGCCGCTGCTGGGGGATGAACCGTTCCTGGTCGTGAACGGCGACATTGCGACCGATTTTCCGTTCGCCATGCTGCATGCTGTGCCGGTGGATCTGGCGCATTTGATTCTGGTCGATAACCCCGCGCATCATCCCAAGGGCGACTTCGGGCTGGACGGGCAGCGTAGGGTCGTAGAAGACGGTGAGGAACCGTTTACCTTCAGCGGAATCGGCGTTTACCATCCGGCTTTGTTCGAGCAGGTGCCGCCGGGCGTCAGCAAGCTCGGTCCGCTGTTGCGCCGGGCGATTTCCCGGCAGCGGGTGTCGGGGCAGAAATATGACGGGTTCTGGATGGATGTCGGAACTCCCGAGCGTCTGCAGACTCTCGATAGTTATTATTCCCAGACAGGAGTATCCCCATGAGCGACCATGTTTATAAAAAAATCGAATTGACCGGGTCATCGACGGTCGGCCTGCAGGATGCGATCGAAAATGCGATTGCCCGCGCTTCGCAAACGGTCCAGAACATGCGCTGGTTCGAGGTGGTTGAAACGCGCGGGCATATCGAAAACGGCAAAATTGCGCACTGGCAGGTCACGATCAAAGTCGGCTTTTCGCTGATCGAGTAAGCCGCGAAAGACCTGCCAGGTTTTTAAAGCCCGGCAGGTTTCTCCGGGATGGCGAAAAGCCAAGCATTCACTTGCTGAACGAGATATAACGCCGGTAAGGCGAATCCTGTTTCCAGGTGAACGATTCGGTGTAATAGTGCATCAATCCGAAATAGCCGAGCAGTCCCAAGGTAACGGCCTTGCGAATCTCGACGCCGAACCAGTAATTGGTGATCAGGTTGATCAGCTGGTCGCCGTAGGTCTGCAGTACGAAGGCAAGTCCGAACGAGAGTGCGGGCAGGACGACAAAGCAGTGTACATGCCAGCTTTTGGCTTGGCGGTAGAGCCAGTTCTGCGGCTGTTTATGGTGGCGGTTGTAGTCGTGTGTTACATAAAAGAAGTAAGCGGTCGTATCGTGTACCAGTCGGGGGCCGAGGATTGCCAGGAAATAATATTGCTGGACGAACAGGTAATAACTGCTCAGGACCAGCAAGGTATTCGACCATAAAAACCACTTGCCGAAGGCGGAAGCGACAAAACGCTGGCTATACAGTGTGCCGAGCGCGAGCAGCACGCAGAGGTTGCCGGCGGCCAGCGTGATCCAGCCGGTCTGCTCCGGCGTCAGTCGCGCATTCAAAAAAATACCGATATAAATCAGGAGGCCCGCGGCGACACTCAAACCGAGCAGGAGATAGAAGTGCGGCGAAGGCAGCCTGCACACCCCCCGCGCCAGTCCGTGCTGCTGCTTCAGTACATGCAGCACCGTCCAGGCCGCGACACCGACGTAAAGCGCGTAGTAAGGCAGGTAGAGGCTGCCGATGCCGAAGACGACCGCTAGCGCGAGCGTCATCCGGAAGAGGCGCGGCTTGTAAAGTTTGAAATAATCACCGTGGCTGCATAATAAAATCGCGCTGGCGAGGATATGCGGGGTGCCGAATAAAATCTGATACAGCAGAAAATGTCCGGTATTGCTGGGCAGATTTTCTTTCAGAAAATTATGCCAGAACCAGCCGTCGAATAACTGGAGCAGTACGCAGAGTGGAATGATCAGATAGAGCGCCAGGATTAGCCGGAAGGATACGGTCATCCTGGTCGATGCTGAATAATCTTGTGAAGAAGAAACGGCTTGAGCAGACATAAATCGGTCCCCGCATAAAATTTATTAATTAATTGATTAGTTCCTTAATAAGCAAAAAGCATTAAATTTCCCCGAATTTATCGTGGGCGGCGAAGACGGCAACCGGCCGATCCTCTGTGAGCAGGAAAGGAGAGTCTGCCGTCTCTGCGCTTTTTCGAGTACTGAGTCCGCCTGGTGTCAGGCGGATTACTTCATATCAGCCGGCCCCATAAATCGTAATCGTCGGCTTCCTCAAGTTCGACCTGTACCAGATCGCCGACTTTGAGATGCGCGGCGCCGTCGATGTAGACCTGGCCGTCGATTTCCGGTGCGTCCGCCTGGCTGCGGGCGACCGCGCCTTCTTCGACCACTTCGTCGACCAGTACGGTTTCCACCCGCCCGATCCGCTGCTGCAGGCGGGCGGCGCTGATCTCGGCCTGATGCGCCATGAATCGCGCCAGGCGTTCTTCCTTGACCGCTTCCGGCACCGCATCCGGCAGGTCGTTCGCGGCTGCACCCTTGACCGGCGAATAAGCGAAGCAGCCGACCCGGTCGAGCTGGGCGTCGGTTAAGAATTGCAGCAGTTCCTCGAATTCTTCCTCGGTTTCGCCCGGAAAGCCGACGATAAACGTGCTGCGCAGGGTGATGTCCGGGCAGATTTCGCGCCAGGCCTTGATCCGTTCCAGATTGTTCTGAGTGGCCGCCGGGCGCTTCATCAGTTTCAGAATCCGGCTGTTCGCATGCTGGAACGGAATGTCCAGGTAGGGCAGGATTTTGCCTTCGGCCATCAGCGGGATCACTTCGTCGACATGCGGATAAGGATAGACATAATGCATCCGGATCCAGATGCCCAGTTCGCCGAGCGCTTCGGCCAGCTCGTAGAAACGGGTGCGTACCTGCCGGCCTTTCCAGTCGAACGGCTGATATTTCAGATCCAGGCCGTAGGCGCTGGTGTCCTGCGAAACGATCAGTAACTCTTTGACCCCCGCCAAAGCTAGGCGTTCGGCTTCGCGCAGCACTTCGTCGACCGGCCGGCTGACCAGATCGCCGCGCATCGAAGGAATGATGCAGAAGGTGCAGCGGTGGTTGCAGCCTTCCGAAATCTTTAGATAGGCATAGTGCCGCGGCGTCAGTTTGATGCCTTGCGGTGGGACCAGGCTGGTGAACGGATCGTGCGGCGGCGGCAGATATTCGTGCACCGAGGCGATCACTTCTTCCAGCGCATGCGCGCCGGTTACTTTCAGGACTTCAGGGTGCCTGGCGCGGATTTCGCTTTCCCGGGCGCCGAGGCAGCCGGTCACGATCACCCGGCCGTTCTGGGCGATCGCTTCGCCGATGCTGTCCAGCGATTCCTCGACTGCGGCATCGATAAAGCCGCAGGTATTAACGACGACCAGGTCGGCCTCTTTATAAGTGGGCGAAATGGTATAGCCTTCGGATCGCAGCTTGGTCAGAATCCGCTCGCTGTCGACCAGCGCTTTCGGACAGCCCAGGCTGATAAATCCAATATTCGGAGCAGTCATTCTTTTCTCATGAGTATAAAAACCTGCGTAGTTTATATGAGTGTGGACGGGATTAAAAATTGAAAAGTTTGTTTTTTATAAATTTTTTGTATAAAAATAAATGCACGCTTCGATACGCGGCGCATGAGTCCCTTTCTCATATTATGCACTTGCCATAGCGTATCAGCGTTCGGGGCGCGGGAATTTTCGGAAAGTTATAATCGTCCAACGTACAAAAAATTTGGAGCTGATAAGAGTGCGAATGTCCGATTTTTCGCTCACCACGCGCTGGTTGATTCCCGCCCCGGTCGAGAGAGTGTGGGCATCTCTGGTTGCGACCGAGAATTGGCCGGCTTGGTGGGATTATGTGGCGATAGTCGACGAGACGGCGGCGGGTAATTCATTGGGTATCAACAATGTCAGGCGTTATCTCTGGCGGACCTGTTTGCCTTACGATCTGGCGTTCGAATTGCGGGTTACTCAACTGCATCCTTACCGTTCGATCACTGCCGAAGTCACCGGCGACCTGATAGGCAGCGGCGATTGCTCGCTGACCTATCGGGAGAACGAGGCGGCGACCGAGCTGATCTTTATCTGGAACGTCTCGCTCGCCAAATCGTGGATGAAGCTGTTGGCGGGAGTCGCCAGACCGGTATTCGTATGGAATCATCAGCGTGTGATGAAAAACGGGGAAGCGGGCCTGATCCGCCATTTAACCGGGAATTCGGAATTATCTTTATGAACCATCGGCAAACACCGTGGCTCTTAGTTTTAAGTTGTAAATGGATATCGAGTTAAAAATATAAGAGTTTTACTTGCAATATTTTCAAATATCCTTATAATACAAAAGATCAATCGCGGGGTGGAGCAGCTTGGTAGCTCGTCGGGCTCATAACCCGAAGGTCGTTGGTTCAAATCCAGCCCCCGCTACCAAATAAATCAAGGACTTGTGAGAAATCACCAGTCCTTTTTTTTCGCCTGATGGTTTTGTGTAACCCCAGTGTAACCGGATTTCAGCAATAACCATCAACCTTGATGCCTCAAAAAGAGGCCTATTTGCTGAATTTATCGCCGCATTGTTGAGTGCCGACGCCAAATTCCCATAGCCGACATGGATGCTATTCCGCTACGCAGGGTCGGTGATGGGTTTCTCGGGGTTGGGGGCTCGGACGATTGTTTCCAATTTGAAGCATAATATTTTCCCCAGCTTGATTCCGTGCCAACTCTCTGTAATTCAATCTAGACAAGCATTACAGGCCGGCACGATTTTTGATATAAGTATTGTTTCCTGAAAGCGCCATATCACTGCTTGCCCCGATCCGGGCAACGCCAGCGCTGGCGCTGTATCCGGCTGCCCGGAAACCGTTTGGCAAAAAAAGCCGAGTAATCCCGGCTTCGTTCATCCGCTGGTCTCGATCCATCGCCCAATGCGGTCAGGGGGAATATTCGGCTTGTAGTCGAGACCCATGGACCCCCCAAAATTCAACGGTTTCGCGAGCCTTTGTGCCCGCATATGGGGCTCTCCAGGAAGGACCCATTACTGAACGGTGTTTAGTAACTTTCTAAAATGCTAACTACACGAGGCCCGCGAGCCTTTGTACCCGCATTAGGCTTTGGTGGGAAGGACCCATTACCCTTACCGTTCGGTCATCACATGGCAAAACGCTTGCATGCTCAGTGTTGCCGTGTAATCGATCTGGCGACTGTCGCTTAGTTCGCCATTGAGCAGCGCCATCGGCACCACGACGCGCCAGGGCGAACGATTGGCACGATAGACCAGAACAGGCAACAGCTTCGCTTGCTCGGCCTGTACGACGGCCTGATCCCACCATTTTTCTATCAAGGCAGCGCTGGCGCTTTCGTAGCGTTTGCATTCGATCGCCAGTTGCCGGAAGGCGTTGGCCGCGTCCCCGATTTCGTCAGGATGCACAATCAAGTCGTGACCGCCGCTGCGGGTCTGTTCGAGGTTGCGAATCAAGCGAACGCCCGTCCAGTCCCGCACCAGCCCGGCAAACTCGCGTTCGGCACCTGCGCCTTTGGCTCTGCTGTTAATCGCCATCGTCGCCCACCTCGTCCGGTTCGCTGTCCGGTTTCAAGTTGATACTCGCGGCGTACAATTGTTGCCCGGCTTCGGTGATCAAGTGGAGGGCCTGCATCTGCCTGATGTCCGGCTGGGCAATCTCCTCGATCATGGCCAGGATGAGCATTTCCGCAAGGTCGGCCAAGGCCCTGACTTCTTCGGTCCAGTTCGTCATTGCCAGCCTTCCAAGGTAAATCCATTGCGGCAATACACTTCTCGCCGCTTGCGGGCAGCGGCATAGCCAAAAGGATGGCGGTCAATAATATCGATCACCGCGGCATGACGCTTATTCGGGAAGGGGTGACGGGCTCGGCCGATCGATTGCAATAGCCGGGTGGCGGCCGGGTTCTCTCGATTCACCTCGGCGGACACCGGGGCGGCGAAGACGATCGCGCCTACATGCGGCCAATCAATCCCCTCGCTCAACAGCGACAGCGTGCCGACAATCATCCGGCAGTTTTGGGCGCTTGCTCTCCGCGCCGCTCTCACCTTGGGCGGTAATTGCCCGTGCAACAGCAACGCATTACCGAAGCGTTGCGCCAGGTCGGCGTGCAACTGCTCGGCGTGCTCGATGGTGCCGGTCAAAACGACCGTGCCAGTTCTTCTGGCGGCATCGCTGGCGAAGTTGACAATCATCTCGTTGCGGAACGAATCGCGGGCCAGGATCTGATTAAACTCGGTCCAGGTTTGCGGATCGCCGTCAAATGAATGATACAGTGCTTGCACCACGACCGGCAGAACCGCTCCTTCGACTTCGTGCTGCTCGATCTCGGCCACGACCGGACCAAGGGCGGCATGAATCATCATTTCGAGGTTGTCGCGCCGCTGCGGCGTTGCCGATAGGCCGAACCGGTACCGCGCGGCCTGCCGATTGATCACCCTATACGCCTGCTCTGCGGGTACGTTGTGGCATTCGTCGACGATCACCATGCCATAATCCAGGCTGGTCTCATGTTTCGCCAAGGTCTGCACGGTGGCAACGGTGAATTGGTCGCCTTCCTGCCATTGGCCGCCGCCAATCATGCCGCATTGCAGGCCGGTGAATTTTGCAATGGCTTCGATCCATTGCTTGGCCAGGTCTTTCGATTTGACCAGAATCAGACAGCGCTCGCCCAATCGCGCGGCCAACTCAATGCCCATCGTGGTTTTACCGGCGCCAGTCGGGGCGACGAGCACGCCGCCGCCTGCACTCACTGCCGCCAGCACCGCGCGTTCCTGATAAGGCCGTGTTTCGATCGTGCTGGCGATTGTGGCCGGGTGCCTGCGGCGCTGATCAACGATCACGGCCCCATACCGCCGCCAAATCTGTTTTACCAGTCCGAGCGGAATCGTCAGGCTTCCGTCGGAGTTCCGGCTGGATAGGGTAATCAGCCGATCGATGCCGCGCGTCGAACGGTTGAACCGGATCGCTTCGGCAAATTTCGGATTGTCGAACGTGCAGCTCTTTTCGATCTGTTTAAGATCGGGTTCCAAAGCCTCGATTCGGGCTTGATTGGTTAATGTCATTTTCACTTTCTGTTCCTTAAATTCTTAACTGATTTAACGGTACAGGTACAGGTAACAGGTGTGGGTAACACTCGGTAACACCCCTAAAGGGGTGTGTTACCGTTCGTTACCTCCCTAACACCCCGTAACACTGTTACCAGTTGTTACCGTTCGTTACCCTGTTACTTAATCAATGCGCCAGCAATAGCCGCCATACTCGACGGTAAAGCCTTGATTCAGCAAGCGGTCCCGGCATCTTTTAAACGCCATTTTTTTGGCAGGCCCTGCTGCTTCACCGTCAGCATCAACGGTGATTGATTTGTAAGCCCGTTCGCGCCAATGGTCGATGTGAACAATTTTCCGTCCGCCATTGGTCCAGCCCTTGAAACCGGCAAATTTCTCTCTGATTTCGCCGGTAGGCTCGAGGCCGTGCTTCTCGATCGCTTCCGAGAGCGCCGTCAGAATCGCATCATCACGCGCGGATAATTTGCGCCGGGTCGTGATGGGCTGCGCTTCGCCGGCATGTTCCAGATAAATCGACGTGATCGGCTCGCCGTCGTCGTCGATCCAACCTAAATCAACCGGTTTCAGGCTGAACTGCTGCGGTTTCAGGGGCTCGAAGTCTTTCGATTCAGTGCAGGACAGGACGACGCTGCCGCCGTCCTTGGTGGCCGAGAATTCGCCGTCCATCGCCGCTCGAATGCTCGAGCTGCCCCGGCTGCGCTGCTGGGTGCTGTGTCCTGAGTGGTGGACGATCAGCACCGCGGCGCCTAACGGTTTCAGAAAGTTGTCCAGATTGGCGACAAACTGCGCGATATCGGTGCTGCTGTTCTCATCGCCGGCCATGTTGCGGTGGAGCGTGTCCACCACGATCAAGCCGGGACGCGGACAGAGGACGGCGATACTGTCGGCCACCCATTGCGCGTTATTCCCGTCGATCAGATTGGCCGGCCGCTGGCTGATGAATAACCGGGCCGGCGCTGGCGCTTGATACTTGACCTCCAATGCCTTCAAACGCCGGGCCATGCCGGCAAAGCCTTCGCCGGCGATAATCACCACATCGGCCACTTCGGTCCGGTTGCCGTGCCAGTCGATACCGGACGCCACGCAAAACGCCCAGTCCAGCGCAAACAGCGACTTGCCCGCGGCCGGCTCGCCGAACAACAGGTTCAATGAGCCGCGTTCGAGAATGTTCGAAACGAGCCATTGAATTTGAACGGGCCGGACGGTAAGCTGATCGGCGGATACTAAAGGGAAGGGGGGCTTCGATGCGGGCGGTGGGTCGTCTGCATCGATTTCGATAGACTCAGGCAGCACGCGCGGCCTCCTTCCGGGGCGGCCGGTAGACGCGTATCATCTCGCGAGTTTGTATCCAACGCCGGCCGGCCGGCAAACTGGCGTCGTATTCGATACCGGGTTTGCTGTAATCCACCCAACGCGGCCAAACTGCTACGCTTTCCGCGCCAGCTCTGAGCAACGCTTTTACCAGTTCGACAATCATCTGATCGGGTGCGGGCTGGTGCCATTCGACCACGCACAAACAGCCCTGAACCGGCCACGTATAAGCGCCGGCCGGGCTTTCTGTCGGCATGACCAACGCCTGAGTGTCGCCGCCTTGATTTCTCGCTTTGGCGGCCTCCCAAGCGCCAGCACCGACACAAATAAAGACCAGAAACGGCAGGTTTTTGAATCGCTGGCGCTCGATCAGCAACTTACCGAACGGTGGTAATTTTGTGGGTTTGGCCATCGCCGCCCCCTCCGGCCGTTTGAAACTCTCCTTCCAGCACCAGCTCGGCCTCGACCTCGTTTTGTTGTTTGCCGGACTCGGCTTTTTCATCCAAGGCAACCGCGCGGCTTAGCTCCGTACCGATCGGCAGATATTTGAATAATCGCCGGATCGCGGTTTTTTTCGCCATTTCTTCAAAGTGGTCTTTCCATGGGCCGAATCCGCTGCTCTTGCTGGCGCGTTTGGCCTTCTCGATCTCGGCCAGGTCCAGCACTTCAAAATGAACTCCGCCTGTGGTCAGTTTCGCCATAGCGTAAACCGCCACCAGGGCGCCACGATCTCCAGACGCGGGTTTATGGGTAATGCGTTCCTCGGTGCCCAGCTCCCACTCGAATAGGTCGTTTGCGTGAACCGTGCGGGCGGTGATCGATGCGACTTTGCCGGAACGATATGCCATCTCGATCATGCCGCGGTAGCCGATCTGTAACGAGCATTCCCCTTTGTAGGGGATAAAATAGCACTGTCCCAGCGTCGAGCCCGGCTCAAGCCCCAACTGAGTCGATTTGATAAAGGCACCCAATACCGACAGCGGGCTGCATTCCGCCAGCTTCGGGTTGGCGCGAACCTCGCTCATCAATGCCGCGCTGAACCGGGTCACATCGACGCCAGCCGGTGCAATCGATTTGAGACGGCCTTGGTGCTGCTTGAGCATGGCCGGGACTGTCTGCGGCTTCTGGGTCGCTGGCGCATTGAGTTTTTCGAGTACGCTGCTCATTACGCGGCCTCCAGTTTTTTGTATTGCCAGGCGGGCAGGTCAACGGTAATTACATTGTCGCCATATCCCGGCCAAAAGCCGGACCTCTCGCACTGCTGCCAGAGGTCGAGCGCCCGGTTCACTTCAGTTTTTGCCGCTTTCACGGCTTCGACGGTAAGCCGGACGACCGCCACGCCGAACGGTGGGTTCTTCTCGACCAAAACAAACACGAAATCTGCAGGGGCTTTGCCGGTAATGCTGCGGTAAATTTCCGAATAAGTGTATTGCTGAATGTGGAGCCCATAATTGACCGCGTACTTCTGGACCGCATCTGGCGAAGCGTCCAGGCATGTCTTGAGATCGATAATCACGCCGTCGGCGTCGTGCAGGTAATCGAATCGGCCTTTTATTGGTGCGCCATTAATTGAGCCGAATGCCGATACCTCAGCCGAACCTCCTCGAAACAAAGCGCCGGCCAGCGGGTGCGCATCGATCGCGGCCGCCATCACTTCGACTTGTTCGAAATCGTCGGCGCTGATGATCTGTTTGCCGCCATGTTCGGATTGAAACGCTTCATAGATCGCTTTTCCATCCTTGGTTCGCCGGTCACATGCCGGGGCGACTGCGTATTGTTTGCCGAACTTGTCGCCCTCCAGGATGCGGCAATGGGCGGCCGTGCCCAATTTTTGCGCTGGTGTCGATTCGGTCGGGTTGTCGAGCTGATAGCGGGCGTGGGCTGGCGATTGCGCCAGGATGGTCTTGATAGTGGACTGTGAAAGCTCCGGCTTGGCCGCGCGGTATTCGGTCTCGGGTTGGTTGAATTTGAAGGTAGGCTTCATGCAGCACCCCCGACAAGTTTTTTGATGTCGGCCACGCGCCAGGCCAGCCGGCCATTAATGCGGATGGGCGGATAGGGCCGTTTTCCAGGCAGGCATGTTTGCGGAGAGTTTGCGGTTTGCGGTTCAAATAAAAAGCCGCTTGGTCTGTTGTGACCGTTGGGCTTGTTACTTGGTCCAGTGGTGGGTAATAATTTATAAGGAATCTATCTCAAAGTTATGAAAGAGATTCCTACTATATTTATCAATTCTTCCCTTGCTAATGGAGATATTGAGAATTGATTTTATATTTCCGGGGAAATATTACGTGATAAAGTTATTTTTCCGTGGTGAATTTTTTGATTGAGAAGTCTGCAATTAGCTCGCCGCGCCTAACTCGCCTTTGATAGAAAGGCCACCCAGAATAAGTTCGTTTGAAGCACCAATCCAGGCAATACCTTTGCCGTCATATTCAATGGAATCGCCATGTATTTTTAAATTTTCTGGCTGCTCCAATAGGGCAATGCAGCTATTTTTCAAAGTGCCCCCAACAAGATGGAGCTCTGACCAATCGGGGAGTTGGGGTTTATTTTTATTATTTCTGGCGGCTCTCATTGATTTACTGTCAGAAATATTAAAATGCTCCATGACCATTTCATCAGCCTTGTTTACCCTTCTATTTGTAAAGTGAGCAACTGCCAAACGATGAGCAAGTTCGTATGCAAATGATTTAGTTGGAGTTTTAGGTTTTTTGTCTTTGTGTAAAAAATTAGATGATTTGGTTTGGATAGTTCCAATGTATTTGCCGTTATGGGACATCGTACCCAGTGATAAAAGCTCTCCATTAATTTCGCAATGAGCAACCATGTCGCCAACAAGTTTAGGTGCCCCATTGCCATCACAAAGCGTTAGTGTCCATTCCTTCTTTTTTATCTTTTTCATGCGCCTCCTTCAAGACGTCAATCCTTCAATTGGGATGCCGCGCCAGCCGGTTGAAGGAATCCGGCGTTCGCCCCGTCGGGCTAGGCGCGGCAAAAGGTTATGCCGCCTTTGGTCTATCGATCGGCGTCACGTCTGGCTTCGGTTTTTGTCTGGCCTGCCACAAATCATATTCGGCCTGCATGCGCACCCAGCTTTCGGCGGTCGGTCCTTTCATCCAGGCTTCCAGCCGGATCGCCATGTCGGCGCTGATGCCGGCTTTGCCGTTAATCAACCGGGACAGTGCCACGCGGGATACGCCCAATTGCTGTGCCGCTTCGGTCACGCTGATGCCCAGCTCGGGAAGCACGTCTTCCTTCAAAATACTGCCCGGATGGGGCGGGTTGAACATCGTCATCTGTACACCTCAATGATAATCCTGATAATCAACAAGAACCGCGTCCTCGCTTTCGAAAGCGAACGTGAGCCGCCAATTGCCGTTGACCTTCACGGCCCAATGATCGGCCAGCTCGCCTTTGAGCGGATGCAGCCGCCAGCCTGGCACGTCCATTTCCTGCGGACATTTCGCCGCATTCAGCACCATCAATTGCCGCGCCAGCTTGCCGGCGTGTTCTGCTTGAATCCCGGCTTTCGAACCAGATTCAAAGAACTGCTGAATTCCTTTATGGCGAAAGCTCTTGATCATGATTTAGTGTATCTTTAGGCTTTACAGGTTGCAATACTGCTTTTTACATCAGCCGCAGGGAAAAACCGCTGTAACTTGATCAATGCCGCCCTTTTTTAAGCTCTGTTACTGTAGCGGCGTGGGGCTTTGCCTTTTCGTCGGCAAGGCCTTTTTGTGCAAATTGCATTTCATTCATTTCAAAGATGAGCGCCGCCGACAATTCGCTGAGCGCCACAAAAGACCAGCCGGCTTTATTTATATCATGCTCGTTAATGGTGTTTGGATCGCCAACAAGCAGCAGCCCCAGAATATTGACGATATCGTTTATTGTTTCTAAAGCCCGTTCAGTGGTGTGAATGATCCCCTCCATTCCGGCTTCGTCGGTTTGGTATTGGAGGGTGGCGCGATTGGGCTCATAAACGCGCTTTTTGGTGTGTGCTAATGCTCCAATCGAAAGGATGTCAGCAAATCCCGTTTTCCCGCTGATGAAAGGAAGCTCTCCGTCTTCGGACAGGTCAAACTTAATTTTTTTATCGCTCATGATTTATCCCCTGATTTAAGTTATTTAACAACGCGCAAACCCTGCGCCTGATCGGCCTGCGCAAACTCCACGCCGGCTTGTTCCAAAATCCATGCTTCATATTTGCCATGCCAGATGGCCAGTAATTCAAGCGGCCGGCTCTTGTAATGGCGTTCGGCGGTGGCGTTGGGTGCGTGTCCCATGATCTGCGCCACGACGCCGACCGGCATTTCCACCCATTCGGCCAAGCTGGCGAAGGTGCGCCGTAAGCCGTGCAGGGTAACGTGATCGAGACCGGCCGCTACCAGTGCCCGGGTATGGGCAATGCGCGGCTCAGCCAGCTTGCCGTCAGCGGCTGTGGGGCTCGAGAATACCCACTCGTTGCGGCGGGGCAGGGCTTTTATCAGACTGGCCAAGTAGGGGGTTAAAGGAATCATCCGGCCTTCGGCGTCCACCTTGTCCTTGATCCACATGGCGCCCAGTTTGAAATCCACGTCGGACCATTTCAGCTCGCCCAATTCTTCACGCCGGGCACCGGTCAGTAATAAGCCTTGCAGGTAGGCACTGATCACCGGATTGCTGAGGCCGCGGATCGCGCCGAACCATTCCGCCAGGTGAGCCCGCTGCAGCACGTCGAATTTTTTGGTTTTCCGGTTCGGAACTTTCTTCCGGAGGTCTTGATTCTCGACCGCCTGGGCATCGATTAGAGCGGCATAATCCTTATGCTGGCCGCACCAGCGCCAGAATGCCCGGAACAGCTCGAAGCCTTGCCGGGCATTGTTGGCGCGGGTTTGGGCTTCCTGCTTTTGCCAATCGCTCAGAACGCTGGCGCTGACGTCGACCATGCGCATTTGGAGCAGGGGATAGAGAACGCCTTGCACGGTAACGCCGTTGCCGCGCTTTTTGGGCAGGCCGCCGGCTTGCGAAAGGTTTTGATGATCCTTGAAATGACGGTCGCCCCAATAGCATTGGTGGTGGTTTAGGTATTCATCCCAAACCGATTGCACCATGATGCTGTTGCGCATCGCTTCGGCTTTGGCCTGCTCCCGCGCTGCCTCGGCTTGAGCGATTTTTTCTGCCTTGATCTGGCGCGGATCGCTGCCTTCATCGATCAGGGTTTGCAGGCGACGTGCTTCGGCCTGGGCGTCTTTGATGCTCCAGGTCTTCGGATCGCCGATTGTAACCCTGATGGCCTTGCCGTTGAGTTTGCCTTGGTAGATATAAGATTTAGCGCCTTTGGTGGCGCGTAAGCCTAAGCCGGGTGATTCGCTGTCCCAAATGAAAACCTGATGCTTGTCTGGCGGGCAGACGAACTCGTTTATACGGCCTGAGGTGAATTTGAGCTTCGACATTGACCACCCCCGAAGTTCGGTTGAGTAAGTTACATGGGTTTCGTGTAACCCATATGTAACCCGATTTGGTCAATATTTGTCAATATTGGGGAATTTGTGACTCTTGGTGAGTGATAATAAATTGCTGAAAATAGTAGTAATAATATTTTTAATAAACGTCAGTCAACGGCAATAATATGATAGTTGTTCGGGCTCATAACCCGAAGGTCGTTGGTTCAAATCCAGCCCCCGCTACTAAATAAATCAAGGATTTGTGAGAAATCACAAGTCCTTTTTTTTGCCTGCAAAAAAATTATAGGCATTTTGTAGACAAATTTAGGGAATACATAGCAAGTTTAACGCCCCCTAAAGAACTTAGGTTTTTGGCGGCCCGATCGCTCTCCTTGTGATACTAAGGCTTCTATTCACTGCGCCGGATATACGGCAAAAGGAATATTAAATTTTGATCGTCTCAATTCGATTCCTTGCAGCCGGTGAAATTTATCGCAGCCAACGACAGCCATCAAAATTATAACCCGCCAATCGCTACACTATGGATGGTAGACCGAAAAAGATCCTTGCCGCTCATCGGCTTAGGGTAACTACTCTTTTTAAGGTAGATATTCAGAACTATTTAATTAATCGTGATGCCTAATGCGGATAGGAGTTCAGCCGCAACCTATCTTCTTGAAGGAGATTCTCATTGACCTTCTTTAGCGAAGGGCGATTTTCCGCCCGAAGCGCTAATATTTGTAATTAGTTAAGAAATACTTCACGATAAAAATCTTCAGCCCCTGGGTAGCTCCGAGTCGCTCTCATGCTCCATGAGGATACTCAGAGGAACCCGATGGGCAGTTTGCAATGGGTAGCAGCCTTAATATGACTTCCGAGGCTCCACTGACCGCGGCCGATAATACTCGGCGGCAAGCACCGGACTTCCCCGTCGCCGGCATCGGTGCCTCGGCCGGCGGCATCGAAGCGCTGCAACGCTTGTTCAAGGCATTGCCGCATCGGACCGGTCTGGCGTTTGCGGTCATCCAGCACCTGCTCCCCGAACAGCCGAGCCGACTGGTCGAGCTGCTGCAAAAAGCCACCGTTCTGCCCGTCTGCGAGGCCCGGGACGGCATGACCGTGGAAGCCGATCACGTCTATGTCATTGCGCCGGGTGAGATCCTGGCCTTGGAAGAAGGCCGCTTACGCAGCCGTCCGTTTTCCGGCAGTGTCCGCCCCGGCATCGACACCATCGATACCTTCTTCGAAAGCCTGGCCGCCGAACAAGGCACGCAAGCCCTGGCGGTCGTGCTTTCGGGCAGCGGCAGCGACGGCGCGGCCGGCGCAATACGGGTCCGGCAGGCGGGCGGCCTGGTCTTCGTGCAGGATCCTCTGACTGCGCAGCATGATGGCATGCCGCTTGCGGCGATTGCGGCAGGGGCAGCGAGCCATATTTTGCCGATCGAAGCGATCGCTGCCGAATTGCTGGCCTGCCTCTCGCCTTCCTATCCCCGTCCAAAATCCAATTGCGCAGAGAGTGAAAAAATCGCGGAGATAGTGAACCTTATCTGCCGCCAGGCCGGCTTCGATTTGAGCGGCTATAAGCTGACGCCGCTGCTTTGGCGTATTCAGCAACGCATGCATACTTGCCACATCGACTGCTTTCGCGACTATGCGGAGCTCTTGCGCGCTAATCCTTCCGAACGGGAATCGCTGATCAGGAATATTCCCATTTATGTCACCGAATTCTTTCGCGACCCCGACGCCTGGGAGGTACTGGCTCGGGAGGTGATTGCGCCTTTGGTCCTGAACCATGACGGCGGCCGCCCGCTCCGGGTCTGGACACCGGCGTGTTCCTCCGGCGAAGAAGCCTATTCGGTTGCGATGCTGCTGGCCGAACAGGCCGAGCAGTGGGACATGTCGACCGATTTCCAGCTCTTTGCGACCGACGTGTCGCCGGACATTGTCGCCCGCGCCGGCCGCGGCGTTTTTTCCGCCAAGGCCGTCGAGACGCTCTCGCCGGAACGCCTAGCACGCTTCTTCGATGGCGATGCAGGCAAGTATCGGGTCAAAAAGCATCTCCGGGAGAAACTGGTGTTCGTGCCGCAACATTTGCTCGCGGACCCGCCGTTTTCGGATCTGGACCTGGTCACCTGCCGCAACCTCTTGATCTATCTGGAGCCTTCCGCACAGCAGCAGGTGCTGACGCTGCTACAGGGTAGCTTGCGTCTGGGCGGCTATCTTTTCCTCGGGCGGGGAGAAGCCCTGCCTCCGAAGCACAGTGGTTTCGAGGTCGTGTCACGACCGTGGTGCATCTACCGGAAAACCGGTCCTGCCCTAGACAGCGAAACCCGTTCGCCGAAATACCGGGGACGCCCGCAGCACGTGAGGTTGAACACAGCCGCTGCAGACGAATATGCGCATCGGGCGCTGGTGGAAAGGTTCGACCTGCCGTCCGTGCTGATCGACGATCAATTCAACATTCTGCGCGTTTACGGCGACACCCGCGCTTTCCTGCGTCTGCCGCCGGGCGAACCGACGCTGAACTTACTGCAGGTCGTGCAACCGGCGCTGGTGGCCGATCTGCTCATCGCGGCCGAGGATACCATCGCGAAGCGCCGGACCGTGACCGTGGATCGGCTTCAGGGCAGCGCACCGGGAGAGCATCCATTCAGCCTGCGGATTACCCCGCTCCAAAATGACGCGGAGGATGAGAAAGGCTCCCGCCTGCTGATTTCGTTCGTGCCGACACCGCTTGCCTCCGGCGCCCAGGAGGGACGAAAGCCCCAACCGGCAATAACCTCCCAGGGAGAAGCGGCTGAGAAGCGGAGCGATGGGTTCCAGTTTACGATCGAAGAGTTGGAAAGCTCACGTGAAGAACTGCGGGCATTGAATGAAGAACTCAGGACCGTCAATGATCAACTGAACTTCAGCAATGAAGAAGTCGGCAAAGTCAATGCGCAGCTGCGCGCCAAAATCGAGGAATTGGAAACGCAGAGCAACATGCTCAGCAGTGGCGAAGTGATGGCGTTGTTCCTGGATGATAGCTTACGTATCCGCTGGTTCACCGCGGCGATCAACGCCCTGTTTCCGCTTCGACCCGCCGATATCGGACGGGAGATCACCGATTTTGTGCCGAAATTCAACGACCCGCATTTTATTGGCGAGGTACACGCCGTGATGCGTACGGGCGAGCCTTCGGAGGGGGAGGTGGTTAATCGGGACGGCCGCTGGTTTTTGCGCCGGATTCGGCCCTACCTCGACCCGACTCAAACCGCCAATGGTGCCGCGATGACCTTCACCGACATCACCGAGCGCAAGCGGGCCGAGGCGGCGCTGAAAGAGAGCGAGGAGGCTTTGCGCAAATCGGAAGAGCAATACCGCACGCTATTCGAGTCGATAGACGAAGGCTTCTGCACGATTGAGGTGTTGTTCGATGAACACGAGCGCCCGGTGGATTACCGTTATTTGCAAGTCAGCCCGTCATTCGAGCGACAAACCGGTATCGCCAACGCCGCCGGCCGGTTGATGCGCGAAATCGCGCCGCAGCACGAAGCACACTGGTTCGAGATTTACGGGCGGATTGCCCAGACGGGCGAGCCGATGCGTTTTGAAAACGAGGCCAAAGCACTCGGACGTTTTTATGATGTTTACGCCTTCCGCATCGGAGACCCGGCGCTTCACCGCGTCGGCGTCCTGTTCAACGACATCACCGAGCGCAAGCGGTCCGAGGAGGCGCTGCGTAATTCGGAAGAGAAATTCCGCACATTGTCAAACGCTGCTCCCGCGCTCATCTGGTATAACGATGCCCAGGGCGAAAATGTTTCCGTCAACCAGCATTTCCTCGATTTCGTCGGCATGTTCGCCGAAGCGATCCGCGGCATCGGCTGGCACACGCTCGTTCACCCGGACGATCGAGACGCCTACGTCGCCGACTATCTGGCGGCGGGCATGAGCGGCGCGCCTGGAACAATCAGAACCGTATCCGCCGCTACGACGGCGAGTGGCGATGGTTCGACAATCATGCGCAGCCGCTGTTCGGCATAAACGGCGCGTATCTCGGTCACGTCGGCGTGAGCATTGACATCACGGAAAGAAAACGCGACGAAGAACGGCAGGAATTTCTCCTGAAATTGAACGACGCGTTACGTCCATTGTCGGATCCGATTGAAATTCAACAGGCGGCGATGCGCGTCGTCGGCGAGCATCTCAAAGTGGATTGCGTGCAGTATGGCGAAATCGACAACGAAACCATGATTATCGCCGACAGCTATGCGCGAGGGGGATTTCCGAAACTGAGCGGCGAATTTCCGATGCGCCGCTTCAGCAACGCGGTGAAAATTCTGCAGCGCGGAGAAACGCTCGTCGTTGAGGACATCAGAAACCAATCCGGTTACAGCGAAGCCGAATTAGCGTCTTTCGCAGCGCTCAAGATCGTTTCGATCGTCTGCATTCCGTTTGTCAAAGCGGGGCACTGGCTTGCCGCTTTCGCCATTCATCACGGCAGCCCTCGCCAATGGAGGCCGGACGAGATAGCCATTCTGCAGGAAGCGGCCGAAAGAATTTGGGCGGCGATTGAACGCGCCCGCGCCGAGGAACGTTTGCGCCGGAGTCTGGACGAGTTGACGAGATTCAACAGTCTCGTCGTCGGACGTGAATTACGCATGATTGAATTGAAAAAGGAAGTCAACGACTTGTCGAGACGGCTGGATGGCGAACAGCGCTACCCGTTGGAATTTGAGCTTCCCAAAGACGGAGATGAACACCAATGACGAAGAAGCGCGAAAAGAGCCGGCAGGGCGCCCAGGACGCGGTGTTCGATTTCCTCGCCGGGGGCGGCGAGATGGGCAAGCTGATTCGGGAAAAGGACTGGTCCAAAACACCGCTGGGTTCGATCGAAGGCTGGTCACCCGCGTTGCGGACAACGGTCAGCCTCGCGCTCAATTCCAACTTTCCGATTAACATCATTTGGGGGCCGGGGCGCGTCCAAATCTATAACGACGGCTACTGGCCCATTTGCGGTGATAAGCACCCCCATTCAATGGGGCAGGATTACAAAGAATGCTGGTTTTCGGCGTGGGACGCGATCGGCGGTCCGTTTGAAAACGCCAGCCGCGGGCAGACCGATTTTCTCGTCAACCGACGCATGTTTCTTGACCGCAACGGGTATCTGGAAGAAACATTTTTCACTTTTTCGCTTTCGCCGATTCGGGACGAAATGGGTAATATCGGCGGGGTGTTTCATCCGGTCACGGAGATGACGCAGCAAACGCTCGCCGAACGACGGCTCCAAGTCGTGCGTGACTTAGCCGACGATACGGCTGAAGCCAGAACCACCGCCGAATCCGGACGGGTCATTGCCCAATCGCTCGCCGATGATGCGCTCGATGTGCCGTTTGCGCTGCTGTACCTGCTTGAGTCGGAAGGGACAATTGCGCGTCTGGCCGGGATTTCGGGCTTGGCACCGGACTCTGTCGCCGCTCCGTCCGTTATGGGACTCGACGATGAGGCGCAGATTTGGCAGCTCGCAAAGGCGGCGAGAGAACATCAAATCGTCGAAGAGCACGAACTCGACACGCGGTTCGAGCCGCCGCTCGTGTGTCCGCCGTATCCCGAATCCGTGCGCCAAGCCTTTGTGTTGCCGATTCACGCCTCCGGGTTCAAGCATCCGTTGGCACTGCTGGTGGCCGGCGTGAGTCCACGCCGCGAGCTGGATGCGCCGTATCGAACGTTTTATCAATCGCTTCGCGACGGCGTGACGAACGCATTGACCAGCGCGCGAGCTTACGAGGAAGAGCGCAAACGCGCGGAGGCGCTTGCCGAGATCAATCGCGCCAAGACGGTCTTTTTCTCAAATGTGAGCCATGAGTTTCGGACGCCGCTGACGCTGATGTTGGGTCCCGTGGAAGAACTGCTCGCGCATAACGATGCAGAGATTGCGCCGTCGGCGAAAGGACTGCTTACGATCGTCCATCGCAACGGGTTGCGGCTGTTGCGGCTCGTCAATACGCTATTGGACTTTTCCCGGATCGAGGCCGGGCGAGTCCGGGCGACCTACCAGCCGACCGATCTCGCTACGCACACGACGGATCTGGCCAGCGTGTTCCGCGCGGCCATCGAGCACGCCGGAATGAGTCTCATCGTGACCAGTAAAGTACTGCCCGAACGGGTGTATGTCGACCGCGAGATGTGGGAAAAAATTGTCTTGAATCTCATCTCCAACGCCTTCAAATTTACGCTTCAGGGTGAGATCGAAGTCGGTATGCGTGCGGCAGGCCCTTGCGCGGTTCTGACGGTGCGTGACACCGGCATCGGTATCGCCGCCGAAGAGATGCCGCGCATTTTCGAGCGTTTTCATCGCGTCGAACACGTGGTCGGGCGAACGCACGAAGGCAGCGGCATCGGACTCGCGCTGGTTCAGGAACTCGTCAAACTGCATGGGGGGTACATCACGGCGGAAAGCGAACCCGGACGCGGCACGACGTTCACGGTCAAACTGCCGTTCGGGCGCGCCCATCTGCCGGCGGACCAAGTCAACGATGTCGAAGGCGACCCCGCCGTTGCTGTTCCCGCCGGAAACAATCCCTTCGTCGAGGAGGCTCTGCGGTGGCTGCCGGACGCTGACCCAGGCGACGTGATCGCCGCCGTTCCGGTGGTTGCCGACAAGATCTCACCCGCGCCATACCCGACAATCATAGGTAAAAAGGGCCAAACTCCGCGCATCCTCGTCGCCGACGACAACGCCGATATGCGGCATTACGTCTCCGGCTTGTTATCTGCGCACTACCAGGTCCAAGCGGTGGCGGACGGCCGCATGGCGCTGGCCGCAGCGCGCGAAAATCCGCCCGATTTGGTGTTGGCCGACGTGATGATGCCCCATCTCGACGGTTTCGGACTGCTCAGCGAATTGCGCGCCGATACCCGCACCCGCGACACGCCCGTCATCATGCTGTCCGCACGCGCCGGAGAAGAAGCGCGCGTCGAAGGATTGCAGGCAGGCGCGGACGATTATCTCATCAAGCCGTTCAACGCGCGCGAACTGCTCACCCGCGTCGACGCGTTTCTCACGCTGATGCAGATGCGGCAGGCAAACAAAAAAGCGCTTGAGGAACGCGATGCACGCCGCGCCGCGCTTAACGTGCTGGAAGACGCCATCTTAGCCAAGCAAGCCTTGAGTGAAAGCCGGGCGCAGCTCGCTCGCGAACTGGAAGATGCGAAACAACTGCAAAAAATCAGCAGCGCGCTCATCGAAGATGAAAACAACGAAAGACTTTACGAGCAGATCCTCGACGCGGCGATGGCGATCATGCGCGCGGATTTCGGCAGCCTTCAAATGCTCGACGCCGAACGCAGCGCGCTGCGACTTCTCACGTGGCGTAATTTCAATCCGGAGTCGGCCCAGTATTGGCGGACCGTCTCGATCAGAACCGCCACGAGTTGCGGCTCAGCCCTCCGACACGGCAAACGCATCATCGTGCCGGATGTACGCACCGCCGATTTTCTGCAAGGCACGGAAGATCTTCGTTAATACTTGCTGAGCGGCATCCTCGCCGTCCAATCCACACCGCTGATCACGCGCGAAGGGCGGGTCATCGGCATGATTTCCACGCACTGGCGTCAGCCGCATACCCCGAGCGAGCGTGACTTCGCTCTCCTTGACGTCCTCGCCCGTCAGGTTACGGACGTACTCGAACGCCGGCGTGCGCTGGACGTGTTGCGCCAAAACGAAGAGCGTCTGCGCCGCATGCTCGAAATCGAGACTGTCGGCGTGATTTTCTTCGACCAGACCGGGACGGTAATCGATGCGAACGAATCCTTCCTGAATTTGACCGGCTACACCCGGCAAGACATCGAAACCCGGGCACTTACCTGGCGCCATATGACGCCGCCTGAATACATGGACGAGAGTGAAGCCCAATTGGAAAGCCTGGACAAAACCGGCAAGATCGGTCCGTACGAGAAGGAGTACTTTTGCAAGGACGGCACACGGCGCTGGCTGCTCTTTGCCGGCCGGGACCTTGGCGATGGAACGATCAGCGAATTTTGTATCGACGTCACGGATAAAAAACGCACCGAAACGGCATTGCGCGCGGCAGAGAAGACGTAACCCCGTTCTCCCGGGAACCCAGGCAATGCATGGTGCGGTCTCATTCAGGATGAGATTAGAGATTGTGAACATCCGTAACGGGATAAACTTTCTCATACCTTATCAGACGAACCGTAGGCGGGGGACCATGAAAACGATGCCGATCAATAAAGCCTTCACGTTGCTGGAACCGGGTCCAGTTGTCTTCATTACGACCCATAAGGGCGGGAAGCATAATCTCATGACCATTTCCTGGACCATGGTGATGGATTTTACGCCGAGATTTGCCATCACGACGGGTTCTTGGAACTATTCTTATAGCGCACTTCGGAATTCCAAAGAATGTGTCATGGCTATTCCTACCGTGGATCTGATTGATCAGGTCGTTGGGGTGGGAACCTGTTCGGGCGCCGATACGGACAAATTTGAGAAGTTCGGACTGACGCCCCTCCAGGGAAAGCATGTCGAAGCGCCACTGATCAAGGAATGCCTGGCAAATATTGAGTGTAAAGTGATCGATATCGTCGAAATGCACCATATCGTTGTGCTTGAAGGGATTGCCGCGTACTTTGATCAATCATGGGAAGAAAAGCGCACTCTCCACGCCGTCGGGGACGGCACCTTCATCGTCGACGGCTACAAATTGGACCGGAGGGAAATGATGCGCGCGAAACTTCCGGCGGGGGTCTGAGGCGGAAAAGATCGGAAACGGAACCTCAGCGATTCGGCGGAGGCCTACAGATAACATTCGGGCCTGGCTTTTAGCTGCCCGGGCTGCGTGCTGGTGTTTCCGGCCGGCCTGAGCTGCCCGGTGTTGTTTGTAACGAGGATATCCGTTGGCTGCGGAAACGCCGCGGACGGCAAAAAGCCGGTGTGTGATATGGCACAGTTTTTACTCCTTTAAAAGTCTGCCGCATTGCCCGGCGTGGCATGGCATTTTTGCAACGGGCCAGCCTAAGTTTCCGTTTTTCTACATAGCGTCGTCATAAGATGAGTCTTTATCAGGTATAATGCGGGGATCGTAGTTGCTGATGAGATTAAAGAACCATGTCCCCACCTGCCCACCGCCGCCACGACCTTTCCGATCGGGTGTGGAGCTTGCTGGAGCCCCATCTGCCCGGCCGTGCAGGGGCCTGGGGCGGCAAGGCCCGTGATAACCGCTTGTTCATCAATGCGGTCTTCTGGATTTTACGCACCGGGGCGCCGTGGCGGGATTTGCCGCCCGACTATGGCGATTGGAAAAACACCCATCGCCGGTTTTGCCGTTGGCGAGACCACGGTGTCTGGGAGTCGCTGCTGGAACAGCTGGTGACCGAGCCCGACTATGAATGGTTGATGATCGATGCCAGCCACATCAAAGTTCATCCGCATGCGGCCGGCGCGCAAGGCGGCAATCAGGACATGGCAGTCACAAAAGGGGGCTCAACAGTAAGATACATCTGGCCGTGGATGCGCATGGTATGCCGGTCAGAATCCTTATTACGGCAGGTACCACAGCGGATTGTTCGCAAGCTGCAACCTTGATCGAAGGCGTGGACGCTCAGCATTGATTGGCCGACAAAGGCTACGATAGCGATGCCATCGTGGCCCAAGCCGAAGCAAATCAGATGACGGTCGTCATTCCGCCGCGCCGAAATCGCAAGGAATCCCGCGACTACGATCGCGATCTCTACAAACTTCGGCATTAGGTGGAAAACGCGTTCTTGCATCTCAAGCGCTGGCGAGGCATTGCGACCCGTTATGCCAAGCACACCGCTTCGTTTTTGGCCGCTGTACAAATCCGCTGTATCGCCCTGTGGGCTTCTATCTTATGACGACACTATCTAACAAAACGGTCAAAGGGACGTTCCCCTCGTCGCGCTCCCCTTACTTTTGTGCTAGGCCTTATAGGAGACAAGAAATGAATAGCGCACTCCGTTTTCGCGAAGCCTCGAAGTCGGACTTACCCGAGGTGCTGCAGCTCTATGCCCAGCCCGACCTTGACGATGGAACAGTGCTTACAGCATCCGAAGCGGAGTGCATCTTTGAGCGCATGGCGCGCTATCCGGATTACAAAATTTATGTCGCAGTCCAAGATAGCCGTATCGTGGGCACATTTGCGCTGCTCATTATGGACAACTTAGGACACCAAGGCGCTCCCTCGGCAATCATCGAAGATGTTGCCGTCGACCCCTTTTTTCAGGGGCAAGGCATCGGGAGGAAAATGATGCGCCATGCAGTCCGGCTCGCCGCCAAAAAGGGTTGTTATAAGGCGGTGCTGTCGTCAAACTTAAAACGCACTCGCGCACATGCTTTCTACGAGTCACTGGATTTCGAGCGCCATGGCTTTAGTTTTCGCATCGATATCCAACAAGACGTTCAAGAAGGACACGCGATAGAACGGTAAAATCGCGCGCCTCCCGGCTTTATCATGAGCAGAGCAAAGCCAATACCCATTCTGTTGCCATAAAAAATTGGGAATAATTGGAACGCTTCGGGGTAGCCGACGCGCCTCGTCATTTTTCGCTCAATTCGATCAAATCGCCGCTTCGGTTCGCCTGTAGACGCTGCAGATGGAAGGCGACCAGCGCATCGTCCGGATAAGCCGCGTTCAAGCGTTGAAATGCGGTAAATGCCTCCGCCCCTCCTGAATCCAACAAGCGGTAAGCGGCTTCGTAGTCTTGTTGCGGCGCGCGATGGAGCCGGCCGTCCGCTAACGGCTCGTAAACCTGTAACGGGATGGATTTTCCTTTCACGCGCAAGCTTCCGATCGGGCGGGCAGGAATGTCGCGGCAGCCGGACCAGGTGGCTTCCGATACGCAGACCGTAGTACCCAGATATTTGTTGGCGCCTTCGAGCCGGGAGGCGGTGTTGACCGGATCGCCGAGCGCGCGGTAATCGAAGATTGTGCTGCCGCCGAAATTGCCGACGATCACTTCGCCCGTATGCACGCCGAAGCGGGTTTGGCCGAACGCTATGTTTTGGGCGTTGAGCGCTTTCCGGTAGCGTTCGGCGAAGCGCTGCATCGCGAGCGCGCAGTGTAGGGCGCGGCGTTGGTGGTCCGGCTGCTCTATGGGCGCGGAAAACATGATTGCGACCGAGTCGCCTACGATACGGTCCAAGGTGCCGTGGTGGGTAAACGCGATCGCGATCAGCTCGTCCAGATAGCGGTTCAACGAACTTACCGCCGCTTCGGGTTCCATGCTTTCCATCAAGCCCGTAAAATCGGCCAGGTCGCTGAACACGAAGCTGCATGTCCGGCGGCGGCCGCCGAGTTCGAGCGCTTCCGGATGCGCGAGCAGATGTTCGACCCGGTTCGGTGAAATGTAGCGCGCGAAGGCCGCTTTGACCCAGCGCTGCCGGCGCTCGCTGTAAAGGTGCCGGCAGATGCCGGCGGTCATGAATGTCCACAGTACAACGACGCTGGGCAGCGTCGGGTCGATCAACAGGCGGTGGGCGGCATACGCCTGCCAAGCGCCGAACCACAGCGCAGCGAGTGCGAGCAAAAACAGGCCGAAAGAGCGCAATGCGCGGGTATTCAAAGTGAACAGGCCGATGCCCAGGCTGCATGCGATTGCGATCCCCAGTTCCAAAGCGCTGGACCAGGACGGCCGCAGCAAATATTGGCCGCTCAACATTTGCTCGAGCGCTTGCGCGTGGATGTCGATGCCGGGCAGGATATGGCCGAGCGGGCTGAAGCGCAAATCCATCAAGCCTTGTGCGGACGTGCCGACCAGCAGGATCGCGTTTTGCAAGTCGGCAGGCGGCACGTGGCCGGCCAAAATTTTCCAGGCCGGAAGCGAGCGCGCCGGTTCCGGCGGCGTGTAATGCAGCCAGATTTCTCCTCGCGCCGTGGTCGGCAGGACGATCTTGCCGATCCGGATGGCGCCGATGTCGCCGCTGTTTTCGCTTTCGGCAACGAGCGTGACGTTTTGCGTTCGCTGCGCAATGCGTAGCGTTTCGGCGGCGAGGGTGGGGACGATTTGGCCGCGGTTATTCAAGAGCAGCGGAATTTTGCGGATGACTCCGTCGGCGTCGGGGGTGAAGTTCAATGCACCGTTGCCGGCAGCCGCCGCGGCGAGCGCCGACAGAGGCGCCAGGATGCCGTCAATGTACGGCAAGCGTTCGGTTGCGAGCGGGTTGCCCAGTTCGATGAAGCGGGCCCGGATCGGCAGCGGGTTCGCGTCGGCAGGGTTTGGGCCGGCGGAAGTAAAGCCGAGTACGACGCCGCTGCCTTTGAGCGCATCGGCCAACACCCGGTCATGGTCGGGCAAGTGCGCGAGGGCTTGGCGAAGGCTCTCGGAAACCGGCCAGAACTTCAGCATCGCTTGCGGGGAAGTACGGTCCGCTTCTGCGAACAGGATGTCGAAGGCGATCGCCTGCGGCCTGGCCGTTTTCAACAGGCCGATCAATTCGGCGATGCGCGTGCGCGGCCAAGGCCATTGGCCGAGCTTGTTCAGGCTGGCATCGTCGATATCGATGATTTTGATCGGCGAGGTTTGGTAGGCGCGCGGTTTCAGGCGTTGAAATTGGTCGAACGTGGCGTTGCGCACGATTTGCGCAGGGATGGGGTCGGCCGCTTGCAAAGCCGCTGCGCATAAGACGGTTAACAGCGTCGCCCAAACGCTGGCGCGCGTGTTAATCGGCGCTACCGCCATGACGGATGCTCAATAAGTGGTTCTTGAGACGCATTACGTTGGGGATGAAGCGGTCGCAGAGTATAAAAAGGTGTTGCGTATGCTCGATGAAGCGCACTTTGTCTTCGATACCCAACGGTTTGCCCCATTCTTGCGCGAGTTTCTCCTGTAAATGCAAGGCATGCTCGATCGTGAGGCCGAGCGAAGGCAATACGTCGGCCAAGCAAAGGATCAATGCATGCGTGGCGTTGTCGATGTTGTCCAATTCGGTCAGCTCCGGCGCATAGGCAGGCGCTTCAGGACGCGGTCCTTGCCGGCAATGGTGGTGGTAATAGGCCAGGGCAACCGGCAGCCCGGCGGTTGGCTGAGTGGCCAAGACCAGCGCCGTCAGCTTGCGGCATTGCGTTGGGTTAAGGCCGGCGGCCAGTAGATACGGTTGTGCCTGGTTAATCGAATGGCGTTCGAGCCGGAAAGGAATAGGGTTGCAGCTATTGCCGTCGTGCCGATAGTCATGGAACAGGGCGGCCAGAATGATTTCGAGCGTGGCCTGCGGGGCGAGGTCAAGCGCCAGGGCGAGGTAACGGCAGCACAACATGACCTCGCAAACGTGTTGCCTATTATGGTAGGGCAGATCGAAGCACGGGTCGTCGCCGTCGATGGCTTCGGCGAGGCGCAAGCCGGCTTGCATGTAGGCATTGTTTGGCGCGAGGGCGAGGCAGGCGGCGAGCGTTTGGAAAACCAGGCCGACTTTATTCGGCAAATGGCCGATCGACCGGAAAAGCTGCACGATTTCGACCGCGGCCTCATCGATGCTTTGGCTGGAGTCGATGCGGAAAGGGGGGCGCGCGGTGTTCAAAAGCTTTTTCCTTACTCAGTCGGTTGCCGGATGCAGAAAAACCTGGATGTCGATTTCATCGATTTGTTCGGGCGCCAGAAATTGTTCGGCAAATTTGCGGTATGTGCCGGAGCGTAAAAATAATTCGAACAAGTCGGGGTCGATCTGCTGTTTCTGCTTCATGTTGTACAGAATATGCACGGCTTCCGATAGCTTGTAAGGCCTTTTATAGGGACGGTCGGCCGAGGTCAGCGCCTCGAAAATGTCGGCGATGGCCATGATGCGGGCCGGAATCGATAGCTCGGCGGCGGTGAGTTTACGAGGATAGCCGCATCCGTCCAGGGTTTCATGATGAGTGGTCGCATATTCCGGAACGCGCTTCAATGTATCCGGAAACGGCATTTGTCCGAGCATTTTGATCGTTTCGATAATGTGTTCGTTGATTTTGTAACGATCTTCGGGAGTCAAGGTGCCTTTTCGGATACTCAGGTTATAGATCTCGCCGAAATTATACAAATGTTCGGGGACGTCCATTTTGATGCCGAACCGGCTTTCGTCCTGTTTCGGGAAGGGCCTCGGGATGACATGATGGGGCTTGTCGCTCAACAAACGCTCTTCGACCGGCAACGAGCGCGGGGTTTCGTTTTGCCGGCGCAGTTGTTCTTCGCGCGACAGGCCCAGGCGATCGTCGAAATGGCGCAGCCATATTTTTTGTGCTATCCGGTTAATCCGTCCGACGTTGGCGTCGTCCATCGTTTCTTTGCCGACGTTGCAGTCGGCGAGAAAGGCGAAATCGTCGAGCAATTCGGCCTTTTGTTGTGCGAAGCGGGTTTGCATGTCTTCAGGGTCTTCACCTTGCAGGCATGCTTTAAGGCTTGCGATTTCGGCATCGCGCAGCAACACTTCGAAACGCAAGCGGATTTCGTGGATGCGGTTATAGAGCATGTCCAGTTTGGTGGCTTTTTCGATCACGTATTCCGGTGTGGTGATCTTGCCGCAATCGTGCAGCCATGCGCCGACCCGGAACTCGAACCATTCGTCGTCGGAAGCGAAATTGAATTCGGCCAGGGGACCTTCCGTTTCTAGGCAGGCGGCTTCGGCGAGCATGAATGCCAGTTTCGGGACGCGTACGCAATGATGGCCGGTATGCGGGCTTTTGCTGTCCAAGGCGTTGGCGATAATCCGAATGATGTTTTCGGTAGCGTCTTTCTGGCTTTTCACCAACTGCAAATTATCCAGGGCGACGGCGGCTTGCGCGGCCAACGCTTCGACCAGTTCGACCGTGTCGGCGGCAAAAGGGAGGAATTCGCCGGTTGCGGCCGATTTGACATTGAAAAATTGCAGGATGCCGATCACTTTGCCGCCGCGCGGCGCCATCGGTACGGTGAGCAAAGAGGTCGTGTGGTAACCGCTGCGCGCATCGAAATCGCGAGTGCCGCTGCAATCGAAGCGTTGCTCGCGATAGACGTCGTCAATGACGACGATTTTATTGTGCAGGGCGGCATAAGTGGACGCATAGGTGTCGTTCGGGCGGCCGGTGGCGGCGTCATAGAGCGCGATTTCGGTAAACGGCAGGTAATCGTCGCGGGTTCTTTCGGCAAAACGTAAGGTTTTGGCTTCGGTCATCAAATACATCGTGCCGCCGTCGCAGTTCAGCAAGCGTTGCCCTTCGACCAGAATGTGCCGCAATAATTTGGAGCGGTTCTTCTCCATCGACATCATCAAACCGCTTTCGATCAGCATGTCCAATTTCGAGGTGCGTTTCCGGATTTCCGCTTCCAAAAGATCTTGCAGATGGTTGTTGGTGTGCAGTACGTGGCCAAGGCGTAGGCAGTGCTGGATTCTCTGCGCGATGTCTTCATCGTCGCTTGCGGTGCAGAACCAGTCGGTCGCGCCCGCGGCGAGTGCGGCATTGCGTTGCGCACGCGCGGCCGGGCCGTGTCCGATCAATATAGGCAACGCCCGGGCCGGAAAGTGCTTTCTTATCGAGACGACCAAGTCTACGGCGGCATTCGGCATGTTATCGGTATCGATCAAGACCAGGTCGTAATGTTTGTCTAATAAGGCCGTGAAGATTTGCTCGGGCTGGCCGAGCACGGTGAAGTCGAGAGCGAGTTCGGCGATAGAGGGCGTTTGTTGCAGGCGATGCGCGCGGCCGGCCTCGGCACAATGCAGGACGGCAGGGCGCCTGGAAGAAGAGGCGCGATTGGGTTGAAGGTTCGAGTGCATCGATGACGGCATATGACAAGATGTGTCGAATTATCTGACCGTGATTTCTACGCGCCGATTGCGCGGTTCGGCGGAGTTATCGGGGGTTGGGACCAATAAGTTTTTTTCGCCGTGTGAATCGATGGTGATGTTGATGACCTGCGGCAGATTTTTTTTCAACAGTTCGGCGGTTGCTTTGGCTCTGTTCAGGCTCAGCCGCTCGTTGTCTTCGGCGCTGCCAGCGGTGTCGGTATGGCCGATGACCGAAATGTCGGGGGCCGGACGCTGCTTGATTTCGTCAAAAAATTTCGGAATATCCGCCGCAGAGGCGGCAGTAAGTTCGGTTCCGCCTTTGTTGAAGTACAGATCGAACGATACGGGTTTTCTGGGCGCCGAAGCCAGGGCGGCGCCGAAATCGCGCTCGAGCCGCTGCGGATCGACGGCAAATGTTTTGCCGGGTTGGCCGCTGATTTCGATGCCTTCCGAAGCTTTGTCGAGCAAGGTCGTGCCGGCGGGTGTGGTCACCGAAACCTGGCCGACGCGGCCGTCGTCTTCGGCGAGCAGTACGACGTACGATTGCGAACAGGCCGCCATAAAGAGGCTTAGCACGAGGGGGAGCGTTGAACGGAGCGGGTGCGCTGAGTACGTGGTCATCTGTTTCAGTCCTCGACTTTGACGGCGAAACGCGTGCCTCTAACGCCTATGATACCGGTTGGCGTGTTGATCGAGACCGCTTCCGGTTTGAGTTTGGCGATGACGCCGGAGATGTAATGCAAAGTGCCTTTGACAATGCGGGCGGCGAGCTTTAAACGATCCTGCGCCGGTTTGTAGAGATAGTCGTCGATGCTGACTTCGGTGTCGGGCCCGAACGACATGACCGTGTTGTCTTTCAAGGTAACGCCCAGGCTGCCGTCGCTTCCGGTGGTCAGCGTGCTGCCCTGGTAGAGGGGAGTTCCGGGTTGGGCGTCGACGGCGATTTGCCGGGTCGATACGAAAGCCTTGCCATGCGCGATTTTGACGTAACCGACGACATCCGAATCTGCGCCCCAGCTTCTAAATGCGCACGACGACAGTAACAGGGCTAGGATTAAGACCCGGCAAGAGGGTAATGGCATGCTCATCTCCTGAAGTATTTTTGATTTTATTTAGGGAGTGATACAACTCGAAAGCAGGTTAGATTCGACTCTATCTGTCAGTGTTATTCGACAAGGACGAAAACGCAGAGTCAATCGATGCAACGCAAGTAATAATTTAATCATAATCGACATGGCGACTCAAATCAGGGAACCGCATTTGTGATGGGAGTAGGCTTACGTGATCAATAGCCCGCGGGGCCAGCCATTTCGCGGCAGCAAAACGCTGCTCTGCCGGGCGATGGCGGCCGTCTGGCCGGGAAGGGAAATAGCGGCTCTGCGTGCGGTTTTCCGGCATTTTTGGGTGCCGGTAGGGCATGGAGGCTTATCCCCGGTGCAAAGGCGCGAAAATTTTCCGCTACCGCTTCAAAGCCGTGCCGTGCGATATGGCGCAAAACCGATGTGGCAGATGACATAGTTTTTATTGAGATCAGCCGGTAAGCGATGGTCTGCGGCGGTATCCGTTCTATCGTCAACGACCTGTGCCAAAGCCTATTCGCCAGCTTTTTTTCGCCTGAAAGCAGGATTGCCAAGTTGAATCGAAATGACGGAATCGCTTTGGCTTGGATATTGCTGACTCTCTGGGCGCTTTCATGCCAGGCCATTTCAATCATTTCCGGATCCGGATCCGGATCCGGTGCCGGCGCACGGGGCGTCGGCAGATCCGCGCCCTCTACAAAATACAACCCATACATACAAGAACTTGGAACGCCAGATGAAAAACAACAGGGGATTCTATCAATTGCTTCGTTTGACTATTGTCCTGCTCTTATGGATAGGCGGCAGCCTTCAAGCTTACGCCCATGAAGGCGAACACGACGGTTCTTCGGAAACCGGCAAATTACCCAAATTGGCCAAATGCCGGATCGTGACGGCAGACCGGCTATTCGACGGCTTCGAGCTGCATGAAGGATGGGGCGTGTTGCTGAAAAAGGAAAAAGTCGCCCAGATCGGTCCCATGGTCGAGTTAAAAAGGCGCTGCGCCCGTAAAGACCTTTTGGGAGAGGCGACGATTTTGCCGGGTTTCATCGAGTCGCATGCGCATATCACTTTCCAGAATGTGCCTAAAATAACGGTTTTGCGGAACGGCATCACCACGGTTCAGGATACCGGCGGCCCTTTGCTGCCTCCGTCCGGCGGCGAAGGCCAGTTGCGGCTGTTGAGTGCGGGCCCCATCCTCCAGGCGCCCGGCGGCTATCCGTTGAACGTCTTCGGAGGCGAGGGCGGACTGGATAAAATCGGCTATCCCGTAGCCTCCGCCGCCGAAGCGGAAAATGCGGTACAGCAACTGAGCGACGGCGGTGCGGCCGCGATCAAGATTGCGCTGGAACCCGGCGGCGAACCCGGCGCTCCCTGGATGATGCCGCACGGCGAAAATCCCGTCCCTGCGGCGCCCTGGGCCATGCTTTCCCAGGATATCGTGAATGCGATTGTGGTCAAGGCGCATGCCCTGAACAAACGCGTGATCGTTCACGCCGGCGAGGATACGGGCTTTGAACGCGCCTTGAATGCCGGCATCGACGAGTTTGCGCACATGCCCTGCGCCGCGATCAGACCGGAACTGCTGCAACAGGCCGCCAATACGCCGGGGCTGATCTTCGTGACGACCATCGACACGCTTTCGTCCTGCGTAAAAGACGGTATGGGCGTCCACTCCAATACGGCGCAACTGGCCGCCAAAATAGCGGAGTGCGAGACGGCAACGCCGGGGCAGTGCGCCGGCTTGTTATACGGTTCGGAAATCGGGCACGATAACGTACCCTGGGGCATCAACGGCGAAGAGATGCACCTGATGCTGCATTTGACCGGCGGCCAATCGATCGATTTCGCCGACGTGCTGAACGTATTCAAAGCCGTTACCTCCAAAGCCGGCGAACATCTGGGTGATCCGTTGTTGGGCACTTTATTGCCGAATGCGCCGGCCGATCTGATTGCGGTCAAGGGTAATCCGTTCGAGCGCTTCAAGCTGTTGGAAAATCCGGATCTGGTGATTTCGGGCGGCCGGGTGATCGTCAATCATTTCGAGGAATAAGCGAAACCGCTTCGGACCGAACGGATCGAAGTAAGGACGGTAGGAGCGGCGTCGACGGCGACTGAGTGCGGTAACGCCGCTCCGAATCAAGAAAAGGAATCGTAAGGTTGCGCCGTTAAAACTCAGTCCATTCTGCGCCGCTGGGTGAGCCGGCCAGGGATAAGCCGGATGCATCGCTTTTTTGCGGCACTCCCGGTTGGTTATGCGCCAGGTGCCGCGCCGGTTTCTGCCCGAACGTCTTAGGGGCTGCCGCGGAGAGAGGGGCGATGGAGGGATCGAGGCGGAACTGCCGCATCGCTTCGGTCAGCCGGTCAGCTTGTTCCTCCAGGGAATCGGCGGCGACCGCGGCCTGTTCCACCAGCGCGGCATTCTGCTGGGTCGCTTCGTCCATCTGGGCTATCGCCGTATTCACTTGTTCGATGCCGGAGGTTTGTTTGGCGGAGGCGGCTGCAATTAACGCCATAATGTCGGTGACCTGCTTCACCGAATTCACGATTTCCTCCATGGTCTTTCCGGCTTCGCCGACCAGTTGGCTGCCGTCCTCCACCTTTTCCACCGAATCGCTGATCAGTCCTTTGATTTCCTTGGCCGCCGCCGCCGACCGCTGCGCCAGGTTGCGCACTTCGCTGGCCACGACCGCAAATCCACGGCCTTGTTCACCGGCACGTGCTGCCTCCACCGCGGCATTGAGCGCCAATATATTGGTCTGTAAAGCAATCCCGTCGATTACGCTGATGATGTCCACGATCTTGTGCGAGCTTTCGTTGATGGCGCTCATCGTGTCCACCACTTGCTGCACCACTTTGCCGCCCTTGACGGCGACGTTCGAGGCCGCCAACGCCATGCGGTTGGCCTGTTGCGCATTGTCGGCATTGTGCTTGACGGCAGAGGCGAGCTGCTCCATGCTGGAGGCGGTTTGTTCCAGGCTGGCCGTCTGTTCCTTCGTGTGTTGCGACAGTTCGGCATTGCCCGTATAAATTTTCCGTGCGGCAGTGTGGACGGCATTCACCACGGCTTTGATGTCCAGCACCAGTTGCGACAGGCGCTCCACCGTAGTATTGGAGTCCGCCTTCAATTGTCCCAATAATCCTTGATAGTCGTTGGAGATCGTTTCGGTCAGGTCGCCCTCCGCCACTGCATCCAGTACGCGCAGCACTTCATTCAGGCCTGCGCTGCTGGTTTGCATTAGCCGATTCATGTCGTCCCCTAAATTGCGGAAAAAACCTTGTTTGTTGGCCAGCTCGATGCGCTGGCTGAAATCGCCCCGGCCGGCGGCATTGACGATGTCGGCGATTTCCTGCTCGACAGCTACTTCATCGGTACGGTCCCTCCATTCGACCACCGACCCTAAGCGTTCGTTTTTTTCGTTGGTGACAGGGTTTGCGTTCAAAACGAAAGTGCGAGCTCCCACTTTAATTTGCGCATGATGCGTGCCGGAGAGCGCGGTTAGCAGTTGCTGTTGCCGGGACGGCTGCCGATGGAACTGATCCATATTCGTGCCCAGCAGTTGGGAAACCTTGAATTGGGGCAAGACTTGGCGAATGTCGGCCTCGGCGCGGGTCAGCATATCCACAATCGATTTGTTCAGATAAATGATGCGGCCTTCACTGTCGGCGATCATCACATTGGTGGTGACGTTATCCAGGGCGATACGGATGCGTGTGTTTTCGACGGCGAGTTGCTGTTCTTTATCGCGTAGCGCCAGCTCATTGGTCAGATCCAGCCATTCGGCTACGCTGCCCAGGCGCTCGCCGCTGGCGTCGATGATAGGGTTGGCGATCACCTGCAAGATGCGGCCGCCGAGTTTAAATCTGGCATTATGCGCACTGTTCAGCCGGTCGAGCAGTTCCGCCTGATGCGCCGGTTTTTTATGGAAGCTGTCGATGCAGACGCCGATCAGGCGGTCGGCGCTAAAGCCCGGCAACTGTTCGCGAATCCCTGCCTCGGCGGATTTGAGCATTTGCTTGACGGCCTGGTTCGCGTAGGTGATCTTGCGTTCGTTGTCTACCAGCATGACGCCGGTACTGGTGTTGTCGAGCGCGCTTTGGCGCGTGAGCAACCGTGTGACGGTCTCGCCCGCACCGTTCAGCGCATTTTTGACGGCGTTGAAGTCGCCTTCGTACGCCTCGGCAATCTTGGAAGGGACGTTGCCTTGGCCGATTTCTTCCAGGTAGACTCTGGTCGTTTCAAGCGGTTTTGTCAGCAGTTCGATAAGCTGGTTGACGCGCTCCGCCGTTGCGCGCAGCGTCTCGGGAGGGAACGCTTCCGGGTCCAGGCGCGAAGACAATTGGCCGCGCCGGATGCCTGCGATCAATTGATCGAAAGCCTGTTCGAAGCGGGTCGTCTGTTCGGCGCCAAGATCGTTGGCGCCGCGGTTTTCCGCCTGGCGCCGCTCCAGCGTTTGCCTGTTTTTCTGCAAGGCCAGCATCAACGGCGCTACGACATCGTGGCCTTCAGTATCGATAGGGGCGGAAAAATCGCCGTCGGTCATTCTATCGAGAATCTTGACTGCTTCGTCGATACGCGACTGGACTGCTTTATTGCCGAATAATGCCACGCGAGGTCTCCCTGCTCTTTAAGAGCGTTAAAATTGACGAAAAGAATACGGATTTAGCTCGACAACGTCCTCGATTCCATGGGTTGACCGGCTACAAGGGCGGACGGCTTTATTAAGCTGGCCGGGTGATGATTTAACTCCGCATAGGCCGAGAGCCGAACCTCTTTTTTCAGATTGACCTTTCGAAATGCGCAAGACGGGCTGTTTCGAATATCCGGCGATGGGATCGATCATATCGGTGGAAACGGGATTGGGTATTTGAATCAATCATAGCTTCAATCCGGCTCAATTCAACCTCTTCAATGTTTCGGCCACGATCCCGTTGCGTTTTCGCGGAAGAAAGCCCCCCATCTTACCGCTCAATGCCGTTAAGTTAGGAGAAACTCGTCGTTCCGGCTGGGATTGCCGGACGACTGTAGGGACACAGGAGGTACGAGCCCAAGGAAGGGCGAGGTAGATCGCGTCGGGAACAAGCGATCGACGCCTCCATGGATGGGGAAGGTAGATCACGTCGGGAACAAGCGATCGCGGGCAACGCAAGGAGCAGTTGCCGAATCCGGAAGCCAGGGATGGCAACGACAGAACACATCCCTGCCGGTATGACGCCTTAACTTAACGGCATTGCCTTACCGCTCTACCGTCACGAATGCCAGTTTGGTAATGCCGGCATGTTGGGCGGCGGCCATCACTTCCGCGACTTTCGAGTAGATCACGCCCTGGTCGGCGTAGAGATGGACGGCCGTCTCCGGGTTGTGCCGGAGTTCGGCGGTCAGTTCGGCTTCGAGCGCGGCGAGGTCGGCGAGCGGCTTCTTGTTCAGCGTGACCAGCCCCTGCGCGTCGATGACGAGTTGCAGCGGCGGGTCTTTCTCGTCCGGCGTCGTTTCGGCCGTTTTCGGCAGATTGACTTTGACCGATTGGGTCAGCAACGGTGCGGTAACCAGCAGGATAATCACCAGTACCAGCATCACATCGACCAGCGGCGTAACGTTGATCTCGCTGATCGCGTCCTGTTCTTCGGAAGATTGCGTATTGAAGGCCATGACGCATTATCCTTGTTTGGCCCCGGTGTTGAACACCAGATGCAGAAAGCTGCCGGCGAAATGGTCCAGCGCCTGCCGGTGTTGTTTGGCGCGCCGCCCGAAAAAGTTATAGGCCAGTACCGCCGGCACCGCGACCGCAATGCCGATCGCGGTTGCGATCAGCGCGTCGCCGATCGGCCCCGCCACTACGTCCAGGCTCGCCGAGCCGCTTTGGCTGATTTCGTGCAAGGCGTGCATGATGCCGAGTACGGTGCCGAACAGGCCCACGAACGGCGCCGTGCTGCCGATGCTGGCGAGCAGCGTCAGGCCGCTTTCGAGCGCGTGTTGTTCTTTCTGGGTTTGGATGCGCAGGGCCTGGCCGAGCAGTTCTTCCGGCGAGCCGTGGAATTTGAGCATCCGGCCGGAAGTCGCCTGCATTTCGTTGAGCCAGCCGAAGCCGCGCTGGGCAATGCGTGCCTGCGGTCCGCGGGCTGCCATGATCGGCAGCGCTTTTGCGCTTTCGAGGTCGGAGGCTTCCCAAAACGCGTCGGTGAAGCGCCGGTTCTGGTAGCCGTGGCGGGCGAACTGCCAAATCTTGAATACGATCAGCGACCAGGTGGCGATCGAAAACGCCAGCAAAGTGTAAAGGGTGCCGTCGACGATGACGGTCGGGGCGATATGATGGGGCATTGAATCTCCTGCTATCAATTGTTTAACGTAAAAATGATCGGCACGATTACCGCACTGGCGACCGGCGTGCTGCCGAGCATTGCCGGAATGAATTTCCACTTTTTGACCGCGATGGCCGCCGCCTCGTCGAGGATGTCATGGCCGCTGCTGCGATAAACGTCGACAGTGTCGCTGAGGCCTTCGGCGGATACCTGCACCTTCAGCAAGACTTGGCCTTGCCAGCCGCGGTTGCGGGCCAGGCGCGGATATTCCGGTTTCGGGTTGAAACCGTAATTGGCGCGGAAATTCGCTTCGGTAAAGGTTTCCGCGGGCGGGGCGGCAGATTTTGCCGGCGCAGGCGGAGCGGGGGGTGTCGGCGGGGTTTCGGCTGCCTCGGCTTCGGCTTCCGCTTCCGCAGGCTTGGGTAAAGCCACCGCCTCTTTCGGCAACGGTTTTTTCATGACCGGCTTTTTCTTTGCAACGGTTTTTTTCTTCGGCTTCGGTTTGGGCGGCTCCGGCGGTTTCGGCGGCGCGGGCGGCGCTGCATGGGGCTCCTGTTTCGGCGCGGCGACCAGCGAGACTTCCATCACCAACGGTTTGGCTTGGGCAATCGGTTCGGACGGTGCGAACAGCCAGTGCAGCGCCAACACGTGCAGCAGAAAAACCGCGAGCACGATTTCGCCGAACAGATAGCCGGGTCGTTTTTCACGGCGCAGGCGATTGAGCAGCGCTTGCCAGGAAGATAACGGATGGGAGCTCGTCCCGCCCGGATACACGAAATCCGGTGTTGACGGTCCGCCATGCCGGCTGTTGAAGAATTGCATGAGAATTTTTTTCCGTAGCGTATGAAATCGTTTTTGAGTTTGGCTTCTTCGAAATAAGACGTTTCAGAGCGCAAAATTCCCCACCTCTGTGCGTAAAAATGCGGCATTTGCCACATCAGCCTCCGATTCGAGAAGGAAATCCGATGGTTTTCGGTCTTAGGATGGGGCCAAAATGACTTTTGTTTATTGCCCAAAGCAAGCTTTGGATCCCTGGGCGCCACAGTAAAACCAAGCCCTGGCGTTCAAAACTTGCTTTGAATCCCTCCTTTTTCAAGGAAGTGGTTTATGGCGAAATCCTTATTTTTTTTCGAGTTTCTTTTTGGCGGCTTCGGCTTGCTTGCCGATGCTTTCGACCGTGGCGCGGTATTCGGCTTGCGCCGCGTTGGCGGTGTCGGCGATGACCGCGTTGTCCGCGTTCGCTTCCTTGACCAGGCATTCGTAATACACCTTGGCCTGCTGTTGCCAGGCATTGATCTTCGCGACGCTTTGATTGAAGGCTTCGACGTTAGTTTGATCTATCGCCGGCACCTCGGGCTTGTTGCCGCAGTTGGCGAGCGACCATTTGCCGTTTACGAGGATGCCGGCGCTTACGCACAAAGGTGTCGCCAAGATAAGGCTCAGCAATCGAAGAGGGGTTTGGGTCATCGGTTTTCTCCTGTCAAGTCATCGTTGTAGGGTATGCTATGCATACCATTTTTAAGAATCGTCGGGCTGTGCAAAGCGGAAATCAACAGCTTACCAAGGCTATCCTGCTGGGCTTCCTGACGTCAGCCCAACCTACCGAGGGCGGATTTTTGATCGCCTGCGCCCGGGAACGGATCGCGCCGGACAGTTCGTGCAACATAAAGAATTACGGTTTAAAATCCGCCGCCCAACGCCAGATACAGATCGATCCGGTTGTTCAGCAATTGTCGGCGTGCGGTCAAGTGCGCGCTTTGCGCATTCAAGGTGCTACGGTAGCTGTCCAGCAGCGTCAGAATTTCGATCAGCCCGTGCTGATAGGAATAGATTGCGAGCTTACGGCTGGCGTCGGTTTGCCGGACCGCTTCCTCCAGGGCTTGTTCCTGTTCGCGCAAACGGTCTTCGGCGGCCAGGGTCTGTTCGACTTCGCGGAATGCATTCAACGCGATGCTCCGGTAGCCGTTCAGCGCTTCCTCGGCGCGCGCTTCCTGCAATTGAATTTCGCCGCGCAGCCTCCCGCCGGTGAAAATCGGCTGCACGAGGCCGAGCGCCAGATGCCAGGCCGCCGCGCGCGGATCGATCAATTCACTCAACGCGGCGCTGCCGGTGCCGCCGCTTGCGGTCAGCGCAAAGCGGGGCAGTAAAGCCTTGCGGGCGCTTTCCAAGCGTTTATCGACCGCGCAGAGGCGCTCGAAGGCGGCATTGAGGTCGGGACGCCGTTCGACGAGAGCCGAAGGGATGCCGGCCGGCACCGCTTTCGGCAGCGCCGGCAGCGCTTCGCCGACGGTAAAGTGTCCGTCCGGGTAGCGGCCCAAGAAGACCTGCAACGAGCGGGTCAGATTTTGCACGCGGGTGCGTTGTTCGGCAAGCTGGGCTTCGGCGTTCGCCAGATCGGTCAGGGCCAGGCGTAGGTCCAGGGCGTGGGTCAGGCCGCGCCGGAAGCGCCCGCGTAACAGTTCGACCAACGTGCGGCGGTCGTGCATCGATTGTTCGGCGACCCGGACTTGCGCATGGGCTTCGGTCAGTTCGATAAAGTTCTGCGCGGTGCGCGCGGCCAACGATAGGCGCGCGGCCTGCCAATCGGACAGGGTGGCTTCGGCTTCCTGCCCCGAAGCCAGCTGCGCGGCACGAATGCGGCCCCAGACATCCAGTTCCCACGACAGATCGAAAAGCGCCTCGAATGCGCCGGTTACCGCCTCTCCCGCTCCCGGATCGCCGCGCCGGTAACCGGCTTCGAAAGCCAATTGGGGCCAGCGCCCGGCACCGTCGATGCGCATTCGCGCCCGCGCCGCCTCGACGCGCGCCGCAGCCGCGCGCAGATCGAAGTTGCCGTCGAGGGCGGCGTTCACCGCCTGCGTGAGCCGGGGATCCTCAAATGTCTCCAGCCAATGGTCCGAAGCGGCGCCCTGCCGATGCCGTTCGGCAGACCATTGGGCCGGGAGCGGCGGCAGCGAAGTCAGCCGCTCGCGTTCGGGCGGCGTCATGCATCCCGGCAGCAGCAGGCCGCAGAGCGCGGCAAGGGTGGATTTCAAACGGTGTAAACGGCGTTCGCGTCGAGCGGCTTCCTTTTCGAAAATCATGGTAACAATTAAAAGGAGGATTGGCTTTGTTTCATTGCCGGTCTTCAATTACCCGGCGCTCGAAATAATTTTCCGTTTCTTTACCGTAATCGTTTTGCGAGGGGTTGTAGGCGGATTGTTGAAGGTGTAGCTGGACCTGTAATTCGGCAATTTGCCGATTGGCTTTTTCCACCTGAACGCGTAAATCGCCGATGATTTCCTGCAGATATTGAAAATGAATCTGAAAATAGCGGGCCGACGGAAATGGCGAATCGAGCGGAGGCGAATTTTTTGCGGCTGTACTCCTTTTCGTCTTCATAAAAAATACCTGAAAAATAAAGGGCTGTGACCTGAAAAGTCTTTTTCCTAAAGCCTAAACTGTGTCGGCATGAGGGCATCAGGGCTCATTATCTTTACTAAGACGTTTGAGCAGTGAAAAACCCTCACCTGCGAGGCAAAAAAACCGCATCGCTTGATTCTCTGCGGTAATTTTGTGAAAAGAATTGCCTTACGTCGGCGTGTTCGAAAAACGATTCCCGGAGATTCACCGGCCGGTTGCCGGATCGTGGAAATGGCTTACGCCGTACCGACGGTAAGACGAAATTCCGTTTCCGCCGGAAATCGGATTATGCTATGGCACCGAAATATTAAAGGGCGTAATGGCTGCCGAATCGGCTGCGTTCAGTGCCGGGCGCTCTTTCGCCAGAAGATCAGTACTATGAGTTCTTGGTCCGAGTTCTGCCCGCGCGCCAAAGCTTCGGCGCCGACAATCAGTCCGCTGTATCGGTTTGCGGTTGGTAGTACATGCACAGTTCCTGCTGTTCGATCGCGTTGCGCAGCCGGGTTTCCAGCTCGATGCGTTCCTGAGTCGCGATGGTAAGGTCTTCGGAAAAATAAGCGAAGCCGCCGCGTCCTTGATCTTTGGCCTGATACGAGGGCTTATCGGCATGATCCATCAGCATATCGATGCTGTCTCCGTGCTGTTGGAGCAGGGGGATGCCTATGCTGGCGCCGATCCAGACGTCGCGGTTCTGGCTCAGCTTAAAAGGGCTGGCCTAATTCTTTGCCGATCTCTTTGGCAATCCGCGAGACATCCTGTAGAAAATAGGAAATTTCGGCGGGTATTTACCTATACAATCTTCCGAGGTGCCTGATCATTAACCTGGACTCTTTGCATCGATCAGCATCGGATACCTTCTTGCACGTTCGATTCCCAGGCGAGTCCAATTCACACAGTGAATGCTATGGTTTCCAGATTTCTTTTTCTTTCGTGGGATTTCCCGTGCCTATTCCCTGGTTGTCTTATTCGCCTGCCAACCTTGCCGAACGACTGCTAGCCGGCGGGAAAAGAGTTTTATTGTATGGCGAGACCGGAATCGGCAAGTCCACCTTGACTGCCGAACTGGCGCGCGAACTGACCGGAAGAGGGCTGGACAGCTTCACCGTCACTGCTGATCCCGGATCGCCCGGCTTCGGTTTGCCGGGCACCGTATCCCTGGGGAAGTGGCGGGAATCAGGCTGGCAGGTATTGGCTTTCGAAGCGCTCTGTACGCTGGATGCGGGCCGTTTTCGCCTGCCTCTGTTGGCGGCGGTGCGCAGGTTGATCCAAGAGGCTCCGCCGGGCCTGATGCTGATCGATGCTCCCGGCGTAAGCCGGGGCATTGCAGGCGCGGAATTGCTGAGCGGGATGGTCGAGCTTCTGGGCATCGATACGGTACTGATGCTGAACCGCCGCTCGAAAGCGCCGACTTTGATTGATGAGCTGGGGGCGCTCGGCATCCATCTTTTGCCGGTTCATGCGCATCCGGAAGCCCGCTATCCCGGTAAAAAGAGCCGTACGCACAAGAGAACCGGACTGTGGCGAGCTTATCTTTCTACCGCCGAAGAGATCAACGTCCGTCTCGACGAATTGGGACTGACCGGCACGCCTCCCCCGACGGATGTGCCGGAAGTGTGGGCGGGGCGCCAGTGTGCTTTTATCGAAAACGGCCGCACGGTCGGCTTTGGCGAGATCATCGCGCTGAAGGAGAAGGAGCTTCGAATCCGGTTGCCTATGCCGGCTGCGATTTCCGGAACCTTGCTGGTGCGCGATGCCCATAGCGATAAGAACGGATTGCTCGTCAGCGCGGCGCCGTTCGGTTCGGGCAACCTGCAATTTTTGCCGCCGCCGGACGCGATGCCGTATCCGACGCCCGATTACGGCGGTGGACCGCGGCCGGCAGTCAAATTGCGCGGCCTGTATGCCACGCTGATCAACGGGGTCTTCGGCGACCCGTTGCTGCATCTTCGGATGCAACAGCAACAGCGCAGCCTGCTGTTCGATCTGGGGGAATCGGGCCGATTGCCCACCCGGACCGTCCATCAAGTCAGCGATGTGTTCATCAGCCACGCCCATATCGATCATATCGGCGGCTTCCTGTGGCTGTTGCGTTCCCGTTTCGGGAATTTTCCGAGTTGCCGGCTTTTCGGGCCGCCGGGCTTGATCGGCCATATCAAAGGCATGGTCGACGGCATTCTCTGGGACCGCATCGGCGATACCGGGCCGCGCTTCGAGGTTGCGGAAATCCATTGCGATCGGCTGCGGCGAGCCCGGATTCAGGCAGGCTGCCGGGATTGCGCGGAGCTTCCCGACTTGCCCGTTTCCGAAGGGCTGATTGTGGACGAACCGCTGTTCAGCGTTCGCACGGCCACGCTGGACCACGGCACGCCGGTGCAGGCTTATGCGTTCGAAAGCAAGGCCAAATTCAATGTCGACAAGCAGGCGGTCGCCTCCTGGGGATTTAAGTCCGGCCCCTGGCTCAACGAGTTGAAGCGGCTGATCGCAGCAGGCGCTACTGAAGCAGCGATCCGTTTGCCCGATGACAGCTGCCGACCGGCGAACGAACTGGCAGAGCGCCTGTTGACCGTTGCGCCCGGCGAGAAACTGGTCTATGCCACCGATCTGGCCGACACGCCGGCCAATCGCGAGGCGCTGAGCCGTTTGGCGCGCAAGGCCGACTTTCTGTTCTGCGAGGCCTCCTTTCTTGAGGACGATGTCGAGCAGGCGCGCCGGACCGGCCATTTGACCGCGAGGGCCTGCGGCGAGATTGCGACCCGGGCCGACGTCAAACAATTGGTGCCGTTTCATTTTTCCCGCCGTTATGAAGCGAAGCCCGAAGCCGTTTACCGCGAAATCGGCACCGTCTGTTCACGAGTCGTCGTGCCTCCGGTAACATAGCGGGCATTCAAGCCAAACCCGAAGGATCGATTCGGGACATTGACACTCAAAACCTATTACGCCGCCTTTCGCATTCGCCGCCATGACCAGCCCTGCATTGCCTCCCAGCCCCGAAAATTCTCCGCACATAGAGAAACTGCTGGACTCGGCCAATTCCGCTTCGCAGACGGTGGCGGCGCTGCATGTCGCGTTCATCGCGTTCGCCGCTTATCTCGGCGTGATCGTCTGGGGGACCACGCACGAGGATCTGCTCCGGATCAGTCCGGTCAAGCTGCCGATTCTGGATGTGGAATTGCCGCTGACGGCTTTTTATTCGTTCGCGCCGTGGATGGTCGTGCTGCTGCATTTCAATCTGCTGATGCAGCTGGAGCTGCTTTCCTGCAAGCTCTGGAATCTGGACCGCGATTTGCCGAATACTTCGGCCGGGCAGCAAATCCGCGACCGCCTGTTCATCTTTCCTTTTACGCATTTAATCGTCGGGAGGTCCAATGTCTGGCTGATCCGCTGGCTGCTGTCCCTGATCGTCGGCATTACGATCATCGCCTTGCCTTTATTCATGCTGTTGGCCGCGCAAATCCGTTTTCTGCCGTTTCACGACGAGGCGATCAGCTGGTCCCAGCGGCTCGCGGTCTGGGTCGACGCTGTCATGCTGATCGCGCTCTGGCCGCTGATTGCGTCGCCGCAGGACCGGGCAGGGGAATGGTGGCAAAACTTCGCCTTCAAGCTGTTCGGGTATTGGCCGGCCTCGCTCCACTATTTGTGCGAACTGGGATGGAACCGGCTGGTCCGGGCGATCCAGCGGCGCTGGCCGAACCGGCATCTGCGCGAAGTCGCCCTGCGGCCGGTTCAGCAAACCGGCACCGAACCCAAGGGAATGATCATTCTGATGGTGTCGGTGCCGCTGGTGGTCTTGTTGAGCCTGGTTGCCGTGATACCCGGCAGGATGACCGTCCAAGCCTATTACAGCCCGGCGAGCAGCGATCCTGGAAACGGCTCTCCGGAGCAGGAGCCCGAGTATTTCGAAGACTGGCTGATCCGGAAAGTGCCCGAAACCTGGCTGAGCGTCGCGGTGCATAAACAGGGGGCCATATCCTGCACTTCGCTGGAACAGGCCGAAAAAACCGAAGCTTCGATTCTTCAGGTGATGCTGGGGCCCTGTGCGTGGTTCGACTTGAGCTTTTTTTCGCGCAATCTGAATCTGATAGAAAGACGCCTGGTACCGAAAGAAGTCTCTTTGTCCCTGCTGACGCGTGCAACGGACCCGAACAAGGCAATCCGCGATGCAGCCTTCAAGGAGTTCGACGGCCTTAACCTGCAAAAGCGCGATCTGCGCTTCGCCAATTTGCAGGGAGCCCAATTACCCAAGGCGGACATTCGGCATGTCCAGCTGCAGGGCGCGGTGCTGCTGAGAGCAAAGCTCCAGGGCGTAGCCGGCTGGGACAAGACGCAGCTGCAGGGGGCGATCCTGGGAGGCACGCAACTACAAAGCGCGGTTCTGGTCGAAGCGGATCTGCAGGGCGCGGACCTGCGGGGCGCCGATCTCCAGGGAGCCGACCTGAGTTGGACAAGCCTGCAGAGTGCGGACCTGCGCGGAGCGAACCTGCAGGGCGTGGATCTGCGCGGGGCAAAACTGCAGGGCGCCGACCTGAGAGGCGCGAAACTGCAGGGCGCTACGCTGCGCAAGGCGAATTTGCAAGGCGCGGATCTGGTTTACGCGGAACTGCAGGGCGTAGACCTGGTTTTGGCCGATCTGCAGGGGGCGGAGCTGCGGGAAACGCAACTGCAGGGGAGCGATTGGTCTGCCGCCAATCTCGACGGCATCTTTATCGCCGACCATGTCTCGCTGGAGAGGGATGCACAGCAACAGCGCAGCCTGGAAGAGATGCTGAAACCGTTACTCGATGATGAAAAATTCAGTGCCCTGCAGAAACGGATGAGGAATGTCGGCACCGGTTTGTCGCCGGGCAAAGCGGCCAGCCGGACAAATTGTTACAGCGATCACCGCGTCTTGTTGGGATGCAAATACAATAGTCCGGCGCAGCTGGATGTTTATCGCACCAAAGTGCTGCACCCTAAACTGATCGACCTGGCTTGTTCGGATCCGGCAATTGCAACCGGCATCGCGAGGCGGGCTTTCAACAACTCGACGGAGGATAATCCGGATTTCGGACTGGCGGCGGCCCTGCTCAAAGCGCTTGAGGTACGGAAACCCTGCGCAGGCTTGGCCGGCTTGCCGGAGCAGACCCGTCTCAAACTGCAGGATACTGCGGAGCTCCGGAAAAATGCGGAAAAATCCCAATAACCGCACTGGCGGTGTCGGCTATAGGTGGCGTATTCGGCTCGGGTTTTCGGCCGGTTGCGGCGGATTTCGAAGGGGAGGGATAATGCCGAACGCCTCCAAGCCTTTAAGATTGCGCGACACTTTATTTGTTTTTTGATATAAAAAAGCCGCGGGTTCCGCGGCATTCTTACTGTATTTTGGAGCGGGAAACGAGATTCGAACTCGCGACCCCAACCTTGGCAAGGTTGTGCTCTACCACTGAGCTATTCCCGCATGGGTACGATGTGGAGGCTGCGACCACTACCGCAACATCCTTTGAAAGTCTTTAAATTGCTGAGTTTCAGAGAAATAGGACTTTCGAGTTACCCCAAAAGTTACCCCTGCCTCAGCAAAAGAGGGGCTATTTTAAGGGATGATTCAAAGAAGGTCAAGGAACATCGGGAAATAAAAACCGCATTTTTTGAAGCCAGAAAAAGAAAAATCCCGGAGATAAGATTACCCGGCGGCTTGGCGGAAAATTTTTTTTCCGGAAGAAAAACTTTTTTTTCACGTTCCCGATGTTCCCAATGTTCCCGGCTTCGCCGTTTGGGCGATCGCGCTCGCTGCCGGCGCTGCGCACTCCCTTTTTGGCGGCCCTGAGCGAGTCCAGCGGATCCCGATCGCCGGCGGTCGCCGGGCAAAATTTTTATTTCAGGGAAAAAACTTCTGAATCACGTTCCCAATGTTCCCAATGTTCCCGTGTTCGCCTTGTTTGGCGGTTGAGGGGGAGTAAAGCGGCGCCCGATCGGGAGGTGTTCATCCGGGAAAAATTTTTTTCTGGGAGAAAAACTTCCGAAGCACGTTCCCGATGTTCCCAATGTTCCACCAGTCCAGCCATTCATCATTAACAGAGACGCTGCCAGAAACCGCCATAAATTGCCATTAGATTGCCATCCCTAAGATTATTTATTTAGAAAAAACAGTGGTTTATAAGTTGTTGTCTGAAAGGTGGTGAATTTCGAATTTATTCGATGGTTTTTAAAAAAGTCTTATAAAACAAAGGCTCAGCTTATGAGCTGAGGAATACGGCTGCACAAAAACAGAATTCATTTACTGGCAAACACCCCGCGGTATTCATCCAAAGCGGCCGTTTGTTCAGTATTGAAATTTAGAAAATAGCCTACAATTACAAAGGCTTATATAATGAAAGAGCGGCTTGTTCGTGGCGGGAGTAGATGGCGGCGGTATTTTTTAGCGGAAGTCGCGCGGGCGAGGAGGAGTGAATTTGGTCGTGTTGCCGGCGTCTTAAGCTGTTTGGTGTGATGGAGAGTAAACCTTGGGCTTTATCCGATGGCTTAACAATTGATCAATCATTGACAGGCCGAGTTCGACCCTTTTCGGTCTCTCACGACTTACTGATTGAACGTCTGTTCAAAGTCCGTATGCGGTCCCTTGTTTAGGAGGGGTGTTTTTCGTTAGTAGTAGAGATTGCTATCGACAATTAAATACCGTAGCATTCAGTTTAACAAATTGTCAGAGTGGCGTTATACACCTAAATGCGTGTTTACTTAACGTTAGAGCCAATATCAAGCAAGAGAGAGCGGCGTATGAATAGAATTATCATAATACTCATTGTTTTAGGGCTGGGTTGGTATAGCAACCAAAAATACCGAACCCATCAACAAGAATTGCTATTTGATACATCGGAAACAACAACTGATTATGTTGCCAGTTCAGAGTCTGATATCCCATCAAACAATTCTCAATTTAAGTGTGATGGTAGAACCCATTGCTCTCAAATGACTTCGTGCGAGGAAGCAACATTTTTTATAAACAACTGTCCTGGCACTAAAATGGATGGTAATAAAGATGGTATTCCTTGCGAGCGGCAGTGGTGTCAATAACTGTTAGCTCTACGTTTGCTTTCCAAGTAGTCTTCGAAGAGTATTAATATGACCTGTAATCAGTGCATAGGATTAGAAGATATTGAAGATTTAAGTATGCCTTACGTGGTCAGGACATGTAGTGCTTGTAATAGGGAAATTACGCTAAGGGAACCTGGTGATAATGGCCATGGGATTAAGGTCGAGAAAGGAGACCGCTTTGTCTTCCCTGCCGGTTTTTTAAAAGTCTCTGCAAATCCCTTAAAGTCAACCGGCTATTTAACCAAACATGGGTTGGCATGGTTCGCGAAGCTTATATTCATAGAAGAGCTTGAGAAAAACCCAGATAACATAGACCTTTTCATACAAGCAAATGAGGAATACAGCGAAAAAATCCTTAGAGATGCAGGCTTGTTTGATGGACTGGATTTGTATTTGGAAGAAGGCGCTAACGAGTTGTTCTCTAGACTTGAAAAAGAAAAGGATGGGTTGGAGTGGTGGGCCTATTGTTTTGGATTTTTCAACGATATTGCTAGAGATGCAATCAAGGAAAATGATGCGAGGAAGGCGGCTTGGGCAATGCGCGCAGCTGAAAGGTGCAGATCAATGTGCGTATTTAAGGAAAGTCTTGAAGAAGTCGTATGGATGGGGCATTCCGCTGGTCGTATTATAGAAGTAATCCGCAAATGGCATTCAAATAAGAATAATAACAACAGTAACAAGGAGGAGTTTTGGCAGGTAATCTTTAATGAAAATCCTTACATATTGTCACAGGTATTCTCTGTGCCAGTTGTTTTTCTCAAAGACAGGGCTTACGTAGGCGGGATGAATATTGAAGGTTCAAAGGCTAAACTTGTAGATTTCCTATTTGCTAACCAGTCTTCTAATGATGCACTTCTGGTGGAAATTAAAACACCAGCAACTCAGATGCTTGCCAAAACAAAATATAGAAATGGCGTTTATAATCCGACAAAAGAGCTATCTGGCTCTATTTTACAGGTGCTCAATTATAGGCGTGAATTAGCCAAGAATTATCAAAATTTAACTTCGGAATCTGGTAAAAAATTGGATGTATTTAATCCAAAGTGCTTAGTGATAATTGGAAACTCTGAAGCTGAGCTAGATGATGATGAAAAGAGAACTTCGTTTGAGCTATATCGAACGAGCATGAAGGATGTGGAAATAGTCACTTTTGATGAATTGTTCAAAAAAGCTGAGACTCTAGCTACCTTATTTAATCTAGTTTGGGAAAGACAACAAATATAACAATGTAAATAAATAGAATGAATCAAAGTTGTGCCTCTGCTGCCAGCATTATGACTGGCAGTTTTACGAGATTGACCGGTCACTCATTTGAACACTTTCATCGACAGCTTTTGGCCGGTTTGAGCCAATCGACTTCAAAGAACCTTTTCCAGCTTTAATTTTTAAAGAAATACTGAAAGCGAACTGTTGCCAATGCCAATGCGATGGCAGTTCAGTCCGCAATCAGTTTTAAAGGATGGGTAAACCGCGATCAGCCCTGTTGCTCGATCAGTTCGCCGATATGCTGCCGGGCTTGAAGCAGATCCGGGATGAAATCGATCGGTCTTTTCTGGTTCGGGAATACCCGCCGGCACAGCGCTTGGCCGATCGCCTGGTAGACGAATTCCTGATTGCGTTGGCGCTCACTCAGAGAGAAACCGCCGCTTCGCCCGCTGGATGCGACCACCGCATGCGCCAGGTCCTGAATTCGGGCACTTGCCAAGGCGACCACCTCATCGGCAAACTGTTCGCCTAAATCGGCCGCGGCGCGCTTGAGCCATTCATGCTGGTTTCTGCGGTTTTTTTGATAGTCCACATTAATGAGCGCCAGCGCGCCTTTTTGGGTGGCGATCGCTTCGCCGAGCAGCTTCACTTTGGTTTCCTTTTCGGCAATCTCCCGCTTCAGTTCCATGAACCCATCGGCCGACAGCCGGCCGATCGCCATGTCCCGCTGCGCCGCCGCGAGCCGGTCTTGCAGTTCCTTCAGTTGCTCGCGCGCGTAGGCCAGATCGTCTTCCAGCTCGGCGATTTCGGCCTGCTTTTCTTGCCGCCTTTCGTCGAAGTGTTCCGTGTTGCCTTTCGCTTCCCGGTAGTCGCGTTTTTTTAAGTGCAAATCGTTCATAGATTGATGTTCCTTCAAAAGAAAAAAGAAAAGGCGGCAGGGGATCGCCCTGCCGCTTGATGGGTTGGATTAGAGAGGGAGCATCTCATCGATCTTTTTGAAGAGTTCTCCGGTTTTTTCCATCCTGCCGGTAAGCTGCCGCATATCTTTTCCCTGCGGATCCAAGCCGAAGGAAAAATCCTCAAATTCACATTGCAACGACTCAAATTCGAATTTGATATCGTCGAAAGTTTCATTGCCTTTGTCTTGGCTAAAGTCGACCAGTCTTTCCATAATGTTATTCAGTCTGCTCCGGCAGTCCGATAAAATTTCGTTGTTCATTTGTTCGCTCATGGGTTTACTCCGTGTAATGAATGAAAATAGGGTTTGCGGTAATTAATACGTCATTTATCAGTGAGTGCCTCCTTTCAGTCGATGAGTTAAAGATGCCGGGTCGGCGACCTGTGGCCGCCCGGATGCCGTCCGCCTAACCACGCTAGGCGGGCCATCCTTCCAAATCTGAAAAGATACCTCTCCAACCAGCGCACAGGCCCGGCCATTTTTTTCAAAGCGAAGGCGTTCGGTTTTAAAAAATCGGCTGCAGGGCAAAGTGGTACAGCAAATCGGCTTTTTTGTATCTTTCCGGTTTGGAAAAATTCTAAGAATTTGTAACATACTGATTATGTTGAATATTGCATTTTGAAAAAATTGTGGCGTAAAAAACGCGTTTTCTGGCATACCAACTGTCCCACTGTACCAAAACCCAGTAAATCCGCGGCTTTGAGGGGGGTACAGTTGATTTGCCGAGTGGTACAGCAAAAATGCCATGACCCGGTGTTTTTTACTCGCATTCAATTCGCCTTTGGTTTAGTTGGTATATCTCGGTACAGTTATAATAAATATTGCTGTACCACTTAAATTACTGTTTCTAAATGATAAATTTTCACTGGTACAGTTGGTACACCGCCCAGCCTGGTTAAACGGGTTATTCGGCCAGATGCGTTTCCGGAATATCGAGCAAAGCGGCGAACCGCTGTACCAACTGCGCCCGGTCCGGAAGGTCGTAAAACTTGCCCAGGCCGCGATCCGATCTGCCTCTAACCTCTATATTCATCCTCGCCATCATTCGGCCGACGACATTTCGTGCGGCCGCCTTGTGAATTTTTGACCCATCCTCGGCACTCCACGCGATAAATTCATCGATCAATTCGGAGGCCGTGATGCGGGCCCGTCCGCCGAAAGGCTCCGGACGCAAAATTTCGGTGAAGAAAAAGCGGTGAATGCCGCTGAGGTTTTCAATTTTCTCGGCAATCAGGGCTTCGGTTTGCGGGCACTTGTACGGGTTGAAGTCGGAAATATCGACCTGCAGCAGGTAATGCAGCAGTTTGGCGGCCCCCTCGTTTTTGATCCACGCCCACAGTGCCGTGAAATACTCGGTATCCTGGGCCAGCGCATCCGACGGCTCCAGTACCAAATAGCGCCGCTCGCGGATATCCGCATTCAGCACCTTGGCATGGTTGCTGGCGAAGATCAGCCGGCAATAGTTCGGCAAGGGCTCGATCTCCAGGCCCTTTCGTTCCAAGTTCACCGTCGGCTCGGAAATGATGCCTTTCAGCTTGTCGTTCACGTGTGTGTCGGTTAACTCCACCTCATCGGCAAAAATGAGCAACCGGCCGGCGACCACGCCGTTAAAGCGGCCGGCAATCGCATAGGCGCCATTGGTCTTGTTGCCGTGCACGCCGAGTATTTCCAGCACGGGCTCAACCATCGTGCCCTTCCCCGTGCCTGGGGTGGATTTCAGCAAAATGGCCACGCTGGGTTTTTGCTGGGGGCGCTGAAACAAATGCGCCAGCCATTGCACCACGTACTTGAACGCCACCGCGTCGCCGGCGCACATGATATGCTCCAGATGGTAGAGGTACGGGCCACAATCCCCCTCGATCGGCTGGACTTTCCAGCCCTGGAACAGATTGAACACCTCTTTCGGGCAAGTGCTCGGGTCCGGGAAAAAGCCCGTCCCGCTGGGGAAATAGCGTTTTGACGGCCATTCCAGCCAGGCTTTACCGGCGTTTTTGCGTTTGCCGATGCCGACTAGCCGCTGATGATAGAAGCGCTTGTTGAATTCTTGCGGGCTTTCAAACGTAAGGGTAGCGCCTTGGACTTGGCAGAATTTGTAGCTGGCAATGAGATTTCTTCCGCCTAAAAAGACGTGCGCGTGGGAGGCATCGATTTGCTTCAAAAACTTAACGTCCTCTTCGCTGAGGGTCGTCCCATCCGGCAGTTCCGTCGCCTCGTCTTTACCGGTCCCGGCGTTCGGCTTGGGCTGGGTGGCGGCTTTCTCGCTCGCTTTCTGTTGGGCTTTTTGCTCGCGGAACAATGCCTGATTGTGTCGAGTGATGTCCGGATTCCAGGCGAGCGCGGCCGCCCAATCGCCGCCGCATTGCAATAGCCGGAAGCAATCGAACGCATCATGCGCAAAGCCGTCGTTCAAGACGTCGCCGCCGTGCGAATAGACCCGCTCCAGCCCGTCGGGGAAATCGCTCAACAACACGGCCGCCGGCGCTTTCGACGAACTGCCCGGCCGGATGAAGCGTTTGCCGCCGGCCGGCTGATAGCCGTTTTCCAGCAATACGGAGGCCACGCTTCTGGATTCGTTAAACGCTTTGATGGGATCCCGCGACCCGGGCAAATTTTCGCTGTTCCGCGGCGGGTTGGGCGACACGTTGGCCGGCCGATCGGCGGCGCCCAATGCGGACGCCAAACAAGGCAGCCAGGCGTCCCAATGGGCAAGCATGTCGAGCAAGACGTCCGGAATCGCCGGGATCGCCGCCGGATCGCCGATGAACTGGTAGGCGCCGCCGTCGGGATGCCGGCCGAAGATCACGTCCTGGCAATTTCCGCAGCGCAGTTCGAAAACGACCTGGCCGCCCTGCTTGAATTGCTTGAGGCCGACCGGCCCGGCGCTCTCAGGCAGCTTGAACAACACTTTGCCGCGATTGGGCTTGGGGCTTTTAATCTCCGCCCGGTCCGGCGCGTTTAGCCATTCCGAAAGGCGCATACCCGCGACCTCCTCGAAGACCTGGGCGGCCAACTGGACATTGTCCAGATCCAGGGCCAGCGTCTGGCTTGCGCCGTGGTAGAGCCCGAAATTGCAGTTCTGGCTGTTTTTCAGCACAGCCGGGTCAGCGGTGTAGCCGGCGAGATTTTGTGCGGTTCTGGGCTTGTTCCAGCCCGGATTGCGCGGCGCTTTGGTGGGGTTGCCGTCGACGGCCGGGATTTTGACCAACGCCAGCCCGGCGGCACAGCAAGCCGCCAGCAGATCGGTCCCCTGCCAGCCTTGGGTGTTGTCGGGGCTTAGCGCCTGGCCGGCGGCCCTCTTGTATCGTGCAGACTGAGAATCATCCATAACGTTGCTTGCCTCTCAGCGTTGAAGGGGTAAAAAGCCACCGATCAACCGGCCGTTGGCCAGAAAGCTGTGATGGCCGCGCTGGTCGATGAATTGCAAATTGACCAGTTGCCCCATCTCGTTAAAAATCCGGAGGACCAAGGCGTTTCGGTAAAGGCGGGCCGATTTCATCAACAGGGATTTTTGCTTTAAACCGGGATGTTGGCGCAGATCGTGGATCGGTTTAGTCCGCGCCCAAATACGCTGCGCATGGCCGGCCGCTTGTTGCTGCCGCTGAATGAATTGCTGTTTGCGGCGTTGCCGCGCCGCCATAACGACTTTGTACAATTTCGGCGAGAAATCGCCCGGATCTCCGGACAGCGTCCAGAAGAACGCCCGGCCGGTGATGAGGTCTTCAAAGTAGCCGGAAGCCGCCGTTTTGCTGTCGATGCGCAAGGCGTAGATCCCGCTTTTTTGGCCGTGCTGATCGCCGTCCGTTTTGAAGGCATGGGTTTTGCCGTCGGGTAGAGGGGACTGGATAAACGCCCCATAATCTGCCATTTCGGCAACAAAAGCCGTGATAATAGTTTCGAAAATCGTCATTTTTCGTCGTCCTTGCCGGGTTGGCCCGCCTGCCGGTTCGGGCTGCAAGCGCCCTTACGGGGCAGGCAGGGCCTGCGCCGGCGCGTCTCGAGTGAGCGATCGCCGGCGTTACGCCTGCGGGTTCTTTTTGCTGGCCTGATGAAACGCCTTCACCACGCTGTTGATGTCGGCCAGTTCATGCTTGACCGTCATCAGCGCGTAATACACCGAGTCGTCGTTGAGCCGCGGCGCGTCGGCCTCGGCGAAAGCGTTGCCCAGCATCGTGAGGACTGCATCGGCTTTCTGGCTCATAAAACCCACGGTCTCGCTTAAACCCAGCGCGTCGGGAGTGTCGGAGAACAGCCCGAAGCGGTGTCCGAGATCGGGCCGCGTGTCCTGATCGTCGTCTTCGAAGTCGTAAAAAACGGCCTGGACGCGTTCGGCGGCCATAAACAGCGCGCGCAGATCGGCCTCGGCCAGCGTGCAGGTTTTATCGGCCTGCCGGCACGCGTCGGCGGCTTCGGACAGGGACAGGAACGCGGCGCTGACGGCCTCGAAAGGATGCTGGACGGAACCGGCTTGAGAGGTCGCGTTCCCGGTTTCAATGCCCAGCTCCCACAGGGCCGATTCCAACACGTCGTAGAGCAGGTAAATTAAATCGCGCAGCTTCTCGTAAGCGGCCGCTTTTAGCGCGCCTTGGGCGTAAGCGGTCTGACAGGCCTTGAACTGGATTTCGGCATGGCTGAACACGCCCAAGGCGCATTTCAGCGCGACCGGCAAGCGGCTGGCGGTTTGGCGTTTTAATTTGTGGCGGCCGGCCGCGGTGGCGCCGGGATTACGGCCTGAAAAGACGGCCGGGTGGAACACGGTAGCGGTTTTGTTTTCGGGGGTGGTCGGAGCTTTCATTTTAGCCCCCCGGTAATCACTTTAGTTTTTGCTAATACCTGCTTTCGGGTGAGCTTCCGCCTTTTTTTGGGCGCCGGAAAGTTTTCCTCTTGACTGACTTTCTCGCGGATCGATTTGGACACGAGAATAATTTTTTCAGCATGATTTTCAAGAAGTTCAAGCGTCTCCTTTGATACAGGTTTACCCATAGAAAAGTCTCTGATGAGTAACGAAAAAATCCCTGTAACAGCGGTTATCTCATTGTTCAGTTTGACCGCAAAATCGGTCATACTGACTGACGGGGTATTATTGCCGGTGTTGTTAGGAGTGCTCATGACAAGGCCTCCATCCGGGAAAACTTCACGATCAGGGAAGGGAATTCGGCCAGTAAGCCTGAGACTTGGGTAAAGGTTAAATCGGTGCCGACCAGCTGCTGGCCGTGATCGGTGCGTTGGATAAGGTTGAACAGGGATTGACGCGGGGTAAGGCGTAACTTGGGCGCACTTGGGGCGTATGTAGCCATAGCGGTTTCTCTTGGGTATATGGATAAACCGCCGCCAACGACTGCGAATTGTTGGGCGGCGACGCGTAACAGGTTCGCAGTACCGGCCCAAGAACCGGCCAGCCTTTTGAGGGGCTGCCCATTACGCGCCACCATAACAGAAGACAAACGGCGTAAGGCCGCCTGTATTTTTGATGGACACAAAAAAACCACTTTGAATAGTGGCCTTTGAAGGCTTGGGTTGTCCGGGCTGCGAAACCCGACTTTCGTTTTTTGCGAAAGCGGGGACAGCATAGCGCTGGCGGGAAGGGGCGTCAAGAGGTTCATGCGGAAACCTCTGCTTCCAAGGAAGCCAACAGGGCGCGTATTTCCGAGACCGGATAGACACGGCACCGGGGTGATAACAGCTTGCCTTCCGGATATTTCCCGGACTTGACGCCATCCAGAAAAGTGGTCTTTGAAATGCCCAGCACAGCTAAAACCGAGGGCAATCGAACAAAGCCTTCTTCCGGTAACGGTGCCGGCGTATAGGTAATTTTATTGCGCGGTTTTTGCTGAGTTTTTTCGGTATTGACAGCCATGCGTTGAACTCCTTAGAGTCTGTTCGTTTAAATGCATGGCTATCCTATTGGGCGCTTTTTATTTTGTCATGGACACGAAGCCCTATTAAATGTCCATAATGCCTAAAGATAATCTTCTATACTTTCAGGTTTTGGCTTCATTCTCTGATAAATCTTTATTGCAGCGTCTTCGCTTATTCCCCATATTTCGGCAATTTGCCTTGCTGCGCCGGCTTTATTTAAGTCAGCCTTGGCGGTATATCGATCGTCACAGGTAAGCGGTATACCTTTAGATATTAAGTCGGAAATCAGAGAATAAATTCTTAGATGATGGAAATATTTCTTACGCTCTTTGCCTTTAGCTTTGATCTGGCCTGACAGTACGCCCGCTATGAATCTTCTTGTTTTAGGAGTTAACTTAATATCAACCCTATCGATTAAGTTAATTAAATGCTCAATGCTGCCGCCGCTCTCAAAGTAATGTTTCTTTACCCAGTACAATTGTTCATCAATTTCTTCAAAAGGTGTTTCTCGTGGGATACGCAAAGTTCTCACTCCGTCCAAGTGAAAGCCGTCAGGAAGGGTTAACCGGAAACAGGTTGACGATACCCGCTTATCGCCCCGTCGGGCTATCCGGTCAGTCTGGGATTATAACAAAGGGATTTTTAAGCCCGCCAGTAGTATTGGGGCCTATGAGGGTAAAAAAGAAAAGGGAAAATGAGGAAAAACCGGAAACTGGCCACGAGGACGAAGACGTGCCCAGTTTTCGCTCCCTTCGAGTTGAGCTATCCGGTAAGGCAATCATAACAAACCGATGATTCTCTGCAACATTTTTTTGCGGTAGGGCATAATAGCGCGACTTTACCGGATAAGGATCCTCATGCGTATCGAATGCCCGCACTGCCTTCAAAAAGCCGTCATCACTTCCCGCAACAACTTAACCGAAGCGAAAACCGTCGTCGACCTGTACTGCAAATGCACCAACCCGGCCTGCGAGGCAACCTTCGTTTGCATAATGAGCTTCAAGCACGACCTCAACCCGCCGGCCAAAACCACCGCCCAAATCGCCCAAAACCTGCTCAATCATTTAAGCCAGGAAGAGAGAGCGCAATTGCTCGGTTAAAAATCTAGGTATTATTTTTCGCTAATTTTTTATTTCTTGATACTTTACATTTGCTATTTCTATTAGCTACCACTTCATCCCATTCTTTACGATATTGTGAAATAATACTTACACGTTTAGCTTTATATTGTGATTCTATATGTTCTGCCTCTGATAGTCGACCGACTAAGCTTGCAAGCATTTTCTGTCGAAGAGGGCCAACAGAAATTTTTAGCGCATCTATAAGTTCCCTAATTTTTTTTGCACGCTCATGAGGTAAACATACTTTCTTATTATATACAACTAAACCAGTAATTATTGCTGGTTGATCTTTATAAATTTTAATTTTGTGGTATCCATAACCATGTTTAAAAATTTCCATTGCAATTAGGGTTAAAAGCGCTGGCGAAGCATTTTCCCCTGAAATTGTAATATCATCAACATATAGAGTTAGTTTACATTTTTCTTTTTCGCAAATAATCTTGATTGAATCAAACAATTGCTGATTTGCTAAAAATGACAAGATTGGGCTAATGCAGCTACCTGTAGGGAGGTGTGTCCCATAATTATTAGTTTGAACTGTACAAATTTTTGCAAGAATTGTTGCGATATCTGAAGAACACTTTAAAGTATTTAAGAAAAATCCATAAATACATTGAAATTTTATTGAAGGAAAAAATTTTTTAATATCTATTTTTAAGATATTTGAAGATTTACGGTGTGCTTCTGCATTTGTTAAATATGAACGCTTTTTTATGGCTGAGTGAATATATTCAGGCGGCGCAATTCTACTAAAAAATTTTAGTAGCCGCTGATGGATAGCAAGGAGGTCACCGATAGGCTCCGTTATGAAGCGCTTTGTCTTTTTATCAACAAAGATCCTGTATTGGGAGCACAGCTTTGATTTATCAGGTGAAGAGATTATCGAAACATCAACATTAAGTAATGCTGCTAATTTTTTTTTGTTTGATAATCTATATAATGGGGAAAACTCTATTTCATATCTATGGGGTGTTTTTGATCTCCTTGATGTCATCATTGTCTGATATCCACTCCAACACTTTCAACATTTTTTTGGAGAGAAAAGCTCGTGCTTTACTCTTACTGTGGGATCCGTCAAGTGTTTCAGAGAAAACAACCAACGATGATAAAGGTACTTTAAAAAAATCAGCGTATTTTTGCAATATATCCAAGGACGGTTCCTTTTTACCTGATTCTATCTCGGAAAGGTACGAAGTCGAAATGGATAATTTAGAAGCAAGCTGAGCCTGATTTAGATTATGGTATTGACGAATTAATTTAATAGCTTTAGAAATCATAATTACACCCTCAAATGTGAAGGGGGGGGCGTAGATTAGAAGTCAGGAAACAAGTCTAATAACTGTTGTATGAAACCCTCAATTTTTTCACCTAAATCAGGCAAATTAACTATGAGCATGCGCCAAGTCGACGGTCTAAGTAAAATTCCTCGTATAAGGGCTTTAAGCACTATCACGAGTCTACGTTTGGCCTTTTGACGTGCAGCCGCACCATCTTCACTACGCTCAGATCGATTTGTAATACGTTTTAACATTAAATCTCCTAAAAAAACACTAACGGGATTGTTAGTGTGGAAGCCTTCTGCTTCCCCCTCGCTTTTTTTAGGACAGAGAAATCGATCATCCCCCCTGTAACTCACAAATTGACTGATCGCCACCCTCGGCGATCAGGTACGCAGTCAGTGCCAGCAGTCGCGATTGTCGACGCGTGGCGAACAAGACCGACGCAAAGTTATAGCGAGTCATACTTCTACTCACCGCGAGCCAAAGCTCAACAAAGCTTCGAGGTATCTCTGTTTACCGTATTACAGTTTTAGTATACCAAAAAACTAACTACTCAGTAAAAAAGTTCGCTGGTAGCGAATTTTTCTTAACAACAAAATGATTTCTCCAGAAAAAAAGCGCAGCGCTGCTTATTGATCGTTATTGTTAAAAAGAAGGGTGGAGCGTTGAGAACATCGGGAACGTGCTTTAGAAGTTTTTTTCCCAGAAAAAAATATTTCCTGGATGAACGCCTCCCGATCGGGCGCCGCTTTACTCCCCCTCGGCCGCCCAAAAGGCGAAAGCGGGAACATCGGGAACATCGGGAACATTGGGAACGTGAAATCAAAGTTTTTCTTCAGAAATAAATATTTTACCGGGCAAAACTGTGCGATCGGAATCCGCTGGGCTCGTTCAGGGCCGCCAAAAAGGGAGTGCGCAGCGCCGGCAGTGAGCGCGCGATCGCCCAAAGGCAAAGCCGGGAACATTGGGAACATCGGGAACGTGAAAAAAAAGTTTTTCTTCCCAAAAAAAATTTTCCCACCGGACCGCTGGGCGCGCGCTTCCCTCCGGGATTTTTTCTTTTTCGGCTTCAAAAAATACGGCTTCTTGTGCCGGACGTTCCCGGCTACAGCTCGCCAGCCTTCAGCGCGTCCAAATAATCGGCCCATTGCTGCATCATCTTGTGGCGCTCCGAAAGGTGAGCGGTCCGGTTGTAGGCCCGGCCGTTCGGATCCCTAACCGCATGGGCGAGCTGGTGCTCGATAAAGTCGGGTCTGACGCCCAGCACTTCGTCCAGGATGGTCCGAGCCATTGCCCGGAAGCCGTGGCCGGTCATTTTGTCTTTGCCGTAGCCGAGCCGCTTCAGAGCGGCATTGATCGTATTCTCACTCATGCAGCGGTCGCCGTTTGGGGTGCGCTCGGAAGGGAACGCGTAACGTCCACGGCCGGTGAGGGGAAACAGGTCCTGCAGAATGGCGACGGCTTGCCGGGACAGCGGGACGATGTGCTGGACTTTGGTCTTGGTGATGAAGAATCGCCATTCGGCGGTGTCTAGATTCACGTCCTGCCATTGCATGGCCCGCAATTCGCCGGGCCGGACGAACACCAAGGGGGCCAGCTTTAACGCGCACACGGCGGGTAGGGATCCCTGATAGCCGTCGATCGCGCGCAAGAGTTCGGCGGCTTCTTTAGGCTCGGTGATCGCGGCGAAGTGTTCGCCTTTGGCCGGGGGTAGGGCGCCTTTCAGGTCGTGGGTGATGTCCCGGTCGGCCCGGCCGGTGGCGACCGCGTAACGGAACACCTGGCCGCAGATTTGCAAGGTTCTATGGGCGGTCTCGATGGTACCGTTGTCCTCGACGCGGCGCAGGCAGGCCAGAATGTCTTTCGGCAGGATCTCGGCGATCGGTTTGCCGCCAAGCCAGGGGAAAACATTCCGTTCGAGCATGCGTTTGGAGCGGTGGTTCTTTTCTTCCCAGTTATCGACTTTTTTAAGGCCCCATTCCCGGGCGATTACTTCGAAACTGTTCGCTGCGCTTTCCGCTTTGGCGGCTTTAACGGCTTTCCGGTTTTCGCCGGGATCGATGCCGGCGGCGATTTGTTTCCGGGCTTCGTCGCGTTTTTCTCTGGCCTGGGCAAGGCTGGTCTCCGGGTAGGTGCCCAGCGATAACAATTTTTCCTTTCCTTCGAAGCGGTATTTGAAGCGCCACCACTTACCCCATCCGTCTTCTTGGGGCTGGAGCAAAAGGAAGAGGCCTTTTTCGTCGGATAGCTTGAACGGCTTGCCGCTGCCGGCTTTGTCGTTCTTGTGGGCGTTCTTGCAGGCTGTATCGGAGAGAGGCATTGGGGGTAACTCCTTCTGGGGGTAACTGGTTACCCCAAAATGTTACCCCAACTTACCCCCGTTTTCTACCGTACTTCGTTGGACAATAAAAAACCCGCTAAGCCTTGCAGCTTGCGGGTTTCATGTGTTTCGTCGAACGTCGCTGAATCGAGTAATGGAGGCTGCGACCGGAATCGAACCGGTATATACGGCTTTGCAGGCCGCTGCATAACCATTTTGCTACGCAGCCTTGATCTTACTAAATAAAAAAGCCGCGAGTTTCGCGGCTTTTTTGTCATATTTTGGAGCGGGAAACGAGATTCGAACTCGCGACCCCAACCTTGGCAAGGTTGTGCTCTACCACTGAGCTATTCCCGCGCTAGAAATTATTCGCACATTATATAGAATTTACAGCATGTGTCAAATAATTTTTACAGCGCCGATCGATTTATTGCAGGTCGATCGACAAAACCCAGCCGGTTTTACCGTTACACTCGCCGCCTTCGATTGAAACTTCGGCAAAGCTGTTGGCGGTATCGAAAGCATCTTGCAGTCTCAGCACTTTGACTTTGGTTCCTTGCGGGAAATGTTGACAAGTGCCGGTGCGATCCGCTTCTTCGGTGTCATCGTAGGCGGCCAGAGTGCCGGGGGCCGGGACGATACGTATCGTGGAGGCAGGGTCGTAGCTATTCGGGGATACCAAACTATAGGTCTGGCCGACGGCCAGGGCTTTCTTGCTATATTGCTGGACGGTCGGACGGCTTTCCCCGCCGCTGAATACCGCAATCAAAATCAGTAAGGCGACACCGCCGACCGCGCCGTAGAATACTTTCGGTTTGGTTTCTTTCAGGTTCTGCGCGGCCGAAGTCAGGTTGCCGAGCAGATTTTTTGCGTTATCCAACGATGGTTTGGTTTTCTCTTCGTTACTCATTTCTTATCCTCACGATATTGATTTTATTATTGTAATTGCATAGGAATTCGGACACTTCTTGCCTTTGACTTTCCCTGATCAGGAGCGGAAGGTCTGCATTTGTCTAAAATTCATTACGCGCGGAGTGTAGCGGTTTTAGCCGATGGTGCCGCAACCTATTTTCCTACTATTTTAATCGCTCACTCGACCGCACAAGTTACCACGATGAAAAAACTTTTCAAGTGGTTTGTGTTTTTTGTGCCAGGCGGATTTTACAAGGAAGCTAGATGAAGTCATAGCCTTTTGCCGGGGTGGAAGCCCTTGGCCTCTCCATTATTTTTACGCACAGGAATTGCCAGTAGCCCAGGCCGATATTTTTCCGATCGTGCAGCGAAACGGAATAATCTTCGTTTTTCCAGTAAATACGGGCGGTATCTCCGTCTTTCAGGATAAAGTTATCCGTAATCAGGTAGCTTTTGTCGCCGTCCGCTTCTGTAACGGCGCACAGCAGCGCTTTGATTGATTCTTCTTTTTTGGATGAATCGAGCGGGTTATAGGTAACCGCATAGCATTGTGAAGTCAAAAATTCGACACCGAATAGCAGATTGTTCGTCTTTTTCTCGATCAAAATCTGGTTGACAATACCCAGCACGAGGGCGTTATCCCGGCGGTCGGCTTTTCGGATGCTGATCAGGCGGCCAATGGATAAGATGCCGGTTTGTTCGAATCGGCAGGTCAGCAGACTTTCGGAAGCTGTCTGGACCTGCAGTTCCGCCTGGCTTTCCGATTGGTGCAGTGAGTCGTTCAAGAGTTCGAAGGTAGGGATCAGGCCCAGCGTAATGCAGCGGTCCAGGCGGTCTTCGAATAGCGGAGCGCTTTCCAGCTCGAAGCCGGACCAGCGGTGGAACAGGTATTCCAAGAGATCGAAGCTCGGCATTTGATTGTTTTGCAGCGCGAGCACCGAGTTGAAGCGCCCTTCGCCGATGTTGGCGAGCCTTGCCTTGTGTTCGAGCGTTTTATAGAGTTTGGTGAAGTCCAGATACAGCGTGGCGGAATCCGGACGATGGGCTCCTTCTTTCAAAAGAAAGGGCGACCGGTCTTCGTCGGTAAGAATCACATATTGTGCCGATTGCCCGGAAACCGGAGTGTTCTGGATATGCACCGATTCACAGACCGTTTTGATGAAGTGATAGACCAGCAGCACTTCTTTTTGCATCAGTCCGTGCGGAGCGGCCAGGCTGAGCAGCAGAATTTGTTTGTAGCAGTCTTCCGGGCTGCTTTTTTCGGAGGGATGGGTTGGATCGTCGATAATCTTGGCCGTGTCTTTTTTCAGCTTGATGCTGAGTTTATAGAGCGAATGCAGGTCGATCCAAATCCAGTCCGGAATCGGTACGCCCATCAGGTAATGGCTGATCACGATGTTGCTGAGTCCGCTGATGCAGCGATGCAGGGTCAGAGGCAATTGTTTACCCTGGAACCAGCCGAAGGTTTTCTGCGACATTTCCTTCAGCACGATCCAGTAGCTCAGCGTCAGTTCCTTTTCGATCGAGACGAGTACGTTGAAGACTTTTTGGTCGTTCTCTTCTTTTGGAAAACCGGTTTTGGTCAGGCGGCTGAGCAAATTTTCTTCGATTGCGAGAATACTGGGACGCAACTGTTCGAGCGCGGCGATTCGGAGATCGGCCGAAACCGCCAGGGTATTGAATTCGATAATCAAATCGTGCACCAGGCGCGTCGCCAGGCCCGGATTCGCCGCCGGAAGCTCGTTGATCCACTGCTGAAGGGGCTTGGCCTCGTATTCTTTGGTGCGTTGCGGATTGTTTTCCTGTTTGGGAATAACAAGGTAAAAAGAATTTTTCACATAGTCACCGGAGAGAGGGAGGCGGGTTGACAGCGGTCGGGCGAAAGTAAGAAGTTTTTATTCTCGTCCGGCCGCGGAGCATGCTGCCGAGGAATGTCTAACCGCCGCCTTTTTTTACCATCATTCCTTTTGAAGGATTATAGCCAATAATCGCGGCAGTAATAAAGACAATGAAGGAAGTCAGCGTATAAAGCAGTGCCTCCTGGTTGAATTGGCCGTATAAGGCAAAGCGGATCAGTTCAACGGCCTGGGAAAAGGGGTTGTATTTGGCCAATTGGTACAGCAACAGGCTCGATTCTTTCAGCTTCCATAAAGGATAGAGCGCAGTCGAGAGGAAAAACATCGGGAAAATCACAAAATTCATCACGCCGGCAAAGTTTTCGAGCTGTTTGATGAAGGACGACAACAGTAATCCGAGCGCTCCGAGCATCAGGCCGGACAGGATCAGCGCCGGGACGATCCAGAGATAACCCTGCCAGGGTGCATGAATCTTGTAAGCCCAGGCAATCGCGAGAAAGACGTAGACCTGCAGGATCGACACGAAGGTGCCCGCCAACAGTTTCGATACCAGTAAAAACCAGCGAGGCAGCGGGCTGACCAGCAGGCTGCGCATGCTGCCCATTTCGCGGTCGTAGACCATCGACAGCGAGCTCTGCATGCCGTTGAACAACTGGATCATCCCGATCAGGCCCGGCGTAATGTAGACTTCGTAAAGAATGTAGGTTTGATAAGGCGGCGTGATGGCGAGCCCGAGCGCGGCCCGGAAGCCGGCGGCGAATACGAACAGCCAGATCAGCGGCCTGACCAGCGCCGAAATGAACCGTTCGCGCTGGGTGACGAAGCGCCGGAGTTCGCGGCCGACGATACCCCACAGCGCGCGCCAGAAGTGCAGTATGTTCATCGTATCTTCAGTCTCCCTGGGTCAGTCTGAAAAAAGCGTCCTTGACCATTGCCGTGCCGGTGCTTTGGAGGATCTCATCGACGCTGCCGGCCGCTCTGATTTTGCCTTTGTGCAGCACGATCAGGCGGTCGTCCGGATAAATTTCGTCGATCAGGTGGCTGGCCCACAGCACCGCGATATGACCGGTCCGGGCAAGGCTGTGCACATAGTCGACGATCGATGTGCGGCTCGGCACGTCGAGGCCGACGGTCGGTTCGTCGAGCAGCAGCAGCGCCGGCTTGTGCAGGAGGGCGCGGGCAATCTCGACGCGGCGGCGGTGGCCGCCGTTCAATTGACGGACTTTTTCGAAGCGGCGCTCGAACATGTCGAGCCTTTCCAATTCTTCATGAATGCGTTGTGCGGCGACTTTGCGGCTCATCCCGTGCAGCGCGGCGTGGTAGCGCAGGTTTTGCATCACGGTCAGGTCCAGATCCAGGGTCGTTTGCTGAAAAACGATTCCGAGGTTGGCCAGCGCCCGGGTGGTCCTTTTTTTGATATCGTAGCCGCACAGTTCGATTTGTCCGTTCGGCGTGTCGTAGAGGCGGGTGATCAGCGAAAACAGCGTGCTTTTGCCTGCGCCGTTCGGCCCGAGCAGCATCGTGCAGTGTCCGGGCGGAATCTCGAAGCCGACATGGTCCAGCGCTTTTTTGGCGCCGTAGGAAAAACTGACGTCACTGACGGTTAAGGCGGCGTTCGTGTTCATGGTTTGACCGCAACGCCCCACGGGTAAGTGCCGACGCCGACCGATTTAGTGACGGTCTGGCTGACAAGATCGATGATCGAGATGTCGTTGCTGACGCCGTTGGTCGTATACAGACGCTGCTGGTCGGGCGAAAACGCCAGATTCCAGACGCGCTGGCCCACCAGCAGATAATTTTCGGCTTCCAGTTTCTGTGCGTCGATCACCGCGACCCGGTTTGCCGGCCCCAGCGCCACATAGCCGCGTTTGCGATCCTTGTCGATTACGATCCCGACCGGCTGGATCTTGTCCGCAGTTACGCCCTGGATTTCGAATTTGATGTTTTTAACGATTTGCTGCGATTTCACGTCGATAATCGTCAGGGTGCCGGCCATTTCGGAGGTGACCCACAGCTGTTCACTGTCGGCCGTGAAGACGACCGCGCGCGGGCGCGGATCGACCAGGATGTGGTTGACCGGTTTCAGCGTTTTCGCGTCGATCCAGTGCACCATGTTGGTCGTCTCGGAAGCGCTGATCACCCATTTTTTGTCGGGGCTGGCGGTAATGCCTTCCGGTTCGACGCCGACCTTGATTTGCTTAACTGCTTTCCGTTTCTTGAGGTCGATCGCGGTGACCATGCTGTCGTCTTCGTTCGAGACATACAGCATCGTGCCGTCCGGATTCAGCGCGAAGGTTTCGGGGTCTTCGCCGGACGGCAGCTTGCCGGTTTCCTTCAATGTTTCCGCGTCGAGAATTTTGATCGTATCGTCGTCGCTGGTGGCGACATAAATTGATTTAAAGTCGGGGCTGAGCGCGATTCCGCGCGGACGCTGGCCGACCGGCGCCGTCTTGAGCAGTTTACCTTCGACAGGATCGACGACGGCGAGCGCGTTGTCTTTTTCGAGCGTCACGAAAAGCGTTTCGGCATGCGCGATTGGGCCGATAAACGGGGTGGCCAGCAACGCGGCGAGCAATGTGTTTTTAATCATTTGTTCAATGGGCAGGTAGATTCGGGTTGATCGTAGCCGAGCGTGTCGAGCTCGGTTTTCGGGTGCAGAAAGCCTTCGATCGGCGCGACGGCCACCAGCGAGCGCGGCGCCGCCAAGAGCACCGGCTGCCGCAATTGGCCGTTCCAGGCCCGGAACGACAGCGGCGTGCCTTTATAACCCTGCAGCGCGAAGGCGGGACTCAGCAGATAGTCTTTGACCGGCTGCAATTCGTTCGATTTGGCGCGCGTTGCCGCTTCGCCGACGGCGCGGGTGGCCAGATAGCCGGCATAGTCGATCTCTTCCATCCAGCGGCCGTATTTTTCCTTGAAACGGTTTTGCAGCTGCACCGCGCCCCACTGTTCGTGCGTACGGTGCCAGGATGTCGCGGTCAGGCCTTGCGTGCCGGCGATCGGCCGGGGCAGCCAGGTGCGGTAGTCGAGGTATTCGCCGAACTCGCCCCGTTCGTCCGCCACGATCAGCACATCGTATTCGTCGTCCGCCTGGGTCAGGACAGGGACATCGGACTGCGCGGTGCGGCGTGCATCGGCGGTATGTTCCCAAGGCTTCTCGCTGACGATTTCGAGTCCGAAACGGGTGGCCGCCCGTTTGATCGCCTCGCCGTACAGGCGGTCTTCGTCATCGTTGCCCAGCAGCAGGAACAATTTAGTCCAGCGTTTTTTGAGCAGATACTGCGCCAGGGCATCGGCGCGCATGGCCCGGCTCGGCAGGATGTGCAGCATGTTTGCCCGGCAGTTCTGGTTGCGCAGTTTGTCGTCCGTGGAGGCGATATCGAACAATAAAGCGTCTTTCGCTTCCGGCAGATCGGCCAGCTTGATCAGCTGGGTTTCGGGCAGGTTCACGACCACAAAACGGTATTTGCCGCCGATGTTTTGTTTGAACGTGGCCAGCGGATCGCCTTGCAGTGGAACGGTAAAGGCTTTCAAAGTGAACGCTTGCCCGGTAAATTGTCCGGTCGTGTTATTGTCCTCGATCGCGAGCTCCGCGCCGGGCAACCCCAGGTTCTTGATGAAGGGGTCCAGGTTCGACAGCGGCGGCGGGACTTCCTGTTCCTGGGTCAGATAGGCGATCGGCACAGGGATCGGCTTGTTTTTCGCGGCGGCCGGACCCGCCATGACCTGCAGTACGATCAGTGCGATAGGCAGCCGGTTCCGAAGGAGGGACTTGAGAAGGTCAATCATATTCCGACGATTAAATGACAGAGGACTCAATTTTAACGGATTTGATGAATTTTATTTAGCTTTCGGCGCCTGCTTGCGGGCCGGCAATTGAATTTTGCCTGATAAAGATCGATACTGATATCCTGACAATCATTCTTGATCGAGTATTGCCATGACTCTAAATAGTGACAACGAGGGTTTAACTTCCGACCGAAAGGGAAAGGAACAGGTGGTCAACTCGCGCCGGACCGTGCGTTATATCCGCAAGGACATCAAGGTCCATATCCGGAAACAGAATTGGTTTAGCGCGATCGGGGGCCACCGGTTTCGGAAGGAGATTTCGGTCGAGTTGCTCGATATCAGCAACCGGGGCTGCTTGATCGCCAGCCTGGAGAAATTGGCGGTACGTTCCAAGATCATCGTATTATTGACGTTCGAAACCGCCAGGCGCTTCGAGATCGAAGCGACGGTGGTCAGAAAAGCTGAGGGTGTGGGCCAGTACGGGATAAAATTCGCCGCTTATAATAACGAGCTTGGCGACTATATGCTGAAGACCCAAGAAAAACTGACTTTCAAGTGACGCGGCACGGCGTTGGCCGGTCGAGGTAAAAAAACACAAAGTGCGGAATCAAATGATCGACTATCGATTGAGCGGAATCTATGTTTATCCTGTCAAGTCCCTGGCCGGTATCCGGGTCGAGCGCTGGCCGGTCGGTCCGACCGGTTTGGCCTATGACAGAAAGTGGATGTTGGTCGATCAGAACGGCCTGTTTTTGAGTCAGCGTAAACTGCCGCGGATGGCACTGGTCAAAACGGCCTTGGTCGGGAGTCGGCTGGTCCTGTCCGCGCCGGGCATGGAAGATCTGGCATTGCCGCTGCTTCCTGCGGACGGCGAGTGGATCGAAGCGACGGTCTGGAATGACCATTGCCTGGCGCGTTCCGTTTCCAAAGAAGCCGACCGCTGGTTCAGCCGTTTCCTGGGCCAGGACTGCCGTTTGGTCTTCCAGCCGGACGCGTCGATTCGACCGGTCGACCCGGATTACGGTCTGCCCACCGATCAAACTGCTTTTTCGGACGGTTTTCCGTTTTTGCTCGTTTCGGAAAATTCACTGGCCGCTTTGAACAGGGAAATGGGCTTAAACCTGCCGATGGCGCGCTTCCGGCCGAACCTGGTGATTTCAGGTTGTACGGAATATGAAGAAGATGTCTGGCGCCAAATACGGATCGGAGCCATCGGTTTTCGCCTGCCGAAGCCCTGTTCGCGCTGCGCGGTGCCGACGATCGATCCGGAAACCGCGGAAACCGGCAAAGAGCCGCTGGTCACGCTGAACCGGACCCGCAAATGGGGGAACAAGGTTTATTTCGGGCAGAATGCGCTGCACGACCAATGCGGCGAATTGGCGGTCGGCGATCGGGTGGAGATCAAAGCGACAGGCTCCCCGCAGCCTCCGTTGTGACATGGCGGCCATTTTCATCCCGTGAAGCGAACCCGAGATGGGTTTTTTGTTCAAACCGGATAGAATGTAAATCCTCTGTTTAACGTCCCACGAGGAAAAAGACAATGAAGCCGTTAACCGCTTTAATACCTGCCGGGTTTTTACTTTTTACCGCCGCGCTTCCGGCAGGTTACGCCGGTACCGATACGCTGCGGGTCGACCGGCGCCAGGAAAAGCAGCAGCAGCGCATTGAACAAGGCGTCCGCTCGGGCAGATTGACCTCGAAAGAAGCGCAGCGTCTGGAAGCGCAGCAGGAAAAGATCCGGCGCATGGAAGACAAGGCCAAAGCCGACGGCGTCCTCACGCGGAAAGAGCGGGTTCGCCTGAATCGCCGCCAGAATCAGGCCAGCCGGAACATTTACCGCAAAAAGTATAATCTGCGCCGTCAGTGAACGGTTGTTTCCGTCCGGGGCGAGGCATCGGGTTCCGCGCAGGGTGCGGAACCCGGGCGGAAAGGCGGCGCTTCAGGCTGCAATAAACGCTTTCAAAATTTCTGCCGCGTTCGCCATGCCTTTGTGCAGATGCATCTCGATTTCCGCCATTGTGATTTCGCCTTCGGTCTTTCCGGCTGCCCAGTTCGCAACGACCGCCATCGCCGCATAATCGATCCCGAGTTCCCTTGCCAGCGCCGCTTCCGGCATACCGGTCATCCCGACCACATCGCAGCCGTCCCGTTCCATCCGGCGGATTTCGGCGGTAGATTCGAGGCGTGGACCCTGCGTGCAGCCGTAGGTGCCCAGGGGCGAAACCCGGATATTTGCTTGCGCAGCCGCCGTGATCAGTCCTGTGCGCAGTTTCTGTGTGTACGGATAGGTGAAATCGATATGGGTAACCGGGTCGTTTTCACCCTCGAAAAAGGTGTGGTGGCGGCCGTAAGTATAATCGATGATCTGATCCGGTATCGCAATGTGCGCAGGCTCCATTTCCCGCGTAATGCCGCCGACCGCCGCGACCGCAACGATCCGTTCGACCCCGAGCTGCTTGAGCCCGAAGAGGTTGGCCCGGTAGTTGATTTGGTGCGGAGGGATCGCATGCGGATTGCCGTGCCGGGCCAGAAAAACCACTTCGCGGCCGTAAAGGTCGCCGGTCAGGAATTCGGCTGACGGCTGGCCGTAAGGCGTCGTCAACGCATCGCGCCTGACGATCTTCAAACCTTCGAGTTGCGTGAGGCCGGTGCCGCCGATGATCGCAAGCTTGCTCATGCGCCGCCTTCCTTGCAGGCATAAATGCCGGCCGCATTGCGCAAATAACCTTTGTAATCCATCCCGTAACCGAACAGATAACGGTTTTCGGTTTCGACGCCGACGAAATCGGCCCGGATCGGTTTGGGGTGATCGAGTTTTTTGTCGGCCAGCACGGCCGTGTATACGGCTCTTGCTCCTTGTTCGAGGCAATAATCGACGATCGCCTTCAGGGTAATGCCTTCGTCGAGAATGTCGTCGACGATCAGCACGGTCCGGCCCGCCAGGGGCGTGCCGGGTTTCAGCGTCCATGCAAGCGTGCTGCCCGACGTTTTGTTCTGGTAGCGGCTCGCGTTGACCGCATCGATCGTCAGCGGCATGGTGAGCCGCGTGAGCAGACGGCCGGCCGCGACGACGCCGCCGTGCATCACGCATACGAACACCGGGTTGGTGCCTGCCAGCTTCCGGTTGATTTGCGCGGCCATCCGGTCGAGCGCCGTTTCGACTTCCTGTTCGCTGTACAGCAAATCGGCCGTTTCTTGTACCTGTTGAATTTCGTCTAGCATGAGTGAAAAGTTCGATTGACCTGTTCTGAAATTTGGCGCCATTGTACCGAATTCATTAATTCTTCGCGGCTAAATTGCGCTTTGCCCCGCATCGCTGCAAGGCGGCGTTCCCGGAGCGGGTCGGCTTTGATCGGCAAGGCTTCGAGCACCTCTTCGGCGGCATCGGGTTTGTTGCAGACCAGCACCATGTCGCAGCCGGCGGCGAGCGCCGCCTCGGCGCGCTCGGGATAACCCCCGGCCCAGGAGGCGCCGGCCATGCTCAAGTCGTCGCTGAAGACCGCGCCGTCGAATTGTAATTCTTTCCGCAAAACCTGTTGTATCCAGAACGGCGAAAAACCGGCCGGCCGCGGGTCGGCCGCCGCAAACACCACATGCGCCGGCATCACGCCTTCGAGCCCTTCGGCGATCAGCCGTTTAAACGGAAGCAAATCCTTGGCGCGGATGCTGTCCAGGCCGCGTTCGTCGACCGGCAGCGCCAGATGCGAATCGGGCGCGACCGCGCCGTGTCCCGGAAAATGTTTGCCGGTCGCGGCCATGCCGGCCGACTGCATGCCTTTCCTGAATCTTGAGGCCAGTTCCGCCGCCCGTTCGGAATCGGCCGAAAACGAGCGGTTGCCGATCACCTGGCTGATCCCGCAGTCGACATCGAGCACCGGCGCAAAACTGAAATCGACGCCGACCGCAAGCAGCTCGCTGGCCATCAGCCAGCCGGCCGCTTCGGCCAGTTCCGGTTTTTCCGCATAACGCGCGGCCGGCGGCAGGCGCGTGAAGCCGTTTTGAAAGCGCTGGACCCGGCCGCCTTCCTGGTCGACTGCGATCAAGATTTCGCCGCCGCGCGCCTTGCGAATACTCGCGATCAGCGCCCGGACCTGTTCGGGATTGTCATAGTTGCGCGCGAACAGGATCACCGCGCCGGTGTTCGGATGGCGGATTTTGTCGATTTCATGCGCGGCGAGGGTGGGCCCCTCGATATCGAGCATGACCGGGCCGAGTGAAAGATGCGTCGTCATGGTCTGGATGGGTTGATGGATCAATCGTAGGGTACGCTGTGCGTACCTTATCAGGGCATTCCGATAAGGCATGCTTCCGAAAGGTACGCACAGCGTACCCTACGCGGGTTAAATTTCAGGGAGTGGTTTTTTATCCGATTGTTGGTTCAACTTGAACAGCGTATAAAAATTTCTCGTCGAGGCGGCGGCGATCTCCTCGAACGAGGTATTGCGCAATTCGGCGATCTGCTCGGCGACATAGCGCACGTAGGTCGGATAGTTTGGCTTGCCCCGGAACGGCACTGGCGCCAGATAGGGCGAGTCGGTTTCGATCAGAAAACGGTCAAACGGTACTTGTTTCGCGACTTCCTTGATTTCCTGCGCGCTGTTGAAGGTCACGATGCCGGAGAATGAAATATAAAAGTTCAGGTCGAGCGCCCGTTCGGCGAATGCCTGGTTTTCGGTAAAACAGTGGATTACGCCTCCGCAGCTTTCGGCACCTTCTTCCTTCAGAATGCGCAGCGTATCTTCGCGCGCTTCGCGGGTATGGACGATCAGCGGCTTGTTCAGCGCTTTCGCGGCGCGGATATGCGTCCGGAAACGCTCGTGCTGCCAGCCGAGGTCGCCGGTGCTGCGGAAATAATCCAGGCCGGTTTCCCCGATGCCGATCACTTTCGGATGACTGCCCAGCTCGACTAATTGCTCCACGTTCGGCTCGAAACCTTCATGCGCATTCGGATGGACGCCGACCGTTGCCGAGAGCTGCGGATAACGGCTGACCAGGTCGAGCATGGCCGGATACGCCTCCATGTCGATCGAGATGCAGAGCATGTGTTCGATGCGCTGATTTTCCGCTTCTTTCAGGAAAACCGAGAAATCGTTCCGGTAGGGTTCGAGGTCGATGCGGTCGAGATGGCAATGCGAGTCGATAAGCATAAGGCTTCGGGTGGTAGCTTTCGGGATAATAAGGAACGGCTTGAATTAGAAAACGAGGGCAGGCGGAATTCCGGCCTGTTTCCCGGATTACCGGCGGGCAATGATGCGGCTGCCGGCAAGGGAGAAGTATTTTACGCGATCGGGCGCGCGATGTGCAGAAATTAGTCGCGCCCGGGTATTACATCGTATGGGTTGGCCGTTCGGATTCGAGTGCGCCGGCCAGGTAGTTTTCGAGCTTGTTGCGGACCATGCCGCCGTCCTGGTCGCTGAATTGGACGCCGATGCCGGCGGCGCGGTACACGCTGCCCGGAGGGGTTTTCCAAACGATTCTGCCGGCTATCGGCAGCCTTTCGGTTTCTTCCATCAGGCTCAGTAAAATGAATACTTCCTGACCCATTTCATAATTACGGGTGGTCGGGATGAACAGGCCGCCGTTGGTCACGAAAGGCATGTATGCCATATACAGCGCGCTTTTTTCCTTAATGGACAACGACAAGATTCCTTGCCGTGGGGTAGAGTCTGACGACATGATGATTAGCTCCGGTTGAGTTCGGCCCATTGAATCAGAATTTCTTCCAGCATCATTTGCTTATTGATCTGGCTGTCGAGCCGTTCGCGGGCCGCCAGCAATAAATCGTACAATCGATACAGGCTCTTTAAGTCTAGCCGGTCAGCCAGTTCCTGCAAGGGGCGTTCGGCCGAAGCGGGCGGCGCATCGGGTTCTTGCGGCTGGAATTTGCATTTGATCAGCTCGATCACCCAGCCGGTCAGCCAGGAGAGAAGGGGAAGGAGCGGCAGTTTTTGCCAGTCTTCGGCAATGGCGACCGGGCTTGCGCGGCGGCGGGCGATGTCGAGCCAGGCTTTGAAGCAGCCGTTGCGGGTGGTCAAGACCTGTTCTTCTGCATAAATCAGTGCGGTAAGCGGCGCGTTTTGAGCCAGCGCCGCCAGTGCGTCCGGATCGGCGACCGACCGAGCTTGCAGCCAGGCAACGGCGGCGGCCCGAGCCGGCGGCGTCAAGGCTAGCCGCTGGCAGCGGCTGGCGATCGTGATCGGCAGTTTGGCCGGGTTGGCGGTGACCAGAATGATCACCGTGCGCTCGGTCGGTTCTTCGAGGCACTTCAAAAATGCGTTCGCGGACGCCCTGTTCAGCTGTTCGGCGGGATCGATGATCACGACCCGGTAAGCGTCGTATTGCGGTTTTAATTGTATATCGGCGATCAGTTCGCGGATCGGGTTGATTCCGATCGCCTTGCCGGGTTCTTCCGGAGCCACGACCAACAGGTCCGGATGATTGCCTGCCGCATGCAGTTTGCAGGCCTGGCAGTTGCCGCAGACCTCCCCTTCGGCGGAAGGCGCTTGGCAGAGCAGGACCGCGGCGAAGCGTTCGGCCAATTCGCGTTTACCGAGGCCCTTGTTGCCGCTGATCAGGAGCGCCTGCGGAATGCGCCGTTGGCGGAGATAGCCGCAAAGCTGCCGCCATTGGGTTTGCTGCCAGGGCAGTAACGGTTTCATTTAAGCAAGGCCGACAGCGAATCGGCAAGATCCGCCTGCACCTCGGGGAGAGGGCGGTCTGCGGCAATGAGCCTGATCCGCTCCGGATGCTGTTTGGCGAGCCGCAGATAGGCCTGCCTCACGTCTTCGAAAAACCGGCGCTTTTCGGTTTCGAAGCGGTCCGGTTCGCTCCGGCGTCTCATCGCGCGCGCCAGGCCGGTTTCGACCGGCGCATCGAGCAGCAGTGTCAGATCGGGGCGAAGCGTTCCCTGCACCAGATTTTCGAGCCAGGCAATCGCGGCGGAATCCATGTGGCGCGCACCGCCCTGATAGGCGTAAGTCGCGTCGGTGAAACGGTCGCACAGCACCCATTCGCCCCGGGTCAGCGCCGGTTCGATCACATGGCGGATGTGCTGCGCGCGGGCCGCGAACATCAACAATAATTCGGCGGCCGGGGCGATCGATTCGCTGCCGTGGGCGAGCAGCACTTCGCGGAGCCTTTCGGCCAAGGGAGTGCCGCCGGGTTCGCGGGTGACGACAGCCGGAATGCCCCGGTGCTTCAGATAGTCATGTAGAAAGATCAGGTTCGTGCTTTTACCGACGCCCTCGCCGCCTTCGAGGGTGATGAATTTTCCGCGTTTCATGCCGCTCATTTTTTTTGTTTTTGGAACTGTTCGACTGCACGGTTGTGATCCTGCAGGGTCGATGAAAAGACGTGGGTGCCGTCGCCTTTCGCGACGAAATAGAGGCTGCTGCCGTCATCGGGGTGGAGGGCGGCGCGGATCGCCTTGCGTCCCGGCATCGCGATCGGCGTCGGCGGCAAGCCTTTGACCTGGTAAGTATTATAGGGCGTCGGCTTTTTCAGATCCTGCTCGCCGATATTGCCTTGATAATCGGCGCCCATCCCGTAGATTACCGTCGGGTCAGTCTGTAGCGGTATGCCGTTTTTCAGGCGGCGCGTCATCACGCCCGCGATCAGGGGCCGCTCGTCGTCCGCGCCGGTTTCTTTTTCGATGATCGAGGCCAGAATTAACGCTTCATAAGGCGAGGCGAGCGGCAAGTCTGCCGATCTTTGCGGCCATTCTTCCTGCAGCACCGACTGCATTTTGCCGTAGGCCCTTTTCAGCAGCGAGACATCCGTCATGTTTTTCTCGAAAAAATAAGTATCCGGGAAAAACAGGCCTTCGGCATGGTTTTCCTTGATTTCGAGCCGGCTGCGCATTGCATCGGAAGAAGTATCTTTCAGGGTATGTTCGATGTAGGGGTTGCTGTTCAGCGCGGTTAGGATATCGGCCAATTTCCAGCCTTCCGGAAAGGTGATGCTGTGCTGCCGGGTTTTGCCGGCGGCGATTTGATCGATGATTTCGGGAAGCGTCAGTCCAACGGCGAATTCGAACTCGCCGGTCTTCAGCTTGGCAGCCGCCTGCTTTTGGAGCGCGATCACTTTGAACCAAAACGGATTGACCTTCAGATGCTGCTCGACGAGTTTTTCGGCAATTCGGTCCATCGAATCGCCCTTCGCGATCTCGATCACAACCGGATTATCTTTGACGGCCGGTGTTTCCAGCGCGGCACGGTAATCCATCCACGCCCAACCGGCCGTGAAGCTGATGAATAATAAGGTCAGTCCTATGATTTTATGGCTCACTGCGAAGCGTCTCTTGTTTGTAATCCGCCAGCCATTGCTGAATTTCACGGGTAATTGGACCGGAACGGAGAGCGATTTGCTCGATTTGGCGGACAGGCCAGATGCCGATAATCGAATTGCAAACGAAGATCTCATCGGCCGACGCTAACTGTTCGAACGTGTAGCTGAGTTCTGTAACGGCAAATCGATGCCGGGTGGCAAGTCGTATGATCAGTTCGCGAATGATGCCCGCAATCCCGCACTGTTCGAGCGATGCGGTATAGAGGGCGCCGTTCCGAACATAGAAGAGGTTACTCATCGTCCCCTCGATCAGATGGCCGGCGCTGTCCAGCATCAGGCCTTCCTGGATGGCGGGATCGCTCCATTCGGCGCGCGCAAGCACCTGTTCCAGCCGGTTCAAATGTTTGAGGCCGGCCAAGGCCGGATTGATGCCCAGGCGTATTGCGCAGATGCGGGCCCGGATCCCTTCGGTGCCGAAGGTAGCCGGGTAATCGGGGAAGGGGTGCAGGCTCAGAATCCGGGCCGTTTCGATTGCTTCGGGACGGCGATAGCCGCGTCCGCCGGAACCTGCGGTCACAATGATCTTGAGTACGGCTTGTGCGGGCGACTCCCTGCACAAGGTTCCGGCTTCTTCGGCCAACAGGCCGGAAGAGGGAAACGGAAGTCCGAGCCGAAGGCAGCCCGCCTCAAGACGCTTCAGGTGCAGGTCGAAAAAAACCGGCCGGCAATCCTTGATTTCGATCGTTTCGAATAAGCCGTCTCCGTATTGCAGGCCGCGGTCTGAAACGGACAGGGTCTCTCTGCGTTCACCATTGACAAGCAACATCGGCGGACAGGGCGACCCTGCGCGGGATCGGGTTTATTCGTAGCGTTTAAAAATCAGCGTTCCGTTGGTGCCGCCGAAACCGAAGGAGTTCGACATCGCAATGCTGATCTTCATGTCGCGGGCCACATGCGGAACATAGTCGAGGTCGCATTCGGGGTCGGGGTTATCCAGGTTGATCGTCGGCGGCGCGACCTGATGCTTGATGCTAAGCGCGGTCAATACCGCCTCAATGCCGCCGGCCGCGCCAAGCATGTGGCCGATCATCGATTTGGTCGAGCTGACCGCGATCTTATAGGCATGATCGCCCAATGCGGCTTTCATTGCCTGGGTTTCGCCGATATCGCCGGCCGGCGTCGAGGTGCCGTGCGCGTTGATGTAATCGATGTCGGTCGGATTCAGGCCGGCGTTGCGCAGGGCGTTTCGCATGCAGCGCGCGGCGCCTTCGCCGCCCGGCGACGGAGTAGTCATGTGATAGGCGTCGCCGCTCATGCCGTAACCGACCAGCTCCGCATAAATTTTCGCGCCGCGCGCTTTCGCGTGTTCGAGTTCTTCAAGAACGACTACACCCGCACCGTCGCTGAGCACGAAGCCGTCGCGGTCTTTATCCCAGGGCCGGCTGGCCGTTGTGGGGCTGTCGTTACGGCGCGACAACGCTTTTGCCGAGATGAAGCCGCCCATCGCGGTCGGCGAGGTCGTGCAGCGTTCGGCGCCGCCTGCGATCATTACATCCGCGTCGCCGTGCTGGATCAACCGTGCCGCATCGCCGATATTGTGCGTACCGGTCGCGCAGGCGGTTACGATCGCAAAATTCGGGCCTTTCAATCCGTACTTGATCGACAGATTGCCGGAAATCATGTTGATGATGTTGCCGGGCACGAAGAACGGCGAAATCCGCCGCGGGCCGCTTTTTTCGTACAGTGCGTAACACTCTTCGATACCGGTCACGCCGCCGATGCCGGCGCCGATCGCAACGCCGATCCGTTCCGCGTTCGCATCGGTCACTTCAAGGCCGGAATCTTCGATCGCCTGGCAGCCGGCCGCCAGCCCGTAGTGGATGAAGCCGTCCATGCGCTGAGCGTCTTTGGCCGGGATATATTGGGTGACGTCAAAATTGCGAATCACGCCGCCGAAAGTAGTGGCGAAAGGCGAGATATCAAACGAATCGATCGGGCTGATGCCGCTTTTGCCGTTAATGATGCCGTCCCAGGTTTCGGCTACCGTGTTTGCTAAAGGCGTAATGGCGCCCAAACCGGTGATTACGACTCGACGTGTGCTCAATGTGTGTTACCGTGTGGAATCTGTGGTTTAGAAAAACGGGGGGTGAGGGTTAGTGGATGCGCGGGTTGTCATCCACTAAGAAATCGCTATCAGGTATTTTTTTCGACGTAATCGATAGCTTGCTGAACGGTGGTGATTTTTTCAGCTTCTTCGTCCGGAATTTCGCATTCGAATTCTTCTTCAAGCGCCATAACGAGTTCAACGGTGTCCAGAGAATCGGCACCCAGATCGTCTACGAAAGACGCGTCGTTGGCGATATCTTCTTTGACGCCCAATTGCTCTGCAACAATCTTTTTTACTCGTTGTTCAACATTACTCATAATTTATATCCTCAAGCAGTGTAAATATACTTCTAATTAATAAATCATATATTTACAATGATATTGTTATTGGTTTTACTAGAAATCCCGTCCACGGAAATTCCAGACGACGGTAGCGAAAATTATACTTTAATCTGAATTCAAAGTCACAATATAAAGCTGGGTTCGCGCTTGCCTAATCTCGGTCGCAACGGTTAGGGCATATACATCCCGCCGTTTACATGCAAGGTTTCGCCGGTGATATAGGCGGCTCCCGGGGAGGCCAGAAACGATACCGCATGGGCGATTTCCTCGGCCGAGCCGAGTCGTTCCAGCGGAATCGACGCCAGCAGCGAGGTTTTGATCTCGTCCCCCAGTTCCTTGGTCATGTCGGTGTCGATGAAGCCCGGGGCGACCACGTTTACGGTGATATTCCGCGAGCCGACTTCCTTTGCCAGCGATTTACTGAATCCGACGATGCCGGCCTTGGCGGCGGCATAATTGGCTTGTCCCGCGTTGCCGGTCGCACCGACCACCGAAGAAATGCTAATGATGCGGCCGGTCCGGGCTTTCATCATCCCGCGCAGCACCGCTTTGCTCATCCGGAAGACCGAAGCGAGATTGGTGTTGATAATTGCATCCCATTCTTCGTCTTTCATCCGCATCAAGAGATTATCCCGGGTAATGCCCGCATTGTTGACCAGTACGGCCGGAGCGCCGAACTCGTCGTTGACGGCCTTGATCACTTCGGTGATCGAATCGGCGTCCGCGACATCCAGACGCAGGCCTTTGCCGTTTTCGCCGAGATAGGCCGAGATTGCTTCCGCGCCGTTTTCGGTGGTCGCAGTGCCGACCACGAAAAAACCGTCGCCGGCCAGTCGTTCGGCAATTGCCTTGCCGATGCCGCGGCTGGCGCCTGTCACTAAGGCGACTTGTTTAGCCATTTAACTGCTCCAATGTAGTGTGAAAAGATTTGGTATCGAAAATGGACAGATGCTCGGCATCTTTCACGATGCGTTTGTTCAGCCCGATCAGGACCTTGCCGGGGCCGCATTCGACAATGCGGGTGACGCCTTGGTCGTGCATGAATTTGATCGAATCGACCCACCGTACCGGTTTGAACAGCTGCTCTTTCAACGCGTTGCGGATCACTTCCGGTGCGCTGTGCGACATCACGTCGGTATTGTGGATCAGAGTCATGTCGGGGCTGTCGATCTGAATCCGTGAGAGTTCCTCGCCGAGTTTATCGGCGGCGCCATCCATCAGTGCGCAATGCGAGGGCACGCTGACCGGCAGCAGCACGGCGCGCTTGGCGCCCAGTGTTTGGGCTTCGTTTATCGCGCGCTGCACTGCGCTTGCGTGACCGGCGATCACGACCTGGCCCGGCGCATTGAAATTGACCGCCTCGACGACTTCGCCCTGCGCCGCTTTTTTGCAGGCTTCCACGACCTGATGATCCTCAAGCCCGAGAATCGCGGCCATCGCGCCGGTACCCGGCGGGACCGCCTCCTGCATCAGGCGGCCGCGGACTGCGACCAGCTTGATTGCATCTTCGAACGCGATCGCATTGGCGGCGACCAAGGCGGTATATTCACCGAGGCTGTGGCCTGCGGTCCAGGCCGGCCGGATGCCGCACTGCTTACGCCAGACTTCCCAGATCGCAAACCCTGCCGCCAGCATCGCTGGTTGGGTATTTTGCGTCTGATTCAGGTCGGCTTCGGGGCCGACGCTGACCAAGGTCCACAAATCCTTGCCTAGCGCATCGGAGGCGCGTTCGAACGTCTGTTTGATTTCGGGAAAACCGGCCGCCAAATCGGCCATCATGCCGACCGACTGGGAACCCTGGCCTGGAAAAACGAAGGCTAAGTCGTAGTTTTGTGTGCTCATGGAGGTGTCGAGTATTTTTTAAAGTCTTTGTTATTTTTGAGCGAGGCAAAAGCGCAAGGCGAAAAGCAAAGTGACTTTTCGTCTTGCGCTTTTTGCTTGCTTTATTAATACTTCAGCAGCGCCGAGCCCCAGGTGAACCCGGCGCCGAAGGCTTCCAGCAGGACGATCTGGCCGCGCTGAATGCGTTCGTCGCGCACTGCCTCGTTGAACGCCAGCAGGACCGAAGCGGAAGAGGTGTTGCCCTGGTTTTCGAGGGTGACGACGACATGGTCCATCGGCATTTTCAGCTTCTTCGCGGTGGCCTGAATGATCCGGATATTGGCCTGATGCGGGACCAGCCAGTCGATCGCTTCCTTGTCCAGCGCATTGGCCTCCAGGGTTTCGTCGACAATCCGTCCGAGCGTGTTGACTGCCACCTTGAAGACTTCGTTGCCGCGCATGTTGATGAAGCCCATTTCATGTTTATGGCCGTTTGCTGCGGCTTGCGGATTCGGGCAGTACAGCAGTTCTTCGTATTCGCCGGCCGAATGAATGTGGGTAGACAGAATGCCGGTTTTTTCGGAAGCGCCCAACAGAAGCGCGCCGGCGCCGTCGCCGAATAGCACGCAGGTCGTTCTGTCAGTCCAGTCGACGATCCGCGAACAGATTTCGGAGCCGACGACCAGTACCTTGCGGGCCGCGCCGGTCTTGATGTACTGATCGGCGATGCTTAGCCCGAAGATCGCGCCGGAACAGGCAGCCTGGACGTCGAACGCGACGCAATGTTTAATCCCGAGCCGATGCTGCAGCAGACAGCCCGTGCTCGGGTAGACGCGGTCCGGCGTACCGGTCGCGACGATGATCAGGTCGATTTCTTCGGGATCGATGCCGGCCATTTCGATGGCCTGGCGGGCCGCAATTTCGGCCATGCTGGCGGCGGTTTCGTCGGGAGCCGCGATACGCCGGCTCTTGATGCCGGTCCGTTCAAAGATCCAGCTGTCAGAGGTGTCGACCGTTTCCGAAATTTGATCGTTGGTTAAGATTTCCGAGGGGAGATAGCCGCCGGTGCCGATGACTCTTGAATAGCGGGTCATGAATGCATTCCCAAAGACAGATTCTGTTCGACCTGCTGGCTGATTTTGCGTATGACGTCCTGTTTGACTTCAATTTCAGCCAGCTGTATCGCAGTTTTGAAAGCCAGCACATCGGCGCCGCCGTGACTTTTAATTACCAGTCCACGCAGGCCGAGAAAGCTGGCGCCGTTGTAAAGGCGCGGATCGATGCGTTTTTTGAAGGAAGATAAAACCGGGTAGGCGATCAGTCCGATCGCCTTGGTCAATAGATTTTTCGAAAACGCCTGCTTTAGTAAGGTGCCGATCATTTTGGCGGCGCCTTCGATCGATTTGAGCGCGACATTGCCGACGAAGCCGTCGGTTACGATCAGATCGACCTTGATGTCGCCCGCGTTCAGTGAATTCCCTTCGACATAGCCGATATAATTCAATGAGGAGGCTTCGAGCAGCTTGGCGGCGGCTTTTACTTGCTCGTTGCCTTTCATTTCTTCCTCGCCGATATTCAATAGGCCGACCCGCGGTGATTCGACGTTCTCGATCGCCTTGACCAGTTCGGTACCCATGACCGCGAATTCGAACAGATGCTGCGCCGTGCAGTCGACGTTCGCGCCCAGGTCGAGCACATGCGTATGGCCGTGAATCGAGGGCAGTGTGGAAATGATCGCCGGACGGTCGATCCCCGGTATCATTTTGAGCACGAAACGGGCCGTCGCCATCAGCGCGCCCGTATTGCCTGCGCTGACGCAGGCATCGGCCAGACCGTCGCGGACTAGGTTGATCGCGACCCGCATCGAAGAATCCTTTTTGTTTTTCAAGGCTTTCGAAGGAGGCTCGTCCATCTCGACGCATTGAGATGCATGATGCACGGTCAATCTGTCGCGATAAACTTCGAGATGGTTTCCCAACTTCTCTTTGATGACGGCTTCATTGCCCACTAGAATCAGCTTCAGCTTCGGATTGCTCTTCAGGCAATCCAAGGAGGCTGGGATCGTTACGTTCGGGCCATAGTCCCCGCCCATCGCATCAATCGAAATTGTCAAGCTCACCTTAACCGAGGTCTCCGCATTAAAAAATAAAAAACCGAACCGGTGAGGGTTCGGTATGGCGCCAAGTTAAAGCTCGATGCTTATTCTTCGTCGCTGGCAGCCGCTGTAATTTGGCGGCCTTTGAAATAACCGTCCGGGGTGACGTGATGACGCAGATGGGTTTCGCCGGTCAACGGATCTTGCGACAGTGTGCGGGCGGTTAATGCATCGTGCGAGCGGCGCTGGCCGCGTCTCGAGCGGGATACTTTACTTTTTTGTACTGCCATGAGGGCTCTCCTGGTTTTTTAAGTTGGCTAAAATGGAAAAAGGGTTATCCTGTCTTTTTTGCCGGTCTGTCTCGGGTCGAGTCGGCACGCGGCTGTCCGTCTCCTGAGCCTGGCAGGATTCGGAATGTTTCGGGTATTGGGGAAGATTCAGCAACAGCTCGTCTTCGACGATGTCCAACAGAGGCATTTTTTCTTCCTCGACGAACAGCGGTTCGAAGTCCGGAGGCAAGCGGTCAACTTGCTCCAGGGAGTTCACAACGCCCAGCCGGATGGTCGCATTTACAGGCCAGTCGATAGCCTGAAGACAATTCTGGCAGATCAGTTGCAGACGGGTTTCAATCTTCCCTTCGATCTTGGCCAACCGGCCTTCGCGGCTGAAGTAGAGCTCGACCGCGACGTTTCCGTCGGTATCGAACAGCATGTCGCGGAGACGGCCAAAATCTTTAAGCGAAAGCTCCCCTTTCAGTACACTGCGCTTGTCGGCGAGGTGTAACGGGTCAATAGTTTGGGGGAGGCGAACTAACATAAATCAATAATCTTATCGTGAAACCGTGTTATGGTCAAATGCTATATGATTTTAAGGTATTACCAAAATCGGCAACGTATATCGGAGAAACGGATGAAAAAATTACTGATCTATAGCCACGGTAAGGACAGCATGCCGTGGGGCGAAAAGACGCTGGCGTTTGCGAGGGTCGCAGAAAATCAGGGCTACCGGCTCGAAAGTCCCGATTATCGGGCGCAGCCCGATCCCGATCGGCGTGCTGACCAATTGCTGGCGACGGGATGGCGGGATTTCGACCGGGTTGTGCTGGTCGGTTCGAGTATGGGGGCTTACGTGTCCGCCGTTGCAGCCGAAACAGTCAAGCCGGCCGGTCTTTTTCTATTGGCTCCCGCTTTTTATTTGCCGGGCTACCCGCAAACCGCGTTTAGGATTCCGCCGGACAAGACTTGGGTTTATCACGGCTGGCGCGACGATATTGTGCCGCCCGAGCATGCCTGGCGCTTTTGCCGGGAATACCGGGTCCGTTTGACGATGCTGGATGCGGATCATCGCTTGATGAGCGAACTGCCGTTTCTCACTCGAGAGTTCGAGCGATTCCTGCAAACGGTTTCTTAGCGGGCAAGTGCCTAGCGAACAGGGCGGAATGCAGCTTTAAGGTGTAATACAACCTTAAAATGGTGGTTTTACACCGTTTTTTCGGACGACAAGGGGTGGTTGGTTGAAAAATTTTTTATAAACAGTGGCTTATAAGTTTTTGTGAGCTGGCATGGTATTCGCTAAGGTCTAGGCATCTATTAATTTACGGAGATGCTGATGTCTGAAGTTTTATCGCCCGGCTTACCTAAAACGGGGCTCGCCGGGTTAAAGGAAAATTGGCGCGCCGACTTGTTGTCGGGGTTTTTAGTGTTCTTGATCGCGCTGCCGCTGTGCTTGGGAATCTCGATGGCGTCGGGCTTTCCGCCGTCCGCCGGGCTCATTACGGCGGTCGTCGGCGGCATGCTGGTTTCGAGAGTCAGCGGTTCGTTCATGACGATCAACGGCCCGGCCGCCGGCCTGATCGTGGTCGTGCTGGACGCGGTGCAAAGCCTCGGGCAGGGCGATGCGATGGCGGGCTACCGCTATACCTTGGCCGCGATCGTGGTCGCCAGCGTGCTGCAGATTGCGATGGGGTTCTTTAAGGCCGGCCGGCTCAGTTCGTTTTTTCCGGCCTCGGTCGTACATGGGATGCTGGCGGCGATTGGCATCATCATCATGGCCAAGCAGATCCATGTGATGCTCGGGGTGACCCCGGAAAAAGGCAGTCTGTTTTCGACGATCGCGCAAATCCCGCACAGTATCGTCAACCTAAATCCCGAAATCGCGATGATCGGGGTGACCAGTATCGCAATTCTGATTTTCTGGCGGGTGGTCCGCGAGCCGCAGTTGAAAATGCTGCCGGCACCGATTCTGGTGGTGCTGGCCGGTATCGGTTTGGGGAAGTTTTACGATCTCGATCATGAACACATGTATCTGTTTCTGCCGGATGCGACGTTTCTGCCGCATCACGAGGCAACGGTCGGGCCGAAGTTTCTGGTCGCGATTTCGGATAATTTTTTGTCCAGTTTCTATTTTCCGGATTTTTCCAAAATCGCGACGGCCGAGTTCTGGTCCGCGGTGGTCGCTATCTGCCTGGTCGGCAGCCTGGAAAGCCTGCTCAGTGCCGTGGCGGTCGACAAGCTCGACCCCTATCGCCGGCATTCGAACCTGGATCGCGATTTGACTGCGATTGGGGTCGGTAATTTGGTTGCGGGAATGGTCGGCGGTCTGCCGATGATTGCCGAAATCGTACGGAGCTCCGCCAATTGCAACAACGGCGCGAAAACCGGCTGGGCCAATTTTTTTCACGGCATGTTTCTCTTGCTGTTCGTGGTGCTGTTTCCGCGTCTGATCCACAGCATTCCATTGGCATCGTTGGCGTCCTTGCTGGTGTTTACCGGCTTTCGCCTCGCTTCGCCGAAAGAGTTCGCCAAAGTGATGGGGATCGGCAAGGAACAACTGTTCATGTTCGTGGTCACCATTATTGGCGTACTGGCGACCGACCTGCTGATCGGCGTGGCGATCGGCATCATGGCCAAATTTGCGATCCATATGTTCAGGGGGGTCCGGCTGAATAATTTATTCAAGATCCATTTCGTGCTGGAGCCCTTGGAAAATGGCGCGCTGCTGGTCGAAATCGTCGGGGCGGCGATCTTTTCGAACTTCATGGCGTTGAAAAACGCGCTGGCCGGCATCGACAAGGGCCGGCACGTGATCTTCCAGTTGAGCAACGCCTATCTGATCGATCATACAGTGATGGAATTCCTGCACGAATTCCAGCACAATTATGAAGCACAGGGCGGCATCTGTGAGTTCTTCGGAATGGAATACCATGACACCTACTCACGGCATCCGTTGGCGGTGCGCAAAATGAAAAGAGATCACATGTGTAGACGGCGCTCGGATCATCATGGTCTGCCGGGCTACGCGAATAATAAACAGCGTTCGGCGGAGGAAGTTTAGCCGTCGTGTCGGCCAGGGCGATCGAAAGATTCGCCCTGATCGCGAGCGCATCTTATCGTATCTAAGAGTTATGCAATTCTTGAATAGCCCTGTTCAGCATCGTGTTTTAGCGTTTTTATTATTGATGTCGCTGACGCTGGCGATGTTCGTCGGGATGATATGGCGCAATCTTCATCATTTCAATACCGTGTTCTCGCACGTCAATTATTCGCACAGCGTGCAGCATGCGTCGGTGGCGCTGCAAAAAGCACTGATCGATTATTTGACTAAAGTGACTCCGCTTGGCCAGCATGAGCGTTTATTGCCGATGATCGAAGCGCTGAGCGGCACGGTCGAGGAGTTGAATACTTTGTTTACGGAAAGCGGATTTTTGGCCGAGAGCTCTGCAGGAAACATGGGCATTGTCAAAGCGATACTCGATGAATGGCGGCAACCTGGCGGGACAGACAAGCAGGAACGTTTGATCAGCGCGCTGAATCTGCTCAGCGATACGCTGGATAACGAGCTTGGGCAACGCGAGAAATTGCTGGGCGAAATCAGCGAAGACACGCAAACCGAACTCGACTTGGCTGCGGTCACGTTTATTGTAATTGTGGTCGTCGCGTTCGGGTTTTTCTACCGGCGCATCCTGCACCCTTTGCACGATCTGAGATTACTGCTGCAGCGCCTGACCGAAGGCAATTTTACCCGAATCACGACCGACCATCTCGATCCCTTGCTGTTGCCGGTCTTCAACAGCTATAACGAAATGGTCAGCCATCTGGCCGAGCTCGAGGAAGCCAAACGCCTGTATGCGCAATCGCTTCAGCGGGAGGTCAGGCTGGCGACCCAGGCCCTGCTCGAACAGCAGGCCAGCCTGGCCCGGGCCGAACGGCTTGCGGCGGTCGGCGAGGTCGCGGCCGAACTCGCCCATGAGATACGCAATCCGCTGGCGGGCATCCAGATCGCGTTCAGTAACTTGCGGCGTGAGATCGATAATCCCGGCCAGTATGCGCGTATGGATTTGATCGGCGGCGAGCTGAAACGGCTCGGCCATTTGCTCAACGATCTGCTGAACCAAAGCCGCCATGTGCCGGAAGAGGCCGACGACATCGACGTCGCGATGCTGATCCGCGACCTGGCGGCATTGACCCGTTATCAGATCGCCGAATCCATCCGCCTGGAGGTTGTGGCTCTGCCGCTGCTTACGGCGCATTTGCCGGCGGGCGGCCTCAGGCAAGCCTTGTTGAATCTGATCTTGAATGCGGCCGATGCATTGGAAGGAAGGAGCGGTATGATACGCGTTACGGCCGCTCAAGACGCCGAAGGCTTTAGAATCGAGGTGGCGGATGACGGCCCCGGATTTTCCCCGGAACTGCTCGAACAGGGCATTCGGCCGTTTCGGACGACCCGCCAGCGGGGCACCGGACTTGGGCTGACGATGGTGCAGCGTTACGTCAAAGAAACCGGCGGTTGCATCAGTCTCAAAAATCAGATACCGCATGGCGCCTGTGTCTCGCTGTGTTGGCCGGCCATTGCTGAGGAGGCGCATCGATGATAGAAACCTTGTTGATCATCGAAGATGAAAAACTGCTAGGCTCCGAACTGTCCCTGCATTACCGGAAATCCGGATGGGAAGTCGTATTGGCCACCACGCTGGCCGAAGCCGAGGATTGGCTGGTCAAAAAAAACCTGGCGCCGTTGCTGATACTTTCGGATCTGAATCTGCCGGACGGCAATGCCCTGGATTTGATGGAAAAAATCAAGAAGAAGGCCGGGCATGCCGAATGGCTGTTTTTGACCGGCTACGGCAGCGTGCCCGATTCGGTGCGGGCGCTCAGGCTCGGTGCTTATGATTTTCTGGAAAAACCCTGCGATCTGGAGCGGCTCGATCTGGTGGTTGCCAGTGCCGCACGCAGCGCCGCAATCATCAGGCGGGTGCGCGAGCAGGCCAGCGCCGGACATAAGCGTTATTCGCCAAGTGCCTATGTCGGCCGGAGCCGGCAGGCCCAGGAAGTGCGGACTTTGCTGCAACGTCTGAATCAGGTGCCGTTCAGCGCCCTGATCATTGGCGGCGAAACCGGCACCGGCAAGGGGCTGGCCGCGAAGATACTGCACTACGGCGGCGCCCGCGCTCAGCAGCCGATGATCGAGGTGAACTGTGCGGCGCTGCCGCGCGAGCTGCTCGAATCCGAACTGTTCGGTCACGAATCGGGGGCGTTTACCGGCGCGACCGCCCGGCATCGCGGCCTGCTCGAACAGGCCGATGGCGGGACCCTGTTTATGGACGAGATCGGCGAAATGCCGCTCGAATTGCAGGCCAAGCTGCTCAAGGCGATCGAGGATCATAAGGTGCGCCGTCTCGGCGGCGAAAAAGAAGTCGGCGTCGATGTGCAGATTATCGCCGCCAGTAACCGCGATCTGGAACAGATGGTGCGCGAAGGCAGCTTCCGCAGCGATCTTTACCACCGTCTGAGCGTTTTCAAGGTCATGCTGCCGCCTCTGCGTGCGGCCAAGGAAGACCTGGAGGATCTGGTGCCGTTGTTTGTTGCCGAATTCAATGCGAAAGCCGGTCAGCGCGTCAAGGACATTCCGGAGGAGGTCTGGAGCAAATTGAAAAATTACGACTGGCCGGGCAATGTGCGCGAACTGCGCAATGTGATCGAGCGTTGCGTTCTGTTTGCCGATGGGCCGGTTTTTCCGGGACAATGGCTGCAATTGCCGGGACAAGCCAGTCCGCCGCAGGCCGGGGTGACCGATAAAAACATGATTCAGCTGCCGCTGGACGGCAGCATGGCTCTGGACGACATGGACAAGTTCATCATCAAAACCGCGTTGGAACGCGCCGATTACAATCTGACCGCGGCCGCCAGGGATTTAGGGGCAACGCGCGAAACCCTGCGTTACCGGGTGCGAAAATACAATCTAAAAAGCGTTGAATAATCTTGTGGGGGCTGAATTCGAAGCGTCCGGTCCGGTCGAAGATACCCCATCCGGCCGTTGCGGATTAACGCCTTCCTTCCTTATATGCCGGGGGCAAAGCGGTCATTGACCGTTTTGCACGTCTTGCGGATCCCCGGAACGCCATCTTCCGGGCCTTTGTCTTGCTTGCCCGTCCTGCCTGTTTTTCGGAGCGGCCGGGGTATTGTTATGCCATCCCGATTCCGCTCTGCCGTAAGCAGGGGAGTGCTCTTCAAAGCCGCTGTTCTGACGTCTGCTTTCCTGCCGATCCCAATTTTGGCGGTGCCCCCGTTGTCCATACGCATTCGAGTCGGCGGGAGGACGCTGGGGCCATCCTTCGTGCCGCTCGCCATATTGCTGGCGGTTCCGATCGAATTTCCGGTTGTCGTAGGGCTTCGCAGCCTGTGCGTTCCAGTTATAATGATCTTTTTCGTCGCGGTCGCGGTCGCGGTCGCGGGATCCGGGGTTAGGGTAAAGGGTGCCGGGAGGCGGCGAGTAGCGCCGGCCGTCGTGATCATGCCGATCGGAATGACGGCGATCATGGCCGTCGTAGTGGTGGTGATGGTGCTCTTCCGTGCGGTAAACCGGGGTAGGGTAGGTATATGTATTGTAATAATTGCGTTCGACGATGCCATAGCCATAGCCGCTGTCGTAGTAACCCGGAGAATAGCCGTAGCCGGTGTCATAGTACCCTTGGGAATAGGTTGCGCAAGCTGCCGGCAATATCGCCAATCCTGTCAGAATCACTCCTTTAATGATGGGGTTCATGATTTTAGTCCTAATATATGTAGAAAAATATGCGTTAGGCGGATCATAATCGAAAATGCTGAATAGGTCATGAATGAACGGTTATTCTTTATCCGGGAAAGGCTTGTGCCGGCCGGAGACAAAAACTCCCGACAAGAAGCGAGCGTCGCAAAGCAATCCATCGAAGAATGAAGTGTAGAGGAACAGAATGAAGCATGAAGTAATGGATGCGGTCATATCGCCCGAGGAAGGCCGCCTGGATATTCTATCGAAAGCCGAAGTCAGCAAATTGCTGGATACCAGTCAAGGCGGTTTATACCGGGTATTCCGCAACTGTGCGCTGGCGGTACTGAATTGCGGCAGTTCGATGGACGACGGCAAGGAGCTTCTGGAACGATACTCATCCTTCGGGATTCGCGTCGTCCAGCAGCAGCGCGGGATCAAACTGGAGCTGAAAAGCGCCCCTGCGCATGCGTTTGTGGACGGTAAGATGATCAAGGGGATCAAGGAGCACCTGTTTGCGGTACTGCGCGACATCATCTACGTCAGCGACGAGATCAACGACAACCCGCGCTTCAATCTGCAAACCTCGGAGGGCATCAGCAATGCGGTGTTTCACATTCTCCGCAATGCGAACATTTTGCGGCCGATGGTGAACCCGAAGCTGGTCGTCTGCTGGGGCGGGCATTCGATCAGCCGTAAGGAATACGAGTACAGCAAACAGGTCGGCCATGAATTGGGCCTGCGCGGCCTGGACATCTGCACCGGCTGCGGACCGGGTGCGATGAAAGGCCCGATGAAAGGTGCGGCGATCGGCCATGCGAAGCAGCGGATCAAGCACGGGCAATACCTCGGCATTACCGAGCCGGGCATCATCGCGGCCGAATCGCCGAACCCGATCGTGAACGACCTGGTCATCTTGCCGGATATCGAAAAGCGTTTGGAAGCGTTCGTGCGGACCGGTCACGGCATCGTCGTGTTTCCGGGCGGCGCGGGTACCGCCGAAGAAATTCTCTACATTCTCGGCATTTTGCTTCATCCCGAAAACGAAGCGATGCCGTTTCCGTTGATTTTTACCGGCCCCGACAGCGCGGGAGAATATTTCGAGCAGATCGACCGGTTTATCGGCGGCACCCTCGGCACGGAAGCGCAGCAGCGTTACCGGATCATCATCGACGATCCCCGGCAGGTTGCGATCGAGATGGACGCGGGCATCCACCAAGTGCGGGCATTTCGCAAGGCTACCGGCGACGCCTATTATTTCAACTGGATGCTGCATATCGACAAAGTCTTTCAAACGCCTTTCGTGCCGACGCATCACAACATGAGCAATTTGGCCCTGCATAAAAATCAGGCCGTGCATGTTCTGGCGGCGAATCTGCGGCGGGTGTTTTCGGGCATCGTGGCCGGTAATGTGAAGGACGACGGCATTCGCGCGGTCGAAAAGCACGGCCATTTCGAAATCCATGGCGATCCCGAGATCATGGTGTTGATGGATGCGCTGCTGACGTCTTTCGTGAAGCAGCACCGGATGAAACTGCCGGGCAAGAAATACGTGCCTTGTTACCAGATCGTCCAGCCGGAAGCCGCCGAGGGAAGCCGGGTATAGATTTCAATGAAAGTCGTCTTGACCGAAAAACCCTCCGTGGCCCGGGACATTGCGCGCTGCCTGGGCGTCAACAACCGGCGCGACGGCTACCTGGAGGGCAACGGTTACCGGATCGTCTGGGCCTTCGGGCATCTGGTCGAGTTGCAGGAGCCGGACCAGTACAACAAGGCCTGGAAACGCTGGTCTCTGGAAGGACTGCCGATCATTCCCGAACGTTTTGCGCTCAGGGCGCGGGGGGACGCGGCCGCGCAGAAGCAGCTGCAGACGGTCAAAAGCCTGTTACGGAGCGCCGACGAGATCGTTTGCGCGACCGACGCGGGCCGGGAAGGCGAACTGATTTTCCGTTACATCCTGTCCTGGTGCGGCTGCGAGAGTAAGCCGTTCAAACGGCTCTGGATCAGTTCGCTGACCGACGAAGCGATTCGCCAGGGATTCGCCCAGCTGCGCGAGGGCCGGGCCTTCGAAGGACTCTACCAGGCCGCCAAGTGCCGCAGCGAGGCGGACTGGATCGTCGGCTTGAATGCAACCCGCTATTACACGCTCAAGTTCGGCCAGGGTTCGCAGCTGTGGACCCTCGGCCGGGTACAGACGCCGGTACTGGCGCTGGTCGTACAGCGCGACCGGGAGATTGCCGAATTCAAGCCGAAAGATTTCTGGGAGCTGCATACGCTGTACCGCGAGGTCGACTTTCAACACAGCGGCGGGCGTTTCGAGAAGAAAGAGAAGGCCGAGGCGCTCAGGGAGCGTATCGACGGCAGCGATTTCCGGATTACGTCGGTCAAAGGCAAGCAGGAAAAAGTTTATCCGCCCCCTTTGTACGATCTGACCGATCTGCAGAAAGACATGAGCGTTCGCCACGGCTTCACGGCCGATCAGACGCTTCGTCTTGCCCAGTCGTTATACGAAAAAAAGCACATCACTTATCCGCGTACCGACAGCCGTTACCTGAGTGCGGACATGAAGCCGCAGGTCAAGCCCTTGCTGCAGACTTTGAAGGCACGCTTCGAGCCGCAGATCGCAGCGCTGAACCTAAATCAACTGGCTTTGACCGGCCGCCTGTTCAACGATGCCGGGGTGACCGATCACCATGCGATCATTCCGACGACCACCTTGCCGCGGACGCTGGCCGGCGATGAGGAACAGGTATACCAGGCCGTCGCGATACGGTTCATTGCGGGGTTTTACCCGCCCTGCTTGAAGCAGGTCACCACCGTGCTCGGCGAGGCGGCCGAAGTGCCTTTCAAAACGACCGGCACGGTTATCGAGGCACCGGGTTGGCAGACATTATATAAGGATTCTTCCTCCCAGCCTGCCGAGCAGGAGCAAAAGATTCTGCCCGCTTTCGAGCAGGGCGAAACCGGGCCGCACCGGCCAGCGCTCAAGCAGGGCAAGACGACTCCGCCGAAACATTATACCGAAGCCACTTTGCTGGGTATGATGGAGTCGGCCGGCAAAACCTGCGACGATGAAACCCTGAAAGAAGCCTTGAAGGAAAAAGGGCTCGGGACGCCTGCGACGCGGGCCGCGATCATCGAAGTGCTGGTTAAGCGTAACTATATTTGCCGGCAGAAAAAATTGTTGCTGAGTACCGGAACCGGGCAGCGGCTGATCGAATTGATCGCCGACGAGCATTTGAAGTCGGCCGCGATGACCGGCGAATGGGAATCGCGCCTGAAAAGAATCGAGCAGAACGAATTCGATCCGCGGCAGTTCATGGAAGGGATCATCCGTTTTACCCGCGATATCGTGGGTTCGCGCCGACCCAGCGACGCACCGGCAGACCTGGGGCGCTGCCCTCTCTGCGGCGCGCCGATCATCGAAGGCCGAAAAGGCTACGGCTGCAGCGATTGGCGCAAGGGCTGCAAGTTTGTGTTGTGGAAAGAGGCGTTCGGTGCGCAGATATCTCGCCGGATGGCGGCGGAATTATTGCGGCAGGGCCGTACTGCGGAAGCTTGCAGGGTTACGATTAATGGCGAGCCTATGCCTGCGGTGCTGACGCTGGATTCGCGCGGCGAAATCGGCGTCGATGCAGGATTGCGCGAACCGCGGCATTGATTTTGGGACTTTCCGATCCTCAACGCTGCTGGCGCCAGCGGAAATAGGTCTTGCCGTCGTCGCAAGCCCAGCTTGCGCGCTGGGTTCCGGTTTTGCTCATCCGTAATTCGCAGTGGTGCTCGGCCTTGAATTTTTCCCACTGCTCATCGTCCATATACACTCGAAAATACAAACTCATCAGAATGATCACCAGCAAGGCAAACAATAAAGTCAGCAATGTGCCGATCGGCTGCTCCTGCATGTATTCTCCGACAGAAGAAAGTAACGGCTTTAATTTCATAATAACAGCCTCATTCCGTTAAACTAGAATAGACAAGGGGAATTCGGAATCCATCCCGAAACGGTTAGAAATTTACAACAATTCTCACACCGGTGTAAGTGTTTTTATTACCAAATCCGATACGTAAACGGAGACGTGAGGCTCCGAAACCGCCTCTTGAAAAACGGGCGGAGCGCAGTGAGCGCGTATCTGTCATTCGGGCTGGCATAGTCGGCGTCTTTGGGGACTTTGTGGTTAAAAATTAAACGGTCTGGCGCCATCGCCAGGCCTGGAATAACAAAGGAGAACACGATGATTTACCGAGTCGAAGGTGATATTTTATTAACCAAGGCACAGGCGATTGCGCATGGCGTGGGCCTTAACGATCCGATGGACAAAGGGCTGGCGCTCGAACTGCACAACCGGTATCCGGCCATGCACAAGGATTTCCATCGCTGGTGCCACATGCACAATACCAAGCCGGGCGAGGCCTGGATGTGGGGCGGTCCGGACAATGTCAGAATCGTCAATCTGATTACTCAGGAAGGCGTCGACAGCCACGATCATCGGCACGGCAAGGCAACGATCGGTAATGTCCGGCACGCATTGGAGGCCCTGGTCAAAATCATTCGCCACGAAAAACTGACATCGTTGGCGCTGCCGCGATTGGCAACCGGAGTTGGAGATCTGGATTGGGACGATGTCTGGCCTTTGATTGATGAGCGCCTTGGCGGGCTGGACATCCCGGTCTATGTGTACGCCGTTTACCGTCCGGGCCAAGCAGCGTTGGAGCCTGGGCTATAGAAGCCAAAGGCGGCCGGATTTCGGCTTTGCGATGAAGTGTAGCTTCATCTTTGGCCGGAGCCGGCCTCCAGGTTGGCCAGTAGGGCCTGCAGATCGACTCCCGGTGCTGGCGAATACGGATGAATAAGTCGTCGGGTCGGCATCGGGGGTGACGTTGATTCTCGCATCCCCTGGTGGAAAACCGAGGAGGATTGGGATGAAAGAGGCTTGAGAGGACGAGGCGGAGACCATTACCCGTCTTTCGGAGGGTTTAGAAGCCTTCGGCGGAGTGGATAGGGTCCGGCAAGAGTTTTAAGCCGGCTGTGTGTTTTGTTTCGGAATGCGCGTGATCGACACCTTCCACGGTAATTGCGAGGGTACCGTTCTCCATTCGCGCTATCCAGCCTTTTTCCTTCAAATACCAGAGGTGAAATTCCAGGTGCTCGTGGGGACAACCCGACAGGCGTTCCAGCTCGAGATTGCCGAGGCCGGGATTATGGATATTCCGGCGGCGTTTCATATAGAGGATCGACAGCAGCTTTTCCTGAATTTCGACATCCCGCTCCATGTTTTCGGGATTGCCCGCCTCTTCGGCCAGCTTCGAACGCGACTCCGTATAGTTTTTATGCTGAATATCGTATCTGGCCCGTCTGACCGGATCTCTCAGCGTATCATGAGCCCGGACGATTTCGCTGAAGCGATGATGGTCGCCGGTATCCTGATTGTCCGGATGATAGCGTTGCGCCAGATAGCGGAATATCCGGTCTATTGTTTCAGCATTGGCGTTTGGACTGATTTCTAAGGTTTCATAATAATCGATGAACGGACTTGGTTCCATAAAATGACTGGGCAAATGCGGTTTGGTCATTAACGCCTAGAAGGCGGCGTTCCTGTTTCAAAGGGCGAAGCATTCCGTTAGACTAACATAAAATCTAAGGCCTCAAAAGTCTTGACAATAGACAAAGGAACGCACCCGCGAAAGTGGATGCTGGCCCATTTTATAATTTATTCAGCCGGGTTGAACGGTCAATAGTTTTGCGCTTCTGCTGTGCCGGGTTTCCTGATTCGAATGATCGACGCCATGGACAGTAATCGACAGCAAACCGTTTTCCATCCGCGCTATCCAGCCTTTTTCCTTCAAATACCAGAGATGAAATTCCAGGTGCTCGCGCGGGCAGCCCGACAGCCGTTCCAGTTCGAGATTGCCGAGGCCTGGATTATTCATATTGTGGCGGCGTTTGAAATACAGCAACAGCAGCAGCCTTTCCCGTATTGTTCCATCTTCATAAAAGGGCTGAGGATTCTGGTTGTCTTCCGGTTGCGGAAGGCTTCGGCTGCGTTGTTTCCGGTATTCGATATCGTAACGTGCTCTCTGCTCCGGATTCCGCAACGTTTCATGAGCCTGAACGATATCGGCGAATCGATGGCTGTCTCCGGTTTCTTGAATATCGGGATGATAACGTTGCGCCAAATAACGGAACACCCTGTCTATCGTATCGCTGTTCGCGTTCGGGCTAATTTCGAGAATCTCATAAAAGTCTTTGAATTCGCAGGGTTCCATGCCGACCTCCAAAACGTTAGACGGGATGGACTAAGCCTAGTACAAGACCGGATTTCTGCAATATCAACCTTAAATTCAATTAAATAAATTGAGACGCTGCATGGATGTGAAGCCGTTACGCCAGTTCATTGACCGCATCCTGAGTCCGAAAATACACCTTGCCGGGTTTCAGATGGCCGAGAAATTCGGTCTTCTGCAGCTTATCGAGCACCGGGCCTTTCGCTTCGGAAAGATGCAGCGTGATGTTCAGGTTTTTCAGTGTGTCGTTCAGGCCTTCGATCACTTCGAGCGCGGTGCTGTCGATATAGCTGACCGAGGCGAAGATCAGTACGATATGCCGGATATCCGGCTGGCGCTGCAATTGGTCGGTAATGAATTCCTCGACATAGTTTACGTTGGCGAAAGTAAGGTTTTCGTCGACGCGAAGCAGCAGCAGGTGCCGCCAGGTTTTCACTTCATGGCGTTTGACGTTGCGGAAATGCTCGGTGCCCTGGATGCGTCCGACCACAGCGATATGCGGATGGCTCGTGATTCTGAGGTAGCTGATCAAGGTCAGGACGATGCCGAGTGTGATGCCTTCCTCGATCCCGAGCACCAGCACGCCGAGCAGGGTGACGCCTTCGGCGATGCCGTCGCTGGCATCGTAGCGCCAGGTATCGGCGATGTTTTTCAAACGGATCAGCGGCGTGATTGCGACCAGAATGATTGCGGCAAGCACCGATTTCGGGATGGCGGCAAAATAAGGACTGAAAAACATTAACGCCAGCGCGACAAGGCCGGAGGCCGCCAGCATCGCCAGCTGGGTTCGCGCGCCGGCGGAAAAGTTGACCATCGTGCGGCTGAAGCCTCCGGCTACGGCCATGCCGCCGGACAGGGCCGAGGCGATATTAGCCGCGCCGAGGCCGAACAATTCCTGGTTGGGCTGAATTTTTTCGCCCTTGAGGTTCGCTATCGCCTTGGCGATGGCGACGCTTTCGACATAGGCGATCAGGGCAATTAAGGCGGCATAGGGCAGCAGAAGCCGCCAATGGGCGTAATCGCCCGTATCGAAGCGCAGCGAGGGAAGGCCGGCCGGAATTTGGCCGACCGTAGCGACTCGGTAATCGGTATAGAGATCGAACCGGTTAACCGCCGCCGCGCCGAGGGCTACCGTCAGTAACGGCCCGCATTTGCTGACTGCGGTAATCCAGGCGGGTTTCATCCCGGTTTTTTTGAGTAAGCCGGTCAGCGGCTTGCCGAGCAGGATCAACAGCAAAAGGGCGGCGAAACCGGTGCCTACCGTTGCGGGGTTCGCCGTTCGTACGGCGTCCGCATAACAGATGAAACGGTCTGTACAAGCGGGTTTTGCCAGTCCGAGTAGCGGCGGCAGCTGACTAAATACGATCAGGATCGAGGCGCCGCTGGTAAAGCCGGTCAGCACCGGATGGCTGATGAAATTAACGAGGCCTCCCATGCGCAACAGGGCCATCAACAGCATGATCATCCCGGTTTCGGCGGCCAGTATCACAGCGCTTTGTTCGGGCTGATGCAGGATACTGATTTCGGGCGAATTGAGTGCGCTGGCGATCATTACCGCGGCAATCGATACCGGACCGACCGATAAAGTCCGGCTGGTGCCGAACAGCGCATACAGCATCGGCGGCAAAATGCTGGCATAGAGCCCCAGTTGCGGCGAAATCCCAGCCAGCAGCGCATAAGCGATGCCTTGCGGCACGAGCAGAATGGCTGTGATTGCGCTGGCGAACGCATCGCCCTGGAAATCGCTCCGGGAATAGGTTTTGAGCCAGCCGAAAATGGGCAGAAAGTCAGTCAGGCGCATTAGAAGCAATAGGTGAATAAAAAATGCAGTACGGTAAATCGGTCAAAAACAATTTTCAGCAATGATTGCGTCGAATTGGAAAAATCGTTCCTGAAAAGAGTCTGTAAAAAATCAATACGGATCGGACCATGTCAGCTTGAAATGGCCGGGGAATTCTGCGCGATGCGCCGCAGGAAAGTACGGAAGGCATTCCCACGCAGGGCGTGGGAACGATATTCCGTATGCTGACGGGCGCATCCCTCGCGAGAACCGAGTCGTACGGGCGAATGCCTCGTGTTGCTCTTGCGCCTTTTGCTTTGGGCCAGGTTGCTGGCTTATCCTTCCTTCACAAATTTTTCCGCATAGCCTTCGCGATGAGGAATGTCGATCCGGTAGCCTTTCAGCATTAAATGCCAGTACATCCAAGGAAAACCGACCTTTTTTCCCCACCACCAGATCCAGCGGTTTTTACGCGGATCCAGGAGCGGGAACGAAGGCGTCACCTTACCGCCATAGGAAAATTCGGCCAGCATCACCGTGCTCAGCGAAGTCGTCAGCGGGCAGGAACCGTAGCCGTCGTATTTGCCTTCCACACCGGCGCTTTTGATCAGGTGCAAAATGTTGTCGACCACGACCGGCACCTGTTTGCGAATTGCCGCTGCGGTTTTTGCGTTCGGAGTCGAGGTTGCATCGCCCAAACCGAAAATATTCGGATATTTGCTGTGCTGCAGGCTATTCGCATTCACATCAACCCAGCCGGCCTCGTTCGCGAGCGGGCTCCGCTTGATGAAATCCGGGGCGCTTTGCGGCGGCGTCACATGGATATAGTCGAATTTCTTCTCGACCCGCTGTTTATTGCCGTCGCCGTCGGTCGTTTCGAAAATCGCGGTCTTGTTCGGGCCGTCGATTTCGACCAGATTATGGTTGAAACACTTTTTGATGCCGTAGCCGTCGACCACTTTCTCCAATGCCTTGGCGAAAAACGGGATCCCGAACATGGCAGGACCCGCATTGCAGAACTCGATCGTGAACTTGTCGAAGATGCCTTTCTTCCGGAAGCGGTCAGCGGCCAGATACATGATTTTTTGCGGCGCGCCGGCGCATTTGATCGGCATGGTCGGCTGGGTGAACAAAGCGGTGCCGCCTTCGAGCGAGCGGATGCATTCCCAAGTATATTCGACGGTTTCGGCCGAATAATTGCTGCTGACCTGGTTTTTGCCGAGCGTTTCCTTCAAGCCTTTGATCTTGTCCCAATCCAACTGCAGTCCCGGGCAGACGACCAGATAATCGTAAGTGATCGTTTCGCCCGAACGCAACGTGACGGTATTTTGCTCCGGCTGGAAGCTTTCGGCATAGTCCTTGATCCAGTTGACCTTCGGGTTAATCAGGTCGGCTTCGTTGCGGGTGGTTTGTTTCAGGGTGTATTCGCCGCCGCCGATAATCGTAAAGCCCGGCTGATAATAATGTTTTTCTGAAGGTTCGATCAGGCCGATATCCATTTTCGGCTGTTGCCGAAGCATGTTGTTCGCGACCGACACGCCGGCAGCGCCGCCGCCGACGATCAGAAGGGTATGGTGTTGCGACATAAAATCTCCTCGCTTGAAGTCTCTTATAGGTAGAGGCAAAGCCTCTTTTCTCATCAGGTTTCTGTTGGCTTTGCCGGGCGAACGTCCGATCGTTCTCCCGGCTTCACTTTTACGCTAAACTCGGCTTAAGTCAACCGGCATTGCGGTTTTACCGCATCAGAGGCTTTTTTGCCAGGCCTCGTAACCGCCGGCAATCGACAGCACGTTCGAATACCCCAGGTTTTGCAGGGTTTGCGCGGCCAAGGCCGCGCGGCCGCCCGTCCGGCAGTAGACGACGACAGTTTTCGACTTGTCGGCGAGTTCCGGGATGGTGTCGATTTTGAATTCCAGAACGCCGCGCGGAATCGGCAGCGCCTTGTCCAGATGGCCGGCCGCATATTCGCTCTCTTCGCGCACATCGACCACGGCGATATCGCTCTGGCTCAGCAATTGTTTGGCTTTGTCGACGCCGATTTCGGTAATTTGTTCCTTGGCTGTCGCGACCAGGCTCTGTGCCGTGGTTGTGGCCCGTGCCGGGCGGGCCGTATCGCGTCGGGCCACCGCGTCCTGCCGCTCGTCTTCATCCAGGCCGCAGTAACGGTTGGCGGGCACCGCTTCATCGATGAAGCGGGGCTTCGGCAGATTCAGATTGTTCATGATCTCGATGAATTCCTCGCGGCTCTTACCGGCCAGGCGCGGATTCGTGGTGCGTTCCTGCACGATGCTGCTGACCCAGCGCTGCTGATAGTCGTGGCCCGGATAAACCAGAGTTTCGTCGGGCAGGGTAAACAGCTTCTGGGTGATGCAATCGTACAGAGCGCCCGCATCGCCGCTTTGGAAGTCGGTGCGTCCGCAGCCGCCGATGAACAGGGAATCGCCGGTAAATACGCGATCCCGCCACAGGAAGGACATGCTGCCTTTGGTATGGCCAGGCGTCGCGATGACTTTGATTCTTTCGCCGTTGCCGAATTCCAGCACGTCGCCGTCCTGCAACTGCAGGTCTGCACCGATCGCCCCGCACAGTTGGCCGACGCCGGTTTCCGCGCCGAGCTTCTGCCTGAGCAGACCGCTGGCGGTAATATGGTCCGCGTGCACATGGGACTCGAGCGTATATTTCAGTTTCAGGCCGTGTTCGTCGAGCAGGGCGATATATTCGTCGATATGCGATTTAACCGGATCGATCAGCACCGCTTCCTTGGTGTCGGTATCGGCGATGAAATAAGTGTAAGTCCAGGTTTCGGGGTCGAATAATTGTTTGAAAATCATTTTTTTCTCCTCGTGTTGTAGTAGGGCAGTGCCGCTTGGATTATCGATTATCGTGATGTTGTTGTGAATTGAGCAATTCATATGCCAAGTTTTAGAAACATCCGAAAAGCAGCGTGGAATGCATTCGGCAACTTTCGACAGTAAAGTGTGTGCTTGGTTTAATCTATCAGCTGAATATGGGCTAAGGAATAGGAAGCGGGAAGCGTAAGGGCGGGGTCGCCTTGAAAAACGCTAGAAAGCAGCAACTACAGTTATGAGCGAAAGAATGTTTCTTAATGTTTCATTGAGACTGAATTTTGTTTCAAATAGATGTTTCCGAAACATATGGACTCGGCAGCTGGCGCCGAATAGGGAGGGAGTAGGTGAAAACAAAGCCATGCCTCCGTAAGGCCGGGCGGAATGCCGCTCGTCGGCGGATTGATGGCGAAGGGCTGGTAGTCCGGCCGGAACAGCGTTGCTTTGTTCAAGTCTCAACCAGGTTTTGCAGAGCAAGCATGCTTCATCCGCTGCTTGAATCCGTACATTGGGAAAACGCAAATCCATGCCGCCCTGACAGTTTGACCTGATTCATCGCAACGCAGGCATTATGCAGCAACCCGTCGGCGCTGGTGCTATCGTGCGGATAGGTTGCGATTCCTATGCTGCAGGCGACTTCCAGACGGGTGTTCAACGGCAACACGAAAGTTTCCTGGATGGCTGCGAGTATCTGGCGGGCGACCAGCTCGGCTGCCGAGGCGCTGATGATGCCGGGTAACAGCATACCGAATTCGTCTTCCGACAGGCGGGCGAAGCTATCGTTGTGCCGGGCGCATTCCAGGAGACGGCGTGCGGTGTCCGCAAGAACCTGATCACCGGTGGCAGGTCCATAGTTTTCATCGATCCATTTAAAGTTGTTGAGACTGATGTCCAGCAGCGTCAAACCCATGCTATTACGGGAAAGGAGGAGCAAGTTGTAAGAGAGGAAGGAAATGAACAGAGCCCGATTGGCGAAGCCGGTCTGGGTATCGAAGCCTGTCCGATAAGGCGCATATTCGGCATCGGATCGGCTTTTATAGGTAGATATCGATGAATTCATGGGGAGCTCCTTTTTGTTGGGAGAGGGTAACTTCGATGTCTCGTGCGATTTCTCCTGTGCGTTTCCAATCAAGCCTTAGTCCGGCCTTAATCCGAATTCTCCGCTCCGCCTCCAGCCAATCATCCAGTTCGAGGTCCGGTTCGAGTCTTTTTCTTCCGGTGACGTAATAGGCGAGTTCGGCAATTTGGATCGTATTGGCGCCTGGATCGAATGCCGGCACTTCATCAAGGGATAAAAAGCCTGCGCTTCGAGGGATATTGTTGCCGGTGGGTTTCATCGCATTCCTCTCTACATTTCGATTCACGAAAATTCGTTCTGAGACGCAAGGTTTTTTCGAATTTCCCGTAATTGCACTTTTAAAAAAGTGGGGCCTCGTTATGGAGGAGTCTTCGATCGCCATAAGAGGTCCTCGAGGAATAGGACCGATAGAAGAAAAAATCGGCTTTCCAATGGGGTATCGCAGATACCTGAGTCCAGCATACTCAAGCCGGATACTCTTGAAAATACCGTAATATCGGTATTTTCTCTGAAGAGGCCGTTAACGAAATTACGGCAAAGGCCTGGGCGGCCGGTTTTTCGCCCTAATGAGAAATCGACGACATGGCCGGATCGTCCATAAATTCGAATCAATAAAACGTCAGACCTTGGCGAATAGCGTATTTGACCAATTCCGCCAGATTGCCGATATTGAGTTTTTTCATAATGTTACGCCGGTGGGTTTCGGCCGTGCGAGGGGAAATATGGAGCTGTTTCGCGATTTCTTTTGAGGTTAGGCCGTCCGCCAGGAGCTGCAGCACGTCGAATTCGCGCCGCCCCAATTGGGGAAGAGGCCGGATGGCGCCGCCAGACTCCTCCGATAGCAAGGCGGCGATATTCGGGGGCAGGTAGCGGTGGTTCTGGCTTACCGCTCGAACGGCCTGCAGCAAGTGCTCGCCGGCGGAGGCTTTGAGGATAAAGGCAGAGGCGCCTGCCGCCAAGGCTTCCTGCGTATAATGTCTGTTGCAGAACATCGACAGCACGATGACTTTGACCGATGGATGATCGGTATGCAGGCGCCGCGTTGCCGTAATGCCGTCCATGACGGGCATGCCGATATCCATGATTACCATGTCGGGTTGCAATTCGGCGGTTTGGTGAAGTAAGACGCGGCCGTTGGGCGCTTCGCCTACGATAGCAAGGTCTGCTTCCTTTTCCAGCAAAGCCCGCAAGGCTTCCCTCACTAACTGATGATCGTCGGCCAGAATCAAGCGTAGGTTCATTTTGAAGGCTCCCACCGGTCTCCCAAGGTCTCACTTAAGGGGAGGGCTACTGTGACTTGGGTGCCGCCGTTGGGACAAGTATAGATCGCCATACTGCCGCCCAAGTGATCGAACTGGTCTTTGATGCTGAATAAGCCGAAGCCTTTGGCATGGAGGCCGTTGGCTAGCACCCCGTTATCGAAGCCTTTTCCTTTATCGCTCACGGTGACCAGTACTTGATTGCCGATCCGTCGCGTCACCACTTCTGCCGTCCGAACTTGGGCGTGTTTGACTGCATTCATCAGCAATTCGCGAACCGTTCGGTACAAGATAAGATTCAATTCTTTCGGCAGCAGTTTCTCCCGGGCAGCGTCTACAAGGCGCACCTCAAAATCGTATTGGTTTTTGAATTCTTCCGCCAATTTTTGAAGGGCTGCCGATAGTCCAAAATGATCCAGCTCGGGTGGATTGAGACGAAATGCCAGAGCGTGCATCGATTTCATTGCTTTTTCAAGTAAATTATTAACCTCTAGAAGGATTTGCGCCTGGCTGTCATCCATGCCGTTTCTTGGAAATTGCGACAGCTTTATGTTCGCCACTGCCATTATCTGGCTCAAATTATCGTGCAGTTCATTTGCCAGATTACGTCGTTCGCGCGCTTCGACCGTTCTCAGTTCCGCCGTCAAGGCCCGCAATTTTTGAATCATCTGTTTGCGTTGGCTGACATCTGTCATGATCGAGCGGCAAACGCCGTGCTCTTCCGATACCACGCTAACCAGCAGAATGTCCCGCGCTGTACTTTTTTTTCGTTTTATGCTCAGTTCGTCGCTTATCCGGCTTTTTTTCCGGAACGCCTCGCGCAAATGTCGGCGCAATAATTCACTGTGGCGGGGATCAAGATAATTCAGAAAGAAGCGGCCTATGATTTCCGGGCGCTTTTCGCCCAGCATTTTCGCGCCGGTGAGATTGATTTCGAGGATGAGTCCGGAGGGGGCCAAGGTAAGGTAGCCGACCGGTGCGAAATCATAGAGATCGGTGTAGCGTTCCAGCGCGGTTTCAAGTTGCTGGCTCGCTGTTCTAAGGTTTTCGTTTTGTATATCCAGTTCTATTTGGTGAACTTGAAGCTCATGCAGCAAACGTTGCATGTCTTCCGTTCCGTCTGTTAGCGGGCGAGCTTCTTTCAGTTCTGCCAAGTATCGCTCGGCCTGCTGCCGTAAACGCAAGCATTTCGACTCGATTTGGTTCGGTCCCATGTTCATGAGTGGTTCTCCGCAATCCGATCCTTTGGGGTTGAAACGTTCTCGCCGCCTCTGTAGCTTACTGCGTGATTTGGAGAAGAAGCGGGAAGCGGTTTTGAGTGAAAAAGGTTTGCGTAACTTTATAAACTTTATATATGTTAAAACAATCCCAAACAGCTCCAGAAATTATTAAATAACATTTGCCGAAAGACCAAAATATTTCGAGATAAAGGCACAAGCGATGGCCAAGGCACCTTCGTTATTCCGGTTTTACGCCGACGATTTCCTCCTGTTCGTTCAATTTCAACCTCAAGCGGCCGTAGCAGGATTTCTGGTCGCACTGGCAGCCCGAGCCTTCCATGATGCTTTCGAGAAAGGTGACATAAATCAACAGACTGTCCGGGCGCCGCTCGATGATTTCATAGTCGATCGATTCGTTGATGATCCAGCCGTTCTGGCTGCAGAAGGCGCTCAGCTCTTTGCAGTGCTGCAGTATGTCGGTAATGGCTTGGGCTTCGGTCATGGCTTGTTTCCTTAATTCGCTGCAGTCGGATTTGCTGCGGATGATTTTGCGTTTTTTCGACCGATCCGGTCTGGTTTTGGTTTTATTTTCTGCTGAACGCGGTCAAGATCAGGACCAGTACGGCAAACCCGGCGCCTGTATAAAACGTCGCCGCTGCCCCGTGAAAATCCCAGAGCCAGCCGGCGATGACACTGGCCAGCAGGGTAAACACGCCGCTTACAAAATTGAAAAGCCCGAATGCCGAGCCTTTCCATTCCGGCGGCGTCGAGCCCGCTACAAGCGCAGCCAGGATGCCTTCGGTAAACCCCATATGCAAGCCCCAGAAACCGGCACCGAGCAGCACGGCAAGCGGCGCCGCGGCCCTTGCCAGCAGCAAATCGGCCGCGATCAGGAAAAGCAGCCCGATCAAGAGCACATGATTTTTGTTGATCGAGTCCGACAGAACGCCGGCCGGATAGGCCGACAGCGCATAGAACAGGCTCATAGCGACCATCACCAGCGGTATCATCGCCACAGCCATGCCCATTTGCTGAGCGCGCAGGACCAAAAAAGCCTCGCTGAATCTGGCTAACGTAAACACAGCACCGATCAAGACGATTCGCCAATACGGCCACGGGAAATGCCTCAGCGAAGCGAGCCGCAGCGGGGGACGAAAGCGATGTTGTCCTGCAGCAGGCCTGGATTCCCGCAAGCCGGCAACGATCAGCACCACGGTCAGCGCGGCAGGCAGGACCGCAAACCAGAGAACGGTTTTCAGGTTGTTGTCGTAAAGATAGAGTAGTCCGATCGCCAGCAGCGGGCCGAGAAATGCGCCGACCGTATCCATCGCCTGGCGCAGCCCGAAACAGGCGCCGCGAATGGCGGCCGGGGCGACATCGGCGATCAGGGCATCGCGCGGAGCGCCGCGGATGCCTTTGCCGATCCGGTCGAGAAATCGTGCGGCGAAAACCGTTTCGACCGAACCGGCCAGCGGAAACAGCGGTTTGGTGAGTGCTGCCAGCCCGTAGCCGAGCAGGATCAGACGCTTGCGATGTCCCCAAAAGTCGCTCAACGTGCCGGAAAAGATTTTGACGAGTTGGGCCGCGGCGACCGCGAAGCCTTCAATAAAGCCGAGCGTCAGCACGCTCGCGCCGAGCGTGTCGACCAGATAAACCGGCAGGATGCTGTGTACCAATTCCGAGGACATGTCCATGAGTAGGCTGACGAAGCCCAGCGTCCAGACGGTCCGCGGAATGGAGGGAAGCGGTTTTGTTTTGAATAAAGGCCGCATGCGGATTAGAACAAGATGGTCATCGGTTCGATGCCGCTCGGCTGATCAAAACAAAGCCCCGGGTCTTGCCGGAAGCATCGTCGACCGTATCCATCGCCTGCCAGAGCTTATTGGCCTTGACCCAGACCGGCGGGTATTTGAAGCGGGCGACGTCCAGAATCAAAAACCGGTCGCCGGCCTGATCATAAGCGGCCAAAGGCGAAATATGGCCGCCGGTTTGCTGGCCGAGGGCTTTGCGCAGATAGTTGACCAGGATAAAGTTGCCGGGCTGTTTCAGGTTTTCGACGGCCAGCCTCCGGAATGTGTCAAGATTACTGTCGCGGGTATGGTAGACCTGCGTTGCAAGCGGATAGGTCGCCAGCATGCCGCCGAGCTGGTCCAGCGTCATGCCTTGTTTCGCGATCGTTTTAACGGGCAGGACGCGTTCGGTTTCGGGATTGAACACGTTGTTCTGGGTAAACATCGGGAAACGGACATACACGGGATCGACCGGTGCGGGAATGCCGAGCGCGTTCAGGACCATCGTCATGCTCGCCGTGCCGCAGTAGGCCAGATTCTGCTGGGAGATGAAATGAACGCTCAGCGGCAGGAAATCTTGTCTGGATTCGCTGTTGTAGAGCAAAAGCTCGCCTTCGGGCGAAGTCAGCGGAATCAGCGCCGAGGCAGCGGCGTCGGTCTGGATTGCTAAAGTATCCGGCGGGGGCAGCGATTGCGCACAGCCGGCGGAAAGAAGAATGCAAAACAGGAGGATCGGGCTTGACCGCCTGAATTTGAGGTACGCCTCGGTTTTTATTGAAGGGAAAAGCATGTCCGGTTCCTCGCATGGGTAGAAGCCGTTCCTGGCTGACTAAAACAAGCCTTACGTAAATTCATTGTATGCCGACTCGCCCTCGAGGTAAATCGCCTTCTACCGGAAGATCTGCCGTGACGGTTACTCTTCTTCCTGCGTGCAAAGCGATTCCGCCCGTTTGCTGATCGGCGTAATGCTGCCGTCGGCGTTGATCCGCCAGCGAAAGCGCAGCTGCATGCTTTTGTTCATCAAAAAGGCGCGTTCGACCTCTACATGGTCTTCTTCGTGGAAAGTCTGCCAGCCCAGGTCGCGTTGCGACCGGGTGTGAATCTTGCTTTTCAAGACCTCTTCGACGGTCTGTCCCAGGCAGGGCGAGTTTTGGACCTTCACTTCGTGCTCGTGCGTTTCGGCAAAGGCCGGGTTCGCGGCGAACAGCAGAATCAGGGTCAGAAAACGACGGATTTGCATGGTTTCGGTATGTCGGTCAGGGCAAAAGTGAGGAATCCATCGGTGGGTTAAAAACTGTAGCCCTGCTGGTCATGCTGGTCGATGTCGAGCCCGGTCGATTCGGCTTCCTGCGTGACCCGAATCCCGACCGTTTTATCGATCGCTTTGAATAACAGAAAACTGACCAGGCCGCTCCAGGCAATTGTGACCCCGATGCCGAACAACTGGACCAAGATCTGCTTGAGGATGCCGCCTTCGGTCACAATGCCAGTGCCGCCGAAAGCGGTGTCTGCAAATACCGCGGTCAACAGCGCCCCCAGAATGCCGCTGACGCCGTGCACCGGAAACACGTCGAGCGCGTCGTCAATGCCGAGGCGCTGCTTGATCAGTTGAATCGAATAAAAACAGGCGATTCCGGCGATGATTCCGATCAGGATCGCGCCGAACGGCGACACGAAACCCGCGCCGGCCGCAATCATGCCGAGGCCGGCGACCATGCCGGTCATGGCGCCGAGCACGCTCGGTTTGCCGAATTTGAGCCAATCCATCACGATCCAGGTGATCGAAGCCGAGGAGGCGCAAAGATGGGTGGACAGCATCGCCATGCCCGCCGAACCGTTCGCCATCAGCGCGCTGCCGGCGCTGAAACCGTGCCAGCCGACCCAGAGAATGCCGGCGCCCATCGCGGTCATCGTCAAATTATGCGGCATCATCGGCGCGCGCGGAAAACCGCGCCGCGGGCCGATCGCCAGTGCGCCGGCCAGCGCGGCGACCCCTGCGCTGCCGTGCACCACAATGCCGCCTGCAAAGTCCATCACGCCCCATTCGGCCAGCCAGCCGTTGCCCCAGATCCAGTGGCAGATCGGTACATACACGAGCAATTCCCAAAATGCACAGAAAAACAGCAGCGGAAAAAAGCGGGCGCGTTCGACCATCGCGCCGACGATCAGGGCGGGCGCGAAGATCGCAAAAGTCATGTGATACATCGCAAAGACCGATTCGGGCAGATTGCCGACCAGCCGGTCCGCATTCATGCCGGCCATAAACAATTGTGAGATGCCGCCGAGCACGGCCTGGTGCACATCGCCGTCGGTCAACGCCAGGCTGTAGCCGGCGATCGCCCAGATCAGCGAGATCAGCGAGGTGATCGAAAAACAGGCCATGATCACCGACAGCACGTTGCGGGTGCGCACCAGTCCGCCATAAAACAGCGCCAGTCCCGGCATGGTCATGAACAGTACCAGGCCCGCCGAGGTCAAGATCCAGGCGGTATCGGCCGAGTTCAGGCCGTCTTCGGCACAAACCGGAAACGGGATCGCGGCAATCGGGAGTAGGGAGAGGATTTTTCGCATGATCTGCACCGTTATTTTTATTCTGTAACGGAGGCCTTGCCTCCGGTGCTCAAAGGATCGCGCTTTGTAGCGTAGTTGCGAAAAAAATGCAAGGTGTTACTGGAGGGCAGCGTGCGGAGTGCAAAACTACGGCGCCCGGATATTAAAAAAAGCAGCGCTCAGAGAAAATGTTTTTTAGGCAGACCGATGGGAAATACCGGCAACGTGTTGCCACACTGCGCGGAGTGGGGCGGGATGAGGCCTCTTCGAGGTGTGATAAGGACGCGGCAGATTAAAAACGTTACAAATCGATCACGACATCCATCGCAATCTGCAACTGATGATCCTTGCTTCGATCGGCGTAAGGATCGGTTTTTGCATCGGCCCAGTCGTAACGCACTTCCGGCCGCAAGGTAAGCCAGCTCTGCGGTTTCCAATTCACGCCCGCGGTCAGCGCAAAATAATGCCCCGGATTGCCGGCCATCACCCGAGTGCCGTTGGCATCGCGAAACCATTCCCCACGCAGCCCGGCCGAAAATGCATCGGTAAAATCGTACACCAGGTATTGGTTGATGCCGTACCAGTAGGCGTCCTGGCCCGATGCCGCGGCCTGTTCCTGAAAGCCGAAATCGTGCCCGAAAACGTATTCCAGTTTATCGGTAAAGTTGTGCGAGACGACCAGGCTGGACACCGTTCGGTTGGCATCCGGAACATCGTCGGCATCGCCGCTGACCACCGACCAGGATACGGCGCTGGTCGCTTCGTCGTTGGTCCAGGACACGCCGCCCAGAAAATTCCAGTTGGCCAAGTTTTCGCTGAAATTATCCCACCCCGCGACTGTGCCCGCATTCAGCGTTAAATTTTCATTCAGCGCATAACTGAGCAAGGCGCCGGTGTGGGTGAACGGCTCGCCGTACTGCATCGTATAGGCGTGCGAATAAAAGAAATTATTCGGCGAAGTCACGACTTCCTCGCCGAGAATCGTGTAGAAATGGCCGATCTTGGCGGTGATGCCGTTGCCGAACGGCGCAAAGATTTCCAGATAGGCTTGCGGCAGCGCCAGGTCGTAAAAGCGCAGATCCCGCTCGTCGATCCATCGGTTGTCCAGTCCGGTAGCCTGGGTAAACCGGCTGTCGGTTCCGAACATCAGATCGACGCGGCCCCCGAAATTCCAGTGTCTGGCTTCCATGTCCACCGCTTTTTCGAGGTAGAAATAGAGCTGGTTGAGCTGGAACTCGCCGCTGCGGTCGTTGAAGGTGATCGGCGCGTTCGAATGATTGTCCGGGTTGTGGGTCTGGTAGGTTCCGCCCATGGACAGCCAGCCGTCCATCTTGAGGCCGTGTTCCCTGAGGAATTTGCTCTGGCTGAAACCCTGGCCAGTCAATGCATAGATCACACTCTCGTCATGCGCCATCACTGTCGATGCGAAATGGCTGTACAACAGTAAAAACAGGCAAAGTATCGATGCCTTGTCGAAAGTCAGCGGAGATGCGCAGAGAACTGCCGTCGATGGTTTCATATTCAAGCCAAGCATTGCCATGGGGATCGGTTACGTATCACTTCGATACGTCTTGTTTGAAAAATCCTGTCCTGCCGCCCTTGCGGCTATGTAGAGCCGTTTGCCGAGCATCAGGATGAATTATATTCTTCAAATGGTTTCGAGTCGATATTAATAGGTGGGGATTTCGAATTTCTGCTTTCGATCGGCGTTCCATTATTGTGCATAAATAGATCAAAAAAATATACCATAATGGTGCATCATCCTGTTTTTTGATAATCAATATATAACTATAAATATCAAAAGCTTATTTTCTTTATATGCCGGGTGTTAAAACTTTTTTTGCGGCCGGAGCTTATCAGCTATTTACTTTCGAATCGCTACAACGTAACATTTTGGTGCATACTGATCCGGCGCCAATCAGGAAGAATAATCTCTTCGGAAAGAGATTCCCCTCAATAATTACAAAATGGAGAACTTTATGACAAAACTTCTCGATTCCCAAGGAAATCGTTTCCGTTTCGGCAAGATTTTACTGATCATGGCTTTCTTAGGCCTTTCGTTCAACGCGGCCGCAAAACCCGACGAGGTGCCGGCCGAAAGCGTCCAGGGTTGCCGTTTGATCGGCCCGATCGAGGGTTCGTCAGGCTACGGCAAGAACAACGGTTGGCAAAGAATGGCCCGACAGGCTGCCGTTAAGCGCGCCGGCCGGTTGGGGGCAAGTCATGTCGTATGGGAACGGTTCAACCCGACCGGCGCTTTTAACGGTTCGGTCACCGGCAAGGCTTATAACTGCGGTTCGTGATCGAAACCCGGTCCCGGAACAAGGGAAGCCTGCAGCCGATGTAACAAAAAAGATTTTTTATCTTCTTTTTAGCCTCAAATTCTTTCAGCAAAAGTTTGTTTATCGGCTGACGGATATTAATTGTTCTCAGGCGAAGGGCAAACTCAAGCTTCAAAGCCAATCGCGTAGGCATTACCTATCCGACCGGCGGAACACCATTCCGCCGGTCGGGCGGTAAGCGTAACAGGCCAGGGTTCGGCCTTTCCAATCTCCTTAAATCTGATCGATAATAGGGCTTGACAGGGCTTATCAAACCATTCAAGCTTGATCAAAGTTGTTGGCCCAACCGCAGGCGCTTTTTTGACTCTAGGCGCGGCAAGCGGCCGATCTTCCGTATCGCCAGGTTCGCGTATTGAACTTCGGGAGTGTGTTCGGCGCAGGTAAGGGATGGAATCCCGCCCATTCATTTCAATCGTTACATACACAGGAACCGCTTCCGCATGAAGATTGCGCCCGTCAGCTTCAAACCTAGCGCCTGCCGCGATGGATGGGTTCCGGAAAAAGTATTTTTGTTCAGCGGCCACATGATTGATTCTCCGGGCCGCAAAAGCCCGCGTTTTCCCGCGGCCAAGGAAAATATCGCCGGCAAGCGGATCGCGGCCGTACTTTCCGACCTGCAGGCAGGCCCGCACGACTTGGGATTGACTCAAGGCGCCTGCGGCGGCGATATTCTGTTTGCCGAGGCTTGCCGGCAACGCGGCGTCAGGCTGCAGCTGCTGCAACCTTTCGAAGAGCCGGTCTTTATCGAAAAGTCGGTCGCTATCGCCAATGCCAATTGGCTGAAGCGTTACCGGGCGATAACCGAAAGTTTGGAAACGCCACCGCTGGCTGCCCCTCGGGCGTTAGGCGAACTGTCGCCCGACACGGACCCTTACGAGCGCTGCAATCTTTGGTTGTTGGCCAGCGCGTTGGCTTACGGCCCCGAAAAGCTGACCTTCATCTGCCTATGGGACGGAAGCGGCGGCGACGGGCCGGGGGGTACGGCGCACATGGTGAAAGAAGTCGAAAAGCGGAATGGCCGGGTGGTCTGGTTGAATACCAAAACCCTGGAATGAGCGGGGCGCTTATCCTACCTCGCAACTGAGGCTACGCGTCAATATGATGAAACGCTGGCCGAGAGCTTTTGCAAAACCCAATTAAAAAAATAACTTTATGCAAGCCAACAGGAAGCCGTCATGAACCCTCCGATCCAGAATAGCAACGTGCTTAACCGCATCCAGTCACCGGGCCCCAAGAAAATCCTCGCCTGCGACGGCGGCGGCATCCTGGGCTTGATGAGCGTGGAAATTTTGGCCAGGCTGGAAGACCAATTGCGGCAGGCGCTGGGAAAAGGCGAAGAGTTCGTGCTGGCCGATTATTTCGATTTCGTTTGCGGAACCAGCACCGGCGCGATTATCGCCACCTGCATCGCCAGCGGCATGTCGATGGCGCGGGTTCGCCAGTTTTACCTGGACAGCGGCAAGCAGATGTTCGATAAGGCCTCGCTGTTGAAACGGCTTAAATACGATTACAACAAGGAACCCCTGGCCGAACTGCTCAAATCGTCGTTCGACGAACAGCTGCAGGAAAGCGCGGCGACGCTGGGCAGCGCCAACCTCAAAACCCTGCTGATGATGGTGATGCGTAACCACACCACCGATTCGCCCTGGCCGGTGTCGAACAACCCTTTCGCCAAATACAACGGCCGCGAACGCAAGGACTGCAACCTGAATCTGCCGCTGTGGCAACTGGTGCGGGCGAGCACCGCCGCGCCGACTTATTTCCCGCCGGAAATCGTGACCTTTGCCGAAGGCACGCCGGACGAATACAACTTCATCTTCGTGGACGGCGGCGTGACGACGTACAACAACCCGGCCTGGCTGGCGTTTCAGATGGCGACGGCCAGGCCCTACGCGATCAACTGGCAGACCGGGGCGGATAAACTGATGATCGTGTCGGTCGGCACCGGCAGTGTGGCGAACGCCAACCCCAATCTTAAGGTCGACGAGATGAATCTGCTGTATTTCGCCAAAAATATTCCTTCCGCGTTGATGAACGCCGCCTCGGCCGGCTGGGACATGACTTGCCGCCTGGTCGGCGAATGCCGGCACGGGAGGCCGATCGATCGGGAGTTCGGCGACATGGTGGTTCCGTGCGCCGATGGTTTGAATTGGACCGGTTCCAAATTATTTGCTTATCTTCGCTACGATCCCGACGTCAGCTTCGAAGGGCTGCATGCCCTCGGCCTGGGCGACATCAATCCCGCCAATGTACAGTTGCTGGATTCGGTCGACCATATCGGCGACATTCGCCGGGTCGGCAGCGCGTACGCAGAGAAAAACTGTTTTCCTGAACATTTCGAGGGGTTTTTAGCATGAGCCAATGTTTTGTTGTCCAGGGATTCGGCAAGAAAACCGATTACACCGACGGCCGGGTCTTGGACCTGGACGCGTCTTACGAAATCATCAAGATGGCGGTCGAAGCGGCCGGCTTGGAGTGCGTGCGCGCGGACGAAATCGTGCATGCCGGCACCATCGACGTGCCGATGTACGAGCGCCTGCTGAACGCCGACGTGGTCATTGCCGACCTGTCCACCTACAACGTCAATGCGGCGTTCGAACTGGGCGTGCGCTATGCGCTAAAGCCCTATACCACGATCGTGCTGGCCGAAGAACAGTTCAAAAACCCGTTCGACCTGTCGCATATCGTGCTGCGCCGCTACAAGCATCTGGGCGATGAAATCGGCTTCAAGGAAGCCAACCGCCTGATGAACGATTTGAAGGCCGCGATCGAGAAAATCCTCAGCCAGCCGGCCATCGACAGCCCGGTCTACACCTACCTGCCGCATTTGCAGCCGCCGGCGGCGAAGGCCGAGCCCGCGCATGCCGCGGCCGTGAAATCCGGCCTTTCATTCGGCCCTGCCGGGGACCTTGTCGGCGAAGACAATCCCAGCGCCAAGGCAATACTCGATGCGGCGATGAAAAAAATCGCCGCCAGCGATTTTGCCGCGGCCCGGATCTTGCTGGAAGAGGTCGACAAGCTGCGCCCGGAAGATTCGTTCGTGGTTCAGCAGCTGGCTCTGGCGACTTACAAAAGCAAGCAGCCGACCGTGGTCGAAGCGCTGCACGCCGCGCGCGACGTGCTCAAACGGCTGTCTCCCGAAATCTCGAACAACCCCGAAACCCTGGGGCTTTGGGGCGCCATCCATAAACGCCTATGGGAAGAATGCGGCCGCCCCGAATGCCTGTCGGAATGCATCGCCGCCTACGAGCGCGGCTTTTACCTGAAGCAGGACCATTATAACGGCATCAATCTGGCTTATCTGTTGAACCTACGCGCCCTGCAGTTTCTGCAGAGCGGCAACCGCGACGAAGCCGTCGCCGACTTCGTGCTCGCGAGGCGCGTGCGTAAGGATGTGATACGTTATGCTTCTGCACTGGCGGATAAGCTGGAAGACAGGGATAACCGCTATTGGGTCATCGCCTCATTATACGAAGCAGCTGTCGGCCTTGGCGATTCCCAAGCCGCCGCTTGGGAAACCAAAGCCAAAGCAATGGACGTGCCGGCCTGGATGCAGGAAACCCGTGAGTCCCAGGCGGCCAAACTGGGACAACTGCTCGAAACTTATGCCGAATTGTTTGCCAAGTCTATGGATACGGCTGAGCCCGCGTAGGTCCGATTAGCGCAGCGTAATCGGAGGCATAGTCAGGCTCGCCCTCTACTTCAGAAGACGCATCCCCGCACCAAGCCGGCGGATAAATCCCCTTGGCGACATAGCGATGAAAAGTCGAATAAGGCCAGTCCTCTACCCGCTTGACGTAGCCGTGCTTCAAGGGATTCACATGCACATAATCGATGTGGCATTGATAGTCGGCATCATTGCAAATCCAACGCTCCTGATAATGCCGCTGCCTACAGGGACTTAGGCAAGGAGCGTGAGCTTTGCCAGATGCTCCGTTCCCCTGCGGCTTTTCGCACATCAGACCGCCTTTCGGTGTTGGGTAAGTCGCGGGAAAACCCGCTTTTGATCAAGCGCCACCGTTTGCTGAAAGCGCTGTCAGCGTGCGGCAAGGTCCATATGCAATACAAATGTTCCGGCAAAACGACACAGTCCTCGGTTTGGAAAGGATGGCGCTCATGAACCCGCCACACTGTTTCGCGCAGCATGACTTTGTTCGCATTATGAAAAATGCGGCAAAGAGAGCATTGGCCTCGGCAGCATGCGTCCGATTACGCTGCGCTCACCGGACCTACGCGGGCTGGATAACAGCATCTGTACATGCCTGGCCGGTGAAGCATTTATGCGGGCTGAAAGTCCTGGGCAGAAAATAAGGGAGTTGCTTAGTTTGTAAAATAGACTAATGTTTTTCAATTGTGCGGATGCTTATTACTGGCTTCGTTCTGGTTTAGACGACTAAACTCTTTATGTAGAAAATATGGTAAAAATCACCCGATCAAGTGCGTGTTTCAGCATATGCTCCCCGCACACCGTGTTCAGCATGGTTATTTGCTTGATCGTGAGCCTTTCGTGGTCCTTGTCCTGTCTGGCCGATGCGAAGGAAATTGCCGGTTCTTGGTATCAAGCTCCCGAAGGTTGGACCTATCAGGGGCAGGGCGATATGACTGTTGCGGGACTCAAACCGGTTGCTAAAGTCGCATTGACTGGGGGCCATTTTTTTCAGCAGGCGGATTTCGACATTGATGCTCCAGGCCGCCATGTGCTGGATTTCAAGAATACCAGCACTATCGGGTACTTTCGGCATATCATCCTAGACGCTCATGGCCGTCCGGTTGTCGATCTGCAAGGCGGGATCCTGAGCAATGCGCTAAACCCTTTCTTTCTACGCCATGGTCGCGAAATCGATCTTCCGGCCGGTCATTACCGTCTGTTGACTGAACTGGACTCCCCTTTCTTTCTGGCCGATCCGCAACCCTATCTGGATTCGTTAACCAGTTACCGGCAAGCGATCAAACCGGGGAATGCGCTGGTTTTGACTTGCCTGGGCATGTTTTTGGGTTTGATGGTCTATTATGCGGCGCTGGCGGCTGTACGCCTGAATCTCTCTTCGATCATGTACTCGATCTTTATTCTCGGCAATCTGCTGTATAACGGCACGGCGCTGCTGGCATTTACAGAATTGTTCGATATGCACTGGTTTTATCTGGTTAGTTTCCCAATCCTGTTTTCCAACTTCGCCTATATTCTGTTCGTCATGTCTTTGTTGGAAATCCGGCCTGAGGCTTATCCGCGCCTGAACAGGGCCGGTAAACTATCATTAGTCTTGCTGGGAGGAGGCATAGCGTTGGCGATGTTGATGCCTCACTGGTCGCTGGAAATCGATCGTTACGGTGTTGGTTTGTTTCTGCTTTACGGCTTGGTTGCCGGTATTGCCCGATCACTTGAGGGCAGCACGACCGCGCGGCTTTACCTGTGCGCGATCGGGGCGTTTTTTGTGCTGGGAATTACGGCAATTTCAATCAATAGCCTCAGCTTTTACACTTTGTACGCCGAACACATGGGCCTGGTTTCGGTTTCGGTAGAAGTCATGCTGTTGGCTCTGGTTCAGGCTTACCAGTTTGCCCAGCTATATCGCGATAAGCAATATGCGCTGGAATGCCTGGAATACAGCAATCAGGTAGCCAGAACCGATAATTTGACCGGTCTGCCCAATCGTGTGGCTTTGGATATGACACTGGAGAATTTGCCCTCTCATGGCAGCTTGACATTTATCGATATGGATGGCCTCAAGTATTACAACGACCGATTCGGACATGAACGCGGAGACGAATTGCTGTGCGTATTTGCCCGGCATCTGAACGAATTTTTGGGCGACAATGCCCAGGCGCACCGTTTGGGCGGCGACGAGTTCGCGATTACTTGCGAGCAAGGCGATGTGCTGTGGATCGAGAAAATGTTGATGCAAGCAATTGACGCCATGCGTGCCGGCGGATTCGGCTCTGTCGGCGCCAGTTCCGGTTCGGCATATGTTTATGAAGCTACAAGTAAAGAAAAACTCATGCACATGGCCGATTGCCGGATGTATGAAAATAAGCGTCTTCGTAAAACGATGGGGTAGACCACCAGGCAATGCCGTTAAGTTAAGTTAAGAAAAAACACGTCATTCCGGCATACCCTGAAGGGCCCAAGGGGTATGCCGGAGCAATTCGTCGGGAGCGAATTGGCATTAACCCCAACGGGGTGCGGAGCAGGATAGCTCCGCATGAATCCAGGCGCCAGGGATGGCAAGCTTTAATACATCCCTGCACTCTGGATCCCGGCACAAATCTGTCTGGAACAGATTTGCATTTACCCGGAGGGTGCCAGGCAGGAAAGCCCGGCACCCTTCGGGTCCATGCCGGGATGACGGCTTAACTTAACGGCATTGGATCACCAGGTACATATCGTGAAGCAAGCATTTTCGCAGGCGGAGATGCTTGGAAGGTCATAAATCAATTCTATAACAACTAGCGAGGGGAGAATAATGCAGCGTATTTACGGTTTGATCTGGCCGATTGTATTATCAATCGTGTTACCGCTTGTAGCGGCGTGGCTGGCTTATCCGGAAACCCATTTGCCGCCCGGCTTCGGCGTATTCCCGCCGCTTTTTGTGGAGGAACCGCCCGGTTTCAATTTGATAGTCTTTATTGCATTGGCACTGGTAGAGGCTGCGTTCTATCTATTTTTATTATTCCCTCAATGGTTCGGTTTTACGATACCGGTTCCACCGCCGAAGCCGGCTCCCGCAGCATTGCCTGTGTGGTTTTGGATAGGCTCGGTGCTGACACTGTTTTTCTGGTGGTTGATGTGGGCGCGGGTCACGCCTTTCGGCGATTTGGTGTACTACGCTTTTACTCCTTTATGGTGGGGCTTTATTCTGGCCTTGGACGGATTGACCTATCGTCGTAGCGGCGGTTATTCATTGCTGGCGGCGCGGCCGAAAACATTGTTTATTAGCGCAGCCATCTCAATAGTGGGCTGGCTGTATTTTGAATATTTCGATTACTTTACGCTCGGCAACTGGTATTACCCGAACACCGCGGACGGCGTGATGCCGCTTAGCCACGGCACCATCGTGCTGCTGTTCCTGATTGCCTATACCACGGTCTGGCCCGCGATTTTCGAATGGTACACGCTGTTGAACACATTTCCCGGATTAGCCAGCCGATACAGCAACGGTCCTAAGATAGCGTTGCCGGGCGGACTGTTGCTGTGGGGCGGCTTATTGCTGATCTTTGCCGTGGTGTTTGCGCCCTATCCGCTGTTTTGGGCAATGTGGGTGGGGCCGCTGGCAATCGTCTCCGGCCAACTGATCAGGAAAAACATATGGAATCCGTTTACACCCATGGCCGAAGGTAATTGGGGGCCGGCCTTGCTGGTGGCGATCGGCAGTTTGTGTAACGGGTTTTTCTGGGAGTTATGGAACTGGGGCAGCAATGCCAACCCGGACATTCCGCCGACTAACCCTAATTATTGGATATACGATATTCCTTACGTCAACGTTATCCATATTTTTGCCGAAATGCCGATTTTGGGCTACATAGGTTATATCCCTTTCGGCATTCTGGTATGGGTGGTGTTCATTTGGTTCGGGAAAGTGTTCGGTTTTGACACCGAATTATTGAAAAATGATTCTACCAACGACGGCTCAACATAACGTGCAGGAATAAGGCTTCGTTTCTGACTTCGGCGTTGCCGAAGAGAGGGCTGGTATATTGTTCTTTGACCGGCAACATATATTCCAGGCCGCCGGTAAAGCGCCATTCCCGGCTGATCTGATGCGCTGCGCCGACCGTGATATGATGATCGAGAATCCCGGCCAACAAAGGGCTGGCGTTCTGGGCCGGTATCGGGCTATTGCCGTAGTTATGCCCTAGGTAGAGCGTTGTCCTTTTATCCCAGTTATAAGCAAGCCCGGAAGCGAACACCCACTGATTGCTCCAATCGCCGGCGGTCACGATTTGATAGACCGCCGGCGCTAAAGGATTTTCAGGATCGGTGGCGCGAATGGTTGCGGATTTGATCGCGTCGGCCCAATTGATCCAATTGACTTTAAACGATAGCAGCAGACTATCGGCCGGTTTGAACGCGAAGCCCAGTGCCACTTCGCGCGGCAGCGCCAGACCGGTCACGCTGGCATTATGGTACTTGACTCTTCCCAGCCCCATCTCCGAGTAATTTGCAGTCAGCTCACCGTCGGTCAGCGGCAAATCGATTTTTTCGGTGTAAGTTGCGGCCAGTGTTAGAGACGGATTGACGCGGTACTGTACACCCAGCCTGAACCCCACTTTAAGCGCAGTAGTGCCGTCAAGCCTATAGCCTGCAAACGGGGCAGCGCCGACCGACGTATCGGGGAAAAACTTCTGTCTTACGCTGGCATAAGTGACCGCCAGACTGGCTCCCACCGACCAGCTGTCATTGATGCGGCAACCCATTCCGGGACTGACTTTGGCCATGCCGAATAGTGAACTTATCTCATCGCGGTTGCCGAATGGAGTATTAATATTTTTGAATATTCCACCGGCGCCGCCCTGGCTGAACAGGCCGACTCCGGCAGTGCAAGGTAGTGAATCAAACGAAGCGGCATAACCGCCGCCGCCAAGAAAGGTATATTTATTATCGGCGTGTTTGTTATTGCCCAGGCTATCTTTATGAGTGAGATCGAAAGTGCGCAATCCCGAAGCAAAACCGTCGAATGCCTGTCCGTGAATCTGTGTCAGGCCGGCAGGATTGGTGTTCAGTGCGCTGGTGTCGCGGGCTACCGCAATATCGGCGCCGCCCATCAAGGTCGATTCGGCGCCGAAGCCGATCAGGTTGAAGCCATTGGTGGCGAAGGCCGTAGGGCTAAGCAGCATAAACGGTAACGCCAAGCCGAATATGCCCCCGTGATTTTTGGTAAATAAATGCATGATAAATCAGCGCCTGTTTTTGGCCGATAGTGTCGCATAAATTTTACATTTTTCACCAGATATTCATTTTTTTCGATAATTGATTTTTAGAAAATGGCAATGCAGTAAAAATCTGTATATTAACTCTTAGGAGCCTGTCGGACTTGAGCCGGTTTTCGGATCAGGTTTCCGTACCTTTTTCGTAGGTTTTGCGAATATCCGCATTGTCAAAACGTTAGTGACAGCGCTGTAAACTACGTCACGAGTGGGTTAAGTCTGAACTAATACCATAGAAGCGTTTCCATTTTCCGTTTCACTTCACCCGCCTGCGTAGGTCCGATTAGCGCAGCGTAATCGGGCCTACGCGGGCTGTGTTTGGACCTTGCCGCCCGGCGACAGCGATTTCAGTATGCGGTGGCGCTTGATCAAAAGCGGATTTTCTCGCATCTTACCCCAAACCGAACGCAGGTCGGACGTGCGAAAAGCCGCGGGGGAGCGGGGTATCTGGCAGCGGCATTATTGGGAGCATTTGATTCGTGACGATGCCGATTATCAACGCCATGTTGATTATGTGCATGTGAATCCCTTGAAGCACGGCTACGTCAAGCGGGTAGAGGACTGGCCTTATTCGACTTTTCATCGCTATGTCGCCAAGGGGATTTATCCGCCGGCTTGGTGCGGGGATGCTTCTTCCGATATAGAGGGCGATGCCTGACATGCGTCCGATTACGCTGCGCTAATCGGACCTACGCGAGCTATCCCCATCATGAAATCGTAGGATGTGCCGACGTCAGGAGGCGCATCAATTGTGAAAGTGACTCGACAGATGCGCTTCGTTCCTCAGCGCATCCTACGGCCCTACGCGGGCTTGTGAGTTTATATAATTATGTCAAAATATTTTACATAATTATCAAATGCTTTAGCCGCTTCGCCCGAAGAAGCCTCGCTTTTAACAGACCAATCTGCAATGTACCCTTTTTTGAAAATAAATCTTCCCTGTTTTAATAGTAACTGTCCATTCCAGTTGTAAGTAATAACATAGTCGGCATTGGATGATTCACTTGATTTGTAACTTACCGATAAAAGAGAATATTTAACATTTGTTATTTCTGCGCTTTGTAGATATGGCACTATTTTGTTTTTTAAGTATTCATTAAAAAAATTTTCTGCTTCGCCCTTATCAGCAAGAGCGAAATTGAGTTTTGATTGGTATGTAATATTGTATTGAGCGGTTTCTGCCTTGTTCCTGCATTCATAGTTGTATATATACAATCCATCACCTCCTAATGAAACTTTTCCTTTTAGGATCGGCACGCAATCTGATGCTGATTTTATTTCAGCATTTATACCTTCATGAAAATTGTATATTTTGTTTTCTGCGTTCACGACTAATGATGTTAAGAAAATGCTGAAAATTAAAAATGCTCTACAATAATTATTCATCGTTTATATAAGATATTGTTTTTTTCAGGAAAAAACTATTTTTACCGTAACCTGGTATCCCACCTCAGAATGCAGTTAGAGCTGTTCCATAGGCGTATGACGCGGGGCATCAAACAAACATTTCTGTTGCCCGGATAGGGAGACCAAAGAAAAGCAGTCTATTTTATTCTAACGCTACACATAACCTGACAAAAAAGTCGAGCGTAGCGTAGCTTTTTGCAGTCTGAAGTTTATGCGATTGTTATGCATATAGTTAAGCATCTATGGAATCGAAGCTTTCTACTCCGAGGCTAGCCAGTAAATTTTTGATCTCCTCGAAGTCATAGTTGGCAACAGCCATTTTGTAGTAATTATTTGATTTTTTTGCCCGATGAAATGCATCTTTCACTTCAGGTAGGACGTTTTTCAGGCCGTCTATATCTGAAATGGAAAAATCTAAATCCAGCGATGATAGATAAATCAACCCTTGCTCATGAATAGTGAGAGAAGGCAATCTTTGCTCTGAAAGCATTGGCGAATTTTTTCTTACTTCATCCCATGTTGCACTTGAAAAGTATTCGTCCCAGTTGAAGGGCTTATTTTTCACGCTTGTTTGCCTCGATCTCTAATTGCATAACGTTAAGTGGACGCCTATTATAGCCCGCGTAGGTCCGATTAGCGCAGCGTAATCGGACGCATGTCAAGCATCGCCCTCTACTTCGGAAGAAGCATCCCCGCACCAAGCCGGCGGATAAATCCCTTTCGCGACATAGTCGCGATTGATGCGCCTCACGTTGTTCGGCACATCCTAGATGACCTACGGCTTTATTGATAATCTTCCATCGGCGGACAGGTGCAGACTACATGGCGGTCCCCGTACACATTGTCGATCCTCCCGACCGGCGGCCAGTATTTGTCGTCCTGCTGGTGTTCGGCCGGAAAGAAGGCCTGCTTACGGGAATAGGGTAGGGTCCAGTCTTCGAGCAGGAGCCGGTGCGTGTGGGGCGCGTGCTTGAGTACATTGTTTTCGGGGTCGGCGCGGCCGGCTTCGATTTCGGCGATTTCGTTCCGGATCGCGATCAGCGCATCGCAGAAGCGGTCGATTTCGTCCTTGCTCTCGCTTTCGGTCGGCTCGATCATCAGGGTTTCCGGCACGGGGAACGATACGGTCGGGGCATGGAAGCCGAAATCGATCAGCCGTTTGGCGATGTCTTCGACGGTAATGCCGCAGGAGTATTTAAAGGTGCGGCAGTCGATGATGCACTCGTGCGCGACCCAGCCGTTCTTGCCGGTGTACAGGATCGGGTAATGCGGTGCGAGCCGCTTGGCGATGTAGTTCGCGTTCAGGATCGCGGTCAGGGTGGCTTTTTTGAGCCCGGCCGCGCCCATCATCGCGATATAGGCCCAGGAAATCGTATAGATGCTGGCCGAGCCCCAGGGCGCGGCTGCAACCGTGCCGACCGTGCCGTAGCGGCCTTTGTTCGGATTGACGTTTTTGACGACCGGATGGTCGGGCAGGTAAGGCGCCAGATGCGCGCCGACGCCGATCGGGCCGACGCCGGGTCCGCCGCCGCCGTGCGGAATGCTGAAGGTCTTGTGCAGGTTCAAATGCGCGACATCGGCGCCGATCCTGCCGGGTCGGCTGAGGCCGACCAGCGCGTTGAAATTGGCGCCGTCCAGATAGACCTGGCCGCCATGCGCGTGGACCAGGTCGCAGAGGGTCCGGAACGCTTCCTCGAATACGCCGTGCGTGGAAGGGTAGGTGATCATCAGCGCGGCGACCGTATCATGATACTCGTCCAGTTTGGCTTTCAAGTCGTCGAGGCTGACGTTGCCGTTGTCGTCGCAGGCGACCACGACCACCTTCAGACCGGCCAGCACCGCGCTGGCCGGGTTGGTGCCGTGCGCGGAGGCGGGGATCAGGCAGACGTTGCGTTGGCCCTGGCCGCTCACCTCGTGGTATTTCCGAATTACCAATAGGCCTGTGTATTCACCCTGCGAGCCCGCGTTCGGCTGCAGCGAAAACGCATCGAAGCCGGTCAGGTCGCAGAGCATGTCTTCGAGCTCGGCGAACATCTGCTGGTAGCCGAGCGTCTGGTACAGCGGCGCGAACGGATGTAGGCCGTTGAATTCGTGGTAAGAGATCGACTGCATTTCGGTCGCCGCGTTCAGCTTCATCGTGCACGATCCCAAGGGAATCATCGAGCGGTCCAGCGCGATGTCGCGCCGCGCCAGCCGGCGCATGTAGCGCATCATCTCGGTTTCGGAATGGTAGCGCGCGAAGACCGGATGCTGCAGGATCGGATCGCTGCGCAGCAGGTCGTTGGGGATGCATTCCTCGATCGTTTTATGCAGCCGGTTGATGTCCGGAAATTCGGCCGCCGGCGCCGCGAACACTTGCCAGACCGCCCGCAGCGTGTTGCGGGTGGTCGTTTCGTCGAGCGAGATGCCGAGATGGTCCGGATCGATCACGCGCAGGTTGATCGTCGCTTCCATCGCCTGCGCGGCGATCCGTTTGGCCCGGTTCGGCACGCGCACGACGATGGTGTCGAAGTAGCAACGGCTGACGACCTCATGGCCCATCAGTTTGAGCCCTTTCGAGAGAATTTGCGCATAGCGGTGCACGCGTCCGGCGATCATCTTGAGGCCGTCCGCGCCGTGGTAGACCGCGTAAAAACCCGCGATCACCGCGAGCAGCACCTGCGAGGTGCAGATATTGCTGGTCGCCTTGTCGCGGCGGATATGCTGTTCGCGCGTCTGCAGCGCCATGCGCAGGGCGGCCTGGCCGTGGCTGTCCTTTGAGACGCCGATGATCCGCCCCGGCATCGAGCGCTTGTATTCGTCCTTGGTCGCGAAAAAGGCCGCGTGCGGGCCGCCGTAGCCCATCGGCACGCCGAAACGCTGCGAATTGCCGACCACGATGTCGGCCCCGAACGCGGCCGGCGGCTTCAGTAAAACCAGGCTCAACAGGTCGGCAGCGACCGTGACCAGCGCCGATTTTTGCTTCGCGATACCGACGATTTCGGAAAGATCGCGGATTTCGCCTTGCGAGCCGGGATACTGCACGATTACCGTAAAGAAGTCGTGCCGGTCGAGCCCTTGGTAAGGATCGCCGACGATCACCCGGTAGCCGAGCGAGCGCGCCCGGGTCTGGACCACCGCGATCGTCTGCGGATGGCAGTCCTGGTCGACGAAGACCGTGTTGTTGGTGCCGTGCGAGAGGCGGCGCGCCATCGTCATCGCTTCGGCCGCGGCGGTCGCTTCATCCAGCAGCGAAGCGTTCGCGATTTCCATGCCGGTCAAATCGATCACCATCTGCTGAAAATTCAGCAGCGCTTCCAGCCGGCCCTGGCTGACTTCGGCCTGGTACGGAGTATAGGCGGTGTACCAGCCGGGGTTTTCGAGCACGTTGCGCTTGATCACGGCCGGCATGATCGTGTCGTAATAGCCCATCCCGATCAGCGAGGTAAACACCTTGTTGCGTTCGCGGATCTTGCGCAGGTGCTTGATCACCGCGTTCTCGCTGATCGTTTCGGTCAGCTTTAAGGGCTCGGTGTTCAGAATGTCGGCCGGCAGCGCCTTGTCGATAATCTGTTCAAGATCGGTTAGGCCCAGTTCGGCCAGCATCTGCCGGGTTTGTTCGGGATTCGGGCCGATATGGCGGCGGATGAAGTCGCCGAGCATTTCCAGTTGGTTCAGGGTAGGGCGCGGTGTAGTCATGGCTTAACGGCGGTAGCGGTGAGGAATGAAAGGGAGGGGGACGACCGACAGCATGATCCGGCGGTCCCGGACTTCGGCGAACAGCGTGGTGCCCGCCGCGGCGTAAGCCGTTTCGAGCCGTGCCAGCGCCACCGGTTTGGCAAGGCTCGGCGCGAAGCTGCCGCTGGTGACGCGGCCGACGCTCTGGCCCCGGTCGTTCAATAAAGTCGCGCCTTCCCGAATCGGCACCTTGCCTTCCGCGATCAGCCCCGCGCGGACGAATGCCGGACCGTGTTGGCGCTGGGCGAGGATTTTTTCGGCGCCGGGAAAGCGGTCGTGGCCTTTTTTGATGATCCACGCAAGCCCCGCTTCGACCGGGGTAATCATTTCGTTCAGCTCGTGCCCGTACAGGCAAAGGCCCGCTTCCAGCCGCAGCGTGTCGCGCGCGCCGAGCCCGACCGGCGCGACAAGGGGTTCGGCGAGCAGCACGCGGGCCAGGCGTTCGGCTTCGGAAATATTGACCGAAATCTCGAAGCCGTCCTCGCCGGTGTACCCGCTGCGGCTGATCGAGCATGCAATCCCGTCGAGTTCGGCTTCGGCGAACTGCATGAATTTGAGTTCTGCAACAGCCGGGGAAAACTTCCGGATCACGGCTTCGGCTTTGGGACCCTGCAGCGCGAACAGCGCGCGGTCCTGCAGATTTTTAAGGGCCGGCAGAGAACGGCTCAGGTGCGCGAAATCCTGGTCCCTGCGGGCCGCGTTCACGACGATAAAGAGTCCCGTCCCGGTCCGGCTGACGATGATGTCGTCGAGCACGCCGCCGTTGTCCAGCGTCAGCACGGTGTATTTCTGAAAGCCGGGACGCAGGCCCGTGATGTCGCTCGGCGTCAGGTTTTCGAGTACGCCGGCGGCCTCGGTACCTTCGACTTCGAATTGACCCATGTGCGAGATATCGAAAAAGCCGGCCTGGCTCCGGCAGTGCAGGTGTTCCCGGATGATGCCCGTTGGATAATGCAGCGGCATCTCGTAACCCGCGAAAGGCGCCATCTTTGCGCCGAGTTCGAGGTGTAACGCATGCAGAGGAAGAGTCTTCAATGTCATCGCATACCGAGCCTGAATGTTATGATTCGATCAGTTTAACCGAATTTCGGCCGAATCGAAGCGGCGATTTCATCGCGTTTTTTCAAGTGTTCCTGCCGGCTTGATAGACCTGCCGGGTTTTGAAAACCTGGCAGGTCTATCACCTAGCCGAACGAAGCTAATCGGTATCGAATTCGTAATTGATTTTGACCCGCTGCGCCGTGCCGGCCTGGGTTTCCAGGTTTAGGTTTTCGGTCAGTCTGCGCTTCATTACCAGTGCGGCCTGATTATTGAAAAGGCCGACCTTGGCGCCGACATAAAAACCGGGCGCCAGGTACCGCCCGGCCTGTACCAGCGTATCTTCCAGCGTTTTGCCTTGCTTGATTTCGAACTCGCTGAACCCGAGTTTGTTCGCGATCCAGCCGACCCGGGAAGAACCGTAGGCGAGCGCCGCGCCGGCGACCATCTCGCCTTCGCTCTGGCCGACCTGATCGAGCGGGCCGCCGGTGACGAGGTAGGCCAGCACATCGGTTTCCGGCAGCGGAGGATTCGAAGAAAGCCGCGTTTTGGGCGTTTTCAGAGGGCCGCTCACGTTGACGATCGCGGTGACCTTTTCGTCCTTCGATAGCCGGGTCGCTTCCACATCGAGCCAGGGATTGTCGAGCGGGCCGTTGAACGCGATCTTGCCCCGCTTAATGGCCAGGTCTTGCCCGTAACTTTTATAGCTGCCTTTTTCCATATCGATATTGCCGTTCGCGGCGATTTTTTCGCCGGCCTTGCTGACCCGGAGTTTACCGGTAAGGCCGGTCTTGAGGCCCATGCCGGAAAACCGGATTTCGCGGCCGAGTTCGATTTCGACGTTCGCATCGAGCGGAATCGGCGGCACCGCCTCCTCGCGCTTTTTTTCTTCGCCCAGGATCACTTCGTCCTTGCTGACCGGGACCGCGTTTTCGGGAAGTTCTTTCAGTTCGATCCGCGCTTTCGGAATGGCCAGGGTTCCGCTGATTTTGCGTGCCTCGGCCGTCATCAGCAGCGACAGATCGGGGCTGACGGTCACCTGGGCTTCGGGGAGCCGGGCCGCTTCGAACCGGTTACCTTGCAAGCGGAATTGGCCGTTGCCGGAAAGATCAGCAAATCCGTCCAGGTTGATCGTGCCTTGTCCCGATCGGGCCGAGCCCTCGATCCGGACCGGCCGTTCGTTGTCCATGTCGGCTGTCGCCCGAAGCCGGATATCGCGAACCGCAATGCCGAGCGGCAGCACCGCGGCGCCGCCCTCTGAAAGCGTCATGTCGCCCCGTATCTCAGGAGCGTCCGTTTGTCCGGCGATCCTGAAATCGGCCGCCAGCCGGCCTTTGATATCCCCCAATTGCGCGTCGGTCAACGGCGCCAGCAACGACCAGTCGGTCAGCGATGCGGTTATCCGGCCGTCCAGGGTTTGCCGCTCGCCGGTGTCCATCCGCATGTCGGCATCGATCCGGTTCCGGGAGCCGATGCCCAGCTTCAGCGCTGCGCTGAGGGTGTTTTCGTGCAAAACCGCCTCGGCATCGGCCTCGATCCGTTCCTGGACCGGTTTTTGGACGGTCACGCCCGGAGAGCTCAACATGGCTAGCCGCGTGGAGCCTTGCAGTTGGATGCGGGTTTCGCGCCGGCCCGACGCTGTCGCCCTGAGATCGATTTCCCGGAGGGCAATTCCCGCTCCCGTCATTTCGACAAGCCCTTCGGTTAGAGCGAGCGTTCCGGTGACTTCAGGTTTTTGCAGGCTGCCTTCGATGCCGAGATCCGCCCGCAGATGCCCTTTAATGTTCGAAAGCGCCGGAGCGAAAGACTTGATCAGGTCCAGCCGGCGTACCGAGGCGTCGATCCGGCCTGAAAGCGTTTGCGGGGCGGCGGTGTTCAAGCGCAGGTTGCCGCGCAGATAATCCTGTTCGACGAGCTTCACATCGGCAACGGCGGTAACCTCCTGGCCTTTCAAGGCACCCGACACGGCCAAGGGGCCCAATGCGATCGTCTGCGGTTTCGGTTTTGCCGGTAGTTGAAGAGTGGTACGGCCGGGCAGCGATACGTTGTATTTTCCGCTCAGACGCTGTTTCTGCCTGTTGAAGTCGATGTCCGCATCGAGCAGGCCGATCAGGCTGAAGCCTGCCGGGAAATAATCCTGAAACAGGCCGGTGGGGAAATTCGCCACCTGCGCGGCCAGCTTGAAATCGCTGTTTGGCCAGTAGTGCCCATTCGCGCAGACCGAAGACTTCTGCCCGGCCAGGCAGCCGGTATCCAGCGCGAATTCGACGCCTTCGGGCTTTTTTTGTGCGCGCATCGGCCACGGTTTTTCGAGTTCCCACTGGCTGCCGTCGCTGGGCCGGCGTATGTCCAGGCGCGTCAGTTTGCCTTCCCAGCGGCCGTCGTTCAGATCGCCGTCGAGCGCGGCAGCGATGTCGGCATGAGTCGAATCGATCCGGGCCTTGAATCGATGCCGTCGTTCCGAGCCGGAGGCGTCTACCGATAACTGTTCGATCAGCAGCCCGCCGCTTTGGATGGAGCGGGCGGAAACCGCGAGGGTCGAGTTTTCCTGCGCACCTGCCTGGTAATCGATCGCGATGTCCGCGCGTTCGATCCTGTGTTCGCCGAAACGCAGGGCTTGGCCTTTGCCCTGGAATGACAACGAGGGCTGTTTCAACGCGCCGCGCAGTTGCGCGCTGCCTTCGAAACGGCCGCCGAGCGTCGGCCAGAGCGTGTTCAGGTTCGACGCCTCAATCGCCGCGTCCAGCGTGTCGCGTGCAGAGCCGAGCGTGCCGTTCAGCGCGAGCTTGTTCGGGCCGGAAGCCAGCGTCAGGTTGTCGGCCTTGAGCCTGTCGTCCGCCAGCGCCAGCCCGCCTCCGCCGCGTAACGGGCGCCCGCGCAGATTGCCGGCCAGTTTATCGATGCGGGCATCGAGCCATAGTTTGCCGCCGGCAAGCCTACCCCCGCTGCGTACCGTCATCGACACCTTGCCCGGCAGTTCCGGCGACAGCACGGCGGGGTTGAAGTCCTGCGCGTTTAAGGCCAGATCGAAGGTGATTTCGTCGGGTGGCCAGGCGAGACCGCCGCTGGCTCGAAACACCCCGTCCGGCGACCGGAGTTCGAGCGCTTCGATCTCTAGCGTTTCCAGGCTGCCCCGGCCCTTCAGCGCCAGCATCGCCTTCGGCAATGCCGCGGGGCTGAGTTCGCCGTTCAGCACGATCCAGTAGCCGCGGAGTGGACCTGAGAGTTCCAGCCGACCGGAGTCGCTGCGTACCTGCGGCGCTTTCGCGGCGAGCGGCCAGGCCAGCTTTCGCCATTCGGCGTGCAAATTCAGCTTCGGTTTTTCTGACCAATCGTCCGCGGTTCCCTTGAGTTGAAGTTCAAAAGGGGAGGCGAGCTGGCCTTCGAGCCGAATTTGCCGGGCATCGCCCTGAAGCTGCGCTTTGCCCTTCCAGTCGCCGTATTCGCCGGCAGCGGCCTGGCCCTCGGCGGCCAGCAGAAACGCCAGTTCTCCCCGGAGCGTAACCTCGGCCCGCGCATTCAGCGCGGCGTTATCGGTCTTCAGCGCAAGGTCGGGAATGATAAGGCGCTCGTTCTCGGTCCGGGCGGAGAATTGCAGTTCGTCGAGGCGCTGTTCCGTCTCGCCTTGCCGAAAGGTCAAATCGGTTATACGCGCGCGGCCGATGAAAATACCGATCGGCAGTCGCGGCAGGCTGTTCGGGGCGAAAGGCTTTTGGGCGGCAGGCGCTTCCGACGGCGTCAAGATAATCGCGGGCGTATCCACGACGATTTCGTCGATAGCAAGCGTTCCGCCGAAAAGCCGGGCGGGTTTCCAGGCGAAGACGAACCGGTCGACCGCGATATGCGCAGTGTCACTCCGGTAGTCGAAACCGGTCAGCGTCAGGCGGCCGAGCAGCCGGCCTTCGATCGCATCGGCGGCGATTTCGGCCGGCAGGAAGGCAAAACCCTGCCGCAGCAGCCAGCGGGTGCCGGCCTCGGTGTAGAGCAGCCCGATCAGGACAAGCGGCAGCGCCAGCACCGCCGCGAGAACGATCAGGAACACACGCTTTTTCATAAGCGCATGCCGGCGGCGAAATGGACCTGAAACGAAGACGCCGCTTCATTCAGCGGCACCGCGAAATCCAGCCGAATCGGGCCGATCGGCGAATACCAGCGGACGCCCAGGCCCGTGCCGACCTTTACGTCGATTCCCCCCGAGTTATACGCATCGCCGGCATCGACGAACGCCGCGAGTCCCCAGTTGTCGAGAATCGGATGCTCGTATTCGGCGCTGACCACGCTCAAAAACCTGCCGCCGATCACGCTGCCGGTTCTGTCCCGCGGCCCGAGTTCCTTATAGTCATAGCCCCGGATGCTGTTCATCCCGCCCGCGTAAAACCGGTAGGAAGGCGGCAGTTTGTCGAAATCGCCGACCAGCGTTGCGCCCTGCTCGGCTCGCCCGAGGAAAATTCCGCCCCAGGGCAGTTGATGCCGCCAGACCGCAGCCACCGAACCCTGCGCAAAGCTGACTTCGGACAGCGGGTTTTCATAGCTGCCGGCCAGGTTGAACTCTAATCTGTAGCCTTCGGTCGGACGCAGGGGATCGTTCGAGACGGAGCGCAGCCAGTTGCCGCCGGGGACTAACAGTACCACCTCCTCCTGGGTTGCGCCGATCCGGAAGTCTTCGTAAACCCAGTCGAGGAACAGGGTCTGCTTCCAGCCGCTGTCGTACGCATGTTTCAGGCGGGACGACAGCTTGCCGGAGCGCGATTCGAACGTATCGGTGTCTTCGCGCTTAAATCCCGCGCCGAAACTGAAAAAATCGGTCGTCGGTTTGGCTAGCGGGATGTTGTATTCGATATCCGCAGTCGACAGCACCTGGGAAATGTCGAGATTGGCGTTCAGGAAATGGCCTCGCCGGTTCAGGCGGCGGTTCTGGTAGGCGGCGGTTACCAGCGGGCCGACGTCGGTGGCGAAGCCCAGGCCGAAGCTGTAGTGATGCACTTTCTTGGGCGTCAGGCGAACAGAGACGGGTACGTTTTGCCGGTGTTCGACGTCGGCCGCGGGCCGGATGTCGATCTGCTCGAAATAGCCGCTTCTGGACAGCGCGTCGTAAGTTTTCCCCAAGGCATCGCTGGAATAAAAATCGCCCGGTTTGAAGGCGATGAATTTCCGAACGAATTCCGGGTTGAGGATATCCTGTTCGACGTTCACGTCGCCGAAACGCAGCCGGTTTTTCGAATCGAAAGACAGCCGGAACGTTGCGGTGTTTGTGGCCGGGTCGACGATTAGCCGGCTTTCCGAAAAGCTTCCGTTCAGATAGCCGGTTGCGGTCGCCAGCGATTTGATCTCGTTCTTCATTTTTTCGTAGCGGTCGTGGCGCAGCGGCTGGTTTTTTTCGGCGGCCAGTTTATCCCGTAATTCGCGGAATGCGGGATCGCTTTCGGCCTCGCCGCGCAGCGTAATCCGGATGTCGTTCACGACTGTCCGCGGGCCGGGCGAAATGTCGAATTTTGCGTGCCAGCAGGCATCATCAACACTCAGCGATTTTTCGACGGCGGCGTGATAATAGCCGAACGCGCGCATCGCCTGATCGATTTCGGTGTCGGCTTTATCGAACAGGCGCTCGATCATCCACCGCGAAGCGTCGCATTGTTCTCTGGCTAACGATAAGGATAACTCGACGTTCTTCGCGGCTTCGCCTTCGATGCCGCGGATCGCGGTTTCTGCAGGAACATCCGTGAAGAGCAGGGAAAGCGCGGCTATTCGCACGGCTTGCTGCAGCGGTGAAGGATTTCGAGCCAAACGGGACAATCGCATCCGATGACCTCCATGGTATCAGAGTAAGCCACCTTATTTTTTCCTCAACGCTTCTTTCGAAGAGAGGCCTAAAATTCCGCATTTCCCGTTCCAAGTCGGGTAGGGCAGCGAAACTCCATGCCGTTAATCGATTCGCGATGCCTTCGCCGTGCGATTCGGAACAGGCCATCATTACGGTAATCTTTGATTTGCGTCCATTGCCGGACACCCTTAAACCTATTTTTGACTAAGACAGCCGCAACCCGCAACCGGTTTATTAAGGCACTCCTTAAAATATCATATGCAGAGACCGCGCAAGCTATCCGTTTAGCCGGGATTTTTGCGTATTTGCGGAAAACGACTGATACTAGACTACAATTGATTTTCGCGGCCGATCCGGCCGCGCCCGTACAAGGAGACAAGCATGCCCGAACAGATGCAATATATCCGCTGGTTTAACGAATTGTCGATCGAAGACGTGCCTTTGGTGGGCGGCAAGAACGCTTCGCTGGGCGAAATGTACCGCGAACTGACGCCGAAAGGCATTCGGATTCCGAACGGTTTTGCGGTGACCGCGGAGGCCTACCGCTATATTCTCGATCAGGCCGGCGCCTGGGAAGCCCTGCATCGGGTGCTCGACGACCTCGATCCGGACGATGTGGCCGATCTTGCCAGATGCGCCCGGTCGGCCCGGGAAATTATCTATGGCGCACCGTTTCCGGACGATCTTGAATGGGAAATCCTCGGGGCGTACGCCGAGTTGCAAAAGGAATACGGAGACGACTTGAGCGTTGCGGTGCGCAGTTCCGCGACCGCGGAAGACCTGCCGACCGCCAGCTTCGCCGGCCAGCAGGATACCTATCTGAACATCAGCGGCGAGCACGCGCTGCTCGACGCCTGCAAGCGCTGCATGGCCAGCCTGTTCACCGACCGGGCGATCCATTACCGGGTCGACCAGGGCTTCGACCATTTCAAGCTGGCGCTGTCGGTTGGGGTGATGAAGATGGTCCGCTCCGATCTCGCGGCCAGCGGTGTGATGTTTTCGCTCGACACCGAATCGGGCTTCAAGGACGTGGTGTTCATTACCGGCGCTTACGGCTTGGGCGAAAACGTGGTGCAGGGGGCGGTCGATCCGGACGAGTTTTACGTGCACAAGCCGACTTACGAGCAGGGCTACCGTAGCGTGCTCCGGCGTTCGCTCGGCGCCAAGAAGATCAAGATGATCTACAGCGAGGGCCGCACACGTGAGCCGACCCGCAACATCGAAACCAGCGAACAGGAGCGCGCCCGGTTCTGCATCGGCGACGAGGATGCGCTGACCCTGGGCGGCTATGCGATCGAGATCGAAAAGCACTACAGCGCCAAGGCCGGCATGCAGCGGCCGATGGACATCGAATGGGCGAAGGACGGTATCGACGGCGAGCTTTACATCGTGCAGGCGCGTCCGGAAACGGTTGCGTCGCTGAAACAGGGCGCGTCGCTTGATCAGTTCGTGCTGAAAGGCTCTGCAACGCCTATCGTTACCGGTCGCGCGGTCGGCGGCCGGATCGCTCAGGGCAACGCCCGGGTGATCGATCATGTCGAGCAGCTGTCCCAATTCAAGGCCGGCGAGGTGCTGGTGGCGGACATCACGACCCCGGATTGGGAGCCGGTGATGAAGATCGCGTCCGCGATTGTGACCAACCGGGGTGGCCGTACCTGCCATGCGGCGATCGTGGCCCGCGAGCTCGGGGTGCCGGCGGTAGTCGGCTGCGAAAACGCCACCGAAGTGCTGAAGACCGACGGGCCGGTGACCGTTTCCTGCGCGGAAGGCGATGTCGGCAAGATCTACCCGGGCCTGATCGACTTCGAAAAAATCACCACCGACCTGTCCGGCATGGCGCGTCCGAAGACCCACATCATGCTGAACATCGGTAATCCCGAAGCGGCGTTCAAGCACAGCTTCCTGCCGAACGACGGCGTCGGCCTAGCCCGGATGGAGTTCATCATCACCGAATCGATCAAAGCGCATCCGATGGCGCTGATCCATCGGGAAAAAGTGCAGGACGAGGCCGAGAAAGCGCAACTGGAAGCGCTGACTCAGCAGTACGAGAGCGGCCGGGATTTCTTCATCCAACGCCTGGCCGAAGGGGTGGGAACGATCGCGGCGGCGTTTTACCCGAAACCGGTGGTGGTCCGGATGTCCGATTTCAAGACCAACGAGTACGCGACGCTGCTCGGTGGCCGTTGGTTCGAGTTCGACGAAGCGAATCCGATGATCGGCTTCCGCGGTGCCTCGCGCTATGTGCATCCCGCCTATGCCGAAGGCTTCGCGCTCGAATGTGCGGCAATGAAATATGTGCGCGAGACGATGGGGCTGACCAACCTGATCCTGATGATTCCGTTCTGCCGGCGCGTCGACGAGGCCGAACGGGTACTCGACTCCATGGCGAAGTTGGGCTTGAAGCGGGGCGAGAACGGTCTGCAGGTGTACGTGATGTGCGAGATTCCGAACAACGTGATCCTGATCGACGAATTCGCCAAGCATTTCGACGGCTTCTCGATCGGCTCGAACGACTTGACCCAGTTAACCTTGGGCGTCGACCGCGATTCCGAAATCGTGGCGAACGATTTCGACGAGCGCGACCCGGGTGTGAAAGAGATGATCCGCCTCGCGGTCGAAGGCGCGCGCCGTAACGGGCGCCATTGCGGACTCTGCGGCCAGGCGCCGTCCGATTATCCCGAAATGGCCGAATTCCTGGTCGAAATCGGGATCGATTCGATGAGCCTGAATCCGGATACGGTGCTGCAAACGACCTCGCGGATTCTGGAAACCGAGAAGCGGGTGAGGCGGTAGCCGCCGCCTCTCACGTTCCGCTGGGACGCGAGGGCCGGAGCGGGGGGCCGCGTTCCCATATCGGGCGCTCGTCGTTATACCTTTTAAACTCCGCTGCTTGAATACGGGTTAAGAGCTAAAGGCTGTTATGCTGTGAAAGCAGCCTATTTAAAATCCCCCCTGCCCCCCTTTTTCAAAGGGGGGGGAAAGCGGCATTGTCAAACGTTATTTTGTCGACGTAGTTAATACTCCGGCTCCCCCTTTTTTCAAAGGGAAGGAAAGCGGCCTTGTCAAAGGGGCGAGGGCAGGCGTCGCTTCAACAAGGGCCAAAACGCCATTCCCCTTTGACCAAAACGGCTATCCCCTTTTTGAAAAGAGAGCGACTACGCTGGAGACATTCCCCCCTTTGAAAAAGGGGGGCAGGGGGGATTTGCTCTGCAAAGAGTGGATGGGACACCCCTGATGCAGCACTTAATCCGCATTTGAGTTTTGCAGGACGGACGTATGACGATGAGTGCAGAGCGTGGGGCGATGACTTTTCATTCAAGAGGAAAGATCGTCGATTCCGGCATGCCGTGAGGGCGACTCAATCCGCTCCCTTCTCGTTCTGTCCAAAATATCTATATGAAAAAGATAGTATTTTGGTGTAAAATATGAATATATTCATATATTTTTCCCCCGTTTGCGCTTAGGAGTTCGTTTGTATGGACAAGAGAGACGGAGGGCAACTTTTCCGGTTCTGCTAGGTCTGACATGATCAATTGACAGGATGAAAAGCGCCCTGAAATATGAATATATTCATATTGCGGAGTTTGCTCCATCTTTTTCGGAGATTGTTATTTTGACAAATCTTGAAAAAAAACAGCGAAGTGCCGTGAACGTGGTCCGCACCGCATTGGATAGCCAAGGCATCCACGGGCGGGACGTCTGCGCCAGTTGGGCGAGCCGGGTGCTTTCGGCGGAGTGTGCCGAAAACTTTGCCGTTTTTGTCTCGGCTCCGCCCGGTGCGGATATCGAGCCTTATTACGAAACCGGCAAAACTCTCACGGAAGCTGTCCGAAAAGTACTCGCCGCCGTGAAAGGCCAGCGAAAGAAAAACGGCGTTGAAGCAACGGATGAAAGTCCCGAGGCGGCGCCGTTTTGAGGCTGTTTCGGCTCCGGGCCTTGATTCCTCATTCTCCCTAATTTTATTTATCAGGAGGGCCTCCATTATGACGATTCAAACAGAAAAATTTCAGCGATCCGGTTCGGCGCGATAAACCCGGTTGATACCCGATGCGTCCGACCTGCAACAACCGTCCTTCTTCCGGAAGAACATCGAAAGATACCGCGGAAACAGGCATCCGCCCGGTTTCGCCGTTTCTCAATCGCATAGATGAGTGTGTTTATTATGCAATCTACATCGCAAGCAGTGGTTCCGGCCACTATTGAAAAACAGCCGGAAAACGAACCTCCGGTAATCGCCGCCAATCCGCTCGATTTGCCGGCCGATATGTTCAAGGAAGGACTGGATCGGCGTAAGCAGAACCGCGCCGCACTGATGGCCTGGGTTCGGGATGCCTTGATCGAAGGTCTGGATTTCGGAAAAATCCATGTCGCGAACAGGCGGTGTTCGGCCGGCAAGGATTGCCGGAATCCGGCCCATTTCAGCAAGCCGAGCCTATTCAAAGCCGGCGCGGAAAAAATTTGCGGTATGCTGGGCCTGATGGTTCGCTATCCGACGCTGCCCGACTACGAAAAGGCGGCGTTGAACGGCACGCAGCTCAGCCAGATCATTATCCGCTGCGAAATTGTCGACGGTTCCGGCCGCGTCGTTGCCGATGGAGTAGGGGCCCGGATCGTTTCGCAGGATAACGGCGACATCAACAAATCGCTGAAAATGGCCGAGAAATCCGCCCATATCGACGCCACGCTGAGGATGGCCGGCTTGTCGGAGGTCTTCACCCAGGATCTTGAAGACATGATGCAGTTGCGCGAAGCGGAAAGCATTCGGGAAGCGGAAACCACTGTGCTGAACAACGGTTTCGAGGGGATCACCAAGGAACAGCTCAAACAGCTGGAAGTGAAGATAAGAGAACTCGGCCTCGACCGAAAACGGGTCAAAGCCTGGATGGCCAACGCGTCGCATCAGCGTTTCAGAACCTTTCTGGATTTGAACCAGGAGTTCTACCACCGGCTTTACAGTAAGCTCGATCAGTTTGCAGGAGTGTAAGGTGCCCAATTTAACGCTGTACCAGTTGAGCGCCCAGTACCTGCAGGCCCTCGATGCTTTGGCCGACCCGGAGGCCGAGCTGCCGGCGGAAGCGGTCAGCGACACGCTGGAGGCGCTGGCCGGAGAATTGGAGGAGAAGGCCGTCAATGTCGCCAAATTTTTGCGCAACATGGAAGCCACCGCTGAAGCAATTAAAGCCGCCGAGGCGAATATGGCAAAGCGCCGGAAGACGTTGGAAAATCGGGTGCAATGGCTGAAAGACTACCTGAGAAGCAACATGGAGCATAGCGGTATAACCGAAATCGAATGCCCTTATTTCAGGGTGACGATTCAGAGCAATCCGCCAGCGGTCGAAATTTGCGACGAAGACTCGGTGCCGGCCGAATTCAAAGAGCCGGTCGTCAGCTGGAAAGTCGATAAAACAGCGATCAGAAAAGCGCTGCAGGCGGGGCAGAGCGTCGCTGGCGCCAGCCTAAGCCAAGGCGCGCGCCTCGTAATCAAATAAACCCGCCGTTACAGACTAAGGGCCGTTTTACGGCCCTTTTTTTTGCGACTTTTTTAGACGGATTATGAATATGTTCATATAATGCTGAGCTTATTCTTGAGGAGGGATTACCTGATGCGAATCGGCGACATATTAAAAAATAAACGGCTCAGCCTCGGGCTGACCCAGCAGGAGCTCGAGAACCGGTCCGGCGTCACTCAGTCGATGATCAGCAAGCTCGAACAGGGCCAGGCCGAAAACATTTCGATCGACGCGTTGCGCAGGCTTGCAAGAGCACTGAGTTGCCTCACCATCGATCTGCTTCCGGAAAAGGACAAGATCAAAAAATAGTCTCTCTACCTACCGCTTTCAGGTTAAGGTTCTTCCTGCACGACGATCCTATTGCGGCCGGCCGCCTTGGCGCGGTACAGGGCCGCATCGGCCCGGTCGA
>NZ_JAERVK010000064.1 GCF_016745425.1 Candidatus Methylomicrobium oryzae | reverse complement strand
TCTCTTTTTTCATCCCCCTGATTTGGGGCCGCTGGGGAATTTATGCAACAAAGCCAAAAACCCCCGGAAAATAATAAAATATAGGCTATTATTGTCATGATGTTCACTCCGTAGCGTAATCGAAATTCAACAGAAGTTTTTACTGCCTTTATCCTTAAAGTAGTAACTGTATCTGGCGTACTTATTTGTATGGCAAGGGAATTGGGGGAATTCGCCTCGTATGAATAGTCGTATGAATAGGTAGTTCTCAGATAAGTGAGCTGGGCCGGGGTATCTCATGATCCGCAAAAAGGATTAATAGCAGAAGCGCATTTGTTGGCGTAGCTTATGAGAAACTACTAAAGTTCTGAGGGTGTAAGAATTTTTGTGTAAACGGCCATTAGGCAGGAAACTGCCGTTTCTGAAAGGAGAAAACATGACCGTATCAAACCCCATCCCCACCGAATTGCTCGATACCTTGCTCTCGGGCTATCAAAAACCCGACGATCTGATAGGTGAAACGGCCTATTGAAGCAATTGACCAAGGCGCTGGTTGAGCGGGCATTGGAAGCT
>NZ_JAERVK010000063.1 GCF_016745425.1 Candidatus Methylomicrobium oryzae | reverse complement strand
TTAATTATACGCGCTTCGTAAATTTTTAAGCTCATTTGATATAAGCGCCACATCTGTTTATCCGAAAATGGTTTCTATTAGCCATTTTTTCATCCGTTTATCTGATTTTCGAGGTAAATAATAAAGCTCAGCCGCATAACAAAACGCCGGTCAGCGACCGGCGTTTCTCATACAGCTGTTGGATAATCTGCCTGTTATTTATTTGCTGACCGAAATGGAAGTGCTGGCCAAGTTGCCGGCTGCATCGGCCGCCGTGGAACTGATGGTGTGAGTACCACTGCTGGCCTTGCGACTATTCCAGCTATAGCTCAGAGAGCTGGTGTTGCCGGAACTAACCAGCTTGCCGTCGATATACAGTTTCAGGCTGCTGATACTGACATTGTCGCTGGCCTTGGCACTGATCCCCACCGTGCCGCTGACTTTCGCGCCGCTGGTCGGATTCAGGATGCTTACGGTTGGTGGGGTGGTATCGCTGACCGCCGCGCCGGTGGTGGCCGCGGCGCTATTGGAATAGCTGGAATTGCCGCTGCTGTTGTAAGCGCGGACCCGGTACTGGTAGGCGGTC
>NZ_JAERVK010000006.1 GCF_016745425.1 Candidatus Methylomicrobium oryzae | reverse complement strand
AATTCGGCGGCAACTTCCCGGATGATGTGGATGCTTTCGGCTTCCAGCTGTTTCAGATGCGTCAGTTTATAATCAGTCATTAAGTGGGCCAGATAATTCGGTAAGCTTGAGTTTAACCGGCTATTCTAATTCGTATGGCCTTCGATTGCCAGCCGTGTGCTCAAAAGGACAGGAATTTTACCGGTAATTGCTTTATGATGGCGCCTCTCATTTTTCGAAAGGATATTTCCATGCGCTTCCATGATTGTTACCCGGTCCGCCGCGGCGGGATTCTACAGAATGCCGCCCGTCTGGCCGCAATGCTGCTGTTTCTGTTTGCGTCGGGATGCGCTTCGATCGGGCACGAATTCCCGGCCGGCCAGATTTCGACCATCCGGATCGGCCAGACCACCCAGAACGACATCTACACCACCTTCGGCGCGCCCTGGCGCACCGGCATCGATAACGGAATGAAGACCTGGACTTACGGGCATTATCGGTACAGCCTGTTCAGCGAAGGCGAAACCGAGGACCTGGTGATCAAGTTCGATAGCCGCGGCATCGTGTCTTCTTACGTCTTCAACACGACCAAGCGTTCGAAATAAAGCCTTTCCGGCGGGGCAATTATCTTCCTTTCCCGATGATATCCAAAGCGACCGCTTCGGCCACCTTGATCCCATCGATTGCGGCTGACATAATCCCGCCGGCGTAGCCCGCGCCCTCGCCGGCCGGATACAGGCCGCGTGTGTTCAGGCTTTGATAGTGCTCGTCGCGCTTGATCCGGATCGGCGAGGAGGTGCGGGTTTCGACACCGGTCAGGACCGCGTCCTGCATCGCAAAACCGGGGATAAGTTTATCGAAAGCGGGAAGCGCTTCGCGGATCGCCTCGATTGCATAAGCGGGCAGCGCCTTGCTCAAATCGCCTAAATGCACGCCGGGGGTATAAGACGGCTGCACCGAGCCGAATCCGGTCGACGGGCGGCCGTCCAGAAAATCGCCGACCAGTTGGCCGGGTGCATCATAAGTGCCGCCGCCCAGTTCAAAGGCTCTTTTTTCCAGTTTCCGCTGCAGGTCGATGCCGGCCAGCGGGTGTCCCGGATAATCGTCGGGTGTGATGCCGACCACGATGCCGCTGTTCGCGTTGCGTTCGTTCCGCGAATACTGGCTCATGCCGTTGGTCACCACATGGCCGGGCTCGGAGGTGGCGGCGACGACCGTACCGCCGGGGCACATGCAGAAACTGTAAACGGAGCGGCCGTTCTTGCAGTGGTGCACCAGTTTGTAGTCGGCCGCGCCGAGCAGCGGGTGCCCCGCATATTTGCCGAAGCGGCAGCGGTCGATCAAGGATTGCGGATGCTCGATCCGAAAGCCGATCGAGAACGGTTTCGGCTCGATATAGACGCCGCGTTCGTACAGCATCTTAAAAGTATCGCGCGCGCTGTGGCCGGCCGCGATCACGACGTGATCGGCATCGATCGTCTCGCCGTTCGTCAGCGCCACGCCGCGTACGGCGCCGTTTTCGATCAAAATGTCTTCGACCCGGCTTTGAAAACGGATCTCGCCGCCCAGAGCTTCGATTGTGCCGCGCATTTCCTCGATCATCGACACCAGTCTGAACGTCCCGATGTGCGGTTTGCTCAGATACAGAATTTCCGGCGGCGCGCCCGCCTTCACGAATTCGGTCAGCACCTTGCGGCCGTGATGGTGGGGATCTTTGATTTGCGTGTGCAATTTGCCGTCCGAAAAGGTGCCTGCGCCGCCTTCGCCGAATTGTACGTTCGATTCCGGATTGAATTCCCGTCGTCGCCAAAGCCCGAAGGTGTCTTTCGTACGCTCGCGCACTGGTTTGCCCCGTTCGAGAATGATCGGGCGGAATCCCATTTCCGCGAGCAGCAGTCCTGCGAAGAGTCCGCAAGGCCCGAAACCGATCACGACCGGCCTTGTCGCCAGGTTTTGCGGTGCCTGCGCAACGGGGCGATAACGGGTGTCCGGGGTAGAGGTGATGTGCGGATCATCCCGGAAACGCATTAGGATGGCGGATTCGTTCTCCAGCTCGACATCGAGCGTGTAGATCAGCGTGATGCTGTCGCGTTTCCGGGCATCGTAGCTGCGGCGGAAGATGTTGTAGCTTTTCAGCTGTCCGGGATCGATGTCTAAGCGTTGAATGATGGCGGATTTCAGCTGGTTTTCAGAATGATCGAGCGGCAGTTTGAGTTCGGTAATACGCAGCATCGGTACGGCAAAAGGAATGGGCTGCGCCTGGGTCGGCGCGGTTATTAAAAGGGACGTAAATATTCAAAGGCGGACGAGACCGCAGGATTATTTCCGGGACTTAAAAATTTCAGTGCACGGTTTATTTTTGCGCCAATTGATAAAGGCGGTCGAGTTCTTCGGACAAATTATCGGCAGGCGGCGTCATTTTTGCCCGGGCATACCAGTAGGCCGCATTATCGAGGTCGCCCTCCTGCCGATGCAGAAAGGCATGGATCCGGCAAGCCAGCGGGTCGGAGAAATCCTGAATCGACCGATGCGCGGCATCCCAATCGCCGGCTTTGATTTTATCCAAAATGGGACGGTAATCGGAAGGCATAGCGGTGACCGCCTCGCGCGGTTTTACTTTATTAGCGGCATTATACCCGAGCTTTCGCGGTGAAAGCGCAGGGATTTTTTGATGATAAAACTTGGTTTGTGTGTCGGACCGGCAGGATAAGAGATTACGGGCCGTTTGGACCGGAATGGGGTTCTTTTGCCCTGAGTTCATCAGGGGCTTTCTTCGTCGGTCCGCAATGCGGCGCTCCAGCATATCGGCCGGCGGAGTACCGGCCAATTTTCTGGGGTCATTCAACGGTGAGCGGCTGACATATTCATGGGCTGATCCCCGCGTATTCTTGAACAAGACGCCGGCAAGATGTTTTTGATGACCCGCTTTGCGGCCTCTTTCGTCGGAAAAATCCGGGGTAGCGCGTGTTTTTCCAACTAATTCGAATCGATATCCTGAATAGACAGAATTTCACTGTTCTGTACAGAGGCTCTAGCTGTAGATTTGCCCAAGAAACAGTCTTTTAAAGATCGGCTCGATAAAAGACGCTATCTCATATTTCTTGGTATTTATCGGGATATTTTCTTAGGAAGGTAATCATAGAGACCTCTAGCCTGTTTAACACGGATAATTGAAGCTAGCGAAAATATGTGTTTATGTTTATTTATTAATCTGGCTGACTTTAGCGCTTAAATTGCTTGATAAAAATAAACGGCTTGCTATTTCGTGGTATTTTTACTATTACGGCCAGAGTCTGGGAGTTTGGGAAGAGATCAGCCAAACTTCAATCGATCCCTTGGTCAGCGAATTCTACAATCATCGCTTGATAGCGATTCTTGCTAATCGGAGTATGGATTAGATGAATCAAAATTAAATAAAATCGTCAGCAATATTCCTTTATTTTTACAAAAAAATGCGTATTTTGGCCGGCTTTCAGCTATAGGTAGAAGTTTGATATTCCGCAGCGGTTACGGTTCGGCTATATATGAAGCAGCGGTCATTGTGTGGGTTTGAAGTAGTGTAGTACGGCCCCCCCTGACTCGGTGGATTTTTCATGAGGATTGCTGGACGCAACACAGCAAAAATGCTCAATTGAGCATTTTTGCTGTGTTGCGTTAGGAGGCTGACTCAGCGATTTGAAGAGTTGGATAGGAGGGGCTATGCTAGGCGAATAGGGTGCGCTACGGGAAGGAAACGGCTTTGTGCCGATATTGGGCGGGGTACCTTCTACTGTTATAAATTTCTTGCAGGCCCAGGACGGTCAGATTGCGGCCGGGCTATTGCTTGTTGTGTGATTTTTCTTTTCGGGCGGGGAAATTAAGCTTTGAATTAAGCGCTGTAGGCGAATCGGCTGCCGGAGCGGCCACAGGTCAGGCCGGTTTTGGCTGACCTTTGCTCGCTTCGTCCATAGTCCGTCCCGGGAATTTTTCATTTTTTCGATTCACTCTTTAAAGAAAACATTACATTCTTAGGCTGATCGGCGTTTACTTTTATCTTAAATATTTTGCCCGTTTCCTGCGCTTTTGTCTCTTCTAAAGCAGTTTTTACCGGAAGTTGCAGGTACTTAAACATTAACGAATGGGCGGCGCGGCGATCGCTGCGCAAGCTTTAACCGCTAGAGATATCTGGCTTAGAAGAGTTTGATAGGGTAAAATTACACAGTTATATTGTGAAATTTATTGCGTAGAGGGGAGCTTTGTTTTGACGCTGCCCCGGATTTTCGGAATGAAATGACGCATTCAAGGTTTTTTATTACTTACGAAGGGGCTGCTCCGTGAACAAAACCAAGCAACTATTCGCAGGCACGATCTTGACGGCTATCGGGCAAGAGTCAGCGCGGGCGGATTACACGCTCAACTTAACCGAAGGGGTTACCAAGATCAGTCATGACATTCATGACCTGCATATGCTGATTCTCTGGATTTGCGTATTCATCGGTCTTGGCGTGTTCGGCACGATGTTCTATTCGATCTTGCACCACCGCAAAGACAAAGGGCACCAGGCGGCACAGTTTCATGAAAATACCACGATCGAAATCATCTGGACCATTATTCCGACCGTGATTCTGATCAGCATGGCGATCCCGGCGACCAAGACGATGCTTGAGCTCGACGACGTGCAGGACTCCGATATGTCGGTCAAGGTGACTGGCTGGCAGTGGAAATGGGAATACGAATACCTGGACAACGGCATCAAGTTTTTCAGTAGCCTCGACGAGGAAAGCAACAAGGCGCGCCAGCTTGGCTCCGATATTGATCCTCGCACCGTGCCGAATTATTTGTTGAACGTCGACAATCCTTTGGTGATCCCAACCAAAAAGAAAATCCGCTTCCTGTTTACCGCCGCTGACGTAATCCATTCCTGGTGGGTTCCGGCTTTAGGCTGGAAGAAAGATGCGAATCCCGGCTTCGTGAATGAGGCGTGGACTCAAGTCGATCAGGCCGGCACATACCGGGGCCAATGTACCGAGTTGTGCGGCAAAGACCATGGCTTCATGCCGATTGTAGTGGTTGCGATGGACCAGCCTGATTACGACGCCTGGGTCAAGAAGACCAAGGCAGAAGCAGCCAAAGGGCCTAACCTGAGCGACAAGAGCCGCGATGAATTGATTGCTGCGGGCCAAAGCGTCTACGAGAAAAACTGCGCCACCTGCCATTTGCCGACCGGTGAAGGCGTCCCCGGCGCATTTCCGGCTCTCAAAGGCAGCCCGATCGTGACCGGCGATATCAATAAGCAGGCCGACATTGTCCTGAACGGCAAAGGTGCGATGCCGGCATTCGGCAAAATGCTGAAGGCCGATGAACTGGCGGAGGTCATCACCTATACCCGTAACGCATTAGGTAACTCGGTCGGCGATGAAATTCAGCCGAAAGCGGTGCAGGCGATGCTGCCGGAAGGCGCAGCGGCCGTTTCGGAGTCGGACGAAGATGAAGAAGAGGCTGAAGAGTCTCCCGCTCCGGCGGTAGAAACGAAGGCGGATAAAAATGCGCCTTCATCGAAAGAGGCTCTGATGGCTAAAGGCAAGGCCGTGTATGAAAGCCATTGCGTTTCCTGCCATCAGGCCGGCGGCCAAGGCTTGCCACCGACGTTCCCGGCGCTGACAGGCAGCGATGTAGTCAACGGCGACATCAAGGAACAAGTCAAATTGATGAAGACAGGCAAGGGCATGATGCCGGCTTTCGGCGGCACGTTGAGTCCTGAAGAGTTTGCCGCAGTCGTGACTTATACGCGTAATGCGCTGGGCAATTCAGTAAACGATATGATCACGCCTGCGGAAATCGAGGCGTTGCAATAAGGCAGACGAACACTACGTTTACCTGGATTTGGCTTCTTTTTTTACATTTTATTTGAGGTATAACAACTATGTCCGCTGTCATAGCACCCCATGATCATGAGCACGATGATCATCATGATGACCACGGCCCGATGAAGGGATGGATTCGTTGGATCATTACGACCAACCATAAAGATATCGGCACGCTGTATCTGCTTTTCGCACTCGCGATGTTTTTCGTCGGCGGCGCGATGGCGATGGTGATCCGTGCCGAATTGTTCGAGCCGGGTTTGCAGTTCGTCAATCCGCAATTCTTCAATTCGATGACCACGATGCATGCCCTGGTCATGGTATTCGGTGCGGTGATGCCGGCTTTCGTCGGCTTGGCCAACTGGCAGATCCCGATGATGATCGGCGCACCGGATATGGCGCTGCCTCGGATGAACAACATGAGTTTCTGGATGTTGGTCGCCGGTGTGTTATTGCTTGCCAGCACCTTGTTCATGGAGGGCGGTGCGCCAGCGGCCGGCTGGACGTTGTATCCGCCTCTGGTGCTCCAAACCGGCGCGGCGCTGCCGTTTGCGATCTTCTCGGTGCATTTGCTCGGTATTTCGTCGATCATGGGCGCGATTAATATCATTGCGACCATTTTCAACATGCGCGCCCCGGCGATGACATTGATGAAAATGCCGTTGTTCGTCTGGACCTGGTTGATCACCGCATTCTTATTGATTGCTATCATGCCGGTGTTCGCGGGTGCGGTGACCATGCTGCTGACCGACCGTTTCTTCGACACCAGCTTCTTCGATGCAGCCGGCGGCGGCGACCCGGTACTGTACCAGCATATTTTCTGGTTCTTCGGCCACCCGGAAGTTTACGTGATGATTCTGCCGACCTTCGGCGTCGCCTCCACGATCATTCCGGTTTTTGCGCGTAAGCCGCTGTTCGGCTACAGCTCGATGGTGTATGCCACCGCGTCGATCGCGTTTCTGTCGTTCATCGTCTGGGCTCACCATATGTTCCTGGTCGGAATGCCGATGGCAGGCGAACTGTATTTCATGTATGCGACGATGCTGATTGCGATTCCGACCGGCGTGAAGGTATTCAACTGGACCGCGACGATGTGGAAGGGCGCGATGACCTTCGAAACGCCGATGCTGTTCTCGATCGCCTTCGTGGTGTTGTTCACGATGGGCGGTTTTACCGGTCTGATGATGGCGGTTGCGCCTGCCGATTTCCAATATCATGATACCTATTTCATCGTAGCGCATTTTCATTACACCCTGGTGCCGGCTTCGGTATTCATTCTGATGGCGGCAGGCTACTTCTGGCTGCCGAAATGGACCGGCCATATGTATAACGAAAAAATCGGCAAGCTGCATTTCTGGCTGTCGGCGATTTCGGTCAATATTCTGTTTTTCCCGCAGCATTTCCTGGGATTGGCCGGTATGCCGCGCCGTATTCCGGATTATGCGGTGCAGTTTGCCGACTGGAACATGGTGTCAAGTATAGGCGGCTTCATTTTCGGACTCAGCCAGTTACTGTTCCTGTATATCGTGATCGATACGATCCGCGGCGGTACCGGCGAGAAAGTGACCGACGAGGTCTGGGAAGATGCGCACAAGCACAGTCTGGAATGGACTTTGCCGTCGCCGGCTCCTTACCATACTTTCACGACGCCGCCGGAAACTGTTCCAAGCGAGCACTTTTAAGGCATCGGGCAGGAGTGGAATCAAGTGATACGCTGCCTCTGACAGCGTATCCTTTTATCGAAATGAATACCAAACAGAAAAACATTTTGACGGCATTGATCCTGGTGGCGATTGCCGTCGCAATTTATATCTTCGCGGTACTGAAAGCCGTTTCGCAATGACCGACGAATTGCAGCGTAAAAACGTCAGATTGGTACGTACCTTGTTGCTGGTTGCAGTCGTGATGTTCGGCTTCGGTTTTGCGTTGGTGCCGCTATACGATGTGCTGTGCAAGGTAACCGGCCTGAACGGCAAGGTCGATACTACGGCTGTGAAGGAAACCGGCTATCAGATCGATTCGAACCGGGAGTTGACTGTCGAGTTCGTGACGGCCCTGAATGAATCGGCGCCGATGGAGTTTCGTGCGGAAACGCCAAATTTAAAGGTTCATCCCGGGCAGTTTTATACGGTGAATTTTTATGCGCAAAACAAAACCGATAAGCCGATGGTTGCGCAGGCGATACCGAGCATTTCACCGGGTCTTGCGGCCGAATATTTCAAGAAGACCGAGTGTTTCTGCTTTACCGAGCAGAAATTCAAGCCGCGGGAAGGCAGGATAATGCCGGTGCGTTTCGTCGTCGATCCGAAGATTTCGCCGGAGTATAAAACCATCACGCTGGCTTACACATTTTTTGACAATACTGAAAAAGCAGAGAAACAATAAAGGGGAACGTTATGTCCACACACAATGCTTATTACATTCCGCATAAAGCGACCTGGCCGATAATAGGCACGGTGGGGCTGTTTATCATGCTGGCGGGGTTCGCGAATTTTCTGAACGGTTCGTCGATCGGGCCCGGCATGATGATTCTGGGCCTGTTGGTTTTCATCTTCATGCTGGCCGGCTGGTTTACCCTGCAGTCGCTGGAAAGCGAATACGGCATGTACAATACCCAGGTCGGTATTTCCTACCGGATGGGCATGATGTGGTTTATCTTTTCCGAGGTGATGTTCTTCTCGGTCTTCTTCGGCGCGCTCTGGTATACCCGCAATTTGTCGGTGCCGTGGCTGGCCGAAGGGGTTACCGGAGAAATGCTGCACAAAGGCTTTGAGGCGGTATGGCCGACCAATGGTCCGGCGCATCTGCTCGGCGGCAAGCCGACTCCGGACGGCGAATTCGAGCCTATGGGCGCTTGGGGGCTGGCTTTTTTGAATACGTTGATTCTGTTGAGCAGCGGCGTGACCTGCACCTGGGCTCATCATGGTCTGTTGGCCGGCAAGCGTCAGCAATTGATTCAAGGATTGATAGCGACGGTCGTTCTCGGCTTTCTGTTCGTAGGGTTCCAAGCTTACGAATACCATGAAGCTTATACCGAAATGGGCCTGACGCTCGGCACCGGCATTTACGGTTCGACTTTCTTCATGCTGACCGGCTTCCACGGCTTCCACGTCTGCGTCGGCGCGATCATTCTAAGTACGGTTCTATTCCGTAGCTGGAGAGGACACTTCAAACCCGAGAACCATTTTGCGTTCGAGGCGGCCGCCTGGTATTGGCATTTCGTCGACGTGGTCTGGCTGGGCCTGTTCGTTTTTGTGTATTTGCTGTAATCGCGGTTTTCAATCGGTCGAAAGCGTTGCCGTTCAGGCAACGCTTTTTTTTTGTCAATTCGACGGGGGCGTATTTTGCGGAGCGGGTTCGGTTGAGGCGGGCGGTTTCGGCGCATGCATTCTGACGCCGATGCCTTGCGGTACATAGAGGCCGGTCGCGATCATCACGTAAACAAAAACGAACAGTACCAGCGACAGGGTAATCCGAAAAGTCAGCGCCTTGACCGTTTTTTTCGAATCTTCGTCGCTTTTGTGTTTGACGAGGTGTAAAAGCGCCGAACCGAGACTTATAATGATCAGAATAAAGGCGAGGACGACGATTGTTTTGATAATCATGGATGAATGAGGGCGACTGCATGCGGAAATTGATGGAAAGCGAAAATTATCCTTTTGCCGGGAGAATTGCAAATTTATTGTTTCTTCGCCTTGAGGTGCGGGAAGCCTGCACACGGTAAAATCAGACCATGAAATTCGAAAAAATCCCCACGCTGGTGGTATTGTGCATTTTGCCGGCATTAATTGCCTTGGGCTTTTGGCAGCTGGATCGAGCCGAACAAAAACGCGCGTTATTGGATCGGCAAAAACAAAGCTTGGCGGCGCCCGCACTGCAATTGACGACGGCCACACCGGAAGATAAAGAGGCCCAGCGCTATCGTCAGGCCGCGGCGAACGGCCATTATGACAGCGAGCATCAGATTCTGATTGACAACCGGATCGTCGAAGGGAAGGCCGGCTATTTTGTGCTGACGCCGTTCATTTTGGACGGAAGCGGAAAGGCGATTCTGGTGAATCGAGGCTGGATTCCGGCCAGCCCGGACCGGAAAGTACTGCCTGATACCGCGATTCGATCCGAGCAGACGCAGGTTAGCGGTCGGATTAATTTCTTCCCGAGCGTCGGCATCAAGCTGGCCGGCGCCGATCAACCGACCGCAGGCTGGCCGGCCGTGGTCCAGGTCGCGGACAGTGCCGTTTTATCCGCAAGACTCGGCTATCCCGTATTTTCTTTTATGTTAGAACTCGACAAACAGGCCCCCGAGGGCTACCGACGCGAATGGCGCGAAGCCGCGGTAATGCCGCCCGAACAGCATGTCGCTTACGCGCTGCAATGGTTCGGCCTTGCCGCCGCGCTGGCGCTGCTGTTTGTCTGGTACAGCCGTTTAAAATAATAAAAATGAATGATCAACAGAAAAAAAACCGCCTGCTCATCCTCACTTTGTTTGCGATGGCTTTTATTCCGTTCCTGGCCGCCTTGCTGTTCAAGGCGAAGCCGGAGTGGCTGCAGGGCCGGACCAATTACGGCCAACTGATCGTGCCGCCGGTGACGACCGAAGCTTCCGAATTGACCGGATTCGATGCATTCACCAGCGACAATCTTCACGAATTGAATGCGCATTGGCTGATCGTAAATGTGATTCCGAAGCAGGACTGCAATGCGGCTTGCCTGGATGCCCTGCATAAAACCAGGCAGATCCAACTGATGCTGAACAAGGATTTGCCGAGAACCCGGCGTATCGCTTTGCTGCTCGACAACCCCGATCCGAAGCTTGCCGAGGTTTGGTGGCAGGACGACAAAGCGCTGCTGCGCGTGAAGCCGAGCGATTCTTTGATGGCCAAACTCGCCCAGATCAAGCCGGAGGGATTCCGCGACGGTGCGGTGTTATTGATGGATCCCTTGCGCAATCTGATGATGCAATACGACCCCGGATTCGATCCCTATAAAATCAAAAACGATTTGACGCATCTTTTAAGAATCTCGCAGATCGGTTAGGAATTACCCAATGTATAAAAAAATTGCTCTTTTCGGCGTCTTTCTGGCGCTGATCGTGATCGTTTTCGGCGCGTATGTGCGCCTGTCGGATGCCGGCCTCGGCTGCCCGGATTGGCCCGGCTGCTACGGCAGGGCCGTGGTTGACGATACGCCGGACTTCAAGGCCGAAGCCGATCAGGCTTTTCCCGAACATCCTTTCGATCCTGCCAAGGCCCGGAAGGAAATGACGCACCGTTACCTGGCTGCAGGCCTCGGTGTGGTGATTTTACTGCTCACCGTTTTATCGCCTTGGGTCAAGACCAACCGAGCCGCTGCAGTCACCGGCAGCTTGTTCCTGCTGGTTCTGGTTGGGCTGCAAGCCGCGCTGGGCATGTGGGCGGTTAAACTGCAGACGATGCCGCTGATCGTGACGCTGCACCTGATGCTCGGCATGTTCACCTTCTGGCTCCTGTTCGGTCTGTATTTGCGCGTCAAGCCGGATTATGGCCGCCTGCCGTCCCGGCAGGGGCCGGTGAACTGGGCCCGCTTCGGGATGTGGCTCGTTTTATTGCAGGTTCTGCTCGGCGGTTGGACCAGCACGAATCTGGCCGCCTTGGCCTGCGGCGCCGAATTTCCGCTGTGCAATGGGCAATGGTTTCCGGAAACGGCCGATTTCTACCGCGCGACAGACCTGCTGAACGGACTGATGACCGGCAATACCGGCGTTCTGCCGCCGGAGGCGCAGGTCGCGGTACACTGGCTGCACCGCGTGTTCGCATTGGTCAGCTTGCTGGTACTCGGTCTGGTGATGCTGCTGGCGGTTTCGGCGAAAAATCCGAAGCCGGTTAGACGCGCCGGATTGAAACTGTGCATTTTGCTGATTGCCCAGATCAGTTTGGGCATCGCGATTGTGGAACTGACCGCGCCGCTCTGGGCGGCTGTGCTGCACAATGCGTTTGCGGCGCTGATGATGATGCCGCTGATTTCGATCGGTTTCTACGGGCGCTACGGTCTGAAGGAAGCCGAAATTCCGGCCGAACGCCCGCGTCCGTTGCCGGAAGTGAAGGAAATTCCCAAGGTTCCGGTCACGGTCGAGAAACCTGTTGAAGAAGTTTATGTCGAGCCGGCGCCCGAATCACTGTATCTGCGCCTGAAATCGCAGTTGAAACGGACCCGTTCCGGGCTCGGCGACGCGCTGGCCAGCCTGACGCTCGGCCAGAAATCGGTCAGCGACGAACTGCTCGAAGACATCGAGGCGACTTTATTGATGGCCGACATCGGGATCGATGCGACGACCAAGATCATCAACCGTTTGACCCAAAGCCTGGAGCGGCATCAGCTTCGCGACCCGGAAACGCTGACCGCCGCTGTCAAACAGGAATTGTTGAGCATTCTGGAACCCTGCAGCCAGCCGCTAGAGATCCCGAAGCAGGACAGTCCGTTCGTGATTCTGGTTGTCGGCGTGAACGGCGTGGGCAAAACCACCACGATCGGCAAGCTCGCCAAACGCCTGCAGGCGCAAGGTCACAGCGTGATGCTGGCGGCCGGCGACACGTTCCGGGCGGCGGCGGTCGAACAGCTGCAGACCTGGGGCGAACGCAACAACATCCATGTGGTCGCGCAGCATACCGGCGCCGATTCGGCTTCGGTAATCTACGACGGCGTGCAGTCGGCTCAAGCGAAAGGCATCGACGTGCTGATTGCGGATACGGCGGGCCGCCTGCACACCAAGTCCAATCTGATGGACGAATTGAAGAAAGTCAAACGGATCATGGGCAAACTGGACGCAACCGCGCCGCACGAAGTGCTGTTGGTGATCGATGCCGGCACCGGCCAGAATGCACTGTCGCAAGCCAAGCAGTTCAATGATGCGGTCTCTCTGACCGGCCTGGTATTGACCAAGCTTGACGGCACTGCGAAAGGCGGCGTGATTTTCGCGCTGGCGAAGCAGCTCGGCATTCCGATCCGCTTTATCGGTGTCGGCGAGAGCATTGACGATTTGCAGGATTTTCATGCCGGCGCGTTCGTCGAGGCGCTGTTCGCGAGGGATTGACAAGGACTATGTTAAAGTTCGATAACGTGAGCAAACGCTATTCCGAGGCCGGGGATGTGCTGAGCAACATCAGCTTCCATCTGGAGCGCGGCGAGATGGCGTTTCTGACCGGCCATTCCGGGGCCGGGAAAAGCACGCTGTTCAAGCTGATTGCGCTGATCGAGCGCGCCAGCCGCGGACAGATCTATTTGGGGGGCCATAATGTCAGTCATGCGCAGGATCGTCAGATTCCCTTTTTGCGCCGCAAAATGGGGCTGATTTTTCAGGACTTCAAGCTGCTGCAGGATCGCACCGTATTCGACAATGTAGCGCTGCCGCTTGCGGTGGCCGGTTACGGGCATCACGAAATTGCCCGGAAGGTCAGAGCGGCGCTGGATAAGGTCGGGCTTTCGGGCAAGGAGAAAAAATATCCGCTGACCTTATCCGGCGGCGAACAGCAGCGCGTCGGGATCGCCCGCGCGGTGGTGAACAAGCCGCCGATGATCCTGGCCGACGAGCCGACCGGCAATCTGGACCCTGAGCTGGCGGCGGAAATCATGACCTTGTTTACCCGATTTCAACAGGTAGGAGTTACCGTATTGATCGTATCTCACGATATCGCTTTGATTCAAAAAATGGATCGGCGCGTTTTGACGCTGGACCACGGCCGGCTGGTGGCAGGCTAAATGATGAAACGCGCTGTTAAACCGGTTAAACCTAAACCGCAGCTACGCCAGGAAATCCCCCAGAACAAGATTGCCGGCGGCGATTTTTTCGACAAACTGCACGCCTATCGCGATTTGCATGCGCATGCGCTGTTTTCCAGCCTAGGGCGGCTTGTCGACAAGCCGTTCACGACTGCGTTGACGGTCGGCGTGCTTGCGATTTCGATCGCGCTGGCCGCCTGTTTTTACCTGCTGGTCGAGAATCTGGAACAATTGACCGGTACGATCGAGTCGAGCAACCAGATCTCGCTGTTCCTGAAAGATGCGGTAACCGAAGCCGAGGCGCGCAGGCTGGTCGAAAAAATCAGCAAGAATCATGAAATTGCCGAGATCAAACTGATCGGCAAAGCGCAGGCGCTGACCGAATTCAAGGCCAACAGCGGTCTGGACGCCGCGCTTGATGCGCTTGAAGGCAATCCGCTGCCGGTCGTGCTCGAAGTATTGCCGACGCCGGCGCAGTCGAATGTCGATGCGTTGAAAAGACTCCAGCAAGCCTTGCTGCAATATCCTGAAGTCGACGAGGCGCAGATGGACATGCAGTGGCTCGAACGGATGCAGTCGATCATCCGGCTCGCCGAACAGGCGACCGAGAGCATCAGCATTCTGCTCGGGCTTGGCGTGCTGTTCATCACCGGCAATACGATACGGTTGGAATTGCATAATCGGCGCGAGGAAGTCGTGATCGCAAAACTGGTCGGCGCGACCAATCGCTTCATTCAGCGGCCTTTTTTGTACGGCGGCTTCTGGATCGGTTTTTTGTCCGGCGTGGCAGCCTGGTTCATCGTGACCGCGATCATGCTGCTGTTGTGGCGTTCGGTCGAGAACCTGTCGCTGCTTTACGAGGGCAGCTTTCATTTGCGTTTTCTCGATTACGGCGAGTCGGTTTTTCTGGTCCTGTTGTCTTCGGGGCTCGGGGTGGCGGGCTCCTGGGCGGTTCTGGCCTATCAGCTTCGGCAATTGCGGCCCGAGTAGTGTTGAACTTGTAAAATTATTAGCACTCAGAGTTTGAGAGTGCTAAAATTAAATCAAGTTGACTAACCGAGGTACATTACATCATGAGTCATGCATTAACCTTACCTGTTAATTTATCGGCCGGTACTTTCGATGCTTATTTGAATCTGGTCCGGCAAATGCCCAGATTGACGTCCGAGCAGGAGCGCGAATTGGCGATAAGGTTTAGAGATCACGGCGATCTGGAAGCTGCGCGGCAGCTGGTGATGACCAATTTGCGCTTCGTGGTGCATGTGGCGCGGGGCTACAGCGGCTACGGCCTGTCGATGCCGGACATCATTCAGGAAGGCAATATCGGCCTGATGAAGGCAGTCAAACGCTTCGATCCGGACATCGGTGTACGCCTGGTGTCGTTTGCGGTGCACTGGATCAAAGCCGAGATTCACGAATACGTGATCAAGAACTGGGGCATCGTGAAAGTCGCGACTACCAAGGCTCAGCGCAAACTGTTCTTCAATCTGCGCAAATCCAAGCAAAACCTCGGCTGGCTCTCGAACGACGAAGCCAAGGCGATCGCCGACGACCTCGATGTCGAAGTCAGCACGGTGTACGAAATGGAGCAGCGCCTGAGCAACCGCGACGTTTCGTTCGACCTGCCGGTCGACGATGAAGAGGAGCAGACTTACGTCGCGCCGACCCATTATCTGCAACAGCACGGTGCCGATCCAGCCCTGTTGCTGGAGAACGAGGAATGGTCCGGCCATGAGCAGGAATTACTGTCCGGAGCCTTGTCCGAACTGGACGAGCGCAGCCTGGACATTCTGTCCAGCCGCTGGCTGGCGGATAAAAAAGCGACGCTGCACGAATTGGCCGAGCGCTACAACGTATCCGCCGAAAGGATTCGCCAGCTTGAGCAGAATGCGATGAAGAAATTGCGGACCGCGGTATTGGCGGCTTGATTCGCTGAGACCGCACCGGTTTCACAAAGGCTTAACGGAATTTCCGTTAAGCCTTTTTTATTGGCGGAATTTTCCGAAGTCCGGCGCGTCGGAAGCATTATTAAATTGCAGTAACAAAGGGAGAAAGAGCATGTCCACATTGGAAAAAGCCATAGAGATTGCGGTCAAAGCCCACGCGGGCCAACTGGATAAAGCCGGCCAGCCGTATATCCTGCACCCGCTTCGGGTGATGCTGTCGGTCGACTCTCCGTACGAACGTCTGGCAGCGATACTGCATGACGTAGTGGAGGATTCCGACATTTCGATCGAGGATCTCGCCGACGAGAATTTTCCGGTGGAAGTGATAGAAGCGGTGCGTGCCTTGACCAAGGAGCCGGGCGAGTCGCGCATTGAAGCGGCTGAGCGTGCCGTGCGGAACCCGATTGCCCGGGCGGTCAAACTGGCGGACGTCGCGGACAACATGAATCTGTCGCGCATTGCCGAGCCGACCGAAAAGGATCGCGAACGTCTGCGGGAATATCAGGCCGTGCGCGAGATTCTGCTGGCGGGAAATTAACGGCTCGGCCCTCTATTTTTCAGGCTGTGCCGGCGCTTGGCAGTTCATCCGCCGATTTTAGCGATTTCGCCTTCTCAACTCTGGTAGAATCAAAGACATTCCGGAACTCAAGAAAGGGATCGCGGCAATGCAGTCATCAGACCACTCCAACGGCGAACTGCGCAGGCAACTGCGCGAGGCCGCGCTCGAATATCACGAATTTCCGGCGCCCGGCAAGATCAGCGTCACGCCGATCAAGCCCCTGACCAGCCAGCGCGATCTGTCGCTGGCCTACTCGCCGGGGGTCGCGGCGGCCTGCGAGGCCATCGCGGCCGATCCGGCCAGCGTCTTCAAATACACCGCGCGCAGCAATCTGGTTGCGGTGATCAGCAACGGCACCGCGGTGCTGGGCCTTGGCAATATCGGGCCGCTGGCGGCTAAACCGGTCATGGAAGGGAAGGGCGTGCTGTTCAAGAAATTCGCCGGCATCGATGTGTTCGACATTGAGATCGACGAAAAGGACCCTGACAAACTTTGCGACATCATCGCGGCGCTCGAGCCGACGTTCGGCGGCATCAATCTGGAAGACATCAAGGCGCCCGAATGTTTCTATATCGAGCGCAAGCTGCGCGAAAGGATGAAGATCCCGGTCTTCCATGACGACCAGCACGGCACCGCGATCATCGTCGGCGCCGCGATCCTGAACGGGTTGAAAATCGTCGGCAAAACGTTCGGCCAGTGTAAACTGGTCGTTTCGGGCGCCGGTGCCGCGGCGCTGGCTTGTCTGGATTTGCTGATCGACCTTGGGTTTCCGGCCGAGAATATCCTCGTGACCGACCATCACGGCGTCGTTTATACGGGGCGCGCCGAGGGCATGGACCCGAACAAGGCGCGTTTTGCCCGCGATACTGAGGTACGGACCCTGGGGGAGGCGATTCCGGGCGCGGATATCTTTCTGGGCCTGTCCGCCGGCGGCGTCCTGAAGCCCGAAATGGTCAAAATGATGGCAGTACGCCCTTTGATTCTGGCGCTGGCCAATCCCGATCCCGAAATCCTGCCCGAAGAGGTGGCTGCCGTGCGCGATGATGCGGTAATCGCGACCGGCCGTTCCGATTATCCGAATCAGGTCAACAACGCCTTGTGCTTTCCGTATATTTTCCGCGGCGCGTTGGACTCCGGCGCGACGACCATTACCCGGGCGATGGAAATTGCGGCCGTGCATGCAATCGCCGAGCTGGCCCAGGCGGAACAGTCCGAAATCGTCGCCAGCATTTACGGGATCGACGAGTTGAGTTTCGGCCCGGACTATATCATTCCGAAGCCTTTCGATCCGCGTCTGATGACCAAAATCGCGCCCGCGATTGCGGCGGCGGCGGAGGCATCGGGCGTCGCGGCTCGCCCGATCCGGGACATGCCGGCTTATATTGAACGCTTGCAGCAGTTCGTTTATCACAGCGGGACTTTCATGAAGCCGGTGTTTCGGATCGCCAAGCAAATTCCGGCGTCGAAAAAACGGATCGTGTTCGCCGAAGGCGAGGAACAGCGGGTGCTGCGCGCGGTGCAGATGCTGGTCGACGAAAATATCGCCTATCCGACCCTGGTCGGGCGGCCCGCGGTACTGCAGCAGCGGATCGAACGGCTGGGGCTGCGCATCCGGCCCGATGTCGATTTTACGGTCGTGAACCCGGAATACGACGAGCGTTACCGCGATTTCTGGAAATCCTATCTCGACATGACCGTGCGCAAAGGCGTCAGCGAGGATTATGCGAAACTCGAAATGCGCCGCCGCCATACCTTGATTGCCGCGATGCTGGTGCATAAGGGCTATGCTGACGGGATGATCTGCGGGCTTTTCGGGACGACGGCTTCGCATCTGCGCTATATCGACCAGGTGCTCGGCAAGCGGGCGGGCGTGAACGTCTATGCGGCGATGAACGGCCTGATTCTGCCCGACCGCCAGATTTTGCTGGTCGATACCCATATCAACTATGACCCGAATGCGGAGCAGCTCGCCGAAATCACCTTGCTCGCGGCCGAGCGGATGCGCCAATTCGGGCTGACTCCCCGCGTCGCGCTGCTCTCGCATTCGAACTTCGGGACCAGCGACGGCGCATCCGCGCAAAAAATGCGCGCGGCCTTTGCGATCGTTCGGGAAAAGGCGCCGGAGCTGGAAATCGAGGGCGAGATTCACGGCGATACCGCCCTTGATTACGAGATGCTGAAAAAAATGATGCCGGAGACGAAGCTGAAAGGCAGCGCGAACCTGTTGGTGATGCCGAACATCGACGCCGCCAATATCGCCTACAACCTGCTCAAAATCGCCTCCGGCAGCGGCATCGCGATCGGGCCGGTGTTGCTCGGCTGCGCGCGGCCCGCGCACATCCTGACGCCGGCCGCGACGGTACGGCGGATCGTGAACATGGCCGCGCTTTGCGTCGTGGACGCGAACGAAGCGGCTTAGTGGGTGAGCGCAGACCTGCCGGATTTTCGAAATTCGGCAGGTCTGCAGTTATGGATAAACGCTTATCGACCGTCCGGGGCGACAGCATCAGAAGTTGATGTACAGCGATCCCATGATCAAATGGTGCATCGTGTTATCGGTATGGGTAGCGTCGTCCAGATACTGGTTCAGGTAGCCTCCTTCGGCCCTGAAGTTTTTATTGAAGGTCCAGCCGAGGCCCGCAAACGCCCGGTTCTGATCGAAGCCGGACTTGCCGCCGAAGCGGGTCGTGTTCGCACGGATGAAAAACTCATCCCAGGCGATCAGGCTCAAGCGCGGTTCAAATTCCAAAGGATGCATGAAGCGGATCATCTGACGAGGCCGGAAACGGACATCGTCGCCTTTCAGGAAATTGCTTTCGACCATCGTTCTGAACGTGAGGGTGCCGAAATCGGTCGGCAAAACGTAACGAAATGCCGGCCAGACATCCTGCTGGGATACATACTCTTTACCGACGTTTTGGGTCGGCAGCCAGGTATAGCCCGCCCAGATTGTCGCCCGGTCGCTCAGCGAATAGCCCAGGGCCGTGCGGACCATCCCTTGATACCAATGATCCCAGTTATCGTCGAAACGGGATTGTCCTTCCAGCCAGATGCGTCCCTTTTCGAGGCTCGGGTCCACCACTTTCAAACTGCCTTCGCCGACGATCTGCAGCCAACTGCCGGCATCCTGCAGCAGGTCGTCCGCTACAGCGGGGGACGGTGAAAGGCTGAGGGAACTCAAAATGATGGCCGTCAGTCCGAGAGGATTCATGGTTTTTTTCATACCGGTATTCCTGAAATTAAAAATTGCGATGATTTTTCTGTCAGCGAACGTGAAGCAGCACCGGATATTGCGGCTTTTTCGTACGGGAGCGTTTGCGAGTTAGCAAAATGCAGGCCATTTACGAAAACCTTGATTATTCAAATAATTGATTCAAACTCTCAAAAATGGGATAACCTTCGGACAGGGGATAAAAACCTATCGAAAAACAGCGATGGTGGAAAATAACCGAGTTTATTTCAGTTGATTTACCTTGATGCGGGTTTTACCATGGGAGAAATTTCGCCATTAATTCGGAGAGCCAAATGAAATCTATTCATGTCGTTGCCTTATTTGCTTTATCGGCCGGTTATGCCGCTGCGTCCGAAGTTTCGGTCCCGATGAATACGGTCAACGCGCAGGGGACGGTAAAAGCGGTCGGCAGCATCAAAATCAGCGAGTCGCCGGATGGCCTGGTTTTTACGCCGGTGCTTGAGGGATTGCCTGCGGGGGAGCACGGGTTTCATCTGCACGAGAATCCAAGCTGTGATGCGAAAGAAAAGGACGGTAAAATGACGCCGGCGCTTGCTGCGGGCGGACATTACGACCCGAAAGCCACGAAAAAGCATGCAGGCCCGGAAGGCAGCGGTCATTTAGGCGACTTACCGAAATTGGTCGTGGATGCGAACGGTAAGGCGGCCGAAAGTGTTACGGCTTCGCGCCTGAAAATGGAGGACATCAAAGGCCGTGCGTTGGTCATTCATGCCGGCGGCGATAATTATTCGGACGAACCCGAACCGCTCGGCGGCGGCAAGGGCCGGATTGCGTGCGGGATCATCGGAAACTGAATTTCAGATAGCCGGCTAAAGCCGTTCTCTGCTATCGCCCGTTGCCGGCGGCCTGCGTGATCGGCGATGCAAAAAGCAGATACCTTAATAAGCCTAAGGTTCAATGTGAGAATCCGCGACGGAAAAACTGCTCTGCAAGGGGGGCTTGGCTCAGCCTGCCGTTCCCACTTAACAGTCATAAAAATCGGCTTTTACCCTGTCGGATGAAAATGTAGTTCATATTACAACGATGCGTAGGGTGGATAAGCGGCAGCGCATCACCATGGGGCACCTAAATGAGTGGATGCGCTGCCGCTTATCCACCCTACAATTAGGCGAATTTTCACGGTAACCGGAACCGAGCCGGATCGTAGGTTATTTATCTTGTACCCGCGCCTGAGTCTTTAAAAGTCTGATTATCACCTCCCTCCCTTTTGAAAGTTGATCCGTCATCTCTCCGTAAAATAGCCTGAAACGCATGCAGCTATGCTACAATGCGGCCAATTTATGCGAATGATTCTTGTTTTCTTTTAAGTCGTTTTTAATGCAGGCAAAACCATTTATCACTCGCCGGCACCTCTACTGGCTTGCCGGCCTGCTTGCTGTGCTGATGACAGCGGGCGCGGCGTTGCGTTTTTATTTTCAGAAGGAAACCGAGTCGGCTCAGGCGGCGATGAAAGAGTCGATCGTCGAAATCGCCTACGGCGACATCGAAGAAAACGTGACCGCGCAAGGCAAACTGGAGCCGAAGGAATATGTCGATATCGGCGCCCAGGTCACCGGACAGTTGCAGAAACTGTTCGTCGAGATCGGCGATGTCGTCAAAACCGGCCAACAGTTGGCTCAAATCGACCCGCGCATTTATGCGGCCCGCGTGCAGGCGGATGAAGCCAGTATCAATAATCTGAAAGCGCAACTGGTCCAGCAAGAGGCGTTGATCCTGTTTGCCGACCGTCAGTATGCCCGCAATCGGAAATTGTACCCGACCAAGGCGGTCAGCCAGGAAACGCTGCAGAACAGTGAATCCAACAGCAAGGCCGCGCTGGCAGTTGCCGATTCGATTAGGGCGCAAATACAGCAAGTTGAGTCGACGCTTGCGGGGGACCGAACCAATCTGGGCTACACCAAGATTTTCGCCTCGATGGACGGCACCGTCGTGCAGCAGACTGCCCGCGAAGGCCAGACCCTGAACGCCAATCAGCAAACCCCGAATATCATGCAGCTTGCCAAGCTCGACAAGATGACCGTACGTTCTCAGACTGCGGAAGCCGACATTATGCGCATCAAGGTTGGCATGCCCGTCTATTTCACCACGCTCGGCTCGGATCAGCGCCGCTGGCAGGGTGTGGTGCGGCAGATCCTGCCGACCCCGGAAGTGGTGAACAATGTGGTTTTGTACAACGTGCTCGTCGATGTCGACAATGAGGACGGCCAGCTGATGAGCGGGATGAGCGCGCAGGTTTTCTTCGTGCTGGGCGAGGCCCGGCATGTGCCGGTGATCCCGGTCAATGCGCTGGGCAAACGGTTGCACGATCAGGACAGCGGAAAGGGCAGAGCCTACCAGGTCAAGACGGTCGAAGCCGATAACCGGGTAAGCGAAAAGGTGATTCATGTCGGATTGCAGAACCGGCGCTTCGCCGAGATTCGCGACGGCTTGTCGGTCGGCGACCGGGTCAGGCTGACGCTGGCTTCCCCCAAAAATAACCGGGGCCGGGATAGTTACAGACCGCCGAGCATGCCGCGGATATGAGCGCAAATCCGGCAAAAAACCAGCCGCTGCTGAACCTCGAACGCATCTCCCGCACGTTTCGCAGCGGCGACAATCTGATTCGGGCGCTGGACGATGTTTCCCTAAAAATCTGGCCCGGCGAGTTCGTCGCGATTATCGGCCAGTCGGGTTCGGGCAAATCGACGCTGATGAATATCCTGGGCTGTCTCGACCGGCCCACTTCAGGCACTTATCAGGTGGCCGGCCGGGATGTTTCGCTGTTCGACCCGGACGAACTGGCCGCATTGCGCCGGGCGACGTTCGGCTTCGTATTTCAGCGCTACAATCTGCTCGGTTCGGAAAGCGCGGAAGAAAATGTCCAGATTCCGGCGCTCTATGCCGGCGAAGATAAAAATACCCGCCTGGAACGGGCGCGCAAACTGCTTTCCGGCTTGGGTTTGGGCGACCGCTGCGATCATCGGCCTTCGCAATTGTCCGGCGGCCAGCAGCAGCGGGTCGCGATTGCCCGGGCGCTGATGAACGATCCGCCCGTCATGCTGGCCGACGAGCCGACCGGTGCGCTGGACAGCCGCAGCGGCCAGGAAGTGATGGCTCTGCTCAAGGAACTGCACCGGTCGGGGCGCACGATTCTGTTGATCACCCACGATGCGGGGGTGGCCGCGCATGCCGACAGAATCATCACGATCAGCGACGGCAGAATCGTCGAAGATTCGACGCCATCTGGCCTGAATGCTCACCAGACCAGCGTGGCAATCGATCCGGGCGGCAAGGCCGGCGTCTTCGCGGACATCGGCGAAGCGGTCAAGACCGCCTTGCGCGCCTTGCGGGTCAATCTGTTCCGGACCGCCTTGACCCTGCTCGGCATCATCATCGGCGTCGCCGCGGTGGTGACGATGCTGGCGGTCGGGGAGGGCAGCCAGCAGGACGTGCTGAACCAGATCAAGTCGATGGGCACCAATCTGCTGTCGATCCGCCCCGGCGCGCCCGGTTTGCGCGGCGCCAGCGACGTCATCACGCTGACGCCCGAAGACGCCGAAGCGATCCAGGAACTGCCGAATGTCGAAGTCGCCCAGCCCGAGCGCAGCAGCCGGCAAACGGTCCGCTTTGGCAATATCGATTATGCGACCAGTATCCAGGGCGTCGGCGCGGCGCTGCCCAGAGTCCGCGACTGGCCGGTTGCGGAAGGCGATTTTTTCAACGAGCGGGACATGCGCCGCTATGCGCCGGTCGTCGTGCTCGGCCAGACCGTCGCGCAGATCCTGTTTCCGGAGGGGATTGACCCGGTGGGGCGCTATATGCTGATCGGCAATATCCCGTTCGAAGTGATCGGCGTCATGACCCCGAAAGGCGCATCGGGCTTCGGCGGCGATCAGGACGATACGGTGTTCGTGCCGGTTACGACCGGCCTGATCCGCCTGTTCGGGCAGAATTATCTGAACGGAATTACCGTGCGCGTCAGCGATGTGGGCGCGATTGAAGACACCGAGGATGCGATTTCGAAATTATTGCTTTCGCGCCATCAGACCGAGGATTTCAGGATACGCAACATGGCTTCGATTCTCGAAACCGCCACCGCGACCCAAAATACCCTGACCGTGCTGCTCGGCACGGTGGCGGCAATCTCGCTGCTGGTCGGCGGCATCGGGGTGATGAACATCATGCTGGTCAGCGTGACCGAGCGTACCCGCGAAATCGGAATCCGGATGGCGGTCGGCGCGCGGCGGCGCGACATTCTGCTGCAATTCAATACCGAGGCCGCCGTGGTGTGTACGCTGGGCGGCCTGTTGGGCGTTCTGCTCGGCTTTGGGGCCGGCAAAGTCATTGCGATGTTCGAAATGACGGTGATTTTTTCCCCGTTCCCGGCCGTGATGGCATTTTCCTGCGCGTTCGGCACCGGCGTATTGTTCGGTTTTTTACCGGCGCGCAAGGCGGCGCTGCTCGACCCGGTGGTGGCGCTGGCGGCGGAATGATGCAGAGTAAACAAGGCTTTTTGGCCATTTGCCTGGCGCTGGCCGGCTGCTCGTTGGTGCCCGATTACCGGCGGCCGTCCGATGCCGTCCCCGAAGTCTGGAAGAATCCTGCACCGAAAACGCAGGCCGGAGACGCGGCCATTTCGCCGGTCTGGTGGACACTGTTCGGCAGCGCCGAGCTCGATCGTCTGATGAACGAAGCGCTGGTTAACAACCGCGACCTGACTGCGGCGACCCGGCGTATCGATCAGTTCCGGGCGCTCGCCAAAATCGCCGGCGCGCCGCTGCTGCCCGCCGTCAGTGCCGGGGGCAGTTATAACTACGAGGACGGCACCCGTTTCAACGGCGGCCAGAGCACCTGGCAAGGCCAATGGAACCTGTCTTATGAAGTCGATTTGTGGGGCCGTCTGCGCGCCGGCCGCGACAGTGCCAGGGCGCATCTGGACAATGTCCGCTTCTCGCTCGACGCGCTGCGGCTGACCGTGATGGGGGATGTCGCCCAAACTTACTTTACGCTGCTCGGCCTCAAGGACCGCCGGGTCATCGCCGAGGAGAATCTCAAAAACATCAGCGAGGTGCTGGCTATCATCGAGTCGCGCTTCGAAGCCGGCGCCGCGACCGCGCTGGATGTTGCCCAGCAACAGACCGAGCGCGCGAATGCCGCTGCGCAGGTGGCCCGTCTCAGTCAGGATATCGCGCAGACCGAGAACGCGCTCGCGGTGCTGCTCGGCCGTCCTCCGCAACAGTTCGAGCCGCAGGGAAAAACGCTGCAAGGGATTCGCATCCCCAACGCCGACCCGGCCCGTCCGGCCGCCTTGTTCGAGCAGCGTCCCGACGTCCGGGGCGCCGAAGCCGAGCTGATTGCCGCGCATGCGGATATCGGCGTTGCGCGTGCGGCCTTCTATCCAAAACTGGAACTCGGCGCGGACAACATTTTCACCGCCGCGATGATGTCGCAGCCGGCCGGCATCGGAGTCGCGGCAGCGGCAGCATTGAGCCAGCCGATCTTCCAGGGCGGACGTCTCGAAGGCGAACTCGAACGCACCAAGGCCCGGCGTAACGAACTGGTCGAGGTTTACCGGCAAACGCTGTTGATCGCCTACCGCGAAGTCGAGGACGCGCTTGCGCTAGGCGGTCAGGCCGCACGCCGCCGCGAACAGCTGCATCTTTCGGTTAACAGCGCCAGGCAGGCCTATGAATTGGGGCTGGAACGCTATCTGGCGGGTGCGACCGATTATCAGACCTTGCTGAACGTTCAGCGCAGCCTGCTGAATGCCCGGGATAGCGAGGTGCAGGCGCATGTGGATGTGCTGAGCGCCTCGGTGCTGTTGTACAAGGCGCTGGGCGGGGGCTGGCGGCGTTTGTAGTATTGCGAGGACTTGTTCTTGCCGGAACCGGTTGCTGTAAGGATTGGGTCGATCATAACTTCCCCTTTTCGTTTCCCTCGCCGAGCGCTTACCGTGACACATCCTTGCCGGCTTGGAACGCCTCAAAGAGTACAAACCGCGGTAGGGTACGCTGTGCGTACCTTTCCTGCGTTCGTTCCGTTCTAATCCTTGAAAAGGTACGCACAGCGTACCCTACAGCTCTACACCGTTGTCGCCCTCCGATGTGTCTCATGACGCGCCTGTCGGGAACGATCAGGCGGCATGCCGGGAGGTTATTTTTAGCTGAGATCTGGATAGAGAGTAAAATCCCTCTCCCTAATCCTCTCCGGAGTCCCGGAGGCCGCCGGATAAGCACAGCGCATCCGGTACCGTGCGGTGGATGCGCTGTGCTTATCCGGCCTGCGTATCTGAGAAACGGCGACGGCTTGTACCGGCTGCGGGTTAAATCGGTACGAAATCGACATTGCTGGCGCCGGCTCTTTGGATTTTCTCGGCCAGCGCTTCGGTCACGATCACGTACAGCGTCGTCCTGAGCAGGAAGATCGGCTGGCCGCGCCACATTTCTTCGCGCATCACCAGCTCCCGTTTTGCGTCGTCGATCGTTTCGTGTTTGCAGACCGGGCAGACCGAAACCGGCGAACCGCCCTTCGGATAATCCGATTCCGACCGGACCAGAATCTGGTAATACGGCTCGATTGCTGCCGGGCCATGAATCCGGTTCTGCGGATCGTCCGGATCGAGGGAAACGGGCAAGGGATTGCCGTTGCGCTTGCCGACTTTGCGGGGGCTGATCGGAACGATTTCGACATCGCCGGTCAGCTCGTCGAAGACGATCTGTTTCATTCTCGCCGAGACGACGAAGCTGCGAATATTCGGCCATAAAAAATCGGTATGGGGAAGCGACGGGCTGTCGTAATAGGCCGGCTGGAAATTGTCGCCCGGCCTGAAGGTCTCGAAAGCCGCGAAATCCGCATCCAGATAAGCGGCGACTTCCCGCTGCATGGCCGCATGTTCCTGCTCGGTAATCGGCCAGCGGCTTCGGAATCGCTGGTCGGTCCGGATTTGCGGCGGGGCCTCGAGGGTTAGAATCCGGCTGCCGCCGTAGGTCGCCTTACAGGCATTGCAGCTGACGCCGGGAAAGCGGTAAACGTATTCCAGATTGCCGTTGATCGATAAATCCTGGCTGTCGGAACTGTAGGGAGGGGACTGCATCCGAAAAAATTGCATAAGACATCTCCTGTATCGGTTCGGCCGCGGCGGCCGGGTTCGTTAATAACCGGAGTTCTCTGAGGGGCATTCCGGAGTCTAACGCAACGGCATCCAACATGCAAGTTGGCGCCGGGCCGTTTATTTTTCGGATAAAACCAATCTGACATAAAATAGCGGATTAGATTCCCGCTCTTAACCAGGAACAGCTCAGTGCAGAAACCCACCTACTGCGCCGAAATCGATCTTAAAATTCCCTTCCACGATGCGGATATGATGGAGATCGTGTGGCACGGACATTATGCGAAATATTTCGAAATCGCCCGCTGCGAACTGCTCGACCGGATCGACTACAACTATCTCGCGATGCGCGATTCGGGGTATGATTGGCCGATCATCGACCTGCGCATTCGCTATATCAAGCCGGCGGTGTTCGGACGGACCGTGACGGTCAGAGCCTTCCTCGCCGAATGGGAACATCGCCTGAAGATCGATTATTCGATTATCGATGCCGCGACCGGCGCGAAACTGGCCAAGGGGCATACGGTCCAGGTCGCGGTGGACAGGCGCAACCACGAAATGTGCCTGGAGTCGCCCCCGGTATTGCTGAAAAAGCTGGGGGTGGAGCCGTGAAACCATTGGCTATCCTTTTATTATTGTTGATGCCATGGCGGGCGACTCTGGCCGCCGACACGCTTGCGGAGATCGGCGCGAGGCTCGTCAAAACCGAATTGACAGAAGGCCGTTTCCGGCAGGAAAAAAACATCAAGGTCCTGAAGAAACCGCTGATTTCGACCGGAACCTTCATTTACCACCGAAGCCGCGGCGTGATCTGGCAAACGCTGACGCCGGTGCCTTCCATGCTGCTGGTCAATCGGACAAGATTATTGACGGCGCAGGGCGAACAGGCCCTGCCGCCGGCGTTCGGCCGGGTGTTTACCGCGATGTTCGGGGGCGATTTACAGTCGATGCAGGAAGGCTTCGAGATGGCCGGCACGAACGGTAAAAACGCGTGGCAGCTGCAATTGAAGCCGAAAGATCCTGTGCTGCAAAAAATCATTGCCGAGGTGCAGCTGACCGGGGACAAGGAACTCAGGCAGATCGACATCAAGGAAGCGAACGGCAATTCCACCCGCATCACTTTCGACCATATCGCCCATCCCGAGATTTTGACGCCCCCCCAGGAAGCCGACTTTGAACGCTTATCTTCCGCGCCTTAGCGCCGGGATCTGGCTGCTCGGGATGTTGCTGCTCGGCGTTCTCGGGTTTAACACGCTGAACCGCGACTGGCTCGAAACCGGCTTTCTGGCGCTGTTGCCGAAAATCGAGCAGCGTCCCGACGTTGCCGAGGCGATCGAACGCCACAACGCATTGATCAACCGCAAGGTGATCTGGTTGATCGGTGCGTCCGGCAGTGAGAGGGCCATCGCGAATGCCGAACAGCTCGAAAAGCGGGTCAGAGACAGCGGCTTGTTCGGCAGCATCATGATGAAGGTTAACCAGGAACAGGGCATCGATCAATACCGGCGGCTTTTCGCTCATCGCTATCGCTTGCTCGATCCGGAAACGCGGCGTTTATTGAAAGCGCAGCCCCAGGGACTGTTCGACAGGAACCTGGAGATGCTCTACAGCCCGGCCGGTCAGCTGCAGGCGGTGATGCTCGAACACGATCCTTTACTGCTGTTCTGGCGCTATATGAATGCGCAAAAACCGGCCAATCTGAATCTGGAGCAGGGCGTCGTGACCGTCCGGGATGGGCAAAAGGTTTGGGTGCTGCTGCAGGCCGATCTCGACAACGGCCGGCTGCCGCTGGACAAGCTCGAAAAGCTGCTGCAATTGAGTCGGAATGCGGCGGCCGAGATACAAAAGTCCGGCGGCGAACTGCGCGTTTCGGGCCTGCCGCTGTTCACCGCTGACGGGGCGGAGTCGGCCCGGCAGGAAATCTCGACGGTCGGCATCGGTTCCGGCATCGGTATTGTGCTGCTGTTTCTGTGGACGTTCCGCAGCATCCGGCCGCTGCTCCTGTCCGCGGCCGCGATCGCAAGCGGCTTGGCCGCTGCATTAGTCGTCAGTGTCTGGATGTTCGGCAAAATTCACATCATCACGCTGGTGTTCGGCGCGAGCCTGATCGGGGTGGTCGACGATTACGCGCAGCATTATCTCTGCGACAGTTTCGGCGACCGCGACTGGAATCCGCGCAAAGGGCTGGCGGCGATATTTCCGGCGCTGTTCCTGGGATTGATCAGCAACCTGCTCAGCTATGTGGGCCTCGGTTTTTCGCCGTTTCCGGGGCTGCAGGAAGTCGCGCTGTTTTCCGCGGTCGGGTTGTTCGCCGCCTGGCTGACCGTCGTGCTGCTGTTTCCGCTGCTTCTGGCCGGGTTCCGCTTCGCGCACGAGCCGGCGCTGCTGAAGCTTGCATTGATTTGGGAACGGCGCTGGCCGGACTGGGCTTTCAACAACCGCCGCTGGCTCGGCGCATCGGTGCTGATCGTGCTGGCGGGCGGGATGGTCCAATTGGCCCCGCGCGACGATGTGCGTTTGCTCCAGTCCGCATCCCCAGCATTGCTGCGGGACGCCGAAAAGATCCGGCAGCTTTTGCAGCTGCGGGACAACCAGTTTTTCCTCGTTTCGGGTAAAAATCAGCAGGAGTGGCATGTTAACGAACAGCGCCTGCTCGAAAAGCTCGATGCCCTGATTCGGCGCGATGCGCTGAAATCCTACGAAGGGCTCAGCCGCTATTGGCCCGATCCCGAAACCCAGCAGAGCGATTACCGTCTGGTGCAGCGGACGCTGTTCGATTCCGGCCTGGTCAAGCGTTATATGGCCGACCTGGGCTTCGACCGCGCCGCCATCGCCGCAGAACTGAAAACCTTTGCCGAAGCCGAACGTGGCACGCTGAAACTGGAAGACTGGCTGGCGGCGGCCGACGCAGGCAAGCGGTCGCTCTGGCTCGGCTGTACCGAAGGCCGCTGTGCCGGCATCGTGGCCTTGAGCCGGATCCGCGACGCTTCGGCATTGGCGTCCTTGGAGGCGCTGCCGGGCGTGGTCTGGGTCGATCATGTCGAAGAGCTCTCTTCGCTGTTCGCGCGCTATCGGATCAGGGCGAGCGTGCTGCTGTTTGCCGCCTTCGCGCTGGTGTCGGCAGGCCTGTGCTTCAAGTTCGGCCGCCGCGGTGCGCTGACCGTGATGTCGATTCCGCTTGTTGCGTCGCTGGCCGCGCTCGCGCTGACCGGCTGGTTTAATCAGCTGTTCAGCCTTTTCAATCTTTTTGCGCTGCTGCTGGTCTTGGGCATCGGCGTTGATTACGCGGCGTTCTTTTATTTGGCCGGCGAAAGGCGAACCAGCACCTCGCTGGCCGTCACCCTTTCCGGTTTGACGACCTTGCTGTCGTTCGGCCTGCTCTCAGTCAGCTCGACCGAGATCGTGCATGCGTTCGGATTTACCGTGGGGGTCGGGATTATGGCTGCGATGCTGGCGGCGCCTTTGATCGGGAGAGAGAATCCGCTCCAAGAGCCCAAAGCTCCCCGCAAGATCGCCGGAAACATTTAGGAAAAGCTCGCTCAATCCTCGTAAAAAGCGGACTGAAGACGCACCGACGACGTAGCCGTCCGGTTTTCTTTTATTTTCTAAAGATATCTTCCCGACCTACCGGCTGAGCCCGGAAGACGACATTCCCCCTTTGAAAAAGGGGAGCAGGGGGATTTGTCCTACAAATTTCTCGTTCCCACGCTCCAGCGTTCATCGTTATGCACAAGTCCTGCAAAGTTCAAGCATTGGAGTTCAAAGCTCGCTTTGAAAAGCTTGCTTTGAACGTGATAGAAGAGTAATCCAAAGCCAACTTTAGGCTCTTGCCGGTCCATTGATTGGAGTCTGCGGACGGGACCAGGGACGCATTTCGAAGCCCTTCGCTCCCAACAGGAGCCATTGAAGATGCGGGGCGGTTACGCCCCGGCGGAATGTTTCCGCAAATCTGGCCTAAGCGCCGGGGAACGGTTATATTAACCCCTTTCTGGGAACATTCTATTCAAGGAGCCAATGTGACAGTCAGAAGTTTTAAAGGTAAACGGCCGGTCGTCGGCGAGCGCGTCTATATCGACGAAAATGCGACCGTGATCGGCGACGTGACGCTCGGCGACGACGTTTCGATCTGGCCTTCGGTCGTGATTCGGGGCGATGTCGAGCGCATTACGATCGGCGAAGGCACCAATGTGCAGGACGGCTCGGTGCTGCATGTGACGCATTACGGCCAGTTCACCCAAAAAGGTTATCCCTTGACGATCGGCAAGGGTGTGACGATTGGGCACCGGGCGGTGGCGCATGCCTGCACGATCGGCGATTATTGCCTGGTCGGCATCGGCGCGATCGTGATGGACGATGCGGTGCTGGAAGACTATGTGATGCTGGGCGCGGGCGCCTTGGTGCCGCCGGGCAAGCGGCTGGAGGGCGGGCATCTGTACGTCGGTTCGCCCGCCCAGAAAAAGCGGCCGCTAACCGATTCCGAAAAAGAGTTTCTCGAATATTCCGCGGCGCATTATATTCAATTGAAGAATGAGCATTTGCAAGAGTCTTCGGAATAAACGGGTTGCGGCCGGCATTCTCCGTCAGTCTTATCGTTGACTTGCCGGCGCCTGTAGGCCGTTAATCTTCTTCGGTCTTGATAATCTTGCCGGTTGCGGCATCGACTTCGACTTCCATATCCTGGTCGTCGCTCGTTCTGATGCCGAATTCATACGTGGCGGTGCCGTCCTTTTCGATTTCATATTCCACTTTGGTAATCGTTCCGGGCTGGGCTTTCAAAGCGATTTGGCGGGCCTGCGCTTCATCGATTTTCTTCAACGCCGTAAAGGCAGGATGATCGGCGTTCGGCAGTTCCTGTTCCTTTTCGAGGATTTTGGCGGTGGCTTTGTCGCACTTAAATTCCCACTTGACACCGTCCGGGGATTTGACGTCGATCTCATAAAGGTCCACGCCTTTTTTATTTTCAAGCTTCATCTTGACGATTTCGCCTTTTGCGAGCTCGGCCACCGCTTTACGGCAGGCGTCCTCTTCCGGGGTTCCTTGGGCAGCGGCGCCGGAGGCGATGACGGGAAGGAATGCAGCGAAAATATATTTAGCGTTCATGATTTTCTCCTTGATCAAGAAGGACGGGAAACGCCGCCGATTCCTCCACGCGGATGGATCAGGAATCGGCCGGTCTGAAATGATAGTGTGACTGACGCTGAGTGTAACAGGGTTATTATCGATAATTTTGATTGATGGACATCAATAAAATTCGACAATTTTCTTGTTTTTTCATTGGGTTTTTCCCGGTAAAGGTGAGCCGATGCCATAAGGTTGAGGCTGTTATCGCGATAGACAGAAGCAGCGTAGGATGTGCCGACGTAAGGAGGCGCATCGGTCGCGAACGATACCCTGAAAGCACCCGATGCGCTTCACTGCGTTCAGCACATCCTACGCATCTTTCACGATAACGGTAATAGCATAAGGGCGGCATTATTTGTTCAGCAAGGCCCACTGCAATTGCCATTGATGTTCCGCGTCAAGAGTTTGCAGGTAATGCACGTTTTTGCCCGAGCCATGCGCCAGCGGCGCTCCGTCTTTGTAGACGAGGCGCTGGCTGTGCAGAGCGGGGATACGATCGCCGGGCGTAACGATACCGGTCAGGTTCAGCGGATCGGACGCATTGATCACGGTCAGCTCGGGCGTGATGGTCGGCTTGCGTAGATCCCGAAGCAGGCCGACCGCTTCGGGCAGCGCGAACTGCTCGCCCGCAAATCCCTGCACGAAGCGGCCGCCGCGCAGTTCGCCGCGCGCTTCGAGGCGCCGGTAAACGTATAACAGCTCGCGCCAGCTCGGCAGGTTTTCTTCCCGTTCCAGCACCTTCCGGAACACCACGCCGTAACGTTTGAGCAGCACGCGGGCGATATGTTCGACGGCCGGATAATGATCGCTCCCCAATTTGCGCAAGGGGCGCAGCAGCGACCAGCGCCCGGCCGCGGCGAAGGGATCGTAAATCGGATAGCGCTTGCCGCGCCGGTGCAGGATCTTTTGCGGCGTGACCAGGGTGCGCAGACCCTGGAAGCTGTCCGAGGTGATGAGTCCTCCGGCGGCCAGTTCGCCGAGCGCTTCTTCGAGCTGCGTCTTCAGCAGGCCGGTTTCGGCGGCCAGCTCCTGAAAAAAGCTTGCGCCCCACTCCTTGATCGCGGCATGGACTTTCATCGCATTGCCGGAAAGTGCCAGCGCCTCAACGTCCGAAACCGGCGCAAAGGCGCGCCAGGCTTCCAGATGCTCGCGCGCGACCAAGGCGACCGGCGTGTTTTTACCGGCCGATTTCGGCGCGCTGTCGCCCAGCGCTTTCAAGCGCAGCCAGATGAATTTGCCTGACGTGCAAAGTTGATCCAGTTCGGACGCGAAATAAGGTTTGATACGGCGGCTCAGAATGTCGTGTTCCCAGCAGAAGGCAGGGAGGTTACAGCCTTCGAGCTGATGCAGGGCCTTGGCGAGTGCGGCTTCGCCGGCGCCTGGCTCGTGCAGACCGTGCCAGTGGAACAGAAAGCGCATGTAAACGCTCGGTGCGACCGGCTCGATTTCCCGGCGCAACTGTTTCAGGGTGTAGCGGTGAATGCGCGCGAGCAGGCCGCGTTCGCACCATTCCACCGCCTCCGCATCTGGCGTGAAGCGGCCTTGCAGCACGACGCCCTGCTGTTCCAGGGCGGTTAGCGCCTGCCCGGTTTGCGCCGCGGATAAAGCAAGCGGTCTGCTCAGTTGTTCGGCGGTAACAGGCCCGAGTCCTTCCAGCCGGCTGCGGATCAGGTCGCGCAGGATGTCTTCGTCGGTCAATGTGTGGGCCAGAGGCACCGCCGGTATGTCCGGTGCGAGGGCGGCTTCCGGATAAATCTGCTGCAATTCGGCCAGGCGTTCGGCGGCGATCCAAAGCCTTTGGCCGTCGCTCATCTGCATCACCGTCGCGCGCCGGCTTGCCTGCAAGGCAGCGAATAATTCCGGCCATCGGTTCGGCGACTGGTCGGGCAAATTTAGCAAGCCTTCCTGTTCGGTGATGAAACCGAGTACGACCAGGGCATCGTGCAGTTCGTCCGGGTCGCGCGCTTCCGGCCAAGCTTCCTTACAGACTTGTCCGATTGCTTCCGGATTCAGGCGGCCGATTTCGGCCGCATCCTCGGGACTGCCGAAACGGCGCTGCTGTACGGCCAGCGTACGGCGTTCTTCCGCAGGTGCGTCGTCGAGGAATGCATAAGGGCGCGCGTTCAGGATTTCCTGCGCCATCGGCGACGGCGAGGTCAGGTCGCGGGCAAGCACCCGGATTTCCCCGCTTTCGATGCCTGCCAGCAAGGCCTCGAGGCCGTCAAGGTCCATCAGGTCGTGCAGGCAGTCCCACAACGTTTGCTCGACCAGCGGATGATCCGGAATCTCCCGGTCGCCGGCGATATTCTCGAAGCAGGCGAGCTGGTCCGGAAAAACGATCGCGATCAGGTCTTCCGCATCGTTGCGCTGGAACTGCGCCGGCACTTTTTTGCCGCTGCGGTTGCGCGGCACCGCCAGCGCGGTGTTCGCGACCCAGCGCCAGCGCGTCGGAAACATCGGCGCGGCGAGCAGCGCCTGGACCAACACGTCTTTGACCGAAGCGGCCTTCAGGTAGCCGGCCGGTTCGAGCAGCGGAAAACTGTGCGTCGGCCCGAGCGACAGCACGATGTTGTCCTCGGTCGCAGCCGCCTGCAGCTCGAAATTGAAGCGCCGGCAGAAGCGTTTCCGTAGCGCCAGCCCCCAGGCTTTGTTGATCCGCGAGCCGTAGGGCGAATGCACCACGAAATGCATGTCGCCGGTCTCGTCGAAAAAGCGTTCGAAGATAATCGTTTTGAACGAGGGCAGCGCGGTCAGCGCGGCTTTCGAGGAGGCGAGATAGTGATGCAGCTGTTCGGCGGCCGCGGAAGGCAAGCCGAGCCGGTGGAAAATGAAATCGTGCGCGGCATCGCCGCCTTGATCGAGCAGGCGGTCGATTGCCTCGGACAGATCCGACACCGCTTCGGAGAGCTCGCGGCTGCGGCCCGGCGCTTCGCCGAACCAGAACGGGATGTTCGGCGGCTGACCGTGCGCGTCCTCGACAAAGACCTTGCCCTGCTCGATCTTCAGCATTCGGTAGGAATTGTTGCCGAGCTGGAAGATGTCGCCCGGAATGCTCTCGAACGCGAAATCCTCGTTCAACGTGCCGACGAACAGGCCTTCCGGCTGCATGATCACATCGTAGTCGAACTGGTCCGGAATCGCGCCGCCGTTCATAATCGAGGTCAGCCGCGCGCCTTTGCGCGGCCTGAGCATCCCGTGCACGGCGTCGCGGTGCAGGTAGGCGCCGCGCCGGCCCCGGCGGGTGTGGTAGCCGTCCGCCAGCATTTTGACGACGTCCGTATATTGGTCCGGCGTCAGCTCCCGATATGGCCAGGCCTTGCGCAGGGCTTCGTACAGATCGCGTTCCGGCCACTCCCGGCAGGCGACTTCCGCGACGATCTGCTGGGCGAGCACGTCGAGCGGATGATCGGGAATCTGGATCGTGTCGAGCTGGTCGTGCGCGACCGCATTCAACAACGCGGTGCATTCCAGCAGATCGTCGCGCGTGAGCGGAAACAGCCGGCCTTTCGGGGTCGCGCCGAGCCGGTGCCCGGAACGTCCGACCCGTTGCAGGAACGCCGCGATCCCGTGCGGCGAGCCGAGCTGGCAGACCAGGTCCACATCGCCGATGTCGATGCCGAGTTCGAGCGAAGCGGTCGCGACCAGCGCCTTCAGCCGGCCCTGCTTGAGCCGGTTTTCCGCATCGAGCCGGTGTTCCTTCGCCAGGCTGCCGTGATGCGAGGTGACGAATTCCTCGCCAAGACGCTCGGCCAGCGCGGCGGCGGCCCGTTCGGCCAGCCGCCGGGTGTTCACGAAAATCAGCGTGGTATGGTGGTCGTTGACCAGTTCGACGAGACGGTCGTAGATTTCGGTCCAGACCTCGTTCGCCATCACCGCTTCCAGCGGCGAGCCGGTCACCTCGATTTTCAAATCGCGTTGCCGAGTGTGGCCTGTGTCGATGATCGTGCAGGTCTGGTCCCGGTCGCCGGTCAGGAAACGCGCGATCGTGGTCAACGGCTTCTGCGTCGCGGACAAGCCGATCCGGACCGGCGGCTTTTCGGTCAGCTGCGCCAGCCGTTCCAGCGACAGCATCAGATGCGCGCCGCGCTTGTTGCCGGCCAGCGCGTGAATTTCGTCGACGATCACGCTGCACACCGTTTTCAGCATCTCGCGCCCCGATTCGGAGGTCAGGAGGATGTACAGCGATTCCGGCGTGGTGACCAGGATGTGCGGCGGGGTGCGCTTCATCGCGATCCGCTCGGCCTGGCTGGTGTCGCCGGTCCGGGTCTGGGCGCGAATCACGACGCCGGGCAGGGCGGCTTCGAGCAATGCCATGCCGATCCCGGACAATGGCAGCTCGAGGTTTTTGTGGATGTCGTTCGACAATGCTTTCAGCGGCGAGACGTAAAGCACCAGTGTCTGGTCGGGCAGAAAGCCTTCGACGCCTTGCCTGACCAGTTGATCGATGACCGCAAGAAAGGCAGCCAGCGTTTTGCCGGAACCGGTCGGCGCGGCGATCAAGGTTGCCTGACCGGCCTGAATCGCGGGCCAGGCTTGGCTTTGCACATCGGTCGGCGCCTTGAAGCGGTCCAGAAACCAACGCGCGACGACTGGATGGAAGGAGTGCAGAGAGGAGGTCATGGTGTTAAGGTATTTTGATGAGTATACCGCACCTTTGATTTACCGGAGTTTAAAGTACCGGAGGAGCAAAAAGCAAAGCAGGTTGGGTTACGACTGCATAGACCGCAGGAGTTGGAGCAATGCAAGGAGCAATCCGCCCGACAGCGTAACCCAACTAACGAAATGTTGGGCTTCATTTCATTCAGCCCAACCTCTGCAACTGTTTTCTGTAGAAAAGAGAGGAGAAAACTTAATCAGCCCTTCGCCGCTCGTTTCCGCTCGTGTTCGAGCAGCAGTTTCTTGCGCAGCCGAATCGATTTCGGAGTAACTTCGACCAGTTCGTCTTCGTCGATGAATTCGAGCGCCTGTTCGAGCGTCATTTTCTGCACCGGGACCAGGATGATGTTTTCGTCGGAGCCGGCCGCGCGGATGTTGGTCAACTGCTTGGCTTTGCACGGATTGACGACCAGGTCGTTCGAGCGGGAATGGATGCCGACAATCATCCCCTCGTAGACTTCGTCCGCATGCACCACGAACAGTTCGCCGCGTTCCTGCAATGCGTACAGCGCATAAGCCAGCGCCTTGCCTTGCACCATCGAAATCAGCACGCCGCGTTTCCGGGTGCCGAGTTCGCCTTTTTTCATTGGCCCATAATGATCGAAAACATGGTAGAACAGGCCGGAACCTGAAGTCGAGGTCATGAATTCGGTCTGGAAGCCGATCAGCCCGCGTGACGGCACCATGTATTCCAAACGCACCCGGCCTTTGCCGTCCGGTACCATATTCAACAGGTCGCCCTTGCGTTCGCCGAGCTTTTCCATCACCGTACCCTGGTGAATTTCCTCGACTTCGATGGTGACCATTTCGAACGGTTCGTGCTTCTCATCATCAACGTCTTTCAGGATCACTTCCGGACGCGAGACGCCGAGTTCGAAGCCTTCGCGGCGCATGTTCTCGATCAGGATCGACAGATGCAGTTCGCCGCGGCCCGAGACCTTGAATTTGTCCGGATCGCCGGTGTCCTCGACGCGCAGCGCGACGTTGTGCTGCAATTCTTTTTCCAGACGCTCGCGGATCTGGCGTGAAGTCAGGAACTTGCCTTCCTTGCCCGCGAACGGCGAATTGTTGACCTGAAAGGTCATCGTGACGGTCGGCTCGTCGACGGTCAACGGCTTCATCGGTTCAACCGCTTCGGGATGGCAGAGCGTATCCGAGATTTCGAGCTTTTCGATGCCGGTAAAGGCGATGATGTCGCCCGCGCTGGCTTCCGGCACTTCGACCCGCTCCAGGCCGTGGAAACCGAACACCTGCAGGATGCGGCCCTTGCGCTCTTCGCCCTCGCGGCTGACGATGGTCAGCTGCATGTTGGTCTTGACGGTGCCGCGCTGGATCCGGCCGATCCCGATCACGCCGACGTAGGTGTTGTAGTCGAGGCTCGATACCTGCATCTGGAACGGGCCGTCCGGATCGACGTCCGGCGGGCTGACGTGTTCAACGATTGTTTCAAACAGTGGCGTCATGTCGCCGCCGGTGACGGTCGGCTCCAGGCCGGCAAAACCGTTTAGGGCCGAAGCATAGACGATCGGAAAATCGAGCTGTTCGTCGGTGGCGCCGAGGCGGTCGAACAGGTCGAACGTCTGATCGACGACCCAGTCCGGGCGTGCGCCGGGGCGGTCGATTTTGTTGATCACGACAATAGGGCGCAGGCCCAACGCAAATGCTTTCTGGGTCACGAAGCGAGTCTGCGGCATCGGCCCGTCGACCGCGTCGACCAACAGCAGCACCGAGTCGACCATCGACAGCACCCGCTCGACTTCGCCGCCGAAATCGGCGTGGCCTGGGGTGTCGACGATGTTGATGTGATAACCGTTCCAGTCCAGCGCAGTGTTCTTGGCCAGAATGGTAATGCCGCGTTCTTTTTCCAGGTCGTTCGAGTCCATGACCCGCTCGGCGACTTTCGCGTGTGCGGCAAACGTGCCGGATTGCTGCAGCAGTTTATCGACCAGCGTAGTTTTGCCGTGATCGACGTGCGCGATAATCGCGACGTTTCTTAATTTATTGATATCCATTGAGTCAATTTGAAAGGGTTAGCGAATGATTGAATGCAGCGCATCCTGTGCCCGCATCGCAAAAAGGGATTTCGGGGTTTAACGAGGGTTAAGGGAAGGAATTATACACAAAAGCCGGGCTGGTGTTTTTATCATTCAACGATTTACCGAAAAATTGCCGCTGGACCCCGATGGGCGGGGTTCCGGGCGAGCGGCATCCGGAACAGGGCGGAGGGTGGGCGTCCGTCCGGCTTTAACGCGACACCGCTTCACCGAATTGTTGCAGAAAATGGGCTGCCTGCGGTAGGTCGAAAGGCCAGCAGAGCGCGCGGCGGCTTTCCGGTTCCAGCAGAACCGGGATTTTCAGCGCATAATCGGGCTGCCATTCCGGATGTTCGGCAATGTCGACCGATTCGATCGGGAATTGCGGCGCGCACGCCGCGACGATTTCCCCGGCCTCTTCGCAGAGATGGCAGCCTTCGGTGCCGAGCAATAAGAGACGCATCAGTGTTTGCTCAGCTTATCCTGGACGCTCATCAGCAGGGCCGAAACGACCAGCGTCAGATGCACGGCCACGTACCAGAGGATTTTCTCGTTATGGGTGTCTTCGATCTTCATGAAGATTTTCAACAGATGGATCGACGAAATCGCGACGATGGTCGAGGCGATCTTCATCTTCAGGGAGCCGTAGTCGTGGGTGCCGAGCCAGTCGAGTTTCTCGGCGTCTTCGGCGATATCCAGACGGGAAACGAAGTTTTCGTAACCGCTGAACATCACGATTACGATCAGGCTGCCGACCATGGTCAGGTCGATCAGGGCCAGCACTTTCAGGATCAGGTCGGCTTCGTTCATCTCCAGGAGGTGCGGCAGGAAATGATAGAGTTCCTGGAAGAATTTGATGAACAGCGCGGCGACGACCAGACTCATCCCGACATAGACCGGCGCCAGGATCCACCGGCTGCCGTACATGATGCGTTCGAGAGAATGTTCGGTTTTTTCTTTTAATGACATGGAAGAATTAAAGGGCGTAAGAAACTAAAAAACGGGCAGGAGAGAGGCGCAAGGGGGATTTTTCCTTTCGCCTTGCGCCTTTCGTTTAACTTAATGATTCAGATGCGCCGACAGCCAGCGTTCGGCGATTTCCTCGGCGATACCTTTGCGTTTGGCATAGTCCTGCAGTTGGTCCCGGTTGATTTTGCCGACGTTGAAATACTGCGCTTCCGGATGCGCAAAATACCAGCCGCTGACTGCCGCAGCGGGATACATCGCATAACTTTCGGTCAGGGTGATGCCGGTACTCTCGGTAACGTTCAGGAGTTCGAACAGCCTGGCTTTTTCGGTATGATCCGGACAGGCAGGATAACCGGGGGCAGGGCGGATGCCTTGGTAGGCTTCTTCAATCAGTTGTTCGTTGTCGAGTTTTTCGTCCTTCGCATAGCCCCAGTAATCGGTTCTGACGGTCTGGTGCATGTATTCTGCCAAAGCTTCGGCCAGCCGGTCGGCCAACGCCTTCAACATGATGGAACTGTAGTCGTCGTGATCACGTTCGAATTCGGCCAGTTTCGCTTCGATACCGACGCCGGCGGTCACCGCGAACGCGCCGATGTAATCGGCAATGCCTTGCTCTTTCGGTGCGATGAAGTCGGACAGGCAATAGTTCGGCCGGCCCGGCGCCTTCACGTTCTGTTGGCGCAGGTGGTGCAGCACGGCGCGGACTTTGGTGCGCGATTCGTCTTCGTACACGATCACGTCGTCACCGTCGCTGTTGGCCGGGAAAAAGCCGATCACCGCGCGGGCGGTCAGCCATTCTTCGCTGATCATCTTGTGCAGCATTACCTGCGCATCATCGAACAGTTTGCGGGCTTCGGTGCCGACCACGCCGTCGTCCAGGATTTTCGGATAACGCCCGGCCAACTCCCAAGTCTGGAAGAACGGTGACCAGTCGATATACCAGACCAGGGTTTCCAGGGGGAAGCGGTCGATGACCCGGATGCCGAGAAACGAGGGTTTGACCGGAATATGGCCGTCCCATGCAGCTCTGTTTCGGCGGGCGGCTTCGATCGGATGCTGCAGGGTCTTCGCTTCCTTGCCTTTATGGCGCTCCCGGACTTCCCGGTATTCGGCGCGCACCGCTTCGGTATAACCGGCTTTCAGATCGGCGCTGAGCAGGCTGCCCGCGACGCCGACGCCGCGCGAGGCGTCCGGTACATAGACTGTTGCGCCTTCGTAATTCGGTTCGATCTTGACCGCGGTGTGCGCGCGCGAGGTGGTCGCGCCGCCGATCAATAAAGGAATTTCGAAACCCTGACGCTGCATTTCTTTCGCAATGTGCACCATTTCGTCGAGCGACGGCGTGATCAGGCCGCTGAGACCGATGATGTCGACGTTTTCCTTGCGCGCGGTCTGTAGAATCGTTTCGGCCGGCACCATCACGCCGAGGTCGATCACCTCGTAGTTGTTGCACTGCAGTACCACGCCGACGATGTTCTTGCCGATGTCGTGCACGTCGCCTTTGACCGTTGCCATCAGAATCTTGCCGTTGCTTTGGCGTTCTTCGGCCTGATCGTCTTCCATGAACGGCATCAGGTACGCGACCGCCTTTTTCATCACCCGCGCGGACTTGACGACCTGCGGCAGGAACATTTTGCCGGCCCCGAACAGGTCGCCGACCACGTTCATGCCGTCCATCAACGGGCCTTCGATGACGTGCAGCGGTTTGTCGGCTTGCAGGCGGGCTGCTTCGGTATCCTCGTCGATGAAATCGGCGATGCCTTTCACCAGCGCATGTTCGAGACGTTTATTGACCGGCCAACTGCGCCATTCCAGCTCTTCGGGCTTGACGGCGCCGCTTGAGCCGTCACCGCGGTAGCGTTCGGCGATTTCGAGCAGTTTTTCGGTTGCGCCGGGATGCCGATTCAGCACGACGTCCTCGACCGCATCGCGCAGCTCGGCCGGAATGTCTTCGTAAATCGCCAGTTGGCCCGCGTTCACGATGCCCATGTCCATACCGGCCTGGATCGCATGGTAGAGGAATACCGCATGGATCGCTTCGCGGACCGGATTGTTGCCGCGGAACGAGAACGACACGTTCGAGACGCCGCCGGAAATCAACGCATGCGGCAGGGTCGCCTTGATTTCATGGGTCGCTTCGATGAAATCGAGCCCGTAGTTGTTGTGCTCTTCGATGCCGGTCGCGATCGCGAAAATGTTCGGATCGAAAATAATGTCTTCGGGCGGAAAGCCGAGCTGTTCGGTCAGAATCCGGTAGGCGCGGGTGCAGATTTCGACCTTGCGGGCCTTGGTGTCGGCCTGGCCGACTTCGTCGAACGCCATCACGATCACCGCCGCGCCGTAGCGCCGGACCAGCTTCGCATGTTCGATGAATTTGGCTTCGCCCTCCTTCAGCGAAATCGAATTGACGATGCCCTTGCCCTGGATGCACTTGAGTCCGGCTTCGAGAATGTCCCATTTTGACGAGTCGAGCATGATCGGCACTTTTGCGATGTCCGGTTCGGCCGCGAGCAGCATCAGGAAACGCACCATCGCGTCTTTCGATTCGAGCATGCCTTCGTCCATGTTGATGTCGATCACCTGCGCGCCGTTTTCGACCTGCTGGCGGGCGACGTCGAGCGCGGCCTCGTAATCGCCGGCCACGATCAGCCGTTTGAAGACCGCCGAGCCGGTCACGTTGGTGCGTTCGCCGACATTCACGAACAGGCTGTCCGGGCCGATCGTCGTCGCTTCGAGGCCGGACAATCGGCAGGCTTTCGGGATGTCGGGGATGGGGCGGGGCGGGTAGGGCGAAACCGCCTCGACGATTGCCTGGATGTGCGCAGGCGTCGTGCCGCAGCAGCCGCCGATGATGTTCAGGTAACCCTGCTTCGCCCAATCGGCGATTTCCTGTGCCATCATTTCCGGCGATTCGTCGTATTCGCCGAATTCGTTCGGCAGCCCCGCGTTCGGATGCGCGGAGACATGGGTGTCCGCGATCGTCGACAGTTCGTCGATGTGCTGGCGCAGCTCTTTTGCGCCGAGCGCGCAGTTGAAACCGAACGAGATCGGTTCGATATGTTTCAAGGAATGCCAGAACGCGGCGACGGTTTGTCCGGACAGCGTTCTGCCCGAAGCATCGGTGATCGTACCGGAAATCATCACCGGCAGCTTGTGTCCGCTCTGTTCGAAGTAGGCATCGACTGCAAATGCGGCGGCTTTCGCGTTCAGCGTATCGAATACCGTTTCGATCAGGATGATGTCGGCGCCGCCGTCGATCAGGCCCCGGGTCGCTTCGGTGTAGGCCTCGACCAGTTCGTCGAACGAAATGTTACGGAAACCGGGATCGTTTACGTCGGGCGACATCGAGGCGGTCCGGTTGGTCGGCCCCAGTACACCGGCGACGAAGCGTGGCTTGCCCGGTGTAAGCTGTGTATAGTCGTCGCACGCCTGGCGGGCGAGACGCGCCGATTCGACATTGATTTCGTAAACCAAAGCTTCCATCCGGTAGTCGGCCATCGCGACCCGGGTCGAGTTGAAGGTGTTGGTTTCGATGATGTCCGCGCCGGCTTCCAGGTAGGCGCTGTGAATGGCTTTGATGATTGCCGGCTGGGTCAGCGACAAGAGGTCGTTGTTGCCTTTCAGGTCGATGTTCCAGTCGGCGAAACGCGCGCCCCGGTAGTCTTTTTCCTCCAGCTTGTAGCTTTGGATCATGGTGCCCATCGCGCCGTCGAGGAATAGGATTTTCTGGGAAAGGAGCTGTTTTAAATCGCGGGTTTTGTCCATGGGCAAAGGTAAAAGGTCGGGCTGGTCGTCGAAAAATTGCGGTTGGTAGGGCCGAATGACTACACTATTATTCTATTCGGATTTTTTTAAGGAGATACGAATGTCTAAACCGTCGATCGTCGATGTAATAAAAAGTGTTTTGTCCGCCGCAATAGGAGTTCAAAGCGAAAAAAACAGGCAAAAAGACTTTACGCAAGGCTCGTTGCCGGCCTATCTGATAGCGGGGCTGATCTTTACGGTCGTTTTTGTTTCCGCGATCATCTTTCTGGTACGGATGGTTACCGGTTGACCGTTATCAAGGAGTTCTTACGGGACCTCATGCCGCAAACTAAAAAGCTCAAGCATTGCTTGAGCTTTTTAGCGAGGCGGGGGCCTTGCGGCGTTTTATTCGGGAGTTTTGAAGCTTTGCGAAATGCTGGTAAACATTTCCTTGATGCCGCTGAACAGATTGCCGATCGAAAAGGATTCTTTGGTAATGAACTTGAGCCGTACGAAGGCCACTGCGAGTACGCCGGCCAGCGGAGGCATCAGTTCGAAAAAGACCGACAACAGGTAGCCGCCCACGCCCTGAAAGCCGCCCTGGTTTTTTCTGTCGCCGACGCTGAGCAGGTCTCTTTCGTAATCGCCGCTGGATTCGCTGCCCCGGACCGCTTCCAGGATAAAGACGTTTGCCTGAACCAGTAACATTTGTACAACGAAGAACACGCCGGCCGCGATCGCGACCCACATTAAAGGATTGCTGACTTTTGCTTTGTTGACCGACTGATAAACCCAGATGACGGCCAACACCATTAAAATTCCACCTATCATAGTTACACCTTTATTATTTTCTTAATTATTATTTTTTCAGGAAGAAGTAATTGAAAGAACATTTGAGCACCATGCTGTCTGCGGTCTTTTCGACGGCTTTGCAGGTTTCAAATTTGCCGCGTCCCGGTGATACTTCTTTTTTCAGTACTCCGTCCTCGACCATGTATTTTACTTCGATTCTCATCTCATTGGTACGGCCGAGCGAGTCGGTCGCAATTGTATTCAGAACGCCGTTGTCCGCAAAATCCCAGACGATATCGACGTTTTTCTTTTCGCCGTCCAGCTTTGCCGCTTCCGCATACAAATTCCATTTGCCTCGAATGTCGCTGTCATCCTTCAACTGCACATCGGCGTTTGCCGTGAAAGACGCCAGGAAGGCTACCGATGATAATAAATAGTGGCGCATGAATTTTCCCCTCAGTCCGAATCTATTACATAGAATTTAAACTATACCACACTCGTTATCCGAGGACATACTGGCACGGTAAAAAGAATGCCGCAGGCCGGGGCTGGGCCGTTTATCCGTCATTAATCCTTGACTTTAATGGAGCCTAAAGTATCATGTGCATTCCTTGCTACTAACCTGGCAATTTCTAAAAAATATTTACAATTATAGGTAGGACTAATATGGGGTTCATCTTAGATTTGACTGAGACTTTGAAAACGCCTGCTGGCATTGTTGGTTTGCTGGTTGTGGTTGGCGCGGTGTACGCCCTGGTAAAATGGGTTTTCGCTCCACACCCGGACGACGAGCAATAAATCTCTGTCTCAATCCGCTTAATCTTTATTAAGTATTTAGGCCGCCTGAACTGATCTCGAAATTATTGAGAATTAGTGGCGGCCTATTATTTTCAAACGTTTTTTCTTCCTTCTCGTTTGACGATTGCCCAAGGCGGCTTTTGCCTCCCGGCAGATTGTCCGTTCCCCCTCAGATTTTTCTTCTAAATCTGCCCTAGCGCTTCGCGGATCCGTCTGCCTTCGACAAATCGGTCGAGCTAGCAGAAAGCTTGTTATTTTTTAACGAGTCGGGTTAAAGTTTGTCTTTTATTCATTTCCGCTTGTTCTTCATGTCCGCAGAAACAGAACGAAAAGCCTCGGGACTTTCCTATATGGAAGTCAGCGAAAATTCTCCGCTCGTCGATCTGGCCAAAAGCCGCCGCCTGCGCGAAATACTGAACCGTGAAAATGCCGGCCGGCCGAAGCAGCCGGAGGCTGCTCCCATCGCGGTCGAACCCGATGATCCGTTTGATCTTCCCGAGGATGTAGCGAAAGACTTGCTGCGGGCGCGGCGGATTATCGATGAAGAGGTCGACCGGATCATGCGCTTTTTCCCCGAAAGTAGGAAAAAGAGCCTATTTAAGTTAAGATTCGGCGCCCTGGAGGAAGTCAGGGCTATGGAGGTCCGGGCGATTTTCAAACGGTTGAAGCTCGATTCCCGGCACGCGAATCTGAATCGATTGCAGAAAATCAATTATTACGGGCAGAAAGTTTCCTGACTGCACCGAAAAAAGTGGCCTGGATTTTACGGACGGCATATTTTTCCGCCTTACTCCGCGCTAAATGAGAAATCAATGATGCAAAAACATTTCATTATACTTTTCGTGCTGTCCGGACTTTTATCGGGCTGCGCGGGGCTTTACGTACAGCAGTATCCCGCTCCGGTCTATACAGGGCCCGCGCCGGTCTACCGGCAGCCGCGCGCACCTGTGGTGCAGCCGCCGCCGGCTCCGGCTCAGATTCCTGAACCCACAGTGAAAACGACGCCGATTCCGGAATTCAATCAGCAGGTGACCCCCATCGAGCCGACGCCGATGACCGGTGGGACGGACGGGGTTTTGCCGTCGTTGCCGGAGGCGGATGTCCCGGCCGTGGCGGGCGGTGTTGAAGCTCCGCCGGTGTCTCCGGGGGCAGCGGTCAATGTTCCGGCGCCGGAAGCGTTTGTTCCGGCTCCAACCCCTTTTCAACCGATAGAGCCGTCCGCTTCGTCTTCGCCTGCCGTCGGCGCGCTGGTGACGGCCGCCAATCAGAGCAGCCGGTTGGGGAACCTGGATTCCGCGATAGCCACGATCGAGCGCGCCCGCAACATCGAGCCGAACAATGCCGGGCTCTATTACAAGCTGGCGCTGTTACGGTTGAAGCAGTCCAAACCGAAGCAGGCCGAGGAACTGGCGAAAAAAGCCGCGCTTTTGGCCGGGGGCGACCGATATCTGAAGAAGCACAGCTGGCTGCTGATCGCCCATGCGCGCGAATTGCAGAAAGATTTCCCCGGCGCCAAGGCGGCACGCGACAAGGCCGCAGGTTTTTAGGTTGGCGTTCCGATGCGGCGGGCGGCGCTGAAAACAGTCGCCGCTCGCCCCATAATCACCGATAATACGCGCTCATTTTGTTCGCGTAGAATTTCTTATTTCCGTAATGAGACTGGAAAAAATCAAACTGGCGGGTTTCAAGTCGTTTGTGGACCCGACGACGATCCCGATCAACGGCAACCTGACCGCCATCGTCGGTCCGAACGGTTGCGGCAAATCGAATATCATCGACGCAGTGCGCTGGGTGATGGGCGAAAGTTCGGCTAAGCACCTGCGCGGCGGAAACATGGCCGATGTGATTTTCAACGGTTCCGCCACCCGCAAACCGATAGGCACTGCCTCGGTCGAGCTGATCTTCGACAATACCGAAGGCAAACTGGGCGGCGAATATGCCAATTACTCGACCATTTCGATCAAGCGCCAGGTGAGCCGCGACGGCCAGTCGCAGTTCATGCTGAACGGCTCGAAATGCCGGCGCAAGGACATCACAGACATTTTTCTGGGCACCGGCCTCGGTGCGCGCAGTTATGCGATCATCGAACAGGGCACCATTTCGCGGGTCGTCGAAGCGAAACCGGAAGACCTGCGCCTGCATATCGAAGAGGCGGCGGGCATTTCCAAATACAAGGAAAGGCGTCAGGAGACCGAATCCCGGATGCAGAATACCCGCGAAAATCTCGAGCGCCTGCAGGATCTTCGCGACGAAGTCGAAAAACAGCTAAAACACCTGCAAAAGCAGGCAGAGAAAGCCGAGAAATACACCGAATTGAAAAAACAGGAACGCCAGTTCAAACTCGAACTGCTGGCGATGCGCTGGCAATCGTACCAGGCTGCCGCGGCCGCTCTGGAGTCGGCGATGCAGGAAGCGGCGACCGAGCATAACCGGGCCTTCGTCGAATTGCGCGAGCTGGAAAGTGCGCTCGAAAGCAAGCGCGGCGACCATAAAAACCAACAGCAGAACCTGAACAAGGCGCAGGGCGATTATTACAGCGTGGTTGCGGAAGTCGGCAGCCTTGAGCAGGCAATCCGCCATAACGAGCAAACCCATCGCGAAACCGAGACCGAGATCGAACGAGTCAAGCGCCAGGCCGAACTGGCGCAGGGCGAGATCGATGCGGACCGGGAGCAGCTCGAAACCCTGAAGCAGGCGAAACTGACGGCGGAAGAGGCTTTACAGACTGCCGAACAACGCCAGGAAGAAAGCCTGCAATTACAGCAGGGCGTACAGCAGAAACAGAGCGACTGGCAGGCCGAATGGGAAGCGTACCGGACCGAAAGCGCGCGCCATCAGGAGCAGGTCGAAGTCGAACGGGTCAAATCCCAGCAATTGCAGAACCAGAATCGGCAATTGCAGACCCGGCGCGACCAATTACAGGCCGAGCGCGACGAATTGTCCGGGAGCGAACTGGAAGACGAAATCGAGGCGTTGGCCGAGGAGATCGATCTGCTCGAGTCGGACCGGGCCGAATTGCACGAAAAGATCGAGGCCGTGCAGCGGCTGAGCCGCGACCGTCGGGACGAGATCAAAAGCCTGCACGATACGCTGCACAAACAGCGCGCCGAACTGCACGGGATCCGGGGCAAAATTACTTCCCTGGAACTGCTTCAGCAGCATGCGATGGGCAAGGACAACAAGAAGCTGAACGAGTGGTTGAACGCTATGCAGCTCGGCGGCAGCCGGCGACTGGCCGAATGCCTGGACGTGCAGCCGGGCTGGGAAACCGCCGTCGAAACGGTGCTGGGCGGCTATCTGGAGGCAATCTGTGTCGAGGATGCCGATCCGGTCGTGGCGGAGTTGCCCCGTTTGCAGGGCGATTCGCTCGCCTTGTTCGAAACCGGTTTTAAAAATCGGCCGGAAGCCGAGCAGATCGGGGGGCTTTTGGCGGCTAAGGTCAAAGCGCCTTGGGATTTGAACGCGATTCTTGCCGGCATTTATTGTGCCGAAGAGACGGCCTCAGCCAGGCATCTGGCGTTATCGCTGAAGCCCTACGAATCGGTAATCACGTCGGACGGTGCCTGGTTCGGGCCGGGATGGATCCGGATCATCCGCGCGCAAGACAGCAAGGCCGGCGTTCTGCAGCGCGAACGGGAACTACGCCAGCTGAAGCAGCGTCAGGAAGAATTACAGGCCGAAATCGCCGTTTTCGAGGAGCGCCTCGAAACCGCCGAGGACGATCTGAAGACCGCCGAGCGCAGCCGAGACACCCTGCAGCAGGAAGATAAAACGCTGCAGAGCCGGCTGACCATGCGCAGCGCCGAGCATAGCGCCAAAACTGCGCGTTTCGAACAGCAGCAGCGCCGGATCGCCCAGTTGCGCCGCGAGCTGGAAGATATCGACGCGCATATCGCCGAGAATGCCGAACTGATCGCCGAGTCGGTCCAGTTGATGCAGGAGGCCGAACAGACGCTCGAAAAGCAGGGGCAGCAAAAATATCAACTCGAAAGCGCGAGCCAGGATCTCTTCAGCCAGCAAAAATCGGCCGAACAAATGGTACATGACGCCAGGCAAAAAGTTTTCGCGCTGAAAACCCAGATCGAGTCGCTGCTGGCCTCCGAAAATCATACCGCGAAACAGATCGAACGCCTGGAATTGCAATATCGGCAACTGCTTGACCGCAAAGCCGAGCTGGAGGCAAAACTGCAGGACACCTTGAAGCCGATCGACGAAGAAAAACAGCAGCTGCAGGATTTGAGGCTCGACCGGGAGCGGCTCGACAAGCAACTGAAAACCCAGCGCGAGTTACAGGAACAGATCGAAGCCGATATTTCGCGGTTTTCGCAGGAACAAATCCGCCTGCAAAACGTGCTCGAAAAACGCAAGGAAATACTCGACAAGATTCGTTACGAACTGCAGGAGAGTCGGGTGCGCCAGCAAACCGTCAACGAACAGTTAAGCGAGATCGAAGCCGATGCGAATGAGGTCCTGAAGCATTTGCCGGAAGAGGCCGAAGAATCGGCGTGGAAGCAAAAAGTCGACGAACTGGCCCGGCAGATCGAACGCCTCGGCGCGATCAATCTGACCGCGATCGAAGAGTTCAAGGCGCAGACCGAACGGATGAATTTCCTGAATGCGCAGCATGCCGACCTGATGGAGGCGCTGCAGACCCTGGAGCTGGCGATCAGCAAAATCGATAAGGAAAGCCGGCTGCGATTCAAGGAAACTTTCGATAAAATAAACGGCGGCTTGCAGGAAAAATTTCCGAAATTGTTCGGCGGCGGTCAGGCCTATCTGGAACTTAGCGACGAGGATCTGCTCGAGTCGGGTGTGAACATCATCGCGCGTCCGCCCGGCAAGCGTAACAGCTCGATCCATTTGCTGTCCGGCGGTGAAAAGGCGCTGACCGCGGTTGCGCTGGTGTTTTCGATTTTCGATCTGAATCCGGCGCCTTTCTGTCTGCTTGACGAGGTCGATGCGCCGCTCGACGATGCGAATGTCGGCCGCTTTTCGAAAATGGTCGAGGAAATGTCGTCCGCGGTGCAGTTTTTATATATTTCGCATAACAAGGCCACGATGGAGATCGCGCACCAGCTGGCCGGCGTCACGATGAAAGAACCGGGAGTATCCCGGATGGTCGCGGTCGATTTAGAAGAAGCAGTCAGTCTGGCGGAAACCTGATGGATAAAGAATTATTGAGAATTGTGATCATTGCAACCGGTTTGATCATCATTACCGGAATGCTGGCATGGGCATTCGTCAAAAGCAAGAAGTACCGGGAAAGTCTGGAGGAGGATTTCGAGGACGAAACGCCGCCGAAGTCCGGGCTTGCCTCGAGAACGGCCATGGATGACGAGGACTTTCTTGGCACGTTAGAAGAGGATGGCGATGACAGGATGGCAGTTGCGCCGGTAGCGGTTTCAGCCGGCAAAACGAGCCGCTATCATGAGCCGGAGGTCGAAGAGCCGGCTGCTGAATTGAATCCGGAAGATGAGGACTATGAAGATTATGAGGAGCCGGAGCCGCGCTTTCCCGCGCCCAGCATCATTCAGTTCAGCGTCATCGCGAACCAGGACGAAGGCTTTAACGGCCTCGACCTCGCCCATGCGTTCGACATCGCCGGCCTCGAATACGGCAATCTGAAAATTTACGAACGGCTCGATTCGAAACGCCTGGTGGATTTCGGCGTTGCCAGCATGCAACCGCCGGGAACCTTCCCCGAGCACGATCTGGAAAACTTCTATTGCCCGGGCATCATCTTTTTCATGCAGCCCGGCGAGCTGGAAGATGCGGTGCCGGTCTTCGACGACTTCGTGCAGACGGCCGTATTCATGGCAGCCGAGCTGGACGGCACCGTGCTCGACCATGAGCATAAGCCATTGAGCGAGAAAACGGTAGAATTGATTCGCCGGAGCCTGTAATACTTACCGGAAAAGTTTTGCCGTAAGACGGATTTCTCGCCTGAGGGCGATGATCCGTCTGGCCTTTTTTATTGCCGGTCAATTCCATTGAATAATAATAACACCCCACCCGAAGCCATTCTCAAAATCGCCGCCGAGGCACAGCCCGAGCGGTTGTCCGACGACGAACTGGTCGAATTTCTGAAGGTCTGCAACGCATATTACCGACGCGGGGAACCGATCATTTCGGATGCCTTGTACGATTTCGTGTTTCTCGAAGAGTTGCGCCGGCGCCACCCCGATCATCCTTATCTGGAAGCGGTCGAGCCCGAAAAAGCGTTTGTCGGCAAAACGGTCGCGCTGCCCGAGATGATGCTCTCGACCGAGAAGAGCTACTCGAAGGAAGGCATTGAAAAATGGCTGCAGCGAGTCGAAAAAGCGGCGCAGGACTTGGGCATTGCGTTTGACGGGCTGCGTTTTCGCGTGACGCCGAAGCTGGACGGCTTTGCGGCTTACGACGACGGCAAAATGCTTTATACCCGCGGCGACGGCCGCAAGGGGACCGACATTAGCCGGGTGTTCGAGCGCGGACTGATCGTCGGAGGAGACGGCCGGCGCGGGCAGGGCGCCGGCGAGATCGTGGTGAACCAGCGTTATTTCGCGACGCATCTGGCCGATTATTTTGAAAATGCGCGTAATTTTCAGGCCAGCATCATCAAGGAAAAGGAGCTCGAAGAACATGCGCTGGCGGCGATTCAGAACCACGCCGCGGTCTTCTTTCCGTTTGCGCAGCTGCCGGACTGGCAAGGTTCGGCAAAAGAGATTCTGGAGCAGTTCGAGACGATTGTGCACGCGGTGCCGGCCAAGGTCGAGTACGATGTCGACGGGGTGATTTTCGAAGTGACCGATGCAAGGATCAAGCAGCACATGGGCGCAACGCGCCACCATCACCGCTGGCAGATCGCCTATAAAAACAATATCGAGACTGCGGTTGTCAAAGTGCTGCGGATAATTCCGCAGACCTCGCGTTCCGGCCGGGTCAATCCGGTCGCCGAGCTGGAGCCGACCAAATTGAGCGGCGCGATGATCTCGCGTGCAACTGCGCACCATTACAAAATGGTGAAAGAAATGGGGATCGGCGAGGGGGCCGTAATCGAATTGATCCGTTCGGGGTTGGTGATTCCGAAGATCGAGCGGGTGATTACGCGGGCGGAGACGCCGCAAATTCCGGAAACCTGCCCGAGCTGCGGCACCGCGCTGATCTGGGACAGCGATTATCTGTATTGCCCGAATCCGGTCCAGTGTCCGGCGCAAATCGAAAATACGATCGAGCATTTTTTCAGGACGCTCGGCAATATCGACGGTTTCGGCGAGAGGACGATCGAGAAACTCCATGCGGCGGGAGTCAATTCGGTATACCAAATCTACCAACTGGATCGGAAATATTTGCAGCAGCTCGGTTTCGGGGAGAAAACCTCGCAAAATCTGCTCGATCAACTGGCCCGGAGCCGCCGGGATCCGATCGAGGACTGGCGTTTTCTCGGCGCATTCGGCATTTACCGAATGGGGCTCGGCAACTGCGAGCGGCTTTTGCAGCATTTTCCGCTGCTGGCCATTTTCGACCTGACATTGGACGATATCGTTTCGATCGAAGGCTTCGCGCAGAAAACCGGCGAAGCGGTGATTGCGAATCTGGCGAAAATCAAGAACGATTTCATACGCATTCATGCGCTCGGTTTCAATCTGGTCAGGACGCCGCTGCGCAGCGAGCAGGCGCAGCCCGCCAGTCCGATCGCCGGCAAAACGCTCGTGTTTACCGGCACGATGACGCACGGTTCGCGCGAGGAGATGACGCGCGAAGCCAAGCGGCTGGGCGCGAAAGTCGCCAGCGCAGTCAGCGGCAAGACCGATTTTCTGGTGACCGGTGAAGACGTCGGCGCAGCGAAAATCAGCGCAGCCGCGGCAAAAGGGGTGAAAGTGATCAGCGAAGTCGAATATCTGGCGATGTTCGACTAAATTTTATTTACAAATTAGTGCGATATGAAATAAACTTCTAGCGAAGCAGGAGGATAATAAAGCGTTAAGCTTGCTAGGAGAGAAACGATAACCTGCGACTTGCTGGGGAGAGGCCATGCTGGAAAACGACTTGACGACAGATTTGATTGTGTTGGAAAGCCACATCAGTGGCCTGTTCGATTCCATCAAGAAAGGCAGCTCGATGTTGAAGGACTTCCAGACTTTCGAGATGCGCCTATTCGATCAGAGCTCGTTGGGGGAAATGATCCGCTACATCCTGGACAGCGCGAAAGCCGTTTTCGATCTCGATCAGGTAACGCTCTGCCTGCTTGACGAATCCGGCGAATTGAGCCAGTTGCTCGCCGAAGAATCGTTCGATCCGGCGCATCATCAACGCCTGACTTTGTTGTGCGACAAGGAATTGTTCAGTACAAAGTTCGGCTATGTCCTGCATTCCTACCTTGGGTCTTTCGTGCAGGAGCATTTCGGGCATTTTTTCGTTTCTGACGATATTCCTTTGTCCCATATCGCAATTATTCCGTTGTATCAGCGGGGAGAATACCTCGGCACGCTGAATTTGGGCAGCAGCCGGCCCGGCCGTTTTTTCGGCTCGATTACGGACGATTTTCTCGCCCATTTGGGCGTGGTAGTCGGTATCTGTTTAGAGAATCGCCTGAATATCGAAACGATTCGCCGTACCAGTTATGTCGATACGCTGACCGGTGTCAACAACCGCCGTTTTCTCGAACAGCGGATCGGCGAGGAAGTTGCCCGCTGCCAGCGCAACAGCGATCCGTTGACCTGCCTGTTTCTGGACATCGACTATTTCAAATCGGTCAACGACAAATACGGCCACTTGGCAGGCGACAGCGTGTTATCGATCGTGGCGAAGACCATCAAAAGCCAGCTCAGGAATAATGACGTGCTTGCCCGTTACGGCGGCGAGGAATTCGTTGTTTTATTGAGCAATATCAATCAGTCGACCGGTCATGAAATCGCCGAACGGATTCGGATCAATGTGCAGGCCCTCAAAATCACTTTCAGCGAAATCACGATCCCTGTGACGCTCTCCATCGGACTGACGACCTATCGCTCCGATCGCAGGAATCCGTTGACGATCGCCGAGGCCGCTTCATGCTTGATCAACACCGCCGATTCCGCTTTGTACCAGGCCAAAAATAATGGCCGCAACCGGATCGAATACCACGACATTCCGATGGACCGGCCGTTTGCGCAGCTAAAAGCTTGAGTCGATGCGCTATTTGATGTCAATCGACCAGGGGACCAGCAGCTCGCGCTGCATTCTCTACGATCTGGAGGGCCGGCCGGCGGCGGTTGCCCAGCAGGAGTTCGGGCAGATTTTTCCACAATCGGGCTGGGTCGAACACGATCCCGAAGCGATCTGGCAGAGCCAGTCCTCGGTGTGCCGCGAAGCGATGCAGCGGCTCCAGCTGCGCCCGGAAGATATTGCCGGGATCGGTATCGCCAATCAGCGTGAAACGACGGTCATCTGGGACAGGCAGACAGGTAAGCCGATTTACAACGCGATTGTCTGGCAGGACCGGCGCACCGCCGAGCAGTGCACGCGCTTGCAGACGGCGGGCTGGGAAGACAAGGTGCGGGCCAAAACCGGCTTGCTGCTCGATCCGTATTTTTCCGCGACCAAGATCCGCTGGATTCTCGATCACGTGGACGGCGCGCTCGAGCAGGCGCGGCAGGGCAGGCTGGCATTCGGCACCGTCGATACCTGGCTGGTCTGGAAAATGACGCAGGGCCAACTGCACATTACCGATGTATCGAATGCTTCGCGTACACTGCTTTTCAATATCGAAACCCTGCGTTGGGACGAAGAATTGCTCGAACTGTTCGGGATTCCGACGGCTTTGCTGCCCGAAGTCAGAGCGTCGAGCGAATGTTACGGCCTGACGCGCAGCGATGAGATCGGTGCGGGCATTCCGATCGGCGCTGTGGTCGGCGACCAGCAGGCTTCCCTGTTCGGACAACTGTGCGTCGAGCCGGGCATGGCCAAGTGCACCTACGGCACCGGATCGTTTCTGGTGATGAATACCGGTGCCGAAAAAGTCCTCTCGAAGCATCGGCTGTTGACTACGGTCGCCTGGCAGATCGGCGCCCGGGTCGACTATGCGCTGGAGGGCAGCGTTTTTGTCGGCGGGGCGGCGATTCAGTGGCTGCGCGACGCCCTGCATCTGCTCGGCTCCGCCGCCGACAGCGAAACCCTGGCAAGCTCGGTCGGCGATAACGGCGGCGTTTATTTCGTGCCCGCCTTCACCGGACTCGGCGCACCGGATTGGGACCCGGACGCGCGCGGAGCGATCTTCGGCCTGACCCGCGGTACGAGCGCAGCGCATATTGCCCGTGCCGCGCTGGAAAGCATGGCCTTTCAGGTCGACGACATTTTACGGATTCTGTCCGAGGATAGCGGCACACCGGTCAGCCAATTACGGATCGACGGCGGCGCGGCGGCCAATCAATTTCTCGCCCAGTTTCAGAGCGATATTTCCGGACTCGAAGTGATCCGCCCGGCGCATCTCGAAACGACCGCGCTGGGCGCGGCCTATCTGGCGGGGATTGCCATGGAGGTGTGGACCTTGGATCAGCTGGCCGATAAATGGCGGGCCGACCGCTCCTTCAAGGGCCTGATGCCGGGTGGCGTGCAGGAAGCGCACAAAAAGCAATGGCGCAAGGCCGTTGAAAGAACCAGGGGCTGGGCCGGGCAGGAAGCGGTAGAGCGTTAGCCTTCTGCGACAGCTTTTTGTTCCCTCTCCCTCCGGGACGACTGCAGGGAGGCAGGAGGTAGGGCAACGCCTGGAGCTGTTGCCGAGAGGGTTAGGGTGAGGGAATTTAAATGGCTTTTCTGCGTTTTGCCCGCCTTTTACTGCTATAAAAGAGATTTTTCAGAAACGTAGGATGGGTAGAGCGTAAGCGAAACCCATCCTACACTCTCGGCAATCGCTCCTGTATTCCCCTTTCTCCTGCCTCCCCGCAGTCGTACCCATCCTGCCGTGTTTCGTCACAAACGCTCCCTCAAACCGAAATTTAAGATATAATCCCTGGATTTTTACTGCGTATCGTGAGTGTACCGTGGCGAGTTCGAATTACGATGTTTCGACATTTCAGGGATTGATTCTGGCCCTGCAGGAATACTGGGCAGGACAGGGCTGCGTGCTGTTGCAGCCTTTGGACCAGGAAGTGGGGGCGGGGACTTTTCATCCGGCGACCTTTCTTCGCGCGATCGGTCCCGAACCCTGGAATACCGCCTATGTCCAGCCTTCGCGCCGGCCCACCGACGGACGCTTCGGTGAAAATCCCAACCGCCTGCAGCATTATTACCAGTACCAGGTGATGCTGAAGCCTTCGCCCGACAACATTCAGGAACTCTATCTCGGCTCCTTGCGCTATCTGGGCTTCGATTTGCTCGAACACGACATCCGCTTCGTCGAGGACAACTGGGAGTCGCCGACGCTGGGCGCCTGGGGGCTTGGCTGGGAAGTCTGGCTGAACGGGATGGAAGTGACCCAGTTTACCTATTTCCAGCAGGTCGGCGGCCTCGAATGCCGCCCCGTGACGGGGGAAATCACCTACGGCATGGAACGGCTGGCGATGTACCTGCAGGGCGTGCAAAGCGTGTTCGATCTGGTCTGGACCCGGACCCCGCACGGCGTGGTGACTTACGGCGACGTATTCCATCAGAACGAAGTCGAAATGTCCTCGTTCAACTTTGATCATGCGAACGTCGATTTTCTGTTCAAATGCTTCGATACCTACGAACAGGAATGCCGGAAATTGATTCAGGTAAACCTGCCGCTGCCGGCTTACGAAATGGTGCTGAAGGCGTCGCATACCTTCAATTTGCTCGATGCGCGGCACGCGATCTCGGTCACCGAGCGCCAACGCTACATTTTACGGGTCAGGAATCTGGCCAAATCGGTTGCGGAGGCCTATTACCAGCGCCGTGAGTCGCTGGGCTTTCCAATGCTGGCCGGACAGGGAGAATCACGATGAGCGAAACCAGACATTTACTTTTCGAATTGGGTTCGGAAGAGCTGCCCCCGAAAACCTTGCTGAATCTGGCCCAGGCGCTGCAAAACGGCATTGTCGCCGGGCTAAGCGAGGCTGGTGTGGTGTTTTCCGGCAGCCGGTTTTATGCAACGCCGCGGCGATTGACGGTACTGGTCGAAAATCTCGAAACCGCACAGCCGGGCAAAAAGGTCGAAAAACGCGGTCCCGCGCTGCAGGCGGCCTATGCGCCGGACGGCAGCCCGAGCAAGGCGGCACTGGGGTTTGCGGCCAGCTGCGGCACTACCTTCGATCAGTTGCAGGAACTGAAGACCGACAAAGGCGCCTGGCTGTCCTATACGCAAGAGATCGAAGGCCGGGCAACCGCCGAACTGATCCCGGACATTATCCGCAAGAGTCTGGCCATGCTGCCGATCGCGAAACGGATGCGCTGGGGCAATTTTACCAGCGAATTCGTCCGCCCCGTGCACTGGGCCGTGCTGTTGTTCGGCGAACAAGTGATAGAAACCGAGATTTTGGGGCTGAATACCGGCCGTGCGACACAGGGTCACCGTTTTCATGCGCCGGTGCAGTTGCCGGTCGCGAATCCCGAGGCTTACGTCGGAATATTGCGCGAGCAGGGTAAAGTGATCGCCGATTTCGAAGCCAGAAAAACCCTCATCCGCGAGGCCGCGAACAAGGCCGCCGCCCAGGTAAACGGCATCGCGCATATCGAGGACGATCTGCTCGATGAAGTCGCTGCGCTGAACGAATGGCCGGTGCCGGTCACCGGCAGTTTTGATTCGCGTTTTCTGGAACTGCCGGCCGAAGTGCTGATCACGACGATGCAGACCAACCAGAAATATTTTCCGGTGAAAAATAAAGACGGCGCCTTGCTGCCGTACTTCATCACCTTCAGCAACATCGAGAGCAAACAGCCCGAGTCGATCCGGCGCGGCAACGAACGGGTGATCACCCCGCGCCTGACCGACGCCGAATTTTTCTGGAAGCAGGACCGGAAAATGCCGTTGGCCGAGCGCGTGCCGGGCATGGCCAATATCGTGTTTCAGGAGAAACTGGGCACCGTGGCGGATAAGACCGGACGGGCGGTCAAACTGGCCGAGGCGATCGCGAACCTCCTGCAGGCCGATGCCGGTCTGGCGAAGCGGGCCGCCTTATTGGCCAAAACCGATCTCCTGACCAATATGGTCGGCGAATTCGGCAACCTACAGGGCATCATGGGCCGTTATTATGCGCTTGCGGACGGCGAGCCGGCCGAAGTGGCTCAGGCCATCGAAGAGCATTATCTGCCGAAGCAGGCCGGCGGTCCGACTCCGGCCAGCGCAACCGGTCAGATCGTCGCGCTGGCCGACAAGATCGACACCTTGTGCGGCATTTTCAGCGCTGGCCTGATTCCGACCGGCGATAAGGATCCGTATGCGCTCCGGCGCGCGGCGATCGGCGTGCTCCGGATCATCATCGAAAACCGCCTGCCGCTGAATATCCGCGATCTGATCGACGTTGCGCTGGGCCAATTCACGCATGCGTTCGACATCGAGGCGACGCGCGCGCTGGTGAGCGATTTCGTGTTCGATCGGCTGAAAGGCTACTGCCTGGATCAGGGCTACTCCGCGGATGAGTTCGAGGCGGTGATGGCGGTCAATCCGCCCGAACCGCTCGACTTCGTTCAGCGCCTGGCCGCGGTCAAAGCGTTCAGGCAGCTTCCGGAGGCCGACAGTCTGGCGGCAGCGAACAAACGGATTCGCAATATTCTGAAAAAATCGGAGACGGCGCCTACCGCGTCGGTCGGAACGCTCGCCGAGGAGCAAGAGCAGCATTTGCTGACAGCCGCCACTGCGGCCGGCGATGCGATCAAGCCTTTGTTGGCGCAGCGCGATTATCAGGCTACGCTGAACCGGCTCGCGCAGCTGGAACCGGCGGTCAACGACTTTTTCGATCACGTGATGGTGATGTGCGACGATCCCGAATTGCGCGCGAACCGGCTGGCGTTGTTGACGCTGTTGTCCGAACAGTTTTTGACTTGCGCGGACATCTCGAAACTACAGTCTTGATCGGAGACCGGCGTCCCATCGATGAAGCAACAGGGTATCCGAGAGGTGAGAAAGTTCCGCACCGATTCTGCTGCGCCAGATCGAAGCGGTCCGGCTTGAAACATGGCGCATAACCGTTATGTACTGCTCGACCGGGACGGTGTAATCAACGAGGATTCCGACGTGTTCATCAAGTCGCCGGAGGAATGGCGGCCGATTCCGGGAAGCCTGGAGGCGATTGCGCTGCTGAATACTCACGGCTTCAAGGTTGTGGTGATCACGAACCAGTCCGGCATTGCGCGCGGCCTGTTCGAGCCCTCCATGCTGGAACGCATCCACCGGAAGATGCTCCGCCTGGCCGCCGAAAACGGCGGTACGATCGAGGCGATTTATTTTTGCCCGCACGGTCCGGAGGACGACTGCGACTGCCGTAAGCCGAAAGCGGGGCTGATTAGGGTCTTCGCGGCGGAGCATCGGGCCGACCTCTGCGATGCGGTGCTGGTCGGCGATTCGTTGCGCGACATTCAGGCCGCCGAAGCGGCCGGCATCCGGCCGATCTTGGTCAAGACCGGCAAAGGCCGGAAAACACTGGCTGCGAACCCCCATTTGAAAATCCCGGTTTTTGACAATTTATATGACGCTGCAAACTCCCTCGTTTCAGGGCAGGAACTTTAAAGTTTATTTCGGTTCGACGCTGCTGTTCATCGGCATGACGCTGTCGCTGTTCGTGATCTGTCCCTTGATCTTGCTCGCGGTTGCGCTGCCTTTCCGGACCCGCTACCGGATCGCCGGACTTTGGGTCAAATGGGTGCTGTGGCTTGCAAAGGTGTGCTGCGGGATCGACCATGAAATCGAAGGGATGGAACACATCGAACCGAGCCGTGTTTCGATCGTGCTGAGCAAGCACCAATCGGCCTGGGAGACGATCGCTTACCGTGATTTCCTGCCGATGCATTCGGTTTTGCTGAAACAGTCTCTGCTATGGCTGCCGCTCTGGGGATGGGCGATGGCAACGCTGAAGCCGATCGCGATCGACCGTAAAAATCAACGTGCGGCCTTGCGCAAATTGCTCGAAAAAGGCAGCGAAAATTTAAAAGCCGGCCTCTGGGTGATCATTTTTCCGGAAGGTACCCGTACCGCGCCCGGCGAAATCAAAAAATTCAATGGGGGCGGGGCAATGCTGGCCCAGCAATCGGGCTATCCGGTCGTGCCAATTGCGCATAATGCCGGCATTTACTGGCCGCGATACAGCTTTTTGAAATATCCGGGCACGATCAAGGTCAAAATCGGTCCGCCGATCGAAAGCAACGGCCGTAGGGCCGCCGACATCAATGCCGAGGCCGAAGCCTGGATTGCCGAGGCGATGAAGGAACTTTAAAAAGCAGGTCGAAGGCATGGGGCGAAAAAGCTGCAAGCCGCATCTTATGCCGATCTCCCTGGTTTTCCATTGGTTTTATAAAACAATTACTCAAGGTTTAACTGAATGAAAAAGATTTTACTGATCTCGATTTCTGCTTTACTCGCCGTGGGGTGCGCCGAGAAAGGCGAATATGAAGCGGCTGTTTTGGAGGAAATGAAGAAAGAACAGGAGGTAAAGGACTATCATATCGATCCGGAAAAAATGACCGATTGTGTCGTCGACACTACGACCCAGAACATGCCCGGCTTTGCCGAGTTTGATCCCGAACGCCGTACCGCCTATAAAAACTACACCAAAATGCTGACGCTGACGAAGTCGGCCGACCCGAAGAAAACGCTGGATGAGCTGCGCAAGGACTTCGGTTCACCGAAAGCCCTGGCCGATGCCCACAGCAATTTTACCGAAAGCATGATGAACTGCTATTCGGCCATTATGATTAAGTCCGAGCCCGAAGAAGAGGGAAAAGGGGCTCAGGAAGAGGCGAAACCGAATGCCGAACCGGCAAAAAGCGATGCCGAACCGGCTCAGCCGGCGCCGGTCGAACCCGGGAAAAAATAAATCCTGCCTGGAAATCGGTTTGACGGTATTCAGCCGTCATCGGAGGGATAAGCTCCGGCTTAAATCGCTGCGACCCAAATCGAGTTCAAACGCAGCAATTTCTTAAGCCGTGCCGAGTGGGCGCTGGCTGCCTCCTTGGTAGCGAAGCCGGGCACGCTGAGCCGGTACCAAATGGAATGCTTGATATCGATTTTCCTTACTTTGACCGAGATCCCTTTTTGCTTCAATTCTGCGGCTTTTTTTCTGGCATCGTCCATCTGTCTGAAGGCGGCCAGGTTAACCGACCATTGGCCGCCGGTGGTCCCTATCGCGGGTTTGTCTGGATAGCTTTCCGAAGCTTTTTGCAATGCGGCGCTTTTGGCCGGTTGAACCGGTAAAACCTGGATTTTGCGAACGGAAGGTTCGGAAATTTTTCGGGTCTCGCTGGCGACCGGCGGGGCGGTGACCTGAAGCGGCCCGGTTTCCGGAGAAGCCGATGCATGGACCGCGGTCGATTGGCTTCCCGGTTTTTGCGGGCTTTCATTGATAAAAGCACTGGGCGTATCGGCGCTATCCTCGATCGCCTGCTTACCGTTTTCGAGCTTTTCGCTCAAGCCGTCGAGATCTTCTTTCATGATCGACTGCAGGTCTTTCAGTTTGGCCAGTTCGGCATGTGTCTGAACGGCTAGGTAGCCGAGGTACGAAGCCGCACACAAAGCGGCGAGCGACAGGAACATCGCCGCATAGGAAAGGCGGAGGGCATTTGAGGCTTTGGCTTCAAGCCGTGCGATACGTTGCCCGAAGTCTTCCGGTGCCGAGTGCAGACGGCTCCGTTCGCCGGCATGCAGAGGCGCGTCGGGGACGATGCCGTGTTCCGGGATGAAGGCGTCTGCTTTAGGTTGGGGGAAAAGAGCCTTGACAGACGGATTCGCATCGCCCAAGGCCGTAGTTTCACTTCCGTTTGGATGATGCGGAATGCCGTCGGATTCCGGCTCTCGGTCAAGCGGGGAGCGGTCTTTGAATACGGCGCTGTCGGCAAAGGGCATTTTTTCAGGGCCTGATTCGGGAATTAGAAGTGCCGGGGCGTCCGGCGCGAAAATTTTATCCTTTCCGGCGGGCAAGGCGAAAGCATCATGAATCCTGTCGGTAGATTCGGGTTTCGGATTGCGCAAGGCGGAGAATGTGTGCTCGTCAGCAACGGACGCAAGCGCATCCTGGCTCGGAAGCGGTTCGATATTTACGGATGCCGCTGCGTATGGCGGCGGTTCCGGGGCTAGCTCGACGTCGGCGAGGGGCGAGCCGATATCCACCGGTTCGACATATTCATCATCGTCGGCTTGCAGTACGGTCAGCGCCTCGTCTTCACCCAGCGCATCGAAGGGCGGGACAGCGTCCTGACGGATCGGTAACGTCCGGTCATCGGCTACCGGCCGTGCGGAAACGTTCTCATCGGCGTCGAAACCCGTATTGATCAGCAGCCGGTCGATCGCATCCTCGTCATCATCCAGATCGGTCAACGGCTCAATGACCGGATCGACTTCGGCGATATTCGGCTCGACGCGGTAGCGTCTTTCTTTAGACTTTTTGTTTAAAAGCTCTGTCATTGGGGGGCTCTTTGGTAGTAATATAACGCTCATTTTTCCGGCTAGTTTATTGCCTGGCGAGGAAAAAATCCAATATCTTTCATTTGTTTAATTAATAGGAGTTTAAAGCTAAGCGGATGTATTTTTTGCCACAGTATTTTTGCCCCTTATCGCCCTCAGCCGATAAACCGAAGAGAAAAATATGCAATTAGCCGTTACCGTATTGGGACATAACCGGAGCTTATTCATCAGCGAAATATTATCCGCAGTCAGCGATTGCAGATGCGGTATTGTGGAAATTCGCTACAGCAAACTGGAACAGGCGCATGCAGCCTATTTGCTGATCCAGGGTAACTGGAATCAAATCGCCAAGATCGAAAATGCTCTGGAAGCGGTCGAGAAGCGTCTGGATATCAAAGTTCATATGCTGAGGCCCGAACATCAGCACAGGGAGAAAGATTTCCTTCCTTATTCCCTCGAAACGTTATCGGTCGACCGCGACAATATTATCGAAGCGGTATCGTCCTTTCTGGCCTCGCACGGAATCGAAATCGAGGAGGTGTCGGGCAGTTCGTATCAGGCGCCGTACATTTCGACTTCGGTGTTCACCACCAAATTCATCGTTCTGATCCCGCCGGAAGTCCGCTTGCTGTCGTTGCGCGAGGAATTCCTGGATTTCTGCGATCAATTGAATATCGACGCCATTCTCGAACCGATTAAACGTTAGGAGCCGGATATGACACCTTTAACGCTCGGCAACGCCGCGCCCGATCTCGAAATTCAGTCTACCGGGGGCAAAACGGTTAGATTGACCGATTACGCGGGGCAGAACGTCGTGCTGTATTTTTATCCGAAGGACAATACGCCGGGCTGCACGCAGGAAGGCTGCGATTTTCGCGATCTGAGCGAGCGCTTCGCGGCGCTGAATACGGTCGTTTTCGGCGTGTCGCGCGATTCGGTCAAGATGCATGAAGGCTTCAAGTCCAAGCAGGCGTTTCCGTTCGAGCTGCTGTCCGACCCTGAGGAGATGCTCTGCGGCCTGTTCGACGTGATCAGGATGAAAAACATGTATGGAAAGCAGGTTCGCGGCATCGAGCGCAGCACGTTTTTGTTCGACAGCCGTGGAATACTGGTGCGCGAATGGCGTAAGGTGAAGGTTAAGGATCATGTACGGGAAGTATTGCTGGCGGTGGAAGGACTGAACTAAATCCAGCCCGCGGAAATCTGCTAGCTGCGCTTTTACCGGCAGGTCGTGCGGCTGCATGGCGTATCGGTATGGATCCGGTTACGCCCCATCGACTTGGCTTTGTAAAGCGATTGATCGGCCTTCTGAAGCAGGGCGTCGAGATGCGCGTAACGTTCGTCGAGCCCGGCGATCCCGATCGAAACGGTAAAATACAAAGGCTGTCCGTCTTCCAAGAGCACGAATACTTCTTCCGTTATTTTTCGCAGCCGTTCGGCTACGCTGATGGCATCCGGAACACCGGTTTCCGGCAGCATGATTACAAACTCCTCTCCCCCCAGGCGCCCGACCAGATCCGATTGGCGCAGAATTGACCGGCAAAGCGAGCTGAACGTCTGCAAGACCTTGTCGCCGGCCCGATGGCCGTGGTTGTCGTTGATCTGTTTGAAATGATCCAGATCGAGCATCAGGAGCGACAAGGCACTGCCGTAGCGTAGAGTACGCGTCAGCTCGGTTTCGGCCTGCTGCATGAAATGACGGCGATTCGACAGTCCGGTGAGATAATCGGTCTGCGCCATCTGCTCATAATTGCGCTGCAGCAGTTTACGTTCGGTGATGTTTTCGATCACTGTAATGAAACAATGAGCGTCGGTATCGGCATGGTAGGCCGAGACGGAAAACCAGAGATTGAGCGGAGGCATGAAAATCTCGAATTTCTCGGGAAGGCCGCCTGCCGCAACGCGCCCGTAAATTTCGAAGATTTCCGGATTGGACTCTTTGATGCCCGGCACGACTTCGGTTACCTTTTTGCCGGCTACGGCCGGCAAGCCAGTCAAGGTTTCAAATGCCGGATTCACTTCGATGTACTGGATATCGTCGGGTTGATCGTTGCGGTAAAGCATCCGGCAAAACGCAAAGCCTTCAACCATGTTCCCGAACAGCGAATGGTAGCGCTTTTCGCTGATACGCAAATTAGCCTCGATCGTTTTACGTTCGTCGATTTCTTCCGAGAGAATCCTGTTGACTGCGTGCAGTTGATGCTGCGCCGATGCGAGGCGCCGGTTTAACTGCATCAGGTAGTAGGCTGAGGCCAGGATGAAGGCGATAACCGCCAGGCCGGCCCCCAGCACCGGAATGACCCAAGCGGGTAGGTGTTTGTTGGATTTGGCGCTGTAGAGGAAGCCGTCGAGATAATTATCCGAGCTGACCAAACCGGCTTTCACGAAAGCGTCGGCCATATGCTGCCACCGTTCCGGATTCATATGGCCGATTTCGATCAGATCCGGAAAAATCAGCTTGCGCATCTCCGCCGCTTCGAATTCGAGATGCGCCCGGGTTTTGTCGATCGGGTAGCGGCGGATCAGCAAATCGATGATCTCGTCCGGATGATCCATTGCGTAGCGCCAGCCTTTCAGTGTGGCGCGAAGCATTTTTTCGACGCGCTCGGGGCGGCTGCGTAATTCTTTCTCGGAAGTGAAAAAAATGTCGCTATAAAAATCGACCCGATAATTGCCGGGAGCGATGATATTGTAAGGAATTCCGCGCTGTTTCAGGAAAAACGGTTCGTTGCTCGAATAGGCATTGAAAGCGTCCACTTTGCGGGTTATCAAATCGTCGATCTGGTAACTGCTCGGAATAATGTCGATTTGGGAAAGCGAAATCCCTTCATTCACGAACATGGTCAGGAAATCGGCATCTTCGGTCCGATTCATCAGCATCACCTTTTTTCCGGCCAGGTCATGTACCGAATCGATGCCCGAATCCTTGCGCACCAGCAGTATCGACGGCGAGTGTTGAAAAATGGCCGCCAATGCAACCAGCGGCTCGCCCCGCAGTCTTTGGAAAAGGATTTCGCTGTTGCCTTCGGCATATTGGACGCGTCCGGACAGGACTTCCTGCACGGGTTGATGCGCGGGATCGCCGGGATGCAGCCTGACTTCCAGTCCTTCCTCGCGGTAAAAGCCTTTTTCGACGGCTGCATAGTAACCGGCAAACTGGAATTGATGGTGCCAGCGCAGTTGAATATCGATGATGTCCTGTTGCGGAGCTGGAAATGCAAACACTGGGACTGTACTGCATAAAGCCGACAGGATAAACAAAAAAGCGCGAGTAGGGTTCATGGCTCCTGATTATTGCCGTTAAAACTATCGGCGATCGAAAACGCTTACTTGTGAATATAGTTCAGATGCCGAAAGATGGAAACTTTTCCGTGAAAGCGGTCGCAATATTGCGATTTGGCCGGAGAGGCCGGGAAGGTTAAAGGCCGTCCTAGGGACTTTCCGGGAACGGTATCCCATCTCACGGTGCTTTATAAATCCGCTCAAAGCGATTATTCTTACAATAGCGCCGGTCGGTATCGGAAGCGGAAGACAAGCGCGCATCGATTACTTTTGAATCTCACAGCTCAAGGATTTCATGAATATTCAAACCAGTCCCGAAAAAAAACTGTTTGTGCTCGATACGAATGTGCTGATGCATGACCCCGGCTGTATTTTCAGGTTTCAGGAGCATGACATTTTCATTCCGATGATCGTTCTGGAGGAACTGGACCGGGCCAAAAGAGGCATGACCGAGGTGGCGCGCAACGTACGCCAGGCCAGCCGTTTTCTCGACGAGCTGATCCGGGACGTGAATCCCGAGCATATCAAGGACGGATTGCCGTTAGCGCGTCTGGAAGCGAACGGGGGAGGCGGCGTTATCGGCAGGGCCGGCCGTTTGTATTTCCAGACCAGCATCATGAGCGAACTGCTGCCCGAAACCATGCCGGGCAGTCTTGCCGACAATTCGATTTTGAGTGTGGTGCTGGCGCTGACCCGACAATTGCCGGAAATCAAAGTGATCCTGGTCTCGAAAGACATTAACATGCGTCTCAAGGCGGCAACGCTGGAACTGCCGGCCGAGGATTACCACAACGACCAGGTGCTCGACGATATCGAACTTTTGTACAGCGGTGCGATGGCGCTCGAAGGCGATTTCTGGGACCGGCACGGCAGCAGGATGGATTCGTGGCAGGAAAAGGGCAGAACCTTTTATAAGCTTGAAGATCCGCTGGTCGCGGAATGGTATCCGAACCAATACCTGTACATGGAAGACGACTCGAATTTCGAGGCGATCGTGCGTTCCTGCGACGGCCGCACCGCGATACTGGAACTGGCCCGGGATTACCGGAGCAAACACAACAGTGTCTGGGGCATCGCCGCGAAGAACCGCGAGCAGAATTTCGCGTTCAATGTCCTGCTCGATCCGGACATCGATTTCGTAACGCTGCTCGGCACGGCCGGCACCGGTAAAACCTTGCTGGCGCTCGCGGCCGGTTTGACGTTGACGATGGAGCGCAAACTCTATAACGAAATCATCATGACGCGCGAAACGGTGCCGATCGGCGAGGATATCGGCTTTCTGCCCGGCACCGAGGAAGAGAAGATGGCGCCGTGGATGGGCGCGCTGATGGACAATCTCGAACTGCTGGGCAACCGGTCCGGCAATACCGAATGGGAGCAGGGGGCGACGCAGAACCTGCTGATGAACCGGGTCAAGATCCGTTCGTTGAACTTCATGCGCGGCAGGACTTTTCTGAACCGCTACCTGATCATCGACGAGGCCCAGAACCTGACCTCCAAGCAGTTGAAAACGCTGATTACCCGCGCCGGCCCCGGCACCAAGATCATCTGTATCGGCAACCTTTCACAGATCGATACCCCTTATTTGACCGCGACGACCTCGGGGCTCACCTATGTGGTGGACCGCTTCAAAGGTTGGGAACACGCGGCGCATATCACCTTGCGCCGCGGCGAGCGCTCGCGTTTGGCGGATTTTGGGTCGGAGTATCTATAGGACAGTAAAACGGACTGTCGTGATTCGGATCGCCCAGACGGGGCCAGGCCGACAGCACCGCTTTGACTACGGTAGCCAGGGGAATCGCGAAAAATACCCCCCAAAAGCCCCATAAGCCGCCGAAAAACAGGATCGCCACGATGATCGCAATCGCATGCAGATTGACCGCTTCGGAGAACAGGATCGGCACCAGCAGGACGCCGTCGAGGGCCTGGATGATCGCATAAGCGACCGCGACGTACACGAATTCGTCGCTGCCCCAGCCCCATTGAAAATAGGCGACGCCGAGCACCGGGAAGGTGACCAGCGTCGCTCCGATATAGGGAATGATCACCTGCAGGCCCATGAACACCGCCAGCAGCATCGCATAGTTCAGGTCGAAAAAGCGGAAAGTAATGAAGCTGGCCGCCCAAAGGATGAACACTTCGGCAAACTTGCCGCGAATATAGTTGCCGATCTGAATATCGACTTCTTCCCAGACGCGTGCGGTCAGATACCGGTCGCTCGGGATGAATTGCAGAAACCAGTCGATCAGCAGCTTTTTGTCTTTCAGAAAGAAAAACACCATCATCGGCACCAGGAACAGATAGACGATCGCGCTGACCACGCTGACCAGCGACGCGGCCGACATCGACAGCATGTTCTGCCCGTAGGTCCACACCTCCCGTTGCAGTACCAGCATGATTTCCTGGATACGGTTCTGCGAAATCAGTTTCGGATACAGTTTCGGCAGCCGCAGGATGCTCATTTCGAGGCGGTACACCATTGCGGGAATCTGTTGGACAAACTCGACGGCTTGCTGCGATACGATCGGCAGCAGATAAAAACATAAAAAGACGACGCCGGCCATGAAGATCGAGAACACCAGATAGACGCTCGTCCATCTCGGCAGACCTGCCGCTTCGGCTTTCGCCACGATTCCCTCCAGGAGGTAGGCCAGCACGACCGAAGCGAATACCGGCATCAGGAGGCCTGACAGCGAATAGATCAGCACCGAAATCACGATCAGTATCAACGCCAGCGAAACGGCTTGTGCGTTCGGTAAGATCCGGTTGACGAAGGTACGGAAGACGAGTGCAATAACGGTTCGGTTTGAGTTTGCCGCAGGCATGACAGACGAATTTTGGTTTGAATGATCTTTATTCTAACGCTATTCTGAAACTGAAACGCTATGAACTTTTATTCGTATTGGCGATCATTATTGATTGGATGGAAACAATTTTCTGAACCACGGACACATCGCCTTTCTAGGGTAGGAAGCATGAGAATTGTTTGCGATTCAGTTCCTGAGATAACGGTTCGGATAGCAGTTGCCAAGCCGTCTGCAGCTCTGTTTATCCCGGCCTCCTGCCGGGTCAAAGGTATATGAAAACGCTTATCTCGCTCCTCTCATTGTTCACTTTCTTGCTCACCGGCTGCATGCCGTCGATTTATCCTTCCGGCGCGAAAACGACTGTAGCGCATCTCGATACGCTGGCTTTCATTACCGAAGACGGCGCACGCTTGCCGCTTCGAAGCTGGTTACCTCAGGGCGAACCGAAAGCGGTGATCATCGCGGTACACGGTTTTAACGACTACAGCCGTTTTTTCGACCAGCCAGCCCACTATTTCAGCGAACACGGTATCGCCAGTTTTGCCTATGACCAGCGCGGCTTCGGCGCCGCGCCGAAGCGAGGGCTTTGGGCCGGCTGCGCCTCCTATGCAGACGATTTACTGACGCTGGCGCGTCTGGTCAAAGAGCGCTACCCCAGAAGCCCGATCTTCCTGCTCGGCGAAAGCATGGGCGGTGCAGTGGTCATGACCGCAGCTAAACACGATACTACCGAGCTCGTCGACGGGATTATTCTGGCCGCACCTGCGCTCTGGGCGCGCAAGACGATGCCCTGGTACCAGAACAGCCTGTTGTGGATACTCGCCCATACGACGCCCTGGTTGAGGCTGACCGGCAAAGGCGTCGTGAAGGTGACGCCGTCAGACAATATCGAAATGCTCCGCGAATTAGGCCGCGATCCTTGGGTGATCAAGGGTGCCCGGGTCGAAACGCTGTACGGCCTGGCCAACCTGATGGATCTGGCGTTCAACAGCGCCGATTCGCTGACTGAAGATACGCTGCTGCTGTATGGGGAAAAAGACGATATTATTCCAAAAAAGCCCACTTACGCCTTTCTGCAACGGTTCCTGAAGCATAAGAATCCTGTCGGCGAAAAAGAAAAAACCGTCGCGTTTTATCAGCAAGGCTACCATATGCTGCTTAGGGATTTGCAGGCAAACAAAACCTGGCAGGATATTGCCGCCTGGATAGATTCCCGCAAGGTCCATTTACCGTCCGGCGCCGACCGACGCGCCGAAATCGTGCTGAAGCCGGTATTGACTTCCTTCAATTGAGGCGGCGTCCGAATGCATTGCCGGGCTTTCAGCGTCCGGCAGTTCTTTTGGTTTCATTCATGATGGGTTCATTCAAGGCTTGCTAATGTCACGGATTCTGACGCCGGCATGCCTGAACTGGGTATAATAGCCGGTTCATACGACGGACGCATTTATCCCATCACTGCTTAAAAAGGCCATGACAGACAGATCGACCAGGCGAAGTTCCCGGTACAACAAGAATCCCCAAAGCAGAAAATCTACATCCCATTGGTTTAGAAACAGCTTTATTATCCTGATCGGCCTCGGCGCCTTCTTTCTTTTTACTTATCTAGGTTATCTCGATTACCACGTACGCACCCAGTTTGAAGGCAAACGCTGGGCGATTCCTGCGCGCGTCTATGGAAATCCTGTCGAACTGTATGCCGGCTACGGGATCAGCGCGGAAAAATTCGAGAATCTGCTGGAAATGCTGCATTACCGGAAGGATTCGGAGCTCGCTGCGGAGGGGACCTACTTCCGCAATGGCGGGCGGATTTCGGTCAAAACCCGCACCTTTACCTTTTCGGATCAGCCGGAACCGCAGCCCGGTGTGGCGATGCGGGTCGATTTTTCCGAAGCCGGGATCGCGAGCATTACCGATCTGACCAATGAACAAAGCCTGGCGATTGTCCGGATGGACCCGGTCCAGATCGGCAGTTTTTATCCGACCATCAAGGAAGACCGGATACTGATCAAGCTCGAAGAAGCGCCGGATATGCTGATCAAAGGTTTGCTCGCGTCGGAAGACAGGGATTTTTATGACCACTTCGGAATTTCCTTGCGCGGTATCCTGCGGGCGATGGTCGCAAATATCCAGGCCGGCGACATGGTGCAGGGCGGCAGCACGATCACCCAACAGTTGGTTAAAAACTTCTATTTGACTTCGGAACGGAAGCTGGCCCGCAAAATCAAGGAAGCGCTGATGGCGCTGATCCTGGAGTACCGTTACAGCAAGAATGAAATTCTCGAAGCTTACCTGAACGAAATCTATCTGGGCCAGGATGGCGCCAGCGCGGTGCATGGCTTCGGGTTGGCCAGCCAGTTTTATTTCGGCACGCCGTTGAAGGATCTGTCGCTGGAACAGCTGGCTTCACTGGTGGCGCTGGTGCGCGGGCCGTCCGAATACAATCCCCGCCGTTTCCCCGAACGGGCGCTGCAGCGCCGCAATCTGGTGCTCGAAGAAATGGTTGCGCAGGAATATATCACGCCGGAAGAAGCCGCCGCCGCGAAGGCGCGGCCGTTGGCGGTGATTGCGAATACGCACCGTTCGGCCAACCGCTATCCGGCTTTCCTGGATTTGGTCAAGCGCCAGCTGAAGCAGGACTACCATGAAGAAGACCTGACTTCCGAAGGTCTGCGAATCTTTACCACGCTCGATACGCAAATTCAGGATAAGCTTGAAGAGACGATCAAGCGCAAGCTGCCGCAATTGGAAAAACTGTCCAAGGCAAAAGCGCTCGAGTCGGCCGTCGTGGTCACGCGCCGGGACAGCGGCGAAATTGCAGCGCTGGCAGGCGGGCGGGACGATTCTTCCGCCGGCTTCAACCGGGCGCTGGATGCGGTGCGGCCGATCGGCTCGCTGATCAAGCCGGTGATCTATCTGACCGCGCTGCAGAATCCGAGAAGATACACGATCACGACGCCGGTCAATGACAGCGCGATCTTCATCAAGGGCGACAACGGCAACGACTGGAGCCCGAAGAATTACGACCATAAAGAGCACGGCACGATCGGGCTGCATACCGCGCTTGCCAAATCGTATAATCTGGCGACCGTTCGGGTCGGCATGGACGTCGGCATCGGGCGGGTGGCGAAAACGCTGAAAGATTTGGGCGTGAACCGCCAGGTCGACCTGTATCCCTCCTTCCTGCTAGGAGCTGCGCAATTGACTCCGCTCGAAGTGACCCAGATGTATCAGACATTTGCCGGCGACGGTTTCCTGACTCCGATCAAGGCGATCAAGGCGGTCGTTTCCGCCTCGGGAGAGAGGCTGCAAAGCTATCCGTACACGGTCCGGCAGACGGTCGATCCGTCCGCTACTTACATTCTGAACACCATGCTGCAGGAAGTGATGTATTCAGGCACCGGTTCCTCGGCGTATTCGGTTTTCCCGCAGAATTACGGACTGATCGGTAAAACCGGCACGACCAACGATGCGAAGGACAGCTGGTTCGCTGGCTTTACCGGCGATTATCTTTCGGTGGTCTGGGTCGGCCGCGACGATAACAAACCGGCCGGCTTGACCGGAGCGACCGGTGCGTTACCGGTTTGGACCGCGTTCATGCGGCAGATTTCGAGGCAACCCGTGAGTCTGACGCCGCCCGACAATATCAAAATGGTGAGGGTCGATCCTTATTCCGGTCTGGTCGCCGGGTCGGATTGCCCGTACGGCAAGGGTTATCCATATGTCACCGGTTCCGAGCCGACCGCCTATTCGGCCTGCGGCAATCCGGTTATCGAACAGGATCGGCCATGGTTTGAGGAGTTTTTTCCTCAAAGTGAATAATCAGGAGTTTTAATGAACAGACAAATATGGTTGGGCTTTATTCTATTGATATCGGTTTTCGGCAGTTGGCCGCTGCAGGCGAATGACGAGCCGGTACGGCAGTTAAGAGCCTTCCTGACCTCTTCCAGGTCGCTGTCGGCCGATTTCAAGCAAGTCCTGCTGAACGAGCAGGGGCTGCCGGCCAAGACCAGTTATGGGGTTTTTTACCTGCAGCGGCCGGGCAAATTCCGCTGGGATTACCAGAAACCTTTTTCTCAGCAGATCGTCGCCGACAAAGGCAAGGTCTGGTTCTACGACAAGGATCTGGACCAGGTTACCGTCAAAAAGCTCGACCAATCGCTCGGTTCGACGCCGGCGCTGCTCTTGAGCGGCGAAGTGTCTCTGGAAGACAATTTCATCATCGAAGGCCAGGGCAAGGACGGCGACATGCAGTGGATCAAGTTGTCGCCGAAAAGCGAAGAGACGACCTTCAAATACATCCTGATCGGCTTGACCAAGGGATCCCTCGGCGGCATGGAGCTCAGCGATAATTTCGGTCAGCTGACCCGTATTTATTTTTCGAACGTATTGATCAATCCGCCGCTCAAGCAGACCTTATTCCAGTTTGAAGTCCCGAAAGGCGCGGATGTGTTCGAGGAATAATCCGCAAGGGCAAGGTGCGAGGCGCAAGGAAAACGCAAAATGTCCGATGATTTGACGAGACCTTTGGCCGACAGAATGCGGCCGCAAAGCCTGGACGAGTATGCGGGACAGAAGCATATCCTCAAGCCGGGCAAACCCCTCTACGAAAGCATCATGGCGGGGCGCCTACATTCGATGATTTTCTGGGGGCCGCCCGGCGCCGGTAAAACCACGCTCGCGCGGCTGATTGCCCGCCATGCCGATGCCGAATTCGCCCCGATCTCGGCGGTGCTGGCGGGCGTGAAAGAAATCCGCGCGGCGGTTGCCGAGGCGCAGTTTTTGTTAGAGCAGAAGCAGCGCCGGACGATTCTATTCGTCGATGAGGTGCATCGATTCAACAAGGCGCAGCAGGATGCGTTTTTGCCGCACGTCGAGGACGGGACGGTCTATTTCATCGGCGCGACCACCGAAAATCCGTCGTTTGCGTTGAACAATGCGTTATTGTCCAGGGCCCGCGTGTACGTGCTGAATCCCTTGGCTGCGGAAGACTTGTCGGCGGTGGCGGAACGCGCCTTGACCGACAGGGAACGCGGTCTGGGGCGATTGGAAATCGCGATGGAGGCGGAGATCCGGGCGCAATTCGTGCAGGCGGCCGACGGCGATGCGCGCAGGCTGTTGAACCTGCTCGAATTGGCCGTCGAACTGGCCGCCGCGAACGACGAGAAAACCATCGGCGAGGCGCTGGCCCGCGAAGTGCTGAGCGGCGGCGTCAGGCGCTTCGATAAACAGGGCGAGGAGTTTTATAACCAGATTTCGGCGCTGCACAAGTCGGTGCGCGGCAGCGCGCCGGATGCGGCGCTGTACTGGCTGTGCCGGATGCTCGACGCGGGCTGCGACCTGGCCTATATTGCCCGCCGGATCGTTCGGATGGCATCCGAGGACATTGGCAATGCCGACCCCCGCGGTCTACAGATTGCTTTGGATGCCTGGCAGGCGCAGGAGCGCCTGGGCAGCCCCGAAGGCGAGCTGGCGCTGGCGCAGGCGGTCGTTTATTTGGCCTGCGCACCGAAAAGCAATGCGGTGTATCGGGCTTACAATGCCGCGATGCAGGACGCGAAACGCAGCGGCAGCCTGGGCGTGCCGGTGCACCTGCGCAATGCGCCCACCAAACTGATGCAGGCGCTGGATTACGGTAAGGCGTACCGTTATGCGCACGACGAACCTGAGGCTTATGCGGCGGGCGAGAACTATTTTCCTGACGAACTCCGGGGGACTACCTATTATCAGCCGGTGAGCAGGGGCCTGGAAATCAAAATCGCCGAAAAGCTGAAACATCTGCAGGCGCTCGACGAGCAGTCCCGGCGCTGACGGTCCGCCGTCCTGCGCTCACTTCGTAAAGTGGGCCGACCCGAGTGCGCATGCTGATTCGGGGTCTTCGAGCCCTGTGTTCGGGCTTGAACCGCGGCAGGGATACGGGAAATACCGGGTAAATTCAGTTGTAGGGTACGCTGTGCGTACCTTTTCACCCCCAATGGTACGCACAGCGTACCCTACGTTTGTGCTTTTTGGGGGTAACCCAAGCCGGCAAAGGGGGGCATCATGATAAGCGCTTCAACAGTCAAAGTGGAGCAGCTTATTTTCCGCCATCTTCCGGAATGACGCATTGTGCAGTTTTACCCAGAGATTCATCACGAAATAGCCGTAGGGCATTTTCGGCCCCCGGTCGGAATAGGCGATTTCGTGATAGCGGCTTTTGGCGTTGAGATGATGGCCGATGTGATTCGACAGGCCGATCAGCGCATAGCGGGACAGCCATGAGCCTGTGACCCAGCCGTAGGTTTTGCCGAACCGGCCTTCGCCGAGCCCCCAGTGCTGGAAATAATTGACGGCTTCCAGTATTCGGACCGCGGCGAATGCCTGGTAAAGAAACATCAGCGCTGCCAGCCAGCCGTAATACGCAACAATCCCGGCGACGAACACGCATTCGACCGCCAAACCCTGCAGCACCTGATTCTTCAGCAATCCGGCTTGCCAGAAATGCCTCTCGATGCCGAGCCGCTCCCTTTCCGACCGCCAGGCATAGCGGAAATAACCTTTGGAAGTCCGGTGCCAGTAAGCGGCAAAACTCTCTCCGAAATGCGCTGTGGCGATATCCTCCGGCATGCCGAGGTGGTGATGGTGGCCGCGTTGATGCGCGATTACGAAATGGTCGTAACAGACGGTGCACAGCAGAAGATGCCCCAATAGGCGCTGCAGCTTCGAGTCGCGGTGGATCAGTTCGTGCGCGACGACGATGCCCGATGTGCCCGAACTGGTGCCGACCAGAAACCGGATCAGAAGCAGATTGATCAGATTAGCGCCGAGATCGCCCGGCCCCTGCCAGGACAGTTTCGACACGAATTCGAGCATCAGGATGATGTTGAGGCACTGCAGCAAGGCCAGCCCATACAGAATTCCGTCATAGTACAGCTCCGGCATTTTGTTGTCCGAATGACTCGGCAAATCGGGCGTTTTCCAGTCCAGCAGCAGCATGAGCCAGAAGGGCGATGTCCAGGCCAGCGCTGTTTCCGGTGGGTGAGGCCCGCCCAGCAAAAACAGAAAGCTGCCGAGCGGCAAGACGAAAGCGAGCAGATAGCTGAATCGGCTAACCATGTTGATCGGAGTGACGGACAAAAGGGTATTGGCCGGTACAGCGGCTCTGGAATTGCCTGCATAAATAACGAACGGCCAGCGCGATTTTGAAGGTCCGTCCGGCCGCTGCCAGCGAGCAGTAGCCGCGGTAAGTCCGGCGCCAATGGGCGTTTTGGGCGGCACTGCCCTGGCCGGCGGCAATTCGGTCCAAATAATGTTGAACCGCGTTTCCGGCAAGTGCCGCATGCCCCGACGCCGGATTATCGATCGAAATATGCACTTTCACGATCTTCGGGTCGATGCCCCAAAACTCCAGTTCCTCGGCCAGGCGCAGGTAGACTTTGCCGAGGCCGCTCAGTTCGATCGCCAGGTTCAGGCCCAGGAGTTCCGGCAGAAAACTGGCCGGAAACTGCGAAATCGCCAGCAGATAAGCCGGAATGTCGAAGGCGCTGTCGATAAAACCGGGATGATGGCAGAACGCCGGATCGTGAATCGGCGGCAGATCGATGTGTAGGCTGTCGAGCAGACGTCGGTAAATGGCCGGATGGTTCTGCGCTTCGATCCCGTTACCGGTTTCGTCGTCGTAGATTTTGGATAAGGACGCGCCGACGGCTGCATACGCAGTGAATTCGAGGCGGCTTGCATGCTGCAGCCAGCAGCCGTCGGCTAGAATCGCCGGCGCCAATTGTTCGATGCCCCAGACATAGGCCTGCCTCGATAACCGGGGCTTTCTTTTCAACGGTTCATAAGCCTGAATCTCGCGTCGATAAAGCGTATCGATATGGTTTGTAAAGGCCTGGTGCGTATAGTTTGTGAACGGCAAGCGGCTGAATCGGCCCGATGCGCGCAGCACGCGCTCGACGAGGCGGTGGGCGGCGGGTAATACGTCCGGATAAAGCTCGGCATTGACCAAATAATGGTAGAGTTCTCGCCTGTTCATTTTGCCGAATGCGGGCGTATCGTCTCCGCCTTCCGCCGGCAGCCAGCCCGTTTCGGGCGGAGTTTCGTCGGGGCAGGGCGCTTCCTCTAAGCCGGCATTTCCCCCGCTTAGCCAGCGTTTCAGGCAATCCCTGTCGGCTTCGGTCAATACGCCGAACATCGGTCCTTCGAATTCGAAAAGCTTCAGCAATGGGCTGGCGGCGGGTTTTTGCCGGTCGACGTAGGCCGAGCGGTGCAAGGCGGCAAGAAAGCCTTTCGCGTCGAAAGGCTGTTCGGCGAACCAGTCGTCCAGCGAGCGTCCTTCCAGTCTGACATGACGGTGATGCCCGCACGCGGCCGGGGCTTTCTCCTTGAACAGCTTTACCGCTGCCTGCGCGGCGGTTTCCGGATTTTCCAATCGATTCCGCAGCTTTTGCCGACAACGGTCGACATTCTCCCGGTAGAGGTCGAAGCCGGCTTTTATCCGCTGCCAAAGCGCTTTTTTACGGTTATCGTCGAGCCGCATCAGGTTATCCCGGATCGTCTCGATTACCATAGGCTTGGCCGACGACAGCCGAACTTGCCTGAGGCGCAGGTAGGATGCCTGTTCCGGATGATCGTCGGACGAAAATCCTTCGAGCAGGCTACGCGAATCGCACCACGCAACCGTAAAGCCGAGAATTTCGGGAAAAAAGACGCGCGGAAATTGCCCAAGCGCCAGCTGCAGCGCCGCGAAATCGAAAAACCGGGAATCGATCGTTTCGTTCCTGGCAAAAGCGCTGCTGCCGGGATCGGGAATTTCCAGGCCGGCGTTCAAGAGCAACGCTTGAAATGCTTTGTTCGGCGCAGCCATTGCGCCGGACGAGGCATACACGGCCGACAGGGCAATCGCGGCGGGTGCGTGATTCGTCGCAGTCTGCAGGATGTTCTGAAGCCAGCACGGTTCGGTCAGAAGCACCGGTTGAACCTGGACTAGGGCATTTCGCAGTTGGGCGCGCGTGGCCGTTATTGGCGGAAAGGTCGATTCTTGCAATGTCAACGCCTGTAAAATATCCTCGCAATCCCATCCGGAAGGCAGTACGGTTGAATCGGACGACGCCTTTCCGGCCAGGCGGCTCTCAACAAAATGGTAGGCGAAAGGGTACAGCGCGGGCTCTTCACCATCCTGGATCAGCGCATGGAACAGTGCTCTGCCTTTTTGACGGTATTGCCGAGCCGTCCGGTAAACCGCCTTCGAAAAGGTCGGCTTTAGGCGAAGAGCGAAAGGGTCGGCGGGTTCATGCATCGCGGGGCTTGCCGATCAGATAGTCGTTGACGACCAGGATGTCCAGCCCGGTGGTCAGAAACAGCGCGATCGCGTCTTCGAGCGAATGGGCCAGGGGCTTTCCCATCACGTTGAAGCTGGTGTTCAGCAGCACCGGAATGCCGGTTAACTGCCGGAAGCAGTCGATCAGCCGGTAAAAACGCGGGTTCCATTCCTGCTTGACCGTTTGCAGCCGTCCCGTGCCGTCCACGTGGCAGACGGCGGCAATCCGCCCGCGCATCGTTTCGCGAATTTTCAGGGTTTTGTCCATATACGGCGACTCTTGGTAATGTTCGAAATAGTCGGTGCCGAACTCATGCAAAATGGACGGTGCGAACGGACGAAAGGTTTCGCGGAATTTAATTTTTTCGTTGATCAGGTCCTGTGTTGCGGCAAAGCGCGGGTCGGCCAGGATCGAACGGTTGCCGAGCGCGCGCGGTCCGAACTCGGCGCGCCCTTGCAGCCAGCCGACCAGTTTTCCTTCGGCCAGCTGTTGGGCGGTCGCCTCGCAGATCGACTCCGGCAGATGCTCGATCGTCAGCGAGCGGTTGAAGCGCAGCAGGCGGTCGATCGCCTCCTCGGCGATTTCCGAACCGGTATAAGGCGTTTGTATCGCTCTTGGGAAGCGGGGAGCGGGATGCGCGTCATGATGCGCCAGCCAGGCCGCGCCAAGCGCGCAGCCGTCGTCGGCCGGGGCGGAAGGCACGTAGACCTGACTGAACGGAGTTTCCTGGGTGATCCGGCCGTTATTCGAGGAGTTCAGCGCGCAGCCGCCGGCCAGCGCCAGATTGTCGGATTGGGTGATATGCTGCAGATGAATCAGCAGCCGGTTCACCGTCTCCGTAAAAAAAAATTGTCCGGTATAAGCCAGATCGGCGGCAAGTTCGATGGGGGCTGGCCGCTTGTGTTTGAAGGCGTCCAGCCGGTCGATCCGGTCGAAAATTTCCTTGCCCTGATGCCGGGCCTCGAAGCCGTCGAGCGTAATCGTCGATTGCAGCAGCGCATACAGTTCTTCGTTCAGCCGGCCGTAAGGCGCCAGACCCATCACCTTCCATTCTTCGCCTTTCAGCCAGTCGAAGCCGCACAGTTCAGTGATCTTCATGTAATACAGTCCAAGGCTTGCGGTGCCTGCGCCGCGGGCCTCGTAAAGCGGTTCCAGCCTGCCGTTCCGGTAGCGGTAAAAGGCCATTGCGCCGTGCTCGCCGAACGAGTCGATCACCGCACAGGCGGATTCTTCGAACGGGCTGCCGTAGCAAGCGGCCGCGGCATGCGTCAGGTGATGGTCGTAGTCGGCGAAGCGGATTCTGCAGTGCGGATAGCGTTCGCGGAGGATCCGGACCAGATTCAGGCCGGCACTGCGGATACTGTTGTGCTGGCAGGCCATCATGTGGTGCAGCTGATAATTGCCGAGCGGCGAACGCAGCCGTTTGATGCCGTCTTTCAGCAGGCCCGGCGCCGACAGCAGGCCGAGCCGCGACATGATCGATTCGTAGAGCGGCCGCTGCCGCCGCCAGTTGCTGGCAATCGTGATTTCGCCCGGATCGGGACAATAAGTTTCGAGCAGCTCCGATATCCGGAACAACTGGTCCGGCTCGGCATTCAACGCACGCTTATTCTGCAGGAAGCGCTCGGTCGCTTCGGCGAACAGTACATCGCCCGCCGCGTCGACAATTGCCAGGGCCGAGTCGTGATAAGTGACCGACAGGCCGATACAGTAGGTTTTCATTCCGCTCCAGGCATGGTTCGGGTGGATGTTTTATTGTTATTATCGAGGACTCCAACCGATCGAGATCATCGATCCCGGCGATCGGTAATGTATATACCACAATCACGCCAGGAATCCAGATTAAAATCGGGAATTCCTGAATGAGAGGACCGGGATATTTTGTAATTTGCTGTTTTAAATTCGGAATTTCCCGCTTTGACGGCGACCGGGAGAGGGATGAGGGCTTGGGCTGCGAGGTGGAGGCTTGAGTCGGGGGCGGGCTTACGCGCCTTCCGTCAACCGGCGAACGGACGCCTGCAGATTGGCGCGCGCCCGGGCTTCGTAACGGCTGCGGAAGCGCTCCGTCGAGAAAATATGCGGCCGGTTCAACAGGCGGGCCAGGAACTCGGCGCGCCCGGCCCTATAGTCAGGCTCGGAAACCCAGGCATATTCCTGCCGGATTTGCGCTTCGTACTCGAAGAAGCGCTCGGCGTCGGCGCCTAAGATGCCCAGGTCGGCGTCAGTCACGGCCTCGGCATCGTTTCCCTCGGGTTCTGTATCGTGGCGGGTGGTCAAAATCAGCCGGGCGATACGCCGGGCCGCGGATTCAGCAACGCCCAAGGCGCGTGCCGAGTCGACCGCCCAAGCTGCGCTGAGCGCTTCATTGTCGGTGCGTTGCGGGTCGTAAACGGCGTCGTGGAACCACAGCGCCAGCTCGGACTCCGGTTTATGCGAAAGATACGGCGCCAATTCGGACAAATGGCCGAAACACTCCGCCAGATGCCGCAGCGTATGGTAATGCCGATGCAGCTCGCAGTAGCGCCGCGTCAAGTCGGCATGCAGCCGTTCGAGCCCGGGGCTGCGGGGAACTCCGAGGTCTGCCCAGGCTTCAAACCACCGCTCAGCCAGAAACATGGTGTTATAAGGTGCTCTATAAGTTATCGATAAGTTTGCGTCTATCTTCCCCGTTGCCAATTCAGCTTGCAACAAAATATTAAAAACCGTCTCTTGTCATTGCCCGGTCAACTGCTCGATGCGGGATATTATCCGGATCGGAGTTACGCTGTTTGGCGCTATAATGGCTCATCTTTATCAGCTCTGGAAGCAACTTAATTTCTCCCCGCGCATGTACCCTCAAGGCGTCAAAAAAATCATTACTTCCCGGCCATTGGTTCAACAGCATCTACCTATGGACGGCCTGCATCCGATACTGGAACGCATCTTTTTAGCCCGGGGTGTCAGTTCACCGGACGATCTGGACCGCTCTCTGGCTAAATTGCCGCCGCCCTGGTTGTTATCGGGCATCGAGAAGATGGTGGCGCACCTGATCGCGGCGCTGGAACAGGATCAAAAAATCGTGATCGTGGCCGATTTCGACGCGGACGGCGCGACCAGCTGCGCGGTGGCGATCAAGGGCCTGCAGCTGTTCGGCGCCAAACGCGTCGGTTTCGTGGTGCCCAACCGCTTCGAGTACGGCTATGGATTGACGCCTGAAATCGTCGAGCTGGTCAAGCGGGAACAGCCCGACCTGATCATCACGGTCGATAACGGCATTTCCAGCCTCGACGGTGTATTGGCCGCGAAACAGGCCGGCATCAAAGTGCTGGTCACCGATCATCATTTGCCGGGCCACGAGTTGCCGGCCGCCGATGCGATCGTGAACCCGAACCTGTCCGGCGATAAGTTTCCGAGCCGCGCGCTGGCCGGTGTCGGGGTCATGTTTTATTGCCTGCTGGCGCTCAGAAGCCGGCTCCGGGAAACCGGCTGGTTCCAGGCCAAAGGCTTGCCCGACCCGAATCTCGGCCAACTGCTCGATTATGTCGCGCTGGGAACGGTTGCGGATGTGGTCGAACTCGATCGGATCAACCGGATACTGGTACACCAGGGCCTGCTTAGGATTCGGATGGGCAAGGCGCATCCGGGCATCCGGGCGCTGATCGATGTTTCCGGCCGCAAACCGGCCTCGCTCCAGGCTGCCGATCTGGGGTTCGCGCTCGGGCCGCGTTTGAATGCGGCCGGCCGGCTGGACGATATGACGCTGGGGATTCAGTGCCTGCTCAGCGACGATCCGGAGGAAGCCAGGCAAATGGCCCTGCAGCTGGACGATCTGAACAACGGCCGCAAGGAAATCGAAGGCCAGATGAAACACGAGGCGCTAACGCTGCTGAAAGAGATGCGGGCGCTCGATGAGCGCCATTTACCCGCCGGCGTGTGCTTGTTCGACCCCAACTGGCATCAGGGTGTGATCGGGATTCTGGCGTCTCGGATCAAGGACCGCCTGCACCGGCCGGTCATCGCATTCGCGCCGGCGGGCAAGGATCAGATCAAAGGCTCGGCCCGCTCGATTCCGGGAGTGCATATCCGCGACGTGCTCAGCGACATTGCGGCCGCGCATCCGAAGTTACTGAGCAAATTCGGCGGCCATGCGATGGCGGCCGGCATGAGCATTGCGATGCACGATTATCCGCCGTTCGCGCTGGCGTTCGACGAAATGGTGCGCAAACGTCTGGACGAGGTCGATCTGGAGCAGAAAGTGCTTTCGGACGGCGAACTTAGCGAACTGGAAATGACGGTCGAATTTGCCGAACTGCTGCAGAATGCCGCGACCTGGGGGCAGGGTTTTCCTGAACCGGTTTTCCAGGGCGAGTTCGAAGTCGTGCAGGCCAGCATCGTCGGCCAAAAACATCTGAAGCTGGTGTTGAGAAACGCCAATGGTTTATTAATCGATGCGATCGCGTTTTTTATCGATCATCCCGAACGGTGGCTCGGCCTTCGCGCCTGCCGGGCGGCTTATAAGCTCGACATCAACGAATTCAGAAACAACCGCAATGTGCAACTGATTGTGCAGTATCTTGAAAAGACGTTATAAGCCTTTGAAAGCTGTTCGGTAATGTCGGGAGAGCAGACCAAACGAATAGTTAGAAAGAAAAAGTATTTTGCAAATAAAGTTCCGATTGGATCCGACTTTCTGGAAAAGCTGACTATACTAAATCGGACATTCACCGACCTGATTACCTTTTATCATAGCCTCTTGCCGGTTCGGCAATGCCATTAAGTTAAGCCGTCATCTCGGCAGGATTGCCGAGATCCACAACTGCAAGGACGCAGGAGGTAGGCAATGCAGGAGCGATTGCCGAGACTCCAAGGATGCAATCAAATCCCGCCATCCTTGGCTTCTGGATTCGGCAGCTGCTCCTGCGTTGCCCTACCTCCTGCATAAACGCCAGGGAGGGCGTGAATGCAGAGATTGCAGGAGCAAATCTCTGCCCATGCAGTCGTCCGGCAATCCATGCCGTAATGGCGAGCTTGCCTTAACTTAACGGCATTGGCCGGTTCGGCATGGCCTATGTCCTATGTCCCGCTTGCCAGTAGAAGATGATCCAAATCATTACGCCCAGCTTGTATGTTCTCTCCGGTCTCTGCATTTATGCCGGTTTGATTCATTTTTCCGTGGGTTTCAGCCGGCCCTTCAATTCCGCTCAGATTGCATTCGGCTCGGCGAGTTTGGCTGTATCGCTGGTTGCCCTATTCGAATGCCAGTCGTTAAAAGCCGAAAATCTCGATGAATGCATTACGGCCCTCAAGTGGAGCCTCGGCCTCAGCATCGTGTTTTTTATTATCTTCCTTTGGTTTATCGCACTCTTTTCCAAAAGCCGGCCGCTGCGATTTCTGAAAGGATTGACCCTGCTCTACGTTTTACTGTTATGGGTGAATGTAAGCCAGCCTTTCGGTTTGTTATACGACCGGCTCGATGGTTTCAAAACTGTGCATTCGCGATGGGGAGAAGCGGTTACCCTGGTAGTGGGCCAACCGGGGAGATGGTTTTATTTCGCCCTTGTTACGGTTATGGCGAACTTTGGCTATGTGCTGTATGCGCTGAGCGATTTCTATCGCCATAGCGGCCATCGCAATCTCTTGGGTATGATCGTCGCCGTCGGCTTTTTCATGATGTTCTTGATCGAAGGGCTTCTGGTGAGGCTGTTCGCCATCGATTTTGTCCCTTTGCGGTCTTACGGCTATTTGGGCCTGATGATTGCGATGAGCTTGATTCTCAACCGCGAATATTCTCAACATTTGAAAGAAAATGAAGAAAAATTGCGTGGGCTTTACGAGTTGTCGCCGCTCGGCATCGCCCTGACCGATATGAAAGGCCGTTTTATCGAATTCAACGAAGCCTTTCGCCGCATTTGCGGTTATTCGGCGGACGAACTCAAAAACCTGGATTACTGGGCTTTGACGCCTCAAGAATACGAGTCCCAGGAAGCGGAGCAGCTGGAGTCGCTGCTCCGCGTCGGCTACTATGGACCGTACGAGAAAGAATACCGGAATAAAAGCGGCCAACGCATTCCGCTCCGTCTAAACGGCATGCTGGTATCCGGCCCGCATGGGCAGCGCTATATCTGGTCGATTATGGAAGACATCTCCAAATGGCGTCAAGCCTTAAAAGCTTTAAGCGAAAGCGAAGAGCGCTATCGGCTCATCGTCGAGACCAGCAATGAGGGCATTTGCTCGATCGACAAGCGCTTTCGTATAGTCTTCGTCAACTCGGCCATGGCTTTGATGCTGGGTTATGCGCCCGAACAGATGCTCGGACGATTGCTGGAGGAATTTGTTTTTGAAGCAGACATTCCGCATTTTCGGCGCGAAATGCAGCAAAGAAGCCGAGGAGAAAGTACCTATTACGAACTGCGGCTGCGCCGCCGGGACGGTAAAATCCGTTGGTGTTCGATTGCCGGTTCCGCACTGACAGACAGCGACGGCAGCTTTGCCGGCGCATTCGCCATGTTCACTGACATTACGGATCGCAGACTCGCAGCCGAAGAGATGGAACTTGCCGCTCTGGTATATCAAGCCAGCAGCCAAGCAATGATGGTAACCGACGCAGATAACCTCATCATTACCGTCAACCCCGCCTTCACCGAAATTACGGGCTACGGATTCGAGGAAGTTTTGGGTAAACAGCCGAATTTTCTCTTTTCAGTTTCCCATGACGGCACTTCCGCTCGGGAGATGGATTGGTCGATTTCCACTTCCGGCAAGTGGCAAGGAGAGGTCTGGAGCCGTCGCAAGGGTGGCGAAATCTATCCTGCGCGGTTGATTGCCGATACGATTTGCCGGGATGAAGGTTCGACGTACCGCCGGGTAGCGCTGTTTTCCGACATTACCGAAGAGAAAAAAAGCGAAGAACTGATCTGGCGCCAGGCCAATTTCGATTTTTTGACGAATCTGCCGAACCGCCGAATGGTTCATGATCGGTTAATGGAGGAGATCAAGCGGGCGCGCCGGGATAACAAACGATTTGCGGTGCTGTTGATCGATCTGGACCGTTTCAAAGACGTCAACGATACGCTAGGGCACGAGGTCGGGGATTCGCTGCTTCAGGAAGCGGCAGAGCGTATGACCGAATGTGTACGGGAATCCGACATCACCGGGCGTCTGGGCGGGGATGAATTCATCATCGTTCTGGACGATTTGCAGGACGTCGGCAATGTCGGCCGAGTTGCCAATGGTCTTCTCGATAAACTGGCAATGCCCTATCGGTTAAAGAACGAGTTGGCCTATGTTTCGGCCAGTATCGGCATCACCTTCTATCCCGACGATGCCCGGGATATTACGACGCTGCTTAAAAACGCCGATCAAGCCATGTATGCGGCCAAACGCCAAGGACGCAATCGTTTTCATTATTACACGCCGGCCATGCAGGAGGAGTCCAGTGCCCGCATGCGGTTGACCAACGACCTGTACAGCGCCTTGGCAAACGATCAGTTTATTTTGCACTACCAACCCATCGTGGATTTGGAAACCGGCGCTATTCACAAGGCCGAGGCGCTGATCCGCTGGCAGCATCCCCAAAGGGGGCTGGTGAGTCCATCCGATTTTATTCCGATTGCCGAAGACACCGGCCAAATCATCGGAATAGGTAACTGGGTCTGCCGCCAAGCGGCTGCCCAAGTGGCTCGGTGGCGTGCCATACATCATCCCGCATTTCAGGTCAGCGTTAACATGTCTCCCGCCCAGTTCAGGGCGAATGCCGACAGTCGGATACCTTGCTTTAATGCTTTAGCGGAAGCCGATTTGTCGGGCCAAAGCCTTGTTGTTGAAATCACCGAGAATCTGCTGATGGAAGCCCGGGAGGAAATCAGCAGCCAATTGTTGGTCTTCAGGGACATGGGGATCCAAGTGGCGCTGGATGACTTTGGGACAGGCTATTCGTCGCTTTCCTATCTGAAAAAATTCGATATCGACTATCTCAAGATCGACCAATCCTTCGTGCGCAATCTCGCCGCCGGGGCCAGTGATCTGGCGCTTTGCGAAGCGATGATCGGCATGGCTCACAAGTTGGGCATCCAGGTGATCGCCGAAGGCATAGAAACTCAAGACCAGTACGAGATACTCAAAGAGATGGGCTGCGATTACGGGCAGGGCTACTTTTTTTCAAAACCCCTTCCCGCCGATCGGTTTGATGCCCTGTTAGCGAAGCATTCGGCATTGCGCCCGGCCGTTTCGGAGGTGACGCTTTCGTAAATCGCCGCGCGTGGGTATTCTTCAGTACGCCGCGTTTTTGATCCAGGCGCGGATTTCCGCCACGACCCACCTGCTGTCGTCGACCGTCAAGTCATGCCCGCCCCAGGAGTGGGTATGGAGTTCGAGTTGCCATTTTCGAGCGATGGCTTCGGAACACTGCGGATCGACCAGTTGATCGCCGCGGCTGTTCAGCAACAGGATCGGCGGTTTCGGTTTGATGGCTTCGGGGCAGTAAGTTGCAGCTGCCGTCAACTGGCGGAAAGCGGTTCCGGCGCCGACCGGACGCGCTTTTTGAATTGCGATCCAGTCGGCGGCAATTTTCGGATAGTTTTCTTTGTGGTTGCTGAGCAATTCGAGCAGCGCCGGTTCTCTTTTTTCGACATCCCGATTCCCTGCCGCGGCAAACAGTCTGCCATAGTTTTGCCAGCGCAGGCGCCGATAAAAAGGACTCAAACTGCCCAGGCTGGTATTGATCAGAATCCCGCCGCCGATTTCCTGAGGGTGCGTGAGCATCCATTCCCAGGCCACCATGCCGCCCAGCGAGACGGCGATCAACACGGCCGGTTCGCTGAGAGAATCTTGTTCGAGCGCTTGCATTCGGACTTTTTCCAGAATGCCGCGGATCGAGGCCGGCGAAGTGTCTCGAAAGAAAAGGCCTGCGCCGGGCAAATCGAGCAGGGTCAGTCGTGCATTCGGAAACGCGGCCTGCAGCTGCGGGACGAAATCTCCCCAGTGCGCCGATTCGCGGGTCAGGCCGCGCAGCAAAATGAAATGGGGGGCAGTCGGTTCAGGCATACCACAGCTCCATCGCTTTCCGGGTGTATTGGTGTTTTTGCCGTTCGCCCAGTGTTGCCCAGGCCGCCGGGTAAAGCAGGCTGCGATGCAGAAAATCGAACAGCAGGAAGTGACGCCGATAGATGCGCTGCTGGCGGTGCGGCAGGATCGGATGAAACAGGCCGTGACGCGAAAACAGATGCAAAGGGTTTTTGCGCAGCCAGAGCCAAGAACCCATTTCGAGCGTCAGCGGCAGAAACAGCCGCGCTTCCTGGGCCTGCCCGACGAAGCGGTCGAACAGATAATCCCATAAATCGCCGTTGATCAGGTATTCGGTGCAAGTCGGTTCGATTTTGTAAATATGGTAGGGGTAGCAGCGGTCGAAGTTTTCCTTTAGCGCCAGCATTTCGGCTAAATGGCCGAACGGGGTCTTGCGCGAAGCATAGGGAAACCATAAGCGGTCGCGAATGCCGAAACCCGAATGAAGATCCAGCGCGATCGACAGCTTCGATCCGAACAAATGTTTTTCGACCACGCGGCACAAGGCCAGCGCTTCCTTCTCCATTTCGAGCTCGCTGCCCCGGTACCAGGGAAGGCGGGGGCTGATACGCTGTCCGCAATACAGCCGGGTGGCACCTTCGGCTTCGACAGGCGCGTTGCGCATCAGATCGACGCCGTTGCCGTTCGCGCGCGTGCCGACATACACGCCGACCGGATTGACCAGAGGCACGAAGACCAGGCGCGATTTCTGCAACCGTGCGGCGAATTCTTCGTCCCAGTCGAGCAGGCCGGTGATCGTTTGGATAAACGACAGGATCACTTCCGAGCCGATTTTTTCGAGGCCGTGCACACCGCCGAAAAATGCCAGTGTCGGCGCCTCCGGCCGGTTCGAGCCGAGCGTGATGCAGTGAATCGGGAATTGATGCCCCTCATAAGGAATGTACTCGACGATTTCGCACTGCGCGCGGTCGCCGAGTTGTTCGATGAGGCGTTCGAGTCGGTCGAGTTCCGGTAAGACAAAATCCGCCATCCAATTCTTGTTATTTCCGTGATGAATTAAGCGCTGTTCCGCCGGTAAGGCGGGTACGGGGTGAGATGCGGCCGATTTTACTCAATCTTTTCCGGGAAAGACAGCAGGTTAGGCTTCGGGCGAATTACTTTCGGTTACAAGACCTGTCAGGTTTAAAAAACCTGGCAGGTCTATGACGCCTGAAAAGAAGCCGCTAAGCCGTCAATTTGCTTGCCTGATTTTCCGGTTTGCGGGGGGTAAAAACGCCGACAGAATCATCGGCCCGCAAAGCTTCCCGGATCAGGCTTCTGGCTTCGCGGCTGATGCCGTTGCGGGTTTTGTCTTCGCTCTCGATCGGCGGCAGAAAATCGAGTTTGACGTCGATTTTATCGAGCGCCAGCATCTTGAACAAATGCGTAACGAATGCTTCGTCGCCGACGAACGGCGCGCTTTCTTCGGCAGTGTTCAAATAACGGATCGCTGCGGGTTGGATCGCGGCATGGGTCATCAGGGCGGGTTGAAACAGCGACGCATGAAAATCCAGGACATCGCCTCCGTCGGTGGTCGTGCCTTCCGGAAAAACCAGCATATTGCCGTTCCGTCGCAATTGCCAGGCCATCCTTTCGGCGGTCTGCAGTATCTGTGTCCTGTCGCCCCGGCGGATAAACACGGTGCCGGCCTGCCGCGACAGATAGCCGATGACCGGCCAGCCGGCGATATCGTCCTTGGCGGCGAAACAACCGGGAACAATTCCGCCCAGAACGATGATGTCCAGCCAGGAGACGTGGTTGCTGACGACCAGAACCGGGTGCGTGGCAATGCTGCCGCTCTTGTCGATCCGCAGGTTCAGTATGCGGCCGAACCGCTGCAGCCAGCGGAGTTTGATCGCATCCCGGATTTGCCTGGCTCCGGCGGGCGGACGAACCAACCCGATGGCCGGGAACAGGCCGGTGGCGATCAGAAAGCCGGCCATAAACAGCAGAATGAGTCCGGCTGCTTTAGAGTAGAGCCGAAGTTTCGCTTTCATTGGCGCTCTGGCTGTCTCTCAGGTAGTGCTTGCTGTAACGCTGCTCCAGCTGTTCGAGCGGCAGCAGCATCAGAAGATCCATACAGTTGAAGCTTTCGTCCCAAAACGGTTCGGCGCAGACCAATGCGCCGAAACGCAGATAGGCTTTCAGTAGCGGCGGAATGCCCGATTCGTCGCGCTGGCAGCGCAAATGCGCCGGCACCGGGATGGCCGGGACGGTTTTCAAAGATGCCGGCGCGATGTTTTTCCGGTCGATATGCCGAAAGACGGCATCCACCGCATACCCGCTCGGGCCCGGCGTGATGCTGGCGCAGCCCAGTAAATAGCGATAACCGCCTTCGCTCGCATACTGCGCGAGCGCCGACCACAGGGTCGTCAACACTGCGCCGCCCCGGTAATCCGGATCGACGCAGGTACGGCCGATTTCGAGGAACCGGCCGGGCAGTGCCAGAATCGGGCTCAGGTCGAATTCATCCTGAGAATAAAAGCGGCCGAGCAATTGCGCCTGTTCATGATTCAACAGGCGCGTATAACCGGCGATCTTGTTTTTCTGGTTGTCGTAAACGATCAGGTGATCGCAGTACGTATCGATTTCGTCATAATCCAGTTCTTCGGCAGCGGACTTGAGCCGGGCGCCCATTTCCCGCGCGAAGACACGGTAGCGAAGTGCCTGCGCGGCTTTAATCATTGCTTCCGAATCCGCAATAAAACTGCTGAAGCGTTTGGCGGCGGGTTGGCAAGTCTCCTGATTGAGATTTTTCATCGGCTTTGCTCGGGCTATTAAGAGATACCGATAAATTACGGGAGCAAGATGTCAGTTCCGTGTCGAAAGCGTTAACGCTGTGTGACAGACGGATGACACTTCGATGACAGAAAAAAGGAAAACTAAGAACTGGATCTGCCCGCTGTCGAAGCGGTTTATTTTGGCGGTATCCGGATTAACCGCAGGCAGGCTTTCGGATGCCCCGGAAAGCAGGCCGGTTTTGCCGCGAAAACTTCGATAAGAAAAACGTAGGAGGCGTGTATCAATATCGGTACTGTTTTTCCTGTGCTTGTTCCTTGCCGATTAACCCGGCCATGGCTTGTAACTGTTCCGCGATCAACTCGATCAGATCGTCGGCAGCAAAGATGCCCACGAGAACGCCGCTTTTATTGACGACCGGCAGCCGCCTGACGCCCTTTTGACGCATCAATCGAATCGCGTCGAGCAGGTCGTCGTCTTCCTGCGCCAGTACCAGTTCGCGGCACATCAGATCCCCTACCGTAATCGCATCGATTGCGAGTTCTTTTGCGATCACTTCGATTACGATATCCCTGTCCGTCACGATTCCGACCGGATAGCGCAAGCCGTCGCGTTCTTCCACTATAATTACATCGCCGACATGATATTGACGCATCAGCGCGGCGGCATCGAAGAGGGTGTCGTCCTTATACGCCACCAGAACCTCACGATTGCATAAGGTTTTAAGCGTCATAATGAAAGCCGGTTTTGAGTAGGGAACGGTAATAATTGACTCTGAAGGGCGCGTTTGATTCAAAACCAAAGCTATTTGCCGTTGCGGCAGGACAAATTGCTTTCGGTATGCGCTCCCTTTCACACATCAAACGTTTCGGGTGAACTATTCTGAAACAGCGGATAACTAAAAAATAAGGAAATTTTGAAGCAGGCGGCCCGGAGGGGCCATCTGCCGGATCTAAAACCCGTGCAGTGGCGCACTGATATAATGCTGCTTCATAAGGGAAATCACCGTTTTGGTGCTGAAGCTCCAGGCGGTTTGAACTGCTTTGAAATGATTTCGGTTCCTGGGGCTAAATCAAGCCGGTAATCGAAATGGCATAGTTAATGCTTGATATCCTTAGGGTGAAGAATGCTTCTTGGGCAATTTTCTGTTATTAGCTACGAAGGAGATTGAGATGGCTGCTTTTGTATTTTTTTGCCTGTTTTTGGTGCTGATGGAAGTGCATCGGCGTGAACTGGCTACACGTCAAAAAAGCCTGGCAATGGCCCGTTGCCGTCCGCTACGGAAACACGGCGGTCGCGGTTGATTTTTAGTTTCGGAAACACGGCTGTTTCCACACTTCCAGCCTCCTTGCCAAGTTTCGTTTGAAGTTTGGTAAGGAGAAAAGCTTTACGCATTAATAAAGCTTGCGCGTTCATATTATCCAGGTTAGGTTTTGGCTGAAAGGACACTTCATGCTCGACAAGACCCTGTCCATTATTCTGGCCGGCGGCGCCGGCTCCAGACTGTACCCTTTAACCGCCGAGCGGGCCAAGCCGAGTGTACCTTTCGGCGGCAAATACCGGATCATCGATTTTACCTTGTCGAACTGCCTGCATTCCGGACTGCGGCGTATTCTGGTGCTGACGCAATACAAATCGCATTCCCTGCAAAAGCATCTGCGCGACGGATGGTCGATTTTCAATCCGGAAGTTTCGGAGTATATCACCCCGGTGCCGCCGCAGATGCGCACCGGTAATTCCTGGTATGCGGGCACCGCCGATGCGATCATGCAAAACCTGTATCTGCTCGAGCGCAGCCGCGCCGCTTATGTGGCGGTATTGTCGGGGGATCATATTTACCGGATGGATTACGCCGCCCTGCTGCATTTTCACCAGGAGCAGGGAGCGGAACTGACGATTGCCTGCATGCAGGTGCCGCTGGAGGAAGCCCGCGGTTTCGGCGTCATGTCGATCGATTCGTCTCAGCGCGTTGTGGGGTTTCGGGAGAAACCTTCCTGTCCCCAGGCGCTGCCCGACGATTCGCAACATACGCTGGTTTCGATGGGGATTTATGTATTCGATATGGATTTGCTCTGCCGGGAGTTGAAATTCGATCACGAGCTTGCCGAATCGAGCCATGATTTCGGCAAAGACATCATTCCGCGCCTGATCGGCCGGCAACGCGTTTTCGCCTACCGTTTCGGCGGCGAGAAGGGGCGAGTGACGCCTGACCGTTACTGGCGCGATGTAGGCACGGTCGATTCGTATTACATGGCGAATATGGATTTGCTGCTGCCGGTGCCGCCGATCAATCTGTATCAGAGCGATTGGCCGATCCGGACTTATCCCGGCCAATATCCCCCGGCCAGGATGGCGCCCGGTCTCTCGGGCCGCCCAGGTCAATTCGATAATTCGCTGATCTGCGGCGGAGCGGTGATCATGGGCGGCACGGTCAGGCATTCCATTCTCTCGGCGCAGGTTCGCGTCGATGATGATGCGCTGGTCGAGGATTCAATCCTATTCAAAGGCGTGCAGGTCGGTGCCGGCGCAATGCTGAAACGCTGCATCATCGACAAGTATGTAAGCGTACCGCCCGGCGAGAAAATCGGCATCGATCCGGTGGCCGATGCGGCCCGTTTCACGGTTTCGGAAAGCGGGGTGACGGTGGTGCCGAAAGGCTACCGTTTTTGACCCGCATCGGGTCAGGTTGAAGCGGGAATACGGGCCGGATGGACCGGAAACGGTCCATCCGCAAGCGGTTTGTTTTTTAGTTAGCGCTTCAGGTTATAAAGTACGTCGTTTGCTTTATCCCTGGCGTCTTCCTTCTTGATTGCGCCCTGTTGCGATCTTTCCTGGCCGAACTTGTTGATCATGTCTTCCCAGCTCGAATATTGCTCATAGCCCTTGAAGCCGGCATTCTTCCGCTGCTGGTAGATCTCTTGCCCCATGCCGATGATTTCCAGCGGGGTTTTTCCGTCGACCGCATTCAAAAACTCGGCGTCGGCTTTTTGGGCGTCGCGAATGGTCCAGAAGGAAACTTCGAATTCGATGCGCTTCTCGGCCGGCAACCGTTCCTTCAACACTTTGACGGACTTATACGCAGTCCGGATATTTTGCCCGTTGACTTTGTCGCTTCTGCCGCAGGCGGACAAAAGGACACAACTCAGAATAAAAATCAGGAATAGGGAAATTTTTTTCATTAGGTTGCCTCGATGGAATTACGGATCGATGTTAAGGATATTGGCTTTTTATTGTTTATTTATAACGTCCGATCTTCAAAAAACTCGGTAAAATGATCGGCAATTATAACCCATGCAATCCCTTATGCTGGAATTTATCCAACTACTGAAGCAGCGTTACCAGACGATTTTACAGCAGGCCCATCTCGAATCCGCCAAGGCGGTTTACCGGCACCGCATCGATCAGCTGCTGCTGGCGGAAGCCTTTTTACGCAAAGGCGCGCTGATCGATTCCAAGCCGTTGCCGCCTCTGCAGATTGCCGTGGTAGGGCCGACGCAGGCGGGCAAGAGCTCGCTGGTGAACGTGCTGCTTCAGTCCGATGCCGCCGGGGTGAGCCCCCTGGCGGGCTATACGGTGCATCCGCAAGGCTTCTGCCACCGGGTCAGGCGCGAGGATTGCAGCGGCTTGCAGCGCTACTTCGGGCGTTTCCAGCAACTCTTGCCCGAGCAATTGAGCAAAGATCGGCATGACTGCTTTGCGCTATCCGAACCGGGAGCGCATTCTTTGCTGCTGCCCGAATGCGTGCTGTGGGATACGCCCGATTTCGATTCGATCGATTCGTCGACCTACCGCGAAGGTGTAATCCGGACCATGGCGCTGGCCGATGTAATCGTGCTGGTGGTCAGCAAGGAAAAATACGCGGATCAGTCGGTCTGGGACATGATGTCCGTTCTGGAAGTTTTACGCCAGCCGACCGTGATCTGCCTGAACAAGCTCAGCGAGGGCTCGGAAGCGCTGATCGTGCATTCCTTGAAGGAAAAGTGGCTGCTGGCCCGAAAGGACGAATTTCCGGAAGTCGTACCGCTGTACTATGACAAGCAATCGGGCCTGCCGGTCTGGCCGGAGGCGCAGCGATCGCTGCTGTCGCAGCTCGCTGCTCAGGTGTCCTACAAGAAACATGCCCGCTACGAGCAGGAATTGCTCCAATATTACTGGCCGCAATGGCTGGAGCCCGTTACGCAGGAGCATCAGGCGCTGAGAGACTGGCATCAGTTGCTCGACCAAACGATCAAACAGGCGCTGGACAATTATCAGCGCGACTATCTGAACCATCCGCACCACTACGAAACCTTTCAGGTCGCGATGGCCGAACTGCTGACCCTGCTCGAAATTCCGGGGCTGGCGGGGATATTGGCCGGCACGCGCCGGGCGTTGACCTGGCCGGTCAGGCAGTTGATGAAGCTCGGCCGCAAGAAGACTTTGCTGACCGATGCCAGCCATGAGGTTGCGCTTCTAAACCAGATCGCCGAGCACGCCTTGCTGCAGATGACCGACAAACTGCGCGACAAGGCCGAGGAGCATCAGCAACGCCTGTGGTGGAAGGATATGGGCGCACTTCTGCGCAGCCGGCGCCAGGAACTGTTGGCCGGCTTCGACGGGGCGGTCAAACATTATCACCAGACTTTCCAGCAGGATGTCGAAAGCGCCGCGCACCGATTGTACCGTAAGCTGCAGGAGCAGCCTTTACTACTGAACAGCCTGCGCGCGACCCGGGCAACGACCGATGCGGCGGTGATTGCGTTGACCTTGCATACCGGCGGGATCGGGGTCCACGATCTGGTGATCGCCCCCTCGATGCTGACAGTGACATCGCTGCTGGCCGAAAGCGCGATCGGCAGTTATATGCACAGCGTCGAGGCCGATCTGAAAAGAAACCAGTTGCACCAAGTCAAACAGGCGCTGTTCGTCGAAGCGCTGCGTGACAAATTGGTGGCTTTGCCGCAGCAATTGTCCGCCCTGGCGCACTTCAACATTACGCCCGAGCAATTACAGGAAGCGGAAAACCATCTGAAGGAAAAACGTCATGGCTTACGATTACTCTGATTTGGTGGATCATACCCGCCAGTGGGCCGCGCAGGCGGTGGAGGCAGGCTGGATCGCCCGGGAAATGCTGGAACAGGGAAGTCTTCCGCAGGCCGGTACGCCGAGCGCCTTGTTCGGCCAAGGGCAGGGCAGACCTTTGCTGGTCGCGTTCATGGGCGGTACCGGCGTCGGCAAAAGTTCATTGTTGAATCGGCTGGCCGGCAAGGCCATCGCCAAAACCGGCATCGAGCGGCCGACGTCGCGCGAAGTGACTCTGTTTCATCACCGTTCGGTCGCGCTCCGGCATTTGCCCGAGAATCTGCCGATCGCCAGCGTAAAGGTCGCGCAGCACGACGACGAGGCGAAACGGCATATCATCTGGATCGACATGCCCGATTTCGACAGTATCGACCAGACCAACCGGCATCTGGTGCTGGAATGGTTGCCGCATATCGATATACTGATCTATGTAGTTAGCCCGGAACGCTACCGCGACGAAAAGGCCTGGCGGCTGCTGCTGGCGGAAGGAGCGCGGCACGCTTGGTTGTTCGTTTTGAATCAGTGGGACCGCGGCCAACCGGAACAATTCGAGGACTTCAAACGCCAGCTGAGCAAGGCCGGTTTCGTCGAGCCGATCATTTTCAAGACGATCTGCGCGGAAGACGGGCAGGAAGACGAATTCAGCGCCTTGGCAAAGATGCTCACCGAGCTGGCCAACGAACATACCGTACAGCAGCTCGAACAACGCGGGCTTAAGGCCCGCCTCGACGAGCTTCGCTACACGCTGGAACAATACCGGCAGGCTTTGGGTGGCGGCGATGCGGCATCCCGGGAGCTTTCTCCGCTTTGGCAGCAGCAATGGCAGCGTACCGGGCAATTGCTGCAGGAAGGCTTCGCCTGGCCGGTCAGGCAATTGGCCGATTATTATGCGGAACATGCGGTCGGCTTGCTGACCAATCCGACGAGCGGAAAATATCCTTCAACTCAGGCCGATGCGCTATTATGGGACTCCTGGGCGAAAGCCCGGTTCGACGATGCTCTCGACGAGTTCGTGCTGCAGGCCGAACAGCGCGGCATTCCGGCGCTGCCGCTCAAGCGGCAGTTGGCTCCGCTCCGCGAAAAAGCGCCGAAAATCATCGAAACCCAGAGCGAACTGGCGGTGAGACAATCTCTCGCCAATCCCGGCAATGCCCTGCAGCGGACTTTGCTGAGCGGGGCGCGCATCGCCGAAATCCTGCTGCCGCTGGCGGCCCTGAGCTGGGTCGGTTATCAGGTATTTACCGGTTATCGGCACAGCAACGAAACCCATCTGGCGTATCTGGGCGTCGACTTTCTGATTCACAGCAGCCTGGTAGTCGCGATCAGCTGGCTGACGCCCTGGTTCATCGCCAAAAAACTGAAGCCCTCGCTGCAGGCCAGCGCACTGCGCGGCTTGCAAAAAGGGCTGGCGCAGGCGTTTGCGTCGATCGGTTCCGAAGCCTTGGCGGCGATCGATCGGATGAAAGGTTTGCAGGCCGAACAGCAAGGGCAGGTCGCCGATTTGCTCGGCCAATGCGCCGCGCTCGAAAGCCGGCAGCAGATCACGATCGACAGCGGCAGTCCGCTGCAACGAATGTTGATCCGTTAAGCCTGATCTGGAAGAAGACGGGGACCGGCTTGAGCCATATTAGAGTTTGAAAATCAGACTAAAGAGAGAGTGATTCGTCATGCTGCAGTTGTCTTATATCAGTACCGCGACCCGCCCGATGACCACGGACGATCTGGCGGATATTTTGCGGGTCGCCCGTGCCCGGAATGCGGATAAGGGCATCACCGGTATGTTATTGTATAACAATGGTATTTTTGTCCAGGTGCTGGAAGGCGAAGAGCATGACTTAAATGCGCTTCTGGAAGTGATCAAACGCGATGGCCGCCATAGCGCCCTGCACGTGCTGGAGAGAAAACAGATTGACCGGCGCGAATATGCGGACTGGACCATGGGCTTTAAGCACTTAGGACGTGAAGATCTTGCGGAAGTCCCCGGCATCAATCAATTTTTCGACGAAGGCTACAAGGATGGCGAATTCGGCGGCAAGGCCAATCTATTCAGCCATCTGCTGAGCCATATCCGGCAGGTCGAACAAAAGCGCCTTTCGCATGAGGAACTGTCGCTCGAGGACGAGGACCGGTTCATCGTGGTGATGCACAGGGTGATCCGATACAGCGTCAAATTGCTGGCGATACTGATGGTATTCACGATACTCTGGAGCGTGCTCGACGTGATCGTTGTGATCTACGAGAAGTTTTTGCGGCATCCTTTTCAAGACCTGGACAAGGAACAAATCCTGCAGGTTTTCGGTTCGTTCATGATCGTCTTGATTGCGATAGAAATTTTCATCAATATCACGCTGTATATCCGGAGTCATGTGATTCCGGTCAAACTGGTCGTCGCGACGGCGCTGATGGCGGTGGCGCGAAAGATCATCGTGTTCGATTTTCACGATGTCGGCGCTTTTCACGTATTCGCCACCGGCTTGCTGATCGCCGCCCTGGGCGGCACTTATTGGCTTCTGGAAAGGGAATTCAATCCGCATGCGGATTGAATTCCTTGTACTGGCTCGCTAAAGCGATTGAACGATCAACCACTCTTCGCGGTAGGGCTGGATATAATCGATCTTCATCTTGAGCTTTTTGCCGAGGGGCATCGGTGCAGCATTGAGCGAGATCAGATGGCCTTTGGGGTGGTCCGTGAGCCATTGCCGAATTTCGCTGTATTGGAGCACCGGCATTGGCTCTTTTAGACGCAACAGGAATAAAAATTGCCCGTCATAATCCCCCACCCAGGCTATCGCTTCCCCTGCCTTCAGGTATTTTTGCAACTGGGCCGCTGCGTCGTTCAAATGGAAGGCATTGCCTGTCGAGCTGAAAAATCCGGCCAGACTCGAAGCCAAAAGCACAACGACCGAAACGGACAGCGAATACGGCGTCAGGCGGCGAGTTTTGGTTTTGAGCAGGATGCCGGCGATGCCGGTCGCAAGGATTAACAGCGGCCACCACAATTTCCGGTTGAGCACCCAGTTGTAGAGTTTCAGGCCCGGAATTGCCGGCAGCGCCAGCAGCAGGATCCCTGTCAGGCATATTACGATGAACGGCAAGAAATCCCCGATTCGCAGATCGGCCGGCGCGCGGGCAGTCAAGGCCCGGCTCATCAGTAGCGCCAGCGCCGGCATCAACGGCAACAGGTAATGCACTTGCTTGCCGCTGATCGCGGAGAAACCGATGATTCCTGCAAAAAACCAGATCGCGCAAAAACGCACGGCGGGATCGCGGAACAGTTCCCGGCGGCAGACGGCCTGCCAGCACCGGGGCCAGAAACACCAGGGAAACAGAATGACCGGCGCCCATTCCAAATACCACCATAGCGGACGCCGATGCGCGAAACTGTTCACGACCCGGTCGGCGGTCTGATGCCAGAGCAGGGTTCCACCGAAGGCGTCGCCGGCACATAATGCGGCGGGCACCGCCCAGGCCAGCCCGATCAAAAGGCCGGCGGTCAGCGCCGCTCCGCCTTGCAGATACCATTTAGCCGGATTCTTCCGGGCCGTTTCGCTCCAAAGCATGCCCAACAAAAAAGGCGGCAGAATGTGCAGCAAGACTACCGGGCCTTTCGCGAGCAGCCCCAGTCCGCAGCCCAACGCATACGGTGCCCAGTGCCTCCAGGTCAAGCGCTTGGCGGATTTGACCAGGCCTGTCAGTGCGAGCAGCACGCACAGGCCCAGCAGCATGTCGAACATCGATCCGTTCAAATACGTGCCCCAGATCAGACTGCCGAGCAACAGCCAGGGCGCCTTGCGCATCGCGTCGTAATTTCCCGGCCACAACTGGCCGCTCAGATATCTGATCGCATACAGGCTGGCCAGCGCGCACAGCGGCGAAACCAGAAGCAGCCAGATTTCGTTCACGCCGAACAGCGTCCAGCCTAGATTATCTATCCAGAAGAGCAGCGGCGGCTTGTGATGATAAGGAACACCGTTCAGATGGGGCACGAGAAAATCGTGCCGGATCCGCATTTCCCAAGCGACCGATGCGTAGCGGGTTTCGTCGAGAGGAATCAGGCGATGGAAACACAGATTGACTGCGGTCAAAAATAGCCAGGCGATGAAAATATCCGCCTGCCATAGTGTGGCGAGTTTCAGAAAGGCCCCGGCGGTCGCGCCGGGAAACTGTGAGGTGTTATCGAGCGGGCAACGATCCTGAAAAGCGGCAAAAGAAGGGACCTTTACCTTGGCAGTTTTCATCGAGCGGGAATCCGGAAAATTAGCGTTTATTGATTTAATCAAAAGTTATGCCAGATCCCTTTGCTTTTTTGAGGTTTAATAAACTATTGAAAACACAATTAAAAAATCGTGGAGTTTCGATGGAGGGAGCAGAAACTGGGAAATCGAAGTGGTTAAATCCACCGCAAGAGGTTTAAATGAACCTTAGCGGCCCCGTATCGGCGGGAAATCGGCTCAGGTAATCAACGCGTACGCATAGGCGATGGATGCCAAAAACAGGATAATGAGCCAGACGGCTCCGAATCGTACCGACGCATTGCGGGCGAAGAAGATCGCATAGGCGGCTTTCAGGAGATTGTTGCTGCCGCTGGCCAATACGACCGCAGCCACGATCGCCGATTCGGAAACCTCAAATTTCCCGCTCAACAACGACAGGATGAACGGATAGATATCCGTCAATCCCACCGCAATTGCCAGGAAATTCAGCCCGGAGCGTCCGAAATGGCTGATCACGTATTGGGTGACGAAGGTAAATACCATAAACAGTGCCGCAAACAGAACGGCGGTGGAAAGCTCCAGCGGATGGCCGACATCGACCGTATCCGCTTCGGAGGGGTATCCGTTTTTATAATGGACCAAAGCCGCCACGGCAATCACCGACAGTACGATGATCGGGACGAAAGGCAGCAACAGCCGGAGGCCCGCCTGCGGGTCGAACAGAAAAATGATCGCCAGAAGGCGCAGGTACATCATTGTGGTCGCGGTGATCAACGCGGCCGAGACATAACTTTCCGCCGCCCCCGAACCGCGGGCGCGCCGGCCGATCATGATGGTGGCAACCGTGCTTGAATACAGCCCGGCCATCACGGCGGTAACCATCAAACCGCGGCTTTTGTAAAAATAACTGTGGATCAGATAGCTGAGATACGAAAAGCCGGAAACGATGATCACCGCCAGCCAGACTTTGTAATAAGTGACCGGCAGTGCAGGTGCAATTGGCTGGTCCGGCAACAGGGGTAGAATCACGCCGGAAATGATCAGGAATTTGGCGAGTGTGACGACTTCGTCGTTCGCGAGCTGATCCGAAAAACGGTGAATGACCGGTTTTGCCCCGAGCATCAGGATCAGCACCACCGCAAACAGCACCAGAAACCAGTTCGGAAAAGTGATCGCGATCGGGCCGATCAGATAGATCAAGAGTCCCAGTAAGGGACTGAAGATCGAAAGGATGCCTTTTGAGGCAAGGTGCCAATAGTATATCAGCAGAACAGTCCCGAACAGTAAAAACCCGGAGGCAAACAGGAGTTTGTCCGAATCGAGCGAAAACAGCATGAAGCCCAGGATCGCAATCAATACAAAGGTTCGGGTACTGCCGAAATGAAGCTGATATTGATTGATTCGATGATAACGGCGGAATTCGAGCCCGACTACAAAGGCAAAAGCGACCGTCATCCCGAACTGGATCAGGATGGGGGGAATGGTAGCGATCAGATCGGCGAATTCCATAAGCTTGCTGTCTTAGATGAGCGGCTCGCCGTTGATATTGTACCAGTCCAGGATGCTTTGCCAGATTTCCTCGGCGGTTTCCGCATACCAGAACAACTCGCGGTCTTCCGGGTCGATGACGCCTTCGCAGATCAGGAAATCGACATTGAACGCCTTTTTCCAAAAGCTTTCGCCGACCAGGACGACCGGTGTTTGCTTGATTTTGCGGGTCTGCATCAGGGTCAGGGTTTCGAACAGTTCGTCGAACGTGCCGTAACCGCCGGGAAATACCACCAGTGCCTTGGCGCGAAGCAGGAAATGCAGCTTGCGCATCGCAAAATAATGAAAGCGGAAGCACAACTCAGGCGTGATGTACGGATTCGGAAACTGTTCGTAGGGCAGGTTGATGTTCAGGCCGACCGTCAGCGCGCCGCTGTCGTAAGCCCCGCGGTTGGCCGCTTCCATCAGGCCGGGGCCGCCGCCGGTCATGATTACGCAGGGATGTTCGGGCGCCTGGCGCCGGGATTCGCCGACCAGGCGGCCGAATTCCCGGGCGATATTGTAATAGTGGCTTTTCGCATACACCCGTTCGGCGACCTCGAGTTTTCTGAGCAGCACAGGATCGTTCGGTTTGCTTTCGAGCGCGGCCTTCAGACCGTCCACCTTGCGTTTGGATTCGCCGGGTTCCTTGATACGCGTGCCGCCGAATACTACGATCGTATTGTCGACACGGTTTTCCTTGAGCGTCTGCTCCGCTTTTAAAAAATCGACCTGCAAACGAAACGAACGCAGTTCGTCCTGATTGAGAAAGTCGACGTCCTGGTCGGCCTGGCGATAACTGGCGCTGGACAGGATTTTTTTCAGCCTTAACGGCGCTTCAGGGTCTTCTTCGGCGGGTTTGGGGATTTGGAAAGGTAAGGGCTCGGATCGTTCTTCTTTCAGGGGATGGGCGCAGGAGAGGATATCTTTGTTTTGCTTCATGGTTTCCGTAACAAGCATCAAATGGATTTCTCGAAGAGGGCCGGTATGTGCCCGAGAAAGCGCATCCGTGCTCAGCTGAATAATTTAAGATACTCGCTTTCGGAAAAAATGTCCCGGTTGTTTTCGACGCGGTCCAGAAAGACCAGGCCGTTCAGATGGTCGAATTCGTGCTGAAAAACGCGGGCGATGAAGTCCTGCAGGCGGATTCGGACCGGATGCCCTTGCTCGTCGGTATAATCGACCCGGATGTCTTTGAAGCGCGGAACCAAGGCGCGGATGCCGGGAATGCTCAGGCAGCCCTCCCAACCTTTTTCGGTGGTTTCCGAAAGGGTTTCGAAGGAGGGATTGATCATCACGGTCGGCTCCATCAGCGGCGCGTCCGGATAGCGCGGGGTGGGGCGGGAGGCGACGATCACGATGCGCAGGGATTCGCCGATCTGCGGCGCGGCAAGGCCGACGCCTTGGGTGTTGGCCAGGGTCGCTTTCATCGCCGCGATCACGGCACGGCTTTCGGCGCTGTGCGCTTCAGCGACGAGTTGGGCTTGGCAACGCAACACTTCGGCACCCAGTTGGGCAATTTCTCTTATCTGGTTCATAAAATGCCTCTCAGCGTTACGCGGATGAATTCGAGCTTATCATCCCGGTCGGGGCGAAAAGGATTATTTTCCCTATGGATTAGGTTAACCCTGTAGTTCATTCAACAATTGGATCTGTGCCTGGACGGGATACTGATCCTCTATTCGATTCGCGCGCCGGTAATGGCCGTCCGGCTGCATCAGCCAGGCCTCGGTATTATCCGTCAGGTACAGTTCCAGGTCGCGCAGGATCCGGTTTTGCAGTTTCTTGCTGCTGATCGGAAAAAAGACTTCGACGCGGCGGAACATGTTCCGATTCATTATGTCGGCGCTCGAGGCATAGACTTCCTGGCTGCCGTCGTTCAAAAAGGCGTAGATCCGCTCGTGTTCGAGGAAGCGGCCGATGATCGAACGCACCTCGATATTTTCGGAAGCACCGGGAATACCGGGTCGCAGGGAGCAGATGCCGCGTACGATCAGTTTGACTTCGACGCCGGCCTGCGAGGCGCGGTACAAGGACTGGATCAATATCTCTTCCACGACCGCATTGACCTTGATTACGATTTTCGCTGCTTTGCCTTTGTGGGCAAAAGCGATCTCGCGCTCGATTTTGTCCAGCAGTCCGCTGTGCAGCGTGAACGGCGACTGCAGCAGTTTGTTCAGCTTGGTGACCTTGCCGAGGCTGGTCAATTGGGCGAAAACCTTGCGGACGTCTTCACCCAGTTCCTTGTCGCAGGTAAACAGCCCGTAATCGGTGTAGAGCTGGGTCGTCTTCGGATGATAGTTGCCGGTGCCGAGATGCACGTAATTGACCAGTTCCTTGCCTTCGCGGCGGAGCACCAGGCACATCTTCGCGTGCGTCTTGTAGCCGACCACCCCGTACACGACATGCACCGCGGCTTCCTGGAGCTTCGCGGCCAAATCGATGTTGGCCTTCTCGTCGAAACGGGCGCGCAGCTCGATCACCACGGTTACTTCCTTGCCGGCCCGGGCAGCCTTGATCAAGGCGTTCACGATCGGTGAGTCGGCGCCGGTCCGGTACAGGGTCTGCTTGATCGCCAGCACTTCCGGCGACGCCGCAGCCTGGCGCAGGAATTCGACGACCGGCGCGAACGAGTCGAACGGATGATGCAGCAGAATGTCCTGCCGGCGGATGGCAGCGAACATGTCCTTGTTGCGCGCGAATTGCGCCGGAATGCTTTGCTTGAAAGGTACAAACTTCAGGTCGGGGCGGTCTACCAGGCGGATGATTTCCTGAAGCCGGTTCAGATTGACCGGGCCGTCGACCAGAAACAGGTGCTGGCGGGTCATTTCGAAGCGGGCCAGCAGAAAGGCGACCGTTTCGTCCGGGCAGTTCGCGTCGATTTCGAGGCGGACCTCGTCGCCGTAATTACGCATCGCCAGTTCGCCTTCGACCGCAAGCAACAAGTCGTCGATCGCATCGTCGTCGACAAAGAAATCGCTGTTGCGGGTCACCCGGAATTGGTAGCAGCCCTTGATGTTCATGCCGTTGAACAACTGGTCGGCGAAGGCGTGGATGATCGACGACAGGAACACGAAATCGTACGGGCCGCTTTGCGTGTCCTCGGCGGGCAACTGCACGATGCGCGGCAGCGCGCGGGGGGCCTGCAACATCGCGCGGCCGCTGTTGCGCCCGAACGCATCCTTGCCGGTCAGCGAGATGATGAAGTTCAAACTCTTGTTCAGAATGCGCGGAAAAGGATGCGCCGAATCCAGCCCGACCGGCGTCAGGATCGGCAGCACTTCCTCGTTGAAGTAATTCTGCAGCCATTTCAGCTGGGTTTCGCTCCAGTCCTTGCGGCGGATAAAGTTGATGTTCTGTGCCTGCAGTTTCGGAATCAGGATCTCGTTCAGCACTTGGTATTGCTCGGTAACCAGTTCGTGCGCTTTGACCGAAATCAGTTCCAGCTGCTCGCTCGGGGTCAGGCCATCGGAGCCGGTGACCTTGGGGTCGATCGCCGCCATCTGGATTACGGAGGCGACCCGGACTTCGTAAAATTCGTCCAGGTTCGAGCAGGAAATGCACAGGTAGTTGAGTCTTTCCAGCAGCGGGACGTCTTCGTTGCGGGCTTGCGCCAGCACCCGTTTGTTGAATTCGAGAAGGCTGGCGTCTCGGTTGATGTAAAATTCCGGCTTTTGCAGGTCGGCGGCGGAGATGACTTCGGTGATGGCGTCCATAACTATTTTGAGCGGTTGGCGATTAAGGCATTACGCCTGCGATGAAAACGTGGCGGTCGCTGATTTGTTCGACGTTTAGCGGGAGTTCGGCTTTTTTGAGTTGATCCCGGATTTCTTCAAGGGTAAAAGCGGCCAACAGAGAACGGTAAAAATCGCGCCGTAAAATCTCCGGTTCCCCGGCGGCATGGGTTTCGACCAGCGCCATTGCCGCCTCAAGCGAGGCGGGACGGAGCAAATCCATCACCGCGATGCGGGTGCCTGGCCGGGCGGCTTTTTTTATCGTTTGCCACAATATCTGCGGGTCGGGCAAATGGTGCAGCAGGCTGTTGCTGAATATGATCGCATAAAATTGTTCGGGAAATGTGACAAAAGGCAGACGGCCATGGATCAGCCGGATGCGGTCCCTGATGGACGACGTCCGGATGGCCGCATAATCGAGCATCGCGCGCGAACCGTCGACCGCGTCGATGCGGCATCGCGGAAAGCTCCTGGCGAAACGCAGGCCGATGTCGCATGGCCCGCAGCCCAGGTCGAGCGCGATGCCGCTGAATTCCGGATCGCCGACGAAGACCTGCAGGCGGTCGACGAATTGCTGGTGCGGGACCGCAAAATCGGCTTTGGCATAGGCCTTGACCTGTTCGGGATCTTCCATCAGTTCGGGTTCCGGCTGTCTATTCATCGCATTCTCTCGAATTTAACGTGGGTGAATTAAGGGAAGAAATGTACCCATGCCATCGGGGCCGAGGAAAGCGCGCTGCCGGCCTAATGAAGGTTAATGCCATGGAGTAACGGCGCTACTTTCCGTCTTATCCGGCGTTGACGGCGTCAAATCCGCGCCTGCCCTGCAGGCCTCCGGTGTGGACGGCGACGATGCGTTGGCCGGGTGCGAAACAGCCCTTGGCGATCATGTCGTAGAGTCCGTACATCATTTTTCCGGTATAGACCGGTTCGAGCGGAATTTGCTGCGTCAGTTCAAAGCGGCGGATGAATTCGAGCAATTCGGGCTTCGTTTTCGCAAAGCCGCCGAAATGGTAATCGTGAACGATCCGCCAGCGAGGGTGAGTTTTCGGCAACAGGCCTTCCACATCGGCGGTCAAAAACTCCCCATGCTTGAGCACCGCAAAGCCGAGCACGGTTTTTGTGCCGCCGAGGGCGGCGATGCAGCCGGCCAGCGTCGTGCCGGTGCCGCAGGGCAAACAAAGTACGTCGAAAGGCATCTCGATTTCTTCGACCAGTTCGGCGACGCCCTTCAGCGCAAGGGGCTGAGCGCCGCCTTCCGGCAGCCAGTATTGGCCGGGCCGGCTGCCGGGGAGGTTGTCAGGTTTACGGTATTGCCTGAGCTGCCGGTATTCCGACCGCGAAACGAAACGCAGTTCCATTCCCCAATTGCGGCAGTCCTCAAGGGTGGGCGTCAGCGGCTCCGTCCGCTCGCCGCGGATATAGCCGATCGTCTGCAAACCCAGTCGTTTGCCGGCATAAGCCAGCGCATGCAGATGATTCGAGTAGATACCGCCCATGCTGATCAGGGTGCGGGCTCCGGATAAGAGTGCGTCTTCGACGATATGGCTTAACTTCCGCCATTTGTTGCCGGATATGATAGGATGCAGCCTATCGTCCCGCTTGAGCCACAATTCGATCTCCCGGGGCAGATCGGGATCGACGATACGGACCAGCGGTGAGGGATGAAAACCGGCTTTCAGGGCTGACAGGGCGGGATGCATCTGGATTTTATCGTAAAACAATGACAATACGCCGGACTATTTAGCAGAGAAAAAGCCATGACTGAACAAACGAATGAAGCACGCCTTGCGTCACCCTGGAAGTCGGTGATCGAGAGCCGTAAGGAAAGGGCGGCATACTATTTCGAAAACATTCTCGAAGATCAGCGGAGTTGGTACGAAAGCAAGGCTGGACAGTATAAATACAAGCATTTGTTTTTCGCAATAGCCGTGATCGTGACGGGCGCGCTGATTTCGGTCATCCAGGTGTTTGCCGATCAACCCTGGACAGCCGGAGCCACTGCCTTATTAGGCGCTGCCGTAACGGTATTCCGCGCGGTGGATACACTGCTGCGTCCGAACGAAACCTGGCAGGCTTACCGGAAAGCGGCAGAAGGGATGAAACGGGAATACCGTCTGTACATCAACAATGCCGGTGATTATGCCCCGGTGAGCGATGAGGAGGCCGCCTACCGGCTGTTGGTCGAGCGTGTCGAAACGGTGATTGCGGAGGAACAGCAATTATTCTGGCAGTACCGCAACAGTGCCGCCGGCGAAACCGATGATCAACATGCCAAAAATAACGCTTAATACGATTTTTACGAAAGGAGCGGATGCCTGTTTGCCGGGCTCGGCGTCCGGTTTGCCATAGGGGCCGAAAAAGCCCGATATGACCCGCGAGCGCTAAAGATTTGAAGGATTAAGGTATTCCGGCCAGTTTTTCAAGCTTTCAGGGCAGATAAAATATTACTTGCCGGCTCCCTTATTTCCGGTGCGATTCCGTTCAGATAATAAGGATTGTCGCCGGCGATGGCCACCAGGGCTTCGCGTAACGGCCGCCAGCGTTGCCCCACTTTTCCGCTGTCGAATAAAGCCAGCAATAACCGTTTCCACGTTTCACCCTTATGCAGGGCTTGCTTTAACAGGCTCAGCGTATTGCTCCAGAACGATTTGTGAAAATCGTCGTTTCCTTCTTCGAAATAACGGCGCAGATGCGTTTCGAAGTCTGCGATCCGGTCTGTGCTCAGGAGCAGTCCCAGCAGGGTGTACAAGGCATGGAAGTTTTTAGAGTCCAACAGCACGGCGCGTTCCGCGAGGCCCACGGCTTCCATCAGGTTTTCTTCGCGCTGCAGCAGGAGTCTGGCCAGATTGTTGTAGTATTCGGCATTGTCCGAGTTTAGGACAAGCGCCTGGCGGAAAGCATTTTCGGCTTCTTGGAAATTTCCGGGATCGAGCTGCAGAAAAGTCCCGAAACTGTTCCAGAGCGTCGCCGACTGATGGCTTTTCAGGATCTGATGGTAAGCATTTCTGCAGGCTTCCATCGTTACGGATTCGGGCCAGGATTCGCAAGGAAAGTTAAAGTAAGCCGCAATCGCCAACAATTCCGGGAAATCGTATCGGAGAGCTGCGGCCTGGGCTCCCGCCATATCGCTGCAGCCGGCAATTTCGCCGACCGCGACGGCGCCGTAAAAACGCTCGATGCTCGGCCCGAATACCGCCAGATGCTGCTGATATTCGCTGTTCAAAATGATATACAAATACTTCCATTGAGTCTTCGACAAGGTGGCCGACAGGCGGGCGGTCGCGTCCTTTTCTTCTTTCAATAGTGCCAGGCTGCCGCAGAATAGTTCCACGCAGCGTTGTCTGTCGAAGTCGGCCTCCTGTGCGGCTAAGGCGGTCTGGAAGAGCTGACGGATTTCCCTCATATGCATCATGCGCTTCAGCCGGGGGCCGAGTTCGGTGTCATGATAACCCATCAAATCGAAATCCAGCAGTTCCTGAATTTTGCTATGGGTTTCCTGGATCGTCAGCAGTGCCGCGAGCGCCTGATTCTCGAGCGCCATCCGAAGGCCTGCGTCATCGATCGCATGCGCAAGCATTATGTTGTACCCGGCTTCCGAACTTTTTCGGATACCTTGGCTCAGGCAGTGGCCGGCATGGCTTTGCAGTTCGGAAGCATGGCAGAAAATGCGCAGAAAGCGGACCAGCCAGAGCAGTTTTTGCCTCGACCGAAGGCGGCCGTAGCGCATCAGATACCAGATATTGAAAAAACGTTCGGTAAGCTGAAAGGCCACGCGTTTGCCCGTGGAAGGGGGCTGTTTCTCGATCACGCCTTGCTGTTCCAGGCGGCTTAACTGCGCCGATACCTGATTGACGGGCCAGTCCAGTATTTTTGCCAGCTGGTGCGCGGTAATCGGGTCCCAGTGCAATGCCAAAGCATCGACCAGTTGCTGCGCTTGTTGGGGAAAATCTTCGAAACGGGTTTTGTATACGGGCGTTACACGGTCCAGCAAGCCGTCCAGATCGTTGAGGATGTTCCCGTTCTCCAGGTTTTGTTTAAGGACTTTGTATAACAGCACAATCGTGCGCGGATTGCCGCCGATAAGCGTATGGAGCGCCTTGATGCGGCCCGGATCATGTTCGATCAGGGCCGGAATATGCGCCGCATGGTTGCTTTCCGCCAGTTTCCGCAGCATCTCGACGGTTTCTTCCAGACTCAATCCCTTCAGGACATCGGTTTTAAAAATTTCGGCGATCCTTTCGGAGTCTGCGTCACCGGGCACGATCGTAGAGGCACAGGTGCCGATGATGATAATACGGGATTCGGTCCTGAGCGTTTCCCAGAGGAGCCGACGTTCGTCTTTGAGCCGCCGGAGGATCAGATCGATGTTGTCGACCAACATCAACAGACGTTTATGGTTTTTGTCGGCTTCTTCGAGCAACAGGTTCAAGGCGCCGATGTGGTCGTGCTTGGGCAATAGGGCAATTTTGCTTTCCAATTGCCGTGCGGCTTCATTCTTGCCGCTTTGATCCATCATTTCGATCAGCGAGTAGAGCGAATTGCTCCACAGATCCGCCAGATGCGCGATGTTGTATTGCTCTTCGGGGAAGGTGAGCGGTTGCCAGCCGCTATTCAATGCGTGCTCCTCCTCGATAGCGACCGCGATACGGCGCAGCAACGTGGTTTTCCCCATGCCGTGCAGGCCGGAAAGCAGCCGGTGGGAAGGATTTTCGAGTTGCAGGTCGGCAAGGATGGATTGCAGTAAATCCTGTCTTTCAACAAAGCAGTACTTCAGGCTTTGGCGGCAGAGCAGTCCCGAATTGTAAACGGCGAAGACACTCCCTAAATCGTCTTTCATTCTATCGTTCGCATAAATTATTATGAGAAGAAGCAGGAGATATTTAATTGCTTATCAGACAATATTATGTCCTTATTTTACGAATAAAAATACTGTATGGAAAGAAGGGTAAATGCACACTAAGGCGGAGGTTAATTCATTTCTTTTTCGGGAATAACCCCAATGCCGTTAAGCTAAGCTTCGCCGATACTGCCGCCTGGGCTTGGATGTGATAAGGCTTTTGGGCCTAGGTATTTTCGATCGGCTCGTCTACGCTCCAGCGTTCGGGTATAGGGGGCAAACCCAGTTCCCGGCGTAAGGGCACGACAGGGACGGTTGAGTTAAGCCCCCGCTTCATCGTCACTCTGGGGAACGGCGGCGGAAATTGGGCGATTGCGCCATTTTCCGCGAAATGTCTCCCATTGGCTCCCGGTTGGCAGCGAGAAACCCTACAGCCAGTCCCAAACCGGCCGGACAGCCGGCGGCAAAGGCGCCAGGCGGCCCAGTTCGACATATTGATTGTCGGGGCTGTGAAAGTCCGAGCCTGCGGAGCCTGCAAGTCCGAAGCGATTCGCATGGTCGGCCATGTTTTTGATTTCTTCCTGATTGTAGCGTCCGGTCACGACTTCGACGGCCTGTCCGCCGGCTTCCTTGAAGGCGTTCAGCAGGCGCCTGAGCCAGCTGGCGGTCAACTGGTAGCGCAACGGGTGCGCGAGGACGGCGACGCCGCCGGATTTGACGATCCAGTCGATAGCCACACTCATTTCCGCCCAGGGGGTGGCTACATAGGCAGCCTTGCCTTTCGCCAGATAACGGTCGAAGGCTTCCTGCTGGCTGGTCACATGGCCCTGCGAGAGCAGGAAATCGGCGAAGTGCGTGCGCGTGATCATGCTCTCGCCGGCCATTTTTTTGACCGCCTCGAGAGCGCCCGGAATGCGTTTCTTTTCGAGTTTCTGCGCCATCTGTTCCGCGCGGTGCAGCCGTACGTTACGCAGATTATGCGTCGCCTCGGCGAGAGGGGCATAGGCGGGGTCGATTCCGAGCCCGACGACATGCAGGCATTTGCCTTGCCATTGGCAGGACAGTTCGATGCCGGGAATGAAGCGGAGGCCTTCGGTTTTCGCAGCGCGCTGCGCTTCATCGAGTCCCGCGGTCGTATCGTGGTCGGTCAGGGCCAGGGCGGTCACGCCCTGCCGATGCGCGCGCCTGACCAGTTCCGCCGGAGACAGCGCGCCGTCTGAAGCGGTGGAATGGCAATGCAGATCGTAAATTTCGGACATGGATTTTTTTATTATCGTTATAGTTTAGAGGTATCTGCCCATCTGTTTTTTGTCTTACGCCTGCCGTTATTGGTATTCTCCATAGAGTTTCGCATAGAGTCCGTTCTGGGCAATCAGCGTCTCATGCCGTCCCTGCTCGCAGATTTTGCCTTCTTCGAATACATAGACATGATCGGCCTGTTTGACCGCGCTCAGCCGGTGCGCGATGATGATGGTGGTGCGGCCCGCCAGAAAACCGGCGAGTGCCTGGTGCAGTTTGTATTCGGTTTCGCTGTCGAGTGCGGAGGTGGCCTCGTCCAGAATCACGACTTTGGGTTGGGCGACAATCATCCGGGCAATTGCGAGACGTTGCCGTTGGCCGCCCGACAGACGCATGCCGTGGCGGCCGACAACCGTATCCAGGCCGGTCGGCAGGTCTTTGACAATGTCGCCGAGCTGGGCTGTTTCCAGGGCATTCCATAATTCCGCGTCGTTCGCGGTACGCCCGAGGGTCAGGTTCGCGCGGATCGTGTCGTTGAACAGGATCGGCTGCTGCAGAACGGTTACCACGTTTTCTCTGACTACTTCCAGACCTATCCGTTCCATCGGCACATCGTTGAAACAAATCGTTCCGCTCTCGGCAGGATACAGGCCGATCAAGGTTTGGATCAAGGTCGATTTGCCGCCGCCGCTGGCCCCGACCAGCGCGACTTTGTCGCCGGCATGGATCGTCAGGTTGATCCCGTTCAGCACTTTCGCTTCGCCGTAGCCGAAATGCAGGTTTTCGATCCGGATCGCGACAGTCTTCTTGTTCAGGAACGGATTCTCAAGATGCGGGTAATGCGGCTCCTGCTTGAGCGCCTTCAATTTATTGATCCGGGCCAGGGCCGCTTTCGCCGCGTAAAAGGCGTACTGGATATTCAGGATCTCCTGGACGGGCCCCATCATGAACCAGAGGTAGCCGAAGACTGCGAGCATCTGGCCGATCGTCAGGTCCGAATAGAATACCATCAGCATCGCCAGGGCACGGAAGACATCGAAGCCGAACAGGAAAATCAAAAAGCTCAGCCGGTTCGCTGCATCGCTTTTCCAGGCGTAGGCGGCCGAATAATCCTTTACATAGCGCGCCGCGTCGATCAGTTCGCGGCAGTAGTGCTTTTCTCGGTTGCTGGCGCGGATCTGATGGATCGCTTCCAGCGTTTCGGTCAGCGATTCCTGAAAAATGCCATAGGCACTGTTTTCCTTGTTTTTCAGATCCTTGACCTTGCCTCCGACCACGCGCGTAAAATAGATCACGACCGGATTCAGCAATAAAATGAACAGGCCCAGCCGCCAGTTCATCCAGAGCAGGATCGCGGCGGTGCCGAAAATGGTCAAGCTCGCGACTAACAATTTACTGATCGTATTGCCGATGAAATTGTCGATCGTATCGAGATCGGTGACCAGGTGCGTGACGATCGAGCCGGTCCCGAGGCTCTCGTATTCGGCCATCGAAATCGTCTGCAGGTGGCCGATCAGGTTTTTACGAATGCGGAAGATGATGTCTTTCGCGATACAGGAAAACTCGCGCGCCTGGATGATGTTGAAAACGATTGCGATGATCCGGAGCAGCAGGCTTGCCAACAGCACGGCCGTGATATAAAAGATCGGCACCCGCCACGCGGCGGGTACGAGCGGATTCAGCGTTTCGATAATCAGGCCGGGTTTATGGAGCAGGATTTCATCGACCAGGAGCGGCATGAACAGCGGCACCGGCACGCTCGCGATCATCGCCAGGAGAGCGATGACATGAGAATAAATCAGAGCTTTTTTATGTTCGCCGGCAATTTGAAAGATATAATTCCAGCTGAAAGGCGCCGCCTGGGATGGGAAGGGCTTGAAGTGCACGTTTCGGGTTGAAGTCGTCATATTTTCCGCGCCATTATAGCATAGCGAAGCCTTGAATTTAGTCATAGCCGCCGTTCGGCGGCGCTTCTTCGAATATTTCGTTCAGACCCTCGTATCACTCAATTTCTCAACTAGAATGCAATCCCTGCGAGTCATTCTCCTGGCTATAGTCCTGGCGTCAGGTATCGATGCCTGCGCGCGCGACCGGCAGCGCGAGCGCAGCGATTTCGTGCTGGCCGAGCAGGCGGTCGAGCGCGGCGATGCGGCCGCTTTTCAGGCACTGGCCGATGTTCTGTCCGAGTATCCGCTTTATCCTTATCTTCTGTATCAGTGGTTGAAGAAAGATTTGGGACAAACCGACAAGGTCCGTGCGTTTCTGGCGGATTATAAAAATACGCGCTACGCTTCGCTGCTGCGGGAGAAATGGCTCGAATCGATGGCCGCGCAAAACCTATGGCGGGCTTATACCGAAAATTACGTAGCCGACGGCAATGTGGCGCTCGAATGCCTATACCATTGGGCCCGCTTTCAAACCGGTTTTCAGGAACAGGCCCTGCTGAATGCCAAACGCTTGTGGATGAGCGGCAGTTCGCAGCCGGGCGAATGCGGACCGCTATTTGACGAGTTGGCGAGATCCGCGCTGATGAGCCGCGAAATGATATGGCAGCGTTTCGAAATGGCGTTGAAGGAAAACCACCGGCAGTTGGCCGAATCGCTTGCGCGCCGGCTGCCGGAGCCGGACCGTGACGCCGCTGAGTCATGGCTCAAAGTCGATAAGAACCCCGAACTGATCATTGAACCGAAGAACCGTTCGGACATCAATGCATTGTCCGCCCGAATTTTTGCGCATGGTATCGATCGGATCGCCAAGTCGGACCCGGACAGGGCCGTGCAGCTTTGGGATGCCGAGAAACAAGGCTTGCCGCTGGAAGACCGCCTCAAGCAAATGACCGAGCGCCGGCTGGCGCTGGCTTTGGCCTTTCAAAGGAAGACGGCAGCCTACGACCGGTTGACCGGCTTGAGTATCTATGATGGTGAGGTGAGGGAGTGGCGGGTCAGGGCCGCTTTGTTGGAACAGAACTGGGAGCATATCGCAGCGGCCGTGTCGAGTTTGACGCTCGAAGAACTCAAGGAAGCGCGCTGGCAGTATTGGCAGGCGCGTGTGTTCGCGGTTACCGGCCACGCCGCGGAGGCGCGATCGCTGTATATGCAGGCCGCCAAGGACCGGAGTTTTTACGGCTTTCTGGCGGCCGATGCGGTATCGCAGCCATACTTCCTGGCCGATACCCCTGTGCCGCTGGCCGCGAACGATCTGGCGGAATTGGCGGCCGAAAAAGATTTTCAGGCCGTGAACGAGCTTAGGGCTTTGAATCGCGAAATGGAAGCGCAGCGGCAATGGTGGTTCGCCACGGGCAAACTGACTCAAGAAAAACGCGCCCAGGCCGCCAAGCTGGCAGAATCCTGGGGCTGGCATCCAATCGCGATCAAGACGCTGGTCAAGGCGGATTATTGGGACGATCTGGCCTTGCGTTTTCCGCTCCGTTATCTGGAGCAGGTGCAGGAGCATGCGTTCCGGCAGCACCTCGACCCGGCCGTCGTGTTGGGCGTGATCCGCCAGGAAAGCATGCTCGACAGCCATGCCGAGTCAGCTGTCGGGGCGCTGGGACTGATGCAGGTGATGCCGAAAACGGGCAGGCAGATTGCACGGGAGATTCAGCAAAATCTGGTAACGAACTCCAGTCTGTTCGATCCGAATGTAAATATTCAACTGGGGTCTTATTATTTCAAAAAACTGCTGCAGCGCTTCAATGGTCATGTGGCGTTAGCGGCCGCGGCGTACAATGCGGGGCCTGCCAGAGCAACGAAATGGCTGCCGAATGCCGGAACGATGCCTGCCGATATCTGGATCGAAACGATACCGTTTCGGGAAACACGGAAGTATGTGGCGGCGGTTTTGTCGTATGCGATCATTTATCAGCATCGGCTCAACAAACCCGCTTTAAAGATCACCGACCTGATGCCCGCCGTTCCGCCCGGGTAAAAATGAGCTGATTTTTTTCGGTGCCTGATAGATAATATGCGGAACCAATTTAATGAAAATTTGCCAAGGTAAACACAGAATGGAGAAAAAGCATAGCCTGACGCGCGACGAATTGTTGATGTCCGGGAGGGGTGAACTTTACGGCCCCAAAAATGCCCAATTGCCGTTGCCGCCTATGCTGATGATGGACCGCATCACGTTGATTACCGATGAAGGCGGATTGTACGGCAAAGGCGAGATCATCGCCGAACTCGACATTAGGCCTGACCTTTGGTTTTTCGACTGTCATTTTCAGGGCGATCCGGTCATGCCGGGCTGCCTGGGGCTTGATGCGATGTGGCAGCTGGTCGGATTCTTTCTCTGCTGGATGGGCGGACCAGGCAAAGGGCGCGCGCTGGGCGTCGGCGAGGTCAAATTTACCGGTCAGGTGTTACCGACTGCCAAAAAAGTCGTTTACCATATTCACATGAAACGTCTGATCATGCGCAAGCTGGTGATGGGCATTGCTGACGCGACGATGGAAGTGGACGGCAAAAAGATTTACGAAGCGACCGATTTGCGCGTCGGTCTGTTTACTTCTACAGAAGATTTCTAAGGTTTAAAGGTAATGAAAAGAGTTGTGGTAACCGGTTTAGGTATCGTTTCGAGTATCGGCAATAACCGGAATGAAGTCGTCGAATCGTTGAGGCTCGGACGGTCCGGCATCGGTTTTGCCGACATTTATCGGGAACTCGGTTTCCGCAGCCATATTCACGGCGCGGTCAAGATCGACCTGGATGCGCATATCGACCGCAAGATCAAGCGTTTCATGGGCGACGGTGCCGCCTTCAACTACATTGCGATGCAGCAGGCGATCGACGATTCGGGGCTGGAAGAAAGCGATATTTCGAACGAAAGGACCGGCCTTGTGATGGGATCCGGCGGGCCTTCCACTTCGAACCTGGTCGAGGCAGCCGACCTGTTGCGCGAGAAAGGCATCAAAAAAGTCGGCCCCTACATGGTGCCGCGCACGATGTCCAGCACCAACACGGCCTGCCTTGCGACGCCATTCAAGATTAAGGGCGTCAATTATTCGATCAGTTCGGCCTGCGCGACCAGCGCGCACTGCATCGGTCATGCGATGGAACTGATCCAGATGGGCAAGCAGGATATCGTATTCGCCGGCGGCGGCGAAGAAGTGCATTGGACGATGTCGCTCTTGTTCGATGCGATGGGCGCATTGTCGTCGAAATACAACGATACCCCGGAAACGGCGTCCCGGCCTTATGACGAAACCCGCGACGGCTTCGTGATTTCCGGCGGCGGCGGCGTGCTGGTGGTCGAAGAGCTGGAGCACGCGAAAGCGCGCGGCGCGAAAATTTATGGGGAATTGACCGGTTACGGCGCCACTTCCGACGGTTACGACATGGTCCAGCCGTCGGGCGAAGGCGCCGTGCGCTGTATGCGCCAGGCCTTGGCGACGGTGCGGGGCAAGGTCGATTACATCAACGCGCACGGCACCAGTACGCCGGTTGGCGATACCCGCGAACTGGAAGCCTTGCGTACCGTCTTCGGCGTCGGTAACGTGCCGAAGGTCAGCTCGACCAAATCCCTGACCGGCCATGCCCTGGGCGCGGCCGGCGTGAACGAGGCGATTTATTCGCTTTTGATGATGGAAGAAAGCTTCCTGAGCGCCTCGGCAAACATATCGCAGCTCGACCCGGGCGCGGAAGGCATTCCGATCGTGCGCGAATGCGAGGATAACGTGACACTGAATACGATCATGTCGAACAGCTTCGGTTTCGGAGGGACGAACGCCACCCTGGTCTTCGAACGCTACAGCGGTTAAATCTGTTTTCGGGGGCCGTAAGGCCCCTTTTTCATTGATCCGCCATAAAACTCTCTTTTTTCGTTACCTTCTTTTAGCATTGATTCGCTGCGCATGTCCGAAACCCGTTCGAAAACCCGCACCCAATTCAACAAACTGCAAAAGCGCCTGCGCCACAACGTAGGGGATGCGATCGCCGATTACAATATGATCGAGGACGGCGACAAGGTGATGGTCTGCCTGTCCGGCGGCAAGGATTCGTTTACCCTGCTCGACATCCTGATGAATCTGCAGAAAACCGCGCCGGTCCGGTTCGAGATCATCGCGGTGAATCTGGACCAGAAGCAGCCGGGCTTTCCCGAGCACGTGCTGCCCGAATACCTCGAATCAATCGGCGTGCCGTATCACATCATCGAGCGCGATACTTACAGCGTGGTCAAACGGGTGATCCCGGAGGGCGCGACGACCTGCGGGCTCTGCTCGCGGCTGCGCCGCGGCATCCTGTACGGCTTCGCCGAAGAACATGGCGTCACCAAAATCGCGCTCGGTCATCACCGCGACGACATTCTCGAAACCTTCTTCCTGAACATCTTTTACGGCGGTAAACTGAAGGCGATGCCGCCCAAGCTGCTCAGCGACGACAAGAAGAATATCGTGATCCGGCCTTTAGCGTATTGCCGCGAAAAGGACATCGAACGCTTTTCCGCTTTCAAAAACTTTCCGATCATTCCGTGCAACCTGTGCGGTTCGCAGGAAAACCTGCAGCGCAAGGCGATGAAACAGATGCTCCGAGGCTGGGACAAACAGTTTCCGGGCCGCCTCGAAACGATTTTCACCAGTTTACAGAATGTGGCGCCGTCGCAGTTGGCCGATGCGGCGCTGTTCGACTTTGTCGGCCTGCAGCGCGGCGGCGTGGCCGATGACGAGCCGCTGGCAATTTCCGTCGAACAGCCGCTGGTTTTCGATCGTACTTTCGCGAAAGCACGCACGGCCGCGATCCTGGGCACGGCGGAATAAAGAGCGTCCCGGCCTGGTCAAACGTAGGGCGGGTTCGGCGCGCTTCGCTTTTGAGTTTCGGGTTCGACAAAGCTTTCCGTGTGGCGAACCCGCCTTTTGCGGCAGCCTGGGCGGGTTACGATGCTGCCGTTGCCCTTCCTAAATTTTTTCTTCGGCTAACTACAGTCGTAATCGTCTTCAGTCCGTTCCGAATCCTTACACGAGTCAGCATAGTCGATGACTTCCGATACGCTTTCCGAACAGTTCAAACAGTACGATCAACTGCCTCCCGAACAACGCGCCGTCCTTGACGTGCTGGCCGTGCATTACGGCTACGCCGGCCCGACGCTGATCGGCAAATGCTTGTTCGATCTCGGGTTTAAAGACAAGGACGGCAAGGCATTCAAGCCGGTTACTCTGGCGCCGCTGCTGGAAGCGTTGCAGGACTTGCGGTTGGCCGAAAAAGCGCCTAAACAAACGATCTACCGATGCGCACGACGGTTTGTCGAGCCGCTGACCCGAAAACTGGCGGAAGAAACGCGCACCTTCCGAAAGGTCGCCGACAGCATCGGGCGCCATGCACCGGTGCGCGGCGGCTATTACCGTTACGATAAGGCGGACGACTGCCTGCGCGAAGCGCGGATCCGCTTTCACCTCCGTGAGTATAAGGAAGCCGGCGAATGCTTGAAAATCGGCCGTCATGTCTTGAATTTGCCGCCCGATTACGACCTTTATTTGCGCTGGATCTTAAACCCGTTCGATGCCGTTTGGCTGAGGGCTCGCCATCCGGTCATCCTGCACGACATTGCCGGTTACATTGCCTTACATCAATTGAACCATCTCTATGCCGACCCGGCCATTGACGATTTTTTACGCCGGTGCGCGCTCGAACCGGGGCTCGTCAAAGCGCCGCTGGCGACGCGCGTGTTTGCCGAATTGCAATGGCTGCGCGGCGATTGGGACGAGCTCGAGCGTTGGATAACGCCACGCGCCGAGCCCGAATTGCAGGCCGTCGCCGCCGCGCTGGCCTTTATGAAAGGCGATTCGGCGCAGGCAATTGTCGGCTTCGAAAAGGCGCTGCAGGCGCTCAGAAAGGAAACCGGCAAACGCACGGCGTATTTTTACGGCTTGGCCGGGGTATTCTATCCGCTTGCGATCATGAAACAGCGTGATAGCGAACGCCTCACGAAGCTGCCGAACCTGCTCGCCCAAGGGGGCAGGATGGGCGGGATCTGGACCGATGTTTACCGCTATCTCGCGCTGTTCCACGAGTTTCAGCAAGGCGAACTGCAGCGACGGACCGAACTCCTGGCGATGACGCTGCCGGTCAAACTCACCTCCGGTTTCGGTAAAGACGGGCGTCCGGAAGCCGCGATGGTGACTCCGAATGCATTACAGCATGTGTTTTTATGGCTGATCCAGTGGTGGGTCGATGCCGGGCATGTTACGGAAGTGAGCAAAAATCAGCAGGCCTTATACGCCCATTTGCAGAGCAACGGCTATCGCTGGCCGGCCGCCGAACTGGCGAAGGTGTTCGCTAAAATTAACCCTGCCGAGGCCGGGCGCTGGGATGCCGGTTTTCTGGCCGAGCGCCCCCTTAGGCTCGCCGAGCTGTTCGTCAGCCGGCCCGATTGGGACCTGGCCCTGGACGCCTTGCTGAATATCGCGCCGTCGGCCGGCAAAAGCGCCGAACGGCCGGCGGCCCCGGACCAGAAGTCGGTCCGCCTGATCTGGCTGGTGTCCTATCATGAGTACGGCCATACCGTGGCCATCGAGCCCCGCGAACAGAAACAGCAGGCCAAGGGCGGTTGGAGCAAGGGCCGTCCGGTTGCTTTGAAGCGCCTTTACGAGGAGCGGGACAGTTTGGATTATTTAAGTGAACACGATCTGAAACTGTGCAAGACGATCAAGGAGTTCCGCGGCAGCAGCTGGTATGGGTCGGTCTCTTACGAATTCAGCAGCCGAATGCCGCTCGCTCTGGCCGGCCATCCGTTGCTGTTTTGGGCGGATTCGCCCGAAGTGCGCGTCGAAGCAGTCAAGGGCGAGCCCGAGTTGCGGGTCAGCCGGGGAAAAGGCGGCGACAAGATACGGATCGAACTGCATCCTGTACCGTGGCACGACCTCAAAATCCATGTCGGCAAGGAAAGCCCGACACGCCTGAAAGTCGTCGAATTCGCGTCCGAGCACCAAAAAATTTATTCGGTGCTGGGCCCCCAAGGCCTGGAAGTGCCGATGTCGGCGCAGGAACGCGTACTGCAGACCCTGATCGGCATTTCGGGCCTGTTGACCGTGCATTCGGACGTCGGCGGCAGTTCGAGCGGCGCCGAACAGGTCGCCGCCGACGCCACGCCGTGCGTGCATTTGCTGCCGTTTGGCGAAGGCTTGAAGGCCGCGCTGTTGATCAGGCCGTTTGCGACCGGCGGGGCGTATTATGCGCCCGGGCAGGGCGGCGCCAGCGTCTTCGCCGAAATCGACGGCCGGCGGCTGCAGGCGAAGCGCGATTTGCCGCTTGAAACGAAGCGCGCCGCCGAACTGCTCAAAGCGTGTCCGGCTTTGGCCCTGGCGGAGCAGGACGCGGCCGGCGAGCGGCTGCTCGAAGAGCCCGAGCAATGCCTCGAACTGTTGCTGCAACTGCAGTCGCTCCCGGAAGGTCGAGCAATTGTCGAATGGCCGGAAGGCGTCAAATTCCGGGTGCTGGGCCAGGCCGGAAGTGCGAATTTCAGCATGAACGTCAAACGCGCTAACGACTGGTTCGCGCTGGACGGCGAATTGAAGATCGACGACCGCACCGTCATCGAAATGCAGGAACTGCTGTCCCTGCTCGGCAGCGGCAAGGGCCGTTTCCTGCAACTGAAGGACGGCCAGTTCGTCGCCTTGACCGAAGCGTTCCGCCGTCGCCTGGAAGACTTGCAGGCCTATGCCGACATCAGCGGCAGAAAGGTCCGCCTCAATCCGCTAGCCGCTCTGGCTCTGGAAGACTGGAACGAAGACGGCGGCGTATTCACGGCGGACAAGCATTGGCAGGCGCATATCGAGCGGTTAAAGTCTGCGCGCGAGTTCCGGCCGGTGCTGCCGTCGACTTTCCAGGCGGAACTGCGTGATTACCAGATGGACGGTTATGTCTGGCTTTCGCGGCTGGCGCACTGGGGTGTCGGGGCGTGTCTGGCCGACGACATGGGCCTCGGCAAAACGATTCAGGGCCTCGCGCTGTTGGTCGAGCGCGCGCCCGACGGCCCGGCACTGATCGTGGCGCCGACCTCGGTGTGCCTGAATTGGGAAAACGAGGCGAATCGCTTCGCGCCGACCCTGAAGCCCCGGCAACTGGGCGGCGGCGACCGCCAAAGCATGCTGGAGAGTTTGGGACCGTACGACCTGTTGATCTGCAGCTACGGCCTGTTGCAGCAGGAGCCGGTCGCCGAGATGCTGGCGAAAATCCGCTTTCGGACAGTGATCCTCGACGAGGCGCAGGCGATCAAGAATGCCGCAACCCGCCGCTCGCAAGGTGCAATGGATCTGCAGGGCGATTTCCGGATCATTATGACCGGCACGCCGCTCGAAAACCACCTCGGCGAGCTCTGGAACCTGTTCCGCTTCATTAACCCGGGCCTGTTGGGTTCGCAGGAGCAATTCAACCGGCGCTTTGCAGGTCCGATCGAACGCGACCGCGACGCCCAGGCCCGCCAGCGCCTGAAGAAGCTGATCCAGCCGTTCATTCTGCGCCGTACCAAGACCCAGGTCTTGCAGGAACTGCCGCCGCGCATCGAAATTCCGGTGTATGTCGAACTCAGCTGCGAAGAAATGGCGTTTTACGAAGCGATCCGCCGCGACAGTCTGAACGAACTTGCGAGTAGCGACGGCCCGCCGGGACACAAACACCTGCAAATCCTCGCCGCGATCACCAAGCTGCGCCGCAGCTGCTGCAACAGCCGGCTCGCAAACGCCGAAATCAGCCTGCCGAGCAGCAAGCTGGCCGCGTTCGGCGAGATCGCCGAGGAACTGCTCGACAACAAACACAAAGCATTGGTATTCAGCCAGTTCGTCGACCATTTGCAGCTCATCCGGGACTATGTCGAAGGGCGCGGCATTCCGTATCAATATCTGGACGGTTCGACGCCGGCGAAGGAACGCCAGCAGCGCGTCGATGCTTTCCAGCGCGGCGACGGCGAGCTGTTCCTGATCAGCCTGAAAGCCGGCGGCGTCGGCCTGAACCTGACCGCGGCCGACTACGTGATCCATATGGACCCGTGGTGGAATCCTGCTGTCGAAGACCAGGCCTCCGACCGCGCGCACCGGATGGGTCAAAAGCGTCCGGTTACGATCTACCGGATGATCGCCAAACAGACGATCGAAGAAAAAATCGTCGCGCTGCACAGCCACAAGCGCGATCTTGCCGACAGCCTGCTCGAAGGCGCGGACGTCAGCGGCAAGGTTTCGGCGGACGATTTGCTGAGCCTGATGCGCAGCGATGATTGACGAGAGTCCGCAATCCTTTTGGGGCCACAGCCAGCTCTCAGCTCGGAGCGTTTTTGAAATTAGGTTCCGGTCCCGCTTCCGGATTCAAAAAACGAAGACGGCTCGAGCCGAATAATGAGGTGTCCACGCTACCGTAATTTCCCGGGCAGGGCATAAGAAATCGAAATTTATTTTCATTAATAATAATTATAAAACAATTATTTACAAAATATTATTAATGTAATTTAGATGCAGAAGTTAATGTAACTTAGGGGCGATAGTTAAGGTCGCGTCAAGTGATTTATTAAGAGTTCCGCGTGGAACAAACGGCGTAATTTCTGCTTGGGTTTTTTCTTCCGGGCCACTTTGAAATCGTCTTCATCCGCTTGAAGGTATTTGGACGGCGAAGTTTCGGCCGAACCTGCGTAGGTCCGATTCGCGTAGCGTAATCGGACCTACGCGAACTGTGAGTAACGGCCTGCTTTTTTGGGGCGAAGCGTAAGTGGCCGTTCACGGGCCAATGCCGTTAGGTTCTGCCTCGCGGAGTTGTAAAGCTCGCTTTGCAAATAGTCAAACCGATCGGCAAAGCCGGCTTTGTCAATCTATGCAAGCGGCTTGGTTTAGCCCGCGTAGGTCCGATTAGCGTAGCGTAATCGGACGCACGTCATCCGCCTCCGCTTCGGCAAAACGACCCATGCGTCGATTTTGAAAAAGATGGCGCTTACGAACCCGCCGCACTGTCTCGCGCAGTAAGCCGATCGCGCGGATCAACAGATCGTTCTGATAGCGTTGCCGCAGGTTTACCGTAAAAAAACCGGTTCCTGTTGGGATGAAGACACACCTGTAATTTTCGTCATGACTTTGTTCGCATTATGAAAAATGCGGCGAAGAGAGCATTGGCTTCGGGAGCATGCGTCCGATTACGCTACGCTAATCGGACCTACGCGAATTAGTCAAGCCCATTGACAAAGTCGGCTTTGTCACTCCCTTAAGCGCCTTGGTTCCGGCTTATCGTGTTAGGAATGTGCCTGAAAATGCAATATCAATCCAATAAAACTAGTTAAAACAATAATTTATGATAACTTGTTAAGGTTTATTAAAAGAACTGGCTAAACCTATTAAAATTTATTAAGAATTTTTCTTAAAACAATGAATTAATTGTTTTTTATTTCGGTTTTGGTGGGACGGAAAGTTGGCGTGCCGGAGGAAAATGGCAGGGGGAGGCATGCGGAAAAAGAGCGAAGACCCATGCGGGTCTACGCGAAGCGCGCGGTATCCTTCTATGCACGGAGCGGTGTAGAAGGGGGACGGTTCAGGTTCAGCTTTGCTCCCAGGGTAGGCCGTGAAAGCGCCAGCCGCCGAGATTGCCGCGGTGCTTGTTCTCGTCGAGCGGTCCCTCGAAGCCTTCCAGGATGTTGATCAGATGCTTATAACCGGCCTGTTCGAGCAGCTTGGCTGCATCCAGCGAACGCTGGCCGCTGCGGCAGAGCAGCAGGATCGGGGCGTCTTTATTCGGGACGGCGGCTTCAACCTCGGCGGCAAAGTTCGGATTCAATTGCCAGTCCGGCGCTTCCTTCCAGGGGATATGGATGGCGCCGGTCGGATGGCCGACGAAGGTGTGTTCCATCTTAGTGCGAACATCGACAAGGACGGCATTCGGATCGTGCTGGAGCAAATCCCAGCATTGTTGCGGAGTCAGATTTTCGATCATGGTTTTATTTCTTGCTCAGGTTTTCGGCCGATAAATTGGGCTTCGCTGCGGAGTCCCTGCCTGAGGTCGCCGATCGCGCCATTTTCCCGGTAAAAAACCGGGCGCAACGGCAGAAACAGGGTCAGCAGTTCATTGTCGTCCAGCAGATAGGCCGGATTTTTCGGACCTTCGTCGCCGATTTTCAGGCGGGTGAATGTTTGATAGAACAATAAGCCGCCGGGTTTCAGGGCCTCCATTATCGCATCCTTCAAACTGCGGTCAAGAAAACGTCCGACCACGATGACATCGAAGGCGGAAGAGGGCAGCGAAGCGGGGCAGAGGGCTGTCCGGCGCGCCTTAATTGCCAGCCGGCGGGAGTCGGCATAAGCCTGCAACTTTCCGACCGCGACGGCGGAAATATCGAGGGCGACGACCTTCAGTCCGTGCTCGGCAAGAAAAATCGCGTTGGCGCCGAGTCCGCACGCAAGATCGAGCGCATGCCCGGCGGACGGCAACAGGAACACGTTTTCGGTCAGCACCGGAACCGGGGCCTGGCTGCCGGGCTCGTCCAGGCTGTAGAGCCGGTCCCATTTTTCCTGGAGTCCGTTCATGTTTCGGGATCGTCGCCCGGCTTGCTGACGCGGGGCTCCAGCCAAGTCTGCAGAAATTCCATGAACACGCGGACTTTCGCGGACAAATATTTCCGATGCGGATAAACCGCATGCACATCCAGCGGCGGCGAAGGGTAGTTTTGCAGGACGGGCTGGAGCCTGCCGCGTTCGATATCCCAGCCGACAATGTAAATCGGCAGCATCACCAGCCCCATATCGTTGATCGCCGCGATACGGATCGCATCCGCGACGTTGGCCTGCAGGCGGCCCGAAACGGTAATGATCTGGGAACCCGATTCGCTTTTGAACGGCCATTTGTTTTTAGGATGAATGGACCAGTTGATCAGGCAGCTGTGGTGCACGAGATCCTGCGGGGTTTCGGGAATGCCGTGTTTGGCGAAATAGGCCGGCGAGCCGCAGACCACGAGCGAAGAACTGGCCAGTTTGCGCGCGACCATGCTGGTATCGTTCAATGCGCCCAGATAGATCGCCAGGTCGATGCCGTCTTCGATCATGTCGCCGGGGCCGCTTTGAATGATCAATTCGATGTTCAGGTCGGGATGCAGTTTCAGGAATTCGGAGATCGCGCGGGCGATATGGGTGGCGCCGATCACCGGCGGGGCACTGATCCGCAGCGAACCGCGCGGCTCGGTCTGCAGGTGGGTGACCTGCGATTCCATTTCCTCGATATCGAGCAGGACCTGCTGGCAGCGCTCGAAATAGGCCGCGCCGACTTCGGTCAGGCTCAGGCTGCGCGTGGTGCGGTTGAACAGGCGGGTGCCGAGGTTGCTTTCCAGATGCATGATATGTTTGGTTGCCATTGCCCGCGAAATATCCAGGTCGCGGGCGCCGCCGGCAAAACTTCCCGCTTTTGCGACACGGACGAAAACGTTCATGCTGGTCAATTTGTCCACGGGCTTTTCCTGCAATCGAGCTTGATTCGAGGGGGAAGGCAAAATGCGTAGAATCGCAGGATGGGTTTTTCCTTAACTCTATGCGGTCCAAGTCAGGATGACTATAAGATCGTAGTTATTATATTTTGTTTCAAAATAAGAAACAATTAATTTATTAGATGCGTCATTGTATCCTATTTTAAAGCCTGTATAGTATGACTGTCACAGATTTTTCTCTGTTTCATCGGGCAGTGCCTCCTCAAATTTATTCTCTGCCTGATTTTCGAGCCTCTCCTTGTAATTGCCGGGGAGAGGTTTTTTTTTGCCTGCTTCCTCCCTATTATCCATCCCGGCTGTGGCCTGGGCCTGTTTCCAGAGCAGGTCTTCGATTCCGCATTGCGGCGCAAAACCCGACACTGCGCCAAGCAGGATTTCCCGGATTTGCCCGTGGTCGTCTTGCTCCGCCGCTTTTTCCAGGTAAGCCAGGCGTCCGGACAGATCGTCCCATGCAATCACATGCTCTTCGGCGCGCATGATGCGCGGATGATCGGTTTCGGCCACGTTGTCGCCGATCAGCAGTTCTTCATAAAGCTTCTCGCCGGGCCGAAGCCCGGTAAAGCAGATTTCGATTTCGCCGTCCGGATGCTCCTGATCCTTGATTTCGAGGCCGCTCAGATGAATCATCCGCTTGGCCAGATCGAGAATGCGGACCGGTTCGCCCATGTCGAGCACGAAGACGTCGCCGCCGCCGCCCATCGCGCCGGCCTGAATGACCAGTTGCGCGGCTTCGGGTATCGTCATGAAATAACGAATGATATTCGGATCGGTGACGGTGACCGGACCGCCGCGTTTGATTTGTTCCTTGAACAACGGCACGACCGAGCCGGACGAGCCGAGAACGTTGCCGAAGCGGACCATTGTGAAGCGGGTGGACTGCCGAACGGAGGGGGCGGCGCTGAAGGCCTGCAAGATCAGTTCGGCGAAGCGTTTGGTCGCGCCCATCGTGTTGGTCGGGCGCACCGCCTTATCGGTTGAGATCAGCACGAAGGTTTCGACCTTTGCCGTTACGGCCGCTTCGGCCGCGCGCAGCGTGCCGAATATATTGTTGCGTATCGCGGCGATCGGGTTATGCTCGACGATCGGTACGTGCTTATAGGCGGCGGCATGGTAGATTGTCTGTACCTTGAAAGTTTCGCAGACTTTGGTTAGGCGCGGCGCATCGGTTACAGAGCCTAGGATCGCATAGATCGGCGTTCTTTCGTCCTCGCCGTCGCGGGAGGCCAGCAGTTGCAGCTCCCGTTCGATTGCGTACAAGGCATATTCGCTCAGTTCGAATAATACCAGCGCGGAGGGATTCAGCGCGACGATCTGCCGGCACAGCTCGGAACCGATCGAACCGCCTGCGCCGGTCACCATGACCGTTTTGCCGGCGATATTCGCGTGCAACAGAGCGGGGTTGGGCGTCACCGGATCCCTGCCCAACAAATCCTCGATGCCGACTTCGCGGAGGGTATCGAAAGTGATCTTGCCTTCGGCGATTTCGGATAAACCCGGCATCGACATCACATGTACCGCATAGGGTTCGAGCTTCCGGATCAATTCGCTTTGGTGTGATTTTTTAACGGACGGTATCGCCAGCAGGACGCTCGAAACTTCGTAGCGGCCGATCAGGTAACTTAGCGCCGAAAACGGATAAATTTTGAGTCCGTGGATTTTGTGCTTGTGCAGCGACGGATCGTCATCGATGAAGGCGACCGGTTCGAATTCGCGGCCCAGCGCCAGGGCCGAGGCCAGTTGCACGCCGCCGCTGCCGGCGCCGTATATCAGCACCTTTTTTTTCGGCTGCGGGGGGAAGTGATGCCCGCCGCTGAGCCGGGTATACGTGTCGCCGAGCCACCAGCGTGCGAAAAACCGGCTGCTGCCGACCAGCAGGGCCATGATCAGCCAGTTCAAGATAGGCACCGTGCGCGGCAGGTTGCGGATGCCGCTCTCGTAAAAAACGAAAGGCAGAGAATAAATGACCGCGAAGGCGCCGGCATAGAGCGTGACCGCCTGCACGATTGTCCATAACGCCTTCATTTCGATATAACGGATGATCGCCCGGTACAGGCCGAGGCGAATGAAAATCGGAACGGCCAGCACGGGTGCGACCGCGATCAGCATCCACTCGATATTGCGAGGGACGAACAGCACGCCCCAGCGCAGCGAAAAAGCCGACCATAAAGCCAGCATCGCGAACACAACGTCTGCGCAAATTAGGATCAGGGCTTTCCGGGAGCGGGGTTGCCCGATAAACCAATGTGCCAGCCGGGATTTCATCGGGATTTCTCCTCCCCGCCCGCGTTGAATTTGATCGCGGCCATAAGCAGCGGCAGGTAGGCCAGGGCGACGCCCACGATGCCGTTCAATAAACCGAGGCCGATCAAAGTCGCCAGCGGCAGAAGCCAGAATAAATTGACCGTGCCGACGAATAAACTCACGGTTTTGTGCGAGCCGTAACGGCGCGCCGCGAATTGATAGGCGTGGCTGCGGTGCGCCTCATGCAGTCTTTCGCCGCGTTGGAAGCGCCGCCATAAGGTCCAGGTTGCGTCGACGATGAACACGCCCAGAAGGCACAGCCAGCTCCAGAAAAGGGCTGGATTCAGCCAGGCGGCTTGCAGCGAGATCAGGCCCAGGACGATGCCTAAAAAACCGCTGCCTGCATCGCCCATGAAGATCCGGGCGGGCGGAAAATTCCAGAACAGGAAGCCGGCGGCTGCCGCCGCGAGCAAGGCCGGTTCCAGCCAGGCGCCGTCAGGGCCGGTCAACAGGAACAACAGCGTTCCGCCCAGGCAGGCCGTGATCGCTTCGATGCCCGCGATGCCGTCGATGCCGTCCATGAAGTTGTATAGGTTCAGCAGCCAGACCAGATAGAGAAGCCCGAAGAGGTGGCCGAATCGGCCGAGATCGACCGATTGCCCGAACAGTTGCAGCGGCGGAAAGCCGCCCAGCCAGTAAAGGCCCCAGCCCGCGCCGGCAAAATGCGCCAACAGCCGCCAGCCGGCCGGGATATGGCGATGATCGTCCAGAAAACCGATGAAGGCGACCCAGACGCCGGCGCCGGTCAGGGCGAGGCTCTGGTTTACGGTCAACACGCCGAGTGCTGACAGGACTCCGGTGCCGATTAAAAAAACCGCCACGATCGCCATGCCGCCGCCGCGCGGCGTCGGCAGTGTATGCGAGCTGCGCCGGTTCGGAATATCGATCAGGTTCGTGCGCAGGGCGTAACGGCGAATCAGTCCGGTGAACAGGAACGCGGCCGCGAGAGCTGCGAAAAGTAAACCGCCGGTTTCTATCAATTTCGGGCTCCCAAATAATGCCGGGCAGTGTCCTGCAGGGCCTGGTCGATAGCTACCGGGGGGTGCCAGCCGAGCTGTTCGCGCGTTTTGCCGATGTCCAATTGCAATGAGCCGCAAAGCTTCTGGATTGCCGCGGTTTTGCCGGCGCATTGGGCGGCAAAATGCAATAATCCGACCGGTACGCCCAATAAGTACGCTTTTTTGCCTATCGCCGCCGCGGTGCGTTTCAACAGTTCGGGCGTGGAAAGATCCTCGCCGTCGCTGGCCAGAAATGTCTGGTTGGCGGCCGAAGGGTGGTCGATGCAGGTCATGATCAAATCGACCAGATTGTCCACCGCGACCAGGCTGCGTTTGTTCCGGATGGAAGCCAGCGGCAGCGGCAGACCTTTATCGAGCCAGCGCAACAGCGTCAAAAAATTTCCCTTGACCCCGGGGCCGTAAACCAGGGGAGGGCGGATAATCACGAAATCCATGCCGGAGTGCCTGCAAGCTTCGCGCAGGCCGTCTTCGGCTTCGCGTTTGGAAATGCCGTAAGGGTCTGCCGGAGACGGATGGTCCTCCGCACGAAACGGGCGTCCCAAGAGCGTCTGCTCGCCGTTGACCTTGATCGAGCTGATGAAAATGAAGCGTTTGATACCCGCCTCTAGCGCCTGTCCGGCCAGATTCAATGTGCCGTCGACGTTGACTTTGCGGTATTCGGCCAAGGAATCGGCCACGGTATCCTGCATCACATGGGCGCGTGCGGCAAGATGGACGACCGCGTCGATGCCTTGTAATGCGTCCCGCCAATCGGTGTCTGCCGCCAGATTGCCGGTTTCGAACACTTCGGCGCCGCCCGTCCGGTCGAGTTCCGCCGTGCGCCGCACCGCAGCCCGGACGGAAAACCGCCGATCGGACTGCAGTCGCTTGATCAAAGCGCTGCCGATAAAACCGTTGGCGCCGGTAATCAAAATGTTCGATTTGTCTGCGCGAGAGGTTCTCATGGTTTCGACCAGACGGTACGGTTGACGTAACCTGTGTAGCTTAACACCACTCTGACGATCTGTTTCGAGACTTCGCCCGCCTGGTAATCGGCTACCTCGGGAATGATCCGGCGCGTCCGGTCATGCTGGCCGGTTACGGTCCGGACGGCGTCCAGCACGTTTTCTTTCTTCAGGCCGCACATCACCAATGTGCCGACATCCATCCCTTCCGGCCGTTCGTGCGTCTGGCGGAGCGTCACGGCAGGCAGGTTCAGCAGCGAGGCTTCTTCGGTGATCGTGCCGCTGTCGGACAATACGCAGAACGCCGCCATCTGCAGGCGGATGTAGTCCAGAAAACCGAACGGCTTCAGCGTGCGGATCAACGGATGCTCCAGCGACTCGCCGAGCGCTTCCAGGCGCTTGCGGGTGCGCGGATGCGTCGACACGATGACCGGCAGTTGATAGGCCTCGGCCAGCGCCTTTAGCGTTTCGAGCAGATCGCGCAGGTTTTCCGGGCTGTCGACGTTTTCTTCCCGGTGCGCGCTGACGATGAAGAATTCGCCTTCCTGGAGCCTCTCGCGCGCCAGCACGTCGGATTGCAGGATCTTCGGCCGGTAATAATCCAGCACTTCTCGCATGTGCGAGCCGGTTTTGATGATCGTCTCGGGCCGGATGCCCTCGGCGATCAGGTAGCGGCGGGCGTGCTCGGTCAGCACCAGGTTGATATCGCTCAGATGGTCGAGCACCTTGCGGTTCAGCTCTTCCGGCACGCGCTGATCGAAGCAGCGGTTGCCCGCTTCCATGTGGAAGACCGGGATTTTGCGCCGTTTCGCGGCGATTACCGCGAGGCAGGTATTGGTGTCGCCGTACAGCAGCAGGGCGTCGGGCATTTCCTTCGCGAACACCTCGTCCGCTTTCGCGATCACGTCCGCAATTGCCTGGGCGGCGGTGTCGCCCGCAACCCCGAGAAAATAGTCCGGTTTCCGGATTTCCAGGTCGTCGAAAAACACCTGGTTCAATTCGTAATCGTAATTTTGCCCGGAATGCACGAGGATATGGTGCGTATACCGGTCGAGTTCGGCGATCACCCGGCTCATCTTGATCAGTTCCGGGCGCGTGCCGATCAGGGTCATCACTTTAAGCATCGAGTTCCTTCCTGATGTAGTCCAGCGTCATCAGCAGATGTTTGATTTCGGCTACGTTCAGACGCCGGGTGTTATGCGAGGTATAGTCGTCCAGTTCCGAAATATGGGCCTCGCCTTCGACGAAATATTTGTTGTAGTTCAGGTCGCGGTTGTCCGCGGGAATCCGGAAGTAGCGCGCCATGTCTTCGGCCTTGGCCATTTCCTCGCGCGAGATCAGCGACTCGTACAATTTTTCGCCGTGGCGCGTGCCGATCACTTTCACCGGTGAGGCGCTGCCGAACAGTTCCTTTAGTGCCTGGGCCAGATCCGCGACCGTCGAGGCGGGGGCCTTCTGCACGAAAATGTCGCCCTGCCGGGCGTGCTCGAACGCATGCAGAACCAGATCGACCGAGTCTTCCAACGACATCAGGAAGCGGGTCATGTTCGGGTCGGTCACGGTAATCGGCTCGCCTTTCCTGATCTGGCTGACGAACAGCGGAATCACCGAGCCGCGCGAGGCCATCACGTTGCCGTAGCGGGTTGCGCAGACCACCGTGCCCGTCTCCGGAATCATCCGCGAGCGGGCGACCATGATTTTTTCGGCCATCGCCTTCGAGATGCCCATCGCATTGATCGGATAGACCGCCTTATCGGTGCTGAGTACGACCACGCGTTTGACGCCGTTGGCGATCGCCGCATTCAACACGTTCTCGGTACCGATCACATTGGTTTTGACCGCTTCCATCGGATAAAACTCACAGGACGGCACCTGTTTCAGGGCCGCGGCATGGAAGATGTAATCGACGCCGGTCAAGGCCTCGGAAACGCTGGTGTAATCGCGGACATCGCCGATATAAAACTTGACCTTGTCGTTCGCCAGCGCGATGCGCATGTCTTCCTGTTTTTTCTCGTCGCGGCTGAAAATGCGGATTTCCCGGACGTTCGTGTCCAGAAAGCGGTTCAGCACAGTATGCCCGAAAGAGCCGGTGCCGCCGGTAATCATCAAGACTTTATCATCAAACATCGGTGTGCCCGGTAAACTCCGTCATCCAAAATTCTTCATCATCATAATCAGTTCCGGCCAGGCGGGCGGGGCATAGCCCGCGGCTTGCCGGAAGCGCGTCGAGTCCAGCGAACGGTCGATGCGTACGGCGTCGTCCGGTACGATTTCGATCGTTTTCCCATAGGCCTCGGCGACCCCTTTCAGCAACGCATATTTGTCGATCGGCGCGGCCGAAACGTGATACAGGCCGGACAATTCCGGATTCGGAATCACGAAATCGCGCATTATCCTGGCCAGTTCGACGGTCGGCAAGCCCGAAAAGACGGCATTCCGATAACCTTTCACGCGGCCTTCCTGAGACAGGAACCAGTCGACCAGGCCGACATGGCCGGACAGTTCGCGGCCGATGATCGAGGTGCGTAGGGTAACTGCATCCGGCACATCATGCAGTTCGCCGATGTATTTGGATTTGCCGTACAGGTCCTCCGCATCGGAAGGATCGGTTTCAAGGTACATGCCTTGGCGGCCGGAAAAGACGCAGTCGGTGCTGACATGGATCAGGCGCGCGCCGGACAATGCGCACAATTTCGCCAGCCGGTGCGGCAGCATCGCGTTGATCGGCAGGGCCGCCAGCGGGTCTTTCGCATCCGCCAGTTGCTTGATCAGGCCGATGCAATTGATCACCACGTTTGGGCGGATTTTCTCGAAAGCGCCGACCAGGGTGTCGAAATCGAGCACATTCACGTTCGCGAGCAGATAAGGCTGCAACGCCTCCGCAAAAAAACGCCTGCCCGCAGGGCTCTGGAGCGTACCCCAGACCTGCAGCCCGGGATCGCCCGACAAATACCTGAATACCGCATTGCCGAGCATGCCGGTGGCGCCGAGCACCAGGACTTTCCCGCTCATTTCCGTATTTCCTTTATTCTTTGATTAAAAATTTCGACCAACCGCTGCGTTTGCGCCGCCATTTCGAACTGTTCGAGAAAATAAGCGCGCCCGGAGCGGCCCAGCGCGTCGCGCTCGGCATCGTTCATCGCATACAGTTTCCGGATGCGCTCTGCCAGCGCTTCGGCATCTTCGGCCGGGCAGGTAAGCCCTGCGCGGGCTTCTTCCACCACTTTCGCGCCTTCGCCGTCCAGCGCGGCGATGATCGGCCGGCCGGCGGCGAGATACGCTTGAATTTTGCTCGGAATCACGCAGGAAAAAATCTCGTCGTGCTTCAACGTAACTAAGAGGCCTTTGGCGCGGCGGAAGATCGGTCCCATCGCTTCCGGCGGAAAGCGGCCCGCCAGCAGCAGATTGTCTAGCGCTTTTTCGGTTTTTTGCCGTTCCAGCCAGGATTGCATGCTGCCGCTGCCGACGATGACCAGCTTCAGGTCCGGAAGATGCCGAAGGCGTTCCGCGGCGCCGACCAGCGTGCCGAGCGACTGCGCGGTGCCGAGATTGCCGGCAAAGACCAGACAAAAATCGCTTTCGAGCGTATCGAGCAGACGTTCGGGCACGAGTGCCTCATCGGCAACCGTTTCGCTTTTATCCTCGAAAGAGTTGGGATAATAAACGATTTTGTCTCTCCGTGCATAACGTGCGACCGGTTCGGTAAAAGCGCGCGACTGTATCAAAAGCGTGTCCGATCCCGCATAAATGCCTTTTACGAGCCAGCCGATCATCTTCAACAGCCACGGATTGCGGATAAATCCGGTGGCGCTGACGCTTTCCGGCCACAAATCCTGTATCCAGACCGCCAGATGCCCTCTTTTCAGCCATTTCAGCAGAATCGCCGGAATCGCCTGGGTAATCGGCGAAATCGCAAACACCAGGATCGCATCGAAGGACCTGCCGCGCAGCAGCCAGGGTGCATGGACCAGTCCGGATACCACGAACGACAGGTAATTGGCCGCCAGGCGCAGGCCGCCGCCTTTGCCGCGCGGCAACAGCGGCACGCGGATCACTTCGACCGCTTCGGCGTAGCGTTCGCGCTGAATGCCTCCAAGCCGGTAACCGTCATAAATCTTTCCCTGCGGATAATTGGGCTTGCCGGTCAGCACGGTCACCTGGTGGCCTAGATCATTCAGGTGCCGGACCAGATCGTTGATGATGAAGGCTTCCGGGAAGAAGTATTGGCTGACGAGCAGTATCTTCATGGGCCGGCTGGTGTCGGTAAGATCATGCGGTACAGATTCACGTACTCCTGTACGATATAGGGCCAGGTGTATTTTTGCCGGACCAGTTTCTGCAGTTCCGCGGCACTCCGGTCGAGCAGGCCCGGAGTCAGCAGCAGGCGTTCCAGGCCGGCGGCGATGCCTTCGGCGGTGGCGGGCGTTTCCAGGCCCGGATCGATCGCGGCGATTTCGGAAAACCCGCACTGGTCGGTCAGCATGGCCGGAACGCCGCAGATGCCCGCTTCCAAAACGACGATCGACATCGCTTCCTGGCGGGACGGCACCGCGAGCAGGCGGGCCGCCCGGTAGGCCGCCGCCTTGTCCCGGCCGCCGACCAGCCCCAGAAAATGCACCCGTTCCGCGATCCCGGCCTGACGCGCCGCGTCTTCAAGCCCGGCCTGCATGCCCTCGTCGGGACCGGCGAAAACCAGATGGTAATCGGGAATCCGCTCCTTCAGCGAAGCGAACGCCTGCAGCAGCAGGTCGGGGCCTTTGATCGGGCTGAGCCGGCCCATAAACAGAATGAACGGTACGTCCGGTAATTTTTTTGCGCGCCGGAATTCGGCGGTATCGACAGTCGGAAAGTCCTCCGGACAAACCCCGTTCGGAATCACCGTGATCCGTTCGGACGGCACGCCGTAGCTTTCGAACTGGGCGAATTCGGCCGCCGTGACCGCGATCCAGCCGGCGGCATGACGGACGATCGCCCGGCCGACGAGCAGATTGTAGAGCCGCTTCAACGGCTTCGAGCGCCCGAATAGAGGCAGCGCCCCGGCCGGACAGACCACATAAGGTTTCCGGGCGCGGCGGGCGGCCCAATAAACCATCGCATTCAGCACGCCCCAATGGTTCATCAGGTGTACGATGTCCGCCTCGTCGACCACTGCCTTGATTGTCCGCCAGCGTATCCGCGGCAGATGGAACCGTGGCCAGAGCAGGGGAATAGCCACCAGGCGAGCCGGTTTCAGCGCTTCGATACGGGCCGCATCCAGACCGCTGTCGAGGGTCAGCACCGTGCAGTCGATGCCTTCCAGCGCCAGGAAGCGGCTCATCTGGAAGGTGCGTTCGGCGGTGCCGCCGCCTGTCCCGGAGCTCAGGGATGAGTTGACGTTCAGGATCTTCATGATCGGCTATGCGCCTGCGTTCGGTACCAGGCCGCGTAATTCGCCAGACCCGTTTCGAAATCGACCGGACTGTTGAAGCCGAAGGCTTCGAGCTTGTTTTGCGAATAATTGCAGCGCGGATTGATATTGTTTCTGCCCAGGGCTCGCAGCAGCAGGCTCAGCAAGCCCAGCGGCAGCGGCAGCCTCGGCAGCGGATAATCGGGTACCCGGAGAGAATCGATCAAGTAGCGCTCCACGTCGGCAAAGTTATTGTTCGGGGCGGCGTCGTCCGACACGATGAAGACCTCGTCCTTGAGCGGTTTTTCGCACCGGATTAGATAATCCAAGGCCGCAACCGCGTTGTCGATATGGACCAGATTCATCCGCCGCCGTCCGAAAAGGCAGGACTTCAGGTAATTGCGCGACCGGCTCCCGTGCAGCAGATCGGCGGCCAGTTTTTTCAACGGTTCCGCGCCGGGGCCGAAAACGGCGGTCGGGCGGATAACGGCCGCGTCGAAACGGCCTTTCGCCGAGGCCAGAATCGCCTGTTCGACCTTCAGCTTGGTAATCCCGTATTCGGTGATCGGCCGGCAAGGCGTCTCCTCGGTAATCCGGTCGTCCGCGACGCGGCCGGAAACCGCGGCGGTGCTGCAATGGATCAGCCGGCCGATGCCGGCGGCAACGCAGGTATCGAGCAGATTGCGGATGACTTGGAGATTGCCTTGTTCGCCGGCATCCCATAGATAAACCAGGTTGACCACCGTACAGCCGGGCTCGAGCAGGTCTTGCAGAGAGTCCGCATCGTTCAGATCGCCTTGAACGACCTCGACCTTTTCGGGCCATTCTACAGCGGTCGGCTTTTCGGATTGCGGCCTGGCAAGCACCTTGATCCGAATGTCTTCGGAGGATGCCAGCGAGGCAATCAGATGTCTTCCGATGTAGCCGCTCGCGCCTGTGATGGCGATGGTCTTGTTCATCTATAAAAGCGTGGTTCCAATGATTGAGATGGCCGCAGGCCCGTCCTTTTGCCGTTTCCTTACCGGTTGAAAACGGCTCGACGGATCCGGTTTTTCAGTAAAACGCACAGTTGGCCGACAAAAAGCGCGCGGCTTAACGACCAACTGATTTTCATAAAGCCGAAGGCGTCCTGCAGATATTTCTGTTTGAGAAATAACACAGCAACGGAGAAGGCTTGACGCGCTTTGGCCTTATCGATGCTGGCGGAATAGCGATGACCGGTGCAGCGGTCCAGCTCGGAAAGGCAGCCCAGCGTTCTTTCGGCATGAGCAATAATCTCGTTTCTGTCTTTCCGGGCGAGAGAGGAGCTCCAGGAGCCCGCGGTAAAACACCGGTAAACGGCCATTGCGGTGGGCAAATACAGGGCTCCCCCGGATAAGGCGCCGAAAACCTGATAATAATAATCGCCTACCGGCGCGCTTCGGTAAAACCAGTCAGGCAATTGCTCGAATAGTGTACGCTTTAAAACCAGGGAGGCCGTCGGGCAAAAAGCCCCGTCCGCGGCAATAAGGGTTTCCGCCGGAATGATCGATAGCTGGTCCGCGTAATCGGCAACGGGCGTTAATTCTCCGCCGGGATGCAATACCCGTGCGGCGTGAAAACTGATCCCGCATTCCGGGCGCTTGCGCATTTCGTCCAGCTGGCTTTGCAGTTTCGCGTCGTCGGTCCAGAAATCATCGCCTTCGCAGATGGCGATATACGGCGCCTTCGCGTAGCCGACCGCCAAAGGAATGGGCTTCTTGCCCAGCCGGTACTGGTTGACGCTTTGGAATACCGGTTTGATCAATTCCGGATACGCAACGGCATAACGTTCGATCAGACGGCGCGTGTTATCGGTAGAGGCATCGTCGTGAATGACGATTTCGAACGGGAAATCGGTCTTTTGCAGCAAAAATCCCCGGATCGCGTCCTCGATGTAGCGTTCGTGGTTGAACGCCGTGCACACGATACTGACGAGCGGCTGATCCGATGTCCACGATGAGCGGATTTCGGATTCGCCGGGCAGCTTTTTTTCTCTGAATTCGGCAATGCTGAAAGGGTTCACGAATAAATCATTATCGATGGGATGGAGAGAGCCGCGGCGCTTTTTTATTTCGAAGAGTTGGCATGGGGCATCGTTTGCCCGTTATAAGGGTAGCCCAAAAAGTTCAGCAATTTTTCCATCGCATCGGCTTGGGAAATATCCAACACCAACAGGTCGTCCGGCCTGTCTTTGAAATAATCGATCACCGCCCGGTTATGTTCTTCATAGCAGCGGGTGTACAGTTCGCGGTCGTACAGCGACGATTCGTTTGCACCATAGCGGAGTTTCTGTGCATCCCAGAGAAAGCCGGGATAGCGGTAATCGTATTCCCGAAGGTCCGCGGCGGTCGGAATGCGGCTTTTACCGACCAATTTGCTGTGAAAACGCACTAAAGACTCGTACCACTCGTCGGCATTATTGCGTACGGTCAAAATAAATTTCGAGCCGGGATAGGCGGCATCGAGCGCGCGATAGGTATCCGGATAACTGAAAGGGATATCCTGGAAAGCTTCCGCCCGGCGGCAGTAGCGGATAATTTTTCGAAAATCCCGTTTCGCCCAGTCGTGTAGCAGCAGCTCCGCCTTTCCCTGGTCGCCGACCCTGAGTCCGAGTGAGCGAAAAACTTCGGCGATCGAGGTCGTGCCTGTTTTGTTCGCACCGATGCAGAATATCTTTTTTCTTGTGAAAAAAAGACATTTCCCCAGTTGAGTCTTTAAAAAACCTGTCATATTCATCCGGTCATTTTTTCCGGTCAGCTTTGCTCGCTGCGTCTTCTGACCAAGCCGATAATTTCGGAAAGGGTATTAATACGGGCCGCATAAGCGATGGCGGTATAAATCAGGCCGCCCAGCGAAATGCCGAGTATCAGGTCGAGATAATAAACCAAGTCGGAGTGACGCAACGCCAGCCATACCGAGGCACCCGCGAATGCGCCGAGGCTCAGGCTGGGCAGCAGGTCCCGTACCTGTTTCAATACGCCGTAATTCAGAAAAACCCGGCTGTAATAGGCATTGACGACCAATGAAAACAGGGAGGCCGCGACTTGCGCCCAAGCGATCGCGATAATCCCGTAAAAACTGCCGATCACGGTCAGGCTGATCGACACGGTTTTTTTTATCAGCATGATATTAAAAAACAGATCGGACCTTCCCTGCGCCATCAGTACGTTCGTATTCAGGATATGCATGGGCCATAGCAGGGCGCTGATGCCGAGTACCTGCAGAATTGGGGCGCTGGCCAGCCATTTTTCCCCGAACAGGGTCTGGATGATCGGTTCCGCCAGCACGATCATCATCAGCGCCAGCGGAATATTGACGAACATGACCAGACGCTGGGCTTTGCGGAACGCCCGGGCCAGTTTTTCCTTATCTTCCGCCAGGGAAGAAAAAGTCGAAAAAGCCACCCGATTGATCACCAGCATGATGAAATTGACCGGCAGTAACTGGGTTTTTTGCGCCCGGTCGTAAAAACCCACTTCACGAATCTGGTAAAACTTGCCGATCAGCAGTGAATACAGATTCGTGTGAAGAATGTCGACGAAAGAAACGATCAGCAGGTAGCCGCCGAAGCGGAAATACGAACGCAGGGAGCTCAGACTGAACGTCCGCAGCGGCCGCCAGGCATGCCATTTCCACAGCAGAAGAACCGATAACAGGCTGGTTGTAACCGTCTGGATCGCCAGGCTCCACACGCCGAATCCCTGAAGCGCCAGGTAAACGGCCAGCCCTCCCGACAAGGTGGAGGCTATCCCGCCTATCTTCGCGACCAGTTTGAGGTTCAGTTCCTTGGTCAGCAAAGTGGTATGGATCGACCCGAACGCATTGATAAACACATTGGCCGCCATTACGTAGGTGAGCGGGCGCAGGATCGGCTTATCGAAGAGCAGCGCGATATAAGGCGCGAGCGCGCACAGCGTCAGCAGCACGATAAGCCCCATGCCCAAATTGAAAAAGAAGACGGTCGACTCGTCGGTATGCGTAATACGTTGCCTCTGGATCAATGCCGAACCGAATCCTCCGTCGACGAAAACGTTGGCCAGGCCGACGAATAGGGCGAGCAAAGCCATTGTGCCGAAATCCTCGGGCGACAAAATCCGCGCCATCACGATCAGGATAACGAATTGCGACCCTTGCCGCAGCAGTACGTCGACGGCGCTCCACAGCACGCCGCGCGTTATTTTTTGCTCGAATGCCGACATCCGGGAAGATCGAGGGGAAAACAGATGAATCGGTGGGCAGTGAAGTTATTCAGGCAGCTTCTGCAGGTATTGGATAATGTTGTCTATCGTATCGAGCCGGTCCAGATCCTGATCCGGAATATGAATGCCGAATTTTTCCTCGATGCCGAGATACACGCTCATCATTTCCAGGGAATCGATACCGGCTTCCTTGATTAAGTCCGTGTTTCCTTGAATCGCCGAAACGTCGGCCGACAAGCCGGCATTTTCCAAGATCGAGATAATGTCCTGTTGAGTTGCATGCATGGATTATTTTCCTTTATTCACTTTAAATAAAACCGTACTGGCCCACGACAAGCCGACGCCGAAGCCGGCAATCACGACCGTGCTGCAGGAAGCGTTGCCAGGGTCGCTTAAAATCAGCGGAATCGAGGACGATACGGTATTCCCGTAGTCGGCCGCGACAAACGGCGCTTTGCGGTCTTCGACGGCGAGTTTCTTTTTGATCGTATCGACGATATATCGGCTGCCCTGATGCAGCGCAAACAGGTCGATATCCTCTACAGTCAAGCGGTTGGATTCAAGCATCGCCAGAATATTTTTCGGCACGACCGTGGCGGAAAACGAAAAGACCGCCCTGCCGTTCATCTCCAATTTGCCGTCCGGGGTGCCGATTCGAATGGAAGCGTGTTCCTTGCCTTGCGAGCCGAATAAAAACTTGCCGGTGGTCCAGACCGGGTCGTTACCGATCAGCGTCGCCGCGGCGCCGTCCCCGAACAGCAGACTGGTATTCTTATCCTCCGGATTCACGATTTTCGAGTAGGGGTCGGCCGTAAACAGGACGCCCGTGGTAAAACCGTTGGCCTGCATGAAGGCCTGGATCACCGATAGGCCGTACACGAAACCGGAGCAGCCGAGCGATATGTCGAACACCGCGCACGACTCGGGCAGGCCCAGTTTGCCGTGCACGATGGCCGAGGTATGCGGCAGGCCCCGGTTGTCCGGATTTTGGGTGCAGACGACCGCGCATTCGATCCGGCCGGGCTGAAGTCCGGTTTTCTGCTGCAGATCGTAGAAGGCTTTGCAGCATAAATCGGAAGTATCCTCGTCTTCGGCTTTGACTGCGCTGCGCAGCGCGCCGGTTTTTTCGGTCAGAAAGGTTTCGTCGATTTCGAATTTTGCGGTTTTCAGCCGGTTGTCGATCCGTCCGGAGGGAATATAGGTGCCGATCGCCTGTATGCCAATCATGATTTCACCAGGGAAAAATAAAGATTGCCGAGTTTTTGCCCGTTCGCCAGGATTTCGCTTTTGGTCAGGCGGTAGTTCATGTTGTGTTTGAAGTGCAATTCCAGATGTTGGCGCTCCGCACAGCCCACATCGAGGTCGATGCGCGTGAAGATCCATTTGCCCGCCGCATCGGGAAACAATCGCTGATGCATGTGCTTGTTCATCGACACGACGGTTTCGATGAAGGTGAAAGGGCTGGGCCGGGTCAGGCTGATCGTCTCTCCCTGCCATCGGCATAAGGCGATCAGGCTGTCTTCATCATAATCGCCGCGTTTGCCGGAGTCCTCGGCCGTGAGCGGCTTGAGCGCTATCCAGTAGGGGACGCCGCCGGCTTCAAGCTGGCAGCGTGCATGGATGTCCGGAATGCGGCTCAATTCCTCCTTATCGTTCGTCGAATAAAGCGCGCAAACCGGCGAGCTGACGAATTGATGGGCGAGAAAACGAATATTCCGCAAATCTTCGGGCGGATACCCCAGATCCACCATCGCATTGAAAAGGTCGGGCCCCTGGATATAGTTCCGGGCGCCTTTGAATTGAAATTCGACTTGTCTGATCTGCATGATAAATGCTTCCGGATGAGGTTTATCGATCGGGGCCCGCTTTAACGTCGGGCAGGCGGCGCGCCGGGTTCCCGAAAACCGAATGGTTGTCGGGCATGTCGTTCACTACGACCGATCCCATGCCGATCGAGCAGTCCCTGCCCACATCTAAGTTATCGCGGACGCAGACGCCCAGGCCCAAGGTGCTCCGCTCGCCGATGGCCGTATTGCCTCCTATCATGCAGCCGACCGACATCCAAACCTTGTCTCCGATTTGCGCGGCATGGCCTACATTGGACAGGTTGCCGATCACCGCGTCCCGCCCGACCCGGGTGGCATTCAATACGCCCCGCGAGATCACGCAGGAAGCGCCGATTTCGGCATGGTCCCCGATGATGACGCCCGCAAGATGCGGAAAGCGGAGTACGCGGCCGTCTTCCGCCTTGTACAGGGCAATGCCGTCGGTGCCGATTACCGTATTTTCGCGGATCGTGACCGCGTTGCCGATGGACGCGCCTTGCTTGATCACGCAACCGGCGGCGACTTGGGTTCCGTCGCCGATAGAGACGCCTTCTTCGATCACCGCGCCGGGATGGATACGGGCATTGGGATGAATGCCGGGAGCCGCCTCGATGAGGGACGAAAACGGCGCAAAGCCCCGGGCCGTGCGGATGCGTTCGAGGCAGTCGATAAACATCGCGCGCGGATCTTCGGTGACGATCAACGGGCAGCCGGGTAATAACGGGGCAATTTGCCGATTGGTCATCACGACGGCCGATTCCAGTTTAGCCAGCGACTCGGGCGGCGGAGGCCGGTCTACGAAGCACAAAGCGCCGGATGCGGCGCTGCGCCCGTTGGTGACGCCCAAAACCGGCCGATCGTCCTCACTGCCGGTCCGGGTTTCGAACAGAACATCCGGGCCTACGGTCTTTTTTGCCAGCGCGATGAGCTCGTTCAGTAAAAAAGTCTTGGTAAATCGTATCAATTCCATTTATTGGCCCGCTATCAATATCCGTATGATCGCGCAGATGGCGATGATGTCTTGTTCGTCGACCGCGGTGCCGGTCGGCAGCACAATGACTTTGTCCGCCACGGTGATCGTATTCGGCAGCGACAAGCCGGCATCCGGGTAAAGATCGCGGTAAGGCTTCATTTGATGGCAGCCCGGCCAGAAATATTTGCGTGCCAGGACATTTTCGGCATGAAGCGTTTCGATGATTCTATCACGATTGACGGGGCAGCCCGTGCCGACTTCGATGACCACGTATTGAAAATTCCTCCGTTCGCTCTCGTCGAAACCGAGCAGAGTGATGCCCGGCAGTCCGGCGAGTTCCTGCCGGTAATGTTCATAATTACGGCGGTTGATTTCGATGACTCCCTCGATCGCATCCAGATTGACCAGTCCCATCGCCGCGGCGATTTCGATCATCTTGCCGTTGGTGCCGGAATAGACGACATTGTCGAAACCGGCAAAACCGAAATTGCGCATCAGCCGCATCGTTTCGGCCAGCGCATCGTCGTTCGTGGCCACCGCGCCGCCTTCGAAGGTATTGAAGAATTTGGTCGCATGGAAGCTGAATACTTCGCAGCGTCCGAAATTGCCGATCATTTGCCCGCGGTGCGAACAGGCAAAGGCATGCGCCGCATCGAACAGCAGGTTGAGCCTGAACTCGTCGGCGATTTCTTGAAGTTCTTCAATCGGCGCGGTATTGCCCCAGAGATGGACGCCGATGATGCCCGTCGTCTTCGGCGTGATCATCCGTCGCACCGCTGCTGGATCCAGCGCATGGGTTTTCGGATCGATATCGGCGAAAACCGGGGTGATGGCCTGCCATTGCAACGCATGCGCGGTCGCGATGAAGGTATAGGACGGCACGATCACTTCGCCTTCAAGCTCTAGCGCCCTGATTGCGATTTCCAGCGCGACGGTGCCGTTGCAGATCGCGACGCAGTGCTTTACGCCCAGGAAATCGGCAATCCGCTTTTCCAGTTCCTGCACCAGCGGGCCGTTATTGCTGAGCCAGCGGCGTTCGAAAATGTCCGACGCCAATTTCATAAAATCTTCCCGACTGCCGATGTTCGGGCGCCCCACATGCAGGGGGGCGGTAAAACAGGGAGGTGCGCCGTTGATTGCCAGGTCTTTTGAAGAGGTGAGCGTTTTCATCCAGGGAGGCCGGGAGGGATTTCTTGAAAAAAGTCTGAGAACAGGTCGGACAGGAAGGAGGCACCGTAGATGCTCAAGTGGTCGTCATCCTTGTACAGCGAATAGCCGTCTTTCTCCATCAGGCAACGCGTCCGGGCGCAGAGCGCGGAGGCGACGTCCACGACTTTGAACGAATAAAGCGGATCCAGTTCGTCAACGATCCTGCTCATCTTGAACTGCCGTTTTCGGTAATCTTCGAGGGTAGGCGCCGCCCCGGATACGTTATGTCCGAATAAGCGCTCTCTTGCCAGCGTCGACGGTACATTCCAGCCGATTTCGGGGACTTGGTTGACGAAAACCGCCCGGATCCCTCGATCGGTTAAAAAACGCAGGGTTTTTTCCAGACCGTTCTTCAAAGTCCGCGGGTTGCCTTTGATGCCCTCCGGAGAGATTACGACCGGCCGGCCCTGCTCGGTTCCGTATCTTGTCCCTTCCGCCGATATGGCCCAGCGCGCGACCAGGAAAACGGTGCGGATATTCGGGTTTTTTTCCAGCCACTGTTTGACCGACTCGTTAAACTCGCGGCAGCCGCGTTCGAAGGCATTGAAACGTTCGACATCGAGCAGAGGCGGACAACTGCTGTGCGAATATAATAAGCCTGTCAGCCCTTTTTTTTCGGCGGCGAGGTGTATCGATTCGGCCATCGAGAATGCATGCGAATCGCCCCAGACGATGAAGCTGATATTATCCGAAGCGATTTTGCCGATTTTACAGGTTTGTCCGCTGGCGAGCCGTTTTGACGAAACGTCGATGCAACTGCCGTCCACTTGTCTGACTTGATATGCCGCTTCGGCCAATCTGACGATGTCTTCCGGCAGCCGCCCCGGAAAACCTTTGTTGAGATGGCCGGCTAATCCGATGGAAACGAAGCCTGTCATCATGGCTCCGGCGCCCCCGAAAAGCTGTTTTTGGGAGAAGAGGCCGCTTTTTCCTCGAAATGGCCTTTCGATATATTTCCACGACAAACCTGCCAACACACATGAAGTTAGCAATAGCACAAGTTTTTCATGAATGGTGAATGGCCGTATTGCGTAATATTTTGCAAAGACGATGAGAGGCCAATGCCAAAGGTATAAGGAATAGGAGACCAATCCGACGGCTACCGCCGGTTTGCTGCCCAGCAAACGGCCGACGACGGTTCGGCCGTGCGAATCGGCATAAATGATCAAGGCCGTACCGAGGCAGGGAAACAGCGCCTTGGCTCCGGGAAAGAGCGTCTGGTCGTTGAATGCGAAGATGCCGTAGCCGATCGCGCTTAATCCCATAAGCGAAAATGCCTCTTTTACGGGCCGCGAACCGAGAGGCGGGATGACTTCGAGCGCCAGCAAAGCCCCCGTCAACAGTTCCCAGGCGCGAAAGTGCAGCAGGTAAAAGACCGAAGGCGATTGTCCATGCAGAAAATATTCGCTCAGGAAGAGGGAAATGCAGGTTGCCGCGACTAAAACGGCAAAGGCCCATCGCAAGGAAAGCCGGGTAACGAGAAAGAGCAGGAACGGATAAAACAGGTAAAACTGCTCTTCGATCGATAACGACCAGGTATGCAGCAGAGGCTTCAATTCCGCCGCTGCATCGAAATAGCCGGCCGTTTTCCAGAATAACAGGTTCGATGCGAACAGGGTGGCGGCGACCAGGCTTTGGAAAAAAGTCTGGAAATCCTTGGGCAGGAAAATGCAATAAGCAAACGCCGACGAAAAGAAGAAAACGGCGAACAAGGCGGGAAAAATCCGGCGAATCCTTCTTTCGTAAAAATCGACGTACGAAAAAGACCGGTTCCGGATGTCCCGGTAAATAATCCGGGTAATCAGGTAACCTGAAATGACGAAAAAGACGTCGACGCCGACGTAACCGCCGCCGAAGGGACTGATGTCGAGGTGATAGGCCGTGACGGAAAGTATCGCAATCGCTCGCAAGCCGTCTATATCCGGACGATAGGTGGCTGTTTTTAAGGCCATAGCTGATGATTATCCTGAAACCGGAAAATCAATGACCGGTGATCATTCGCCGCTGCAACATCGCTTCAATCACGTATTGCACCGAGGTGTCCAAATCGAGCTTGCCGGTATCGAGCGTCAGTTCGGGATTTACCGGCGTTTCATACGGGGACGAAATGCCGGTAAATTCCGCAATCTGGCCGGCGCGGGCTTTTTGATAGAGGCCTTTCACGTCTCTGGCCTCGCAAACCTCTATCGGACTGTCGCAAAAGATTTCCATGAAACCACCGCGTTCGACCATGCCGCGTACGCGCTCACGGTCGGCCTTGTACGGCGAGATGAATGCAGTCAGCACGATCACGCCGGCTTCCAGGAACAGCTTTGCCACTTCGCCGACCCGGCGGATATTTTCCTCCCGGTCTTTTGCGGAAAAGCCCAGATCACCGCAGAGCCCGTGGCGGACGTTGTCGCCGTCCAGCACGAAGGTCCGGCAGCCCATCTGATGCAGTTTTTCCTCGACCGCGTGAGCCAGGGTCGATTTGCCGGCGCCGGACAGTCCGGTAAACCAGATGATCGCGCCGCGGTGGCCGTTCAACTGCTCGCGGCGGGCGCGGGTAACGGTGGCATGGTGCCAGACCACATTGGTTGAAGCTTGCGGTTGCCGGGATTCGCTCATAAACAGTTCTGAACGGCGCTGAGGAGGGCGCGGTCGGTGTCAGCCAATACGAAAAACTCCGGGTTGTGCAAATCGGCCTTGTTGTAACGCAGCGGGGTACCGGAGAGGTCGCAGACTTTTCCGCCGGCCGCATCGACCACCGCGTGCGCGGCGGCGGTGTCCCATTCCATGGTCGGGCCCAGGCGCGGGTAGAAATGCGCGCTGCCTTCGGCGACCAGGCAGAACTTCAACGAACTGCCCATCGTGATGCATTCGTGCGGTCCCAAATGGTCGAGCAGGGCGGTCGTGCGGGCGTCGCGGTGCGAACGGCTGGCGACGATTTTCAGAGTGTCTTGCGCGCTGCGGAGGCAGACCTGAATGGGTTTCGCCCGATGCTGTCCGCGTTCGACAAATGCGCCCGTGCCGGCGGCGCCCGCATAACACACGTCCAGCGCCGGCGCATGCACGACGCCGAGTATCGGCCGGCCCTGTTCGACCAGGGCGATATTGACGGTAAATTCGCCGTTGCGCTTGATGAATTCCTTGGTGCCGTCGAGCGGATCGACCAGCCAGAAACGCTGCCAGGCGGCGCGCTGTTGATACGGAATCTCCGCGGATTCCTCGGAAAGTACCGGGATATCGGGCGTCAGCCGCGCCAATCCGTCGACAATGATCCGATTCGACAGCAGGTCGGCTTCGGTTAGCGGTGACTGGTCGGCTTTCAGTACGATTTCACCGCCCGGCTGGTTGTAGACGGTCATAATGCCTTGACCGGCAGCTTTGGCGATTGCGATGATTTGATGTAAAAATGGTTCGGACACTGAATAGGGAATCTTCGAGCAGGAATGTTACTGTTCTGCGGCGCTGCAGCGAGGGTTGGCGCGAACGCCGTCACTGTAAAAAAATCTTCGAATTTCGCAAAAGACAGGGTTGCCGGATTCGGCGCATCCTTCCGGCTTGCTTTAATAAAGACGTGATTATTGCATATTCTTTCCCCAAAAGTCATGCTCTGCCCGAATATTAAAGTCTTGACAGGTCATTTCCACGGCGATTAGATTTTTGTTATGTCGACTAATTTTATGCGCTAGCTGCGGGCGGCAATTCCTGCGCGCTAGGCATCCGTTCAATGTCGTTACGTTTAGCCGTCATCTCGGCAGGGATTGCCGAGATCCAGGGTACAAGGATGTATTAGCGCTTGCCATCCCTGGCTTCTGGATTCCGGCAGTCCCTGCCGGAATGACGTTTTGGTCTTAACTTAATGACATTGGGCATCCGTTCCCGCAACCGTAAACATAGAAGGAGAATTTTTATGCTGGTATCGATCGATATTCTACTCGGCCTATCGGAAATCATGTTGCTCGCCAGCATGGCGGTAACCGTGCTGGCGCAATTCGTGACCGGCATATTGAACAGCCGGGGTCGGCACCTGTTATTCGGTCTGGCGCATCTGCTCCAGCAGATCGATCCCGATATCAAGGAAGAAGTCGCGCGCCAAATCGCCGGAACGATTTTGATGCATCCGATGATCCGCAACGGCATGCGGCGCTACGGTTCCACCATACACCGCGAAGAATTCACCAAGATGCTGATGGATCTGGCGTCCGGGAATGCGCCGAAAGAAATCCTCGAACGCCTGGGCGGCGAGGCGCGGGGAAGGCTGACCGCCTTGCTGGAGAAAAACGGTATCAGCGATCCGAAGGCGGTACTCGAAAATACCCGCCTGCTCGCGCTGCAACTGGAGATCGATAAACCCGAACTGGCAGCGAATGTCCGGCAGAGCATCGCGTTGCTGGAAACCGCGAAAGGGCAACTCGTCGCCAAGATCAATACCTGGTTCGACCAGACGATCGACCGCGTCGGCGAGCGCTTTACGGTTTCCACGCGGATCATCACCGTGACTTGCTCGCTGGTCGTGGCCTGTGCCGTTCAACTGGATACGATTCAGCTGATCAATCGCCTGTCGATCGATGCCGACCTCAGAAATTCGCTGGTGCAACAGGCCATGCAGTCGGGCGAGGGGATGGGCGAGGCTCCGGATGCGCTGCATCAGCTTTCCGGGCAGAATAAAGAAGACATCCGTCAGTTGTTGCAGCTCGGCATTCTGAATATTCCGAAATCGTGGGGCGACTGGAAAAACAATTGGGCCTCGGTCAGTCCGTTCGGTATCGCCTTTACGGTAATGCTGTTGAGTCTCGGCGCGCCGTTTTGGTACAACGCATTGAAGAACCTGCTCAAACTGCGGAGTACGCTGGCCAGCCGCGATGACGAGCAGCGCAGGGAGCGGCAAACGACTCAGCTGGTGGAAGCCGGTCCGGCCGAAAAGGTCGTATTGCTCGGATCCTTGCCGGCTGAAAAGAGCGGCGGTTCGTGATTTCCGCCGGGTTGCGGGGCCTGCCCGCCGGACGAGGCATGTTGCCCCGTCCGCAGCATTCTACGTTTGAATCCAGTCTCGCCGTCAAAAAGGGTTAAGGACGGGCTTGCCAACCCCGTTCCGGCTAAGGGAGGGAGGGGGGGCGGAATTTGCCAGGGCGATCGCGCTATGCACTGAATGCTCGTCATTCCGGCAGGGATTGCCGGAATCCAGATGCCACGGATGGCATTCCAGAGCAGTTTGGGGTGTTTTTAAGCTAACAATCCCCCGTATTGTGGGTAGATTTTACTTCCCTGTAAACTGGATTCCGGCAATCCCTGCCGGAATGACGGTTTTTATATATAGCGCGATCGCCCTGCGGAATTTGCTTATTCTCCATCAAGAATGGAGCGAATTCCGATATACTGGCGGGTTTTCTTCATTGGGGGAATCCCCCGCTATTCATTCGCACCCGTCTTTTTTCATGGAATTCAATTTAATCGCTACCAACGGCGCGGCCCGCCGCGGTCAATTGACCTTTGCGCGCGGCGCGGTCGAAACGCCGATCTTCATGCCGGTCGGCACCTACGGCGCCGTCAAATCGCTCACCCCGGAAGATCTGGCCGGACTCGGCGCACAGATCATTCTCGGCAATACTTTCCACCTGATGCTCCGGCCCGGCATGGACGTAATCAAGACGCACGGCAGCCTGCACGAATTCATGCGCTGGGATAGGCCGATCCTGACCGATTCCGGCGGCTTTCAGGTATTCAGCCTCGGCGCGTTGCGCAAGATCACCGAGCAGGGCGTGACGTTCCGTTCGCCGGTCGACGGCAGCAAGATTTTCATGGGTCCGGAAGAGTCGATGCGGGTGCAGATGGACCTGGGCTCCGATATCGTGATGATCTTCGATGAATGCACGCCATATCCCGCGACCGTGCAGCAGGCGGCCGATTCGATGCGGTTGTCGCTGCGCTGGGCCGCACGCAGCAAGCAGGCGCACGGCGACAATCCGTCCGCCTTGTTCGGGATCGTGCAAGGCGGCATGTACGAGCATCTGCGCCGCGAATCGCTGGCCGGGTTGGTCGATATCGGCTTCGACGGCTATGCGATCGGCGGCCTGTCGGTCGGCGAGCCCAAGGAAGAAATGCTGGCGACGCTGGATTTTATTGCGCCGCAGATGCCGGTTGACAAGCCGCGTTACCTGATGGGCGTCGGTACCCCCGAAGATCTGGTCGAAGCGGTCCGGCGGGGTGTCGACATGTTCGATTGCGTGATGCCGACCCGCAATGCGCGGAACGGTCATCTGTTTACCCGTTTCGGCGTGATCAAGATCCGCAACAGCCAGTATCAGGCCGATACCCGGCCGCTCGACGAAGCCTGCGGTTGCTACACCTGCCGGAACTATTCGCGCGCGTATCTGCGCCATCTCGACAAATGCGGGGAAATGCTCGGTTCCAGGCTGAATACGATCCACAACCTTTATTATTACCTGAGCCTGATGCGCGAAATCCGCGAGGCGATCGAAAATCGGGATTTCGATCGTTTTATCCGCGAATTTTACCGCCAACGAGGCAAAGTGGCGCCGGATATGGCATAATACGGCGATTTATCATTAATATAATAATTTTTTCGAGGAAAATCATGAGTTTCTTTATTTCCGACGCGATGGCCGCCGCCCCCGCCGCGCAGCAGGCGCCCGGCATCGAGGGCATGCTGTTTCCGCTGGCCATCCTGGTGTTTTTCTATTTCATGTTTCTGCGTCCTCAATCGAAACGGGCTAAGGAAAAGAAAGAAATGCTCGCCAAAATGCAGAAAGGCGCCGAAGTGGTCACTGCCGGCGGCATTTTGGGCAAGGTTGTCGATCTGGACGAGAATTTCGTCAAGATCGAGGTTTCCGAGAATACGTTCATTCAGGTGCAACGGCAAAGTATTGAAAGCATCATGCCGAAGGGCACCTATAAGGCGATTACCAAAAAGATTTCCACCAATAAGCCCTAATTGGGTGCGCCCCGGCGTGTCGGTTCCTTTCGACTAGCAAGAGGCGATTCAATAACTGGAATGATTCAGCATGCAAAACCATTATCCGCTCTGGAAAAATATTTTAATCCTGGCCGTATTCTTCGTTTCGGCGATTTACGCGTTGCCGAACCTGTACGGCAACGATCCTTCCGTGCAGGTTTCGCCGCAGCATTCGGAGAAACTGGACCTGGAGCAGGCCAATAAGATCGAGTCCGCAATCAAGGCGGCCGGTGTGGCGGTCAAGGCGTTCGAATACAAGAACGACCGGGTGCTCGCGCGGTTCGGCAATACCGACGACCAGATCAAGGTCGCGGATTTGCTGAGGGATCAAATGGGCGACAATTACACGGTTGCGCTGAATCTGGCGCCCGCGACGCCGACTTGGCTCGACGCATTGGGCGCAAAGGCGATGTATCTCGGCCTCGACTTGCGCGGCGGGGTGCATTTCCTGATGGAAGTGGATATGGATGCGGCGGTCAAGCAGGCCGAAGACCGTTATAACGACGACGTGCGCCAGGCGCTCAGGGAAGCAAAAATACGTTATCAAGCGGTCAGTAAGGAAGGTGTTCGGATCAAGGTGAAATTGAATTCGGCGGATGACCGCGCCGCGGCTGCGGGTTTGTTGGCGCGTGATTTTCCGGGACTGGATATCATGGATACCGATGCTCAGGATCAAATCCTGCTGGCAATGTCCGAAAAAGAAGTGCGTGAAATCAAAAAGAATGCGGTCGGCCAGAACATTACAACCCTGCGTAACCGGGTCAATGAACTGGGCGTTGCGGAGCCCGTGATCCAGCAGCAGGGGGAAAACCGGATCGTCGTGCAGTTGCCCGGCGTGCAGGATACCGCCCGCGCGAAGGAAATTCTCGGCACGACCGCCACGCTGGAATACCGCCTGGTCGATACCGAGCATGACGTGCAGAATGCGGTCGAAGGCCATGTGCCGGCCGGCAGCCGTTTGTATTACGAGAAGAGCGGCAATCCGATCCTGCTGGATCGCAGGATCATCGTGACCGGCGACCAGATTGTCGATGCGTCTTCCGGTATGGACCAGGACGGCCGCCCTGCAGTATTTATTACCCTGAACGGCGCCGGTGCGTCGAAGATGGGCAAGGTGACTCAGGACAACGTCGGCAAGCCGATGGCGGTCGTGTTCATCGAATATAAGGTTGATACCAAAGTGGTCGACGGCCAGAAAATCCGGACTAAACAAAAGGTCGAAAAAGTGATCAGCGTCGCGACGATCCAGGGCGTGTTCAGCAAGCGCTTCCAAACCACCGGCCTCGACGGCCCGGGCGAGGCGCGCAATTTGGCGTTGCTGCTCAGAGCGGGATCCTTGGCTGCGCCGGTCGACATCGTCGAAGAGCGTACGGTCGGCCCCAGCCTGGGTCAGGAAAATATCAGCAAGGGTATCAATTCCAATGTCTACGGCTTCATAGCGATCATGCTGTTCATGATTGCCTATTACCGTTTGTTCGGAGTTTTTTCCGTCGTCGCCTTGGGGGTGAACGTGTTGCTGCTGGTTGCGGTGCTGTCCTTGCTGCAGGCCACGCTGACGCTGCCGGGCATGGCGGGGATTGCGCTGACGGTGGGCATGGCCATCGACGCCAATGTGCTGATCAACGAACGGATTCGCGAGGAGCTTAGAATCGGGATGTCGCCGCATGCCGCCATTTATGCCGGCTATGAGCGAGCGTTTGCGACCATTTTGGATTCCAATATCACCACCTTGATTGCCGGCATCGCGTTGTTCATGCTGGGCTCGGGCCCCATCCGCGGTTTTGCGCTGGTGCTGTGCATCGGTATTTTGACCTCCATGTTCAGCGCGGTTCTGATATCGAGAGCGTTGGTCAACGGCGTCTACGGTTGGCGGCGTAAGCTGGATAAATTGGCTATCTAATTAGGTGCGATTCAATGGAATTATTTAAAATTAAACGCGATATCCCGTTTATGCGTTATGGTCGGGTGACGACGACCATTTCGCTGGTGACCTTTATTTTGGCGATACTCGCATTAAGCTTTAAAGGGCTTAATTTGGGATTGGACTTTACCGGCGGCATCCAAATCGAAGTCGGTTACAGTCAGCCCGCTAACCTCGACACAGTTCGAAAAATTCTGGAAGATCAGAAACTGACCGAATTTTCGGTGCAGAATATCGGCAGCGTGAAAGAGGTGCTGATCCGTTTGCCCATGAAGCCCGAAACCAACAACGCCAGATTGAGCGAGATGGTATTGGCGAAGTTGAAAGAGCAAGATGCCGGTGTGGTGTTGCGCAGCGTCGAGTTTGTGGGGCCGCAAGTCGGCCAGGAATTGTTCGAAAGCGGTGGCTTGGCGTTGATGCTGGTTGTGGCGGGAATTATGGCTTATTTGGCCGTCCGCTTCGAGTGGCGCTTCGCGTTGGCGGCCATCATCGCCAACATGCATGACATCGTGATTATTCTCGGTATGTTCGCGTTTTTTCAATGGGAATTCACGCTGCCGGTGTTGGCCGGCGTTTTAGCGATATTGGGCTATTCGGTCAACGAGTCGGTTGTGGTATTCGACCGGGTACGGGAAAATTTCCATTTGATGCGCAATACGAGCGTGGCCGACATGATCGATAACGCCATCACGGTAACCATGTCGCGCACCGTGATTACGCATTTCATGACTCAGTTGATGGTGTTGGCGATGTTTTTCTTCGGCGGCGAAGCGCTGCATAATTTTGCGCTGGCGCTGACTATCGGCATCGTGTTCGGCATTTACTCGTCCGTTCTGGTCGCAAGCCCTATCCTGCTGTGGCTGGGCGTATCGAGACAAGATCTGATGGTAAAAAAGGAAAGTGCCGAAATCGACGATTTGCCTTAACGGTAACGGCCGAGCTTTAAAAGGCCGTAGCTGTAGGGTACGCTGTGCGTACCTTATTTAGAAATGGTACACGCAGTTCGTAGGATACACTGCGCGTACCTTTTTCCTGTTGGTTGCCAAATGCCCAAAAACGGTACGCACAGCGTACCCTACATTTTCGATATAGGCCCTTATTCGGGTATAATAGGCGATTAATTTTTCATTATTACGGGAGTTGTAATCCTCATGGCGATAGAACGCACTTTTTCCATCATTAAACCTGACGCGGTAGCCAAAAACGTGATCGGCGAAATCTACAGCCGTTTCGAAAAGAACGGCCTCAGAATCGTCGCAGCGAAAATGGTTCACCTGACCCAGGCGCAGGCCGAAGGTTTTTATGCGGTGCACAAAGAGCGTCCGTTTTTCAAGGACTTGGTGTCGTTCATGATTACCGGCCCGGTGATGATGCAGGTGCTGGAAGGCGAAAATGCGATCGCGCTTAACCGTGAGATCATGGGCGCCACCAACCCCAAAGATGCCGCTCCCGGCACGATTCGCGCCGATTTCGCGAACAGCATCGACGAAAACGCGGTGCACGGTTCCGACGGTCCGGATACCGCGAAAGAAGAAATCGCTTTCTTTTTCTCCGACAATGAACTCTGCGCCCGCACCCGCTAACGCGGCTTTGATCAATCTGCTCGATTTCGACAGAAAAGGTCTGGCGGCCTTTTTTGTCGAACACGGCGAAAAGCCGTTCCGCGCGACTCAATTGTTGAAATGGATCTATCAGGAAGGCGTCGACGATTTCGAGGCGATGACCAACCTGAGCAAGCCTTTGCGCGCCTGGCTGAAGGAGCATTGCCGGATCGAAGCGCCGGAAATCGTGCTCGAACAGCAGGCGTCCGACGGCACCTGCAAATGGGTGCTCGAAACGCATTGCGGCAACCGGGTCGAAACCGTTTTCATTCCGGAAGAGAGCCGCGGAACCTTGTGCGTGTCTTCGCAAATCGGCTGCGCGCTGGCCTGCTCGTTCTGTTCGACCGCACAGCAGGGCTTTAACCGCAATCTGGCGACTTCCGAAATCATCGGACAGGTGCTGGCCGCGCAAAAGCGGCTCGGCTCCGAACGCAAAATCACGAACGTCGTAATGATGGGAATGGGCGAACCGCTGCTGAATTTCGACAACGTGGTTGCGGCGATGAATCTGATGATGGACGACTTCGCCTTCGGATTGTCCAAGCGGCGCGTTACGCTGAGCACCTCCGGCGTGGTACCGGCGATGTACCGGCTGACCGAGGCCTGCGACGTGAGCCTCGCGGTTTCGTTGCATGCGGTTCGGGACGAACTGCGCGATCAACTGGTGCCGATCAACAAGAAATATCCGTTGCAGGAGCTGATGGAAGCCTGCCGCGACAATGCGAAGCTTGCGCCCCGGCGCACGATCACGTTCGAATACGTGATGCTCGACGGCGTCAACGATTCGCTGGAGGATGCGAAAGGCCTGATCGAATTGTTGTCGACGGTGCCGTCCAAACTGAATCTGATTCCGTTCAACCCGTTTCCGAACTCGCCGTACCGTTGCTCCAGCAATAACCGGATCAATCTGTTCAAGACGATGCTGAACGAAGCCGGTATCGTAACCACGGTCAGGAAAACGCGCGGCGAAGACATTGACGCGGCGTGCGGCCAGCTGGTCGGCAAGGTGAAGGATAGAAGCCGCCGGCATTTGAAGTTGAAAACCGCGGAAAATGAGCGGGCCGCTTGAGATGAATCCGCCTGTGTTCCGGATTTTGGTCTGTTGTGCGGTGCTGAGCCTGGGGGCCTGTTCCTGGTTCGGCGGCGAGTCGCCCGAACGCGACTCGAAACGGACTTCGGAAACCTATTACCAGCTCGGCATCCGCTATATGGATCTGAACAAGCTGGAAGAAGCAAGGGAAAATCTGGAACGCGCGATCGATGAAGATTCCGATAACGCCAAGGCGCATAATGCGTTGGCTTTTCTTTACGAAAAGTTGAGGCAATATGACGAGGCGGAAGACGAATACGAGACCGCGCTGAACATCAATCCCGACGATTTCGGCACCCAGAACAATCTCGGACGCTTCCGGTGCGAGCATGAACAGGTCGGGAAAGGCCTGGCGCTGCTGGTCAAGGCGGCCGACAATCCGCTGAACGACCGCCAATGGCTGGCGCTGACCAATGCCGGACGCTGCGAAATGGCGCAGGGCCATATGGCGGAGGCGGAGGCTTTTTTCAGAAAAGCGCTGGACCTGAACAATTCGTATGCGCCGGCGTTGGCCGCGATGCAGAAAATCAGTTATCAGAAAAACGATCTTTGGCCGGCGAAAGCGTTTCTGGCGCGCTACCTGAGTGTGGCTCAGCATACGCCGGAAACCTTGTTCATCGGTTATTACACCGAGCGCGCCCTGGGTAACCGGGCATCCGCGGAAGAATACCGCACTTTATTGCTGGAAAAGTTCCCCAACTCCAGCGAAGCGAAAAAAATCCGGTCTGCTCAAAAATAACAGACTCTTAATTCATGGCAAATCATATACAAGCAATCCGCGGCATGCATGACGTGCTTCCCGATCAGGCACCGCTTTGGCAGTATGCCGAACAGGTGATCCGGGAAGTGCTGGGTGCTTACGGGTATAACGAAATCCGTACGCCTATCGTTGAAAAAACCGAACTGTTCAAGCGCTCGATCGGCGAAGTGACCGATATCGTCGAGAAAGAAATGTATACGTTCGACGACCGGAACGGCGATTCGCTGACGCTGCGTCCGGAAGGCACCGCCGGCTGCCTGCGCGCCTGCCTCGAACACGGCCTGCTGGCGAATCAGGCGCATCGCCTCTGGTACTACGGCCCGATGTACCGCCATGAGCGCCCCCAGAAAGGACGCTACCGGCAGTTTTACCAATTGGGTGTCGAAACCTACGGGATGGCGGGGCCGGACATCGACGCCGAACTGATCCTGATCATGCACCGTTTGTGGCAGCGGTTGGGCATCCGCGAGAAAATTCGCCTGGAAATCAACTCGCTCGGCACGATCGCGGAAAGAAGCGCTTATCGGGAAAGCCTGGTCGGCTATTTCAAGGCCCATCTCGACCAGTTGGATGCGGACAGCCTGAGACGCCTGGAGACCAATCCACTCCGTATTCTCGATACCAAAAATCCGGCCATGAAAGACGTCGTGAGCGGCGCGCCGGCGCTGATGGATTATCTGGGCGAAGCCAGCCGCGCGCATTTCGACGGCTTCCGGCAGATTCTCGACGATTTGGGCGTCGCTTACGAAATCAACATGCGCCTGGTGCGCGGGCTCGACTATTACTGCAATACCGTGTTCGAATGGGTGACCGACGAACTGGGCTCGCAAGGCACCGTTTGCGCCGGCGGCCGCTATGACGGCCTGATCGAGCAGTTGGGCGGCAAAGCCAGTCATGCGGTCGGTTTTGCGATGGGGATCGAACGGGTATTGGCGCTGGTCGAATCGCTGGCGGATGTGCCGGTCTCCCGGACGGTCGATGCTTACCTGATTCGAGTTGGGGAACAGGCCGAACGCGCCGGCATGCGGTTTGCGGAATCGCTGCGCACCGAAGTGCCCGAATTGAAGCTCCAGGTCCATTGCGGCGGCGGCAGCTTCAAGAGCCAGTTCAAGAAAGCCGATAAATCGGGTGCCGAGTTCGCGGTCATCCTTGGCGATGACGAAGTCAGCCGCGGCGAGATTGCGGTCAAGCCGCTCCGGCTCGAAAATGCGGCCGAGACGTCACAGGCGAGCATGAGCGAACGGCAGGCGGTGGATTTTTTCCGCCAGCGCTACGGCAAGAATTAACTAACTTATTGATTTTGAATTTTTAGAGCGGGAAATAGCGTGGCAATCTACGATTCGGAAGAAGAACAGCTCGAGGCCGTGAAGGCTTGGTGGAAAGAAAACGGCACTTCGACGATTGTCGGGGTAGCGGTCGGCATTGCCTTGATCGCCGGCTGGAATTACTGGCGCACCCATCAGCAGGAAAAAACGTCCGAGGCTTCCAATATCTACAGCCAGTTGGTCAAGTCGGTCGAAGCGAACAATCCGGGGGCGGTCGAGCCGTTGAGCAAGCGTCTGCAGGCTGAGTTCGGCGGCACCAGCTACGCCGCTTATTCCGGCCTGCAACAAGCCAAACTGAAGGTGCAGAAAGGCGATCTGGCGGGAGCGAAAGCCGTACTGCAGGAAGTGATCGGCCAGTCGAACAAGGAACTGAGCCATATCGCCCGCCTGCGCCTGGTCCGGCTGATGCTGGCGACTGGCGAATACGAGCAGGGGCTGCAGTTGATCAATGAAGTCGATCCGGCGGTCAAAGCCGGTTTTTCGGCAAGCTATGACGAATTGGCCGGTGATTTGTATGTGGCAATGGACCGTATCGATGAGGCCCGTACCGCTTATCAGAATGCCTTGAACAGCGGCGGTCAATCCCCCTTGCTGAAGATCAAGCTCGACGATTTGACCGTTCCGGAACCCGTTCCTGTCGCCCAACCGGTGAAAGATTCTAAATAATGCGTTTCATCTGGGCTTTATTGATCGCGATCGGTTTAAGTGGCTGCGCCTCGATGGAGTCCACGGGCGAAGCGTTGGAAGGAATCAAGGATTATTTTCTGGGGGGCGAAGATAATGCCGAGCCTCCGACTCCGCTGGCCGAATATACCCCGGAAAGGGATGTCGAGATTCTCTGGAAGGAATCGGTTGACGAGGGTGCCGGCGAAAAAGCACTGAAGCTTGTTCCTGCGGTAGGCGGCGGAAAAGTGGTCGCCGCCGCTATCGATGGGCTGGTCGAGGCGCATCGCCTAGCCGATGGCGAGCTGAGTTGGGAAGCGGAAACCGAATACCATTTTTCCGGCGGACCCAGTATCGGTGAGGGGACCGTCATATTAGGTACTTCCGATGCCGAAGTTGTTGCACTGAGGCTCGAGAACGGCGAGAAATTGTGGGCGGCTTCGGTTCCGGGCGAGGTTTTATCCGTTCCGGCTGTTGTGCGGGGCGCCGTGATCGTGCGCTGCACGGACGGTTCGATCACTGCGCTGAACGAAAAAACCGGCGCAAAAATGTGGAGCTACGAACGCAGTGTGCCGACATTGAGCGTCCGCGGCACCGGTGCGCCGATCGTGGTCGAGGATAATGTCGTTTTCGGCGAGGACAACGGCAAATTGATCGCGTTGGCCTTGTCTGACGGCAAATTTTCCTGGGAAGCCAGCATTTCGATGGCGAAGGGCCGCTCCGAAATCGAACGGTTGGTCGACCTCGACGTCGATCCCGTTGCCGAAGGCGGCGTCATCTATGTCGCCAGTTATCATGGCGGTGTCGGCGCGGTAGCCGAGCTAGACGGCTATCTGCTCTGGCGTAACGAACAGTTGTCTTCGAGTTCCGGCTTGAGTATCTCGGACCGCCGCTTGTTTCTGACCGACTCCGACAGCAATGTGCTGCAATTGGACGACCGTTCCGGGGTTGCGTTATGGAAGCAGAAGGAATTGCAGTACCGGAAGCTGACCGCTCCGGCGGCGTTCGATAATTATGTCGCCGTCGGCGATCTGGAAGGTTATGTGCATTTATTGTCCAACAGCGACGGCAGGCAAATGGGCCGGGTTCAAGTCACCGACGGACCGATCGACGCCCGGCCGGTGGTTGCGGACGGTACCGTATTTGTTTATGCCAGAGACGGCACATTGGCCGCGTTAAAGGTTCGCTGATCTGTGTAGGGTACGCTGCGCGTACCTTTGGGGAATTTGATTTATGAAATGCTCCGTATAAGGTACGCACAGCGTACCCTACATTAACCTTATTTCAGTCTGTCCGGCGGATGCGCTGCGCATCCGCCTTACGACGCGGCATTCCCACTCGGCCTCCATCACGCTTCAATCACTCACCATTTTCAATACTATGCTACCCGTTATCGCCTTGGTCGGCCGACCGAACGTCGGCAAATCGACCTTATTCAATTATCTGACCCGCACCCGCGAGGCGCTGGTTGCCGATTATCCGGGACTGACCCGCGATCGCCAGTACGGACGCGTCAGGCACGGCGATATGGCCTGCCTTGTCGTCGATACGGGCGGCATTGCGGACGATGCGGAAGGCATCGACAGTTTTTCCAGAAAGCAGGTCCGGATTGCGCTGGAAGAAGCCGATGTGGTGTTTTTTCTGGTCGATGCCCGGGAGGGACTCAGCGCGTCGGATGAAGTGATCGCGAAGGATTTGCGCAAGCTCGGCAAACCGGTCGTGCTGGTCGTGAACAAGACCGACGGCATCGATGCGCACACGGTTGCCGCGGATTTTCATGCACTGGCGCTGGGTGAACCCGTTTATATCGCGGCCGCGCACGGGCGCGGGGTCGCCGATCTGCTGGCGGGCAGCCGTCATTTGCTGCCATCCGTTCAGGAGGAGCCCGAAGCGGGGCCGAAAGGAATCAGCATTGCAGTTGTCGGCCGGCCGAACGTCGGCAAATCGACTTTGGTCAACCGGTTGCTCGGCGAAGAGCGCGTCGTGGTATTCGACGAGCCCGGCACGACCCGCGACAGCATCTATATTCCGTTCGAACGGGGCGGCAAGCGCTTCACGTTGATCGACACCGCCGGCATGCGGCGCCGGGCAAGGATTGCGGAAACGATCGAAAAATTCAGTGTGATCAAATCGCTGCAGGCAATTGAAAAGTCGAACGTGGTAATCTACCTGATCGATGCCAGCGAAGGGGTGACCGATCAGGATGCGCATCTTTTGGGTCTGGTGCTGGAGACCGGTAAGGCATTGATCATTGGCCTAAACAAATGGGACGGTCTTTCGGTAGAACAGAAAGAGCTGGTCAGGCGTCAGCTCGACCTCAAACTGCCGTTTGTCGATTTCGCCGAAAAACACCCGATTTCGGCACTGCACGGCAGCGGCGTGGGTAAACTGTTCGACGTGGTGCACAGTCTTTATCAAGCCGCGATGGTCGACTTGTCGACGCCGCTTTTGACCCGGCTGCTGAAAGAAGCGACCGACGCGCATCAGCCGCCGATGGTGAACAATCGGCGCATCAAGCTCAAATATGCGCACCAGGGCGGACGCAACCCGCCGGTCGTGGTGATTCATGGGATTCAAACCGATGCGCTGCCGAATGCGTACAAACGCTTTTTGATGAATTATTTACGCGAACGCCTGCAGTTGAAAGGAACGCCGATCCGGCTCGAATTCAGATCGCCGGCCAACCCGTTCCAGGGCCAGAAAAACAAACTGAGCGATCGCCAACTGGAAAAACGCAAGCGCTTGGTCAAGCACCGTAAAAGCGAAAAAAAGTAGGCGAAATATAAGACCCGCTGCCAAAGTGCTGAGGGATTTCTCTTCCTGAACGCGCAGTGCCGGGACGGTGAAAAATCGAAAGGCTAAGGGCAGGGGGCGTCGTGATCGAAGCCTCAAGTTGCGACGGGGCATTGCCTCTGCAGCCGATTTTCATGGTTCGGGCTTGGGTGGGGGACGCGGGTTTATGTTTGTTAAGCGGAGAAGTATTGTTTGAAAATCCCCCCTAACCCCCCTTTTTCAAAGGGGGGATACGCTTCCCTTTTTTAAGGGGAGAATGATACGCTTTTTCCTCTTTTTAAAGAGGGAAACGATACGCTCCCTGTTCAAAAGGGAGACTATAGCCTTTTCCCTTTTCAAAGAAGGAAACGATACATTTTCTCCTTTTTCAAAGAGAGAACGAGACGCTTCCCCCTTTGAAAAAGGGGGATCGAGGGGGATTTTATAAAGGTTATCTTCCTTAACTTAACAGCCACGAAAACGGTTTATCGCCCTCTTTCGGATGAAAATGTATTTTTCATGGTAACGGAATTGCCCCATTCCTAAGTCTTAGCTTAATCAGGAACCATCGAGCATTATGGCAACCATCGCATTTCAAGGTAAACCTATACATACTTCCGGCGAACTTCCCGCTGTGGGCAGCAAGGCGCCCGATTTTTCATTGGTGAACGGCAAATTGAAGGATGTCGGACTGGCGAACTTCGCCGGCAAGCGAAAGGTTCTGCATATCGTACCGAGCCTGGACACTCCCACCTGCGCGATCTCGACCCGTAAATTCAACCACAAAGCCTCAAACCTTCCGAATACGGTGGTGCTGGTGATTTCCGCCGATCTGCCGTTCGCGCAATGCCGTTTTTGCGAAACCGAAGGGCTTAAAAATGTGATTCCTTTATCGACCTTCCGTTCGAGCTTTGCGGACGATTACGGGATCAAGCTGACCGACAGCCTTTTGGCGGGACTGACCGCCAGGGCCGTGATGATTCTCGACGAGAACGATCGGGTAATTTACAGCCAGTTGGTGGACGAACTGGCCAGCGAGCCGGATTATGAGAGCGCTCTCGCTGCGCTTGCCGCTCAGGATCAAAGAAAGTATTCTCAATAAACTTCCAACTTTGCCGGTTATTGGTCCACGCTGGCGATATCAGTAACGAATACAGCGCTGTGCTCAGGGAGCCGGAGAGGGCTGGAAATACAGCGGATCGTAAAGCCGGCTTACACCAGATTCGACTATTTTCCTGGTTTCATACAAATAAGCCTTTTAAACGATTTACAATAGAGTTTTTTTTTGGGGTTTCGTGCTCCTCGCCTAGAAACATTGCCAATCTTTTTAGATCTTCGGCTATTTTTGAATTTGGCGAGGTCTTGCAAAAAGGTTCACCTAAATTACTGGCGGATGACACTTTTTCGAAGTCATTGGCAATTGTAAACACATTTTGGTGATTGACCATTTCGACCAGGTCCGACTTTTTTAGGCTGTTTTTCGGATCGTAGCGATTAATTATAATGACGATTTTGTCTAACGGAATATCCAGATCCTTATTTAATATCTGTATTAATCTTTTACTGTCTCTGAATTGGGCTAAGGTTTGTTGTACGACAATAGCTACATTGTCAGCCTGTTCTACTATGGTGGTTGTCAAAGGATCGATTATACGGGGCAAATCGATTACGATTTGATTGTAGTTGCGTTGCAGCATGCTTAATAATGCTTTAATCGCTGTGGACGGTATTTCTCCGGGCAATATAATGTCGTTCGAAGACGGCAACAGCAATTTTAAGCGATCACTGTAATTGACCATATAGGCTTCCAACGATACGACATCGATATCGCTGATGGAATTAAATACGTCAACAATCGTATATTTGGGCGCCAAATCGAAATTCAGGCCAAGCGTCCCGAATTGCAGGTCCATATCCAGTAAAGCCACTTTCGAGTCCTTGAATGTTGAAAGGACATAGGCAATATTACTGGCAATCACACTGCCGCCGCTGCCTCCTTTGGCATTGACGATGGCGTTCAGTTTTCTTTTTTTGGAGCCTCGGTAAGCTTCCGTTCTATTAAAAATGATTTTATTGATAATTTTGAATAAATTATCCTGATAGCTGCGTTGATCAATAAATTCGGTTACGCCGACACTGATGGCAACGGACAGCAGGTTGACGTTACTTTTGTCGCCGATAACAACAAGGGATTTACCCGCTGTGTCTGTATTTTCAAGACTTTTCAGCTCCAGCAAGGCATGTTCGGATAAATTGAGGATGATGATATCCGAACCTGCCGATTGTTTATCCAGAGCGCCCGTAAAATTCGAATCGACTGTTCTCTTTAATGAGACATGCGGTAGATCGTGCAAAATGTTAAATTGATTTTCAACAACAGCGTGATTGTTGCCGAAGATGTGTATATTGATCAATCTATAATCCATACTGAAATTTTGTCATAAAAACAGAATCATATAGGATTAAGGATAGGCCTGCCCTCAAGTTTTTTCAAGGTTTCAGATAAAAAAGATCTTCGCAAGCTTCACTTAACATCCTACATTTCAACCATGAGGCTATTTTTCTTAATCAAGTAAAAAGCTTTTTTCGGAAGGAGAGCAATGTTTCAAGGTTTCGCGTCAAACCTTTTGCTCCAGCACAAGCAATTTGATTATCGTTTAAAAATTGCAGGTTGGGTCAACTTTCGCTTCACCCGGATAAGTCGGGACAGCCCCTTTGCTCTCGGCATAAAGCGTTGTTTTGAATGCTGGGACATCGATAAGGGTATTGCTGACGAAAGGGATCAAAAATTGAAATTGATAATTGTCATTGAGCGAAACCTCTACAAATTTTATTAAATCTGGATCGGCTTCAGCGGCTCCCGCTTCGTTATAATAACGGATATCTATGGCATCGGTAGTCAAATCTTTTACTATCGGGCTGGTTCCCAAGGTTCCTTCGAATGTATCGAATACGGCAACGTTTTTAACAAGCGTTTGCGAGGCCGCATCGGTGGGGCAAATCACGGCCATACGCGCGCCGCGTCGTGTCGCTTCGGTCAAGGCATTCCACACATACAGTGCGCGGCCAAAATCGAACACGGTCAGTATCAGCATCATGAACATCCCGAACACCACCATGAACTCCAGGGTTTCGGCGCCATTCTGTCTTTTCCTGCGTATGATATTCATTGCACATACCTCATGACGCTAGACGCTGTAAGGTCAAGCGAGAGATCGATTCCGCTTCCGCCGATGAGCTGTAACAAATTGCTCAGCGCCTCTCCCATGATCGAAGTATGGTGATAGACTACCGAAACGCTGACATGTTCCCCTCCGACAGTCTGTATGACAGGTGCTTCAAAGGTGCCCGGCAAAATTTGCGTGCCGGCGCTGACGCTGCCGTATTGGATCAAATTGGCGGCGATGGTCTTTTGGGCGGCCGTATTGCTTTTGGCTACCGATGTCGCTGATAAATAGCGGGCCGCATCCTGAACCGATTTGTGAATTGTATTCAGCCGAACGAAAACAGCCCCAAACTCGATCGCGGTGAACGCAAGGATCAGCAAAACCGGAATTACAATCAGAAATTCGAATAGGGAGGCGCCTTGCTGGTGATTGATACGCTTCATGAGTCGCCGCTCCCTTCGGTCTTGAAAATAACGATGTCATACGGCCCGTTCAACACGGCGTTAGTCGGACTCCAAGCGCCGGCTGCCTCGCAGGCGTTGAAAAATTCCGCCAAGACTTGCTTGCAGGAGCCAGTTGTACCTGGCGGACAATTTGCTTTCTTTGATGCATCTGAGGCGTTCATCAATAGAAACATACAGGCAACGCCTATTTTGGGTACAATGTCGGTGCCGTGTTGTATGCCACTGCAATCCGCGATGGGTACCGCCATTATTCTCCGGTTATTTCCGGTACCCTTACTGGCGTATTGAGAGTAAGTCAGATTATTGGCCTGCTCTGTATCAGATTCATATCTGCCATCAATACCTTTCTCTACATTTCCCCATGTATATCCAGGTTTAGTTTCAACCAAATTACCAGCGGAACAAAGATTTAGGGTCTTATTTGTTAGCGCTTCTCTAATATCCTTACCGCCTTGCAATCCGTCTAAATTGATCAAATTAAAATTTCCCGATTCCAGGCTGGTATTAGTGTTTTCAAGCGTGCAACTATTTCCGGTACACGAAGGCATGAGCAAACTTACCTTTGTTCCCATGTTATAGCCAAAACATTCCTTGATGCCATCACCATTATTATCAGTCTCGCAATGGGTATCCGTCGTCTCATTTGCGCAAAGGACAAAAGGCGTTAAGGTGCAGTTCTGCCCGACCGCGCCGGCGGTCGAAATGGCGGCAATGTCGATCGGGTCCTTGAAGGTATCCAAGACTTGAAGCAAAATGGCTGGCATCTCCAGCGGTTTGTTCATGGAGACCCTGACAAACGCGGGCGGTGTCGATTTGGGATCAAAGGGCTTCAAGGTTTTGGAATATTCAAAGGTCAAATCGGTATCTTGAACGCCAGACAGTTCATGGTTGCCCGTAGCGGCCTTGAATGTATTGAAAGTGTCCCGGCCCTTTTGGGTAGCAGTCGCGGTTTTCTTGGCTGGGTCGCCGTTTACCGTAATGGCGGCGCTCAAGGCCGCCGCATCCAGGGCATTTTGCAATGTGGTTTTATCGGTAACCAAGCGGCCGGTCGTGGTTGCCAAGCCGATCATGGCGACCATGCCCAGCATGAACACCAGCGAAAGAAACATCGTGGTGCCGCATTGCTTCTTCATGTTTTTAAATTCCATATCGCACCCCTTGTGGTAAGGACGAAAACGAAAGAATAAGTTCCTCTTTCCAGCCTCTGAGGGCTTATATTTATCGAATGTAAATTATAGGTTTACTTCATCTGGGGAACGCACATGCTCCGTTGGACAGGTTAGGTAGGCTTTTGCAATTCAGTCCGCCTAACTTGTCCATGTGCTTTATGACTTCTAAATAAAACGCACACTTAGTTTATTAGTTTCCGCTTCCTTCGTCACGTATATCAAGACTTTCCCGCTTTTTTCCTTGGCGCAAATCGGTAGCCGGCATTCGGTAAGAACGAATAATGCCGGATGATTTTTGCCCGTCAAGCCCCCACACTTGTTGTGACTGCTGCGTATGTTCCGGATACATGGTCTGGTCGGCAAGGGTATGCCTGACTGCTTCGCCGAAATGTTTATCGACATTTTTGGGCGTCGTTTGAAAATCCGCGCAGCCAGCCAATATCAATGTTCCGCCGATTAATGCCGAGGTCATCAAATAGTTTATGATATTGTTTTGATTCATTGCGCATCCTCGATCAAGGCATGTCCGAATTGACCGTCCAAGCCGCCGCTTTTGGGGGCAACTGGCGGGGTTGTTTTAAGGTTTTCCATGCTGCCGAAAATGTAAAAATCCCGATCGCCCGGTTCCACAAAACTGTCAGTCGGCAATCGAACTTGGCTTTGCAGTACCGATTTGGCCAATTTAGGCGTCACAAAAATTACCAGTTCGGTTTGTTTTTTCTGAAACTTCGAACTGCGGAAAAGTGCGCCAAATACTGGCAGATCGCCCAGGCCCGGAAATTTATTGATATTTTCGCGTAAGGAATCGCTGATCAGTCCGGCAATGCTCATCGTTTGCCCGTCGGCAAGCTCAAGAGTACTGCTGGCTTCGCGTTTCGTCAATGACGGAATAGTGAACTTCAAATCCGTGCCGGCAATATCGCTTACTACCGCGGCATCCTGAGAAAGCTCACTGACGCTGACGTTCATGTTCAAGTTGATCCGGCCGCTGTCAAGCACTACCGGGAGGCACTTTAACGATATCCCGAATTCTTTGAATTCAACTGTAATGCTGCCGGTTCCGCCGGAATTGGCCTGGGCGACAGGAATCGGAAATTCGCCTCCTGATATGAATTTCGCTTCCTGGCCAGACAATGTGGTTAGCGTAGGTTCGGCCAATATTTTCGCCAGATCCTGGTCTTTCGCGGCATCAACAGTCAGGTTGAATAAAAAGTCGCCGCTGACCGCGCTTAGAAATAAGCCTGCCGCATTGATGCTATGGGAATTGGGGGACAATATGTTGAATAGTGGCGTTATAGAGCCGCCGCCGTTTAAAGCGCCGAACGCGAAATTATCACTGGGATGCAGCGCAACAAAATGCACATCCAATTGGCGTGCAAGCGTGCGGTCGATTTCAGCGACTTTGACTTCCAGCATGACTTGCTGGGCACCGGAAACGCTGAGTAAGTTAATGACTTGCAGCCCTTGCCGCTGCGAAGTGTTCTGGTTGCCGCTGGTCACGTTAATTGCAGTGCCGCCTTGTCCCGCACTTTGGGGCGCAGGGGTTTGGGAGCTGGGTAATACCTGTCCGGAGCGATTCGAGGGCGGTAAAAAGCTTTGGGCAATATCCACCGCCGCCTGCATCTTATCAAGGCTGCTGACTTGGCCGCTGAGAATGATGTTGCGCTGTGAGGAGCGAACCTCGATTTTTTCTCCGGGAAGCAGTTCATGCAGTTTCAATTTCAATGTGTCCAAGTCATGGGTAACTTCGACATTGATGATTTGCATCAGGCGGTCGCCTTTGTCCCAGATATAGATATTGGTGGTACCGAGGAAATTGCCCTGCACCAATATCTGATTCGGCGTAAAAACGGTTAAACCGGCAATCTGTTCGTTACTCTGGGAAATGGTTTCAATATTGGAATGGATACGGACCAGTTTGGACTTGTTGAGAGGCACTTGCACGTTCAACATTTTGACGCTGGTTACATTCGCTACCGGAACCGGGGCCGCATACGCCGGATTTAAGATGGACGCTCCGGAAATTAATCCTAACCACAAGGTCAGATGGATAATTTGTTGTTTCCTTTTCATGATTAATCTGCCTGTTTATGAATTTATTGTGGTCGATCTTTATTCAAATGCTCCAGATGAATCTGGAGCGGGTCGCCCTTCCCGCCGTTCCAAGGCAGTAAAAGAACTGTCCGATCAAGTTTCGGTGCATTTTCGGCGTCGGCAGCTACCTGAGGAATTGGCTGCGTTTCTTTTAATTTATTCGAATCGACCGGATTTCTTAAGGTTAGCTGGATTTTTCCTTCCTGCATCGCGGCGACCAGGATTTCCGCTTCCTCCGGTTTGAGCTCCAGGGTCACGGCTCGAACCACGGCCGGCTTTTCTTTGTCGGGCGAGGCCTCCTGGTCTACCGCCAGTACCTTGATGTTCTCGAGAATTGTGTGGGTTTCCGCATTACTCTCGCCGTTTCTTCTAACGGCCTGGGTTGCCAGGACATCGACTCTGTTGCCGGGTAAAACGAAACCGGCTACGCCTACCACATCATCAACGCGGATCGAGATTGCTCTTGAATTTTCGCTGACCAAAGAGGATAAGGTGCTGCCGCCTAAGTGTTCCGCGATCCGTTTTGCGGTAATAGGTTCGTTTGGATAAAAATTATTTTTCGCGATTTTTCCGATGACATCTTCCGTTTTGCGGAATGAGCCTTCCGGAATATCGGCGTCCGGCCACTGCATGATTTTGACATGCATCGGCTCCACCTTAACGCCAAAAGGAATTTCCATCGCGCCTACTACCACGGGGGTAGTTGCGGGGCCTTTGCTGTTAATCTGCTTATCTATCCAGGATTTTGCGATCAGCGCGGCGAGCGATGCAAATACGAGTGCCAAAAACAGCATGAAAATAAATCGGCCTTTCATGAAATCAACCTTCTTTCAAATTTATGAAATATGTGTCCCAGGCAAGCATCACTGTGCGTTGAGTGATAGTGCCGGCATTATTCAGATACGCGCCGATATCGAGCGCTATTTCCATTAAATCGCGTGGGTGGCACGGCAGCAAGTCTCGATCGGTAGCCCGAAAACGATCGAATAAACTAGGCAGCACGTTTTCCTCAACCGTTACTTGGTGTTGAGAAACCAAATCTTGCCAGATTTGGGTAAAGTGTTCCTTTGATATAGGGGTAAAATGAATTTTATATCCTAAGCGACGTAAAAAAGCCTCATCCGCTAAGTCTAGCGGATGCAAATTAGTCGAAAAGATCAGAACTGAATCGAACGGAACTGAAAAATGCAGGCCGGTTGAGAGCGTTAAATAGTCGACCCGTTCTTCCATCGGAATAATCCAGCGGTTGAATAATTCAAGCGGCGGCATACGTTGGCGCCCCATGTCGTCGATGATATAAATTCCGTTATTCGTTTTCATCTGGATTGGGGCATAACTGATGCGCACGGCTGGGTCGTATTTGACTTCCAGGCGGTCCATCGTTAATTCTCCTCCGCTTACCGCTACCGGGCGATGGCAACGCAGTAAACGCGGATCGCTGGCTTCATTGAATCTTACCAGGCTATGATTGGTTTCGGTATCGACTGGGGAATGCACTAAAGGGTCGAAATATTGAATTATTTCACGACCTACTACAATAGCGTAAGGAAGATAAACGTTGCCGCCCAGTAAGGCCGACATTTTTTTACAAATATAGGTTTTACCCGTGCCCGCTTGACCATAGATGAGAATCGGCCGGCCCGAATGCAATGCAGGGCCTAGTACATCCAAAAGATTTTCGTCAATTACAATGCGCTCAAATGCCTTTCTGATTTCTTCACGGGTAATGGTGGAATGAAAAAACGATTGCGCCGCCACCAAATTGCGGTAGTGTTCTAGCGTAATGGGGGCTGGGCCGAGATAGCCGTTTTTCAATAATGCATTGGACGCGTCCGCCATGCCCAGTTCGGTCAGTTGGTAACGAACTGCAGCCGAGCTTTCTAAAGGGGTGTTAGCCAGTACGCGTTGGTTTTTCCGCAGCGTATCCAGGATAGGTTCGAGAACAGCGCCGGGTAACTTTAACCGGTTATGCAGCTGATGTATATCGAGCATGCTGCCATCGTAGAGATGTTTTAACAGCAGTTCCTTAATTAAATCTTCCGACAGGCCAGCTTCAGCGAGCGTGCGGGGAGGGCGTGTCAGCGTAATTACATCATCCATTGCGCAATGCCTGTAAAAATGTTATCGAAAGAGCGTTTGTCCGCGACATACGGCAGTAACTGGTACGCGGAGGCTAAGCCAATCGCGGGAGCCAGGGGCATTTGAAAAGCGGCAGGCGAGCCGGATGCGGGCTTACTATAGTGTAGACGACCTTTCCTTAGTGCGCTAAAAAACACGCGATAACGCCAATAGATATCCTTCCATCCCCCGGAAAAAAGCAGAAAAAAAACGGCGAAAAGACCGGATAGAAGAAAAGTATGGTAAAAAATGATAAGAATGGGTTTGATGCCGACGACGCTGCCGGTTGCGGCCATCAGCTTGACATCACCGGCGCCGAGGCCAGTTAGGGCATGGAGCAGAAACATGACAATGAAACCTACTGATAAACCGAGTAGGCTGGCATAAAAGCCGATACCGGAAGCTAGGAAGACATTGCTTCCGATTCCCATCAAGGTAATAGCGGCGCAAAGACCGTTCGGAATTCTGCGCTGGTATATATCGACAGCCGCGGCATAAGTCAACATGGCAATGAGGAGACAATAAACGGAAACCATTCATTTCCTTATGCAAAAAAATTAATCAATCACAATTTCCAGAAAATCTATAAGGCATACTAGTTTTCCGTTATTTTAAACTTGATGAAAAATTCGGACTATTAGGCTGGTGAGAAACTCATTTTGAAGCTAATTTTATAATCTATATTATTGCAATGTTTAACAAGCACTAACGAAAATATGGACTGGGCTTTGATGTTTTTTAGTCTCATGATTGAGTTTCTCCCCAGTCTGCTCATAATGTATCGAAATCCATCTCCATTTACAAACTGCCTATAACCAGCGCCACCGAAGATATAATCTGTTAAATTTTACCATCGATGGGCTGGATCTAGCGTTTAAATACCGACTTTTTTCAACCTGAAGATGGGTTTGCTATAGCACCAGATATCGCTTGCATACCTGTTGTTATCATACCGGAAACACCAGAATTAAAATATGCCGCAGCGCCTAATGTAATAATAACAGCCGCAATTGCGATATATTCTAGGGTTTCAGCGCCTTTTTCGTCTTTTAAAAAATTTTTAATTTTGTTAAGCATTATGAGTCTCCTGATAAGATAATTGAGAAAATTGGATGGGTTCTTGCTAATTTATTGACTTCAATCAAATACCTTGAGTGTTGTTGTCAATACAGGCTCTAAACAAAATGTAAATCCAACATCTCAACATTCGACGGAAAGTGATTGCTGATGTTAAACATTTTCTCACCCCTTTTAGGTCCTGTAATCTATATTCTCGACGAAATTTATGATCTGTCAAGCAAGTTTTAAGGTTTTCAGAGATATCTTTAAGCTATTTTAAAGACTGATTTCCAGCATCATTAAATGCGGGATAACCTTTTTTATGCGTTATAAAATAAATATAGCGCATAATAAAATTATTTCACGAAACCAGCCCGTTGAGCATCCTGTTTTGGTACTACCTCGTGCTAGTAATTTCAAGGGAGGCGGGAGCGCTAACGTTGGGGTATGAGTCGTGAAAGTCGCGACGCCCGGTCCCGCAATTTTTTATTTCAACGTTCAGTCAGGCATATGCCTGATCGGTTTATTGACTTTTTTGCAATGATACCCGCGAGCTTCCAGTACAGCCCGGTCGAGATAATGGAAACATAGCCGTCGACGGCGTAATGCCAGCCCAAATGGACTGAACCGAGCAAAATGAAAAGGCAATACAGCCCAAAAACTCGGCCTACTTTCTTGTTCAGCCTGGCCGTTAACAGATAAAACAAAAACGCTGTAGCGACGTGCATGCTTGGCATGGCCGAGATACCGACGCCGATCATGATCTTATTTTTTTGATACATATCTCTGAGCATTTCCTGTGTCGTCACCGACCAAAGCCCGTATTGTCTGTTCACTTCGTGCAGGTAATTCATTTGCTCGGCGAAATAATGGCTCCCTGTCAGCATTTCAAAATAGCATGGCCCTCCGGAGGCAAATAAAATGGCCACCAAGGTGCCGTTAACGCCCCACACAATAAAGAAGGTAAAGAAAAACTGCATCCGTAAGCCGGGATCTCTGTGGCTGACCAACTGCCAATAGAGAAAAAAAATCAGCATCGGCAGCCAGAAATTGTACAGAATATTGATTGCTTTGGTGATGTATGGAAAACCCAGTAACGGTTGCAGCAAGCGCCAGGGATCGACGCCGAAATGCAGCTTGCGGTCTGTTTCGGCCCAAATAGGATCCCATGAATAGGTGCCGTAGTAAGAAATTAATCCTTTCATATTGGTGAACAACGATAAAAAGATAAACAGCGAAATGAACAGCGGCACCGCCTTGACAAACCGATCTTTTATCTGGAGATTTTTAAACAGCATAGGCCACCAGTCGCGAAAAAGCGGCCTGGGCCGAAGCGTCGCTTTCCACCAGAGGACTTTGAAACAGCCGTACATGATGAATACTTGTGCGATTGCTAAAAGCGTTTCGGCGGCGCTGGAGGCATATATGAAAAAATCGATCCGGTTGAGTATGCCGTTGTGATAAGCCGCTACGCAACACAGCAAGGCATAGGTGATGACCATCTGAAACAGCAGTCTTTCGGCGGGCGAAAAGGCAGGTAATTCCGGTTTTCGGATCAGAGCCACCATGGATTGGGCAGTTTTGGCGCCATTAAAAAAATTTTCCATTTCCATCAGCTCGTATTGATTTTGTGAAAAAGATCCTTTTTCTGTTCGTTAATCTAGCTGCATATTTTGTTTTTTTGTGTTCAATTCATCCAGATTGTCATGCGCTTTGGGATAAAAATGGGAGGATAATATTTGCGCCTGGTTCAGATAAAACTCTGCTTCCTCGAGATCGCCGTTTTTCATCGCGATATAACCGGTATCATTGTTGGCTTCCGGCGGGCTCAACACTTTCGAGAATGAGGCCAGCGCTTCTGGGTAGCGAGCGTGGCGCGCTTCCACAAGCGCAAAATTGTAGAGGGCTTTTTTGAAATCGGGCTGGATTTTTAGCGCCCTGAGAAACAATTCGCGCGCTTCCAGCAGCTTTCCCTGCATATACAGGGAAAAGCCATAGTTATTCAATAATTCCGGATTATTCGGTTGCAATGCATATGCTTGTTCGAAAAATTTTCCGGCTTCAGCATGCTTGCCCCCGATGTCGGCAATAATGCCGAGACCGTTATAGGATTTCCAGCTCTGGTTGTCCGCAGCAATGACTTGTTGCAGCGATTGTTCGGCGTCAGCCAGTTTATTGAGCTGGATCAGTAATAGGCCGTAGCGTTCGCGGATAAGCAGGTTTGTCTTTTTCTGTTCCAGAATCAAACGGTAACAGACTTCGACCAGGTCAAGTTTATTTAGGCGACGATAGATATCCGCCATTTCCTCCAGAATTTTTATATTTTGGGGTGCGAAGTTATACGCCTTCACGTAGTAAGTCTGCGCAAGGTCGACCTTGCCCTCCTGCCAGGCCTTTCTGGCTTTGTCGAGTGCTTCGTCGGCATTTGCTACGGGCAGCAGTTTGTTTTGATTGATTACAGACTTGGCGTCATTCGAGGCCTCATCGAATTCCAGTTTTTCTTTTAGGTTTTCATTAAGACTTTGGCAGCCGCTCGTCAGCAGGGCAGCAGTGATAACAAGACAATTCAGTCTCGACGAAGTATCTGTTCTTTTCATGGGAATTCCTCTATTTATTACCTTACGTTTGCGATCGGCAGCGTTAAAAAATCTACATATTTTTAAAAACCTTGGTCAAACTTAAGGCAAATGGGACGAGAACGATCAGGATGAAGCACGGCAACAAGCAGACAGCAATCGGAAAAATCAGCTTGGCCCCGATTTTTGCCGCCTTTTCCTCGGCGGCCTGCATCCGTTTATCGCGGAAATCCTCCGAATACACTCTTAACGTTTCTGCGATGCTGGAGCCGAAACGCATCGATTGATTGATGGCCGACATCAGGCCGCGAATGTCATCGACGCCGGTACGTTCAGCCAGACCATTAAAGGCTTTCTTGCGATCCACGCCGGCGCGGACTTCGGCGATGACCAGCGACAGTTCCTGTGCCAGCACCGGCTGGCTGAAGCTGATTTCGGACGTCACCTTTTGCAGCGCCGCATCGAGACTCAAACCCGCCTCCGAACAAACCACCAATAAATCCAGCGCATCGGGGAATGCCCGTTGGATGGTTTTTTGCCGGTTTTTGACCATCCTGTCCAGAACTAAGCTGGGGCCGACGAACCCTACAACAAAAGCCAAGCCAGCGGCCTGTAAGAAATAATTGAGCGGCACTTTCGGGATCATCGTTAGAATCACCAGCACAGCGACAGGCAAGGCGATCATTAACACAAACCGCAAGGCGTAGTATTGGTATAGGTTTTTCCGGAAATGAAAACCGGCGTGGTGAAGACGCTGAATGGTACGACCAATTAATTGCTCGTCGGACGGCAGCAAAATACGCTGGTATTTCAAATACACGTTGATGGTGTTGTCGCGGTCTGCGGTCGTCGTAAAATTGGCGTTGCTGTCCTTTAGAAAGCGCGAGCGCACCGGATCGAAGTAGCTGTTGGCCAGCAACAAAAGTCCGAAAACGACGAAAAAAACGGCACCCGCAATAAAAAACAGCGCGAAATGCTCGGCGGTCTGCCGGTCGGTCACATAGCTCAAAAAAAGCTGAGTCAATGTCTCCATAGTGTCACCTTAAGCGTCGATATTAACGATTTTGCGCATCCAGAAAATGGCGAGCACTTCCAGGAAGGCAATGACATAGAACAGCATCATCCCGTTCGGATGCTCATATAATGCCTTGAAGTGATCCGGATTGATCAGGGTCAACATCGCAAACATAAAAAATGGCGTCAGACAGAGTACCCAGGCGGCGAAAATCCCCTCCGCCGAAAGCGTTTTGACCCGCCGTTTCAGTTTAACACGGCTGCGCATGACCTGGCTGATCTTCAATAAGATTTCCGCCATGTTGCCGCCGGTTTCCTTTTGGATCAGCACGGACGTGGCCATCGCACTCAGGCTAAGGCAGGGCATTCGCTCCATCATCAAAGCGAAAGCGACCTCCAGGTCTCTCCCGTAATTGACCTCGTCGAATACTAGACCGAACTCTTTGCCGATGGGATAAGGCATTTCTTCAGCAACAATTTTTAAGCATTCGATAAACGGATAGCCTGTCCTTAGCGATCGAGCCATCATCTCCAACGCTTCAGGCAATTGTTCTTCGAATATTTCCAGGTTTTTATTTCTTTTTTTCTTTAGCCATAAAAACGGCAAATAAAATGCGATGGGTAGCGCGGCGACGGCAAATCCTATATCGTGGGTATAGTGTAATACCGCAAAAGCCATAACAAAGCTTATAACACTATTTATTAAGACGAAACGATAGGCTGGAGTATCTCGTCCGGCACTTTCCAATAAGGCTTTTAAGTCCATCATTGGCGCAAGACTTTCAATCCATCGAGCTAGAGGAGACAATTGATCAAGGTATTTTTTCTTGATTAATTGATGGTAGGTACTGTCTTTCGTTGACAGTAGTTTATCGAAGCGCGTCTTGAGTTTTTTTCGATTTGCGCCATCAGTGCCGAAAGTCGGCAAGATTAACACCTGGGAAAGCAGGAATACTGTAAGAAATACAGACCCGAGAAACAGTAATAAAACAGTCTCATTCATAGCAAGCGTATCCCGTTATTTAAAGATTATTGGTAAAGCAGGAAAGATTCAGATTACTGCCCATCTTATTAATACGATCCAGGCATTTGGGTACAATGCCCGTTGATGAATGATTGCCTCTGACACTGCCGTCGTCATTGACTCCTTGCCGGTTGAAGCGGAATATTTCCGCCAGAGTAATAATATCACCTTCCATTCCGTCCACTTCCTGAATACTGAGCACACGACGGCTACCATCCTCCAGGCGGTTCAACTGAATGATGATGTTTATCGCCGAAGAAATCTGTTTGCGTACTGCCACCATCGGTAGTTCTAGCCCGGCCATGGAAACCATGTTTTCCAGTCTCGCTAGAGCATCCCGAGAGTTGTTTGCATGCACGGTCGTTAATGACCCTTCATGACCGGTATTCATGGCCTGCAGCATGTCAAAAGCTTCTCCGCTTCTGACTTCGCCAATGACGATGCGGTCCGGGCGCATACGCAGGCTGTTACGCACCAGGTCGCGCAACGACACTTCACCCCGGCCTTCCGTATTAGGGGGGCGGGTTTCCAGGCGGAGCACGTGGGGAATTTGAAGCTGCAGTTCGGCTGAATCTTCCAGCGTGATAACTCGCTCTCTTGCGGGAATATAATTCGATATCGCGTTCAGCATCGTCGTTTTACCCGAACCCGTACCGCCGGAAATCAAAATGTTTAATTTTGATTTGGCGGCGGCTTTTAGGAATTCTGCCATATAAACTGTCAATGCGCCTCTCTCGACTAAATCATCGAGTTTCATTTTGTCAGCCGAGAAACGTCTGATCGATAGAGAAGGGCCATCCAGCGCCAAAGGCGGGATGATGGCATTCACCCGCGAACCGTCGGGCAGACGGGCGTCGACCATGGGAGAAGACTCATCGATTCTTCGGCCAACCCGAGAAACGATGCGATCGATGATTTTCATCAAATGATTGTTATCTTTAAACCGGACTGGCGATAATTCCAGGCGTCCAAATCGTTCCACGTACACTTTTTGGCTCCCGTTAACGAGGATATCGGAAACCGTCGGCTCATGAAGCAATGGTTCTAACGGGCCGTAACCTAGAACTTCGTCGCAGATTTCTTTAATAATTTGTTTCTTTGCTGGTGCGTTTAACGGAAAAGATTCTTTATCTATCAGTCGATGGATGATATCGACAATCTGTTTGCGAGCCTCGACTTCCGGAATGCTGCTAAGTAACGTCAGATCTAAAGTGTCGAGTAATTTTTCGTAGACGACATCTTTAAATTCCATCTCAACCTGCGATAAAGCTTTTATATCGAGAGAAGAATTTGTGTTTTCTTTGGTAGGGGCTACCGGTTCCGTAATTACGGCTACTTCTTTCGGTTCATGTTCAACAGCAAAGTTTTTACCGAAATTTTTTATTCTATTTTTTAGTTCCATTATATTTTCCTATTACTATAATTAATTACTCATGGAAAATTTCTAATATTTCACGAGAGATTTTTCCAGATTGGAAGATAAGGCTTACGTTATATCGATTTATGATTTTAATCTGGTTCATCTCTCCACCGAGAAGGACGAAAATAATTAGTAATTCGAATTTTAAAACCACAAATCTTCCAATATTTAAGAATAATCTGTGTTAAACCAATTAACATTGAATCTTTTACAAGATCCTCTAAAGGAAAGAAGGATTAAATTCCTAACTTCGCCTCATTGTATAATCATAGCAATTCCGTTGGTAAATATGTTGGCTAGAGGCTGATTTTGAAGACAATTTATTAGCGTTGATACCCTTATTCAATCAAGTACGGGTAACTGTATTTTAAGGTTGTTGATCGTAAAACTTATCCATTGATCCATTTTAGCCAAGAACAACCGCGTCATTCCTGCAAGGAATGCTGGAACTCAGGCGCGAGGGATGGCAAACTTTAATATATTCGTGCTCTCGGCACTCGCTCTTGCATTGCCTCGATCGCGTGTTCCATACCCGATTCTACCTCCCCCATCCCGCGATGCCATTAACTTAACGGTATTGCCTCATCCTTGGGGTCGTACGGTATCTCCGCTTTTAAGCGAGCAGAAAAGTAGAGGTGAGGAGGCCTGGGCTAATTTTTGTTTAGGGGGATGCTCCCCGATGACCATATTGGGCCGTTCATGAGTGTATGTCCATTCAGTTGCCGGCAAAATCCTGAACCTGCGAAATCGAACCAAACAGATACTGAGCTGGCCATTGGTAAAGCCCTGTTCGGTTATAGCGTTTGATATAGGCATTCTGTTGTGGATTTCCCGGTCGGTTGCAGTCGATCTAAATTTCCTTTAGTTTAGCCCAGGTTTTCAATATGCTGCTGATGTATTCAGGCCCCTTGTCGCAGCGAATCGTCTGGAGGAGTTCCGCGCCCTTCGATAGGTCGATCCAACGTGGGGGTGACACGAAGGGCCTGCAACGAGAAATCCTTTTAATGCCAAAAACTTCCCGGTTAAAGTCATTGATTACGTTAGTATTTTCCGCGCAGGCTGACTTTGTCTTGGATGCCTTGCAGCAGGCTTTGTATGATCATCGGTCAGCAAGGGATGGCGGTCTGGTTCACCATGGTAACCGCGGCGCACAGTATGTGTCGATCCCCTATAGCGAGCGTTTGGCAGAAGCCGGTGTTTGAGGCTGCGGCGGGTAGCGCGGGCAACTTCTAATGAGGATGCCCTGGCCGAAACCATCAATGGGCTGTAAAAGCCGAGGTGATCCATCGACGATCCTGGAAAAACCGTGAAACCGTCAAACCGAGGAGCTGGTGGCGTTGACTTGGATCGGGGTTTAATCGGCGACGTTTGCGGGGACCGATGGGTAATATTACTCCGGCTGAAGCGGAAACAAGACATTATCAGCAATTTTCGAGTCCGCTCTGGTAGCATGACTCACAACTCAGCCTCCTCCGGGATAACCCGGGGCAGCTCACTTTTCATTAGCGAGGCATTCTTGAACCAATTTGAATCAATATGGGAGCTGGCTGTTAAGCTGGCAGCGCCTTTCGAATTGTTTTTCGCCAATAACGATAGGGTCTACTGGCTTTATTTATGGTCCGCGTTCACGATAGCCTTTTTCCTATACCTTGTCCACAAGAAAAGCTACGCAAAAGCCGGGATCAGGACGTTGGAGTTCTTTTTTCCACAACGCATCCTTTTTCACCGTTCGGCGGTGAACGACTATCTGTTTTTCTATGCGGATAGATTGTTCCAGACCGCTTTTGTCAGTTTATTGTTCGCCTCGGTGTTTTTCGAGCTTTCCCGAAGCGCGGAAAATTATCTCGGCTCGTGGTTTCCCGGTTTGCGCGGGCAACTGAGAAATGTCGAGAACATCGGATGGGCGACGACCCTTTTTATGGCGCTGATCGCCGATTTCGGACTGTTTCTGGCCCATTACCTAGAGCATAAGATCCCCTGGCTGTGGGAGTTTCATAAGGTTCACCATTCGGCCGAGGTGATGACGCCGATCACGGTCTTTCGAATGCATCCGGTAGACAACCTCTTCACTTACAGCCTGGTCGGCATTCTTTCGGGGCTTGGGGCGGGCGGCGCGCTGTTTTTATATGGCGGCGATTTTCCCTTTTACAACGTGGCCGGCGTTAATATCGTTTTGATTTTTTTCTATTTCGCCGGCTACAATCTCCGGCATTCCCACTTCTGGTGGAGTTGGGGGCCGGTGTTGAGCCGGATTTTCATCAGCCCGGCGCAGCATCAGATTCATCACAGCGACGAGCCCCGGCATTTCGACAAAAACATGGGGTTTACGTTTGCGATTTGGGACGGTTTGTTCGGCACCTTGTACGTGCCGAAAGAAAAGGAAGCGCTGACGTTCGGTCTGGGGCCGAAAGAAAACGAAAAATTCTCCACCTTCTGGAGCCTGTATCTGATGCCCTTCATTAATCTCGCGCAAAATTTCCGTCCGGGCATGCTGCTGCAGCCTAGACGCTATTTGTCGGTGCTGGTCTTTCTGGGCGTGGTCGGGCCGGCTCTCTATTGGGGAAGTGCCGGCAGCTCGACGGCAGAGATTCCCGCCGGTGTTTATCTGGAGGATATGACCTGGCAGGAAGTACGCGATGCGATCAAGGCCGGTTCGACGATTGCGATCGTCCCGACCGGGGGTACGGAGCAGAACGGGCCGCATGCGGTACTCGGAAAGCACAACTATATCGTGAAGTATGCGGTCGGGAAAATCGCCGAAAAACTGGGCCATGCCTTGGTTGCGCCGGTGGTGACGTATGTGCCGGAAGGTGTCATTTCTCCGCCGGAAGGCCATATGCGATTCCCTGGAACGCTTTCGGTTTCCGATGCGACGTTTGAGGCGGTGTTGGAGGCAACCGCGGAAAGCCTGAAGCAGCACGGATTCAAAACGATCGCGTTCGTAGGCGACAGCGGCGGCAATCAGGCGGCGCAGCAGCGCGTAGCCGAAAGGCTGAACCGCTTATGGCAGGATTCGGGCGCCCTTGTGATCCAAGTCAACGATTATTATCAGAATAACGGGCAGGTTGGATATCTGGCGAGTCAGGGCTTTTCCGCTCTCCAAATCGGCGGCCATGCCGGCATTCGGGATACGTCCGAATTGATGTTTGTGCAGACGACAGGCGTCAGAAGGCGGTTCAAAGAAGATCATAGCGGTGCTGATTTCTCGCTGATCGGCGCGGACGGAGACGCCGGCAAGGCGAGCCCGGCTTTAGGGCGTATTCTGCTGGATTTAAAGATCGATGCGGCGGTTCGGCAGATACGGAACGTTTTGCATGGGGAGTCTCTTCGATAAAATATCCGCAGAAGAGCTGGGCGGATTTGTAACACTTCCCCTCTTTGAAAAAGAGGGGTTAGGGGAGATTTTTTAAATAAATCCCCCTCAATCCCCCTTTTTTCAAAGGGGGAAGCCGTGATGAATCCTGCCGGAATGAGAATTTCTTAACTCAAGTCAACGGCTTCGTGGCGACTGCATAAATCACATTCGCTTCAATTTCGCAGACCGATTTTGTTTCCAGTTCCGCCAGATTGACCTGTTTTACCCGCTGCAACTGGTCCGGCTCCAATTGATCGAGCGTTCCCCGGTAACCGCTGCCCATCGCCAGGGTCCACCAGTCCTCGGGACTCGATAACGGATGTACGGCGGGTTCGGCAACGATATTGACATCGACATTGTGCAGTCCGGCTTCGGCAAGCATCTCGGCGAGCCCTTCGGGACTGGAAATGCGGTCCCACGGATTGAAGCCCTTGTAAAGTTCGGGGCGCTCCCTCTGCACGGCCTGCCAGAACAGGCTGTTCGCCGGTTCGAACAAATCCGGTCCCCAAGTGGTAATCGCAAGCCGGCCGCCGGGCCTCACGTTCCGCCATAATTCCTCGACCGCTGCCGCCATGTCGGGCACGAAGAAGATCCCGAAAATGCAGATCACCGCATCGAAGTGCCCGTCGGGATAGCCGAGCGCGAGCATGTCGCCCGCCCGGAATTCCAGGTTCTTCAGGCGCTTCGCTTCCGCTTTCGTTTTAGCTTCGGCCAGCAGTTTATCCGCCAGGTCGACGGCGAGCACGCTGCCGCGGGGGCCAACTTTGATCGCCGCCGGCAATGCGGAAGCGCCGGTTCCGGAGCAGACATCCAGAACCCGTTCTCCGGGCAACAGGTTGAGGCGTTCTACCGTGTTGCTTCCGAAACGGTTCCAGAAGGTATTGGCGGGATGGTCGAACAAGTCGGCCGCCGCATTGTAAGCCTGAGCGGTTTTAGCCTTGGCTTCCTCGAATGCATTCATTGAAACTTCCTTAAAAATGGGTCGGGCCGGTGCGCCCGATATAAATCGGTTGAGCTTGCTCTGACGACTATATCAGGAAATGATCCGTTTTCGCATCGAAAAGCTTCGTTTGACGGTTTCACGAGTGCCGGGTATCGGGTGCGCTGTCTTTTGGGCTTTTATGGACCCGATTCGCTTCAATGATTTGGCGGATCAGCACTTCGGCGCCTTCCAGCTGGCGGTCGTAAACCTCGGTTTTATAAGCTGACGGCGTTGTGGTCAAAGGTTTCAGAACGGAACGGCCAGGATGGCGGGTATCGATGCGGACCACGGCGGACAAACCCGGGCGCAACGGCTTGGCCTGTAGCTCATCGGCGCGCAGGCCGATTCGGACCGGCACCCGTTCGACGATATGGATATAGTTGCCGGTGGCGTTATTGGGCGGGAGAAGGCCGAATACGCTGCCGGTGCCGGCTCCAAGCCCCAGCACTTCGCCGTGATAGACGGTATCGGAGCCGTACAAATCCACCGTGATTTCGACCGGTTGGCCGGGCCGCACGTGGGTCAGCTCGTTTTCGAGAAAGTTCGCCTCGATCCATAAATAATCCAGCGGCACGATCGCCATCAGCGGCGTTTCCGGACGCACCTGTTCGCCCGGCTGGATGCTGCGTTTGGCGACGAAGCCCGACACCGGCGCGACGATCTCCTGGCGGACCTTGTCCAAATACGCCTGCTTGAAGGCGGCGATTGTTTGTAATACTTTCGGATTGTCTGCCGGAGTGGTATTCCGGACCAGCGCTTCGGCGCCTTCCAGTTCGGCGCGCGTTTGCCGCGCGTCGGCCTCCTGCTCGCGCACCTGAAATTCGCTGTCTTCGATCTGTTGTGCCGACACCGCGCCGTCGGCGGCCACGCTATGGAAGCGGGCCAAGTCACGCCGGCTGCGCTGAAGTTTGGCTTCCTTCGCGGCCAGTTTCTGGCGCAGGGTTTCGGCTTGGCTAAACTGCGTTTCGATCTGGCGCACGCTGTCGGCCAGGTTCGCGGCCGCCTTTTCGAACGCGACTTCTGCCTCCAGGCCGTCGAGCCGGACCAGTACGTCGCCCCGCTGTACGAACTGGGTGTCATCGACCCGCACGTCCGCCACGGTGCCTCCGGTCTGTGCTTTCAGCGGCGTTAAATTGCCGGTCACATAGGCATCGTTGGTGACCGCGAAACGGTGGGAATAACCCCGCCAGTAGGCCAGATAAGCCAGTCCGAGCACCAATGCGGTCACCGTGACCAGCCTAAGCCGGCGGCCGCGGCTTTGCCGGCGTTCACGGAAGCCGGCGCGGGGTTTGAGTTTGTTCAAGACGGTTTGAGTATCGTTCATTACTGTCTGCCTCTCTGGGCGATTAAAAAATCATTTGTCGTTAAAGTCTTTGAAGGGTGGATGCGCTGCGCTTGTCCACCCTACCTTAACCTGAGTTCGGGACAAGAAATCCAGGGCGCACCTTTTTGCGTAATAAATCTGTTTTAGCCAACCTATCTGAAGGGAACCGGCAGGCTCTGAGGGAGCGCTTCTCGTAGGGTACGCTGTGCGTACCTTTTGCGGCTAACGGTACTACTTGACTACCTTATAACTAACGCGGCTTTTCAACGCCGCGGCTTCGCCGTTTTCATAACCGCCGCCCAGGGCTTCGATCAGGCTCACGGCGGCCAGAAGATGGGCGTTATGCAGTTCGCTGGCGGTCAGACGCTGCTCGATCAGTGCCGTTTCGGCATCGATCATGCCGTCACGATCGCTGAGTCCTGCCTGAAAACGCTTACGGGCCAGCTCGGATTCGGCCTCGGCAGCTTTCAGCGCACGTGCCTCGGACATCTCGTGCTCGGAACTCTGCCGCCATTCGGCCAAGCTGTCGGCGACCTGCTGAACGGCGGTCAGCAGGGTGTCGTTATAGCTTTCGACTGCGGCATCAAAACCGGCCTCCTGGCTCTTCAATTCCGCCTCCAGGCGCCCGCCTTCGAAGATCGGCAGGGTCAAGGTCGGTCCCATACCGTAGGCGACGCTGGCGCCGTGCGAGAGAAACAAATCCTTCAGATTCAGGCTGCGCAGGCCGGCAAAACCCACCAGATCGACGTCGGGATAAAAATTGGTCTTCGCGACTTTGATCATTTGGGCGGCCGATTCTACCCGCCATAGCGCTGCCGCCACGTCCGGACGATGCGCCAGCAGGCCCAAGGCCACTGTTTCCGGCTTCGGCAGGTAGCCGAGGATTTCGATGCGGGCGGCTCGAACGGATTTTCCCCAATCAGGCCCTTGCCCGGCCAGCGTTGCCAGCCGGTTCCGCAATACCTGGGTGTCGTGACGTGCGCGGGTCTCCCGCTGGCGCGCCGCTTCCAGTTGCTGCCGATTGGCGTAAACCGGATCCTGATTGCTTAATCCGCGTTGCCAGCGCAGTTCCGCCAGTTGACGTTTTTCTTCGATTTTCCCGCTCAAATCCCGGGCCAGCTCGGCATCCTCCTCGGTTGCGCGCAAGCTGAAATAGCTGCGGGCGATTGCGGCGCTCAGCAGCAGTCGCGCCATCGCCAACTCTGACGCTTGCGCTTTTTCCTTGCCGAGCGCCGCCTCCAGCGCAGCTTTGTCCTTGCCCCACAGGTCGAGGTGATAATGGAAGACCATGGGGTCGATGTAGGCGCCGGTAAAGGTTTTACCGCCGTTGGGGCCGTAAAAATCGGTAGCCGAAAAACGGCGGTGATGCAATTCGACGCTGGCATGGATGCTCGGCAGCATTTCGGCAGCCTGAAAATCCGCGGCGGCTTCCGCCTGGGTCAGGCGCGCGGAAACCACGCGCAGGCTGGGATTATCCCGCAGTGCCGTTTCGATCAGACGGGTCAGTTCGGGATTTTGGAATGCCTGCCACCATTGCGCCCGGGGCCACTCCTGTACGATCTTCTCGGCCTGCGGATCGGTGGCGAGCGTTTGGGTCAGTTTGGGCGGTGCGATCGGTTTGGCGCGTACGCCGTCTTCCGGCAACAGGGCGCAGCCGTTCAAAGAGAAAGCGGCCGCGAGCAGGGTGATTTTAACCAGCCTCATCGTTACGGTTCCTCTACCAAGTCTTCTAAAGCTTCCAGACGCCTGTCTTCTTTCGGGGGCACGGCAGATCTCGGTCCGACCGGGGCGGCAAACCAGACCAGTCCCGCAAGGCCTACGAAGAGCCAGGCCGACAGCCTGAACGTGTCGTTCAGCCCCAGGATTGAGGCATGCTGGCCGGCGAGAGCGGCAAGCCTTGCGGTAGCCAACGTGCCGTGCAGGCCGGCGTCGTGCAGGCGGTCGATCGTGTGCGCCGACCAGCCGTCGTACAGTGAAAAGCTTTCGATCAGGCGGCTTTGATGGAAGGCGGTACGCCGTTCCCAGAATACGCCGAATAAGGGGGAGGCTATGCTGCCGCCCATTACCCGCAGCAGGCCGCCCAGTTCGACGGCTTGGGTTTGCCGTTTCGGCGCCAATCCGGAAAGGAACAACGTGGTCAACGGTACGAACAGGCCGCCCAGGCAGAAGCCTTCCAGTACCTGCGTCCATAACGGCTGAGTAAACCAGCCGCCGCGGCCGAAGAAGTCGTACCGGCTGGTCCAGCCGCAAAACAGCGCGAACAGCAGCATGTTGATGCAGACCAGTAGGCGGGCGTCGAAACAGTGCACGATCCGGTGCATGACGCTCGCCATCGGTTTGGCCAGGAACACTAAAGGCAGCAGCACGCTGCCGGCCAGAAACGAGGTGTAGCCGGCGACTGTCTGCAAACGCACCAGCAGCACCGACAGCAAGCCGTACATGATCATGAAGCCGAGGCTCAGCAGCAGGCTGCCGATCGCGAAATTGCGCTGGCTGAACAAGCGCAAGTCGAGCAGCGGCGAGCGTTCCGCCAGTTCCCAAACGATGAAATAACCCAGCATTGCCGTGCCCGCCAGCGCGGTAGCGATCAATCCGGGCGAGTTGAACCAGTCGGCGTCCTGTCCCTGGTTCAGTACGGTCTGCAGGCAGAACAGCGCGGCGGCCAGCAGCAGAAAGCCGGTCTTGTCGAACGGCTTTTTCCGCCCAGGCGCGTGCCGGTCGAACAACAAGGCCCAGACCAGAGTCGAAGACAACAAGGGCAGGGGGATGTTCAGGTAGAACAGCCAGCGCCATCCCCATTGGTCCGCGATCCAGCCGCCGGCCGCAGGCCCCAGCGTAAACGGGCTCAGCGCGGCAATACTCCACAGCGAGACTGCGAAAGACTTGGCCGATTCAGGATACTCGCGCATCAGCAGTGTCTGCGACAGCGGAATGGTCAGTCCTCCGAAAAAGCCTTGCAGCGCCCGCCCGGTTAAAAACCAGGACAGGTCGGAAGTCGCGGCGCAGAGCAGCGAAGCCAGCGCCACCCCGGCCATCGCTGCCAGATAAAGGCGGACTTCGCCGACAGCGGCCGACAGCGAGGAACTGACCGGCAGAGCCAAGGCCAGACTGACGAAATAATAGCTTTGCATCCAGCCGGCATGGCTCGGGCTGACGCCGAGACCGCCGGTTGCATGCAGGCTGATCGAGGCAAAAGCGCCGGTATTGAACAGCACCAGGATATTGCCGAGCAGCAGGGCGACGTTCAGGAAGAAAAATTGCGTTCGGGTCAGGGCGCGTTCGTTTGTTTCAGCGCTGGTGAGGCTGTCGTGAGTCAAGGTCGCCCAGGCGGCCCGGGCGGTGTTATCGTTTTCGGTCATGGTTTGGTATTTTCGGAAATCACCTCGAGGTGAGATTATCCGTAGTACAGCAAGAGCCATGCCGGAAATGAAAAAATCCTTGTTAAGTATATTTAAATCAGTAGTTTAATGAAGAATTCGGGAGAAGAGCGAAGGCTATAAAAATTACGGTTTCGCTAAATATCGTAAATTTAACGAAATATCGTGATTCCATTATCGTGATTCCATTGTAGGGTACGCTGCGCGTACCGTTTTTTTAGTTTTTCGTGTTCTTCCGGAATATAAATTTATGAAAAAAGGTACGCACAGCGTACCCTACGGCACAATATCAGTCGTAGGGTACGCTGTGCGTACCATGAAACGTTAAAGAGGTGCAACGTGCCTTTATTCCATGGCGGTAATATCCAGATCATCAAACTCCATGACTCCGTATACTGTATTGCCCCAATGCGGCGGATAAACGCCCTGCTTAACCCAGCGGTGAAAAGTCGAATAAGGCCAATCCTGCACCGATTCCACATACCCATGTTTTACCGGGTTATAGTGGATATAATCGAAATGCCGCGCATAATCGTCTTCGTCCCGGATCGTATGTTCCCAAAACCGGCGTTGGAAAACGCCATGCCGTCTTTGACGAATCCGTGAATCGCTAAGGGCTTGCTCGCTGCCGCCGGCAGCCAGATACGCTTTGGTAAATTCTTTTTTGATCCATCCCCAACGCGCCGAATAACGGGAGTCGCCTTCCGGCAGAGTCAAAAGGACGTGTAGATGATCGTCGAGTAAAACCAGCGCATCGATCCGAAACGGCCAATGCCGTTGGCATTCTCGAATGGCAGTGCGCAGGATGGAGCGCGAGGTATCGGTGCAGAGAATCGGGGCTCGCTTTTCGGTTACCACAGTAAAGAAGAACGAGCCGCCGGGAACATAAGCACGTCGAAAGTATGACATAAATGACACCAAGAGATGAGTTAAGTAGGGTACGCTGTGCGTACCTTATTGGCATTTAATGGTACGCACAGCGTACCCTACGTCAGTCGGTTCGGGAAATTCCTAGTTTTAGCATTCGGGAGCGCAAGGTATTCGGATTTATGCCGAGAATCGCGGCGGCTCCTTTCGGGCCGGAAATTACCCAGCCGGTTTCTTTCAATGTGCGCAGGATATGTTCTTTCTCCAGTGATTCGAGCGTTTGCGGTTTTATTGGCAGGGGAGGGCTCTTGTCTCGAGAAGGCTGCAAAGGGGGGATTTCCAGCAGCGAGCCCCGCGACAGAATCACCGCCCGCTCGATCACGTTCTGCAATTCGCGGACATTGCCGGGCCAGACGTAGCATTTTAACTGGTCAAGGCCGGCAGGCTCGATGTCGTCGAAATGCTTGCCGAATTTTTTCGCATATTTGGTCAGGAAAAAACGCGCGAGCAGCGGAATATCTGCGCTCCGCTGCCGTAGCGCCGGTACTTCGACCGGGAACACGTTCAGCCGGTAATAGAGGTCGGCTCGGAATCGGCCCGCCGCGATCTCTTCGGGCAAATTGCGGTTCGTGGCCGCGATGATCCGTACGTCTACCCGGATCGACTCGCTGCCGCCCACGCGCTCGAACTCCTGTTCCTGCAGCACCCGGAGCAGTTTGGCCTGTGCCGGCTGGGACAGTTCGCCCACCTCGTCCAGGAACAGCGTGCCGCCGTCGGCCAGTTCGAAGCGGCCTTTGCGCTGTTGAATCGCGCCGGTGAAGGCGCCTTTTTCATGGCCGAACAGTTCGCTTTCGATCAGCTCGGCAGGGAGCGCTGCGCAGTTGACCTTGACCAGGATTGCCGCGTTGCGGCTACTGTATTCGTGGATCGCCCGCGCCAGGAGTTCCTTGCCGGTACCGGTTTCGCCGAGCAGCAGCACCGGGGTATCGGTGCGGGCGACCATCCTGACCTGTTCCATCACGGTCCGCATCACCTTGGAACCGCTGATGAAATCGCCCGGATTGTGCTCGTCGTTGATCACTTCCTGCAGATAGCCTTTTTCCTGCTGCAGCCGTTCCAATTTCTGTTCGGCAAGGCGGCGGTCGTTGACGTCGCGCAGGATGATCGTAAAGAGTTTTTGACCGCCGGCTTCCAGCGGCGAAAAGGTCGCTTCGATCGGAAATTCCTCACCGTCCGCGCGGCGGGCACTGAGCCCTTCCGGTACCCAGGCGGGCGTTTTAGTGGCGCTGTCGAAAGCGATGAATTGTTTGAATAATGGGTTGCACCGCGGGGCGATAAAGCGCTCGAACGGCTGACCGATCGCGAAGTCGGCGGCGCAGCGAAAGATGCGCGCGGCCGCCGCATTGAATAAAGTGATATTGTGGCGTTCGTCGACCGTCACAATCGCGTCCATCGCCGAACCGAGAATCGATGAAATCCGTTGTTCGCTTTCGCCGAGCGCCTGCATCATCAGGCGCTGCTCGGTGCGGTCGCGCTGGGTTTCGACGACTGCCACGACTTCGCCGTTTTCGTCATGAATCGCGCAGGCATCGATCACCAGATACAGCCGGCGTCCGTCAGGCATCGGGCACCAGTTTTCGGTATGGTAAATATCGGTCCGGGATGCGGGGGCGCCGGCCCATTCATACAGTCCCTTGACGTCGCCGAGACTATCGTCGAGCAGCAAGTCCGCCAGACAGGGGCGTTTTTCGGTATAAAAGCCCTGCCAATGCCGATCGCTGCCTGTCATTTCTTCCGCTTTTAGGCCGGTCAGTTGCTCGCAGGCCTTGTTCCAGATCACGACCTGATGCTGGGAGTTCAGCACGAAAGCCGATACGGGCAGGTGCTGGAGTAAATGCTCTGCCGATAAATTTTGCGATGAAGAATATTCTTTCATTGTATAGGCGAGTTGAAGGAGACGGTAAGAACTTACTGCAACGGTGGTTTCAAGTCACGATATTTCGTAAGAGATCACTCTCAAACTCCCTCTATTTATTTTGGATAGAAATAATTGGCCGGAATTGTTGCAGGATACTTTAAGTCATAGAATACGGACGATTCTGAACGAGTTGCTTTTTTAGGCGGCCCTTAAAATAAAGTCAGGGAAATTATAACTGTCGATTTTTTACGGCGCACACACCTGCTTGATACGCAAGCCGCTTTAATTGCCAACTGAATCGTACCGCATAGGCAATTGGATTTGTTCGTGTTTTGACGTTAAAGCTGGACGACTTTCAAAATAAAAATGAGGAAAACCGAAATGTTTAAATGGCTATTGGCTTCATTCATTGCGATGATGTTGTCCGGTTGCGGCTATAACACGCTGCAGTCGGGCGATGAGAACATCAAAGCCGCATGGAGCGAGGTATTGAACCAGTACCAGCGCCGCGCCGACTTGGTGCCTAACCTAGTTAACGTGGTTAAAGGGTATGCCTCGCACGAAAAGGACGTGCTGACGGAGGTGACGCAGGCACGGGCCCGAGTGGGATCGATCCAGGCCACCCCGGAGCTGGTCGACGACGAGGAGGCCTTCCGAAAATTCATTGCGGCCCAGGGAGAAATGACCAGCGCGATTTCGCGCTTGCTGGGAGTGGCGGAAAATTATCCGCAATTGAAGGCCGATAGCTTGTTCCGCGATTTGCAGGCGCAACTGGAAGGCACCGAAAATCGCATTGCGGTCGCCCGCAACCGCTATATCGATGCGGTAAAAGAATACAACCTGACCGTACGGTCTTTTCCTACCAATCTAACCGCGATGCTGTTCGGCTATAAGACCAAGCCGAGCTTTACCGTAGAAAATGAGCGCGCCATTTCGCAGCCGCCCAAAGTCGATTTCGGAGCTCCTGCGCCGGCAGGGGCTCCCGCTCGATAGGAGGTGTCGATGCTGACGTTCATGCGCTTCGGTATCGGGTTGATTCTGCTGCTGTTTATCACCGCAGCGGAAGCGCTCGTTGCGATTCCCGACCTGTCGCACCGCGTCACTGATCTGACCTCCACGCTGAGTGCAACACAAGCGAACGCGCTGGAAAATGAATTGGCCGCCTTCGAAGCCAAACAGGGCAGCCAGATTGCGGTCCTGATCGTCCCGACTACGCAGCCTGAAGATATCGCCCAATTCGGGATACGGGTGGCGGACGCCTGGAAGATCGGCCGCAAGAAGGTCGATGACGGGGTGATTCTGATCGTGGCGAAAGACGATCGAAAAATGCGGCTGGAAGTGGGTTACGGTCTGGAAGGGGCGATTCCGGACGCGATCGCCAAACGCGTGATCGCCGAAACGATCACCCCGTATTTCAAAGCCGGCGATTTTGCCGGCGGCATCGAGGCGGGAGTTACCCAACTGATGCGCCTGATCGAAGGCGAGCGTCTGCCGCCGCCGCAGGAAGCGCCGGCTGGGGAGCAGAACGGCGGGGCTTTTATGTTCGTTCTGTTCGGCGGAATCGTCGCGGGCTGGATATTGTCCGCGATGCTGGGGCGGGTCATGGGCGGAATGCTGGCAGGTTTGGGCAGCGGCGCGGTAGGAGCGCTGTTGTTCGGCTTAGGTTTCGCGGCGTTCCTGATCGGGCTGATGGTGTTTTTCATTGTCGGCATTCGCCAGAGAAATTACGGCGGCTGGTCCAGCGGCGGCGGTTTCGGAGGCGGCTATGGCGGCGGGTACGGCGGAGGAAGTTCTTGGGGGGGCGGCGGTGGCGGCCGATTCGGCGGCGGGGGCGCGTCCGGTTCATGGTAAACATCAAGCGTTGGCTCATCCATACTTTCATGCCGCCTTGGCGTTGGCGTTTGGCATTTTCCGCTGCTTTACTCAATGATGTGGAAGCGGCGGTGCATCAATCCGAACGCCTCCACCGCGGCGAGCTGCGTTTCGCTGTCGAAAATGCGTTGGCGCCCGCCTGGGTTTGGCGCGGCCTGTCGGCGCAGCAGCGGGCGACCGAAGTATTTGCGAATCTACGGGTATGGGATACCGAAGAAAACAGCGGCGTATTGATCTATCTGTTACTGGCCGACCGGGAAGTGCATATCGTTGCGGACCGAGGCATCGCCAAGCGCGTGCCGCAATCCGAATGGGATAGCCTGGCTCAGGTCATGCAGGAAGCATTTCGCGGCGGCGACTTCCGGAAAGGTTCGCTGGACGGTATCGAACGCATCTCGAAGATTCTGATAACCCATTTCCCCTCCGGAGAACGCAATCCGGACGAGCTTTCCGACAAGCCGGTTATCGTTCGGCGTTAGAAATTCGGAAGATAAAAAAGGGCGATTTCGCCTATCGGTTCCATTTACCGGCAGGCACTTTCAAGGTTCCCCTGGCCAGGTTTTCAGTTGCTTTCGCGCCGTCCCGAAATTGCCGAGTTGATAGACCGATACCCCGGCCGGCGAAAACGTGAACGCTTTAAAAGGTTCGGCGATTATTTTCTTCAGATAATCCGGCGAGGCCATGCCGAGGGTGACATGGGGATGGTAATTGTCGCCGGTGTGCTTGGGTATAAAGGTCTCAACGTAATCGGCAGTCGTCGGGTTTATGTCGGGCTCGGCGGGGGTGATAAAGAAAGCGGCAGCCGTTCCTGTTTTCACCGTAAAAGGGGCGGCCGCCTCGATCAATTGTTGCTGCAGAGCGCGGAGCGCCGGAGTCGGCTCGACAACCAGGATTCCAATCCCCTTATTTTTCCAGGGGGTGTAATCGTACCGGGAGGCCTGCAGCTTTAAATCGATGCCCTTCCGGTTGGCGAGGACTCTGTCGACCGCAGCGTAAAGGCCGTCGAGGTGTTCGGTCAGCACGTAGCGCTGCAGGAGCGTAATGTGAGGCTTGTGGGTAGCATCGAAGGCGAATCCCTTCGGCGTGTCCCGCAGCAGGCGGGCATTGGCGGCTTTTACGTTCTGCATTAGCGCCGCATCCGGATCCAGGGCGATATTAATGGCCGTGACGGCTTTGGGCTTGCCGCGGGCCGTCTTGGCCCATCCGGGCAGCGAGGCGAGGCAAATACCCAGTACGGCTAACAGTTTCATGGCTTTCAGCATATCGGCTCTCCTTACATTCACACGTGAATATACCTGTTCGATAGGTATACGGGCTAAAAATTGCCTGGGATGCGCTCCGTAATTCAGCTTAACTCCGGACGGCTTTATTACCAATTAATCAAAAGCCTTGCAAAAGTGCTTTCATAAACTTTGAAAATAACTTATATTCATTTTATAAAACAAATATTTACATTTTCATAAATCATTGCGGAAACGCTCGAAAAATTTGATGCCATGTTATTGATAGTCGAAACCCATCGCTCCGGCATCTTTATCTTTCAAGCGGGATTTGATTTAGCCCGGCTTCAACCGCTGATAGACAAAGTCAATTATGGGCATCGGTTATTTTCATCGCTGCCGTTATTGCCGGACATCGCTTCCCAGTTGGAGAAAGAGACGCTGTTATCCAGCATACACGGCACCGACACGATTGAAGGCGGAACGCTAACGGAAGACGAAATTTTGCAGGTGATCGAATCCACCCCAGGAATTACCCAGGAAGAACACAAACGTCGTATCAGCAATCTGACCCAAGCCTATCGGTTTGCGGAAACTGCCGCCATACAAGCGCAGGAAACCGGTCGGCCTCGGTTTATGGTGTCCGAAACCTTTATCTTATCGTTGCACCGGCTCATTAGTAAGGAAATTAACGATGAGCGCTATCGTCCCGGAGAATATCGCGATAATCCCAAAGGCAAAATAACAAAAGTCGGTGACGGCGAACATGGCGGTGTCTATAAGCCTCCGCAAGCACACGCCGATATTAAATTGCTCATGAGCAAGTTGATCGAATGGCTGAATAGCGACGAAATCATCGGCTTGCCGAGTCTGCTTCGCGCTCCGCTCGCCCATTATTATTTCGAACGGATACATCCTTTCCAGGACGGTAACGGACGCGTGGGACGGCTGTTGGAAAAGACCATTCTGCTGGCATCCGGCGACAAATACGCAGGGCGGGGTATCGATCGCTACTATCTGGAAAACATCGATGCCTATTTTTCAGCTTTCAATCTCGCGCGTAAACAGGAAAAGACCCATCCGGACTTCTGCAATCAATGCTTTATTGAGTTTGTCTTAAAAGGTTTTGCAGTCACTCTCGAAAGATTGCACCACCGTGCCAATCATCTGGTGCAGCATTTTCTGGTATTGGCTTGGTTGGGCGACTTGCTCCGCGATAAGCGTATCAACCACCGCGAACACGTTATTCTCGATTATCTTGGCGGCAAACAAGAAACTGTCTCCTTATACCAGCTAAAAAAAATACCGTGGTATAAAGAACTCTATCGCCGCTACTCACCCGCGACCGAAAGCCGGGACTGGGCCGATCTGATCAATCAAGGCTTCATTACCAAATCCGACGAAGGCTTGATTCAGCTAAATGCCTTTCGCCGTTAGGCTTCGAGCATCCTTCGCAGATTCGCCAATGCCGGCTTCGCTGTCCGCATTGGGGGCGTAGTCAGGAAGCGGTTTGGCGAGGCTCAGGGCAACGGTTTATAGGCCAGCAGTTTGGCCAAGGTTTCCAGCAACGCGCTGCGAGGATGAGTTCGCAGCCAGATGAGCGCAATGGTGCGGCTCGGCCGCTGGCGGATGTTGATATAGCGAATGTCGTTATCCTCGGGCTGGACGGCGACGGAGGGCATCAGCGTAACTCCGACGCCGTTCTTAACCATGAAACGCAGGGTTTCCAGGCTGGAAGCCCGGAAATCATGCTCAACGAACCGGGAAGGGTCGCACAGCTTCAGCGTCTGATCCCGCAAACAATGCCCTTCATCCAACAACAGCAGATTCTCCTTGGCCACACTGTTCAAGTCTACTTCCTCCAGGTGGGCCAGAGGATGGTCGGCACATACGGCCAAGGTAAACGGATCTTCAAAAAGCGGCCGGCATTCCAGCGCCTCATGTTCCACGGGCAAGGCCAGCAAGGCCGCATCCAGCTTTTTGCCGAGCAGCAACGCGATGAGCGCATCGGTCTTTTCTTCGACCAGTTGAAGCTTGAGATCCGGATAGTATTGCTTGATGCGGAATACATATTCCGGCAGCACGTAGCTTGCCAGAGAGGGAAAGGCTCCCAGCGACAGCATGTTGCGGTAACGGTCGCCGGCATGGGCGGCGATTTGCCGAATGGTCTGAATGTCAGCCAGAATTCTGCGGGCGATCGGCAAAATTTGTTCGCAAGCTTCCGTAACTTCCACACTGTTTTTCTCGCGCACGAATAAGTTGACGCCCAGATAATCTTCGAGTTTCTTAATCTGTGTGCTCAAGGTTGGCTGGCTGATCGAGCATTGCTCAGCCGCTTGACTGAAGTTTCTTAAGTCCGCTACCGCCACGAGGTAGCTCAAATCACGCAAGTTCATAATTTCTTATACCACTTTGGAGTAGGGTATCCGCTAAGAAAGCCGGTCGAGAAGATATTCGGCTAAGGATTTCGTCAAAAATAACTTCCGCCTTTGAAAAAGGGGACTTCGTTAAAAAACACTTCCCCCTTTGAAAAAGGGGGATCGAGGGGGATTTATTAAAAAATCTCCCCCGGCCCCTCGGCAATATAGCTCCTGCATTGCCTACCTCCTGCATCCCTGCAGTCGTCGGTAACTGCTCCCTGCGTTACTCTATCTCTGTCCATAGACCACCCTTTAGTGGTGGCATCCCTGCAGTCGTCTTTTTCAAAGAGGGGAGTAATAACAATCAACTTCGGAAAGTTATCTCCCACCAGATCCTAAACGGCCGGACATAATATCATCTTACGGCTGCACCTTATTGATTCCGCCTATGGGTTTATCGACGAAATCAATTTCAAAATAACTGCGTTATCGGGTTGAATATGTTTGCCGAATTATCGCTTACCGGAGACGTAATCCATAGGTTTAAATTCTCCGGCATATTTTTTCTCATTACCCCTAACAAAAAATAAAGGTGCTTTATGAAAACGAGACAAATATTCCTGGTCTCCGTAATGGCAGTTGCCATATCCGCCGTGCTGGCGGTCGATCCGGTCCGGGCCGAGCCGCAACCGACGATGAACAGTTTTTGGTGGCCGGATCAGCTGGACCTGAAACCGCTCCGCCAGAACTCGGTTGAGTCCAACCCGTTGGGTAAAGCGTTCAACTATGCCGAACAATTTAAAACGCTCGACCTGAAAGCGGTGAAAAATGATATCGCCGGCGTGCTGCATACCTCCCAACCCTGGTGGCCGGCGGACTACGGCAATTACGGACCGTTTTTCATCCGTATGGCCTGGCATAGTGCCGGCGTATACCGTATCTTTGACGGGCGCGGCGGCGCCTCCGGCGGCCAACAACGTTTCGAACCGCTGAACAGCTGGCCGGACAACGTCAACCTGGACAAAGCCCGGCGCTTGCTGTGGCCGGTCAAACAGAAATACGGCAGCAAGCTGTCCTGGGCCGACCTGATGGTGCTGGCCGGCAACGTGGCGTTGGAGGAGATGGGGTTCAAAACCATGGGTTTCGCGGGCGGCAGGACAGACGACTGGGAAGCCGAGAATGTCAATTGGGGAGCGGAAAAGAAATTTCTCGCCGACGAACGCCACGACGCCAAGGGCGAACTGGCGAAACCGCTGGCTGCCGTGCAAATGGGGCTGATCTACGTCAATCCGGAAGGGCCGGGCGGCAACCCCGATCCGTTGGCGGCCGGCAAGCATATCCGCGAAGCCTTTGGCCGCATGGCGATGAATGACGAAGAGACGGTGGCTTTGATCGCGGGCGGGCATACTTTCGGCAAGGCGCACGGGGCGCACAAGCCGTCCGATTGCGTCGGCAAAGAACCGGCCGCCGCCGGTATTGAAGAGCAGAACCTGGGCTGGGCCAACAAATGCGGCAGCGGTCATGGCGCCGACACTGTCTCCAGTGGCCTGGAAGGCGCCTGGTCGACCAACCCGACGCGCTGGACCCACGATTACTTAACATGGCTGTATACCTTTGACTGGGAAACCACCAAGAGTCCGGCCGGCGCGACGCAATGGGTTCCCAAAAACGGCCAGGGCGCCAACTTTGTGCCGGACGCGCACGACCCTAAAAAACGCCATGTGCCGATCATGTTTACGACCGATATCGCTTTGAAAACGGACCCCGAGTATCAAAAAATCTCCAAGCGCTTTCTCGATAATCCCAAGGAGTTTGAAGTCGCCTTCGCCAAGGCTTGGTTCAAGCTGACCCATCGCGACATGGGGCCCAAGGCGCGCTACGCCGGTGCCGAAGTGCCTGCCGAGGATTTCATCTGGCAAGATCCGATTCCCAAGGCCGGTCATAAACTGATCGACGCCAAGGATGCCGCCAAGCTGAAGTCGGCCATTCTGGCCTCGGAGTTGACGATTCCAGAGCTGGTCAGGACGGCCTGGGCTTCCGCGGCAACCTTCCGCGGCACCGACATGCGCGGCGGCGCCAATGGCGCGAGGATTCGGCTGGCCCCGCAGAAAGATTGGGAAGTCAACGATCCGGCCGAACTGGCCAAAGTGCTGGCTCGTCTGGAATCCATCCGGAACGACTTTAACCGCTCATTGAAAGGCGGCAAGAAAGTATCGCTCGCCGACGTGATCGTGCTGGGCGGATCCGCGGCTGTGGAAGACGCCGCCAAAAAAGCCGGCTACAAGGCGCAGGTGCCCTTCAAACCGGGCCGTACGGATGCCGCGCAGGAACAAACCGATGCCAAGTCGTTCGCTGTGTTGGAGCCCAAAGCCGACGGCTTCCGCAATTACTTCGGTAAGGATAATGCGCACTCGCCTGCGGAAATGCTGGTCGAGCGGGCAAACTTCCTGACCTTGAGCGTTCCCGAAATGACGGTGCTGGTCGGCGGCATGCGGGCGCTGAATGCCAACGCCGGCCATTCGAAGCACGGCGTGTTCACCAGCCGGCCGGGCGTATTGAGTAACGACTTCTTCGTGAACCTGCTCGATATGTCGACCCAATGGGCCAAATCGTCATCCGAAGCTATTTACGAAGGGCGGGACCGTGATACCGGTCAGGTTAAATGGACGGCTACGCCGGTCGATCTGATCTTCGGTTCCAACGCGGAGCTGCGTGCAGTTGCCGAAGTTTATGCCTCGGACGATGCCCAAGAGAAGTTCGTGCAGGACTTTGCCCAAGCATGGGCAAAGGTGATGGACCTGGATCGTTTTGACGCGCGCTGATTTTACTTTGCCATGCGCCCAACTTGACTGCAATTAAGTCAAGTTGGGCGCCATTCTAGACAATAGCCCGATATTGCGATGCGGCGGCGTGCGCGAGGTCTCCGATCACCGCCTGAATCGGCTTGCGCGCTGAAGTGCCGCCCGCGCGCGTCGTTTCGGCGTCGACCTGCGCCTGCCAATGGGCGACCTCGTCCCGCAACATTTTAATGTCGTGCTGTCCGAGCCATTGGCCGTTGAAATTTGGTCATTTTGCCCTTCAGCGCGTTGGTGTAAGGCGTTCGCACCTGGGCGAGCATGTCGGTAGCGAAACTCATGGGGATAGGCTACCGATTTAAATTCTCATTTTTTAGGGGAAAAATGAGAATATTTTTCAGGGGGAGTTTTGAAAGTGGGTCGCGTTTCAAACGCGACCCTTTAAATACACTCTATAGAGTGATTGGTTTAGCTTGAAGTAAATGTCGACTCCGTAAAATGCGTGCAATCAGCCGACAAACAGAAACACAGAAAACCCCAGCATGATGTAGATCATTGACTGCGTATAGGCATCGTATTGACCAATGCGCCAGAATACCTGGAAAATTTTACTGGCTAACTTGTACATATTAACCTCCTGCCAAAATTTTTAGCAGAATCGATGTTTCGCCCAATAACACCCTCTTTTGTAGGCTTATCATTTCTGACTTTGTTGAGTGTTAATGGTGCTGCGGCATATTTACGCAGGCCAGATCCCCCTTACTTTAAAAGGAATTACCAGCCAAAACCTTTCACAGGAACAATATTTTTTTGACACATGCCATCCAAAAAACCGCGCGATCCGGCTACGGCTTAGGAGGGGGCAGGCGGTGAGAATTTCGTTTTGCGCCGATAATAGCGGATGAACGCTTTGGCGCGTACTCGACTCAGCCTGCAATAACGATAAAGTGCAGAAGATTCCTGGTTTTGGGTAATTTCCTGGACGGTGATTTCACTGAGTTTACAGTACAGCCTATAAGCCTGATCAATAAGGTTTTTAGTGACGTCTATCTCCTCGCCTTTGGGTTTTTTGAAGGACCAATCAGAATAAGAAAGTTTGAAGCCTAATAAATCGGCACTCAAAGCTTGATAGATTAATACAAAGTTTTGGTAATGCATATTACCCACCCTTAAAACCATGTGTTACTGAATATAGTTAGGTTAATTCCCGACTATTGATGAGCTCGAGTTTATCGCAAAGTCTGAAGGGATCATAATGAAATTATTAGATACAATGACTATCCATTCCGGATAATTGGCGATTTAGTCTAGGTGAATGGATCTAGGTGAGGTGCCGAACAGAAATGTACGCGGAAATGCGGCAAGCTTTAAGTCAGGGCTTCGGCCAGCTTTTGTATTCGAAAGGATGACAGAAGAGGCCATAGGGAAGTAAAAACAGAGGTGTGTTATGAATAGACGACAAATCGTTCCGGCCTTGCTGATTGCCTTGATGATGACCAGTAATGTTTACGCCGAACAGGAAAAAAGCCGTCCTCATTCCGGGAGTGATATTAGCCTCGGTAAAATAAAGGCGAGAGGCAACAATGGCCACGGACATAATGGTAATGGAAATCACGGGGGGCCCCATGAAGCCTCCGAGATCGATGCCGGATCAGGCGGTAGTGCGATCGCATTCTTGACTGGGATTCTGCTACTGGCCGGCGAGAGGATGCGCTCTAAGCGCAGAGCAAAAGATGAAAGCACAGAAGATTGGGGTACAGATTGATTAAATACTTCACCCCGAGAGATTGGCCGCTCATCGCACTATCTGGCGGGGATGCTCACCCGTGCCGCCAGGATGCTCGGCACGGAGGCCGGGCGCGGGCTAAGGAGGTGGTTCGCCTTCCTGGTGGCCATGCCGCCGCTAGATAAGCCTACCTACATAATATGGCTATCTTAAGAAAGGGAAGACTGCCGCTTATATTAAATCAAGCTTTGAGTATTTTTTCCGCCGGAGAGAGCTGCGTAGGTGAGGTTGCATTTTTCGCAACCCAACAGTTGATGCATTGAAGTGTTGGGTTAACGATAAATATTTTAACTCAATTTGAACGTTAGCTAATAATTCGTTAGACAATGTCCGACACAGGAGGTGAGCAGATGGAACGTGGACCACCTCAAGTTGATCTCTTTCTACAAAGCCAGGATAACTTGCTCATTTCTCAGACAACGCGCGGCAGATGCCGTGGAAGGAGGTAGCGATGTATGCAACAGTTCGAAGATACGAAGGCGTGACCAATCCGAGTGAGGCAGGACTTCGGGTGAGCGAAGATTTTGTGCCAGTCATTTCTCAGATCCCAGGGTTTGTGGCGTACTATTGGGTCGATGCCGGCGGTAGTGTAATGATTTCCACTAGCGTCTTTCAGGATAAAGCCGGCGCCGAAGAGTCCAGCAGAAAGGCTGTGGACTGGGTACGGCAGAATTTAGCTTCTTTGCTCCCAAACCCGCCTCAGGTCACGTCTGGCGAAGTTGTCGCGCACCAAGCAAAATAGGGTAGATAGTGCACAAGGAGCTCCAAGATAACTGGCACGATGTACAACTCGAAACGGGTGCTGTGGAGTTCTTCGTCTGAATCGAGGAAGTGGCCAATCAGGCGGTGATTCAGCCAAATGCCGCATAACATGCCAATGAACCCGACCGGCCAACAGAGGTGCTCCGTTTGTTGTCTGACCGGTTATTGGCAATGTTGAGCGGCGTCTTTAAAGCATACATTTGCCATTGCTGCGAAATTCCTGATTGTCTCTTTATGGCTTGGCGGAAGTATATCGAGCTGAATAAGACCGTGGAATGGGCTGACGAAGGAGGCCCATCGTTCGCGATGGATGGTCTCTATGCCTCAGGACCGTAGAATTTGGAAATTAACGTACCTCCGGTTACGCTTCGCTAACCGGGGTACGGTACGGGGTGCGGTGTCAAGGATTTAACAGTCCAATATAAGATCGGGCAAGATTTTATCTTGACTTAGAAGGAAGCCTAGTCTAATTTCTTGAAGCTCTAAATCTAGTTATGCTCTTAGGAAGTAGATGTTTACCGAAATAGAAAAAGAGCTATGTGACGGCTTTGAGAAGCATCTTTTCGCTGCTGCACAGAAGAACCTTGCGGACAAGTCAAACCCATTGCGCTTGAATAACTATTCATATGCAATGCGTGAGTTGACAAGGCTTGTATTGCATCGGCTAGCGCCTGACGAAAATGTCATTCAGTGTTCCTGGTATAAAAACGAGACAGATAAGGAAGAGGGAATTACTAGAAAGCAAAAGGCATACTACGCGGTTCAAGGAGGACTAGAAGATTCATATGTGAAAAATACTCTTGGCCTAGATGTCGACAATATTCACAAAGATCTAATTAGAGTAATCAATAAGTTAAATAAGTTTACGCATATTGAACCAAATGTATTTGATCTGCCTGAGGTAGAGGTTGAAGTCTTAGTCGATGAAACAGACGAAGCGGTATACGCCTTTTTGTCTACTGTTAATATTTGCCGAAGGCTAGTCATAGATGGCTTATGGGAACATATTGATTCTGCTGTTATTGACGAGGCCCTGAGAGAAACAATAGACGCTATCGATGAACTGGCTACCCATCATTTTATAGACGAAGTTTATACTGACAAAGTAACAATTTATGAAATCAACCATGAGTCGATTATGTTTCGCATAGACGGCTCGATCGAGTGTGAGCTTCAATGGGGTTCAAATTCAGATTTGCGTGGTGGAGAGGGTGCCATATTGCCACAAACGTTTCCTTTTACGTGCGAGTTGTCGAGCCCTGTCGATACCCCAGAATCCGTAGAAACTGTCGAAGATTCTTTAGGCGTAGATACAAGTTCATGGTATTAGGGACAATATGACGAATAAGTCAGGGCTGTAGGATGGGCTGCATTTATAAACTTTTGTTTAAGAAAGAGAGTTTGCAATATTGAATAATTTATTAAAAATCATTGGATTAGGAGTGATCTTGCCGGCAAATACAGCCTTTGCCAATAATAGATTGAGTATTGAATGGTATCAATGGATGCTTTCCATTCCGCCCTACTATAATCCCATGTTTGATAATAGCGGAGAAAAGTGTGCTATTGGGCAACATGGCTCAGTTTGGTTTTTAGCCGATGATTGGAGCGGAAGCCCGGCCACTACTCGACCATGTTCAATTCCTGCCGGTAAGACAGTTTATTTTCCAGTAATGAGTACCGTATATTTCGATGCGCCTAATGTGTGTGGGCAAGGTCCGGATAACATTTCTGTTAATGTTATGTATGCTCTAAATGCTTCTTTCATTGCTGGAGTTGCCAATTTATCGGTTGAAATCGATGGCAAAGCAATTAAGGAACTACAGCATGTTAGATCAAAAGTATTTGCAATCACTCTTCCTGAAGATAACATATTTGATGTGTCGTGCGCTGATGCCGGGCTTGGTGATGTTCCGGGCGGTATTTATTCCGCCGGCAGTGAATGAGGGATTCTATGTGAAGCTTAATCCACTAAAGATTGGACAGCACATTTTGCATCTACATGCGGAAATTCCAAACGTAGATTTGATACAAGACGTCACATATCATCTTAATGTTGTTCCGGTAAAAAAATAGCCAGGTAAAGTACGCACCGCGTACCTTTTCTGATGGTTGATTCATGATTAAAATTTGAAAATGGTATGCGGCAGGTGCCCTTGGCTAAAGGTTATTTTCCAGCCAGGAAGAGTGGGCAGCGCTTTTTTGCAGATCTGAGTCAACCGGTGAGTCAGCGCGTATCCCGCCTTTCCATTGATCCCGGAATGATTCAGCCTTAGGCAGTGGTTTGGAAAATAGTACCCGAACCGGATGAGGTGCTGCCGCTATGGCTCAAATTGCTTGCTAACTTGGTTAAAAAATCTTGCAAAGTGGGAGGGGTTTGGCCTGAGCCGGTGTTTCCACCTAAGGCGGTTAGCAAATTGGAGAAGTCCGTCTGTAAAGTCGAATCGGCTCCGTTAACGTTATTATCGGAGTTGGAACCGAGACTATTGATCAAATTCTGCAGATTGGTGCCGAAGTCATTATAGCCGTTATTTACACCGGAGGCCGTCGGCCCGCTGTCGTTGTTATCGCCGTCGGCATCGGTTGTACCGCTCGATGGAACGCCGGCCGGGGATGCTGCGCCGTTTTGATGGACAGCGTGGCGCAAATCGTGGAGAAATATATGCAGTGCCTGTTTTATATCGGATGATGATACAGGCGTGTTTTGAGAGGTGCTGCTTGTACCGTCGGTTGTCGAACCCGTATTGGTGCCGGTCGTGTTGGCTGCTGGTAAATTCAGGCCCAGACTTTGCAAGGTTTGCACGACATCCTGCATAAACGCACCGTCGCCATGGCGACGGTGACCGCCTCTTGCCCCAGATACACTGCCGGAGCCATCTTTATCCTCGTTGTTGTCCCGAACAGGGCTGGAACTATTAATAGTTTGCCTTGAGCAGGCTGAAGCTGCTGAGCCAAGGGATGAAATACTCATGGGAAGGTACTCCTTAATAATTACGATGCTTAAATTGTGATATTCGGCAGATTTAGCCGCCGGCAATTTCGAACCGATTTAATCCAAAAGAGGTTAGGTTTGGCCTATTTATCGGCATCAGCCACAGCATCTTTAGCCCAAAAAGCGAAAATCAATTGAGAATAAATATAGCTCGTAGATACTGTTAGTACAAATTCGAAAATTTGCATTCCTACGATTTTGATTCACTAATTCGAGCTACGCAAGCTTACTGTAATTGATGGCGGCCTACCATATATGAAATTGATGTAGTCTGCATGGCGGTATAGTACAAGTAAACCGCCACTTCCCCAAAATTATAAGGGTTTTTCTTTCGGCTAATCTTGTTTACGTGTTGAATTGTTTTATCAGGTGAATTGCCTTGTTTTTGAGATCTGACAGCGTATTTTTGACCTTATCCCGGGCGGTTGAGGATTTTTGAAATGAATAACATCTTTTATACCGTCGGCTGTATAAAGCAGCTTGTAATCATCCGTCACCATAACCCCATATTTCTGCTAGCAACAATTGATTCTTTGTATTATCGGTCAATTTTAGAATGGCTTCCTTCCCGGCTGGCTTATTGGGATAAACGGTCTTTATGGTCCATTTCTGACGCCTCCCGTTTATATCGATTCCGCTTACAGTAGTGGCAAGGGAATATTTCAGTAGTATTAACAAGCGTGTTCAACACATCATATAACGCAGCTTTGGCATCCCATTTTGCCTTTGTCTGTGGGCGGCGTCTTTGATAGTTAGAGGATATATATCTAATGGGATGCTTGTCGTAGTAATCCGCACCTCGGTGGCCTGTTGATCCAAAATTTTGCGGGCATCCTGGACTCTGTGTTTTGTCAGAAGTGCATCAGTTTGGCCGAGCAGGATCTGCACTTGCTTGGCGCCAATACTCTTGCCCTTCACTTCGAAATCATTTACATCGGCTTCGGCATTAGCCGGAATTAGATTAAGGTTGGGATATCTTGGGCTTTGTTGCATAAATCGAGAACCGAGCAAATAAATACCGTTGCCACTATAGGCATTGGGCTGGTCGGTAAAGGTCTGCTTGAGGAAATGGGTCAAGCTCGGTTGGGTGAGTTTTTCAAATGCAGCGAGCGAATATGACTTGGATGAAAACCCAATTAGCCAAGAGCGTCGCTAACTTTACCAGTGGTCGGGCTAAAATGAGAATTGCTGTAGAAGGGAGCTCTTGCGCAAATTGTTCAAAAAGTGTATCAATTCAAGGTAGCTGCTTCATACGCGGACTTTTCACGTTCGCCGTTAAAAAATTCTCTATGTAGCGGCTGTGCCTCTTTTTTCAATATTTAAGCAATAGGTTATACCTTAAGTTGGAGCATATGGGTAAAAATCGGTGGTAAGTGTTTCGCGCGGAGTTCGTTTGTAATCGTCATTCGGTAAATCAACGGTTTGCGCTATCAAGATAACACAAACTGACTTTCTGATGCTCACTTAATATCTGTACCGTTAATAAGAAGCTATATGGCACATATTTCAGTCGTAATACCAGTTTACAAAGCCGAAGACTGCATGGAGGAGTTATACCGGCGCCTTGTAGCAACATTGGAAGCTGTCACGGACGATTTCGAAATAATACTCGTGGAAGACTGCGGAGGCGACAACTCTTGGCCGATGATTAGTGATATGGCGCAAAGGGATCAACGGGTGAAAGGTATACAATTCAGCCGTAATTTCGGTCAGCACTACGGCATTACGGCCGGCCTGGATTATTGTGATGGCGATTGGGTCGTTGTCATGGACTGCGATCTACAAGATCGTCCCGAGGAAATTCCCAGGCTGTATCAGAAAGCTCAGGAAGGCTTCGATGTGGTGATGGCAAAACGTCGGCGACGCAACGATCCCGCCTTGAAGCGCTTTAATTCCTGGTTATTCTATAAAGTATTCCGCTTTCTTGCTGAAATGGATTACGATGGCGAGACTAGCAATTTTCGCATCATTTCGCGCAAGGTGGTTATCAGCTTTCGTACGATGCGCGAACGTCTACGTTTTTTCGGCGGTTTAGTTGCTTGGATGGGGTTTCCGACCGCCAGTATCGATGTTCAGCACGATGAGCGCTTCGCAGGCCAGACAACATATACGTTTCGCAAACTCTGGAAGCTGGCAAGCGAAACTATCGTAGCCTATTCTGATAAACCGTTGCGTCTGGCAATTCGCTTCGGTTTCTTAATCTCTGCACTGGCTTTTGGGTATGGAGGTTACATTATCTATTTGGCATTAGAATATGGCACACCCATCATGGGTTGGAGCAGCCTGATCGTATCAATATATTTTCTTGGCGGCATCATCATCAGTATTCTCGGCATATTAGGCGTCTATCTAGGCAATGCCTTCGATGAAACGAAAAGACGGCCGCTTTATATCATCAGCCAGACGACTTTCAAAGATGTTTCCACCAAATTTTAAGCTCTCACCTTGGGACAGTGTAATATTCGATATAAATACCTATGAAATTGCCGATCCTACGCCGGAGTCGTTGGATCTGGCTGCCAGAATTTCTGGACATTATACGGTTCGAGCCGATCCTACGGTCTCGAAGGAGTCGTTACATGAATTCGGTTTTTATTACTGCGACACATTAATCGAGCCTTATTGTACTGCGGAAAAATTTATCGCTTTTGAAGCGCCTATAGTCGGTATAAGCAAGAATATTGAACTGGAACCCCTATTGGCAATTTGCCACGGCGCTTTTACTCATGGCCGTTTTCATCGCGATTTCAAGCTGCCCAGGGATGGGGCCGACAGGCGCTATGATGACTGGCTCAGACAACTTCACTATTCTGGCAAGGTCTATGGTTTGCTATTCCACGGCGAATTAGTCGGATTCATCGCAGTAGATGGCAATCGGTTGGTGCTTCATGCCATTACCCGCTCATTACGCGGACGAGGGCTAGCCAAATTACTCTGGACGCCGGTCTGCAGAACCTTGTTCAAAAACGGTTGTAACGAATTGGTGAGTTCTGTTTCTGCAACAAATTTAGCAGTGGTGAATCTTTATGCTTCCTTAGGATTTCGCTTTCGTAATCCCGTAGATCTTTATCATCGGCTAACCCAATGAGTTATTTTTATATCCTATGCACTATATTATTGACTGTATACGGCCAGCTAGCCATCAAGTGGCAAGTCCTAGAGGCGGGACTCTTTCCCAAGACCAATAAAGAAAAGATTTGGTTTCTGCTGAATTTGTTAATCAATCCGTGGGTAATTAGCGCTTTTCTGGCCGCATTGCTTGCCTCGGTAACTTGGATGGCGGCGATGACCAAACTGCAATTGAGTCATGCTTACCCTTTCATGAGCTTGGCTTTCGTTCTGGTGATGTTGTTTAGTGCTCTGTTATTCAATGAGCCAATCACTGCACCAAAGTTAGCCGGATTGCTTCTGGTCATACTGGGGCTAGCCATAGGAAGCCAAGGGTGAAGCTTTGTTTGCGGTGCAGAAAGACTTTTACTGATTCTATTTGGATGTGCCCCTATTGTGGTAACGAGCCTGAGAAAAAGGGTGGTTTTCTGACTTTTGCCCCGGAACTGTCTGCCGATACGGGTTTCAAGGATGTTCATTTTCAGGAATTGGTTGAACTCGAAGCGGGCAGCTTCTGGTTCCGATCCAGAAATAGTCTGATATTATGGGCAATGGCGAACTATTTTTCAGGTATTGAGACCTTTCTGGAGATCGGCTGCGGGACCGGTTTTGTCTTGAAAGGCATAGCGAAAAGATTTCCCGAAGTCAGAATATCGGGCAGTGAAATCTCGAGCACTGGCTTGACACATTCTGCCTGTCGTGTCCCCGATGCTCAACTTTTTCAGATGGATGCCAGACATATTCCTTATGTCGACGAGTTTGATGTGATCGGCGCGTTCGATGTGCTTGAGCATATCAAGGAAGACGAAAGAGTTCTGTCCCAGATGAATCAGGCGGTTCGACCCGGCGGTGGGGTTTTGTTGACTGTTCCCCAGCACGATTTTCTTTGGAGTGGAATGGATGATTTTGCCTGCCATGTCCGCCGCTATAATGCGCGCGATCTGCGAGCTAAAATCACCGGTGCTGGATTCCGAATAGAACGCATGACATCTTTCGTGTCTCTTCTGTTACCGTTGATGCTGGTTTCCCGTACATTACGGAAGACTGGAGATGACATACACGATCCGTTGACCGAACTTAAAATTGGCAAGTTAGCCGATCGGCTACTGGCAAAAATAATGGACATAGAGGCACTGGCAATACGCCATCAGATTAATTTTCCTGCCGGCGGCTCTCTATTGATTATTGCAAGGAAGGTATCATGACCATATCCTTCAACAAGCCATTTATGACCGGTAAAGAGTTGTCTCTGATTGCCGAAGCGCATTTCAATGGCATGCTGGCTGGCGACGGTCCATTCACGAAGCGTTGTCATGCCTGGCTTGAAGAAAGAACGGGGACAAAAAAAGCATTATTAACCCATTCGTGTACGGCTGCGTTGGAAATGGCGGCGTTGTTGCTGGATATTCAACCGGGCGATGAGATCATCATGCCATCGTATACGTTTGTTTCTACCGCCAATGCTTTTGTTTTGAGAGGCGGCATTCCTGTGTTTGTGGATATTGTGGAGGATACTCTAAATCTTGATCAGAATCTGATCGAGTCAGCCATTACGCCTCGTACTAGAGTGATAGTACCCGTTCATTATGCTGGCGTCGCCTGTGAAATGGACTCAATCATAACTATCGCTAAACATCATGGTTTAAAAGTGGTAGAGGACGCCGCTCAAGGGGTGATGGCGTATTATCAGGACCGTGCATTGGGCACAATCGGAGACCTTGGCGCCTACAGTTTTCATGAGACAAAGAATGTGATCTCGGGTGAGGGAGGAGCATTGTTAGTCAACGATCCTGAATTAGCCTTGCGTGCCGAGATCATTCGGGAAAAAGGGACTGACCGCAGCCGATTTTTCCGTGGCGAAGTAGATAAATATACCTGGCAGGAGGTTGGATCTTCGTTTCTGCCTGGCGAATTAATTGCCGCTTTTCTCTGGGCTCAACTAGAAGAAGCCGATCAAATCACCCAACAACGAATGCTAAGTTGGAATCTTTACCATCAGTTGCTTGAGGGCATGGAATCCAGCGGCTACATTCGACGCCCCATTTTACCAAATAACTGTCACCACAACGCTCACATGTATTATGTGCTTCTTGCGCCAGGAATTGATCGGAAGAAGGTACTGGACGAGTTCAAACGGCATAATATTGGGGCTGTATTTCATTATGTTCCGCTGCATTCGTCCCCAGGCGGCCTGCGTTATGGACGGGCGCATGGTTCTCTTGCTGTAACTATCAGTCAATCAGAACGTCTAATCCGGTTGCCTCTTTGGGTTGGAATAACTGAGCAGCAGCAAATTAAGGTTGTTGAAGTTCTTAACGCTTCAATTAACGGTCGAAGTTGATTTTTCGGGCAGACTTTCCCTGTATTAACCTTAACCTTCTTGATATTCTTATTATTAGTCTGAATTAATGACCTTGCTGACTAATCAAGTATTTGACTTGTTTAATCGATTTAGACTGTCGATTATTGTTTTTATAAGTTTTTTCGCAATGGTCATGGTACTCAATATGGCGTTAATAAACATGCCGCCAGTATGGGATAGTGTTGCAGTTTTTTCCTCAGCGATTTACTTATATGAACATGATTTCGATATTTTCGGCCTTTTGAGACAGGACGGCTATGTCAATGGCGGGCCGAATATTCATAGTTTGAGTATCATCAGTTTTATAACGTATCTTTTTATTTTACTGGGTAAAGGTAAGCAGGAGTTTTTTTTTCCCGCGCTTCATATTGTGCAGTTTTTCTTTGTAGCTTTGGTACTCACGTGTACATTCTTTGCTGCATCAAAGATATTTGGACGGTTACTTGGCATTTTAATTACGCTTACCGTTCTTTTTTATCCGTTATTTCTTGTCCAGGCAGGTTATCTTTATACAGAGATTCCGGGGGCAGCATTCTTCATGTGTGCGCTTTGTGCCTGGGCATCGCGTTACATGCTGATTTCTCTAATTATGGCTGCATTAGCCTGCATGGTAAAAAGCTTTGGCATCGTCTTAATAAGTTCTCTGGTTATTCTCATACTTTTTGATAAATTCATATCCAGAAAGGATAAAATGATATGGGTTACCAGTTTAATTGCAGTCGTTATCGGTATTGAGCTGTTTAAGTTTATATTCTCCTCGACATTAAAATATACTCTTGGACTAAAAGGCTATTTTTACTATTTTATTTCCATTTTTTCTACTCTGAATGTTGTACCTGATTTGAAGTTACTCGTGACGGTTGCGCTGGTCATGCCGTGGGTATTTAGCTTAAATTGGAAGTCCGGCAAACAAGTCAATGCTATTAGCGCAATTTCGAATATGGTCAGTGGCGATATATCGCAGCGATTACTTGTTTCGGTTTATCTAGTCCCGATCATTTTTGTAGGATTTATTGCAGCGATTCCCTTGAGCGGCACCCTGTTTTTCCCATTGCTTCGGTATTACATTTGGATTTTACCGTTATTATTGATGGGTGCGCTTTATGCCGGCTTATTGGCTATTAGAGCTTATCGTCAGAATTTGCCCATCGCTAGCGAGAATAAAGTATTGGTTGTGTTTCTGGTTGGGTTGATTTTCTTTTTTTCAGCTAATCGAGACGGACGCTATTATCCTTCATTATTGGAAAGTGAGATGTATTCTTTTAGTTTGGTAGAACGAAGCTACGAGTATATCGATTTTTATAAAATCCAGCATGATAGTGTTGTCAGTCTTGCCCAATTGCAAAAGGAATTACCGGTATTTGTAACCCGTGGTGAGTACTACTTCATGTCGAGTCCACTCATGGGTTATTTAAAAAAGAAGCCCAGAAAGATTTTTTTGTTAGTCAATAAACCTTATATAGATTCCAATCCATCTGATTTTCCTGATGATTTTTTAATGCTCGATATTCCAACACGGATACTCCATGGTGGTGGTGTCGTTAAACAAATTTTGGAAAAAGTTCGATCAGATTCCAATTACGCAGTTGAAGAATTAGCTCATCATCAGGTAGGTCCTTATAAAAGTACCATTTATCATATTTCAAAAATCACAAATCCGATCTAGTACTCTGCCACCACCTCGAAGGTGGGGTAAAGCTTGCGGAGTTTGATCCGAGCATCCGCCGCCGTGAACTGCCAGTTGGCTTTTACTTGGGCTTGGTTACGGCGCTGGGTCCACGCGACCAAGTGCCGAATTAAGTCAGCCCGCTCCCCGACGCGCTCCGGCAGATCGCGAGTCAGCGCGCTTAACTCGATTTCGGTTCTATCCCAGCCAATTGCCATGCTTTGGGGTATGGTGGATCTCCGGCGTTCGGCGATCCGCCGGGCTTCTGTCGGCGCGAAAGCGTCATACAGGCTGGCTACACCCTGGCGGACATAGACGCTATCGTAACGTTCCACCTGGCCCGGCGCCGCCGGCAGCGGTTTCCGCCCCTCACCGATCAATTGGGTGAAAGTCCCGTCCAGACAGACCACCGGGCGCGCGGCCTGGTAGGGCCGCTGATAAACTTCCAGAACATCTTCCATGTAAGCGACAAAGTCAGCGGAATGATCCACATTTTCCGAAGATGCGGTTTGAGTTCGTTTTTTTAAGCACACGCCGGCCGTTTTGTAGGAGAGAGTATCTGCATACCGACACCTTTTATTTTAGAGTTGACATAGGAGAAGTGAGTTATTGTCAAATCCATCTCATAAACGCTGGCTAGATTATGACGGATAACAAACGTTAAGCATTCTTGTCATTAAAAGCTATCTCTCCCGGCGGGTTTTTTGCCTTTTGTCAGGCAGAATGGAGAGTAAAGCTATGACCATCCTAATTCTGCACCTTAACTCCTATCATACCCGCTCGGCATCAGCCAGGAAGAGGTTGGTTTGTCGTGCTTTGCATAATCCGCCACCGGAATGGTTGCTCCGTTATCCGCTTGTCTCGACTATGACCAGATAACGGTCAAGGCCCCGCTTCAAAGAGACCGACGGCATGAGAAAGTTGCACGTTGCATTGCCATGACGGTGCAACGTGCAACATTTCAGCATTTTGGCGCAACATTACCCGCAACAGCTAACGCAACGCACAGCCTGAAAGCCGCGAAACTCAAGGCTTTCATGCTCAACGCAGAGCGCAATCGATACGCAATCACATCCGAAAAACAGTGCAACTTTTTGCTCGTTTTTTAATGCAAAAGTTGCGTTCGAGTTGCGGTCAAAACTGGGGGATTTTGGCAGTAGTCAGAGTGGCAAATCCTGAAAATAGCAGAAGCAAGAATAGCAAGGGCTTGCTTGAAAAATTCGGCGCAGTGCTGCCGAGAAATAGCGGGATAGCAAAAATAGCAGGATACTTGCTACTGAAAATCGCCACAATAATGCCAAGTAATGGCGGAATTGCAGGAATAGCAGCCGGCCCTTGATCCTCTCTAGGCTATCGATGTCGCGAAAGACAGGGGATGAAGCAAAGATGGAATAGCAGAATAGCGAGAATAGCAGGGGCGAACAGCTAAAAGTTTGCGTGGTTAGCCAGGGCAAGGGCAGGGTGGGCGTCCTGCTGATTACTATTGCTTTCTATTTCTCGCGGTGACCTATTGGTGACTCAGAAATAAAAAAGGCCTAGCGATTTCTCGCTAAGCCTTTGATTTATTTGGCTCCCCCGGACGGGCTCGAACCGCCGACCCGGTGATTAACAGTCAAATAAAATCAATAACCTATAAAGCTCTACAACAAACAATAACAAGTAATTCAAAAAGTTAATCCACATAATCGTTTGCTGATTGTTGCCGACTATTGCCTTTGTTTGCCTGCAAGTGTCCCATCAGTGCCCCATAAAATCTCTATAAAAACAGATAGGTTTAATCGTAGCTTTCATTTTCTGGAACCTCATAATTGGGTTCGGGGGGAGCATAAATGTCACCATCTCCGTCATTTACTTTTCTTCTATTGTTTGTATCATAGCTTGGAACTTCAAACGATTGACCAGTTTGAGTGTCAATGACATTGTTTCCACCAATGGATTCATAACGTTTCCCTGTCCTGGCATCATTAAATCCGCTCTCTCCCGTATTAACGCCACCTGAACACCCATAATAGACGCCCGCTTTATTACGCCAGCAGTGCATACCATTAGTCATACCAATGGATTCATCAGCGTTGGCAACAAGTGTGAATGACATTCCAGCTATCAATATAGCTCTATACATTTTATACTCCTATCGATAACCACTAAATATTAAGCTAATTCGAATGCAACTCCTGGCTTTTTCCCTAGTTGGTGCAATAGGTGATATTTTAGCGTCTTCAACATACGTTGATACAGAGGGAAATAACGCCAGCAAAAAAGAAAGAAATTATTTCACATTGTTATCCCGAGTCTACTCAATAATCTATATAAGCAGATAGCTTGAAGCGGAAAAGTGAATATAAAAAGCTTGATCTACACAGGATTTATGCAACAACACCTGTTTTCATCAGAAAAGGATAGCCGAATTGTTCAGTTTATGATGATCAATGGCAGGCTTGATAGGCTTTTTCGATTGCACTCCCATTACCAGGAATTGGAAATATAAAAGCTGGTCCATTTGGCGACATATAAGCCTTTAAAAATCTACCGATTTTCAATCTTTCTATCATTTCATCACTTCCCATAAAACCAGCTGCGAATCCATTATCATATTTAGTTCCAATCGTTTTCTCCGAATATGAATACTTATCATCAATAATAACTACCATATTATCTTTTGTCTCTTCATGCCTTTTCGGTATTTGGGGTCCAGCACCCTCAAAAAACATAGTTTCAATCTCTGGCCTACAGCCAAGCTTGGGATTAAAGTTAATCAAAAAAACACTATGGACATTGGGTCGTAGCGCTTTTGGGTGATCCATTAAGATCGAAACCATAGTGCCATTTTCTCTCCAGTAAATTGAAGACTGAGAAAAAACAGAGGGAATACAAAAAAATAATAGAACGATCAATAATAGTATTCTTTTCATGCAAAATTATTGTTATTTAGATTTATGAATAATCATTTTTTATGTGATTTATTAAAATTAGGTTTGCAAGCTTGCCAGCCGTCTGGAAAATATCCTGTAACGTTAAATTCTGTTAAATAAATTGATTTTTTTGTATCTATGATTTTCAAAATTAATTTTTTTGATTTATTTATTTTTTTCAATAAATATTCAGGATTTGGTGCCTCTAACACATAATGAGAAAAATCAGTAGATTCATTCCAATAGTCTATTTTATATGGTGCCTCGTCTATTTTATACTCAACCTTGATTTTATTATTTATGTATTTGTCAAGCTCTTCCCATGAATCTGTTGATGGGGATGATAGATACCCAGTATATTTACCATTGTAAATGGTTAAGCTAACAGAAAGGGCATGCTCGACCATGTTACAGCCAATAAATAACCTAAATCCGTTAGTGCCTTCAACAATTTTATAATCATCACTCAAATATTTCTCCATACAATAAGAAGTTGCTTGAGTAATGGTATTCGAAATATTACTGGACTTTATTTTGCCTAGAAGCTGTTCAGAAAACTTGTTATTTTTTTCTGAGGCATTTACTTCTTTCAATATTTCATATTCTTCTGTACTTAATCTTGAAGTTGCTTGCTTCGATATACACAAACAATATGTCTCTCTGAATAAAGTCGGGATTTTGCTTTCCTTATTAAAGCTGGCTAAACATAATTCTTTAACTACATTATCTTTGGCTTGCACTCCTGTGCTAAAAAGTGTAGTTAGAAGAGGCCATAAACAAAAAAATGTAAAGGCACTTTTTGAAGTCATTACGATTTTTTTAATTTTTTAAGATATTAGTACAAAAGCTTATTTCACCTCAGTTGATCGTTTTCGCCTTTTCCTCTGATAATCAGCCTGATAAAACCGTTTCTTCCGCAGCATCGGATTATCTCCCCGTAAATTCCGATAAATTTGCCCATACACTTCTTCGAACGTACAACGGCTTCGATGATCGGCAGGCAGAAGGTAGCCCACGCGAAATACACTGAAAGCAGGTATATACTCCGGTTCGGCATTTAGCCTGCAAGCTTTATACCCCGCGCCATCCAGCCAATCGGTTATAGCCTGGAGTTCTTTCAATGTCACATGAACAATTGAAAACAACCTGCCATTGAGCGGAACTGTCGGACGGCCGCGTTTATTTCCTGTCGGATGGGCAATCAATCGCATCGGGATAAATTCCTATTCAAAATACAATTCACATATAGCGGGTTGTGTGTGAACATTGACGAGCCCTAATCTTATTCGTTTTTTACGCTATAAATAGGTAAAAATCACGCATTATTTTTCAACTCGCAGAATATGCGCCTTCGCGCTATGATCGCTTAGCCAAGCTGGGGTGTGTTGAGTTCACTCCAGGCCTATACCCCTTTCTCCTCTCGGCCGGGGCCTTTTCTCCCCCAGCCCCTAGATTGCCCGTCCCCCAGTCTTGATGTTGTGTCGCGGGGAGGATGGGGAGGATAAACGCTATTTTTATAAAAGTCCGTATAGAAACTTTACATAGAAAAGTTTATAAAACGGCCTTCAATCCTCCCCATCCTCCCTCGCTTGGCTAAGAACGGTGCTGCAATCATGCAGGTCTGCCGTTAAATCGATACCGAGGCCCAACCAGATAGAACGGCCGCGAGATTTCCGCTGCTGAAATCCTCGTTCTCCCAGTCGTCGACCGAGACTAATATTCGCGCCCGCCCTTAAACCGTTATCTATACACCATTGCTGGTAACTCCGATAAAGCTCCTGTGCCGAGGTTTCGGCCTGATCTGATTCTCGGCAGCACTCGGCCAGCCAACGCCCGATTAAATCCTGTTCTTCCTGATAATCCGCCGTCGCATTGCGGATGACTGCCGGCACCTCGGCGAGCCCGTGCTGTTGCCACTCCAAGCAGCCCTCCACCATCCAGGCCAAAATGTGGGAGGCTTCGGCTTTCAGCTTTTCCAATAGGTTAGGATCACGCTCCTTGTCTTTGAATATGCGCCTAAACGGGATAAGCCGCAGACGGCGCCAGATACCGACATCGTTCCCCTTGATGATGGGCTTATGGTTGCCCAAGATCATCAATTTGAACTGCGGAGTAAACTGGACCGGGCTCGTATAAAGCTTGCGCACACTGATTGTATCGCCTGCCGTCAAGCTCTTGATCAGCGATTCCGCCAGTGCAGCACCATCTTCCGTTTCCGAGCTCAGCGCCAGCCGAGCGCCGATTAAATCCGCCAGATCAGGACTGGCCGCCCCGGCCTGTCTTTTCGATTCGGTCAGGGTTTCGGTAGGTATGGCGCGCGCATAGTCGCCCATGATAAAGCGGAGCGTATCGGCCAGCACGCTTTTGCCATTTGCGCCCAAACCGTACAAAAACAGCAGGATTTGTTCACAGGTGGAACCGGTCATCAAATACCCGCACCAGCGCTTAAACCAGTCGATCAGCTCCGTATCGCCTTCGAATATCTGATCGAGAAAGGCAAGCCAGCGCTCCGCTTTGGTGGATTCGCCTATCGAATCGACTTGCAGCGATTTAGTCACGAAATCTCCAGGCAAAGCGGCTCGTGCTGTGCCGGTTCTTAAATCCAGTACCTGCCGGCCTTGGTCCAGCCCAACCAGAAACTCATCGGCATCGATGCACGCCAGCGTTATACGGAAAGGGTTGAAATCCTTCAATAGCGAAACAGCGGCATTGATCGTTTTTTCTTGCTGGCTCGTCCGCGCCCATTTCGCATAAAGCTCAGCGTCGGCAAGATATAAGCCGCCTTCTTGGTAAATCTGTTCGGGCAGTGTCCCGGCAAGACGGCGTATAGCAGCGCCGTCAATATCCCAATGCCAAGCAGCATCATGCCAATATAACCAAGCTTTCGCGTCGTACACATAATAAATGCGGCCTTCATGCGCATCGCTTAATCGCAAGGCATTCCCGTGTTCGGTCAAAGGCCGGGAGTGGGGAGTTCCGTCGCGTGCGTCGGTACCGGGCAATGCCGGCGGAGAAAAACGCGCTTGTTCCGAATTGGCTAAGCGGTTTTGGCAATGAAATAGGCGCCGGTTATGCTGGGTAATATCCGAACTCCAGTTCAGCGCTTTGTTCTGATCGCCGCCACATTCCAATAGCCTAAAACAATCGAACGGATCATGAGGCTTACCGTCGCTGAGCACATCGCCGCCATGCGAATAGACCCTCTCCCTGCCGTCCTTGCATTGCCGCAAGACCACAACGCCTGGCGCACCGGAGGCACTGCCGGGACGGAGATACCGGTCTTTGCCATAGGGCGTATAACCGTTACGAGTCAGAATATCCGATAAAGTATAAGCCTGATTAAACTCGGCGATAGGATCGCGGCTACTTGCAAAGGATTCGTATGGCTGGAGCTGACGCGGTAAGGGTTCCGATCTGTCCAGCGCCGACTCTGGAACCGGCTGAAAGCAGACCTTCCAGTCATCCCAGTGCCTCAGCATCTCCAGCAGAACCGGAGGCGCCTCGGGGATCGCCGCGGGATCGCCTATCAACTGATACGCACCGCCTTCCGGGTGGTGCCCGATAATTACATCCTGACAGCCATTTCCGGTGCGCAATTCGAAAATAGTCTGATTAGCCAACACCAGCTTTTTAGCCCCCTCACTAACAAAGCCATCCGGCAGCCGGAAAATCAGCTTTCCTTTATTCGCTTTCGGGCTCTGAATCTCGAAGCGGTAAGGATCGCTCAGCCACTCGGCAAGATCGACTCCCGCGACATCCGAGAACAATGCACGGGTTTGTTCAAGGTCATCGATATCAAGCGCCAGCGTACCGGAGGCGCCATGATAGAGGCCGAAATTGTAGCCCTCGCACTCGACGAAATCGGCCGGATTGTTGCTGTAGCCGTTCTTATTAACCTCACTGCGAGGCTGATTCCAACCCTTGCCCGGACCTTTCGTAGGGTTGCCGTCGCGGGATGGGATAGGGACAAGGCATAAGCCTGCGCTGCAAAGCGTTGAAATTGTATTATTCATTCAATCTGTTCCTGTTGCTTTGCCGGGTGCGTCCATTGCCAAAAACAGCTATAATAATCAGTCGTTTAAATTGCTTTGCTGTTTTAGGCAAGTCAGCCCCGGCTTCAGTAAGCGGTCGGGGCTTTTTTATTGGCCGTTGGATTGGCAGGCTTCCAACCACGCAAAATACTTCGGCTCATTGATCAGAACGCGCCGTCCATTGCGTACAATCGCGCCAGCGCGTTTTAAGCCGTTAGTTTCCTCATGGAAGATTTGATGGCGCACTCCGCCCACGGTAAATGCGGGATGGCGCTGGCAGAATTGCTTGACGGTGGAATAAATCCAGGCAGGGGTTATGGGGTCGAGTGTGGTCTGTGTCATCGGGATTGCCCTGATTCGTAGTTGAACAAGAATCGCCCGGACGTGCTGTTCGGGCTTGCGGCAATTCTCCAACCTAACCGAAAGAACAAACGGTGACGAGAGTTAAAATCCGTTATTGGGGCTTAAAATCTTCTATCAGGTTTTTTTCTGCCTTTTCTTTTTCTCTACTGAGGTATAGCTTTTCCACCGCTTCGTGAACGCGCTATGAGCTAAATGAGTAACGCCCGGCATCTCCAGCACGTCCTCGCCCTTTATTTTATTAGATGTGATTTCATAACCCTTTGGCGGATTGCGGCTTAATCTACCCCATGCTTGCGTCAGATTGGGCAAATGGTTGTGCTCATCATAGAATTCTCTCGTCATGTCGTCTATAACATCGAACCACGCATCTTTTTTGGCTGGTAGGTTCAGAAGCCCCGAATATCCAATATCGTTCTGTTCATCCCTCTCTTCAAATTTTGCAGTGAGAGTTTGTTCTTTTGAGTCCTGCGAATCGCCTAACCAGTCACTAATTAGTGAGTTTTCCGGGATTGGTACGCATTCGGCGAGACAGAAGTTCCGGTATTGTTCCGCTGTGACCATCGGATAACCTACGAAAGCTAATTCAAATTTAAATCCGTCTTGATGAATACCGTTAATACTCCATAGATAAGGAAATCCATTATGAAAGGCTTTGTGAACAAAACATTGCGTATCGCATCCGCAAGCATGCTGCGATAACTGTGTATATTCTCGCGAATTTACGCGGGATAAAAAGTCGATCCATCCACATGACGGAGTATGGGCTATTAAAAACTCATTCTCTCGGTCTACCTGAGATTTTCTCAGGCCTGAGTCAAGATGAGGATAACGTTTTATTTGCCGATTAATAACGCTTCCAGAAGAAGCCAAAAAACCCCTGTCACAACCAAATTTAAGCTTATCGAAGTCGAGCCCTCCTTCTTTTGCGGCGTCGTATAGATGCTCTATAAGTCCATTCCTTTTGAGTTCATCGTCGGCAAAATGCAGTTTGGCGGCTTGCGCCAAGGTCAAGCTCTCCGGCCAGTGATCGCCTTGCAAGTTTTTAACGATTTGTTGCGCCTTATGGAATGAGGCCAGGGATTTCATTGCGTCCCACCAAAAATCTTAGCGTTCATGCTGGCAACTACATTACTGACGTGCCCATCGCTCAAATGGGCATAGCGCTTCACCATTTGCAGGGTTTTATGGCCCAGAATCTCGGCGATTTCGGCCAAGCTGGCGCCGTCCATGGCTAGATAACTGGCAGTGCAATGCCTTAGGTCATGCCAGTGAAAATCGGTTATCTCAGCCTGTTTTAAGGCGGTTTCAAAGGGCTTTCTTAAATCGATGGGCTTATCTTTGTGTGTTTTGCCGGGGAACAGTAAATCGGTATCTAGCCGTCTTACCTTGGCATGCTCATGTAACAAATCCAGCCCATGACCGGCTAAAGGGACCCGCCGCCGCTCACCGTTCTTGGTTTCGTGCAGAATAATAAAGCCATCTTTTAAATTCACATCCTGCCACTTCAACCCCATTAATTCGCGTTGCCGCATTCCGGTTGAAAGAGCCAGGATTACGCATAAATACAGCCAGTCATTTGTTGATTGCTGGCAAGCAGTTAAAAAGCGTTCGCGTTCGTCATCATCCAAGAACCGAATCCTCCCTCGTGATTCCTTAGGTTTTTTAACTTTACGCATTGGTGAATCTTCAAGCCATTGCCATTCATTCACGGCAACAGTGAAAGCATGGGATAGCGCCGCCATATATCGAACAACGGTAGCGGGGCTGCGGGTTGTCCCGCGATTTGTCTCTCCGCTGGCAAGTTCATCCCGGTATTGAACAACCATGGCCGGAGTTACGTCGCTTAGGATATAAGCACCCATTTTATCTTTCCACCATTCGAGCTGTTGCTTTTGCTTGTCAACTTGCTTGGGCTTAGTGGGCAAAACCTCTTTTATATATCTGTCCACCAACTCGCCTAAGGTGTGCTTTTTGGCTTCGGCGGTTTTGAAGTGTCGGCCTTCCCGGATGGCTGATTCGGTAGCTGATGCCCATTTCTTAGCATCAGTTAGCCGGTCAAAAGTTGCTGATTGTGCCGGATAGCCTTTCAGTCTGACTTTAACCCGGAAGGAAATATCGCCATTCTCGGCGGTGCGTTTTTCGATGGTTGCCATATAAACCCCTAGGGGGCAATGGCGGTATAATTAGTAGTAGCCATTGCTTAACCCGATTCGTTAAGTGGTGGTTAGGGTCTGGCAGTGTTGGTGGCACTTCCAGGCCCGTTTTTTTGGTGTAAGGATATACTATAACAAAGCGCAAAAAATGGCACCAGGGGATAAGTAATCACATGTTCTTTTATCTATATAGTCTTATACGAAGCTAATAAGAATAGTAGTCTGCTTTGTATGGGACACTGTTGGGACTGCTAAAAATAGAAATAGGCCGAATTGGCTATTTTTTAGCCGGTCAATGGGGTGATTTTTTTGGAAGAATTTAGCTGTTTTAGCTAAGTGCTCTAGAGAGATGATTTTTGAATTCGACTACTAAACAACCACCGGCTAAAAGCCGGTGGGTTTGATTGACGGACTGAAAGTCCGGATACGCGTCGGCTCAACGACGCGTCTCAATCGGGTTCCATCTTAAAGTTATCGTTCGGATTAGGCTCAAAGTGATGTTCCAAATACTGCTGGATCATTTCTTCCGTCATCTGCCCAACAGTGGCGCAGAAATAGCCCCGTGCCCCAAAGTGTCGTCCCCAATAACGCTTTTTCAAGTGCGGAAACTCTTCGAACAGATAGCTCGAGGTTCGTCCTTTGATCCGTCTCATGATCTCGCTCGGCGCCAGATTCGGCGGCGCACTGACCAAAATATGCACGTGGTCTTTGCTCACCACACCTCGGATAATCCGAATCTCAAACGCTTCACAGGTTTGGCGAACCACTTCCCTAACCCGCTCCGCAATCTCGCCCCTGAGAACCTGATAACGCTATTTGGTTACCCAAACAAAATGATACTCAATCTAGAAAACCGTATGACTCCCGTATCTGTAATCCATCTCACACCTCATTGTGCTCTATTTTCGCAGCTAAAGCTGACCGGCTAAAGCCGGTGGTTTAAACCTGATGATGGAAAATTAAGCGGAGTATTTCAGTCAAGAGGGGTAGATATTCCCAGGGTCGGGTGCGCTAGGAAAAAAATTTCACACCTCGGCTGGATTTAAAAATGCAGCCAAATTTGGCTTACCGGATTTGTAAAAGTTTGGATTCAAGATGACAAACAACTGTAGGTATGGAATTGGCGCTTTCGGCCATTACCTGTCTATCAGGATAATTTAGATAATGGCGGGTAACGGCAACATTTTATCATTCGAGAAGACAGTAACTAAAAACATTCGACAGATCGTATCGAAATGTCGAATGTTGAATTTTTGCAACGTACTACCGCATGCCGCATATAGTGGACATGTAAGAATCTTTAAAAATCTCTTTGCAATACAGGCAGAATTTCAATTTCAAAGTTAGGAAATAAAACATCTAAAGAGTTAAGATCGTGATTTGGAATACTTAACCACTTCCTTAGCAACTCAAAATATGACTTTGCAATTTCAAACGCTTTGTCGAGGCTAGGAACCTTGTCGTCATTAGGATTTACACTTCTATGCGCAGCGTAATTGTTACGAAAATCTACAATTTCTTTCCAATATTTTCCCCAATCATCACCTGTAAGACCTGCTGCAGAACGTATTTCTAGCTCAATTGTTGACATATCATAATCAGATATTTTTTTCCAGTGAGACTCGTTGTTATCAGCACCAAAAACAATACACCAATCGGTGATTGCTTTGTAATAATATGTATTCATAGAATATACCCAAAAATCATTATTTCTCTGAATTCTCTGCCGATCCTGTTTAATGGTTCGATAATATGCAAGTGATTTTGTAAAGTCCAAAAGAATGTTTATTTGTAAATTTACGATATCTTGATTCAACTCGGAATTTTTCGTTGTTATCATTGCCTTTTTTATTTTGTGTGAAACAGCGTGCAATATTAATAAATCATTTCATTAATTCTTCAGCTGCTTGCATAAAAGCGTTTTGAAATTGTTCTTCCGTCATTATTCCTGGTGGTTTCTCAATAGTAAGTCTATACCAACAATACATTGGAATTGCCCCACCTGCTTCATGAGCTGGGCCACTTGCTATTTTTAATATATTCAATAATTCATTTCTATCTTGCCCTAATATCTTTCTATGATCTTCAATTGATTCAATAATATCTTTTATAATAAGTCCTTTTTTCTGAAGTTTAATTACAGTTCCAATTATGGTAACAATATCCCCTTCAGGTGTACCAATTAGTTGCATATTACTTAATTCTTTTACTTTTAACCTGTATTCCATATCGTCAAAACCAACGTCTCTCATCCTCTGTTCTAACAACTCCCTAATTAATTCAATTTTTCTCTTCCCGCCAAATACAAAATCAAACATAAAATAACTCCGAATTAATAATAATAAATTCTCAAGCATAGATTACAACAAACATACTAACATATTGCTGTCTCTTGTTTAGCATTCTGACTGCTGATTCTGTAAGCCTAAGAAAAAGAAAACCTAAAATTACTTTGGTCGTGGTGGAGGCGGCGGCGGGGGTTTTGGTGCATCGCGCTTTTTATCGTAAGCCATTTACTTAGTCTCCATTAGGCTATGTAGTTGTAGTGGTTATACGTCGATTTAACTCGGCCTGGCAGGTTTCTCTTAACCCATCTGTTAAAAAAGAATCAATTCTAAGTCTACGATATTCCTCACTGTATCGCTTCCGAAATTCTTCAAACGTCTTCTTAAACTCGTCAATTGGAAATTCAGGTTCAATCTGAATAAGTGAGCGGAATGTCTCTAGATCAAGACGCAGTGATGAAAATGCTTTCATATTATCGCTATGATCACGCAGTCTATATTGAACTGCCATTTCTTTATGGCATATGGCAAATAGCGCGGCTATTCCAGAAAGTACCGGCCAGAGCCATGTAATATTTAAATTGTTGTTGGTTGAAAAGTAGGCAACAAGGCCAGCGACTGCTGAACTACTGGCAGTCAGAGCAACAATCAGTTTTGTGAGATCATCAAAGCGTTGCCAGCGAGTGAGAAGCGCATCAGAAAGGATTTCTTGGTAGTATGATTGGTAATAAGTTTCATATACAGCGATCCATAGCTGATCTCTCGGATCTACAGGCATACTATCTCTCCACAGTCTTCTATGTTTTCACTTGAAAGGATACTAAAATTTTGTAATGCCTAACAAGTTATTATCCAGGACGGGCTAACATACGTCCTTTTCCACTTTACTATCAAGAATGAGCTTGAGTACTAAATTTTCCGAACGGAATAACCTACATTTTATGCATGAAAAAGATCGGGATAATTCCAAAGCCAAATTTTGAGTGGCCGAAATATTGCCCTGAAACGCCATTAAAAAAACAATATCAATAGACCGGTTAGGGTCGAAGCAGCTAGTGGACTTTTTCAACACAATCAGGAGACAAACAGCCATTCAGTCCAACTATATCTCTCTATAGTGAATGCCTACTCCTGGGCCGATATTGCCCATGTCCAAAGTCGGTCACTAGTGCCCGCTTTGTAGTAGGTTGTATTAGGAAAGCTGGCCAATTTATATAATTTTAGACAGCGGCATTGAGAAAGAACGCTCAGTCATGATTTTATGTCTTTCCCATACACGTTCGCAATCGTTCGAATAAACCATACTGGGCGACTGAAAAATGATCAGGACGGCCATGATGGGCGTCGTCGGGAATGGCGCAATATCAATAATGAACAAACCGAGCAAACTCAGAAAACACTAAAGTCTGGTTTGCTTTTCACCAAGTCTTTCTTGAAAATGAGGCTGGTTGTCATATAAATCACAGGCCAAGTTGAAGAACCGGCGGTCGCACCATGATAATGTACATGCCTATCAAGCAACCAGGGGAGACAGGCCCAAAAACCGATGAGGGCAAAGAGAGAGAAAACTAAAAGGCATTTCAATTGCGCTGCATTCATCGTTTAGAGCTTAAATGATAAATTGAGCAGGCGCGTGCAGTATAAAACGGTTTGTCTAGAACTGAACTATCCTTAATTTGTTGGGATTTGTTGAGAGTTTTTATCTTAAATTGTCCCGCTATTGTCCCTCAAGCATAAAAAAAGGGCTTAGGTTTTAGCCTAAGCCCTTGATTTATTTGGCTCCCCCGGACGGGCTCGAACCGCCGACCCGGTGATTAACAGTCACCTGCTCTACCGACTGAGCTACAGGGGAATGAATGTCGATAAAATTGCTAATTGGCGCGCCCGGAGAGATTCGAACTCCCGACCGCTCGGTTCGTAGCCGAGTACTCTATCCAGCTGAGCTACGGGCGCCTAATTGATCCGCTTATTATCCCTGGTTTTTATCTCTTTGTCAACAATCCCTTTTAATTTATTTTTTTATGAGTAGTTTAAAACGTGGCGGAGAGAGAGGGATTCGAACCCTCGATGGGCTTTATAGGCCCATACTCCCTTAGCAGGGGAGCGCCTTCAGCCTCTCGGCCATCCCTCCAGATCAGTTTTAATTTGAGCTGTCTGTATCAGTAGATTCAGCTTGCTCTTTTTTGATGCGTTCGTAGATTTCTTCCCTGTGAACAGAGACTTCTTTCGGCGCATTAACTCCGATGCGTACTTGATTGCCTTTGACTCCAAGCACTGTGACGGTTACGTCATCACCTATCATTAATGTCTCACCTACCCGACGAGTCAAGATAAGCATAGCCTCTCTCCCTAATCACATTGAAAACTCACTGTTCTTCACAGCATCCAACTCATAAGCGAAAATTATAACATCAATTTTTAATAATTGAAAATCTAATCGGACATCTTTTCATTGTGGCGGGTTTTTTGCATACAATCTTCCCCGCACTTTTTTCGGTTTACTTTTTTACGTTTTTTCTTAAGACCTTGAAAAAACGAAAGTATCCCAATAGTATGTATTTGGGAGATAGGCAATGCTTTAGCGGGCTGCCGGGTTACCTCTCTGCAAGAAACATGGGATAATTCGCCCTCATCGAACCCCTTTTCCTCACTTGCACTTTAATAACAAAATGGCGCAATACATCTATTCAATGAATCGGGTCGGAAAAATCGTTCCGCCCAAGAAATATATCCTGAAGGACATCTCGCTATCATTCTTTCCCGGCGCGAAGATCGGCGTTTTGGGTTTGAACGGTTCCGGTAAATCGACGTTGTTAAAAATCATGGCCGGCATCGACAAGGAAATCGAAGGCGAAGCGGTTCCCCAAAAGGGCATTTATATCGGTTATCTTCCGCAGGAACCGCAACTGGACCCGAACAAGAGTGTGCGGGGCAACGTCGAAGAAGCGGTCGCGGACATCAAAGCCGTTCTGGACCGCTTCAATGAAGTGAACAATGCGTTTGCGGATCCGGATGCGGATTTCGATGCCTTGCTGGCCGAACAGGCCGAGCTGCAGGAAAAAATCGAGGCGGCCGGCGCGTGGGAACTGGAGAGAAAGCTCGAAATCGCCGCGGATGCGTTGCGCTTGCCGGATTGGGATGCCGATGTGACGAAATTGTCGGGCGGTGAAAAACGCCGGGTTGCGCTTTGCCGATTGCTGCTTTCGAATCCGGATATGCTGCTGCTGGACGAGCCGACCAACCACCTGGACGCCGAATCGGTCGCTTGGCTGGAGCGTTTCCTGCACGATTATCCGGGCACCGTCGTGGCGGTGACGCACGACCGCTACTTCCTGGACAATGTCGCCGGCTGGATTCTGGAGCTCGACCGCGGCGCGGGCATTCCGTGGGAAGGCAATTATTCGAGCTGGCTGGAGCAGAAGGAAAAACGCCTGGAGCAGGAAGAAAGGCAGGAAACTTCTCGCCAGAAAGCCATGAAGGCCGAATTGGAATGGGTGCGCTCGAATCCGAAAGGGCGCCATGCGAAAAGCAAGGCCCGCCTTGCGCGTTTCGAAGAATTGTCGTCGGTTGAGGTGCAAAAGCGTAACGAGACCCAGGAAATCTATATTCCGCCTGGACCTCGTCTCGGCGATGTAGTGATTCATGCCGACAATATCGGCAAAGGGTTCGGCGACCGGTTGTTGATCAGCGATTTGAGCTTCAAACTGCCTCCCGGCGGCATTGTCGGCATCATCGGCCCGAACGGGGCCGGTAAAACGACTTTGTTTAGAATGATGGCGGGGCTGGAAAAGCCGGATTCGGGGACTTTGACGATCGGCCAGACCGTGCAGTTGTCGTATGTCGATCAGCTGCGCGACGACATGAATCCGAACAATACGGTCTTCGAAGAAATCTCGGACGGGCTCGACGTTATCACCGTCGGCAAATACGAAACGCCGTCGCGCGCGTATGTGGGGCGTTTCAATTTTAAAGGCGCGGATCAGCAGAAACGGATAGGGGACTTGTCCGGCGGCGAGCGCAACCGGGTTCACTTGGCTAAACTGTTGAAAAGCGGCGGCAACGTGTTGCTGCTGGACGAGCCGACCAACGATTTGGACGTCGAAACGCTGCGTGCGCTCGAAGAAGCTTTACTGGCTTTCCCCGGCTGTGCGGTGGTCATCTCGCACGACCGCTGGTTTCTGGACCGGATCGCGACGCATATTCTGGCGTTCGAAGGTGACAGCCAGGTGGTCTGGTTCGAAGGCAACTATCAGGACTACGAAGCCGACCGGCACCGCCGCTTGGGCAGCGACGCGGACAATCCGCACCGGATCAAATACAAGAAGTTGAGCCAGTGAGCGCTTTGTAATAGCTGAAGCTTGATTCTGCATGGTTCCCAAGCCTGAATACGGAGTTTTACAGGACGGGTGTATAACGATGAACGCCCAGCTTGGGAACCGGCTGAAAAGCCAGGCGTTTCGAGCTGCCGGCGCAGCTCAGGCGGTATTCCCATATTTATGCCCTTTGGGTACGTGGAGCGTGGGAATGATGATAAATAGTCATTTTTTCGGAGAGGCCGCTTTTTGTGATAGTGTAAAAATTGCAGCGGATTATTAAATCCGCTGCAGATAGCGAGTTTCTTAATTTCGAATGGAGAAACGCTCAAAAAGCGGAATAAAAATTTTATGCCTATCTGATCCCCATACAAACCGGATGAGGCAAGCCGTTTCATCCGCATGATTCGGAAGAACGTTATTATATGATTGTTATTTACCCCAGCAGTTGGAAACCGATTCGCTGCCAGTAACGGTTTTGACTCCTGCCTGATTGATGCCGAGCGTGCCGCAGTTGGCATCGGTAAATTTAGGCGTTGCGGTAACCGTGTAAGTGGTTGCTGTTGAATCTGCGGCAGTTACCGCTAGAGTGTAATGTTTATCGGGAGAATCACTGTCCGTTATACCTAGGTCGGAGAGAGCGGCGGCATAGGAGGTATGGTTCGCCCGATATTTTTCCTGCGTCAGTTGCAGGCTTAACAAGCCAGCCTTGCCATCTGCGCGTTTGGCGCGTTTCGCATATTCGGTATATGAAGGATAGGCTATTGCGGACAGAATGCCGATTACCGCAACAGCTGTCATCAACTCAATTAGAGTGAATCCTGAAGACTGCTTAAGAAAGCACATAGAATTACCTATAGAATTTGGCTAATTGGTTATTGTAACAGCCTGATTTCGATTGATCCGGGAAATCAGCCGCGACGGTAAAGGAAGGTTTGCCGATTAGGCAAGCCTTCCTATTGGCTTAGTTTGTCGTCAACAGCGATGGGCCGATAATGGATACACTGCTGTTTGTGCAGGAAACCGTTACCGGATTGGTACTTCCTGCGCTAACAACAACCTTGCTGCCGCCGATAGTCACCGTGCCGGCATTTCCAACAGTTCCCGCAGCACACGAGTAGCTGTAATTGCCGGAAGCATTGGTAATCGGACAATTACTTGGAGACGTTGCAGTCGGCGAAGAAGTCACTTTGACTGCGTTATGCGTGACTGCTTTGCCTCCCACGCCCTGAGCGATATTGCCTATTACGGTAACGGAGCAGGAAGCCTGGATGTCCGTACTGAAACTGGGCCCTGTTATCGCCGTTACGCCTACGAGCGTTACGGTGGCGCTTGACGGTTGCACATTGCCGCCCGTTGCATTAATGATTACGTCGCCAGGCGATGAGGTGATCGTACAGGTATAAGTATAATTGTTGTTATTGCTGCAACTACCGTTAGTCAAAGTGAAAACCACGGAGTTTGCTTGAGCGCCCGTTACTGCGCCGGTAATCGTGTAGTTAGTGGATGTCGGTGTTGCCGCAATGAAGTTCGGCCCAGCTACCGAAACGGCATTCGCGAGGCTGACTGTATTGGTACTGCCTGTAGCCAGCGTGACATTTCCGCCGCTTGCGTTAATAGTCACTGTGGTTGGCGTTGTTGTAATCACGCAATCATAGCCATAGGTACCGTCATTGCCATTCGGAGTTGTGCTGCAGCTTCCGTTTGATAAGGTAAGGGTTACTGAATTTGCTTGATTGCCGGATATCGTGCCTGTAATGTGATACTGGGTTGGCGTAATGTTAGCATCATCGGCGACCAGGGTTGGGCCTGCCATAGTCGGCTGGGACGTGGAGACATTCAGGACAGTGGAATCGGGTGTAACATTGCCATCGGTTGCGGTAATGGTGACCGAGGTGGTTGTATTCACGACCGTAATTGTGCATTGGTAAGTATAGGCTCCGTTATTGGAAGTAATCGTACAGCCATTACCGTTGACGAATACCTGCACCAGATTCGCCTCATTGCCGGATATGGTGCCGTTAATCGTATAGGTTATAATCGAACCGCAGCTAGATACATTTTCGGCGAGCGACATGTTGCTGTCATTGGGGCCTAAAACCCGCTTAACGGAGGAGCTGGGTACGCTCAAACCGCTGTAATTTTGAAACAGATTGCAGTCGTTGCTGTTTCCGTTTTGATCCACAACCAAAAAATCCTGACAGGCAAAGGATTGGTTGATGCCTTCCGATCCCACCACATTATTACTTGCATTCAGCCGCTGGGTAGAGTAGAAGCGGGCGGTTGTGGTGGCCGTTTCTATGCCCGTCCCGGCAATATCTTCGGCGAAACAGACTTTCTTGTTATGTAAAGCGCCTTTACTGGTTTCAATTAAGCCCACTTTACCATACCATCCGCCTGAAACCGCTTCATAGGAAACGGAATCATCTTGGGCGACACAGCCGCTTCCTTGATTGGTGCAGTCGCCGCCAAAATAACAGATATAGTCGGATTGGCCTTGCGTAACAGGAAATACGCAATAGGCCAAGTCAGAGAAAGTCACAGGAAAATCGGTAAGCGGTTGTATTGATACCGTGGCGTTTTTTCCTTTTCCAGCCGTGCCTTGCCAGACCTGGCCTTTGATGGTGTGGATGACTCCCCCGTTGAACTGGATCAGGGCCTTGCCGGTATCATCCAATAGGTAAATATGGCCGCTGTTGTCTTTATATTGAATCAGCCCGCTGCCGTCGTTTAAGGTCGTTTCTCCTTCGATTTTTTCAAGGTCGAATTGCTGGCCAGGGGTGGCCGAGGAGTTATTATTAGGACTGGGGGCTTTGGCGGAAAGGCCGTTGCCATCGGTCGCAAAATCGACGGCTTTTCCAGGATCGGCCCAAACCACTTGACTGGTCATATTGACTGTCTCGTCAGCACCGGCCTCACCCCAGGTTACTTGTACACTGATATTTTTTCGGTCAGGGCTGGAGGCGTTCGTAATGATCCAGCTTCTGGCAAAGGTGGCGTTCGTTCCATCGATAGAATCCGAACCAGCCGGTTCACCGATTGCAAGATCAGTGTCAAAAGCCGATTTACTGATATTGTTGCGAAATGTTTCCAGTGTGGCTTCTGCAAGCTTGACGGCTTCCGAACGGGCTTTGCTTTCCCCGCTGCTACGCATCAATCCACCCTGCAAAGTTCCCAATGCCATCAACCCGACGGCAACTGTGACGGCGGCAATCAAAACCTCGATTAAACCAACGCCGCGCTGCGCTTTGATTTTATGTGTGTACTTAGTCATATAAGCTACCAGATGAATTGCCTGAAACCTTACCAGTCGCGCCACGAGCCGCTGATAACCGTTGTTGTGCCGATGATCGGATTGGCCGCTCTATCCAGGGTATAGGGGGTGTAGATCAAATCGACGCCGCCATGGCCGACTACGGGATCTTCGCCTGCCGGAACCATACTGGGGTCGCCTTCGACGATGACCGAACCGAGTACCTTAACTGTCCCTGCGGCATCCAGTTGGCCGGTGACATAAAGCAGTCCATTGACCACAGGGTTACCTTGTACCTCTAAATTACCGTTAATGATCATGACGACAGGATTGGCTGGCGTGCCGTAGGTTCCTCCGTTCATGCTCGTGTTACCTTCGATCCAGACAACACCCGATTTGTCTTTTGCTGAGCCTATACTACCGGCGCTATATACTTGGTTCAGGCTTGTAGCGAGTCCTCTGATCGTCGCTCGATCGCCGTAAAAGAAGTTGTTGAAGAACTGGTCGCCGGTGAGCGAACTCAGGCGAGGGTCGCTTGCTATCGTGTCTACGCCGTTACCTTTATTGCGATCGGAGATGGGTTCTGATGTGTAGTCATTAGTGGTGTCGTCGTCTTCCAGTTCGGCTTGGGTGAAGTCGCTTTCGCTGGTGCCGATAGGCCGTATGTAAGTCGAAGCGCTGGCGGACTCGCCGATGTTCACCGCATTTCCCGACCATGCCGTCGTGTTATAGAATCGGTTAATGATCTGGTAATTTCCCGTTAGGCCGACTCCGCCCCGCGAAATTAATGACTGTTTGGGACCGTTGCCGCCGAATATGTCGATGGTACCCACGCATTGCGATAGGGTCCTGACCGCCAGTCCGTCATCGCTGCGGCCTACGGCTGTTATCAGGCCGCCTTTCATGTTGGGTGTCGCGCCGGCGGCGACACAGCGTGTTCCGGCAGCATTATTGAAGGTCAGGCTGGCGGTGGTCGTTTGCGTCCCGTCGGCCGAGGGATAGGTCTGATCGGGGATAATATCAACGATGCTGTCGTTGCCCGCAGCGCCGGTAGCATTGATTTTTTGATCGAAGCCGCCGTTATCAAAATAACCGACCCCAAAATCCATCGCGGCGTTGGCGGCAGCCACGGCTTGCGCCATGCGGTAGTTATCCGCCGATATCTGGGTCTCCACCAGTACGGTTTTCGAAGCGAGCAACGTTACCAACGTGATGCAGATCAATAAAATCAGCGCCGTCAATAATGTGGCTGCGCCTCGTTGCCTTAAGGAAATGCTGGAATTCATCATGATATTTTCGCCGCCCTGGATTTGCATCTTTAACTTTGCGTAAAAATACGGTCGTTTCTTATTTTTACGCGATCGCTGAGGGTTTTGGTGACCGTAGCGTCATTCTTGGCGCGTCCGGTCATCGTAATGGAAATTTCGCGAGTTTCGATCACGCGGTCATCAGTCGCCAGATTGCCAGCGGCTGCGGCATCAGCGCACGGAGTGTCATAACTTGCATCTGCTGCGTCTAACCGTTTTCTTAGGCATTTAAAGGACTGGGCCAGTGTCAAGCCGGTAATCTCAACCTGTTCTCTGCCCTCACTGATATTGAGGGAATTCCAACCGCCGGCCTCACAAGCTATATTGGAAGACCTCATCTGAATATTTCCAGCATTAAGTCTGAAACCATAATATTCATCCGGATCAACGGTTCCATCCTCATCTGCATCGTAGGTATACAAAACGCAACTGGCGGAAGGTATTTGTAGATCGGTCGTTCCCGAAACAGTAAACGGATTATCCCGGCTGTCAGCGTCCATATTTGCCCCTCCCCAATAGCCTGCTCGGCGTATATCATTAACCATCAGGGCCAGCGCGGAATCCATATCATGGTTTAAACGTGCCGACTTGGCTATGTCCGCACTGCCTTTGACCGATGTGATATAGATGGTGATAGCCGCAGCGATAATAATCAAACCGATCGATAGACTAATCATGATTTCAATCAGGCTAATACCGTGCTGTTTCGTCATTGTGATTCTCGTTATTGGTTTAACAGGCCGGATAACCCTGCAATCCGGTTGCGCCGGCAGGCGTACAGATCTTTACCCTTCCAACATCCGCAACCACGACCCTGGCCTGGTAATTGGCTGAGCTCAATGTTGTCCCCATGGCATTAGCCGTTCCCCGCCTAAAGGTAAAAGTTACGCTGTTATTGTTATCTAATGTAATGCCTTGAAATTGAGTGCCATCGACGGCTTTGATGGCGCAATCTCCGGGTGTTCCGCAGTTACATGCCGTATTGCCGTCGTCAATTCCGTAACACCAGGTTGCGGCGACCAGCGTTAATCTTAAATCCTTACTTTTTTTAATGGCTTCGGTTCTTGCAAATCGCATATCGGAAGCCAAAGACTCGGCTGCTTCTTTCAATCGATTTTTTTCGATCATGGCCCGATAGGAAGGAACCGCCAGCGCAGCTATAATTCCGACAATGGCGATGACGATCATTAGTTCGATAAGCGTAAAGCCGGCATTGAGCGTTTTCTTCATGAATGTTCACCTTATAGCTTTGCGGTCGAGTATAGTTCAGATGTGCCCACTAGTTAATGCTAATCAAAAGCAAAAATTCATTATTGAGTATTAAGTCGCATCAAGATTCAGCATCGCTATTAGCTTGAATTTTACGGCGGCGGTAACAGCTGGTCGACTTGCATCCCCATCGGTGCGGTACGGCCGCTTCAGCAGCGCAGAAAAAACAATTTCTTCCAGTGTTCAAGTCGCAGATGAAAAGGATCGGAAGTGTGAGTGTTAATAATTTTTTGGGGCCCTCTAAAAATACGCCATGCACGGTAAAATACAGCACCGCCAGCCAGCCCTGGAATAAGCCAGGGCCCGAATTTTAGTAGTTCTTTTTTGAGGAGAATTGGATTGATAGATAATTTAGCGCCTTGTTTGTGTGGATCTGGTCGCAGCTATGATGAATGCTGTGGGATTTACATTTGTGCAAAGGCAATGCCTTTCACCGCCGAAGCCTTGATGCGCTCGCGCTTTACCGCTTACGCACAGCGTAACGCCGATTACCTACGTGAGACCTGGGACAGCGACAAATGCCCGGACAGCATTGATTTTTCCCGCGAGACGGCGGTCTGGCAGCATCTTGAAATAGTCGATACCAAAAAGGGCGGACCTCAGGACGACAAGGGACTCGTCGAATTCAAAGCTTACTATCTGCAGGATGGGGAAGCCTGTGTTCTGCATGAGGTGAGCCGATTCGTCAAAAAGGAAGGCCGCTGGCTTTATCTGGACGGCGTGATCAAGTCGCTCGGCAAGATCGGCTCGACCGTCAATCTGGGCAAAAATGCGCCTTGCCCTTGCGGCAGCGGCAAAAAGTTCAAGCGATGCTGCGGTGCGGGGAAATAAGATTTTCCGGGGTCAAGGTGCCGGGCTTCCGGTTTGCTCCAATCATCAGTATGCCTATTTTTATTAGGCTGCTTTCATCCGGTCCGTATTGATTGAATGATGAGACGGCAAAAAGCCGTTGCCGGCAGTACCCGATCGACGCCGGCCGGCATTTTTTCCAAGGAATTCTCGCCATAACCTTGTGATTGATGTTCCAAACCTTATATAGGGTAAAATATTTCCGCAATCATCAAAGCAAGGTGAAAATGAAAACACAAAAAATTGGATTTATCGGCGGCGGCAATATGGCGACGAGCCTGATCAGCGGCCTGATCGCTTCCGGTCATGAGCCTTCCAGCATCCGGGTTTCCGACATCAATTCCGAGCAGCTCAAGTCGCTGGCGGAGCGCCTGAAAGTCAACGTGACGGCATCGAACGAAACGGCGGTCGACGAGGCGGATGTCGTCGTGCTGGCGGTGAAGCCGCAGATCATGCGCGATGTGGCGAGACAGATCGCGCCGGCGATTCAGCAGCGTAAACCGCTGGTCGTCTCGATTGCCGCCGGCATCGGCGAACGCAGCCTCAGCGCCTGGCTGGGGGCGGACATCGCGATCGTCCGCTGCATGCCGAATACGCCGGCGTTGGTACTGACCGGCGCCACGGCCCTGCATGCGAACGACAATGTCGGCGCCGAGCAGCGCAGCATGGCCGAAAACATTTTGCGTTCGGTCGGTATTGCGCTTTGGGTCAAGGATGAAAAAGAGCTGGATGCGGTAACGGCCGTATCGGGCAGCGGACCGGCTTATTACTTCCTGCTGATGGAAGCGATGGAGAAAGCGGCGGCGGAACTGGGACTGACCGAGGAAACGGCGCGCCTGCTGGTGCTGCAGACCGCATTGGGCGCGGCAAAAATTGCGCTGGAATCGAGCGAAACCCCTGAGTTGTTGCGCAAGCGCGTGACCTCGCCGGGCGGCACGACCCAGCGTGCGATCGAAACTTTTCAGCAAGGCGGTTTCGAGGAACTGGTTTCGAAAGCGCTCCATGCGGCACGCGACCGTTCGGTCGAAATGTCCAACCAACCGGAGTTCAATTAATGAATGCAAGTTATTTTACCGATCCGCTCGTTTTGGTTATCGAGGCGCTGTCCTCGCTTTACATTCTGGCGGTATTGATGCGTTTCCTGCTGCAGTGGTGCGGCGCCGATTTTTATAATCCGATTTCGCAGTTTCTGGTCAGGGCGACCCAGCCTCCGCTGCGTCTGATGCGCCGGTACATTCCGCCGATCGGCAAGATCGACACGTCTTCGTTGATTCTGATGCTGTTCCTGCAGATGCTGGCGAATTTTCTGATCGGCCTGCTGCAGGGTGCGACGCTCGGAATCGGAGCCCTGACTTTGATCGCGATCATGGAGCTGATCAATTTATTGTTCAATGTCTTTATCTTCTCGATCATCGCCCGTGCGTTATTGAGCTGGCTGAATCCGGGCCGGTTCGACGCGGCTTCGTCGATTCTTTACAGTCTGACCGAGCCCGTGCTCAATATTTTCAGAAGAATCATTCCCGATTTGGGCGGCATCGACCTGTCGCCGCTCGCCGCGTTACTGTTTCTGCAGGTCGCCCGGATGATTATCCTGCCGCCTTTGAGCCAGCTGGCTGCTCTGATCGCCTGGTAATAGCCCTCCCCCCTGCGGGAACATACGTGCCCGCAGGGAGAAACAAACCTCGACAGCCGTTTGAAGATGCGGAACTTTCGCTATACTTTAGAAGGCTTTTTCTATTTCTTTTAACGTCATGCAAGACCGCGCTTTTTTTATCAGCCTGTTGTTTGCCGTACTTTGTCTGACCGCGGGGCAGGCTCATGCCAAGAAAATGTACCGCTGGGTGGACGAGAACGGTAAAACGTTTTTGTCCGATCAGGTGCCGCCGGAACAGGTTCAACATCGGCGCGAGGAACTGAGTGAAAAGGGCCGCGTCGTCCAAATTACGGAGAAGGCAAAAACCAAGGAGCAGATCGAGCTTGACCGGCGCCTGGAAGCCTTGAAAAAGCAGCAGGAAAGCATCATCGCCCGGCAAAAGGCTAACGACAAGGTCTTATTGAGTACGTTCCGCAATTTAAGGGATATGGAGGATACGTTAAAGAAAAAAATGCATGCGATCGAGGGGCGGATCGGACTTTTGGGCAACAATAAACATCGGGCGGAGACCGAACTGGAAAATCATCTTCAGCATGCGGCCAATCTTGAGCGCAGCGGCGAGAAGATCCCGGCGGTGTTAACCCAGAATATCGATAAGGCGAAGGCGCAAATCAAAGCGGTACAGGCAGAGATCGAAAATCAGGAAAGCAAAAAAAGGCAGGAAGAAAGCGCGTTCGAAGCGGATATCGAACGCTATAAATTTCTGACGCATTCCGATACCGAGGCGCCGCAGGAGTTGAGCGACAAAACGGCTGAAATGAAAGCCGCGGTTGAACTGGGCTTGTACCTTTGCAATAGCTCCAGCCAATGCGCGAAGGCCTGGGAAAGTGCGCATCAGTTCGTGCGCCGCTTTTCGACGACGCCCATCGACATCGACAACGATAAGCTGCTGATGACGGCCGAACCGGCGGCAGACTCCGATTTAAGCCTGTCCGTGTCGAAGATCGACATGGGCAACAATCAGCAGCAGTTGTTTCTCGACATCCGCTGCCGGCAGTCGTCGCTGGGCATGGAACTCTGCGCCGGCGACAAAGTGCGCGACATCCGGACGTCTTTCCGATCGTATATCGAAAACGCCGTAACGGACGCGAAGGCCGATTAACGGCTCAACAGCAAGGTGCCGACGCCCTGATCGGTGAATAATTCGAGCAGTACCGCATGCTCCACGCGGCCGTCGATGATATGCACCTTGCCGACGCCGCCGCGCAGCGCATCGGTTCCGCAGCGGGTCTTCGGAATCATCCCGCCCGAAATCGTACCGTCCGCGATCAGATCGTCGATGTTTTTCAACGTCAAGCCGGTTAACAGCTTGCCCTCCTTATCCAGAATTCCGGCGGTATTGGTCAAAAGAATCAGCTTTTCCGCCTTCAACACTTCCGCGACCTTGCCCGCAACCAGATCGGCGTTGATATTGTACGAGTGGCCGTCCGCGCCGACGCCGATCGGAGCGATCACCGGAATGAAATCGCTTTGGCCGAGCATTTCGACGACCGATGGATCGATGCTGCTGACTTCGCCGACATGGCCTAGATCGATGATTTCAGGCGACTGCGCATTCGAGTCCGCTTTGGTCAGATGAATCTTTTTCGCCCGGATGAAGTCGCCGTCCTTGCCGGTCAGGCCGATTGCCTTGCCGCCGTGGATGTTGATCAGGTTCACGATCTCTTTGTTTACCAGTCCGCCGAGCACCATCTCGACCACGTCCATGGTTTCGCTGTCGGTAATCCGCATCCCGTCGATAAAGCCGGTCGTCTTGCCCAGTTTTTCGAGCAATCGGCCGATTTGCGGGCCGCCGCCGTGCACCACGATCGGATTGATTCCGACCAGTTTCATCAAGACGATGTCGCGGGCGAAACTGTGTTTGAGCGCTTCATCGACCATCGCGTTACCGCCATACTTGACGACTACGGTTTTTCCCTTGAAGCGTTGAATATAAGGCAGGGCTTCGATCAGGACATCGGCGATCTGGTGGGCTTTTCGGTTTTGCATCGTTTTTGGGGATTCCATAATTAAAAGGGAAGGACTAAATCAGAATCTACGGTTTTAATCATCTGTCTGAAGTGCTGCTGAATTCTTGTCAATGACTCGCGGGTATCGGCCTCGAAGCGGATCACCAGCGAAGGCGTCGTGTTCGAGGCCCGCACCAGGCCAAAGCCATCCGGATAGTCGATTCTGATTCCGTCAATGGTGGTGACTTCGGCGTCGGAAAACGCGGCGACCAGCTTCAGCTTTTCGATGAATTGGAAATTTTCGCCTTCTTTCAGCATGATGTTCAATTCCGGCGTATTGAAGCTGTCAGGCAGCCCAGCAAAAACTTCCGCGCTGGTGCGGCTGTCTTCGGACAGGATTTCGATCAAACGGGCCGCCGTGTATAGGGCGTCGTCGAAGCCGAACCAGCGGTCATTGAAGAATATATGCCCGCTCATCTCGCCGGCCAGCGCAGCGCCGGTTTCCTGAAGTTTTGCCTTCATCAGCGCGTGGCCCGTTTTCCAGAGTGTCGGGCGCCCGCCGCGGTCTTTGATCTGGCTGGCCAAATGGCGGCTGCATTTGATGTCGAAAATGATTTCGGCTCCGGGGCGCGCGGCCAGCACGTTTTGCGCATACAACATCATCTGCCGGTCCGGCCAGATGATTTTGCCGTTCGAGTCGATCACGCCAAGCCGGTCGCCGTCGAAGGCCAGGCCCAGGTCGGCCTGGTAATGCGCGACCGCCATGATCAGTTCTTGCAGATTGGCGGGTTTGCTCGGGTCGGGATGATGATTCGGAAAGTTTCCGTCCACCTCGCAGTTCAATTCGATCACTTCACAGCCGATTGTCTTGAGCAATTTGGGTGCGATCTCGCCGGCTACTCCGTTGCCGCAATCGATGACGATTTTCATCGGCCTGCCCAAGTGGACGTCCTCGGATACGGTGCCGATGTATTCGTTGGCGAAGCGGCCGTTTTTCTCGATCGCGCCGGGCTCACCAACCGTATAGGCCTGGCTGTCGATACATTTTTTCAGGTTCCGAATACGTTCTTCCGCCAGCGTTTCGCCTTTGATCACCATTTTAATGCCGTTATATTCGGCCGGATTGTGGCTGCCGGTGATCATCACGCCTGAACGGTCTTTGGAGTGGTGAGCAACAAAATAGAGTACCGGAGTCGGCACCATCCCAATATCGAGCACGTTGCAGCCGGTGGAAAGGATCCCCTTGGCGACCGCGGCCGCCAGGCCGGGGCTTGTTTTCCGTCCGTCGCGGCCCAGTACGATCGTGCGGCAGCCCTGCGATTTGGCTTCGGTCCCGAGCGCCCGACCGATATCGTACACGATGTCTTGAGTTAGGGATTCGCCGACAATGCCCCGAATGTCGTAGGCGCGAAAAATGGCATTTTTGGGATCCTCGCCGATTTCGGCCGGAGCCGCGGTTTTTGGGACGGGCGGTTTCTCTAGAACAGGGGGAATGCTGGCGGCCTGCTGCTCCGGTTTCTGGCCGGCTGCCGGTTTTTTGAAGATATTGGAGCTCGCCGGCGTCTTGGGGGCGGCTTTCGCGGCCGGTTCGATGTCGAACCCGAAATCGGTGTGGGTTGAAAAGTCGGTAAATCCGAGGCCGGAGTCTATCGCCTGCTTCGGGGGGACGGCCACTTCGTTGCCGTCGTGGTCCATGACTCGCTTGTACTGGGACAAAATCGATATGAAACCTTTCATTTCGCTGAGCCGGGTCACGTAGTTGCCCTGAAAATTGTTTTTCATCAGATCCTTGAAAGCGCGCATTGTACTGCCCAGGTCTTCGGCCAGCATCTTGGACAGTCGACGGTAGCTCAGCAGGAATAAAACCGTCATCAGCCCCAGCGGAACCAAGATAAAGCCGAGCATCAGGCCGGAGTCGAGCGTGACTGGCACATCTTCATTGACATGCCCGTAATGGAGAATCCAATCGGTGTTCGCAACCGGAATTTGCAGGCGGCCGTCTCCTTTTTCCCCTGGCGTATGACCGGCCGCCCCTAACAGCAGCTTGCCTTGGTGCAGGCGGATATAGCCGTCGTCGATCTTGGCCAGTGCGATGCTTTTGCGGATAATGTCGTCGTCGAAGCCGACTAACAGCACGCCGATCGCCTGTTCTCCCTGGACGATTTTTCTGGCTATCGCCAGATGCCGGTCATTCGGGGTTTCGCCTTGTACAGCCGGTAGCGGGTTGTGGTTGTTCGAAAACGTTTCGCGGACCATATTCAGATCGGCGTAAGTCATCGGCGGCGAGCCCTTGTCGTCCAGTTCGGTGGTGCCAGGCAGCAGGAGCCTGACGCTGAGAGCGTTCGGGAGCAGCGGCAGCATTCGGTCAGCCGCTTGCCGCAGCGTTGCGGGATTTTGGCTGGCGATGGCCTGTATCGTTTCGGGAGTTTGCGCCAATTTGTCCAGACTTTTATCCAGCAGTTCGATCTGTACGGATATCGACAGGCCGATGCCTTTGGCGAGGGCGCCGAGCGCTGCCTCCTCGGATTGCTTTATTGCGTGGGATGCGATCCAGAAAACGCCTGCATTCGAACTGAGAAGCAGCAAGAGGGAAGCGGCGGCCAAATAAGAGAAAAGTCGAAACATCCTCTATATCCTAAAATGAATAAAAATCAGACGGGTGGGTTTTAAGCGCGGGGCGCCAACCGGTCGCGATCGGGCCACCCCCGCTTTTCCCGTCGCGCCGGGGCGGCGCCGAAACACGCGGTACGGCGCTTGGGAAAGCGATTTCGGGAGCGCGTCTTCCGGCGGCATCTGTGCAGGCGCTTTCGAATCCGCTTAAGAATAACCGGTAACAGGAAAAAACATTAGGCTTTCCCCGTCGAGCCGAAGCCGCCGGTTCCGCGGTCGGTAACAGTCGTAAATTCGGAAACGAGTTTAAGCGCCACTTGGACGACCGGCATGAAAAGCAGCTGCGCGATCCGCTCGCCCGGGTTGACGGTGTAATCGTTTTCGCCGTCATTGTGCAGGATCACACCGATTTCGCCATGGTAATCGGAATCGATGATACCGACGCCTTGACCGACCCTGATCTGGTGATTCAGGCACAGCCCGCTTCGGCTCGCGACGACCGCGACCAGTCCGGGGTCCTGGATATTGATCGCCAGGCCGGTGCCGATCAGCCGGTTTTGCCGGCCGCCGATCACGACGGACTCCGGAATGCACGCTATCAGATCGATTCCCGCGGAGCCGACGGTTTTATAGGACGGAACGCCGTATTGTTCGAGCAGCGGGTTCACTATTCTGGTTTCGATCAGTCGTTTCATGGATACGGGGACGTTTTCCTAGACAAAAAAGACACTGCGCCGAGGCAGCGTGCAAAAAGGAAAATTTTAACATTCCTGTTCCCTTCGGACACCTGATAAATCGAAGGAAAATCGAGGCGCCGAAAGAGGCGGCAACGTCCGGACCAGGGGCGTTGCCGAATTGGCGGGGGCTAGGGCTTGTCCAGCAGGCGGTGGGTGACGAAAAAGCCGGAATAAATTGCGAGGATCATGATCATCGACTCCCGAGACAACAGGCTCAGGCCGGTGACCGAAGGGCCGGGACAGTAACCGCTCATGCCCCAGCCGATGCCGAAAATGGCCGCGCCAAAGATCAGTTTCGGATCGATGGCGGCCTTTTGAGGAAGTTGAAAAGACCCGGACCAGAGTGGCACGCGACGTTTCAGAATGATTCGGAAGGCAGTCATCGCAACGGCCAGCGCTCCGATCATCACAAGCAGCAGGCTGGGGTCCCAGCGGCCAGTCACATCGAGAAAGTTCAACACTTTGTTCGGATCGATCATGTGCGAAAGCGCCAGACCCGTGCCGAATAAAATCCCACTCAGAAATGCGATTGCATCAGTCTTCATGCGGTTAGCTCCAACAGGTGGCGGATTACGTAGACGGTGAGCATGCCGGCGACGATAAAGGTCAGCGTCGCCGCGATCGAGCGAATTGACAGGCGAGCGATTCCGCAGACGCCGTGGCCGCTGACACAGCCGTTTGCGATCCGGGTCCCGACGCCTACCAGAAAACCGCCGATTGCCAGCAATTCGACCGGATAACCTTGACGCGGGACATTGAAGCCGGGCATGAGCCATTGAAGGAGTCCTCCGCCGGCAACGAGGCCGGCCAGAAACAGCAGCCGCCAGGCCCGGTCGTTTTTCGGCGCGAAAAACACGCCGTTCATGATCCCGCTGATGCCGGCAATCCGCCCGTTGAAAAACAACAGCATCGCGCTGGCGATCCCGATCAGGGCGCCGCCCGCCAAGGCGGAATAGGGAGTGAAATTTTCCATGATTTGCAGCCTCTTCAGAGTAAAAAACGGGGATAAATAAAGCCTATAAAAATAACATTAGCATATTATAAATAATTAATCATTTGCTTTTCTAAAGACTGATGACCCAAGGGCAGGCTCGCTATCTTTACAATAGAGGCGCGACTCCGGCTAGGCCTTGTCAAATCAGGATGATAGAGATTATGGCGCGATTGCTCCGGCTCATGGCCCGGTTTTTCTTGAAATCCCTCTAATGGATTTGCTTCCTTCGGTAACCGCTCGAAGCCTGATTTTAGACCGTTTGCAACTATAAAGAGAATGAAGGAGAAATGGGGGAGCCGTTTCCGAAACGAAAATTGCAGGGATGCGGAGAAGAAGGGAGAAGGCCCCAAGCCGTTCATCGATTTTGACGTTAATGGCGGGTGTCGAGCATTGGGACTGGCCGAACACCCCCTAGGGGGATGGCGGCAGGCAGTTGTAGGGTACGCTATGCGTACCATGAGGATGAAAAGGTACGCACAGCGTATCTTACAACGGGGGGAACCCAAGCTGGGCAAAGGAGGCATCACGATGAATGCCGGCGGGGGAACGCCGATCGAACCACTCTGCGGTTATGGCATGCAGAGCGAGAGCATACCGTCCTGACCGCGGCATCGGCGAGGGGAGTATCGCCCGTAATTTATACGGGACAAGAACGTGGAGCTACCACTTCAGGAATAAAGCCTCGGCGAGCAGTTCGACCGACCAGGCGACCAGCAGGCTGAGCGCCGGCAGCCCCAGCGCCGAATAGAGCAGGTTGAGGCGGACGTTTTGCCAAGGGTTGCGTTTGAGCGTTTGCATGACAATGCTCCTATCGAGTTTCGAAGGACTACATTGTGCGGCAGTTTCGTTACAATCGTGCGGCGATTCGGTGACAGTTTGATGAACTGTGCCTGAATGGATGTAAGAAAGCCTTAGTCTGCGGCATCCTTCGGCCGTAACGCCTCGATCATCAGGCGGCCGACGTCCGTATGATGCAAAATGTTCGCGAACGGCTCGACGGCTTGCCCGGCCCCTTTCGCAAATACAAAAACCGGCGTGCTGGTATGCGTGCCGCTGGCCCAGACGACCTGTTGCCGGGCGCCGACAAGTTCGGCGAGAAGATTTTCGCGGTTGTCCTTTTTATAGACGAAAAACGCGGTTTTGGCCGCCAGCTTGGGAACAGTCTTTTCGTTCAGCGAAGGATGATCGGGACGGTAATCTGCATTCGCCTCGGTTGCCAAGATTCTTTCGGCTTCGTGGGTGCCGATTTCGAATTCGGTATGGCGGTTGATGCGTTCGGCCAGCGCGGCAGCCGTTCTTCGATTGGACGGCAGGGTGTCGAATTCGGCAAAGATGGCGTGATAGCTGAGCTTTTGCGCGTACAGTTTATCGAGAATTTCGGGATTGCCGAAATTGAAATTCGGCTTGAAAACATGCCCGCTCGCCAGGGTTTCGGGGGCAGGAATGTTTTTGCCCGAGTAGCTGAAGCCGAAGCCGCCCGTTTCGTGATCGGCGGTCACGATTAGCAACGTATCTTCGCGCTCGCCCATCCAGTCCAAAACCTTGTGGAGCATCGCATCGAAACGGAGCATTTCATGCAGCAGGAGCCCCGTATCGTTCCGGTGCGCCGCCCAATCGATCTGGCCCGCTTCGATCATCAAAAAAAAGCCGCGTTCGTTCCGTTCCAGGATTTTCAACGCCTGATCACTCATTTCTGCCAGCGTCGGTTCGGCATGGCCGGCGTCCAAGCGGTTTCGGTTTTCGACGATGCCGTTGCTCATCCCAGAGCCGGCAAACAGCCCCAGGGTTTTTCCGGATGCCTGCCGCAATTGGCGGGCGTTGAAAACCAGGCGGTAGCCTTGTTTGCGGGCCGCATCCAGCAGGTTTTTCCCGTCCTTGCGCGCCGAATCGATTCGAAACGCATGCTCGATACTTGCCTCCATTTCCTGATGAATGGGCGAATTCTTTTCGGCGGCGGCTTGGGGCAGCCAATAATCGAGTCCGCCGGACAGCATCACGTCGGCGTTCGCGGCCAGCAAGTCTTCGGGAATGTTGGTTTCGTGGCTGCGGTGGGTTTCGTGTGCGGCGAACGCGGCAGGCGTTGCGTGGGTGATGCGCGTATCCGAGACCAGGCCGGTCGCCTTGCCCCAGCGTCTGGCTTTTTCGATGACGTTCTCCGCTGGGTGTCCGTCCGTATCCAGGCCGACCATTTCAGCCTTGGCGAATTTACCGGATGCCAGTTGCGTCGCGGACGCCGCCGAATCGGTGACCAGCGCCCCGTCGGGATAGGTCAGCGAAATGCCGATACGCCCGCTTTCGGCCAGCCTGTCCAACGCGGTTTTACGGTTCTTCAGTACGCCGTGCGGCGCCTGCCGCGCATAAGACAGCAGCAGGCCGACCTGCTGCGGTCCCATCCCGTCGCCGATGATCATGATCACGTTTTTGATTTCGGATCGCGCGGGCGTTTTTTCGACCAGTGTCGAACAGCCGGTCAGCAACAGCCCGGCGATTCCGAAAACAAAGGCTTTCGGTAAAGCGGATGATTTACTTTTCATTGACTTCCTGTAAATGAAAGATTGTAGCGCAGTCCCCGCAACAAAATGTTAAGGATTGATGACAAGCGCAATGCCTGTCAGGGCGCCCGGTCCATTTTGTACAGCGCCGCAATCAGAACGATCGTCGCGAGAATCAGGGGATAAGGGCCGAAAAACCAGAGGATCAGCGGCAGGCTGAAAAAAAAACTGCGCGTGCCGTAGCTATAGTAGGCGCCTGCCCGGTTCAAGTAGGTGCAGACTTGCGCGTGCGAAATGTCGGTTTCGGGCAGCCCCGCCAGCAAATTGATCATATAGCCGACATGATTGAAAAAGCGGATTGCCATTGTAAAACAGTAAAAGGCGATGAAAAAAACGAGCAGCAACAGGCCGAGCTTGATCAGCCATAACTCGCCCGCCCAGCTTGCGGCGGCTGTATCCGGATGCCAGGCGCCGGCCCACTTTTCGATCCTGTCGCTCAGATTCAGCGTACCGACGATCAGCAGCACCGAGGTCGATGCCATGAAATTGGCCGCCATGACCGAATTGCGGAGCGTCTGCACGGCTAGGACATCCATTTTGCCGCTTCGTGCCACCATCTCGACCCAGGCTGTGCGCACTTTTCGGTTAAACCCGTGTACGCTGAAATCGGGATCGCGGTGGGCGCGAAGCCGCAAAAAAAGATAGTAGATCAGTATCAGGCCGCTGCTGCCGGCGAACGCGAGCAGGTCGAACGGTAATGGGATCGGCATGGCGGAGGCTGAGTTCGTGGAAAACCGCGCCAGTATACGCCGAAGGCCGGATTTTGACGATCGGATAGCGCCTTCCAGGCGTATCAATAGGGTAAGGTTACCGGATGCTGGTATAGCCGCCGTTATGGCCGGACTTGGAGAGTACGATTTGCCACAACTGTACGCGCCGGGCCTTGAAATAGCCCGAGCAGGACAACAGGTAATAGGTCCACATCCGGAAGAAAGGATCGTTTTTGTCGCCGGACCAGGCCTCGGCGAAGTTTTTGTACCAGTTGTTCAGCGTCAGTGCGTAGTCGTAGCCGAAATTATGCCAGTCTTCCATTACGAAGACGTTCTCGATCGCCGCGCCGATTTGCTTGATCGACGGCAACAGGCCGCCGGGGAAAATGTATTTTTCGAACCAGGGATCGTTATGGTGCAGCGAGACGTTCGAACCGATCGTATGCAGCAGGAAGAGGCCGTCGTCTTTCAGGCCACGGTTGGCGATTTGAAAATAAGTGCGGAAGTTTTTATTGCCGACATGTTCGAACATGCCGATCGAAACGAGTTTGTCGAATTTTCTGTCGGACAAATAGCGTCGGGTGTCGCGATAGTCGCAAGTCACGATGTCGACCGGCAGCCCCTTGCAGCTGCTGCGCGCGCGCTCGGCCTGCTGGGGGGAGATATTGATTCCGGTTACGCTGCAGCCGTATCTTTCCGAAGCGAACTTGGCAAACGAACCGAAACCGCAGCCGATGTCGAGCACGCGGTCGTGCCGGCTGATGTTGAGCTTTCGGCAAATCAGGTCGAATTTGGCTTCCTGGGCTTCGTCCAGCGTCTTTGCCGATTTCCAGTAGCCGCAGCTCAATGCCTGCCATTTACCGGTCATGCATTCGTAAGCGTCCAGCGTCTGATCGTAGTGCTCGCAGCCGACTATAGGAGAGCGGCTCCGGGATTGCAGATTGATCAGGCGGGCGCGAAGGACTCCCCACAACAGTTTCCAGGAGAGTTTCAGGTTTTTTTCGATGTCGTGACGGGTAATGCGGGCGATCATTTCGGCCATGTCGTGGCAGTCCCACCACCCTTCGGTGTAAGCTTCGCCGAAACCGAGCGGCCCGTCCGCCAGCACGCGTTCGTAAAATCGAGGATCGCGCACTTGGATGTCGAAAGGCCTGTGGCCGTTGAGGCGGATATCGGCTTCTTCAAACAAACGGTGAACAAATTCCTGCGTCGAGCTTCTCTTGCGTCTTGGCCGCGGCGCGATTAATGCGCGGTCAATGGCAATTTTTTGGTCTTCTGTCATTTGCGAACTCCCGGTCCGGTTTAAGAGCTCCGGACTCATCTTCAAAGTCAGACGGCTGTTTTATTATGGGTTCGGTTCGGCGAAGCGTATTGTCCGGCTCTATGACGGCCTCATCGTTAAATTGAAGGTTTCGGCTGATTTCGTTAAGCAAATCGCGGTGATTCGATATTTCCGGTTAAGCGAAAATGAGAGCAAGAGGCTTCTGCGCCGCCGGCTTGAGAAAATATCGTAAACATGATTTATGACAGTTGTTCAATCCCGGCGTTCATCGGCTTTGAGAGCAAAACCATGCGCCTGGAAAATGGCGGCACGGAGTTTCCGGAATTTAGTATGCGGTTAAAAATAACTTCCCGGCATGCCGCCTGATCGTTTCTCAGCTGTAGGGTACGCTGTGCGTACCATTGGTGGGGGTGAAAAGGTACGCACAGCGTACCCTACAGCGGTTTGTGTGCTTTGGAGGGTGACCCAAGCCGGTAAAGGGGGGCACGATAGGTGCTCGGCAAGGGAACCAGAGGGGAGGTTATGATCGACCAACTCCTTAGTAAAGCAGGAACTCCAGCCTGTCAGCCAGCCAGGCGTTTTCGTCCAGGCGCGCCAGTTTTTCCAGATCCTCGGGTTCCGCGCCGGCATCATCGACCCATTCGCGCAACAGCGGCGAGCCGTTGATCACATCGATCGCCAGACGGTCGAGTTCGTATTCGTAGGGGAAATTGCGCCACAGCGGATAGTCCGGCTGTAGGCGGCGCAAGGCCTTGAAGGCCAACGCCTGCAGGCGCCAGGAGCGGAACCGCTCATGGCTGTAGGACGGGTCCTCGACATGGATTTGCAGGCCGGCGCACAGTTTGCCGGCATGTTTGTGAAAAGTCGGCTCGAACCAGCATGCGCGCAAACGGCAGCCTTCGAGCCAGGCCGGGGCGAGCGAATACATCGTTTCGATCAAACGGCGCGCATCGAGATCGGGCGCGCCGAACAACTCCAGCGGCCGTGTCGTGCCGCGGCCTTCGGAGAGGGTGGTGCCCTCCAGCATCACGGTGCCGGCATAGCAGCGGGTCATCCAGAGATTCGGTGCGTTCGGGCTTGGATTGATCCAGGTGCGCTCGCCGAGCGGCCAGCCGTAGCCGGGGGCAGCCTCGGGATTCCAGCCTTCCATCGCGATCACTTGGCAATCCACGTCAAGCTTGAACGTGGCGACAAACCAGCGCGCCATCTCGCCCATCGTCAGGCCGTGGCGCATCGGCATCGGGCCCGCGCCGACGAAACTTTCCCAGCCGGGCCGGAGGGCCAATCCTTCGACGGGACGTCCTGCCGGGTTCGGGCGGTCGAGAATCCAGACCGCTTTCCGATGCCTGGCCGCGGCTTCGAGTACGTAGCGCAGGGTGGTGATGAAGGTGTAAATCCGGCAACCCAGATCCTGCAAGTCGACCAGCAGTACGTCGAACGTGTCCATCATCGCCTCGGTCGGCCGGCGAACTTCTCCATACAGGCTGAACACCGGAATGCCGTGCACCGGATCGACGAAATCGGGCGATTCGATCATGTTGTCCTGCTTGTCGCCCCGCAGGCCGTGCTGCGGGCCGAAGGCGGCGCTGACCTTCAGATCCGGAAGGCAGGCGAGGGCGTCCAGGCTGTGTGTTAAATCAGCGGTCACCGAGGCGGGATGGGCGAGCAGGGCGATGCGTTGGCCGGCCAGCGGCGCGCGCAGGCGGCGGTCTTCGAGTAAGCGGTCTATGCCGAATTTCATGGGCGGGTCGTTATTTTAAAAGGTTGTCGGAAGGCGTTCAGTCGAGCGGATAGACGAAGCCGGCACAGTCGTGAAAATCGGGTTTTTCGGCCGGATGATGCAAGGCCCAATAGGAGATATTGCCGTCGATCGATTCGATAACCGCGGTCAGCCCCAGATGCAGGCGGGCGCCTGCCGGAAGATCGTCTGCCGCGATGCGGGCGGTCAACAGCAATTGATCCTGTGGCTGCGAAACTTCAATGACGGGAGGCGTGCCGATGCTCCAGGGCATGCGCTCGCGGTAATCGCCGAATGCATAGGCGGCCCATTCTCCCGAAGGCGAAAAATTGAATTCGCGATAAGCGGAAGTTCCGGCAGCGGTGGCAAAGGCTTCGAAACAGGTATGCTGCCATAAGCCGTCGCCGACAGCGGACGGTTTTGCTGCGGGAATCAGAATTTTTTCCAGGTTGCCGGCGAGCCGGTAGCGCAGCGTCAGGCAAGTTCCCGCGTCGCGTTCAATCTCGACGCTCAAGGAGCCTATCGAGTCGTTCGGCGTTGCGGGATGGCAATGCAGGATTTTTATCGTCATGGAAACAGGAAACCGGGTAAAAATGGCGGTATTTTAAAGCAAATATGGAATAGCGGTTCGGCTGGATTGGAGCTACGCACCGGCGAGGTTGCTCTCGTTTGCCTCAAGGCCCATAATGGGGAAGTTACTGAACCATCGGATATAGAAAATGAAAATATCAAGACTCCTGTCTATCGTGCTGTTGCTGGCCTTGCCGTTGACCGCAATGGCCGAGGGTGATGAAAACGAGTGGAACGCGACGCTGAGAAATCAGTATTTTTCCGGTAAAACGATCACCGAAAGCAGCGACGTGATCGAACTGGAAGCGCCCTACCGGGCCGAGGACCCGGCGCTGGTGCCGCTGAAAATCGTCAGCAAGATTCCGCAGACGCAGGACATTTATATCAGGAAAATTCTCGTGCTGGTCGACAAGAACCCGTTTCCGTTCGTCGGCGAGTTCGAACTGACGCCCGACAGCGGCAAGGCCGATCTGGCGATGCGGGTCCGGGTCAATACCTACAGTTACATCCGTGCGATCGCGGAAATGAACGACGGTAGGCTGATCATGACGAAAAAATTCGTGAAAGCCAGCGGCGGTTGCTCCGCTCCGATCGGGGCCGATCTGGACGCGTCGATGAAACGGCTCGGCAAAATGAAATTCAGGCTGGACGGCGGCGTGAAAGCCGGCGAGCCGAATCTGGCGCAACTGTTGATCAGTCATCCGAACATTACCGGGATGCAGATGGATCAGCTGACGCGTTTCGTGAAGAAGTCGCATTTCATCGAGCAGCTGAAAGTTACCTTCAACGGCAAGCCGGTATTGACCGCGAAAACCGACATCGCGATCAGTTCCGACCCGAATTTCCGCTTTTATTTCGTGCCGCAGTCGGCTGGAGTTCTGAAGGCGGAAATCAGCGACACCTCCTGCGAAAGCCCGACTGCGCGGGATGCGTGCACGAAAGGCTCGACCTACAGCGAATCTTACCAAGTCGAATTGTAGGGCGGAATAGCGAAGCGAATTCCGCCGAATGTAGGCCTCCATGCGGCGCAATACGGCTTTGCCTATTGCGCCCTATGACCTTATTTCACAAAGCACTGTTTTTCGGCATACGTTTCGGTTTCCTTCAGCAATTTTCTTAAATCCTTCGATTGCTGGGGGTCGCGGAAGAGGCCGCCTGCATCGCCGGGTGTACTGCGCAGATAGGTGAAGGTATTGGCTGCTTCATACTCTGCGAAAGTCATTTTTTCGGCGATTTTGTCGATTTTGCAGCCGCAGGCGTATTGCGTGATGTAGGTCAGGCCGCCGTGTTTGGCTACGCAGTTCAGCACATACTCGACCCGGTCGCGGGTCGGAAAGTCGTTGACGCGCGCCGCGGGCGCGGCTTCTGCAGGCTTGGTTTCGGGCGCGGTGGCCGCGCAGCCGTTCAATAGCGCCGGCAGAACGATGCCGGCGCATGAAAAGAATGTTTTAGTCAGGTTCATCGATCGCTTTCTCTAATACTCAAATGTTGCGGTCTTTTAGTTTAACATTTAGAGGAATAATTTTGCCAAAATGCGCTCGGCGCGCGTTTGTGGTATAAACGCGCCTTTTTAATCGAATTTGTCGGTCTTGTTTTTCGCCCTTCTTTCGCGCTTTTTTGATCCGTCATGCCCTCCGCCTTGAAAGTTGCCGATTTTGTACTGAATGATTGGGGTGTATGGGCGTCGGATTCGGAGAGCCGGGAGACTTCGTGCATGCATTCCAGCCCAAATCTCGCCGAGATTCCCGGCTTTATTCCGAAGCTGCAGCAGCGCCGCTTGAGTCCCTTGGCACGGGCGGTATTCAATGCGATCGACCGGTGTATCAAGCCGGGAGAAAACCTTCCGACCGTGTTCAGCTCCGCTCACGGCGAGGTCGGGAAGGCGTTGGCAATGCTCGAAACGATCCGGGACGGCGAGGAACTGTCGCCGACCGCATTCAGCTTGTCGGTACATAATGCGATCGCGGGACTGTATTCGATCGCCTATCGTAATCAACAGGAAATTACCGTGATTGCGCCGGGCGGCGAAGCGATCGGGCCGGCTTTTGCCGAGGCGCTCGGGATGCTGCAGGAAGGCGCGGCCGAGGTGCTGGTGGTGCTCTACGACGAACCGATCGCCGGATTCTATCCGGTTGCGCCGTTCGCACTGAACGGCGAGTTTACTTGCGCTTTGGCGATGCGCCTGGCCTTGGCGGGCAAGGGAATGCCGCTGCGCCTGAGCCGTGTGCCGAAGAACGGGGACGCGGGCGAGCAGCCCGTGCAATTGCCGTTGTTCGTCGATTTTTTACGCCGCGGCGACGGCGGAGCGGCCGTTGACTTTTGGGGGCGCGGCTGGCGATGGGAAAAAATTTAGCGTACAAGCTGAATTACGTCTGGCGTCTTTTCGGAACCGCGGTCAGTTTCACGACCTTCGGAGTCGGCGGTTTTTTACTTTGGGTGCTGGTCTTTCCGGTCTTGTCGATCCTGCCCGGCAGCCGCAGGGAGAAAATCAAACGCGGCCAGCATGTCGTCCATTACGGTTTTTTCGCATTCATCGGCCTGATGCACCGGATTGGGATCATGACCTACGAGATCGTCGGGCTGGAAAAACTGAACCGGCCCGGCCAGTTGATTTTGGCAAACCATCCGACCCTGGTCGACATCGTGTTTCTGATCAGCCGAGTCCGGGAGGCGAGCTGCATCGTGAAGGCATCGCTCTGGCGCAATCCCGCCATGCGCGGGCCGATTCTGAACGCGGGCTACATCAGCAACGGCGACCCGGAGCAGATGATCGAGGAATGCGTGGATTGGCTGCAGGCGGGCGGTTCGATGATCATTTTTCCGGAAGGCACCCGTTCGGTGCCGGGCAAGCCTTACCGTTTCCAGCGCGGCGCCGCCGCGATCGCCCTGCAGGCCGGCGCGGTCGTCACGCCGGTGACGCTGTCCTGCTATCCGAGCACGCTGACCAAGGCCGAACCGTGGTACAGCATTCCGTACCGGCGGCGTTTCCATTTGGCGATGCATGTCGGCGAGGATATTCCGCTGGCCGAATTTCAACGGATCGAGCCCAAATCGATCGCGGTACGGCGCCTGAACCGGTTTTTACAAGATTATTTCACTCAGCAAAGAGATATTTATCAGTACCATGGAAAATGAATTGAAACAATTGATCATCGAGACGCTGGATCTGGAGGATATCGGCATCGATGACATCGACAGCGGGGCGGCGCTGTTCAATGAAGGATTGGGGCTCGATTCGATCGACGCGCTCGAGTTAGGGCTTGCGATCCGGAAAAAATACAATGTCAAAATCAATGCCGAAAAAGAGGACGTGGCGAAGATCTTCGCTTCGGTTTCCGCTCTGGCGAACTATATCCAATCCGCCCGCACTTGAGAAAATAATGGAAAATCGCGAACAAATTTTGGCGGCCATCCGTGAACTGATGGTCGAGATGTTTGAGCTGAATCCGGACGATATTACCCCGGAGGCACGGCTTTATGAAGACCTCGATTTCGACAGCATCGATGCGGTCGACATGATCGTCCGGCTGAAGGAAATGACCGGGAAGGCGGTCAAGCCGGAGGATTTCAAATCGGCGCGTTCGATCGGGGACGTGGTCGAGGCGGTTTACCGGATGATGAACGAGCCGCAGGGCTAAAGGCGCCGGAACAAGAACAGTTAGGATCTGGTGGAAAATAACTTCCCGAATGTTGATTGTTGCGAAAAGCGGATGATTCACTCCCCTCTTTGAAAAAGACGACTGCAGGGATGCCGCCACTAAAGGGTGGTCTATGGACAGAGGTACGAGCCCAAGGAAGGGCGAGGTAGATCGCGTCGGGAACACGCGATCGACGACCCCACGGATGGGGGAGGTAGATCGCGTCGGGAACAAGCGATCGA
>NZ_JAERVK010000062.1 GCF_016745425.1 Candidatus Methylomicrobium oryzae | reverse complement strand
CATCGCCAACCAGCCGCACCCCGCCGGCGATGTGGTAGGCCGTGCTCGTCGGGTCTAATTGGGTCAATATCCATAAGCCTTGCTGCGCCACCGATAGCGGTATATCGCTGTCGCCGCACAGGCGCTCGGGAATCGGCAATTTGGCGAAATCCCTGCCCTGCTCGGCCAGTTTCTGCAGAAACAGTTTTTGCTTTGCCAACGGCAAGCCGACAAAACGGCGTACCAAATCTTCGCCGGTTACGGCCGGTTTGGATTGCGCTTGATGTTCGGTGGCGTTGTCGATATTTAACTTCATAGTCTCGTATTTCTTGATTTCGCAGTTGTGTCGCGGTTGTTCGAAAACCGACGGCTCGGGTTACGCTTCGCTACCCCGGCCTACCTCCAAAGCGGATGAAAAACCCACTTTACGACATCTCCAATTCATCCAGCCAATCTCCCATTTCCGTCAGCACGGCATCGTCGATTTCGGCGTCGCCGGCCTGGCTTGCCAATGCCGCCAATTCGGCGAGGCTCTTGGTTTCGAACACGCCGGCCAAACTCAGGTCGGTTTTCATTAACTCCCTAATGCGTGCCACCATGCGGGTCGCCAGCAACGAATGGCCGCCGAGCTCGAAGAAGTTATCGTCCAAGCCGACCTGCTCGACCCCG
>NZ_JAERVK010000061.1 GCF_016745425.1 Candidatus Methylomicrobium oryzae | reverse complement strand
CTGAGTCGGTTGACCGGACGTTGCGCCGCTCGAAAGAGAATCTGCAGCAGATCGAGCAGGTACGCCGGAACAACCGAGCCTTCGACGACCTGCGCGGCGGGGCCAAGCTGCTCAGATTGCTGGCCGAGACGGCCGAAGACGCCATGGGGTTAGGGTTCGAACTGGAAAAACTCCGGACGCTGGCCGAGGCCGAGCGGGTGATTGGCGATATTCTGGAAGACCCGCGCCATCCGGCCAATGATTGGAAACATCCGGCGCATGAAGAGGCTAAAAGTGCGTTGGAGCAATTAAATCAAAATGTGTCTGAAAGCCGCGCCCGGCTTGAAGAGCAGAGGAGTTGAAATCCCGATGGCTAAATTAACCAAAGCACAATGGGCTGAAGCCCGTCAGGCATGGGAAAGTGACCCGCGCGAAGGTTTCGCTTGGCTTGCCGAAAAGTTGGGTATTTCTCGCCCGGCGGTCAGTAAGAGGGCCAGTTCTCAAGGCTGGACAAAAACGGAAGTTAAGGAAGTTACGCCTCCTGAAAAAGTTACGCCAAAGTTACGCAAAAAAGTTACGCAAGTGATGCCGGCGGAGCGCCAAAACAAGCCCCAGGACGTTCTCGTCGTCACCGATGCGGAATGGGAGGAAGTCGACGAAAAAGCCGAACGGTTGCATGGAAATTCCAAATACCATCAACGGTTTGACGAAATGGCGCG
>NZ_JAERVK010000060.1 GCF_016745425.1 Candidatus Methylomicrobium oryzae | reverse complement strand
CGCGCCATTTCGTCAAACCGTTGATGGTATTTGGAATTTCCATGCAACCGTTCGGTTTTCTCGTCGACTTCTTCCCATTCCGCATCGGCGATGACGGGAACGTCTTGGGGCTTCTGCTTCGATTGGGCTGATACGTGTTCAGTGACTTTTTCGAGTGACTTTTTGTCACGCTGAGTGACATTTCGGTGAGGTGACTTTTTCTCCCATCCTTGTCTTTTTGCCGCCTTGGCAATGGCAACCCGATTAACATCAAAGCCTTTCGACGCCAATTCATCAGCCAGCCATTGATGGCCTTCGCGCGGGTCGGTTTCCCATGCCTGACGGGCTTCAGCCCATTGTGGTTTGGTTAATTTAGCCATCGGGATTTAAACTCCTCTGCTCTTCAAGCCGGACGCGGCTTTCGTCGATGTTTGATTTCAGCGCGTCAAAGGCCTGTTTCGCCTGTTCATGCTCTGGGTGCTTTCGATCGTGAAGCGGATGATGCAAATTCTTGAGAGTATCGTCGATCGCTTGCTCGGCCTCGCTTAGCGCCCGAATCTTGTTCAGTTCATAGCTGAGCCCCATAGCGTCCTCGGCGGTCTCTGCCAACAATCGTAACAGCTTGGCGCCGCCGCGCAGGTCGTCGAAGGCGCGGTTGTTCCGGCGTACCTGATCGATCTGCTGCAGATTCTCTTTCGAGCGGCGCAACGTCCGGTCAACCGACTCAG
>NZ_JAERVK010000059.1 GCF_016745425.1 Candidatus Methylomicrobium oryzae | reverse complement strand
AGGCCGGCGGCAATGGCGTGTACCGCTACGGCAGCGGCGGCTTTCCGAACAGCACCTATCAGTCCAGCAATTACTGGGTCGATGTGCTGTTCGCAACCAATTAGGCCGGCGGGCGGCGAAGTGAAAATGAACGTTTGACGCCGGCGGTTTTACCGTCGGGAAAAAGTAACCGTCCACGAAGAGGGAACCAGCATGATTAAAGAGAACGTCGTTTTAGGCGAAGGGGTTGCCATCTACCATCCTCAGCTCGTGAACCTCTACGGTTGCACGATCGGCGAAGGCTCCAAGATCGGGACCTTCGTCGAAATCCAGAAAGGCGTGACCGTCGGAGCGCGCTGCAAAATCTCCAGCCACACCTTCATTTGCGAAGGGGTGGACATTGAGGACGGGGTCTTCGTGGGCCATGGCGTGATGTTCACCAACGATATCTACCCCTCCGCGGTGAATCCGGAGGGCGGCTTGCAAACCGAGGCCGACTGGACGGTCGTCAAAACCCGGGTCAAAGCCCGCGCTTCGATCGGCAGCAACGCGACCATCCTGTGCGGAATCACGATCGGCGAGGGCGCCTTGATCGGCGCGGGTGCAGTGGTCACCCGCGATGTGCCCGACTATGCCGTCGTCGCCGGGGTGCCGGCCCGGGTCATTGCAGACGCCCGCACGCGCGACCCCCGCTACAAAAAATTGGCAAGTTTTGCCTAGGTACCGGTATGGA
>NZ_JAERVK010000058.1 GCF_016745425.1 Candidatus Methylomicrobium oryzae | reverse complement strand
CGGCCAGGACATTTCCGACCGCCGACTGGCGCATATTGTAACCGGAGGCTTATCCGCATGACCGAATTAAAATCCCAATGGGGCAGTTTATCGCCCCACCTGATCGCCGCTTTCTGGGCGGTCGACCGCCAGGGCAAGCGGATGAACGACATCACCGTCAAAGCCCCGTTCATCGATTCCAATTTCGAAATCGCGCTGAATTGGCAGAGCCCGTTCGAGCGGGTCGGCGAGGATGTGTTTCCGACGCTGCAACAGATTCTGCAATCGGGTGAACTGAGCCCTTTAGCGCAGAAGATCGATGCCAGAATCGGGACTGGGGCCGGTGCGCTGTTGAGTATGATCGAAGGCAAGACCAGCATTACCAAATTAAACTCGACGCAGGTTTTCAACGGGATGCCGCCGGCCAAGTTCAACGTGACGGCGCTGTTTCGGGCCTGGAGCGACCCGCAGAAAGAGGTTCACGACCCCTTCAACCAGCTGATGAAGTGGGCGCTGCCCGTCAAGCTAAGCGATGATGGAACGCTGCTTAACCGATTCCTGGACAACGGGGTCAGCGTCGATACGCTGTTTCCTTCCCAGGCGCCGACACTGATCGCCTGTAAGTACAAGGACTGCGTGTACAAGCCCTTGGTGATCGAGTCCATCACCAAGGACACCAATGCGCCGATCGACAAGCATGGCCGCTTTACCGAACTGGCGGTGCCGATGCTGCTGACCACGCTGTCGGCGATTGACCG
>NZ_JAERVK010000057.1 GCF_016745425.1 Candidatus Methylomicrobium oryzae | reverse complement strand
TCGATCTGCTGCAGATTCTCTTTCGAGCGGCGCAACGTCCGGTCAACCGACTCAGATAATTCGGCCAGTTTGGCATGCAGGGCCTTAAACGCCTGGTCTTGCACCGCCTGCACCTGTTTCCAGTGGATTTCCAGCCACTTTTCGACGTGCTGTTCCTGCGCGGCTATCGGCTCGCGCTGCCAGCATTCCGAAACGCCGAACAGGTAATCGATCGAAACTTCGTAAACCTCGGCCGCCTTCGGGATCAGCCACAACGGCACGCTGTTGGTATCCGTGGCCCCTTCGATCTTGGCCAGCTTGGACGAATTGCCATACCCGAGCAGCTTCGCCGCCTTTTTCTGAGAGAACCCGCATAACTCGCGCGCCTGTACCATCCGCGCGCCAAACGTTTTGACGATCTCCGCCTGCTTCGCGGTTTTCGATTGCTGAATCTGCATACTATCCCGTCACTCGATTGCGGCTCAGTACGCGGCGCGCTGCTTGGGCGCTCGCGTAGGCTTTCCGGATCCGATATTGCAGCTGCGACCCGGCCGGCAAACGGTCGAAATCCGGATTCATTTCCTTGAAAGCGGCCAGTGCTTCATGGATGGCTTCGATCTCGGCCGGCAGCCCGCCGACGGCCGCGGCCAGCGCTTCCACCTGGCGTTCGAGGTGCAGCTGCTGGACGGCCCAGCGGCTGAACCATTGGGTTTGCGTCCGATGAAGGTAGGCGCCGAACTCCCGATCCTGCCGGGTCTTCGGGTCGATTTCCCAGTCGTCGCTGAACCCGAACAGATAATCGACGCTCACGTCATAGACCCGCGAAGCCAGCCGGATCAGTTTCAACGGGACCGCCTCGACGTCGACGCCGCTTTCTATCCGCGCCAGATAAGAATCCGAAATGCCCAGCCGGTCGGCGGCCACATGCCGCGGGAGTTTGCACAGTTCCCGCGCTTCGGTCAGCCGACCGCCGACAAGCTGGATAACCGCGATTTCGTCCTTATCGA
>NZ_JAERVK010000005.1 GCF_016745425.1 Candidatus Methylomicrobium oryzae | reverse complement strand
GAATCAATAGTTGTGTACACGGCATAGTTTATCTGAAACTGATAGGTGATGAGGTTGACGAGCTTAAAGCCGCATTGCGCGATGAAATATGTCTCGTTTCAGTTATGCACATAAATAATGAAACGGGATCGATTCAGCCCATAGAAGAAGTCAGCAATATTTTATCTTCTCATGATGCTTATTTTCATGTGGATGCCGCACAAAGCTTTGGTAAATACCTTTATGATTTATACAATCCCAGAATTGACCTCATCAGTGCTAGTGGGCATAAGCTGTATGCTCCCAAAGGGATCGGCGCATTAATCATGCGCCGACGCAACTTTGTCAGACCACCGTTAAAACCACTTTATTTTGGTGGAGGACAAGAAAAAGGTCTTCGTCCAGGAACATTAGCGGTTCCCCTAATCGCAGGATTCGGTTTGGCTTGTGAATTAGCGCAGAAGAATGCTCTACAATGGTGTGAGCATGTTTCACATTTAAAAGAAGAGCTCATTAGCGCTCTACAGGATGTAGGCGCGAAGTTTATAGGCAAGAATACGTCGCCTTACGTGCTAAATTTCTCCGTCCCTGGAGTAAATTCTGAGGCCGCAATGGTTATGTTAAAAGGAATTGCCGCTGTATCTAATGGCTCAGCTTGTACTTCTAACAACTACACCCCATCACACGTTTTATCTGCTATGGGACTAAGCCCTGAGCTAATTGCTGGCTCCATAAGAGTTTCATGGAGCCACCAAACAGCAACTATTCCATCTCAGGAGATCTGTCGAGCAATAAAAAAACTTTTATAACTTTGAAAAAATTAAAAACTCGAAATTTAAAGCGCAGTGCCGTATTGTGCCGCTTTATCAGTAGGTTTAGTTCTACGAGATCTTTTGGATTTTCTGGAAGAAACTGAGAATTTATGGGCAATTAAAAATTGTTAGCCCAAAAGTTAGCCCAAAATGAATTTTTGGATCTACAGAAGCTTATATAGATATATAAACTATTGATTTCATTGGTCGGGACGAGAGGATTTGAACCTCCGACCCCTTGCACCCCATGCAAGTGCGCTACCAAACTGCGCTACGCCCCGATGATTTGACGACTGCTTCGGCCTGCGCCGCCGCAATTTAAAAAGAAAGGAATAAATCGGCTTTTGAGAAAAGCAGAAGAGGGAGAATTATATTACAGCCGACCTTACTTAAGCAATTCCAGAATGTCTTCGAGTTCGGCGACCATCTGGTGGATCAGTTGCTTGGTGCGGGTCGCATCCTCTTTGTGCTGGTCGCTGGTCAGGTGCGCCCGGGCGCCGCCGATCGTGTAGCCCTGCTCGTACAGCAGGGAACGGATCTGGCGGATCATCAGCACGTCGTGGCGCTGATAATACCGGCGGTTGCCCCGGCGCTTGACCGGGCTCAATTCGGTGAATTCCTGCTCCCAGTAGCGCAACACATGGGGTTTGACTGCGCACAGCTCGCTGACTTCACCGATCGTGAAGTAGCGTTTTGCCGGGATGGGAGGCAGTTCGTTATTATGACTCGGTTCCAGCATAAGCTTCTACCCGCGCTTTGAGTTTTTGTCCGGACCTGAATGTTACCACACGTCTGGCAGTAATGGGTATTTCTTCTCCGGTTTTTGGGTTTCTTCCCGGACGGCTGTTCTTGTCGCGCAGTTCGAACTTGCCAAAACCGGACAGTTTGACTTGCTCGCCGCGCTCCAGAGCAGTTTTGATTTCTTCAAAAAACAGCTCCACGATATCTTTGGCTTCACGCTTGTTCAAGCCGAGCTCTTCGAAAAGTTTTTCAGCAAAATCAGCTTTGGTTAATGCCATTTAATCAATCCCTCAACTTCGCACCAATTTTATTTTTCAAGTTTTCCAAAAGCTTACTAACTATAGCATCGATTTCGGAATCTGTCAGTGTCTGTGAATAGTCCTGTAGAGTCAGGCTCAGAGCAATGCTCTTGTGGCCTTCGTCAACGCCTTTGCCGCGGTACACGTCAAATGGCACGACGGTTTGCAGCGCGGATTCCGCGGATTCCTTGAGCTCGTTAATGCAATTCGTGATCTGCTCGACTGTGACGTCTTCCCTGACGATCAACGCCAGGTCGCGCCGTACCGAGGGATATTTCGACAGCGATTTGAACTGTGCCTTTTGCTTGACAAGCAGCACGTCCTGATCCAGCTCGAACAGAAATACTCGGCTGTCGAAGCCGAATTGTTTTTCAAGATTCGGATGCAGCATGCCGATCAGGCCGATCCGCTCGCCGTTGGCAGCCAGAATCTCGGCGGTCTGGCCGGGATGCAGCGCCGAATGTTCGGACGGAACGAAGCGCGCGGCGCAACCGGTCAACGTGAACAGGGCCTCGATATCGGCCTTGACATCGTAGAAGTCGACCGCACGGGACGGCTCGCCCCACTGTTCGGGATGCGCGCTGCCGAGCGCGACGCCGGCCAACATTTTTTCCTGCAGCAACTGGCCTTCGAACCGGACGAAGCGCAGACCGGTTTCGAACAGGCGGACCCGGTTCTGCTGCCGATTGACGTTATGCTGGGCCGCTTTGATCAGACCGCACCAGAGCGTGCCGCGCATCACCGACAATTCGGAAGAAATCGGATTCTGCAGAGTGATCATGTCGGCGCCCGGCATGATCGCCTGCTGCGTTTCCGCATCGACAAAACTGAATGTGATCGCTTCCTGATAGCCGCGGTCGACCAGCAGGTCGCGGGCACGGTCCAGTTCCAGCACCGATTCGGTCGCCTTGTGCAGTTCGGTGCGCACCAAAAGGCGGTTGCTCGGCAGGTTGTTATAGCCGTAAATTCTTGCGATTTCTTCGATCAGATCGGCTTCGATCGCAACATCGAAACGGAAGCCGGGCGGCGTTACGCGCCAGCCTTCTGCAGCCGGTTCAACCGTCATGCCCAGTCGGCGGAAGATGGCGGCGATCTGTTCGTCGCTCGGCAACAGGCCGAGCAATCTTTCGATCCGCGCGCGGCGGAGTTCGACAGGCAACCGTTTCGGCAGGCGGGCTTCGGAAACCGCCTCGCCGATCAGTCCGGCGCTGCCGCCGGCGATTTCGGTAATCAATTGCGTCGCGCGTTCGATCGCGCGTTCCTGCAGGAACGGATCGACGCCGCGCTCGAAACGGTGCGAGGAATCGGTATGCAGGCCGAAGCGGCGCGCCTTGCCGGCAATGCTTTGCGGCGCAAAAAACGCGCATTCGAGGAAAATGTTCTGCGTGCCCTCGCCGACCGCCGATTCGCTGCCGCCCATTACGCCGGCCAGGGCCAGCGCGCGCGCATCGTCCGCAATCACCAACGCTTCGGGATCGAGTTTGACCGTCTGGCCGTTCAAAAGCGCCAGTTCTTCGCCGTCTTTGGCCCAGCGTACGTTAATGCCGCCGTTCAATTTATCCGCATCGAAAGCGTGTAAGGGTTGCCCGAGTTCGAGCAAGACATAATTGGTCACGTCGACGACCGGGCCGAGGCTTCGGAGGCCCGAACGGCGGAGCCGTTCCTGCATCCAGAGCGGCGTTTCGGCCGTCGGATTGACGCCCTTGATCAGGCGGCCGAGATAGCGCGGGCAGGCATCAGTCGCATCGACGGCAATATGCAGCGTATCGCGATGAGCGACGGCCGCCTTATTCAGCGGTGCGCTTTGGTAGTCGATCTGATTGAGTACCGCGACTTCGCGCGCAAGACCTTCGACGCTCAGGCAGTCGGCGCGGTTCGGGGTCAAATCGACCTCGATCAGGTTATCGTTCAGCGACAGGTATTCGCGGATGTCGGCGCCGACCGGCGCATCCTCGGCAAGCTCCATCAGGCCGTGGGACTCTTCGGCCAAGCCAAGCTCCTTTTCGGAACAGAGCATGCCGTAGGACTCGACCCCGCGCAGCTTGGATTTCTTGATCTTGAAATCGCCCGGCAGCACCGCGCCGATCAGCGCGGCCGGAATCTTCAGCCCGGGGCGCACGTTGCTGGCGCCGCAGACGATCTGCAACGGTTCACCCTGCCCGACTTCGACCTTGCAGACGCGCAGGCGGTCCGCATCGGGATGCTGTTCCATTGCGAGCACTTCACCGACGACGACGCCGCTGAATAACGCAGCGGCCGGGGTGACCGAGTCGACTTCGAGACCGGCCATGGTCAATTGCGCGACCAGTTCTTCGGTGCTGACGGCCGGATTGACGTAAGTTCTTAACCAGGCTTCACTAATTTGCATGACGTACGGCTACTTACTTGAATTGTTGCAGAAATTTCAGATCGTTTTCGAAGAACAGGCGCAGGTCGTTGATGCCGTAACGCAGCATGGCGAGCCGTTCGACGCCCATCCCGAACGCGAAGCCGGTGTATTTTTCGCTGTCGATGTTGACCGCCTTGAACACTTCAGGATGAATCATCCCGCAGCCCATCACTTCCAGCCAGCCGGATTGCCCGCAAACGCGGCACCCCGAACCGCTACAGATCACGCACTCGATATCCACTTCGGCCGACGGCTCGGTGAACGGAAAATAGGACGGCCGGAAACGAACCTGGCTGTCTTTTTCGAAGAAGGCCTGCAGGAAATCGTAGATCACGCCTTTCAGGTCGGCGAAGCTGACGTCGCGGTCGACCAGGAAGCCTTCGACCTGATGGAACATCGGCGAATGGGTTAAATCCGAATCGCAGCGGTAAACGCGGCCCGGTGCAATCACTTTCAGCGGTGGCTCTTCGGATTCCATGACCCGAATCTGCACTGGCGAGGTGTGGGTCCGGAGAACGGTGTGCGCGTCGAAGTAAAAGGTATCGTGCATTGCCCGCGCCGGATGGTGGGCAGGAATGTTCAGCGCTTCGAAATTATGATAGTCGTCCTCGATCTCGGGGCCTTCGACGGTTCTGAAACCGGCACTGGTAAAAATCTTCGCGATCCGCCGCAACGTGGTCGTGACGGGATGGAGCCCTGCGACCGCCTGACCGCGACCCGGCAGGGTCACGTCGATCCGCTCCCCGGCCAGTCGGACGGCAAGTTCGTTCGCTTCGAGCAAGGCTTTGCGTGCATCCAGCAGTTCCTGGAAACGGTCTTTGGCTTGATTGATCTTCTGGCCGGCTTCGCGGCGTTGTTCCGGCTCGAGGGCGCCGAGCTCCTTCATCAACTGGGTTAGTAACCCCTTCTTGCCGAGGTAATGAACGCGGACCTGATCGAGTTGCGTAAGATCTTGGGCATCCGCAAGCGCTGTCGAAGCTTGCGCGAGAATTTCTTCAGGAGTGAAAGGCACTGCTTGGCTCGCTGCTGGAATGGAAAAAATGGCGTTACGCTAACACGACAAAGCGGCTACGGATCGGTCTCCGATCCTGCCGCTTTGTCTGAAATTCTATCTATGAGTTTTATGCTCCGCCCAGACGTTATTGAAGCGCAGGGCGGAAACATTTTTCCCTCGAATGAGACGAGAGATTCGGCCCGCTTACAGGGGGCTGACGTTGGCTTTCGCGATCTTTGCGATTTCGGCGAAAGCGTCCATGTCGCGCACCGCGATGTCGGCCAGCACCTTACGGTCGATCGCGACGTTCGCGTTCGACAGGCCGTTGATCAGGCGGCTGTAGGACAATCCGCATTGTCTGGCTGCGGCGTTGATACGCACGATCCACAACGCACGGAATTGGCGTTTTTTCTGTCTGCGGTCGCGGTAGGCATATTGGCCGGCCTTGATGACGGCTTGCTTTGCAACGCGATAGACCCGGCTGCGGGCGCCGTAGTAGCCTTTGGCCTGCTTTAAAATTTTCTTGTGTCTTGCTCTGGCGGTAACGCCGCGTTTTACTCTAGGCATCGTGATTCTCCCGGCTTAGGTATAAGGCAGCATGCGAGCTGCGCTGCGCACGTCGGATGGATGAATCGAAGCCGGACTACGCAGTTGGCGTTTCCGCTTGGTGCTTTTCTTGGTCAGAATATGGCGCTTGTGCGATTGGCCGCATTTGAAACCGCCGTTGCCGGTGCGTCTGAAACGCTTGGCTGCGCCGCGGTTGGTTTTGATTTTTGGCATTTGTTTGCTCCAACGTTAACAATAAAAATCCCTGAGAAAATAACCCAGCAAGGCAAAATGCATGGCCCTGAAGAATTAGGCGCATCGAATCGATTTTAAGATGCTGGCAGATTCATCCTGAAACTGCCGAAAAGATTTAGGCCCGGCGGGTGCGCATGCGCGCCGACGGGCCTTCTTGAATTTTATTCGCGTTATTTTTTCTTTTTCGGGGCCATCACCATGACCATCTGACGGCCTTCCATCTTCGGAAACTGCTCGACGACAGCCACGTCTTCCAGATCTTTTTCGAGCCGCTTCAGCTGATCCATCCCGATTTCGCGATGCGCCAGTTCGCGCCCGCGGTAACGTACGGTGATCTTGGTCTTATCCCCGTCGTTAAGGAATTTGATCAGGCTTCTGAGCTTGACCTGATAGTCGCCTTCGTCCGTACCCGGCCTGAATTTGATTTCCTTGACCTGAATCTGTTTCTGCTTTTTCTTGGCGAGGGCCAGTTTCTTGTTCTGCTCGAACTGGTACTTGCCGTAATTCATGATCTTGCAAACCGGAGGATCCGCATTGGGCGATATTTCGACCAGATCCAGATCGGCCGCATAGGCCAACTGCTTGGCTTCTTCCAATGAAATGATGCCCAATGACTCGCCATCGGCACCTGTTACCCTCACCCGCTTGGCGGTGATCGCATCGTTCAGGCGGATTTCATCTTTTTTAGCAGCGATACCTAGATCCTCCAGCTACAATCATTTTCTATCCGCGATTTCCTGACCCAGCCGTTCGCCGAATGCTTCTATCGCCAGACTGCCCAAATTGTCACCCTTTTGCGTACGCACCGTAATCGTCCGATCTTCAAGCTCCTTATCGCCGATGATCAACAGGTAGGGCACGCGCTGCATCGAGTGTTCGCGGATTTTAAACCCGATCTTCTCATTTCTCAAGTCAATTTTGACTCTGAACCCCTGTTTTTCAAGGGTTTTCATTACCTCGACCGCATAATCGTCATGACGGTCCGCGATCGTCAGCACGACGGCCTGCACCGGCGCCAACCAGACAGGAAAAGTGCCGGCATAGTGCTCGATCAGAATGCCGGTAAAACGCTCCAGCGAACCGAGAATCGCCCGGTGCAGCATCACCGGCGTTTGCCGCGAGCTGTCTTCGGCGATATAAGTCGCCCCAAGGCGGCCGGGCATCGAGAAGTCGACCTGAATCGTACCGCACTGCCAGACCCGGCCGATGCAGTCCTTCAATGAAAATTCGATCTTCGGACCGTAAAAGGCGCCCTCGCCCGGTTGCAAATCCCACTTCAGGCCTTTGTTGTTCAAGGCCAGTTCCAGCGCGTTTTCGGCCTTGTCCCAGACCGCATCGTCGCCGACCCGGTTTTCCGGACGAGTCGACAGTTTGATAACCACCTCGTCGAAACCGAAGTCTTTGTAGACGTCGAACAGCATGTCGATAAAGTTCGATACCTCGTCCTGAATCTGCGCTTCGGTACAAAAAATATGCGCGTCGTCCTGGACGAAGTTGCGGACCCGCATCAACCCGTGCAGTGTGCCGGAAGGCTCGTTCCGGTGGCAGGAGCCGAACTCGGCCAAGCGGATCGGCAGATCACGGTAGCTTTTCAGCCCCTGATTGAAAATTTGAATATGGCACGGGCAATTCATCGGCTTGATCGCATAATCGCGATTTTCCGAATGGGTCGTGAACATGCCGGCGCTGAATTTGTCCCAGTGCCCGGATTTTTCCCACAGCGAGCGGTCGACGATCTGCGGCGTCTTGACTTCGCCGTAGCCGTTCACGCGCAGCTTTTCGCGAATGTACTGCTCAATCTGCTGATAGATCGTCCAGCCTTTCTCGTGCCAGAACACCATGCCGGGAGCTTCTTCCTGGGTATGGAACAAGCCCAGGGTTTTGCCCAATTTCCGGTGATCGCGCTTTTCGGCTTCTTCGAGACGCGTGAGGTAAGCCTGCAGCTCTTTTTTGTCGCCCCAGGCGGTGCCGTAGATACGCTGCAGCATTTCGTTTTCGGAATTGCCGCGCCAGTACGCCCCGGCAATCTTCATCAGTTTGAACGCTGTCAGCTTGCCGGTGCTCGGCACGTGCGGACCGCGGCACAAATCGGTAAAATCGCCTTGTGAATATAAAGAAATGGGCTGATCGGACGGAATCGATTCGATGATCTCGGCCTTGTAATTTTCGCCGAGTCCGCGGAAATACTGCACCGCTTCGTCGCGAGGCATCAGCGAGCGGCTCACTTTGCAGTCGTCGGCGGCCAGCTTCTGCATCCGGGCCTCGATTGCTTCGAGGTCTTCCGGCGTAAACGGACGATGATAGGAAAAGTCGTAGTAAAAGCCGTTTTCGATAACCGGGCCGATCGTGACCTGGGCGTCAGGGAACAGCTGCTTGACGGCCTGAGCCAGAAGATGGGCGGTGGAGTGGCGAATAATGTCGATGCCGTCGGCATCCTTGGCAGTGATGATTTGCAGCGAGGCATCCTGATCGATGACGGCGCTCGCATCGACCAGCCTATCGTTCACCTTACCCGCCAGAGTCGCCTTGGCCAGCCCGGAACCGATGGACTGGGCAACTTCCAACACCGTAACCGAACGGTCGAAATCGCGCCTGGAGCCGTCGGGAAGAGTGATTACTGGCATGCTAAATCAAGACAATTCGAATTTGGTTTCCGCAATAAAAAAGCACTGCGGAGCAGTGCTTTAGGATATCTGGTAGGCGCGATTGGACTCGAACCAACGACCCCCACCATGTCAAGGTGGTGCTCTAACCAACTGAGCTACGCGCCTGAAGCAATCACTTCAGTCCGCGCATTATAGCGAGAAATCAGCGATGAGTAAACCCTAATTTTCCAAAAAAATCGAATTTATTCGTTCTTCGCCTTTTCGTAGAGCCGTTGGCAGGCCACACACCGCTTGGCGGTCGGAAAGGCCAATAGCCGCTTGAAATAGATCGGATGCCCGCAGTCCTGGCAAATGCCATATTGGTTTTCGGCGATACGCGTCTGCGCTGCCTCGATGTCTTTGATCTCGCTCAGGTAGTGATTCAGGTCGATCCTTTTCAAGCCGGCCAATAGATGGGCCAATGCCGCAGCCGCCGCCTGATAAACCGTCTCGGCGATTTTCGAGCCGTGCTCCTTGTCGATCGAAAGAATCTCTTTATAAAGGTCGGAGCGCACCATGTAGAAGCGGTCGTGCAACAGATTCTTAAACTGTTCGAGCTGAAACCCGGTCAGTTTTTCGGACATACCCGACGCTCCCCTCACTCCTTGCCCGGCTTTCCAAAGTACCCGTCCGCATAGCCTCCGGCCGCCTTAGAGAATCCCGCGTACACGTTCGACATGAACTTTTCCGCTCCGCCTGAAATAATGACGCCTTATCCGATTTTTTAGGAGGTGAGCCGCCTTTGAATGTTCTTATAGGCAACCTTCAATTCTTCGCCCACGATACGGGTTTTTTCGATAAACTCGACCGTCGTTTCCTTGCTTTCATCAATAATCTCGGCGAGTTTGTCTTTGAAATGCCCCCATTCTCTTTCGCTCTCTTCCCAATCATCCTTCAAATCGGCAGTGGCCAGATGAATCTGCAGTCTGATTTCATCGCGTTGCTGTTTGAGAGTGTCGGATAGTTTGCTTAACTCTTCATGCAGTTCCATACCAAGTTCCCCCGGATTTTCAGAATGGGCTTAATCTAAAGAATTTTTCCGGGGCTGACCATTCGTATGATTGCCTAAGTAGTCATACTAATTGTATTACGCAACTATTTTCGGTAAGAAATTGTGGGATAAGGATAAAAACTGCGATTGTCAGGCTTTCGGCCGACCACCGTACACTCTCGCGAACGCAGAGCCTGAGATTCGAACCGTACCCGCGTTCGAAGCTGGAATGGGGGGATAAAGAAACAAGCCGCCCCCGGCTTACCGAAGCCGGGACACAGCATCCGGAGTTAAAAAACGAGAACGCCCCGCCGCGGCGTTCTCCGGTAAGGGAAAGCCTGCACGCAGAGCGCCAGGGCGGCTGCATATCATGTCATCAATGGGTAGCCATACTGGCCATTTGTTTGCAGCTTTCGGCGCATTTGCGGCAAATCGACACACATTCATCCATATCCCCGATGCTGGCGCAGTCCTTGGCACAAGCTTCGCAGATTTCGGCGCACACTTCGCAGGTACGGGTATGGAAAGGCGAATTGCTCAACATAAAGTTGGCCGACAACTGACACATTTCCGCGCAGCAGATCATCAGGCGAAAGTGTTCCGGCTCAACGTGCCGCCCGCCCATTTCCAGACATTGGTTCATCGCCGTCTGCAGGCAGGTCTGGGCGCAACGGTTGCAGATGTCTATACACGACTGCATGGATCGGAAAGCTGCAGTCGAGGTTTTTTGGGGTTCAGTTTGAGGCGTATACATGATGGCATCCTCCTAAAATATCGAAATAACAAATACTAACTGGAAAAGAAAGCGCGCTATTTTTTGAAAAAGCAGATTTCGGCGCGCCTTATCAAGGCGGCCCTTAAATAAACCGACATATCGCACAGTAAAATCGAAAACTTAAACCGAATCAGGCCGCTTCTATTCAAGGATCGCTTTAATAAATCAAAATCCGATAAACAATTTGAACCGAATGGATAACAAAGTCGGTGCGTTGCCGCACCTGTATCCTTGAAGCACCTGGTTCCGGGCAATTTTTTCGCCCTCCCCCTTTATACCGCTCGTCTCGAGAGGGCCGGAACAGCCCAAGAATTTTAAAGGCCCGTCCGAAAAGCAGACGAGCCTTGCCAGTGCCTTGCCATTTAAGCGCGCCTACGAAAACTACTAAGGCGTCGGTCCCTGCGGCGGCATTGGTTTTCTGCCCGCCTGAGTCTTGTGCATGGAGGCTTCGACCATGCCCATGTCCATCTGCAGCTCCTGTTTGCGCTGGTTGAGCTCTTCTCCCAACGCGGCCAGATCGACCGAGGTTTTTTTCAGCTTAGGGAACATCTTGCCTTCTTCTTCCTGGATGTGATGCTCGACCATATCTCTCAAGACATTCACTTCGGCATCGAAATAATCATCCTCCGGCGCCATCGACACCAATTGGTCGATCTGCTCCTTGGCTTTTCCGTGTTCGACCAGCGCTTCATCCATGATGTCCAACTGGCCGATCGCATCGATGGCGACAGGATAGAAGATTTCTTCTTCGAGCTGCGTGTGGATTGTCAATTCCATGCATATTTGCTGCACCAAATCCAGCTTGTCATCTTCGCCGCCCTCTTCCGTTTCGAGCATTTCGAACTCGTCGAACAACTCTTTTACCCGATCGTGATCCCGAGTGAGCAGTACAATGGCATCCTGTCCCCTGCTGGCGGCTCCCGATGCATGTCTTTGCTTTTGATTCATAATATTTACCTCTCATACATTTGCGATAACCCATACACCGCACTTGTAAGACTTTGAATTTTTATGTGGCCCTATAGTTTATTTAGCGGCTCATGCTTCTCTCGCGCGCCTCTCCGTCCGGAACCTGTGTGCCGACATAACCGCCTACCGCGGCCGCGATGGCGCTCACCAGGATTACCAGGAAACCCCACAAGGCCGACCATGCCACCGCTTTCGCGGCCTGATCGGCGGCTTCCCGCACTTTTTGCTCGGCCTGTGCGTAGGTTCTTTCCCATCGATTTACCCGATTGGTTGCCTCGTCGATGCTCAACCCGGTCCGCGCGGTCAGCAGATTGATCAGCGCGGTGCGATTGATTTCCTTAGCATTCCTGTCTTCCGCCGTCAGAAACCGTTCCAGCGCCATGCTGAATTCCGGATCCATGATGGCCGACCGAGGTTCTACACCTGGTCTTGGCTGGCGCAATAACAGCCCCTCGGCATCTTTTCTGATCTCGTCCCCCGAGACGACCGTTACCGCTTTTTCCGCCACGCTGCGCGTGCCTGCGTTTAACATATTGCCGGTGCCGCTCGCTATCGAACCGATCGCGCTACCCAGAAAATAGATTGTGATCAGGGTGCCCAGCGCCCAGACGAGCAGCCCGTGCAAGACCCCGTCCAGATGACGCAGGTATCCCGAAAACTGCGCCGCCACCCAACCGCCGATAAACAGCGAAAGAAAACTCGATACGACCCACCATAAGCCGGCGCCGATGCTGAATTCGCTCACAGTCGGCGTATCTTGGGCGCGCAACGGGTCGATCATGCTCATCCCGATCCCGGTGCCCAGCGTGCTCAGCAGCATCTGAACACCCAAAGCGACAACCACGCCGGCAAACACCGACGTCCAGGATATCCCTTTTATCCACCGCATCCGCCTTGATCTCTGGGGGGAAATGCCGGAGCCGATATGCGGTTTGTGCGTTTCTTCATAAGGTAAATTGCTCATAGCTATATTCTCCACAACCGGTTAAAAGAAACTGATGAACACCTACTCGGGCAATAAGCCGACAACCCAAAATCGAATAGCTGCTCAGCGTGCATTTGTTCGGTCTCTATATCAATAGATGCGCGAAAGATTACCGGTTTAAAGCCGCCCCGTCGGTACGCTTAAGCACATAAACCGGCTATGGCCGGCGGATTCTTCCTGCTCGAAATGAATTTTTAAAGTGCGGCACCGTACCGATTTTTTCCGGCGTTGCAGTTATTTTTCCGCCTAGGGTTCTGGACGAAATATTCCAGTTAGTTTTGATTTATTTTATTGAGGACATGACTATGAGTTATGTAGATCGCGACACTTACGGCATATATAAGAACCGGCTCAGCGATGAAGGTCCGGGTCCGCGCCTGATGGGGGCGGACACGCTGCTTGGCAATGATGTCTACAACAGCAAGGAAGAGGATCTCGGAGATATCAAGGAAATCATGCTGGACATGACTACCGGCAAAGTCGCTTATGCGGTCTTGTCTTTCGGAGGCATTCTGTCGCTCGGCGAAAAATTGTTTGCCGTACCGTGGAATGCCTTGAAACTCGATACGAAAAACAAACGTTTTACTTTGGACGTCGACAAGGAACGCCTGGAAAGCGCCCCGGGATTCGACCCCGACCGCTGGCCGGATATGGCCGACGAAACCTGGGCCAATGAAGTGCATTCCTTCTACGGAACGCAACCGTATACCCACGAAACCGGCACAACCCGTCACTAATCCACGGATTTTTTAACCGCGCTGCTTCGGCAGCGCGGTTTCGTTTTGGGCTTGCGCGGCCCATTTCTTTCGGCAAAAGGAGATTCCTGATGAATATCAAAATGATCAATGTACTGTCCGGCGTCATGCTGGGTTTGGGCGCCATTACCGTCTATGCGGAAGAAAACCACCTTCAGCAAGCTGTCGAGCATACGATGATGGCCGCCAAACAAACGGATGGCAAGGCAATCGCCCAACACGCTCAAGAAGCGTTAACACATGCAGCAACTGCCGATCAGCACCTGGATGCGGGCATCAAGAGCCTGCAGGAAGCGGTTAATCAAGGCAATCAAAACAACGGCAGCGCCGCTCAAAAAGCCGCTCAGGAAGCCAGCCAACATCTAACGGCAGCCCAATAGCGCTTTACTCGACGCATCCCCGGAAAAAGAACGGCGGCAGTCACAGATCGATGATCGCCGTTCTTTGCATTTTATCTCAAGAATTTCTCTGGCTTGCCCCGTTTTATCGGGAAGCGAAAGCCGATTTTCCACTTTTGGACAGTTCCACCCCCGCTTTCGGTTTTCCGGCAGCAGCCGGTTCCGTTTTCGGCTTCGTCTCTTCTTCGGCCGGATGGAAAGTTTCCAGGATCCAGGTGGGCGGCAACGCGTGAAACAGCGTGATCAGCAAACTGCCGAAGTCCAGCGCTTCCTTCAAAGGCGTCGCTTCGGCACGCGAAAGCGAGACGCCATCGACCTCCCTGTCGGCGGCAGCGTGTTCCGGTTTGGACGGACGCTTGGTCAGTTCGCCGACAATAAAGCCCAGCTCGCTCGCCAGTAACAGCGTAGTGGGCGACGCCAGCTCACGCCTCAGGTCCTTGATCAATGCGTCCGTGTGAATATGCGTACTCAACTGCCGGTTCCACAACCGGCGTTCGGTTTCCTCAATCTTAGCGGTCAGCGTACCGTTGTCCTCTTTGCGGTGATTATTATTCTGGTCCGTCATTTTTTACTCCTTATCTTGAAAGCTATTAATCGTCTCCGGAAAGAGCAGATCACGGCTTTTGCGCCGCACGAACCAGAACAGAAGCAATGCAGCCACCAAATTGGCTCCGGCAATCGATAAAATGGCTTCGATATCGCCCATGACATGGCTTTGCATCAGGGCCAGTGCAGCAGCGGCCATCAGCCCGCCCCACACGCTGATCAGCAGGACCGCCATCACCACGCCCGCCGCCAGCATAACGGCCAAACTGGCGCCGGCCCGCCTCGCTTCGAGTGCGGCAAGCTGCAAATGATCATGCGTCAGTCCGCGCAGATCAAGCCATAACAGTTGAAGGTCTTCCAGCAAGTCGGCATGCCGTTCCTCCGGCTCGGCGGGAACGGCGGAAAAACGGACCGATCTGTCTTCATGGGGACGAATCGCCATTTATCTTCTCCGGTACTCGCAGGTATGCGTCATCCGGCTCAAAAGATAACCGGCCGCCAATGCGATGCTGATCGAGGTGATCGGATGATTGCGGATGCAGTCGCGGCATTGCTTCATGAACTGCTCTTCCATATCCATTAATTGTTCGCCCTTTTCGCCAAGCGCTTCGGCCGCTTGGCGGGTGGCGTCTGCAATTCTTTCGCCAGCTTCTTCTGCCGCACTCGACAGTTTGTCCATGTTTGCCATAACAGTTACCTCCGTTGAATATTAAAAAATAGACATTTTGGCGGAACCGAATCCGGTACGAAACAGTGTCCGGCAGCCGGATTTACCGGCCTTTTTCCCGGCTTTTTTCCATCACCAGATTGCCATATTCGTGTTCTTCCAGGCGTCCCGTCTTGCCGGCATCCACCTCATCGAAGCGCTTGAGCAGATAAGGATAGCCCTGCAGTTCTTCCTTGCTCACGTAATGGTCGCCGTTTTTATCCGCTTCCCGAAAGCTGGGCGCCGGCTGCATGGCTTCGCCTTGTTGCTGCCTAACGTCGCCCGGCACAGTCTCTGCGCCGCGCGAATGCGAAGGTTGAGCGATGCCGGCCAGCATGACGCCGAACACGAACGGCACCCATCCTTTTTTCCGGAAAAAAGTGAAAGTCTTCATTACGATTACCTCTAACTCTGGAGCAGCCGGTTGAGAACACGGATATTCTCTTGCTGGGAATTCATAAACTTCGACTTGATCAGGTCGCTCACTTCGGGAGGCACGTCGGGATCCTCCGCTGCGTCCTGATAGTCGTCCAGACCGCTCTTTTCCCCGGCCAAAAGCGCATTCAGCATCGCATCCTTGCCGATCAACTTGGCACCGCCCATCAGCGCTTCGGACCAGGATCCCCATAAGCCGGAGCCGCTGGGAGGCATACCGCCCAACTGCTGAATTTTTTCCTGTAGCTCGGAAACTGCCTCGGTATGTTCTTCATAAATCGGCTGCAGCGAATTGAGTTCGTTGCCTTGGGCCTCTTCTTCGAACTTTTCCAGGGCTTGATGATAGGTTTCCGCCGCGGCCATTTCGTTCTTCAGCAATTTCTCGATTTTGTTGATATTCAGCATCTGAACCTCCTCTTAAGGTTAGACAACACCACGAAATTTCAATAATGTCTGGGCTCGGAGGGGCCGGGCGAAGAATAACGCTTAGGTTCAGCTTCACCGGTCGAGGAAATATCTTCAGCATTCGCGCGCTCGAAAATATCTTCCACTTTCGATCGGGCTTCCGAAGTCTCGGTATGGACGGAAATCAAGGCATTGCCACCCTGAATTCGGCTTTCATAGCGTTTGGCCTCGTATTCGGGGATCCCCAAGCCCACCAATGCGCCGGTCAGACCGCCCGCGGCGGCTCCCACCCCGGCACCGCCCAGCGCCGCCATGATAGGCCCGGCCGCGACGAAGGGGCCCAGGCCCGGTATGGCCAGGGTACCGATACCCGCCAGCCAGCCCAGCACCGCGCCGGTACCGATGCCTATCGTGCCGCCGATCGCAGTGCCTTCGGGCGATTTAGTATGCTTTTCATGACCCGCTTCGTGTTCGCTGGTCTTGTCCGGCAACAGCACAGAAATATCGTTATTGGAAAAGCCCGCCGCTTTCAGTTCGCTGACGATGCGCTCCACTTGGTCGTTCGTTTGAGTAATGCAAAAAACTGCTTTCTTCATGACGTTCTCCTGCAATCGATTAGGGCGCCCGGACTTCCAGCTGATTGTCAACCTGATTTACGCCGGGCGTTTTCTGGGCGATGTCCTGCAGTTGGTTTTTTTCGGATTCGCTGTTGACAGGTCCCCGCAATGTGACCGTACCGTTACGCGTAATGACTTTCGCATTATGCGCATTGACCGACAACGATTCGTCACCGGTAATCGCTTTGCGGACATCGGCAGTGATCCTCAGGTCGCCCTCATTCTGAAGCTGATCTTCCGGCGTCAAGGTTGCATTGCCTTTATCGCGCACATTGCGCTCGGTATTTTCTACCGGACTACCGGCCGTTTTACCTGCGGCTCCGGCCCAATCCATGGTCAACATTAAACCGGCAGCCAACGCGATGGCCAGTTTTGAATATCTTTTTGACATAGGGTTTCTCCTTAAATTAAGCAATGGAATAAACGCCCCGTTTCCGCGTTCCAGACAGCCTCGGCTCAATCAAGCCGCGTCCTGCTCACCTCACGGAAAAAACACCGGCACTTCCGCTCGTTTGCACCACCCCGTAAAACACGGTTTGTACTGCGCTTTCACGCTGAGCCAGCAATTGGCCGCTCATCGGAACGCAACACGAGCGGAATGGAAATAAGGAGCCCCGCATAGCAGTACGATAAAGGCCGGAGAATTGATGAAGTGATGCCCGAAAGGAAAGCGCAGGCCTGATTCAGCGATGCCCCATCAGGCGGCTCAAAATAAACCCGCTGCCCACGGCGATGCCCAGCGAGGTCACCGGATTTTCGCGGACATATTCGCGTATCTGCTCCTGCAGCCGCTCCTGAGCGTCCCTGACCTGTCCGCTTTTTTCGTTGATGGTGTCCGCCGCCCTGAGCGTCATGTCGGCCGCTTTTTCTACAGCTTCATGCGCGCCTGCTTTGACGCGTTCCACGGTTTCATTGGTAGCTGCTGTTCTGGTCGGTTCCATAATAAACTCCTGGTATTGATTGGGTTATTAAAGATCATAAAGATCTAACCAAAAATGCCGTCCTTGACGGCACCGGTTATTGATTACGCTTCCGAATGGCAAAACCCTCTCGGAAACCGTTGAATAAAAATCAATGGAAAATCAGATAAATGATGATCAGTAAAGACACCGGCACGCCAAGTAGCCATGCAAGTACATATCTGCCCATAGTGTTTCTCCTCTGAAATGGTGAGATGCCGTCGTTCCGTTTACCGTAACCGCCGGCTACAGGCCAAAGGGAATTCGATTAGCGAGATGCCATCCTCCATGCGTTGCCGCTGACTGGAGTTGCCCTAACTATGATGCATCTTGAGTGTCATCATAAAAACAAATCGTCACCGAGTCGGTTCGATAGCCCACAAAAAAAGCTGTCCCGTGGAAGGAAGAGCATTGCCCGCAGGTGCAGGAGCCGCGAAAAATGCTAAAAGCCGCGATAGCTGATCCGGTATATCGCACCTCGCTCGTCGTCGGAAACCAGCAGGGAGCCGTCCGGCGCGACAATCACATCCACCGGACGCCCCCATGCCGAATTTCCCTGCAGCCAGCCTTCCGCGAACGGTTCGTAATTCACGGCCCGATTGCCGGCGAGCGTGACTGTCGTGATCTTGTAACCCGACTTCGGGCTGCGATTCCACGAACCGTGCTCGGCGATGAATATCCGGTTCCGGTAAGAGGCCGGAAACTGTTGCCCGGTATAGAACCGCATACCGAGCGCGGCGACGTGGGGTCCCAGATTTTGCGCGGGCGCGGCAAAATCATTGCAATGACTGCGCAGGCCGAATACCGGATCGGGCAATTCGCCGGCATGACAGTAGGGATAACCGAAATGCATCCCGGCCGATGGCGCATGGTTCAACTCGTCGGGCGGCACGTCGTTGCCCAGGAGATCGCGGCCGTTATCGGTAAACCATAATTCGTGTGTCTTGGGATGCCAGTCATAGCCGACCGAATTGCGTATCCCGCGAGCGAACACCTCGGACTTGCCTTTCCCGTTGAGGCGAATAATCACACCGTAGCGGTCGAGCTCGGGCATGCAGATATTGCACGGCACCCCGATCGATACGTAGAGCTTCCCGTCGGGCCCGAAATGAATCACGCGCAGACCGTGGTGGGCATATTTGAGACCGAGCTCGTGAACCACGGCCGGTGCCGGCGGACGGTCAAGCCGGTTTTCGATATCGTCGAAGCGGAGTATCCGGCTGCGCTCCGCCACATACAGCGCGCCATCCCTGAAAGCGATGCCATGAGGATTCTGCAGGCCCTCGGCAATCACGAACACGTTCCCTTCGCCGTCTTTGGCGCCCAGATGCGCCGGAACGGCGTAGATCTTGCCTTCCTTGTCGGTACCGACAAATAAGGTGCCTTTGTCGCCAAACACCAGTGTACGGGCGCCGGGCACATTATCCTCGTAAAGCGCGATCGAGAAACCTGTCGGCAACGTGATCCGGTCCAGCTGCATGCCGGGAATGAAGGAACAGGAGCCGAGCGAAATCAATAACCCGAACATGCAGGTACTCGCAAACAGGTACCGGGCTTCTCTAAGGCCAATTATGTCCCGAACGCACCGCCTTATTACCATTACCGGCCCCGCACTTCGATCGCGTTAACCACCGATTCCACGCCGCTGACCTGTTCGGTGATATCTTCCGCACGCTGCTTTTGCTTCGATGAAGCAAGCATGCCGCTGAGGCGGACATCCCCGAGATAGGCTTCAATCTCGACCGGCGCATGCCGGGTATCAGAATCGGCGAGCAGAGCGCCTTTGATCTCGGCGATCAGTTCCTGATCCTTCTGATACTCCTGTTCCTGAAAATACAGTCGGATCAGTTCGCCGTACCCGCAGCCGGAAAGTTGGGCCGTAAAAGCCGACAGCCCGATTATCGCGGGCACAGACCCGATTTTCATAAGCCGGATGCCGCCAGGCGTTCCTGAAGCAGATCGGCCAGTTCGTCGGCGTGCTCTTCCTCTACCGCGAGAATGCTTTCCATCATATTGCGGGTGGTCGGGTCGTTGTCGCCCAGATACAGGATCATCTCGCGGTAACTGTCGATCGCGATCCGCTCCGCCACCAGATCTTCCTTGATCATATCGACCAGCGAACTGCCTTCGACATATTCCGCATGGCTGCGGCGGGACAGGGTATCCGGGGAAAAATCGGGCTCGCCGCCCAACTGTACGATGCGCCGCGCGATCTGGTCGGCATGTCCCTGCTCCTCGTTGGCGTGGACAAGGAACTCCTCCGCGACGCCTTTCGATTGAAGACCTTGTGCCATGAAATAATGACGGCGGTAGCGCAGAACACAGACCAACTCCGTGGCCAGGGCTTCGTTGAGCAGTTTGACGACCGACTCCGCGTCCGCCGCATAGCCTGCGGTAACCGCACCCTGCTCAATGTGCTGGCGTGCTTGCGCACGCAAGGTTTGAACCTCGGTCAAATGATGTTGGTTGGGCATAAGGAATTCTCCGGATGGCAAATCGTAAATCGAACCGCAAGCCTTCGCGAATGCGATGGCTCGCCATCTGGCCGGCTTATCGCGCGCGGCTTTTCAGACGCATATCGTTCTTTACCGATTTGACGCCTTCGACCTGTCGCGCCACTTGAACCGCCCGTTCGATATCTTCTCGAGATTCCACAAAACCGCTGAGCTGCACATTGCCTTGATAAGTCTCGACGTTGATTTCCGCAGAATCCAGACCGGGCTCATTAAAGATGGCAGTTTTAACCTTGGTGGTGATCATGCTGTCGTCAAGGTAAGCGCCGGCGCTTTCCCTGTCCTCGCTCCGCTCCGAACGGTTACCGTCGGTCGCACAGCCGGACAGCGAAACCAGAACCAGAAGCAATACCGGATAATATTTGACTGATTTCATAACACACTCTCCTTATGAAGAACCCATTTGACTCGACTCTAAAGTATTTGGCGTCCGCTGTCGGTGCGATGCCGAACTCAAGATTTGGTCGATCGTCACTTTCCGATTCCCCCGCCGAGCGCTCGTCGTTATGAAAGTATCGGTACGCTGGGTTACAGCCCAAAAGCGGTAGGATAGGCTGTGCGTAACCTTTTCAATCCCCATGGTACGTATTCGGCAATTGCTCCTGCAGTCGAGCGTACCCTACAACTGGAAACAGTTACGGAACTTACAACATAAGGGAGTTGTTTAGCTTCTCTGCTAGAGCATTTTCATATCGCCTATAGGAAGATAATGCCGTTAAGTCAAACCGTCATCTCGGCAAGGATTGCCGAGATCCAGACTGCAGGGATGCATTAAAGCTTGCCGTCCCTGGCTTCTGGATTCCGGCAATCCCTGCCGGAATGACGAGTTTGCCCTAACTTTGCGGCATTGCTTATGACCGTACACCCAAAACGAAAATGCTCTAGCCTCTCCCGATGTATGCCCGACTTTCCGCAATTTTCCGCTGGCCGGACGGCGTCTACTTCACCGCGGATTTTGACTGGGACTTGCCAGCCCGCTTTTTCTTGGTTTTACTCGAAGCCTTGCGCGGCGGATTTTTTTTCTTGACGGGTTCGGCGGTTTCGATTTTGACCGTACTGACGCCCTGTTCCTTCATTCCAAGCTTTTTCGCCGCGGCCTTCGAGAGGTCGATTACGCGATCCTTCACATAGGGCCCTCTGTCGGTGATCTCGACTTCGACCTTTTTCTTGTTTTCGAGATTGGTCACTTCCACTTCGGTCCCCAAAGGCAACTCAGGATGGGCAGCCGTCATTTCCCGCTGATCGAAAGTCTCGCCGCTGGCCGTCTTGCGGCCATGAAAACCGGGGCCGTACCAAGAGGCCTCCCCTACTTCTTCATGAGTCTTCTGGGGCGCTGCATCCTGAGTTTTTATCTCCGCCCCAACGGCCTCGTCCCCTTCTTCTTTTCCGGAACACCCCAGCAATCCCAGACTCGCAATCAACAGAGCGCATAAGGTGCCTTGAAGGAGGACTTTTTTGATATTAAACATTTTCATCGCGAAAACTATTAAATCGAGTATTTAAGAAGCATGATTATTAAATAATTCCAAAAACAAAGTCCTTATATACTTAGATTAAAAAACAACCTCATTGATTCATTTTTCAAAAAAATTTCCTTAAATTTCTCAAATTATTTATATAAATGATTAATATAAACTATTACTCATACTAAGCAGCTTTATACATAACGCTTTATTTTTGTTTGATTTCAGCCGCAAGAAATGTGCGATACCGTACAGAACTTTTGTATCAGCCCCGTATATTTTTATTATTCTTTTTATATAAAAAGAATGGGGTAATTGGTTAGGTTTTCAACATAAATCAACCAATGATTCATTAATATTTTCGAGGATGTATATCATGCCTAGACAAAGAGAAGACACCGGCCAAGGCAAGTCAGCCCGCGGCTTTGCTTCAATGGATGAAGAAAAACAACGCGCAATTGCCAGTAAAGGCGGCCACGCCAGCCATGAGAAAGGCACCGCCCACGAGTTCACGCCGGAAGAAGCTCGGGAAGCCGGACGCAAAGGCGGCCAGGTCGCTCATGAGAGAGGCACCGCCCACGAGTTCACGCCGGAAGAAGCCCGGGAAGCCGGACGCAAAGGCGGTCAGGTCGCTCATCAGAGAGGCACTGCCCACGAGTTCACTTCAGAAGAAGCCCGGGAAGCCGGACGCAAAGGCGGTAAAGCCGCCCACGAGAAAGGCACTGCCCACGAGTTCACTTCGGAAGAAGCCCGGGAAGCCGGACGCAAAGGCGGTAAAGCTTCGCATGGTGGCGGCAGAGAAGAAGAGGGAGGAGAAGGCAAAGGAAGAGCGCATTAAATTCATTCGTTTCCGTAATAAAAACGGCTCTCTAATAACGGATCTGTTAGAGGGTCGTTTTTTAAGCTTTTCTTCGATCGGTAAATCGCTAAAGTTATCAGGCTCTCTTGGATAAACACAGCCTCGCCGCCTTCTCCCCCCAATTCCGGATCCCCTGAGTGCATCCATACCGCCGTTTACCGGAACGGGAAGCAGTCTGACGGAAGACTCTGTTTCATCGGATTTATCGGATAAGCAGAAAGCTTAGAGGCCGTTTATCCATGTGTTTTTGATCGTGGTTATTCGGGGAACCAGAAATCACGGTTCCCTTCATACCTATACCGCGCCTAAAAGCAGCATTACGAGAAAAATCACCAGTATCAGGCCGAGTATACCGCTGGGCCCATATCCCCAACTCCGGCTATAAGGCCAAACGGGAACCGCACCCAAAATGATCAAGATTAAAATGACCAGCAATATAGTACTTGTCGACATAACGATTCTCCTTGATAAAACATAAACGCTAATCCTGAAGCCGGGCTTCAGCTTGGAACCTCGACTTCGGTACCGGCATCCCCGTCTCGCGAATGCAGCGGTATTGAATCTGCGCCGCAAATGATTCAAAACCTAATCGCCGGCTCAATCCGGCTACCCGGATCGATGCCCGAAAATAGGCCCGATATATATTTAATCTACGATTAGGTTAGGGCGCTGTCTGTACCTTAAGCCACATACGGAACGGTTCCCCCACATCGGGACAGCAATCCGGCTTTGCGCCGTTTCACACCTTTTTGATGATGCTGATGGTTCCATCGTCTTCCATGTAACTCCGCTTGACCTCCTCCACACGCTCCACCCCTTGTTCCCGCAATACTCCCATTAATTCGTCTTCGGAGATCATTTGCTTTCTCAGGTTCCGCCGTTGGAGACGCCCATCCTTAATCAAGATTATCGGAGCAGGACGAAGCAGGCGCCGAAAAGGCGGGAATCGATAGCTGAGCCAATCGAGAAAATAGTCCCAAAAAGCCAGGGTAACCACAAGAACCAGCCCTTCGGTGACAGTTTTATATTCATTGGCCATCGCATTCTGTGCCGCATCGGCGATCAGCACAACGACGAGCAGATCGGAAACCCCCAATTCCCCCGACTCTCGCCGCAGCACACGGAATACAAAAAAGATAAACAGATACACAATCGTCCCGCGCAGGAATATTTCTCCGATTTGCAGAAAGGACGGGACAAAAATCGATTTCCAATCGATCCCATAAACTTCATTCATCGTCGGTCCTTAACTCTTTCCTCGCCTCTATCCCGATATTTTGCCCGGTGACCTCGCGAACATGGGATAAATCCTTAAATGAACAGGTCCAACGCTACCTCTCTTCCCCGATGCCGTTAAATTAATGGGCTGTAGGAGGGATAAGCGTAGCGCATCCACCGCAGTCGCCGGATGCACTACGCTTATCCGGCCTACGAGATCGACATTGCTGATTAAGTCCACTTCTCCTTCCTAGAGAGGGGGAGTTTCCGGGATTTAATCAGAGTTTCCTTAACGGACATCGCCCTTATTCATGAGTCAGACTGAGGATAAAACTCAATCTTACGACGCATCATTATTGGCGCAACCGATTCAAATTGCTTATTAGAGTCAAAGAAGATTTGCAAGTGCGACTTTTTATTCGCATTATTCGCAGCCGCCCGGATACGGAGGAGCCGAGAGCCAAACAATGAAGTAGAGCGAATGAAGAAGGCGCCGCTTCGCCAATCTCCGAGAACCGGCGAAGCGGACTGCGGGCTTGCGGCCTACGGACGCGAAAGCCCGGAATGTTTCGCGGTATCCCGCGAAGCGGCAGGCTCTATAACAGCGCCTTGAGCCGGTACAACGCGTCCAACGCCTGTTTCGGGCTCAGTGCGTCGGGATCGATGTCCCCGAGCAAACCGACCGCCGGGTGGCATTCCGGCGCGGAAAACAGGTCAAGCTGATCGATGCCCGATTCGGCCCGCTGCTCGATATAGGCGTTGTTTTCGAGATGCGCCAGTTTGCTTTTGGCCTTCTCGATCACCGCGCGCGGCACGCCGGCCAGCGCCGCCACCTGCAACCCGTAGCTCTGGTTGGCCGGCCCGTCCTTCACCGCATGCAAGAACACGATCCGGTCGCCGTGCTCCATCGCTTCCAAATGCACGTTACGGATCGACGGACGTTCCTCGGCCAGCGTGGTCAGTTCGAAATAATGGGTGGCGAACAGCGTGAACGCCTGCGTCACTTTCGCCAGATGGTCCGCGCAGGCCCAGGCCAGCGACAGGCCGTCGAAGGTGCTGGTGCCGCGGCCGATTTCATCCATCAGGATCAGGCTTTGCGAAGTCGCGTTGTGCAGGATATTCGCGGTTTCGGACATTTCGACCATGAACGTCGACCGACCCGAAGCAAGGTCGTCCGAGGCGCCGATCCGGGTGAAGATCTTGTCGACCGGCCCCAGCACCGCCGACTTTGCCGGCACGAAACAGCCGACATGCGCGATCAGCACGATCAGCGCGGCCTGGCGCATATAGGTCGATTTGCCGCCCATGTTCGGACCGGTGATCACCAGCATTCGCCGTTCGCCGGCCAGATCCAGATCGTTCGGCACGAAAGGCACATCGGAAACCTGTTCGACCACCGGGTGCCGGCCGGCTTCGATCCGGATGCCCGGTTCCGCCTGCAGCACCGGCCGCGACAGATTCAGCGCCTCGGCGCGCTCGGCAAAATTGGCCAGCACGTCGAGTTCGGCCAGCGCCGCCGCGCACAATTGCAGTTCGCCTAAAGAACTGGCGATCACGTCCAAGAGTTCGTCGTACAGGGCCTTCTCGAAGGCCAGCGATTTCTCGCGGGCGCTGAGCACCTTGTCTTCGAACGCCTTCAGTTCCTCGGTGATGTAACGCTCGGCGCCTTTCAGGGTCTGCTTGCGGGTGTAATGGACCGGCACCTTGTCCGCGTTCGCGTTCGAAATCTCGATGTAAAAGCCGTGCACCCGGTTGTAGTTGACTTTCAGATTACTGATTCCGGTCGCCTGCCGCTCGCGCTGCTCCATGTCGATCAGGAATTGGTCCGCGTTCTGGCTCAGGTTTCGCAACTCGTCGAGCTCTTCGTCGTAGCCGGCCGCAATCACGCCGCCGTCGCGGATCAGCATCGGCGGATTGTCGACGATCGCCTTGCCGAGCAGTTCCAGCATGGCCGGATGTTCGCCGATGTCCACGCGCAGCCCGGCCAGATGCGGATCGTCGAGCCCGTCCAGCTGTTTGTGCAGGTCCGGCAAAGCCGCCAGCGTCGAACGCAACACCAGCAAATCGCGGGGCCGGGCCGATTTCAGCGCGATCCGGGTGCTGATCCGCTCGATGTCGCCGACCTGCCGCAGCGTGTCCTGCACCGACCGGTACAAGTCGCCCTGAAGCAGGGCCTCGATGCAGGCGTAGCGCCGGTTCAGGACGAAGTGGTCCCTGAGCGGCCGGTTCAGCCAGCGCCGGAGGCAGCGGCTGCCCATCGCGGTGGCGGTCTTGTCCAGCACGCCGAGCAGCGTGTATTGCAGCTGTCCGGTCGGATGCGTGTCGATTTCGAGATTGCGTCGGCTCGACGCATCGAACTGGATGCAGTCGTCGCTGGTTTCGGTGCGGATGCCCTGGATATGCGGCAGCACATTCTGCTGCGTATCGCGGACGTACTGCAGGAGCCCGCCGGCCGCCGCGACCGCCGCAGTCAGCTCTTCGCAGCCGAAGCCTTTCAGATCGTGCGCCTTGAACTGCTTCAACACCAAGAGCCGCGCGCTTTCTACTTCGAAATGCCAGGGCGGGCGCCGGCACAGGCCGCTGCGCTGCTTCAAGGCGTCCGGCAGCGGCCAGCTTTCGCTGTACAGCAGCTCGGCAGGATTCAGGCGGCCGACCTCGCTGAGCAGATGGTCCTCCGATTCGACCTCCTGCAAGACAAAACGGCCGCTGGTCAGATCGAGGCTCGCGATCCCGTAACGCGATTGCAGCGGGCAAACTGCGACCAGCAGATTGTCTTTCCGGTCTTCGAGCAGCGCCTCGTCGGTGACCGTACCGGGCGTGATAATTCGCATGACTTTGCGTTCGACCGGACCTTTCGACGCGGCAGGATCGCCGATCTGCTCGCAAATCGCGACCGATTCGCCGATCCGGATCAGCTTCGCAATATAGCCTTCCGCCGCATGATACGGAATGCCCGCCATCGGAATCGGCTGTCCCTGCGACTGGCCGCGGGCGGTCAGCGTAATATCGAGCAGGCGCGCGGCCTTTTTCGCATCGTCGTAGAAAAGCTCGTAGAAATCCCCCATCCGGTAGAACAGCAGGGTTTCGGAATAGTCGGACTTGATGCGCAGATACTGCTGCATCATCGGAGTAGGTTCTTTTTGCTGGGCTTCTCTATTACCCTGATTTAACTCGTTTTTCATTCTCATCTTATTGATAGTAGATGTTTTTTAACATCTTTATTCGTCTCGCTTAACATCATCTGCACTTATCAAAACTTACCTACACTTTACTTTTTAGTGTAGCTTTTTATATCATTTCAAAAAAGCTATACTGAAATTTCAGGGCAACTAAAAAAGCTATACTAATATGCACTTCGACTCCCGCACAGCCAAAGCTTTGCAACCTGGACAGCATATCACCTTTACCGATTATCCCGGTCTTCGCCTCTGGGCTTCAGCTAAGTTGCGAACCTGGATTTATCGATATAGAAGCTCTGTTGATGGACGCATTCGGCAAGTCGCTATAGGTCATTGGCCGGCCATGTCCTTTCCAGCCGCTATTGTCGCTTGGGAAGCCTTGAAAAACCAGCGCGATTCAGGAAGTGATCCGGTGTTGTCCGCCAAACAGGAGAAGCTCGAGGCCAAAGCATTAATTGAGAAAGAACGAACCGAAAAGGCCGAAAGCGCGTATACGGTGCGGGTGTTGTGCGACGAGTATCTGGCTGGGCATATTTACCGGCACCGGGCAAAAAAAGGCGCCACCGAAATCACCCGAATGTTTGACACGATGCTGGGCAGCCTGGAGAAATTGCCGGCCACGGCGATAACTCGGGCAATGGCGTTTGATTTAATTCAGAGTCATGCAGCAAAATCCCCGGTACAGGCTGGGAAGCTCCGCTGCGAACTGGGGGCGGCATGGGATTATGCAATGGATGCTGGCCGGTTACCGGAAACGGCGGTGAATTGGTGGCGGTTAATTCTCAGGGGCAAGATTCGATCAAAAGGCAAGGCTATTGCGGGCGAGAAGATCGGTACTGTTAAGCGCGTGCTTTGTGAGGATGAAGTAGGCGAACTGATTGCCTGGCTGCCTAATTTTCCCCTACTGATTGCCGATGTACTGACCCTGTATTTATGGACAGCGGCACGCGGAGCCGAAATTGTCGGCATGACGGGTGCAGAAATTACCGAAGAGAATGGCCAAGTATGGTGGACAATCCCAAAATCTCGTACCAAAAACGCCAGGCATGAAGGGGCGGCCGATCAACGGGTACCCTTATATGGTCGCGGCCTGGCTGTCGTGTTGCGGCGCAAGCGGCTTTACGGCGGAGGCGTTTTATTTCCCTCAAGGCAGAAAGCCGGCCATGTCGATCAAAAAACGATTCAGCAGCAAGTCCACTATCGCCAGCCCTATTGTCCGACGCGACCTGAAATGACCCGTTCCCGCTTGACAGTGACGCACTGGGCACCGCATGATTTACGTCGCACGTCGCGAACACTGCTGGCAAAATTGGGCTGTCCGGACACCGTAGGCGAGATGATTTTGGGCCATATGCTTCCAGGGGTGGTCGGCACTTATAACCGTCACCACTATGACGGAGAAAAGCTTAAATGGCTGCTCACTCTGTCTGAGCATCTTGAATTATTGGCAAAACGTTTTGAGAATTAGGCTTTCCATTACGGCCTCCAGCCGCGGTGTTGGGTGGCGGTAAAAAATCTGATATGGGACGTGATTCCGCCCACTCCTCGATTTCGCGCAATAACCAGCATGACCGCCTTGCAGAGGCTTTGCGTGGCTTAGGAAAATCGTTCGCACGAATAAGGGACTGCACCGTAGATTCCGATAGTCCGGTAATTTCCGCAACGGCCTCAAGATCAATCATGATCGGTTTTAATACCGATTGACGTTTCTTGTTGCTCATGTTCTTTCCATCCATCGATTCTCGGGCAATAGACTCTAATTGTGCAAGTTGTGCTGTTAAGGACAGTCTCCCCCAAAATTAAGGCACTCAACTTCGCAAACTTGTTTTGCATATCTCGCACCGTTCAGAATCTCTTTCACGAGCATTCAGCAATATAGCGGCTTTGCACTTCAAACATCTTGCCAGTCTAATCTGCCTCGCCCTTAGGTCCTTTGCGATTACCCATGCGGCGGAAAAATCTAAATCACTGCTCGGAAGTGATTTTTTATAGGAATCAAAAGCGATGACGATTTTTCGAATGTCGCTCTCCGAACTGTTGGATTCGACAACTTGGAAGCAAACCGCAAACAACGTCACCTCTTTGTACTTCTTAATGTTACGCGTCAATCCTTGCGTTGAATATTTCAATGCCCCCGGATGCGGAGAACACCCATGTAATTCCCGATAAGTTTTCCGGAGCAGTGGCCGAGGTAACCCTGTTTCCCTATGGATAATTGAAATCCTGGCATGACGTCTCAGCAATTCGAGTGCAAGGGAGTATTGATGAAAGGTCTTAAGCATCCGCCGCCTCCATTAATGCGAACCACTAAACCCGAGCAACACATCAACGATGTCATGCTGACGGCGGGTCATACTACGAATGAAGTGAGGTGTAAATCGCGGCGAAAAACATAACCAGCCCGATTGAGCAATATGCTGAATGTCCTCATTGGACAATTGACTAATCTCCAAGCGCATCTCCTCTTCGGCAATGCCCATCATTAACTCAGCAAGAATTGCATTTTCCCTCGCCAATTCACGGGCTTTTATCAGCCAGGTGAGATTCAGCTCATAAATTTCGGCATCACATGCTTTATTATGAAGTGCTGCATGTCGCTCAAAATAATCATCCAGATTGTTAAACGCTGACTTCATGACCTCGTCTATCTCAGGCGTCATGTTCGCGAGCTGAAATTTGTTTTTAAGAAAACCTGCTCCAAACTCCGCTACCAGAGGTAGCACCAATTCCTGAAAAAAACCGTGGGTAACGGCTTGCACGCCCTCAAAATCAATCGTCAGTATCTGCTGGTTGGCAAAACATTCGCGGGCCAATCTCGCCATCTTTTTGCCATCACAGGGTTGGGGTGTTTTGAGGTCGGTGAAGTTTTTAACAACGATATGCACTCGCTTTCTCCTGGTTGGCTATCTATTCGTCAATCATTCCAAACAGCACATGAATTAATTCGCCTGATTAAGCCTATTGCCCAGGCTTGACCGTAGCCCATCGGCGACGCCCGGTTTTATCTGCCCAAACATCGCAGATTGGGCATTGCTGATAGGGTTTTGGCATTTTGTTGAGCACCACATGACGAGCATGGCATTTTTCACAAATCGCCAGCCCCATTTCACTCGCTTTCCATTGTCCAACCAGTTGCCAGGCTCGATTGATGTCCAGCAAAATGAACTGCGCAACCCCGGCTTCCAATTTGCTTGGCTGAGGATTCTGAGCAACCACTCGACAGTACAACTCATAGGCAGTAATGAACACCTCGGCATTAAAGACGGCCGGGAGTTGCTGTTGTGATAAATCGTGGATCAGCCCCAGGAAAATAGAAGCGTGAATGTTGTTCACGGAAGAACGGAGAATCCAAAATAAGTCATATGGCAGCATGCCCTTCTTGGGCGATTGCCGGTGTATGGCCTTGTACACCCGTATCGCCGTCTTTTTTCCGATATGGCACACAGAACGCACAACCGGAGGCCGAGCGCCCAATTTAAACAGAGCCTCGGCCAGGGCCAATTGATAGCCCTTACCTGTCTCAGGAATGAAGGGTAACCGAATCATTTAACTTCCAAGCTTAGTGGTTTTGAGGAAGTAAGTAATGCGACATGCGATGCCAACGACACATTTTTGGGCGTATTCATAGGAATCAACGTAATCACGGTTCTTGCAATGCCAGATAGCTCCCGGATTTTTTCCACGGAAAAGCCGGAGAGTTCCTCAATCTGCTTTCGGTCAACACCGAATCGCCATGCCGCTTCCATAGGGTTATTTCTGGCGCATTCGCGGGCCAGCATCAGGTATTCAAAATTCAGATGGGCAATATCTTGTTCAAGGGTCGACATGGTGTGTCCTACTTAAATCACGATCGTGGTCTATGCTAATGACTAATCTTGTTAGTGTCCCGTACGAAAGGTTTCGGTTTTGAGCTATCAATCACGAGAAGTCTGTCTATTCGTAGCATTGCATCTTTTGAAAAAATGTCCCGAAAGGGATGATTTGCTTTTGATTCCGAATTTCCAAACGTCAATGAAGCTATAGTGCGTGCTTACAACAGCAGATGTAACCGTTTTTTATCGTCTATAATTTTTGTCTACAATTCAAAAAGAGTTGCAAATTAATCTATTCAACTGAAATCATATGGGCCTGTGCCTATGATGAGCACATTACGAATTGAGAGCCCCCGTTAATTACTGAAACGTAAGTTTTGGAGGAATTTTATGATTTTATTTTCCGGTGACCAGCCACAAACCCTCAGCAACCCAGTTAGGGATAGTTTATGCGTGAAGTGATTCAATGTCTGATCGACTGGCTTGACAAGGATCCCAGTGATGAAAAGCCGCATCGCATACTCCGCGCCTTAGCGCAGGAATCGTTGAAAAAAGCTGGCTTTGAAGAATGTAAGCGACGTTTTACCGCGGATGAGCTTGTGGCTGCCGCAGAGGAATTACCCAAGCCCGTCGACTCCAAAAAATGGATCGATTGGCCAGGGTCATTTTCGAATTACTGGCAAACCAAAGAACCTCAGATTATTGAATTTGCCAGGCAGCAAGGCTTGCAGTCTTATCCCAAGCCAGAGCGAATCAGTACCAAAGGCGGGCCTGGCAATGTTGCTACGTTTTGTATCAAAGCGGTGCCATTACCAGAAATACGGGAGGAAGATAATGTATTTCCAGAGTCTACAGAGAAAGAATTCCGACAACTCCAAGCTCATTATGAGGTTGCTTCCCATGGCGCGGTGAAGCCATCCTGGTTAGCCAATTGGTTATTTCACGATGGCCAAATACAATTAAAACACTGGCATATTTGGCTGATTGTCGGCTGGTTATTCTTGATAGGGCTTGGCACGCTCGTGTTCTCGTATGTCGGCTGGTTTTCGCTCTCGAGGCCTCAACCGATTACGACCCGCGAAATCACGCTGTTTTTAACCATTTTTGGTTTTCCCTATTTTGTCTGGCTTGGATTGCTTAGACCCTGGGTACGTCTATTCGAGGATCGAGTCGTGCTTGCACATGAGATTTTTCTAAATATCAAAGAAAAACCGGCACAATATGAATTGCTCAGAGACGGAGATTTAAGACAGATCCGGCTTGTTCGCTATTCCGCCCCTTGTCCGATTTGTGGCGCAACAATTTATCTTGAAAACGGCGCGCCTGATTATCCGCGTCGATTGGTTGGACGCTGCTATGAAAGTCCGAGAGAACATGTTTTCAGTTTTGATCGAGTCACTCGGCGAGGACGCTTGCTAATCGCCCAATTGGCATAACTATTCCATGAGATGGAACAATCGATAGAATTAAGATCGGAAAAAATCAATGTCGCGATATTTATGCAGCCCCCGATACCTGTGCTATGAGTAGAAGAGTCCCAAAAATAATTAGGCAAGCTCGACCTAACTTTAGAAGTGTCTCTCGCTCTGAGACGGAATTATCGAAGCGAGTGATAGAGAATCCCAGCAGGATTGATCTCGCTAGAAAATACTTCGTAGCCGACCTTCCAGGTGCAATTATCCCTGCGACCCGCCTTCACAATATTCTCGATAACTTAGAGCAAGGGCGTCGGCCTTTAGAACAGGCTCTGATGTACTTGCAAAAACAGCGACTTGCTGCGCTACAACAACTTGCGCAGGGTGAAATTAGCTACGATGCTTTCTCCCAGATTGCAGCCGAAGAATTGGTTAAGCGTAAACAAGTTGCCGAGGCTGAACGGAGAAAAAAAGAAGCGGCGCAGTTGCGACTATTTGAGCAAGAAAAAGCTCAAGAGGCTATCCGTAAAGCCGAATACGAACGTAAGCGTCAGCAGGCGGAGGAAGCTCGACGTCAGCGGGAGAGCGACCCGAAATATATCGCCAAAATAAAAAACCAGCAGCTTCGGTCACGCTATGGGCTAGATCAGATCATTGAAAAACAATTTTTTGCCCGTTTGATGGACATTCTTCATCGCCTAGACGGTGGCAATCGTCTCTCTGACGAAGACATTCTGTGGCTTACCACCGAGGGCTCGGATTACTATACTGAGACCCTTCAGACAGCCTTTCATGAGCGAGAAGCTGAGTTCTATACGGCTGAGTACAAACGAACAGCTGATCCATGGAATGCGGTTAATGCCAGCGGCCACTACCGCAAGTGCAACCAAGCCAGAAAAGCCCATGATCTGCTGGCTTCGATCCCTGCTGGGCTCCAGAAAGCCCCCAAACTGATCTCTGCTATCTGCACAACCCATGGTGGTGTGATGCGAGATTTGAAGCGTTTCAATGAAGCTTTGAATTTTGGCGACCAGGCACATGCTCTGACGCCGAAGGATTTCCGCCCTTGCACCCTATTAGGTGCAGTAAATTTCGAGATGGGAAACTACGACCTCGGGAGGGACTGGTATGCCAAGGCGACAGAACGCGGAGCCAGTGAGCGGACGATTGACTATGACCTGCGTGGCATCTTCCTGCGTGCGGATAAGGCTAAACGCGAAGAGATTAGGTCATTCCTACTTCGCGAAGATCCAGTTCGGTATAAATGGGTTATTAAACTCAAGGTCCAAGATCAAGCGCCCTCTTAGAGTCGATAGTACCAGCCAAATTGCCATCGAGTGCTATCGGCCAGAAGCAGTCATTTAATAAAATTAAAGAAATTTTTCTGATATTATTCTCCATCCATATTGAGTTGCCAGCAGCGGACAGCATTGCTTTAGTGCTGCTTGCGGAAGACATGTAAGGTTAACTGCCTAAGTAAATTTTCGTAATAGCTTTCAGGGAAATGCTATGACCTATCGATTGATAATATTGCTCAACTTCTACTTGTTATCAGGAGGGATGATTTTAGGCGCAACTAATTGCGCTCAGGCGAGTGATTCTGCATTGGAAGAAAAGAAAGAATCCGTAGCTCATGTAGAAAAAGCAAGTTCTAGCAATATTCATATTGATGAGATAGTGATAAAGGGCTTGCCTACTGTCCAATCTGAAAGTCCAACGAATGCGTTGGACAGTCAAAAAATCCTTGCGCTAAAAATATCAAACGATGCTCAAGAAGATTTTATGAGCTGGATTAAGAGGCAAGGATTATTTATAACAATATTTGGAATTGCTGTATTTATTGTGTTACTTACCACGGCAATTACTGCCATATGGACCCATATGAGCAGGAGGATTGAAACTACAATAGATAAAGAAGTAGATAAAAAGGTAGACAGCCTAGAAAAAAAGCGGGAAGAAGCGATTGAAACAACAATTGCTGCTAAACTTGAAATAGAACGGGCAAAAAAGGCGTTGGAAGAACTTCAGGACACTGAAGCTGAACTCAAAAAGAAACTAAAAGATTTTCGTCATGAAATCGATGATGAGATTAAAAAAAGCGCTTCTATAAGAATAGATATAGATTTAATGACTCAGAGTTTTGAATCAAAAATAACAGATGAAGTATCTGAAATTGATAATAAGATTAGTTTTCTAAAGCTGATAATTAATGAAATTGATGCCAATGGAAGCGTCAGGGATAATATTGTGGAAAAATTAATTTTAGACCTGAAGAGCGATGATTCTGAAAAACAATACACTGCAGCAGAGTTACTGCCTTTATTTGACCGTGAAGCAAGCAAAATAGCCGACGCTTTTGTAGATATTTTGAAAATAAAGCCGGATACAACTTTGGGATCATTATTGTTAAGTGGATTGGGGGAACTAGGGGGGGATGGAAAAATACTGGATTATCTTATCGAATTAGTAGCGGATACTAGCCATCCAAATATACTTGCGATTATTGGTGCACTTGGGGCATTTGGTAACACTGAAGGCGAAAATCTTAAGTTAGGCTTCGTTGTTGATCGGTTATTAGCTGTCCTTCAAAATGGCATAGACAATGATGCGCTTGGATTGGATGTTGCATCAGAGGTAAGAGGTGCTATTGCGCTTGCTCTATCATGCTATGGGGAAAAATCTCAACCCGCAGTGAAAGATTTGATAAACTTGTTGATTGATCCAGTTCCAGAAACCCGAAAAAATGCAGCAATCGCATTAGGGGCAATTGGGAGAAAAGCCAATGATGCAATTCCAGCATTGCATAAATTAAAGGATGATGAATCTACCGCAGTAAGAGGCGCCGCCTTAGAGGCAATAGAAAAAATACAACTATCAGCGTAAGTGAATTAAATTGTCACATAGCAATAAATAGATTATTTGTTAAAGCTTTTCCAGGGGCAGTAAGATTTAGGCAATTATTAAAATCGCGAATTTCTTCTATCTGACTTGAAATTACATTGTGCCTTGTTTTCAAATACTGAATGGATGAGGATGGTATATTATTTTCTATCAGCAACTTAAAAAACTGTTTAATCACACAAAAAACATAGAGTGCATGCAATACCCCGCGCGGATGTCTATATTCATTCTTCCATGGCGAAAAGTATTTTTCATTTGTTTCGATAATCATAGGTATACGCTGTTCGATTAACGATAATTGCAAATGCATTGCTTCATGCAAAATGGCCTCAGCAACCCGCAACGTATCGTTTTTCATACGCTTGCTGGGTACCGAAACAAATATCGAAAAAGGTATATTAGGCAGGCTATAGCTAATATCAAAATCGTCATCTACAGGTTGTAGGATATGTAAGCTACCTACGAGTCTAGAGACTGTCTCATAGACGGTTGGTATTGCGACCAGAATATCCAAAGCTTCTTGTAGGCACTGCATAACCGTTGAAGTTTGCAAAATTTTTGTTGAATATGGCTTTGCGCCAGAATCGGCGTACATGGACGCTATCTTATCCGGCATTGGATAAACATTAATAGGGAGCTGTGCCTTTATTGAAGGTTTTAAAATGATGGCAGTTTTGTTTGGCTTATCATCTACGCCATTGTTTAATACGGCATCGGTTGAATAATTAACTGCTTGTAAGCCATATTTTTCATAAAGCTGCTGCCAGCCATAATTCGCCAAATCTTCGGTTAATTCCGGAAACCATGCTGGTGAGACAGGGTTTTGTATAGTCGAAATTATTAAATTATCGAGCTTGTTCATCTAATTGATAAAAAGAGAAGATGATTGTATAGCGCTCGCTCTTATGGATAGTAGAAACCGCATGGTGAGAATCAGGGGAAATAGCGAAGCCGACTGAACTGTTATGCGAAGGGCGAAATATTTTGTGTATATCGCTGGGATTTTTACTGTTAAAAAACATTAGCATGCCACCATTTTCATCATCCCACCCTTTATTCAATTGAATTAATAACCTGTGAGTTTCGCAGCCCGGAATGTAATCATTATGTATACGTATACGTTGGCCCGGTATTAATTTATGCGCGGTAAAATCGATGCGGGCATTGAGCTTGACCGAGAATAAACTTTCAACTCGGCTTTTGATTTTGGCAAGATACTCAGGGGTGGTTAAAAACTTCAAACAAGTCGGTAACTGAGCATCAAAAAAACTAAACTCATACTGTTCATAAAAGTCAGTTTCAACGAGTTTCCAAGGCGCATCGTTTTCAAGCCATGTTAATAAATCAAAGCTTAACTCTGAAGATAACGCTTGCGGACTTACGAAGTAAGGAAAAGGCTGTGTAAATACTTCGGTGTTTGTTAAGGTCAAAAGTTGTTTGTCAGCTATGTGCATTGCTGTATCCCGCAGAGTATCGACTTTACTTTATTAATAATAAGCAACTGATCGTTACAATATACCGAAGGATTATCGTATTGAGAACCTGACTTCCATCTGTGCAACGGCATTCCTCCACCGCAGATTTGCAGTTCAGGACAGGTCTGACAAATTAAAGAGGCTGGCCTTTGCAATTTATGTGCATCTGCGAATTCGCTGGAAGAAAATATATCGATCAAGCGATGAGTATGAATATTCCAATGCGCTAAAAAGCGATCGGCACCTTTGTACGAACTTTTTAATGTGTCGTTTTTGGTTACGCTACCATCGGTATCAATGACCGCGATCCCGAAATCCGTGACGCCAACGCCTTCTTTTATACCAATTCCGCCAAGAGCAAGACGAACGATGTCATCGAGAATCCTAATTTTTATCGGGTTCTGATCGGCTAGATAAACATCCAACAGCTCTACTAGCCAAGCTCCATATTCAGTAGATTGAAACGAAGCTTTTCCAAAAGGCAATTTGTCATGATTACCATCTCTATAAAGGAAGTCTACGTTGGGAGCGCCAAGGTCCTTAAAGAAATTGTAGATTCTATGTGGACTTGAAGTAGGGTCAATGACTGCCAACAATCCAGCAAATAAAAATGAAGCATCAGGGTGGGACTTGAGCTTATCAATGCCCTCAATTACACGACTATATGTTCCTTCGCCTTTATGTCCTACGCGGTTAGCATTATGGATAGATTCAGGCCCATCTAGACTTACCGATAGTGAAGTTTTATATTTTGAACAAAGATCAAGGATCTTGTCCGATATGAGCATTCCATTGGTTTGTATACTGATGCAATAGCTATCAGGTATTGCTGTTCTAAGCGAATGAAGTAGAAACTCTAATCGACGGGAACCAAGCAGTAATGGTTCTCCGCCATGAAGAACAATCGCAAAGGGACGTTGTTGCGCAGATTTAAGATCGGCTAACTCTTTTGTTATGGATTCGATTGTTTCTTGTGAAATGAAGTTAGGCATGTTTGCCCAACTGTCATCTCCCATGTTGTAGACATAGCAATAGCTGCAATTAATGTTACATTGACTGGCTACCTTGATCAGGATCGTATCAATTTCTACCATCAAAGTTCATTGATTACCGGTTATGACGGTTATGCACTCGGTCGTATGCATAGAGCGTTGATTGATTGTCATTTTTTACTTCCTCAATGAGTCTTGCCAAAGTAGGGCTGGCAACACTAACAACTTGCACATCAGTAGGTATGCTATGGCGCACTGGACTACCTTGTAGGGATGGTGAGGGGCTTTGCATCGTAAATGGCTCCGGTGAACTAAAAATAGAGATTCTATTATAGATGTTAAAGCTCCCTAATAAAAATTTTTGTTCCTTATATGCCATTAAAAATCAATATCTTATAAAACAAATTTATTGATAATTTTCCATGGCGAAAAATTATTTTTTTTAGCGTTTGTAAGTTATTGATAATAATGAGAAAAAAATATACAGCTTTCTTCTATTTTTTATTTTAAGTCCCTTGAGGTGCAAAATTCCTTCTGTAAGGTTGCTAACATTCGTAGCGAAAAGCTTGAATGTCAGGTTTGGGTCGTTTTTGCTCCTTCAATTCTGACAGAGCAAGTTCGGCTATGAGGGGGTGATTCTAATATTCAAATGATGTCGTTAGACACCCTCTGGAAGCTTCAAGCGCATCATTTCCCTTCGATCCAACTTGTCTCCATCGACTACAAAGGTGCCATCGCCGATTGCGTGAAGGGTCCGCTTCTCTTCTCGTGAATCATCAAAGTACGCTTCGACACCTTCCAGCACAATGATGTTGTGCTTTTCGACGACATCGATCACTTTACATTCAATATTTGCCAGGCATTCCTTGATCTGAGGCGCGCCGACATGCTTTCCCTTGAGAGGAGTCAATCCGAACTTATAAAATTTGTCCGTGTCGGTGCCAGAACAAATTCCTATCCCAACAACCTGATCTATTAGGTCCACGGTAGGAATAGCAATGACGCATTCTTTGGAGTTCCGAAGCGCCTTATAGGAATAGTTCCAGGGCCCCGTTGTTATGGCAAATCTCGGCGTAAAATCCATCACCATGGTCCAGGAGATGGTCATAATGTTGTTCTTCTCCCCATCGTTTGTCGTAACAAGGATAACTGGCCCAGGTTCAATCAAAGTAAAGGACTTGCTAATCGGCATCGTCTTCATTACCGTACACCTCATGCTGTAGGCTAAAAAAGTATTAGAAACGGGGAACGATTCCTATCGGTTTAAGCGAGGAGAAAGGCAGTGGAAACCCAAAAACCCTAAACTTTAACTGGAAACTGTTCAACACTGTTCGACACTAGCGTGCTGGAGCAACCAGACGGTCTCCGTTGATGCGACTTTTCCCTTCAAACCTCCCGCGACACTCTTGCTTTCAACTGACTTTAATTGGTACATAGCGCCATAATGTTGCATTACTTCGTTCTCGGTAACTGAAAACGGAGGGCCATCCATCAACCGTTGGTCGTATTCATAACAGATCAGCAACTGCGGCGCTGTGCCGGTTATGTTCATCAGATGTGACGTATATCGCTCTCGTATGCTGGAAGGCAAGGCGACTAAAGCAGCGCGATCGTATATCGCGCTTATGGGCCCCAGATATTCAGCAGACACATCAAAAATATCGCCCACGAATATGTCGATATCTTTAGCGCTGTAGCGGACCAACTCCCCAGCTTTAAAGAGTTGCGGCTCTAACCCAAGTTCTTTAAACAACTCGTTAACGGCGAGTTCGCTCAATTCGGCGCCAGCCACTCGATAACCGCAGCCAAGTAACCAGGAAATGTCGCGTGTTTTGCCGCACAAAGGCAGGAACACACGGCAACCTTTTGCCAGCTTTAACTTCTTAAAATGGGCTACCAGAAATGGGTTTGCTTCGCGTTCATGAAAAGCAATCTCGCCGCGCTCCCATTTTTGATGCCAGAAACTTGCGTCCATATCGACTCCTTAAATCGTTCAAATAAAAAATCACCACAAACTTGATGCTTAAGTGTTGTACCAAGTTGTATTCAGGGCTAGGATAAAAGTTCAAGTCAACTTGAAGTCAAGCATTAATTACGACAGGTGAAATAATGGATATATCTGAGGTCGCAAAGGCAACTGGCTTACCCGCTTCAACGTTACGGTTTTATGAAGAAAAAGGACTGATCCAGTCTACCGGTCGCTTGGGTTTGCGTCGGCTATTCAGCGCCAACGTCATAGAGAGGTTGGCTTTAATAACTTTGGGGCGACACGCTGGTTTCTCGCTCGATGAGATTGGTGAAATGTTTACTCCGGAAGGGCCTGACATCAATAGAGCGTTGCTTTTGGCCAAGGCAGACGAGTTAGACAGGAAAATTAAAGAACTGACGGCTATGCGAGACGGGCTCCGTCATGCAGCGGTCTGCAATGCTCCAAACCATTTTGAATGTCCAAAATTTCTTCGTCTCCTCCGTGTTGCGGGTAAGAATCGGTTTAGGCAGCCAAATAAATTGAAGGAAAACAAATCGTAAAAAATGTGCCATGGAACAAGGGTAAGTTGATCGGTTAGCTTCTTCTATGCCGCAACTGATGAGCCACCCAGCGATTCGGGGGCGTCCGTACGTTTAACCCAAACGCTGGTCTTTACCATGGTACAATTATTTAATGCACTTTACGATTCGGCGGCTTCTCGCCAAAACCCATCTGTACATGAGCGACTTTTAGGGCCAAGAGCGTGTTAAATCCGGGGCCATGAGACTCAGTAAGCATCAACCCGTTTGAGCTTAAATTCTGCATGAAAAAGAACAAGAAAAATAAAGCTCTTTGGCTGAAAGAATCCGAGATTGCAGTGGGCGATTTGTATTTCACCACGGCAAATCAATATCGCGCGGTCCTGGCAATAAAAGGCGATTTTTTAATCTATGCGCCCAGCTCGGAAGGAATGGAGCCTTTGCGTCCCGACGCAAAAATGCCCTTCGCTAATTCTCCGGTTAAGAAATGCCAAATCGCTACCTTTGCGCAAAAGGAATACCAACCATTTGAATGGCATCGTGTTACAGCCATCAAGCATCAATTAAACAACATGCAGCTCGCCGAAGCCATCGCTCAATGTAATGCGAAGGCCACTATTGAAGCCCTATTAGCCGAATAAAAGTTTAGAGCAGTTCAACGGCAGACTTTCCAACGGGTTTTTTGTTTATGGAAAACCGTTTGAAAATTAACACCTTCTAACTGATGGTCTCTATAAACCGTTGTTGTTCTTTGATTCTGACAGAGCAGGTTCGGCCATTTTCGGACTGCTGCGCTGTCATTATCAATGACAGCGATTCAACATATACTTGCCTAGCAGCCCAAGTAAATTTGGGCATATCTTTAAAAGATCACATTTAGAACGCTGGATATAATTTTTAAAATTAGTGAACATTCCTGCAATCAAGCTTTAATTTTATAGGGAGTTTTTGATGATTACTGTGAATGATCTTGAACAGGTCATTGCTAGATCCGAGCAATTCGATGACGAGTTGTTTTCAATGTTTCAGAAATTCGAATTTGGCGATGATAATCGAAGCTCTGCGGTCGTTACAATGTGCAACATTGCTCATGAGCACGCTATCTCCTTAAGAGAGCTCACCAGAATTCGTTTACTCACCTCTGCAATGGGAATGCTACGTCTTCAATACGAGGCTCTTGTTAGAGCAATTTGGGCCCTTTATGCTGCATCTGAAACTGCAATCGACAAACTAGTGGCACCGCTAACACCTGAGAGTGAGCAAGCAGCAAAAAACGGACTACCCAATGTTTCCAAGATGATGGAGGATATTCAAAAAAAAGGGCCGCCCGGTGTGCATCGTCACTTGAGTGAGTTTAAAGATTATTCATGGCAACCGCTCAATTCTTATGTTCATGGCGGAATTCATGCGGCCAACAGAAGTAATGCTGGCTATCCAGTTAATATTCACTACTCTGCTGTAAGGCAATCAAACAATCTTTTGCACATGTCAGCCATCGCATTAGCTCAACTTATTAATGACGGCGATCTAGCAATGGAAGTTGTAAAGCTGTACAAAAAACACGCCGATTGCCTTCAGTTGACATAAAAACTAGATCGGCAACATGGAGGGGCTGTTTTACTCTGTGATAGTCAATAGGGCAAGTTCGGCCAAGAGCCGCCGGACACCCACGCCATAGAGCTGCCATTCGAGAGGCCGGTTCACTCTTAAAGCAGCCAAAGGGGCAATTCCGGCTCCTCGGCCTAAGCGGTCTTTCGTCAATACGACTCACAATGGCTGTTTTACACAAAATTCCTAACAGGTTCCGCAGGCGCTGACCGAGAGCTTCTCGGCCGAAGTCGACCTTAGTATTCTGGTCCGAATCGGGCTGCTATGCGCCAATTATTGGCATTTCAGCCTACGTGACAAAGCTCGCTTCCCGCATTCGCCTGCGATTTCAGCTCGAGATCACTGTGCAGGCGTTTGATCATCGCGTTGTGGTGCTCGAGAACTTCCTTGGTGCCCCATGCTTTGCCGTTGCGAGTGATCTCCGCCATCACTTGCAGCTTTGGGCTCTGTTTCTCTATTGTGTTCTGGAAGTTATAGGCCTTGGCGCTGGGCAGGCTATTGCTGAACTTCGAGTTTACGCCGACGCTTACAAGAGCCAGGTTTCCCAGTAGATGGAGGCACTCTTCGGAAAGCTGCGCTCCCGATTGCTGCTCATCGGGATGTTGCGGATAAAAATGTTCAATCGAGTTCCGGAAGGAGAACCTGAACTCAGGGTTCTTCCGGTCCATCCATATCAGGTAATCCAGGTAGGTGAAAACAATCCGGTTAATGCTGAAGCCACAAGGTGGTTCGTATAAGGGGAAGGCTTCCCTGACTTTGTTGCGGGCATAATTGCGCAATACGTCAGCAAGATCGGATTCCGTTACCTCAGCGCCTTCGCTCTCGTCCAGAAGCTTCAGCAGCCTAGTGATCCAGTGCATTGTCCTTGGCGAGGTATAGGTCACACGCAGCATCGACTGGAGTATCAATAGATCGTTGGTTTCCGGATCGACGTCCCCATCCTCTTCAACATTGTCGCTGCCCCGGGAGAAGGTGTTGATGTACCCGGGAATCGGCCGATCTTTGGAGCTGCGCTTGACAAGACGTTGGAGGGACCAGTCGCCTTCGTCGCTGTTCGTGGTGGTGTACTGTCGCTTCAGAATGAAGCTGTCAAAGAGATTCCGGCAACGCAGTAACTTGAGGGCGAACTCCTGAACCCGGCGCGACTTCTCGGCGCCGTGGTTTTCAAGGAATTGCTCGAAGCACTTGACGAGCCTCTTGTCATCCAGGTGGCCCTCGTCCTCGTTCTCATTGCCGTTCATCACCTTGAGGACGTGCAGCAGAAAAGAGGGGAACTCGATGGTAGAGCGGAAGCGCACATTGTCCTGTTCCTCACTGACAACTGCCGTCCGCATCTCAGCGTACTTTGCCAGCGCATCGTCGAGCGTCAGAGATGTGCTGGGATTAGTGATGTCGTCGGCCACTACGTGGATCGTGACGAGTTGATCAAAGCTCGAAACTGTGAGCAAGGACCAGTCGTCGCCGAAGATCTTCTGACGCAGGTTCGTGTCGCCTCGCGTCAGCATCATCTGAACGTAGGAATCCATATCAGCGCAAGCTTCCCAGATCCAGGCGAAACAAGCCCGCTGGGCATCTTGGTCAAGGTGCTGCATAAGCCGTGCCTTGACGATGTCGACCTGTTGAAGCTGCTGGCCGCGGGTATTCATTATCTCGAAGTAGCGATTGAAATCCGTCTTGCGGGGCAGGGATGCTCGAACGACAGTCACCTTATCGCGCAGGAAATTCGCAAATTGGCTCAGCTCGGCATTCTTGAAGTGCTGATTCATGAATTGCCGGATGACGTTGTAAGCCTGATGAATCCCGCCATCTTCGGTGGTCGATGAGTGTGCCGACGAAACGGAAAGACGCAAAAATCCAGGTGCAACTCGCCTTAGTGCCTCTGTTGCGCGGGGGCGAGACTCGTAACGCAGACGCTCCTGATGTTTGATGTTCAAAACGTTGTTTCCCTCCAGGAAGGTCAGGAGCAGATAAAGGGTTGTCAGCCGTTGCTGGCCGTCGATCACCTCAAAGCAGGTGGGCGTCTCCTTCAGTTCGGTGACCATCAGGTTGCCGAGGAAATAGCAACTTTTCCCATCATGCATCGCGTCCTTGATGTCATCCAAGAGTTGCTCGATCTGCTCGACTTGCCACGCATAGTTCCGCTGGTAGATGGGCACCATGTAGGTCCCGCCTGAGTCATCGAACAGTTGGCCAATGGTTAGTAGCTTAGGGTCGAGTTGATCACTTTTCATCATGCCTCCAACTTTTTTAAAAGCGCAACGAGCTGTTTCTCGTGGTCGCTGTTATAAGTCCCGCTAGCTGTAGACAGTTGGCGAATGACGCGGCCGGACTCCGCTGTGCGCATCAATGCAAACGCCGATGCGTTCGACTGATCGCCTCGCGCGCGATTGTCGATCGACCGGAACTGTACGCGGAGTAACTCCACCCGCGCTGAATAGGCCCAAGCAAAGAGCCGATCACGCGCGGCAGGCAGATCCTCGTCTCCAAACTTGTTCGTGTAATACAGGAGTGCGGCCAGATATAGCTCGGAGACGAACCGATACCGGCTCCGGGACGGGCGCTCATGTAAAACGTTACTGCCCTCTTCTGCGCCGACGTTATACAGCGCAAACTCTGCGCGCTCTCCGTCGAACGCCTCCCGGGCCAGTAGCCTCAGCTCCTTCAACATGAACGCCGCCATTTCAAAGAAAGTTTTTCCGGCCAGCAGCGGCGCATCCAGGTGGAAGCGGATCCGCCCCGCCTCCCGATCCGCGAGTCCCGAAGGGGACCCTCTCCACACGTCCAGAACGGGGATCGCAACCTGCGCCGCCATATGGTAGCGAGCGCACGGTGATCGGCTGCTCTTGGGGGATATCCCCTTGAACATGCCGATATCGTGAACCGTGAATCGCGGGGCGCTCTCTCCGCGAGCCCAGCGCGCAATCCGGTAGAGATAAGTCGAGAATAGTCGATTCAATTCAGCGTCAGTGACCGATTCCCAAGTTTCAACGACCGCAGCTTTCATGGAAACAGTTTCGTCGCGCATTTCGCGCAAATGGTAAGCCTTGAGAAGATCATGGGGCGCCAAGGGCTTTCCGCGGTAGTTCTGGGAGTCGAACACTCGAAAGGCCTCGTCAACGTCGTCTGTCACGACGCGGACCAGTTGGCACTGGTTTCGGATGAACTCCGCCAGTCCCTCACAGTTTTCCTTTCTCAAAGCCTCATGGCGACGAAGAGCGTTCCACACGCGATTGATCGGGTTATCAGCTTGATCACTATGCTTGGGACAACCAGCTGTCCCCGTAAGAAGCAAAATCATGCGTAACGTGAGCAGACGTTGCTGGCCATCGACCACCTCTAGGCTCGGGCCCGTATTGTGCAGAATTACGGCACCAAGGACATACGGGACGTCGCGCCGTTCGCGGTCGGCCTCCTGGATATCGTCAAGCAGCTGCAGAGCAGTCTCCGGCTCCCAGCTGTAGGGACGCTGGTAGTGAGGAATTCTCAGGTTCTCGGCGAGCAGGTTACCGACGGTAACGGCACTAACGTCGCCTCGGCTAATGGTCATAATGATCCTCCGGGTTAGTGAATTTGAATTCAGGCTTTAGCGCGAATAGGGTGTTGTGCTGGTCGCCCATGGGGCGCGCGGTGCGTCAAAAACTGCATCCTCACCCACGCTCATTCGACTCCTGGCGCCCACCAAGCGGCGGTATCCTCAGGTCCAAACGTTCACCTGTCCGCATGGCGATGCGATTGATGGCCTCGGTCCGGAAAAGCAGCGAATCACACCAGGCATCGGACGCCCCGAAGTTATGGTGACCTTCGGCATTGAACGTGCAGAGAAAGTGTAAGCCTCCGTCTTCGCCGAGAGACTTGTACTTGCGGTCATCCCGGTAGCTGAGGTTTTTTTCCGAGGTCAGGAAGAGCATGGGGTCAGGTTGCGCCTTAGGGAAGACGATGATGATGTATTCCTACTCTATCATGAAGTCCTCGGGCGGCGCGAAGATGTTTTCGAGTCAGATAGCCGTGTAATTCCTTCTCACCAGCCGCTCGCGCAGGTCGGCAGACTCGAAGAGAGATCCGAATCTGAGGGGGCACAGTTCGGTCGGCATGCATAAAGTTCCCATTGAAATCCTGTATAGGATTCAATTCTGCGTTGAACTTACGACATTTCATGTCGCACTTGCTAATCCCACTTTCTCAGTATGTGCCCCTACTGCGCTGTACGACTGCTCAACTCTGAAACCTGCCACAGTGCCGTCGAGATTCAGAATGTCTCTTGTGGGTCGTTTTTGCCCATTGCCAACTCTCAAAAGGGCCGTTTTTAAGAATATAGACGATGTACGGCAATTTGCCGCAATATAGGCTTATGAGAGGTGATTCCTATGAAAAATGATACTGCAAACAAAAATGCTCGACTGGAGGCACGAATTACGCCCGATATTCATGCCCTGATAAAGCGAGCCGCTGAACTTCAGGGGCGGACAGTATCCGATTTTGTCGTATCGGCAGCCCGCGATGCCGCGATACGAACCATTGAACAAACCGAAATGATTCATTTATCTCAGGAAAATCAAATCCGTTTCGCCGAAGCGCTGATAAACCCCGCACCTTTAGTACCGGCAATGGAGCGAGCGATGGAAGCCCATAAGAAACTGGTAGGATCTTTTGAGTGAGCCCCCATTTACGATTGAACCTCTCGGACAGCATGACCGAGCCGGTTTTTCATGCGGGAGTGCCCCGCTCGACCATTTTTTTGAACGGCAGGTGTCTCAGGATATTCGCCGCCGGATAACCGCTTGCTATGTCGCGGTTTGCAATGTGTCCAATCAAATTGCCGGTTTTTATACGCTGTCCGCCGCGCAAATTTCCGTCACGCAATTACTGGATTGTTTCAAAAAGAACTTCCCCCGTTATCCTTCTGTACCGACGATTAGGATCGGAAGACTTGCAATCGATATGAAGTTTCAGGGGCAAGGGCTGGGAAGCACCCTGCTCATCAATGCCATTTATCGTTCCATCCGCGCGGATATTGCCGCCTACGCCGTCATTGTGGACGCCAAAAACGAGGGCGCTATCGCTTTCTATCGTCACCACGGCTTTTTGGACTTGAATGCGCAAGAGCGCACCCTGTTCGCACCTCTGGCACAATTCGCAAAGGCTTTTTCTTTTGTACCTGCTGTCGGGATTGCTGGATAATGGCAGCGATATCGCTAAAAAGCGGAGCCAATTCCTGGGCAACCGATGGAGACGCATTGAGGAGGTCATGGTCTGAGAATCCTACCTGCGGTGTTCCTGCGTCATCTGTTGTCGTATTACGCGACTTTTCGCTTCAATGACAAGATCAACGTCATTGGCTGGGTCGGCGAAGCCACAAAGCCATGATGTTCATAAAAAGCCTTGGCTTCAGCGGAGAGGGCGTGCACCAAAAGGCCACGGATGCCGAGAATTTCACTCGCGTGGAGCGCGCGCAGCACCGCGTCTTGCAACAGTGCGACGCCCACGCCTCGACCTTGCCAGGCTTGATGGATGGCCAGACGGCCGAGTACGACGACCGGCACGGGATCGGGCATATTGCGACGGACTAAAGCCGGCACATCATTCAAGGCCAACGCCCCGGAGGCCAGGCAGTAATAGCCGACCACCTGAGTGCCTTCGGCGACCACATAGGTGCGTGAGGCGCTACTTACCTGATTAGAACGAGCGCGCCGCTTAAGCCAGTCGTCCAGGCTATCGACTCCGCAGGCAAAGTCATCCAGCCGATGTTCCGCCGAGAGCGGAACCGGCGCGGATAGCCTTATTCCTGCCAAGGTTTGGCCGCCGACATCAGGCGTTCAAAGCCTTCCCCGCTTGGCGGCTGATCCAGCACCTCGAGAAAATGGTCATAGGTTTTTTGATCAACGCGCACGAGGGTTTGATCGAGCAAGGATTCTTCGGCGGCACGCCGCGCCGCATCAATCATAAAGTCAGAGCGCGTCTTACCCTGGGCCTTGGCGGCTCTGTCAATCAAGGAACGAATGTCACTGCGCACCCGTAAATTGACTGCCTGGGTTTGCGTATCCGTGGGTGTTTGGTGCTTTGGGGGCATGGCAACCTCTTTCATTATCTGTAGAGATAAATCCTAACATAGTAGATACACAATGTGTATCTCCTTTTAATCAATCGATCCCTCGCACGGTCCGATCTTCGTAGTCGACGCCGATGCGCTTCGGAGCCCCCTCTGTCAGAATAGTTGTCGGCGCTTAATCGCATTTTGCACAGAGTTGAGCTCTTCTTCGGTGTTGACGAGAGTGCGGTTATCGGGGCACGCTCGAACAATGGGATACCGAAAGCCTTGCGCAGGTGCGCACCACCCAATTGACTAACATAGGCGTCTTATTTGATGAAGTACAGTCTTGGCATCATTGTAGTCATATTGGATGGCGGTAAAGACACCCTCTTTTTCCAATAAGAGTGTCGGAAAACCCTTTACTTCCAGTCTGCGAGTAAAGTCAATCTCTTTTAAAAGCGCCTCCTGGACGGCTGAACTTTCGATATCCGCTGAAAAGAGCGCCCCATCCAAACCGATTTCATTGGCCAGTTCAATCAGCGTATGGCTGTCGGCAGGATTTCTGGCCTCCAAATAGTAGGCCTGCTGGATCGCTAGAATCATCTTTTCTTCATAGTCGGGATGTTGCCGCCTGGCGGCGATGACGGCACGGCAGGCCGCATAAGTTGACCGCCGAGGCACACATTTCTCCCAAAATTCAAAATTGAACGGCGTCCCGGGAACCGTTTGTTGGATTTTTTGCCAAATACGCCTCAGCTTGGCCTGCATGTCCGTTGGCATCGTTTGATCCGTGTCCGGTGCAAGACCTCCCAGAACGCGCTGGCTGCGCACATGATCTGGAAGACCTGCCACGATGTCTTGCCAGCGCGGCCTGAAGGCCCAACACCAACTGCACATGGGATCATGGAAGTAGTAAAACGTAAGAGACATAGCCGAACCTGCGCGAAAGATAGGTGATCAAAATTTTATCGCCAATGAGCCTTATGAAATTTATCATAGAGAGATGACTGACAATCAGTTCCGAGTATAAACGCCTAAAGGTCAATAGATGGCATCTGCATTTTTCCGCATTGCCGTTCCGGCATTTCGGTATCTTGTTTCAAAAGTAACATGGTAAATTCCAAATAAATGCACTGAGGTTTTGAAATGATGGCTTTCCCCTCACCTTCTTCAAACAACCGAAATACCGATGCCAAGGTCTTTCTGGTCACCGGCGCGACCGGCGCGATTGGTAAAGCCATTGCCCGGCAACTGGCTGCAACCCCGGATTCCGAGGTGGTGCTGGTATGCCGCAATCAAGATAAAGCCAAACACGCAATCAAGGAGATCGTCGAGTCGACCGGAAATTCCAGGGTGCGTTATGAGATTGCCGACTTGAGCAGGCAGGATGACATCCGTGGACTGGTGGCGCGCTGGACAGGGCCACTGCATGTGTTGATCAACAATGCGGCTTGCACGCCGCACACCCGTCAAGAGACGCCCGAGGGCATCGAAATGCAGTTTGCCACCAATGTGCTGGGTTATTTTTGGTTAATCGATGCATTCACGACCATTTTAAAAGCATCTGCACCCGCACGTGTCGTCAATGTCGCCAGCTATTGGGCCGGCGGCCTGGATTTAAACGATTTGGAATTTGTCCGCCGACGCTACGATAACGACAACGCCTACCGTCAGTCCAAACAGGCCGACCGCATGCTAAGCGTTGCCTTTGCTGAAACGCTCGAGCCTTACCGCATCAGCGTCAATGCCTGTCATCCCGGCGACGTCCATTCGACTTTAAGCCATAATCTGGGGTTCGGCGGTCACGAAACGCCGGACCAGGGGGCTGCGACGCCCGTCTGGCTGGCGACCCATCCTGTCGGCCAGCAATCTACGGGGCGCTATTACGAGCACAGGTGCGAGTCCAACTGTACTTTCGGCCGTGATAGGCAGGCGGTGCACGCCCTTTATGAGATATGCGCCAATTACTCAAACGGTAAACTCCGGCGTTAGCCAGCAGTTTTTGCAGGATACTTGATCACCCATCCCGGCGGGATGGCATATCCCGCAAGGACTGGATGAATAAACTCAGTAAACCCAGTGTCATGCCGGTTTGCCGGCGCTAACGCCGTGCAAACCGATGTCCTTGTATGAAATCCCTATACTGTTGAGCTTCGGCTTTAGACTGAAACCGCGCATGCACGACATCGTCGATCCATACTTCCCAGGGCAAGCGTTGCAGAGCGCCCTTAACCAGGGTAACTTCGCCCACCCGAAACGCCGCATGCTGATACAGCACCTTGCGCGGGGTATCGATGCGGATGATGCAATGATCCAGCAATGCCGGGCCGCCGATTTCGCCGGGCTCGATCAGTAACGGGACTTTGATGGAACCCGTCGACCGGCCTATGCAACCGATGACGTCGTGTTCCTCGTGCCAGGACTGACCGGTTGCCGGATCGCCGTAAAAAAGCCTGATCTTGCGCCGGCTTTGCCGCAGTTGTTCCAACAGCTCGATGACCGGTACCGGTGTCTCGGCATGATAACAGGTGCCGGATGGCAAACGGCGGTAGCGAACGCAATGGCCATTGCCGAAACGATGTTCAAAGATTTCTGGATTCATGATGACTGTCCTCAAATAAAAAACGGAAACGTCATGAATCCCCGGCCGGGAATGAGACATTCCCGACTGGGTTGATAAAATGAACCCCGCGTCAAATGACGGGGCTAACTCGAGTTGTGATGATTAACGCTGTTTTAACCAGCAATCGCCTGCAAGACTCAGGTTTGCAACGCGCTCTTACCCAAGGCTTTCATTGCCAAAGGCACCCACTGATCCAAATCTTCCCAGTTGATGCTGCCGCCGTTGGCTTCGCCCTGTTGATAGGCTTCGACCAGTCCTCGACAGACCTGCATCGCCGCTTGATCCTTTTTCAGTTGTTGTACCGAGGTGTCGGGAGACGGCCATCGTTCGACGGCCACGCATTCCCAAACCAACCTCTCATCACCCGACTCCTGGTAATCGTCGGCCAATAACGGCATCGCCGCGGTATCATCCCAGATCGTGGCCTCATTGAACGCCTGCTCGGCGATCTGTTGGGCCGCTTCGGGACTCTCCGCTTCAATACCCACCGAGACACGGTGGACATAATCGATTTCATATGAGACGACAAAGTGTTGCGTCATGGCTATTCTCCACGATGATCGACGGTAAACCTCCTCCCATAGAAGGAAGGTTCCCGCCAGGTTAAAGTGCTATGTCTTCGCTATGCAGCGGGACGATTTCTTTGTGACAAACCGGGCAGCGATCATGACAAGCGCAGGCCCATTCATCCTGACAATCGAGCAGGCAATCCGGGCAGCGGTAATCATTGAGATACCAGGTTATCGTGTCATCAGCCATTGCTTGGCTGATAGGAATACGGGATTGAGACATGAGGGATCTCCAACAGAATGTGGCAGGAAACCCATCCGTCATGGATGGCTGTTCCAGCCGGATAATTGAAGCGGACAAGACCAAAAACAGCCTGCCCAGCCCGCTTGATTTTGCATAAAAAACGGATTATGGTAGCTATCTTTCACGAATTAACGGGAAATAAGCCATGTTTGAGCCGATTTTGCGCATTTTTGATTTCCTCAGTCCGAACCGGACGGAGACTCGACATCAGCCGCCTAAACCGATGGCAATTCCGGTCGATGAGCGACTCAAAACCGTTCAACAGTGCGAGCACATTTTCAAAAAACTCGATGCGGTAGAAGCCGAAGTGTTGAGCCGAATTGACAACCCGGAGCAAGCCTGGCCCTTTTTATGTCGAATCCGGCAACTCAGGCGCGAGACACAGAACGACCTGTTATCGCTGTTGCCGGAAGGCAGTTGGGTCTTTAGCGCTGACTCCCCTACCCTCGATAGCCCGGTTCGCGCGGCTAACACGCGAACCGGCGCACCCTTGCAGGTATTCAATGGCGGGCGGGCTGATTATTAGGTGGCGTCGTTCCGCCACCCTTCAATGCTTCCCGGAGTTGAAAAACCTGCTGGGCGGTTTTGGATGAAGGGGCATCGGTGGCCGCTTGAGCCGGCTGGGTTTTAGCCTTGCGGCGTTTTTTGGCTTCCGGTTCGGGACTCACGTCCACCGGTTTGATCTTGTGTAATTCCCGCTCCAGCTTGGCGATTTCAATTTCCGCCTCATACAACTTGATGGTTTTCTGTTTGGCTTGATATTGCAGCTCCAACCGATCCAGTTCATTGCCCGAGCTGCTGTTGCGCCGTTGTATTTCCCGGCGCACCGTTTCCGACATCGTCTCCCAATCGACCGCTTGGCTGATGCGAGGCATGATGACCGGCACGGCCTTTCGGGCCGACCATTGCGCCGTGTGGCGCCGGAGGGCGGATAAACCGTTTTTAACGATCACGAGTAGCTGAAAGGCCGTGGCCCAGATCACCCGCAGCGCGATTATGAACATTGCCACGATGATGATGCCAAAGATAAAGTTCATTGAAGGTCTCCTGTTTGCTTGTTAAACACCTGTCTTCGAATGAACCGTCGCCCCGAGGGCGATGATCGCCCGAAGCGGGGTTGAGTGGAATACAGCTTGTGGTTGCAAAATGCGCTTGAACATCGGGCTTAACGCACCCGACCCGCATAGATGAGACTATGCGCCGCCTGTAGACGGCACGCCGGCCAACGCCGGATTCAGCATTCGTAAATGAATGCATGAAGTTGATGGTTTTCCGATGCTCTCATTCTGTGCAAGAGCATGGGAAAAAGGCACTGGCCAATCGGCTACCCATAGCCACAATCCCTTTGCATCTGCTCAGGGATTGGGCTACGGATAACTGTTTGGTATTTAGGCCGCTGCTAACAGCACCACTTTCGACAGCGCGAACAATTGCGTTCTGAGTTCCCTCAGTTCGTTAATCGTGATCGCCACCGGAAACAGATGACCGACATCGATGCCCAAGCCCACACCCACGGTCTCAATCCCGCTATGACGGCACCGCTGCAAGATCTCCAGCGTGCTCAGGATGTCGTTGGGCTGACCGTCGGTCATCACCAGCAACACCTTGCGCGGTTCCCGGCAACGGAGCAACGCCGCGGCGGCAAACCAGGCGGCTTCCGTCATCGGCGTCGTGCCGCCGGCTCGTAACGAAAACGCCGCCGAATGGGCGCGAACGCGTTCGCCGTGTTCCAGCAGACGAAACACCGAGGTGTCATCCCTCCCGGGAAAAGCCGTCATGCCCGGATTAACCCCGGCTATGCCCTCGAATGCCAGGGCCAATGCCATGGACGCTTCCAAGGCGATCGATAACCGGTTTGCCACCGACTGATGCTTATCGCCCAACACCGGTTCATCCATGCTCTCGGACTTGTCCAGCAGCAGATGGATGGCGGTATTCGGTGCGGGTTTGACCACACGCCGCGCAAATACCCGGGGATCGCCCAATGCGAGTTGAGGAAGCCGCCGGCCGATCACGCGCCGGCCCCGGCCTGCGGGATGGCTTCGAGTGAGGCTTTGCGATTGTACCCAGCCTTGCAAGGCGGCACGGATTTTCACCGATTCGCTTTGTACCTGATTGAGCAGACTCAGGCCTGCCGCTACATTGCCCAGTGGCTTAAGCCCGACCGGCATCACTGTCTCAGGCGCATCCCGATCGTCCAGCGCCAAAGTGGACTTGACCACATCAAACACGTCGCGGTCGAAATCTGCCTCTGAGGCCGATTGCAGCGTTGCCATCAAAGACTGGTAGTCCGGTCCGTCTTCCTGCCCGGCCAATTCCTTGTCAGACATCTGGCTTGGCATGAGATCCCTGCCGGCCGTATCATCGCGATCGGCGGCTTCGTCTGGGCCAGACGAAGCCTGTGTAGAGTCGGTATCGTCCGTGTTTGTACCCGAACGATCGTGATCATCGTCAGACTCAATATCGCCTTTGCTACCGCTCGCTTCGGTATCGGCATCTCCCTGAGCCGCTTGGTTTTGCTGTTGCTGCGTGTCTTCCTGTGCGGGATTCTCACATTCCTGTTCAATTAGGGTCAGGATGCGATCCGCCAGATGCAGGCAATCGGTTTCCGATGTCAGGCTGTCCGGGACTTCGGATAACAGCCCTTTCAGTCGTATCACCGCACCGGCCGGAAAAAGCGATTTCAGCACCTGCTCGCTGATTTCGACCAAGGGATCCAGAGCCGTCTGACCGAGCACGCGAGCCCTCAGGCTTTTCAGCATATAGCCGTACAACACGTTGGCTGGGTGATCGTCCTGAGTAGCGGCGACAAAGCCACCGCTCGCGATCATTTTTTCGATCACGGTACGCAGGGTGAGCTGGGTACCGGGAAAGTCCTTCGCCAGTTCGTATTCGATGCGGACATCTTCGATGGCGCCACACAGCCGGCGCCGTAATACCGACGGCCCATAGGCCAGGGTGAAGTCGGAATAGCGAAGATGCGCGGCTTCGTGTGCCAACAATCCCCAGGCATAATCCTGATAATCGGGATCGTTGCCGTTGTAAGCCGGCAATTGAATCAGCTTGCCATCGGTATAGGCTTGATCGCCGCCGACTTTGACCTGGATGCCGAAGCGGTTACCGATGGCGGCCGCCACAATCGGAAAAGCATGGTGTAAGGTGTTATCTCTCATGGCTTGCTCCTAAAAATGAGGGGCAAGCCACCGCCCCAAAAGGGACGATGAACTGCCCCGTTGGGTATCAAATAAATGAATGCTATCCGTTAAAACCAATAATCGGGGTCTGTACCCGTCTCATCATTGTCATCGTCTACCGTCATCACCGTTTCCGGTTCGGCGTTAGACACTGGTGACGCGTCCGGATTGGATGCCTCGATGGTTACGTCCGCCAGAGCAGTGGAGTTTGACGCCTGGCCAATGCTTTCGGCCATCCGGGTGAGTTCATCCCAACTCTCCGTTCGGCGATCACCCTGTTCCATATCCCCTGCCCCCTCGTCCTCGAAAATGCCATCGAACAACCCGGAAAACAGATCGCTGTCCGGACTGGGCTCGGTACTTTCTCGGGCAGCGATGGTAATAACCCCACCTTTCTGGGTCTCGACCGCGGTGGATGGCTCATCTTGTCCGTAAGGCACGCCGATGTCACAGTCAGACAGAACTGGCGGTGATAAAAGCGGCAGCGGTAAAGACTGATCCGCCGTTGTCAGCAAATCAGGGGGTTCCACAAGATCATCATCCACTTCCCGGCCGTCATCGTCCATCACATGACCTTGCTCGGCCAGCAGCCCTTCGCCGTGGCGCCGGGTTTTGTCCGGATCGGCCAACAGCATGGCGGTGGCGAGAATCTCTTGCAGGATACTGCCGGTAATCGCGCCTTTGTCAGGAATCCTGGCCAATAGCGCATCGATGGTGCCGACCACGGGCGCCACCCGATAATCGAGAAAGCCCAAACCATCGAGCTTGTCACGCATGCGGCGAATCGGCCGGAGCGCATTGCGCGTGACCTGATCCTTACCCAATAGCGATTGCTCGATCAAGTGATTGGCTTCTACCGAGATTTCATAGAACATCTGCTCGCTCAAGGAACCGATTTTGGTTTCCAGGCGTGCAATGTCTTCCGCTGGCAACGTATCCGGCACGCCGACCGTAACGATCAAAAAGTCAAACGACAAACGCGTCGAGACGAACTCCACCGAATCCACCGCTTGCTCGATAATGCCGGCAAATTCCGGATGGCGAACCACCCAGTCCGTCACCGCGGCATCGTAGCCGGCCAAAAACTCCGCTTTGGCGCTGGCAAAGTCCTGGGCAATCCGTTCGAGCTCGAGGGTAATGCCGGCAGCCGATTCGCAGGGAATCGCAAAACCGCCTAAAAACCGGGTACCGACCCGCAAACAGATGCGTTCGGCTTCCTTTTTCAGGCGGTTGAACACCGTCAACCTGTCCGGATCGAGCAAACGCTTGGAACCCAGACTGGCTAAATCCTCGGGCGGCAATTTACTGCCGTCGGCGAGCACCAGGTCTTCCTTTTTCAGTTTTTTGCGGGCGCCGTAAATGTTGGCTTCGACTTTCACCAACACGACACGGTCTAAAATGATAGTGGCTGCTTGAGTCATAAGAACCTCCTTGGGAGAAAGAGGCGCAGCCGGCCCGGATGGGCAGACACGCCCCTTCCGGGTTAAATAAAAATGAACGGGAATAACTTTCTAAAACCAACGATCGTCTGTATCGGACAACACCGAGGCCAGATTCAACCGGGGCTTCAGTAAACCTAACATTTCAGCCGTTGCTCTGATTTGGTCGAGATTCGTGCCGAAAAAATCCAACACGTCCTGTTCAGCCTTCAGATCGGCGGAAACCTCGCGGTTGTTTTCCGTGGCGATACCGATCTCAACGCCGGCAAAGCCCTGCTGTTTCAACGTCATCAAGAACAGCCAGGGCAGGACGCCATGGCCGGGTTTGATCTGGCCGCTCTGCGAAAACGGCTCGGCGCTCAGTGCCAGACCGCTCAATTGCTGCCAGCCTTCCCGGATGGGATGGGGCATCGCGGCATAGTCCGGCAAGGATTGAATCGCATCGATCAAACGCCTGATTTCGCTGGCCAAGGCCAAGCAGGTTTCCTGACTGGCCCGGCAATCGATATGCCAATACAAGGCTCCGCCCAAAGTAGGCGGCGGATCAGACTGGGCTGGATCAGGAAAAAGCACGTGTCCTTCGCTGTCGATCTCCACCTCGGCGACGAATACATAGCCTTTGGCCTGTTTTTGCTTTTCGATATCGAATTGGCTCACACCCTTACGGGTACTCACCGCAGACAAACGCGGGGCGGTTCTACCCCAACGAGTCGTGATCGTACCGTCCGCATTCGCGCTGACCGCCCAGTCTTTCGAGCGGCCATCGCTGTGGCGATAACGGTATAAACGCCACGCTGCCATGACTACACCTGCCAGTCATCGCCGAACACGTCCTTGGCGATGCGATGAATCGCTTCGCGTTCCGACGCTTCCGCCCTGAGGGTCAAGGCCCTGTCCAAGGAATAGGCCAAGGCATTGGGGGCGCTTTTAAAGGTCGCTACCAGTGTCGCCCACCGCACTAAACCGCGGGTCGACAGCGTGACCGACAACATCCCGGCGCCATCCTGACCGCCCATGAAGACCTTGCGGATCTGATTGGCGACTTTGATCATGCTTTCGCGCAGCGTTTCCGGCATGCTCGGCACGACGTCGGCCAGGAGTTTCATTTCGTCTTCGGGCTCGGGATACCCCACTTCCATCAAACGGAACCGGTCCAGAAAGGCCAGGTTCTGTCTCAATACACCCTGATACAAACCCGACGGATCGCCCGCACCCTGGCTATTGCCGGTGGCGACCAGCCGAAACTTGGGATGCGGCAGGATCACGTCCCCGGTCTGCGGAATCGTCAATGGCTTGCCTTCAACGACTTCGTTCAAACCGATCAATTCGGCGGGGTCGACCGCATCGATTTCATTGATCAACAAGATGTGCCCGAGACGAACCGCCAGTGTCAACGGACCGTCGATCCATTTCATGGCGCCGCCATCGGCCAGCATGTATTGGCCGAGCAAATCGTTGAGTTCCAGGCGTCCATGGCCGGTGACGGAATGGACGCCCCAATGCAGCCGGGCGGCCACTTGTTCCAAGAGCGAGGTTTTACCCGAGCCGGTGGGACCGGTCAGATACAAGCCATCGCCATTGGCCGAGCCCAGAAACGCCAGGACATCGCGCAGATGATCCTTGCGAAACACATAGGACTTTTTGATCGGTACATACGGATTGTGCGCCGGGCTAAAACCTTCCACTTTCATTGAAGCGGGCGCAGGAATGCCGAAGGTGTCGGCAATGGAATACTGTTGCATCATGGTGAACTCCTTAAATTTGGGTTGAAACCCGAAACCGGAGACACACCATGCCCCGAAGGGCGCTGTGTCCCCTTCGGGTTAGTAGATTCCCTGGCAGTCCAGGGGATGAATGATGAGTAAAGGTAAAGAAATCGAGATCAGTGGGCCATGGACAAGCGCATGACGTTTGCCAGTTCGGCGCGGGCGACCATCTCTTCGTCCATAAAGCGCAAGATCCGGCGAATGTCGGCTTTCAAGTCGCGGTCGCTGCTTTCACCCAGCAGTTGCCGCACGCATTGCTGTTTGACCCTGATCTCTTCCAGACTGGCCGTTTCCAGCCAGGCATATAAGGTTTTCCAAAAGTCTTTGTTCATGAGGGACCTCCTCTAATTAAAATAAGGGGCCACCATGACCCGGCGGGGCGATGAACCCCGACGGGACGACAACATCAGGCTTGACGCACCTGATACAGGAAAAGGGTGACCTTTCCTGCCGCTCAACAGCGGAACGCCGGCAAGCGCCGGATTCGGGGTTCCCCGAAAGGAACGCCTGAATGTTCTGACTTTTCCTCTACTCTTGGCGCGCAAGATCAGAGGAAAAACCAGGAAACTTGGCCGATCAGACTGACATTCTTGACTATGCCGGTCCTCGCTAAAGGATCAGGACGCCCCACAGGCCCAATAGGCCATGCAGGGGTCCAGTTCCATCAAAGACAACCTTCAGAACCAGTAATCGACACCCGCCAGGTCTTTCAACGCTTCCGCATCGAAAGGCACTTCCGCGCGCTTGCCGTCGTCATCGCGGCAGGTGATTCGAACCCGCTCGGAGGGTTTTTTCCGGTAGGGTTCCAGCGCCGATTCCGTCACCTCCGGCAGCATGGCGTTAAGGACCGCTTTGTAATCAATGTTCCCTTGCACCTGAAAGCGGCTGATCCGCAATCCGGAGTGCTCGGCCGCCAGGAAGGGTCCCATCAAACCGACCAACGTGTGTTCGATCGTGGCTTGCTGCAACTCCATCGCTTTGAGCTGGGCCTTGATGTCGTCTATCTTCTCCGCATTCTGGCGATAGTCAGCGGCCAATCGTTGCCACTGCTGTTCATCATCCCCTTGGGGCAGATAAAGATCGCGTTCCGGATCTTTTTTCGGCTCCCGTCCGGTTTTGACGGCCGACCAGAAATCCATGGCCGTTTCGATCAGTTGCGTGAGAAAGGCTTCGTCACGCTCGATCACGAACTCCACATCTTGCCCCTGGTGATAAAAAAACAAAAACCCGCGTGCGGCTTCGGCGACCAGGAGCTGTTGTTGCACCTGGCACCAATACAATTGATAGGCCGCCGATTGCTCGCGGTTTAACAGCACATCCAGAAAAGTGCTTTCATGCGGACATTTCACTTCCACAGGCTCATGGCTTTCGGACAAGCCATCAAACGATGCCCGCATCAGAGGATAGCGCTCCGATTCCCCGCAGAGCGGCAACAACAGCACCTCGTGGGTATCCTCAAAGCGTTGCAGCGCGTGCGGCTCACATTCGAGTCCCAGGCGAATCAACGGATTATTTTCCAGCGGCTGTTCCAGCACGAGTCCTTTCTTTTCCGCCCAGAGCAGCCAGGGCGTCTTGTACGGCGAGCGGTTCATGATGATCGCCGCTTCACTGGCGCTGATGCCTTGTGACCGCCACACCCGCCATTCGGGCGAGCGCTGCGAAACATTGATGACTTTCATCACCCCACCCCGTGCAACTGGATGTAGCACCCCCAACGCTGCGTCGGTTGACCGAGCTTGACGAGTTGCGCATCACAACGGCGAGTCCAGTGATAGTCATCAAAGATCAGCAGAATGGAGTCAGCTGTCGTCACACAGTGACCGCCATAGCTTTCGACCAGACTGTGAAGCTGATTTTTTGATAATTTAGCGGTGTTTTTGACTGCCCCTTCCGGTTTCCAGGCCCGTTCCAAAAAACTGCGGCCATGGCGGCGAATCACCGTGGGCGAGTCGTAACGATGCCAGTCCGTATGACAGGGTATTCGATTGAATGATTGATCGATGGCGTTCATGACATCTCCTTTTAATGCAGGACGCCATGAAATTCACCCCGGGGGCGAAACATGACGCCCTGGAAGGGTGGATAAACCGACTGGGTTGCCGGCGTGAAAAGGAAAGGCTTGACCTCAACTAGCGTAACGAACCCAAGGTCTCTCTGGCCTTATGCAAGGCTTCCGATGCGACAGTGGAAACCGGCGGCATCGAAGCTTCGTCGATGGTCTGATTTCCAGGATCGAAGGCGTTCGATGTGGCTTTCGCCGCCTGCGACGCCTTGTCCAGTTCGGTAATGGCATAGGTCAACTCCAACCCCGCGAACTTGTTGTTGGCGTAGTCGTAGGCAGCCTTCCAGGCACCGGCCATGGCCGTGCGCCTGACCAATTCCGCGACCGCTTTTTGGACCTTGGGGCTAATCATCGACAGATCGATCACACGGGGACCGGTGTCGGCATCAGTGTCGACATCGACCGCATCGAGTCGGCTGGCACTGCCGTTTATCACGGCCCCGTCGTTCAGCTCGTCAAGGCTTTTGCCGTCCATTTCCTCGGCGGCATAACCGCACTCCTCCGGAAAGGCGGCGCGCAGCGAGGCGGCTTTACCGCATTTCCCTAACTGGCCCTTGGGACGTTTGATCCACATGGCCGTCGGCAGCTGGGAGTTCTTACCGCCCGCGGTGCTGTAGGCCTCCATCCAGTACACTTCTTCGGTAAACGCGCAGCGGCGCCCGCCGACCAGACGGTAAACCGTCACCGCTACCCACTCGGGAAAGGTCACGGTGACCGTGCTTTCCTGCCAGGTCTCGGTGTCGTCTTTGAATTTGCCGGTAAAGGTGTGAGTCACATCGGGCCCCCAGACCGGCCGATCCATGCCCGCCCACAGGCCGGTCCGGGTTGCCGTGGTCTGTATTTCCATAATCGATGGCCAGACAGTTTCCACATTGCGCCCCAAGGCGGTGCTCCACATCGGCACGATATGCACGGGTTTTTTGAAAATATCGAGCTTGCGGGCCCTGCAATAATCCAGCGCCATCATGATAGCTTCCGGAGTTTTGGCCGTCGGAAAGGTCACTTCGGTGAGCACTTTCCAGGATTGCTCCGAGAGACCATAAACCTGATGCGCGTCGGCCGGCATCGGCAGGTTCCGGGTTTTTGGCTGCGTGTTTTTGGATGGATAGCTCATTGCGTTTCTCCTTGATAAAGTGAGGACGCAATGCCCCAATCGGGGAATGACGTCCCCATGGGGTTTAAAAATACCGAAACAGCGAGAACTGCAACGGCAGGGTTAATGAATACTCGAAATGAAAAGCTTTTTTCTGTGAGTTGAAAAATTAACTCACCCATTGCTCACCGCCCAACTCCTCAGCGTCGAGCCGATGCGTTCGAGCGGTGTTGCCGAGGCTTGGCGAAACTCTGCTTATCGCTATTCCCGAAAGCAGTCTCGTGACCGTTTGCCCGATCCAGAACTTGCAGATCGTTGGCGACCACTTCGGTGGTCGTACGTTTCTCACCGTCTTTCTCCCATGGCTGGGTTCGCAAACTGCCTTCGACGTAGATCTTGCTGCCTTTCCTCAGTAACTCACCGGCGATTTCAGCCAGGCGGCGATAAAACACCACTTGATGCCATTCGGTGCGCTCCTGCTGAGTTCCGTTTTGATCTTTCCAGACTTCGCCCGTTGCCAGACGAATCACCGTAACCCGGTCGCCATTGGCTAAAAACCGGATATCGGGATTGGCGCCCAAGTTGCCGACCAGGATGACTTTGTTAACACCGCGACTTGCCATACTGCTAACCTCCTCCGTCCGTGCCCGGATCAAGACTTTGAACTTAAACCCACCGGCACGGCTGTGAGTTAGATGCTCGGGAGGCAAATCACCCCGACCGGGGAATTGGCTTTCCCAGAACAGGATTAACAAATGCACAATGCATTCACATCATCGGGCTTAACGCACCCGACCCGTCGATGAATATCATCCACGCCGCCTGCAGGCGGAACGCCGACGAAGAGTCGGTCCACAACGTCTCGTAAGACGGCAGGAAATGTTATGTTTCCATTTGATCAGCAAAAAGTACCCATGGAAAAAGCCAGGCTGATATAAAAACGAAAATCAGCGTTATTGCCGAACATTGAAGCGGATAACTCCTCATCACTGGCAGCAATAGATCGTTCAATCGGCCATTTTTTGCACGATGGATAAGAATAAAGCAACTTACTATCGGGTGTGATATGGCAACCACTCAAAGGAAAAGGCATGGCAGACACGACAGTGCCGGAGAAGATCGTTCGTCCGGCCATCAGTCGTCCGGTTTTCGAACGCACCATTAAAATCCAGAGCGAACAAGCCATTCGGGTGATTCGCCGTAGCTACGGCCGCTTGATTCGCTCGCTGTATGCGATTGACGTCACCTTGCGAATCGTTGGCGCAGAGCAAGCGATCGATGATATCGAGGAGATCGTCAGTCAAATGATCGGCGACTGTGCGCTGCAACTGCAGCAGGAAAAAGCCCGGCTCGATAAACTCTGCGCCGATAACGGCATTGCTGAAGCGCCGCGCTATACCCACCCCACGGATTTCAAGGCCCGCATCACCTCACCGCAAATCGCCCAGTTTGTGGAGCTGATCCGTTTACTGGATCAGCTGATGATCGCCATTGACACGCTATGGCTTTGCCAGATATTGACCAGCAAGCAATGTTCAACCGCGAGGTATCAATGGCAACAACGATTACACCGATTAGCCCGGCGTATTGTCTCGATCGAACAGCGGGCACACCAAGCCGCCTATGCTCAAGGGAAAGGTGATGAAGTACGTTCAGCCAGAGAAGAATCGGGGTTATTGGCAGAACCGGAGACAATCTCAGAAAACGACAACGAAAGTGAATGCGACGAAAAGGATGTTGAAAATTGAGAAGTCTCCACCCCTCATATTAATGACGGTATAGATGCCTTCATGCTGGGGTCGTAATAAATGTACACGGCGAGATTTACAAGCTCGTGCGAGCGTATTCCAGCCAATTGAGCTTTACGATCGTCGCGCACTTCCTCCGGGCTACCGCGGCCACCAAGCGCTCGACTATCAAGCCGATATCGCCAAGGTGCAAGAGTGGCTAGGCCACGCCAACACCGCCACGGCGCGGATTTACGATCACCGGAAGCCCCAACCGGAAGATAGTCCGACGTTCAGGGTGAATTATTGACTTTCTTTGGTTGGCCGGATAGAAATCAGAATATCCTGCACTAGCAATTTACATGCGAATCAAAATTCTCATCGATACGTGTAATTGGTTAAATGTGACAAAAATCCTTCTACACATTGGTCTATCATAAAGGGTACTTTGCTAAATATGGACTAACTATTCCATGCGAAGATATAAACAACCCCTTTATAGCCCGAGTAGCCGCAACATGGAACAAGGCGCGTTCATTCTCATCGCGTAAGCGGGCTTCTGTCGGATCTTGCGTTTCGATACTGATTTTCAATGGCACAACACCCTCATTAATACCTGCCATTAAAACCGCTTTAAATTCCAACCCCTTTACACGATGCATCGTCGCCAAGCGAATACCCGGCAAATTTCTGTTATCCGATTGTTGTCGAGACAATTTTCGGGTTTCGATTCCCAACTGTTGTAATTGAGAGCCATATTCATCGACTAAATGATTGGTTCGAGCAACTAAACAAATATCTTGAGAGAGCAAGCCATTTTCAATTAATGCTTCAATTTTCTCCCTTATCCACTTAGCTTCTTCATTAATGGAATTAAAGTGCTTAATTTCAGGAAAGTCCCCATGCATCAGCGATCGATAATCGGTCAACGTATCCTGAGCATCATCCATGTCATCAATAACAATTCCTTCTAAGACGTGTGTAGAGAAACGTCGAATTTCTTCGGTGGTTCGGTAATTGATTTTCAGTTTTTTGCCTCGCCCCCGAATATTAATCCCGCATTTGCCTAAAACGGCTTTACGCTGATAAATCCGCTGGTGCCCATCACCGACGATGAAGAGGTCGTCTGGCCCTTCTGGAATCAGGCGGCGCAACAAGGTAAGCATTTCCGGCCCGAAATCCTGTCCTTCATCAACCACAATTGACCGATAACGCTTAATATTCGCGCCCGAATCGAGCATGGACATAATATCAAAGGCCGCATCTTCGATTGTAGTCAGCTTTCTTTGTGTCAATTGGATACGCATTTCTTCGAAAACCGACCAAATATCGGCCCTCTGTTTTCTGGTTAGCGGTACGCCACGCCCCATGCGGCTCGTAGTTAAATAAGCCTGACGCGACCGAACGAACTGCGGCAGAATAACCCTTTCCCATTCTTCCCTATAAAAGCTTGTCGGTAACCCTAAGTTGGGCGAAATTAACCCCTCAGCCAAAGACCAACATTTTTCATATTCACTGTCTTTGCCATTTGGATAAGCAATTCGGAAGTCATATTCTCGCTGCTTCAAAAAATCCACTATCCATGCGTCGATGTGTTGTACGTCAATGCGTCTGAGCTCCTGTGCCGTACAAATCTTGCGTAAACTCTCCTGAATATCGACGGCTAAATTGCTGGTGAAGGTCGTAAACAAAATCCGTTCATTCGTTTCGGTCGCTTGTGCAGCCAACCATTTAGCACGGTGCATCGCAACGACCGTTTTACCAGTGCCTGCACCGCCGAGCACGCGAACCGGCCCGGACCAATGACGGTCGATGAGTCTGCGCTGAGAAGGATGCAGAAAAACCCGCCATTTTTCTAACGGCGCTTCCAGCATTTCCAATAACTCCATTTCGTCGGCCACGACATAGAAGCGTCGTCGCGATGCATCCTGATTGAGTGCTTCGGCAAAATCCTCAGTATCAACCGTTGTCGATTTTTTCGCGGCGTAATCGGCTAATATTTCGTCCAACGATGTCCCTGCCGCCAACAGATACAGCGCTTCGAAGGCTTCTATGGGCAGCGATTTTTCAATCGCCTCCAATGCCTCGACATTGGTCAAGCTTTGGATTCTTGCTAAATCATCCGAAGGGACTCCCAAACTCAATAATGTCTCGTCCGATAAATCAAATAGACGATTTTCCTGCGCTGTCTGAGTTTCAATCTTGACCGGTTCGATCTCCGCTTGATTGCCTTGCAGTATCTCGACCAATTGCAAAGCACCTGTCTGCGGATGGATGTCGCAGCGGTGACTACGTGCCCAATCGTAGGCGTCATCATGTTTATCGACCCACAGAAGAATGTAAACGTTGCCTTGCGCCGGTTTCAGCACAATGCCCCGATAATCCTGATCGATTCGAACCGAACGAAAGTTCACGTCTCGTGCATCGTTGATTTTTTCGTAATTGATGCCGTTCGCCATCGGGTTGTAACGAAACTTTGCGACAAATTCCATCACCTTCTTCTGTTTGGCTTTCGGAATTTGGGCAAACGACTCTAGAAAGCCATCCCCAATCGCAATTTTTAGATTTTCCACTTATCGCTCCGGGTTCGTTAGCAAAGTCAACAACTGATCCATCCAATCCGGGCTATGAACGCTAATCATTACCCATTCTGGTATGTTAGGGAGTTCACCCCTGTTTTCCATCATCAGCGCTATGGAACGGTTAGGCCAAGCCAATTCAGCCGTCGCCACGACTTGCGAATCCAGGTACAGGTCGAGACCGACTTCCGGACAATCAACCCCTGCGGCAACCAATTGCTCCAATGCAACCTGGTCGATCTGACACAAGTCATAAACCTCTTGCCAGCGTTCATCGGTGGATTGCAGTGCAGCCGATTTTTTCAGTTGCTTCGACGACGGCCAGCCTTCCAGCAAATTTTCATACATTTGTTGGGCGACACCGGTTCGAGTCGCCACCGTAAAATAAGGAGCAAATTGCAGCACATTGACCGCATGCCAAAAGCCGCGCCAGATCTTTTCAAATTCCTTGGTTTGTGCCGCCACGGTATCATCGAGAGTAACCGAGATGCCAACCTCTTCTAACAGGCGCTGTTTCGAACTCAGTGCAGCCGCTGGCAAATAAACGGCGATATCGACCGGGGAGGTTCCAGTTTGAATCCCTTTGAGCAAACCGCCAAATGCCATCGCATCTTCTTGAGTCTGCAGCCATTGCCAAACCGTGCCTGGAACAACACTATTCAGTCCCATTGCCGGATCGTCCCAAAGCCGTGCTTTCAAGGAAGGCAAATAGAGCCAACCGATCGTATTGCAAAGCGTAATTTGTTGGAGTTGCGCTAAGGTTTCTGCCGGCTTCTGCAAAAATGCCAGCAAAAGCTTAAACGGCCCGGCTGTCAGAGCATCCTCAATCTTTGTTGCTTTTTGCCATTCAAATCTTTCCGCCAATTTATCGTATTGAGCCAACATCGCTGGTTGATGGTGATTTAATAGATAATCATTGATAACGGAATTGGGCTGTTCGCCGATCTGCGGTATGTCCTGCCACCCCAAGCTCCATACGCGCCGCCCTGAGCGCATCACCGCCAGGCGTTTTCGCGTATCATCGGTCTGGTTATTGAAATGCGGTCCGAATCCATCCAAGTACAAGGCCCACTCGCCAAACTTGGCCAGATCGTTTTCCCTGACCGGGCGCAGCATAAAATCCGGGATGGTTTGTAATAAAACGTCTTGAGACGGCCCAAGTTTTGCCTGAGGTTCAAGCTCCCACACTTGATCAGCGCCGTCTTCTCTTCGCGCATGAATCCAATAGCCGGGTTTGCCATTGACTGTCTTTTTGGTCATTCCGACAGATTTGGACAACGCACTGACAAATAACGCCTCCAAAGGGCTACCCAGCGCGCTGTTCATGTCGATTTGGCTTAATTGCTCGACTGGCTGCAATTGATCGCGCAAAGCCAGAATTCGCTCCAACAATTCGATCGCCGCTTTTCTCGAAATCGCCGCCATGTTACGGCTATCCCGGTAAGCCAGGATACAGTGATAACAACCGTCCTGATCGGCCTGATCCGCACAGGAGCAACTCAACAACAGATCATGAGCCTGCTCCAACAATCCCATCAAATTATCGGGGGTACGCATCAACTCCTTCAAATAACCGGTTCCGCCCGGGACGCGGTCATAGATCACCAGATATTGACGAGGAGAGTGACCATTCGCACCCGATTCCGACATTTCGGTAATTTCAAGGTGCTGCACGTTGCCACGGAAATACTGACGCAGTCCCATATTCAGAGCAGCGATGAATGATGTTCTTCGTACCTCGGACTGTGCGACATCGGCCAGCGGCAATAAAATACGAATGGCTTCGGAATTCAGCTCCCTATACAGATAAAGACTGCTGATCCAGTCAGATTCGCTGACTTGTGCCCCCGGTTTCGATAAAGGGCAATCCAAGGTATGCGCATATTGACCTTTGCGCAATCGTAGCCGTCTGACCATGCCGCAATGCCGGCAAATCACGAAGCCTTTGCGCGCATCGCTTCTACCGGCGACATGAAACGTTTCGGCTGAATCACCCGGTTCTCCAAAATTGATTTCCCGAAAACGCGCATTGCGCAAATACTCGAATCCAAACGGCAGCTCGTCTCCGGCAATCCGATAGCCGCCCTGCATCGATACAGGCGGCACATCCACCAGCAATTGCCGCTGATAAAACACCGGTTCGCGTTGATCGTTATCGTCCCCGATACGATCATTGCGCGCATCCGCTCTGGCATAGACTTGCCGCAGTTTAAGTAGCGTGCGCTTTTGACCGGTATCGGCCCACTGCGCATTACCACAGCGGGGGCATACGCCGTGCGGATCGCCGCTCTCTTCAAGATTTTCGTTGTAATGACACGAAGGACATAAACGCCAGGTTTGTGGCTTGGAAAGTTTTAGATCGACTTGTTCGATATTTAATTGATGCTCTGCCGCATAAAAACGAGCCTCCGGCACCAATTCACCCAGAGCGGCTTGAGCGGAACGCTGAAATGAAAAACTCAAGGCTTCATATCGTTTGCGCTCATCGCCTTCATCACGTGTTTCCCTACGGCGGAGAATCACCGAATTTAACGTGACCCCTTCCTCAGGAAAGGCATAATTGGGCAATAAGCCTTCATCGGTGAAAAAATTCAGCGTCAATCGTCGATTGATGCTGCCAATCAATGCCAGCAATGCCCCCCGCTCGCTCCTGGAATCCGCCAACAATTGATCGCGGGCTTCATCGGCAGGTTGGGCTTCCAATTGCGCAATGCGTTTTTTCAACTCATCGGCGCGGCCTCTGACGGACAAACGGGTTTGCGCAAGCTCGTTGAGCCGATTCAAGATGCGCCATCCCAAAGCTCCTTCGGTTTTACTGCCCAACAAAAACTGATTAATGTGCCCGATACCCTCGGCATCCAGATCAGGAAACAGCACCAAAAATCGATCTAAGATCGAAAGGCCGTGCTCATCGACAAATTTAAGCAAATTGTGCGGAAAGCCATCCAGCCTACCGGTTTCGACCGTATCCAGCACCATCTGCAAGGTGCCAGGAATGGCGGAGGCATCGACGCCGGTTGCCACCCATCGATCAAAACAAAATGCGATCAACTGCCTTTCCAGCACCGCCATCGCTTGCAGAAAAACACCGGGCGGAGAAATCTGTCCCTCCATCATTTCTTTCGGGCTGGTGTAAAAATAAAGATCGTGCCTATGCCCAGTCGCGATTGTAACCGCCAGCGCATTACCGTCTCGGCGCCCCGCCCGCCCAATGCGTTGCAGATAGTTCGCCTGCGCCGGTGGCACCGAACAGAGCAACACCGTCGACAAATCGCCTATATTAATCCCCATTTCCAGCGTCGGGGTCGCGGACAAGAGATTAATATCCCAGGCATTGCCGCCATTGATAAACGAGGACTCAATGGCGTGGCGTTTCTCTCCGTCCAGCAAACCGGTATGTTCGCTGGGAACCAAACGCCGGGGCCACGCGCGATAATGCCCGGATCGCGCCTGCATCGGCGCCGGCTGGTAATTGCCGAAACACCCCTGCCGCAAACATTTCATGCCGATTAGCCAATGCAGTTGCCGGCTTGGCGTCGACAAGCGATGTTGACAGTCCTTGCAGGCGACATCGACCATTTGCGTGGTCACCTGCCATTGCGACGGATTCAGGCCCCAAACCATCTGCTGCCGAACCGGCATGGCATGTAGCCAGCCATCCTTTTCCAGCACATCCAGCGTAATCGTGTACGCCTGTTGATACTCGGCCGAAGCCAAGGGTTGATCAGCCGCCAGACATTTGTTAAACCAGTCGCGATACCAAGCACTTTGGCTCAGCAAATTTTCGAAATTAGTGGAGACCGGATCCACGCTCAGCATAGACGGCGGCCGGTTGCCAAATCCGTAACCCGGCATGAACGGCAATCGGGTCAGCAAAAACTCCTTGCCGCCTTCCTTGACGTAAGTCTCCAGCTCCTTCGTATAAAATGCGCCTTTTTGCCGAAGCCGCGTTAACATCCCCAACAGAAAATAGCGAACATCGTTGACAGGCACACCCGAAAGCATGCCCAGTTCTTCTCGTAATCGATGTGTCAGACGGTCGCAACTGTTTTGCAAGCGATCGTTATCCGGCACCACGGTTGCAACCGCAGAGCGTTCGAGCGTCCGCCCGATTCGGCAACGCAGCCCGAATTCGCTGATCACCTCCCAAGACAGACGTTTGGAAACCAAGTTGGCGACATCGCTGCCGCTTGGAATTTTGCCATTCGTCCTCAATTCCTGATAACCCTGCAACCATTCCATGTTCGGCGCGATAAAAGTGCCGACGAAGGTTTCCTCACTGGCCAATTGCTGCCGCCAAAAATTCGGAAACTCTTGCGACAAACGGGGTAACGACAGTCCTTCTCCTTGGCTACGAATATATCGAGCCAAGGCATTGCGCAGCGTTTGCGAATACGTTCTCGCGCCAAAAAAGCCGGCGCGATGCGCTGCATCCTGAACCGAATCGGAAAACGCGATCAGTTTGTAATCGTCATTGAAAAATGATCCGAACAACTCTCCGATCATCACACTGGACAGGCTTGCCGCGCGGGAACCGATCACGGACAGCGACTCATGTCCACTGCAACAAGGACAATCGGCCGAAACCACGGTCCTATTGATGCCGTTCCGCTGAACCGGTTTACGAATGTCCGGCGCCCAAACCGCAATGCGTTCTCCTTCACAGCCTGTACAGACATTGCTGCCTTTCAACGGCGACAATTGATGGCAACGAACACAAAGCCAGACTTTCTCGTTATCGGCTCTTCTGCGTTCGGAGTCCAATGGAAAAAATAAGGCCGCATCCGGTTTTTGTGCGAACCAGGATTGATAAAAACCCTGCAAATCGGGCTTTATTCTGCGTTCGCCTTCGGCAACGACCGAGCCCCAGGCAACGGCATGGCATTCTCGGCAGTGCAGAAGCGGCAGATGCAGAGGATCGGCCAAATTGCGCAGATCATCGGCATGAGTCAGTTCAGGATTTTTACTCACGCTGGCGACCATCCGTCTGAGCTCGCGCAACCAAAGCTGTACCCTGACCTGCAAGAAAGGTTCGACATCGTCCTTTGTCACAGGCCGCTTTACATCATACCCCGGATTTTTCCAGCGCCGGGCGGCCGAGATCAAAGCCGCCAAGCTATCGATCAAGGTTTCTGCAGCCTCCTGGTTGGGCAGACGCAGGCGCTGCTGCCATTCGTTCGCCAACGCTCTGGCATCGCACAAGACATGCGCTTGCCTTAACAACTCCTGGAACGCCGTCAGCCGCAACAATTGCTCGCCCAATAGGACAGAAGCCTTGATTCGGGCAGATTCGTCAGCGGCATCCAAAGCCAACGACTGACCCAGCCACAACTCGGCAGCACGGCGCAAATAAACGCCCGCGTCAGATTCTCCGGGTCGCAATTCGGCCAGTGCCTCGACCGGCCATCGCGCGATCACCTCCTGATGCACGCTATGACGGCTCAAATATTCATCCACCGCCAAACGATCTTCCAGCACGATCGCATCGTCATCAAACGGGGTGGCGAATACCTGTTGGGCATAGTCCTTAAGATCGGCGACAGCCGACGCATCGCCGATAGTGGCCGAAGTTCCCACGCACGCCATTTCATCACCGGCGCTCAATTTGTCGCGCAAGCGCCGGATCAAACAGGCTAGATCGGTTCCTTGCGCGCCATCGAAGGTATGCAGTTCGTCAACCACCAAATAGCGCAACACGCCCGGCGAATTGAATTGCCACAAACGCTGATCCTGCGGTCGCATCAGCAGAAAGTCCAACATTTTGTAGTTGGTCAACAAAATATCCGGGGGATTATCGCGTAAGGATTCCCGATGCGTAATCACTTGTTCCGGCGTCATCCCTCGATTGTTCGAGCCATCGTCGCCAGTAAACAGGCCGACGCTCAATTTGATGTCGAGCTTGCTGCATTCCTTCGCAAAACGCCGCGCCTGATCGGTCGCCAGCGCATTCATCGGGTAAATGATGATCGCCTTGATGCCCGAATGCCGATGAGACAGACAATAATCCAATATCGGATACATGAAGCATTCGGTCTTGCCCGAGCCGGTGCCGGTGGCGACAATCGTCGAACGCGCGCCGCTGCCGGCCAGACGCCTAAACGCCCGCACCTGATGTTGATAGGGCGTAAATGGTATTGAATAACGGGAGAACGGCAACTGCTCGCCGGTTTCGGCGGTTCGGTAAGGCAGCTTGACCTCCAGCCAGGGGCCTTTCGCCAAATTTCCGTCTTTGTCGAGAAAGTCGTCGATCAAGGTACGACTTGAATGGAATCTAAATACTTGGGTAGTTATTGGGAATGTTAGTCTCAAAAAAGTTTTTAAACCCTCAACTATCTGGCGAGAAACGATAATAGGTAGCATAGGCTTTATTTTCCTGACTCAAGGAATACATTGCTCATCTTGGTAGATAAAAAAATAAGCCGGCCCTAGATAAACATATTAAACTAAAGTAATTAAAGTAACAGTAAAGGAATGGATTTTTAAAATTATCAAAAATTATAATTTATGCGTAGTAATTTTAAATAGTTTGATAAGGCAAAGTCTATTTAAAAGTAATGTACTATTTATTAGCCTTCCTCAATCTTAAGCAAACCACTTTCAATAGCTGCTGAAAGAAGCTTGCTTATACCTCTTGCTTTAGTGCCAAGAATTTCAACTCGAAAACGTCCACGTGTTATTGCAACATACAGTCTTTGATGAGCAGAATAACTTAAAAAATTTGCACTTTCGTCATTCTCGCATGATGATTTTGGTGGAACACGTGTTGCATCAACACCAATCAAAATTACCGCATCAAATTCAAGACCACCTATGTAATCAGGGCTACTCAATAAAAACCTTCCACTCTTTTTTGCCTTTTTTACGATTTCAAAGTCGCCTCGTTGCTTTATAATTTCAATTGGTTTATTTTTATCTTTACAATATTCAACTAGGGAATTAAATAGATCGGGGGCAAAAGCGACAATTGCGATGTCTGAATTCGTTATATCCATTTCTCTAGCTAAACATTCTGCTCTTTTTAACCCTTGTGTAATAAGATCAGTATCGGATATATATTGCAAATATTTTGGTTCAGAACATTTTTTTTCTTCTTCCGCTGTGAATGTACTTATAGCGTGCACCATTGGATCATCAAAGTTAGTGAACAATGTCGCGCCCGATGCTGTAACGGAAAAAGCAAGATTTACAATATCCGGAGAACATCTAAAAACTGATTGGACTTTTATAGTTTTACCGTTAGCTTCTGAACGCCGTTCAGGATCAAGAGCAAGCTCGAAAGAGACTTCAGACCAACCACGATCACCTAATGCCTGAGATCGATCTACAGAGTAAGCAATAGGAAAACGACTTTCGGAAACTGTAAGTCGATGAAATACAGACAACTCATTAAGATTAAATAAATGTGTTTCATCTATATAAATACTATCGAATCCTTCTCGCGAACGACGACGTCGCCAGATAGGAGTACCTAATTGGGCTAATGCGCTTAACACAACATCATCTGTGTCAAATTGCCCCCCGATCTTTAAAAGTTCCTGATAGGCGTCATACATCAAGAAAACAAATGTTTTGTCGCCATCATTTTCAACGGGTAATCCATAATTAAGACGAGGAAGTTTTTTATACTTATCTAAATCTTCTTCTGCGCGACCTTTAATTTTTATGCTTATTTCATGCTGCAACATTTCAGCAAGTACCCATTCATCTGTTTCTGCTAAGAAATCTAAGAATTGAGTAGATAAATAAGGTTTATGAGACTCTAGATCACCCTTAATAATTTTTATAAGGGACTCATATGCATAGAGTAATTGAACCATCTTCGATTCATATGCATCCCTATCTAAAAATTCTGTTTCTGATATGTCAGTATTAAGAACATCGCCGCACAGTATGTGCAATGTTGCAATTTTGACGGATTGAGAAGTATTAGAAGAATATTGATTACTAAATCCCCATTGATCGTTTGCAAAAAACAAATCTTGAATCGATTGTCTTGTCGCTTCACTATGTGCGATAAATAGTGCCTTATAGGGAATACCATTGTTTTTTGCCGCTAATAAATTATGAAGGCATTTTAAGACTAAACAGAGTGTTTTGCCTGTGCCAGCTGGACCTTCTATTCTTTGAGGTGTAGTGAACGAAGAGGATACGAATTGCTTCTGTAGAGTCGTAAGTTTTTTAAGCCAAGTATCAAAGCCTATTTCTCCTGGAAGCTTTTCTATTGGCTCATGCGAAAGGCAAGTTACTGACATAGCAGTTATATTACTTTCACTTTTCTGATCGAGAGTTTTTTTTGAATTAATTTCCTCAATGGCTCCTTGAAGTCCTTCCATTGACCTTCTAAAATTCGTTACACTGGCTTCTTCATTGGGTCCACCACCTTCGTCAGTGCCTATCCTATATACAAGAAGTGCTTTTCCCTTTTCTCTTTTTTCACGTCGTTTCGCATCGGGATTTCTTTCCACTGTCACTCGAAGTGACGTTTGCTGACCAATAGGGTATGGAAAAATAACAGTTTTAGAACTATTTGGAATAAATCGCTCAGAAATGCTTGGTTTTAAATCTTTCCAGTATTTTGTAGCAAATCTCAGTATTTTCTGTAAAACAAAAAGGCAGCCTTCATCACCAAGTGTTAGGAAATAACCTGCTTTCTCAAGATCAATTACTAGATAATTAATTGATGGCTTTATGTCAGAAGGTAAAATATAGAGCCCATCATCATACTTATGGTAAATTGTTTTAGGTGTCGGTCTCTCTGGGACTTTTTTGCCGAATAAAAAATCAACTAAGTCTCTACCCTGATCAAACTCAGTTGACTGTAAAAATCGTTCTGATACTAACTCAGAGGCGGAATTTTCATCTATATAGATAAATTTCATTATTTATTTTCCTTTTTTTTGAGTTTTCTGGAAATTTCAGAAACCGCCCCTTTTTGAAAATCGGGTAATCCGATGCGAATAAATAAATTGGAAAAACTTTGCATTAGATGCTCAATCCATGGAGATTGTAGGTGAGATATTGGCATTGCAAAATCATCTTCTAAACCAAATTTAGGGCAAATATTTTTTTTATTTAAGTCTTTGAAATCAGATTTGTAAGTGTCTTTATCAATGCCATTTCCAATCAACAATGCAGCATCTGAACTGATATGGTGAACTTCTCTGAGAATTACGACATATTCGAGGCTAGTTGATTTAAGTTCTATATTCGGAATATAGTAATAACCAGCCAAATTAAAGGAAATAAGTTCTTTGATTATCCCTTCCAATAGCTTAGGGTATTTTGAACCCAAGTCCTGCATTTCCTCTAGAGTTGGCGTTCTACTTAATATAGAATCTATTTTTTCAAAATTTTCCACTAAGTCTGAAAAATCATTTGCAAGCTTCTTTTTCTTGCTATCGCTTTCTAATTTTTTTATATTTACCTCATAAATTAATCGTGGATTATATACCTTTAACAAGCTATCTGATAAATCACATGCCGCAAGCTTGTTTTTAATATTTCCTTCTATCTCTTTCTTTATCCTTGAAATTAAAATATCTTTACCATCGTGTATAAACCAATCCTCAATAGATACAATTGGAAGGTAACTATATACTGGCGCTTTTGCATGAGCTATATCACATCTAGCTGTTATTACTACACCCCACACTGAGCAGTTTTGATAACGTTCTGCATATGCGCATGAAAATATTGTCCCTTGTGTGAGGGTGCCTAATCTGGCATTTTGAATCATACGGAGAAACTCATTTTTTAAAGTTATATTAAGTATTAATGTAATTTATCTCTTACTTATTTTTATGCACTATCCTGTTCTCCATTAGCCTTTGTAAAATACTTCCAGGCGATACGATAATCTTCTTCGCGATTGGGTTTGAAAAATGGGGCGACATAAGTGGTCGTCCGTTCGGTGGGTCCACCGGGGAGAGTGTCATCCAGAAAGGTTTTGCTTACTTGGCCGGATTTGAGGCTGGCTATGTCTTCCCAGCCGAGGGCGATGTCTTGTTCGTTACGGTCGTCACTTTGGATGCAGTAGCGTATGCCTTCGTTGAGATCGGATTTACGGGCTTTGCGCGGCAGGCCTATGCCGACCAGGCCTTTGCTGGGGGTGAAGACGATGCGGCCGTTTTGGTCGTACCAGGTGTCAGCTTCGTATTGGCGCATCACCGGGAACTGCACACGGTAGATGGTCAGCAGTTCGTCCAGTGTCATGCCCAACGCTTGTGCGACCAGTACGTCGATTTCTAGCAGCGCTTGGCGGCGAGCGTAGTCAGTGCGCAGAGTGCAGTGGCGTTGCCAATTAGGGGTGAGATTAGCGAAGAAATCTAGTGGTAATAAACGAACACCAGAATTATTGTCTTGGTTAACCTTAGACCAACTTATTTGTTGAAATTCTGGTTGCCAGCACTGTTTCCAGAGATCAGTGTACATTTGCGTTATACAGGTAAGCACTAAACATCGAAGCTTAATATCATTTTTGGACTTATTCGATGACACAAGCGGTAACATTCCAATTAAGTCGGCTCTGCAATCGGATTTACCAGTTGTTTTAATAAAAAAATCGAAGGGAATTGAGCAAAATGCCGCATTGAAATCTATCAGATTGCTAATATTTTTGAAACAAAGAGTAAATCCTCCGTCAATATGCGCTGTTGATGGAGGGATTATTGATCCTATGGCCGTTCTTTCAGACGATGTCCCAATTGCTCGTCTATTGATGTGCCTAAAATAGTTTGTGACTAAATTTGCTTCGGCTTGCTCCTCTTCAACCCAACTCACCCTCGGCGTCCGCACCCGATAGTCTTCCTCCGAACACGCAGGCATATAATTCGTCCGCGGCAAATAATCATCAGGCAGGGTTTCCAGATCCAGCACGTCGTAATGCCCTTTTTCTGTGCATTTTGCTCGCGGGGTTTTGTAAAACGGCGAACCAACATAAAAATGTGGACCGGAAAATATCCACTCGCGGCTATCTTTTGGAAAACGGGTTTCGCGGCGAATAGTGCCGTCTTTTTGAGCATTAGTTTCGTGCCACATTTCCAGGGAAACATACTCCCCCTGCAAATCACCCAGGCGTTTCGGCTGTGTGGCGAACTTCTTAAGTACACCGAGTAATTGCTTAGCATGTAAGGCGGGCAATCGGGCTTCTAATGGCGCGGTTCCAGGCTCATCATATAGTTCAGCAAACAAGGCAAGTTCTTTTTCACCCACTGAAATAATACGATCACGATGCCCACTTTCATCCCAGTCATCACCCTCGTCCGATTTGATACCGCCAACTATGCCATTGCCATCGTGGCTATAACAAAGGTCAACCGTTTTAGGCATAAAAAGATTGGCTATGGTGTCAAATCGAGGTGTGGGTGATACCGGCCCAATGATATTCGTGCTGAATTTGACACGATGCCCAATCGGGAAAAGGATTCGTTGATTTTGATACTGAAAATGAGACCGCAGCCTCGAATAAAGGGATCGCCGAAACACCCCTCCGTTGGGATCATCATAAACACCTTCAGGATGCAGAAAACCGCTAACACCTTTAACTGAGCCATTTGCCCATGCCCTCGGTAAAAAGCATTTATACAAGTTGGTTTGCATGCCTTTGAGTTCGGGATAATTGGCGACGGCATTCAGAAAATTCTGCGCTCCTTCCGATTCCTCAAACTCCGACCGCCAAGCCGCTTCCAACTCTGGAACACGATGAAATGTTTCCTCCCGCAAGTCCGCCATCTGTTTGGCGCTGTAATTTTTCAACACAAAACTTGGCTCGAAGTCACCCAGTACCGCGCCACTGTTCCATTCCACTTTCAGCCAGGGCGGATTTCCCAAGAACAAATCAAAACCGCCGTTGGTGGCAAACACATCGGCAAAAGCCAGATTCCAGTGAAAAAAGCGCCTTTGCTGGGCAATCTCATCGGCTCGCTTCAAACGAGGCGAAGCCTTGAACAGCTTGCCGAGATTGACCACGCCGAAGCGGTTGACGAACGGCACGGCTTCCTGACGCGGCTGGGTTTCGGTAAACAATTCCATTTGTTCGCCGCTGGGCCCCACCGGCACGGTATCGCCCAATAACAGGGTTTCCAGGTCGAACAGCCATTCCTCGCGGCTAGGCAAATCGAGAGCGTCGTGGATCGGCCAAAACCACAGCGCGCACCAATAGTCCATCACCAGCTTCAGGCGGCGGAAGGCGCCGGCATTTTCCAAACCTTTGGCTTCCAGTTCCTGCGCCAAAATCTGATCCTTGAAGCCCAGCGAAGTGGGCTGTCCGCTCAATTCAAAACCGTAAATCCGGTAAGGATCGGTCGTTTTTTTACGCAGCCCGGCCAGCGACCGGGCATGTTCCTGCCACAGTTCCTCTACCTTGTCGCTGAGTTTTTCCAACCGCGCCAAATCGGTTTTATCGAACGGCTTGGTAAATTCTTTACGCCAGGCGCTGATGGCTTTGATGTGATCGGGATAGAGCGATTTGACTTCCTTGTCGCTGTAGTTTGCCATACCGCTGTCAGGCAATAGGAAATGCCAGATTTGCCCGGATTTTCGTGGGACGGACATCGGCACGGCCTGAGGCGCCTGATTGAGCCAGCAGTCTTCGTCGCTCGATTTACGGTTGAGCCGGTCGCTGTTGAACACTTCGCGGCGAGCGCCGATCAACGAATTGCCGTAATAGAGTTGCAACCCGAACCAGGGCACAAAACGGTCCTTGGACAAGGCGTTCAGCCAGAGCGACACTTCCGCCAGTTCTACCGCGACCGGATTCAAGTCGATGCCGAACACGCAGTTGTCGGCCAAGTACATTTTGACCTTTTGCAATTCTTCCCGGTATTGATGCTGCGGGATGCGCTCGTTCATGGCCGATTGCATCAGTTCCAGGTATTTTTCGGCCAGTTGATTGATCGCTTCATTCAAGAACGCCGCCGAACCCATGGCTGGCTCGCAGACTTTCAGCGTCAACAGCTTTTCGGCGCGGGCGCGGTCGTCGGCGAGCGGTTCGAGTTGTTCCTTGAACAGTTCTTTTAATGCATATTTGACCAGGCTGCGGGTCAGCACTTCCGGGGTGTAATACGAGGCGGACTTTTGCCGGTCGCGGCCGGCCAGACGGTAAATGAAACTGCCTTTCTTGTGCAGACGCAGGACTTTCTCGCCGCGCTCGTTGCGGTCGTAAACCCGTTCGTTGTCGGCGTAATCTTCCAAGGCTTCGCGAGTCACGAAATAGCCGGTATCGAGATCGTCGGGATCGGTATCGGCTTTTTTGACTTCGTACAAGTCATCTTGGGCGAAAAAACCGCGATAGGACAACAGCGCCTCGTACACCGCGCCCAATTGGTTGATGCCGAGCTGGGCGTAGGAAATCCGTCCGCGCCGACGCTTGCCCTTGGCTGGGCGGCTCAGCGACATCAGCTGAATGATGCGTTGCAGGATGTGGTTGGGAAAGACGACTTTATCGAGTAACGCGGTGCGGTTCGGATCGAACAGGTGCGATTTGAGTGGCGCCAGTTCGAAAGCGTCGCGGCCGGTTTGTTGTCCGATCATGAAGAGGTTTTGCTCAGGCTTATGTTCGGTGCCTTCGCCGACCAAATGAAACAGCATCTGGATCGAATGATGCAGATAATGGCCGTTGCGTTCCGCTTCGCTGGTCAACGGCATTAGTTCCAGATCACGCAAGGCCTCCAGCGAATAGCCTTTCAGGTAAACATCGGAATCGGTCGGCGCATAGCCCAGATCCGGTCGGGCTTCGATATAAAACAAAAACAGCAGCCGGTACATGTAGCGCAGGCACTGCAACGATAATTCCGCCGGATCGAGCGCACCCTTGCCGGTGAAAATGCCCTTTTTATCGATGCGCGCCTGTTCGATCAATTGCTGCGCGGCTTCGTTGCCGAGCAATTCGATACATTCGCGCAAGGCATATTTGAGGTCTTCGGAGACGCCATAAGCATGCTTGTGGGCGTTTTCGTCCAGCGTATCGAGCAGGCTTTGGCCTTGGGCGTCGAGCAGTGACTCCTTATGCAGCAATACCGAGACGGCTTTCAGGGTGTCTATTTCGCGGCGGCTGAACAGTTCTTTCCAGTCGAAACGCAGCAAGCGGTGTTGGGCAAACTTGGCGCGATCCAGCAGCAGCCATTGAAACGGGCTGACCAGAAGCACCCAGCGCGGCGGCCGGGTTTGGGTAAACACGGAGGTGGACAGCAGCTTTTGCCAGTCCGGTGCGTCGGTTCCAGTCAATGTTTTAGCGACCGGAATAGTGTTCACGCTGGTCAGTTGCGCCGGATGGACGCGCAAGCTCAAGGGATCGGCGTCGAATTCGTCACCTTCGTCGAGCGCTTGCGCTTCGAACACCCATAATAAAGGCTCACCCTGCGGTGTGCGCAATTCGCCGAGCAAGGGCAATTCCAGGTCGTCATTGCCGCCGAGAGGTTGTCGTGTGGCCTGATAAGGTAAATCGAAGATGTTCAGCAGTTGCCGAATCAAGGTACGCCCTTTGGCGAGTCGTTCAATCGGCGGCTGTGGGCGTTGAATACTATCCAGTTGGTTCAGCGCCTCCCGCCACTGCGCGTTCAGACGGTTGTGGGGCGCGCGATAACCGGGTTCCTTAAGGTTTTGCTGGCGGGCGGTTTCGCGGGATTCACTTTCCTGATTGGCCCAGGCTTCCAGAACGCCGCGCACGTCGCCGGTAAAGATCTCCGACAGGTAATGCTGGCTGTAAAACTCGTTTTCGTTGGTGATGCCGATCCAGTTCACGCTTTATTTTTCCAAAGACTCAATGATGGGTTACACCGAAGCAGACGCCGTTTGATAGTTTTTTGCAAATCGGCTTCGGTCATTTTGATGCTTGATAACGGGCCCGTACTTGGGCAACTTCGTCTAAAAGGCGTTGCCGCATCATGGCGTCGGACATTTTTTTGCGTTCCATCGCTAAATTAAGCGCTTCGCTCATGACCAGATGCAGTTCCGCGTCGGTCGGCTCCGTCTCGGGGGCCATGAGGTCGCGGTTATTGGCTTGGGGTTGCATGATCTAGCTCCTAAAATGAAAGATGGGATTCTACCGCGCGGCCTGACCGGTAAATAGCGCCGCGACTTGAATAAAAGGCTCTTCTTCGGTGGTTTGCGTATTTTCCAACCAGGCAAGATGATCTTGAAAAACGCGCTCGATATGCGACAGACGGTCTTCGCGGCGGTGCTTTTTGATCGCTTCGGGTTGATCACTGCCGCTAAAATCGATTTCAAGCTGCTCGACGTGGCGGCTTTTCAGTTCGTACAGGTTATCCGACAACTTTTTAAGACGTTGACTGAGACTTGCCTGTTTTTCTTGCCGTAAGGCTTGCAATGATTCTTTTGCCGGAGGAATGGCCAAGGCAAGCAGTTTTTGCAATACCGAGGAATCTCCCGCTTCGCCACGATTGGCCAATTTGCCGGGCTGGATTTGAAGTTTATCAAGAACGGCTTCAAGCGAGTGAATGCCCACGACGGTTTGCTCCTGAAACTCGATGCCTAGCCAGTCATGCACCATGATGTGGCCGCGTTTATTCGGAAAACCGCCGTAGATCAACACCATGTGCTGCTGCGCCTGTAAACTGCCCAAGCGCAGAATCGGCGCAGTGTGTCGGCCAAAGGCATTCAGCGCCCGATCGGCCAGCCATTCCATCACAGGATGCTGCTCCCAGAGATATTGAATGTCGGGCCAGGGGCTGTCTTCTTCCCGGCAGCGCTTGAGTTCGTCATAGATGCGCTGCTTATTGCTGGATAGCAGGAAGCGGTCATTGTCGGGCCGCACTTCGCTGGGCAAATAGCGCAGTCTCTGCACCAAATCATTAGGCGCGGTGATACGCAGCAGGTCACCTTCGATATCGGCTTGCAGATCGACGCCGCTGTCGCGCAGCCATCTTAAGGCTTGGTCGGCATAATCCAGGTCCTGCGGGTATAGCCTGGGGCTTTGTTTCAGGACTTGTGCAAAATCGGTGCTGGGTGCGCTGTCCGGGGTGAAATGCCCCAACAGATCGCCGGATGATTCGGTATCGCCGAGTAGATCGGCAAAAATGTCGGAAATATCGTCATCGTCTTTTTTATCCTGCTCGATAACAATGGCGGTTAAGGCTTCTTCTTCCTCGGGGTTGAATTTGCCCATGAACTCGGAAGGGTCACCGATGTTTTTTCCCGCCTGGCTGTCTTTTTCGATCAGGATTTCCAGAACGCGAAGGTCGCCGTGGACGTGAGCATTCTCCGATTCGGTCAACAGATAACGAATTTGCGGCTGCCGCTGCTGCCCATAGCGGTCGATCCGGCCGTTGCGTTGCTGAAAGACCATCAGCGACCATGGGATGTCGAAATGGATCATCCGATGGGACAGATGGTGCAGGTTGATGCCTTCGGAAGCCACATCCGAACAAAGCAGCAGACGGACCTGGCTGTCGAGTTTGTTGAATTGTTCGACGGCTTCCATCAGGTCCCGATCTTTCATATCGCCGCGCAGTGAAGAGACTTGTTGGGGTTTCAAGCCGAGATCGTCCGGCAAGTGCTTTTCCAAGAAGTCGAGCGTAATCAAACTTTCCGTAAAGATGACTAGGCGGTCATCGGCATGCTTTGGGCTCCAACCGAGACTTTTTGAGCCGTCCGGACGCAGGAGCTCCACCAAGCGTTGATATTTGCTGAATCGATCGGATGTTATGGCTTGAATGGCTGAGCGTAACCCCTCCAGTGTGCTGATGTCAGCCAAAATATCGTCGTTTTCGCTTCTCCCTTTTAGCCGTTTCAGACGGTTTTCGATCGTCGACAAACAAGCTGCAGGGCTCGAAAACAATGCCTTTTCTAAAACGGTTCGAAATAATTGCCCAGCGCCTGGCCCGTCCAAGGTATGAAATTTCGCCGCGACCAGTTGGTCATAAGCGGCTTCTTCGACAGCGCTCGCTGGGGTGCGAACGGTATCGATTTCGCGTTCCGGGAAGTTTTGTTTCAGTTGCTCGCGCACATCTTTTTTAAAACGGCGGATGACCAAGCCTTTATCGCGAAAATCTTGCTGTGAATAATCGCGGGGATTGGCAATAGCGGTGGGATCGAGCATGTTCATCAAACTAGCGAAGCTCGCCGCTTTGCCGTCATGCGGTGTGGCGGACAGCATAATCAGCGTGTCGGAACGGGTAGCCAACAACTTGGCCAGTTTTGCGCGCTGGGAATTGGCGCTTCGTTCAGCAACGTTGTGTGCTTCATCGATAATGATGATGTCCCAATAGGCTTTTTCCAAATGGTGCCGATATTCGATATCCTGCTTCAGAGTATCGATGGAAATGATTGATCGGTCAAAATAATGAAAAGGGTTGTGATTGGCCGGTATGCGGTTCCGGACCCGCTGCAATCCGACCGAATCCAGGCGAACGAGCGGAATCGAAAAACGGTTCCAGAACTCCTGCTGAAACTGGGCCAGCATCGATTTTACCGCCAATACCAGGATGCGCTTGCCACGGCCGCGAGCGATCAATTCGCTGACCAGAATGCCCGCTTCGAGCGTTTTTCCCAAGCCGACCGAATCGGCGATCAGAATGCGTTGGCGGGGCTGACTTAATGCTTGTAGAGTTGGATCGAGCTGGAAAGGCAACTGATCCATCGCTGCGCGTTGAGCGATATGGATAAATTCGTCGGTGGGCGGCGTCTTCCGCAGTAATGTATCCAAATAAAGCAGGCTGGCCCGAAAATTGGGCGTCAGATCGTCCACCAACTGCGTGGTTTCCGGATCAAGAATGCGGATGCTGGGACCATAAGGGGGTTCCTCAAGCTTGGTAAGAAACAAACTTTCGCGCCCGCGCACAATCTCCGACAGCCCTTCGCATGTCAGAAGATAGCCCCCATCGGAGGAGTGATCAACTCGCTTGATGCACCATTCGGCATCGCGCGCTTCTATACGTAATCCTGATGCAAATTGTTGATGCGTGGCCAAGCTTGATCCGTTCCTATTATTTTGGTTAAGTGGCTTCCAGAAGAATTTGGTAATTATAGAGTAAAGTGTGTTTACTATCCTTGTTTAGGTACTTATTCAAAATTAGTTCTTCGGAATTACCTCAGCTCAAAATCATAGCCCGGGGTTATGATGTTGCTCGGACTTCATAGCCTACCCCGATCCGCTTAGGGGCGTATTGTTTGCGTTTAAGAGCTTTTTGCACGTATTTAAGCGCTTCGTACTCGTTATTGACGATCGTCACCAGGGTTCGTCCTTTGCCGCCGATCCGCCCGTAAGTCGTTTCCACGACCCAGTTGCCGAAAAGGTCTTGGCCGTAGGCAATCGAATAGGCGCGGTGAATATTTCGGCTGGCATCCTTCGCTTCTAAAAACGGGCGGAATCCTGAGGTCCTGAGTTTAGCCAAAACCAGATTTACAACTGTCCCGTCTTGCATGACTTCAACGACTGCGTTCATGTCGTTCTCACGTTTCCGCACCCTAACAAAATCCACCCGAATACCTGGATCGGTAAAATAGGCCATTGCTTCTGTAACAAAGAGCCTGAATTCCTTAATTAAAGCATTGAGGAATTCAGGTGAATTCCTTAGCCGGATTTCCGGAGTTTGTTTTTCACTCTTTTCTTTTAGGAGCAGTGCCATGCTACAGCGAATTTTGATGCCTTTCTTAGCTATTACGGCATTCGTCACATGCAGCCCACAAATTCACGCCGAGGCGGGAAGCGTAATGACTTCGGGACTGGGCTTTCTCGAAGCCTATCGAACTGCCAACCCGTGTTCATCCCCGGCTGAAAAGCTGAAAGGCGCGTTCACGTCTCAATTGCCTTTCTTGATGGGCGCGACGATTGGAATTCCCGCGGGGCTTATGTCCCACAGTGCCGGCAAAGGCATCGGATGGGCCGGCGCCGCCACACTCGCCACCGGAAGCGCAATGGCTTTGTATGGGATCGCCACGCAGGAAAAGCTGGAGGATGCCGCAGCTAAACCCGGCACTTGGGTTCGAAATCGCGATTTTGAATTGTGCCAAATCATGAGCCAACGCCGGCAGGCCTTGACGTTTATCTTGCAAAATCTGAACCGGGAAGTCAGTCCGCCGTGTCTCTATACCGTCGCAGGCAATCAGGATTTCCGCAAGAATGTGGACCGCAACGGCCCTGCGTTTTTGCAGCAAATTCAGGCTTGCGCCCGCTCCAATCCACAAATTGAACGTTCCTTGATGCAAACACTTGAGCGGATCGCTCAGGTCAATCACGAAACGTGCAGCTATGGTAGCGACATAGTCAAGTTCTATGATGCCAAAATGGCGGAAGAGGCGGAGCAAACCGGCGCATCATTCATCAACCATATTCAACCCACCTGTAATTCGCAAAACGACTACCAATATTTCGACCGCGATCAATAAGACCGTTCCATCCCATCAGGCATTGCCGCACGGGGCTCAGAAACGCACATCGCTGTGCTCCGTGCCAGTGCTATTGCTTCAGACCCACGTTTTACAAAGAGGTGCTTATGCCATTTTTTTATAAACGCACGTAACAAATCAACTTTCCCAATCGATTAGAGATATGACCAGGACGTTTTCCGTCAAGCCTCGGCATGGCGGAGCAAGCGATTAAGGTGTTTTTAACGCCATGAAGAAAAGGAAGGGGACTCGAAGCGATTTCTATTTTTTTCAAAGGTCGGCTCTTACTGTTCTTTGTAAACGCGTGTAACAAATCGATTTCCCGAGGCAATTATAGATGTGACAAGGAAGACATTCCCGCCAAACCTCGGCTCGGCAGGAGCATTACATCTTGATTGTATTAACTGAAATTTGAAGCTTAATGAAGGAGGCTTTATGGAAGTATCTAACGCTTTTTTTCAAGGCGTACCGATCTGGCTGTGGTGGATGTTCGGCGGACTGCTGCTGATGTCCCTGCTTTGGCATTATAGGCACCATGTGTCGTTCGAACTCAAAAAAATCTACTGCCTGTTGCCGTTCATCGGGCTGATAACCCGTTTGGCGAAGGATGCCGAGAAACCGGCCAATGCCTTATGGACACGGGCCGAGCGAGTGTTGTGTTCGATTTTCTACCCGTATCTCCCCGAATGGATCGACTACGGCTCCCTATGGGACAAAGCGACGCTCTACCTCCAACGCTGCTCCGAACTGGGCCGAAAACCCTGTCCGTTATGGCTGGGTGCGGCGATATTTCTGATTTTGTGTCTGGAAGCATCGGCCTTTGGCATCCTACTGTCTGACTTCGTGGTTCAAAACCTCCCGGCACGGTATAAGCTCTGGGCCGGGGTAGCCATCGGCTGCGTGATTTCGGGGGTTTTGTTGTATCTGACCCACAGCGCCGGGCGCGAGCAGTACTTAAACAGTCATATCGCGAAAATTCGAGACGAATATGCCAACCGGCCTGCGAGCGAGACCGAGATGGGGTTAAGGCCTTTTCCAGATGTCAGCCTGGACCATCCGCTCGACAGCGGGCTGCCCAGTTACATCCAGCATTTGAGCCGGCTGGACTATCGCGGCAAAGTGCAACCCCGTCATTGGGCTACCGTCATGGCGTTGACCGTTGTTTGCACAGTGGGTGTCACGACTTACAAGCTCAGAGAATCGTTGCATCATGATCAAACCGTGGCAACACAAAAGCAAACAGCAACTCCCCCGCTGACCGAGGAGGAAGCCTTGCTGCTGAGTTCCGGTTCCGACGCTTCGGCGTCGGCGGCGTTCCAAGTGAATGAAGCCACCGCTCGCTGGGGTTTCTTAGGGCTTGGCTTTATCTTTTTAGGGGCCCAAGCGCTTGGATTTTTATGCGGTTATCACTTCGGGTTCATAGGAAAGCAGGCACGGGAAGCTTACCAGATCCTCAAATGCGCGCAAAACAAGGAAGCTTTCGAAAGCTACAATCGCCACCGTGACGATTACGTAATTTACACGGCGCAGAGGCTGTTGGAGAAACTGCAACAACGCCAACGCCAATACGCCAACGGCGGCGGCTACGATAACGATCTCGACAAGAGAACGTTTCGGCGCTACGTCCAAGAAATGCGGTCGCCGGAAGAGGTCCTTTCCACGCGCAGTTCCTCGACCGTTAGCTAATCCGCCGCTCTGGCCAAATTCGTAGTCCGACTGTGTAACAAAACCGAGGGCTGCGCGAATTAAAGGATTGAAGACGCGCGGCCTCGAAGGCCGCGCGTTTTGATCACACCTGACTTTAGGAGAACAACTATGCACAAAATCCTCACACTGGCACTGCTTCTCGCCGCGTTGTGGTATGCAGCCCTGGCCCAAGCCGAAACATCTTCGGCCGGCCACAACGGCGGCAATAAAAGCTTCCCATCCTGCCGCACTCATTTTCGGCTGCAACAAACGCCCGTTTCAAGAAGTTACACCATTGCCGTAGATCAAACCACCCGCCTGAGTCCGATGCTGGTCCAGGATACGGTCGAACGTGTGGTTCGATCGCTTAAACCCGGCGATCACGTCAAAATCGTCACCTTCAGCGGTATGAGTCAGCATTATTTTACTTTTATCGCGCTCGAGCTTAGGATTGATGTGCCTCCCAGCGAGGACGAGTGGGACACGGCCATCCCCGCGGCCCAGGTCGACGCCGCCAAAACGTGCTTTACCCGGCAAATAGCGTTGGCACGGAGCAAGGTGCAAAAAGAATTGACTCGACTGTTGTCCGAAAACCTTGCCCACACCCCCGCTAAATCGGAAATTTTCAAAGCCATTCACAGCATCGCTTCGATAACCGACCCTGCCGTTCCCGAGAAAATCCTAGTGGCTGTCAGTGATTTAGTGGAAAATTCTGATATCGCTGTGCTCTACCGAAAACACAGTCTGGCAGTAAGCGATCCCAAAGCAGTGCTGGTCGCCGTTAAGCATCACGGCTTGCTGGCGTCCCTGCCCAATACAAAGGTTTACGTGGTCGGTGCCGCCTTTATGCCCGCCCCCAAGAACCATGTCGGCTTGAAGCAGCGCGAAGCCTTAAAAAGCCTCTGGCAAGCCTATTTCACCGCCGCCAAAGCGCAAGTGCTGGCTTGGGGAGATCCGGCCTTGCTCAGCGAGATTCTGTAGAGGATGGGGTGGGTCTAAGCGCCCACCCCATTTTCTGAAAAAATAGGGCTCTGTTCGGGGCGTTTCGATGTTTTAAACCAGCCGATTCGCCCAGGCTATTTTTACAGGCCGAAATGGCACTGTAACAAAACACCTTTTTCCCGTCATTATGTTTATGTAATTCACCTTTATCCAAACCCGACCAAGGAGCCCCCATGTGCGACCAACCTGTACCGAAAAATGTGGAAGCCGTATTCCGAAAACCCAAGGCGCAATGGAGTCCCGAAGATCATGCGATCGTGAAAATCTGGACCGATGAACCCTTGCACAATTCCAAGCTCGATCCCGAAACCGCGCAGAGGCACTACCAAAGCCGATTATCCTATATTGACGTGGCCGAACTGTTTTTCAAACCCTATGCGGAGCTGTCGGCAGCGGAACGAAACAGCCTGCATACGTGGTTAAATCACGAATGCCGGCGTAAACACTTCAGAACGCTGCTGATCGGTTTTTTGATCAAACAAAAAAAACAAAAAAAACAAAAAAAAATGAGTTATCTGATCGAATCGGTAGATCTGAATGCATGGGTCAAAGAATTTCTCCAGGATTTTTTTGCGAACAAGCTCATCGACCGCTTCGATCCCTTGCGGAATTCTTTATATGGCTATATTGCCGGAGATCGGGGAGCGCTATGTTTTTGGTGCCTTCAAAAGAGCAAGGGAACGGTGGATCAACGCGCCAAAGAAAGACAGCAAATCGATGCGGTAGAGACGGAAGACGAAATCAACGACGCGCTCCCTCCCGTCAGTCTGCATCGGCGCAGTCCTGAAGAAATCCTCGCCTATGCCGATTTGTTCAACCTCATCAACAGTCTTCAGCCGGCCCGCTATGGCGAAGCTTGGCTTCTGTATCACGTGGAAGGTCTTTCCTATCCGGAAATTGCTAAACATTTCGGCATTCGGGAAGGCAACGCGAGAACCATCGTCAGCCGGGCAGCACAAGAACTGCGCGCTGTGCTCGATAACGAGCATGCCGAGTACGCTAAATCATTTTAATCTCAGGAGCAATTCAATGTCTCAAACTAAACAAAAATCCATCGAAGAAAGCTTAAAACGCATGCTCGCCCACCTCGACGCCCTGCCCAAAACTCCGGTAGGCGACCACTTCGACGTCAACGAGATGGCCTGCTATGTCGAGGAGACCTTGAGCGGCGATCATCTCAGCCGCTTTGAACGGCATCTGGAAAGCTGCCCCGCATGCGCACGCCAACTCGAAGCGATGTTCGCGGCGGCCGACTATTGGGCTCGCCAAGACGCGGCGCAACCGGCCCCCCTCTCCCCGTTGGTGCAATCATTGGCTCAGGGCATCCGCCGCGTCAAAGAATGGTTACAATTCGATACCGAGGACAGGTTCAATGAATGGTTTCAATTCGATGCGGAGGGCACCCGCTTGTGCAGCCAGGCGCTGGCCGGTGGCCTGCTAGCCGATGGCGAGAGCAAAGCGTGCTTACCGGACGGACTGCCTTTGGCCGTGCGCGGCCTGGAGCTTAAAAAAAACGGCGGTCTGGCCGTGTATCTGAACTGGCTATCTGCTACGCCTGAATACGGACCCGCCGTAGAATTGGGCGACGTTCCCGCCCAACCCGCCGACGCCCAATGGCACAACTGGCAAGCCGCGCCGCGCAGCGCGCAAATCCTGGAGATCAAGCATTGCGGCCTGAGCGCCGACCGGCTCGACGCCGCCCGCGCGCAAGGCCGCATACTGATCGCGCTGAACTGGCAGGACGAACGCAACGTGTTGCGCATCAAGCTGTTACCCGACGCCTGAACCCTTCCGCTCAAGGAGACCACCCATGACCGCCCCACCGCAACCGACAGAACCCGGCTTAACGGAACAGATCGAGCAGCTTACCCGCCATATCGAAAGCCTGCCGGAGGTGCCGCCAGAGCACCGCGATTGGGCGGGCTTGAATGCGGCGTGGGAATGGACCTCCGCAGGCATGTCGTACCAGAAGCTTCTCAATTTCCTCAACGCGGGCGTCGCGCAAATCCATCGGGCTGAGCCCGGGGCGGCACACAAAGCACTCGCACTGTACCGACAAGGGCTGTATTACGTCCCCAGGTTTATCAAAGACCACCCCCACCATATCGGCATTCGAGAGATGGCGCTTGGGCTTTTCTGCAACGCAGGTGTCGCGCAAACACAACTGGCGGAGCCCAATGCACAGCAAAAAGCCCTTGATCTTTACTTCTTAAAAGGGCTGGAACTGGCCTCCTCATTTATCCAAGATCACCCGCATCATGCCGGTATTCAAGAGTGGACGCTTCGGCTATTTTTCAACGCGGGCCTCTCACAAAGCCGACTGGCAGAGCCCGAGGCGGCGCAAAAAGCGCTCGCGCTGTATCGGCAAGGGCTGGAAAACGTCCCCAAGTTTCTTCATGACCACTCCCACCACGCCGGAATGCAGGAACTGGTGCTTCGGCTATTCTTAAGCGCCGGTACCGTGCACATCCATCTGACGGAGCCTGATGCGGCGCAAGAAGCATTTGCGTTGCTCCGGCAAGGATTAGAAAACGTCCCCGCGTTTCTTCAGGACAACCCCCACCATGCCGGCGTTCAAACACAAATTCTTAAACTGCACCTCAACGCGAGCATAGCGCAAAGTGGACTGACGGAGCCTGATGCGGCGCAAAAAGCATTCGCGTTACTCCGGCAAGGATTAGAAAACGTCCCCGCGTTTCTTCTGGACAACCCCCATCACGGAGGCATTCAGCAAGGAGCGCTAGAGCTGTTTTACAATGCGGGAATAACGCAAAGCAAACTGGCGGAGCCCGAGGCGACGCAAAAAGCGCTCGCCCTGTACTGGCAAGGGCTGAACTGCGGTGCCGAATTCTTGAAGCTCTCCCCGCCAACAGCCAATATTACGCTCTTATTACTTCCCTTAACAATTAATTACTTCAATCTTTTCCCTCGTCCTATTTCCACTTGGCAATCCGTATTCCGCTGCTACGCCTTGACATCGATCAACCCTCAACTTCCCTTTCAGGATAATGGGACAAAGGCCTATTCAAATTTAAACAAAGATCACCAGTATTGCCTGAACGAAGGACGGATACACGACGCCTCCCTCGCCACACTGTTCCAACAGGAACTGTTGGACTGGCTCCTCGACTGGCGGCTGGTAGACGATACCGTGGGCCTAAACGGCAACCTGCTCCACTGTTGCCGCGCTGTGGAAGCGTTGTGGCTGTTGGCGCACGCCGAGGAAAACGCGCCCTTGCACGCTTGGCTGGCGTCGGTCGAAAAGCGGGTTGACCGTTTGCAAAGCCAACTCGACGCGGGGCAGGCACAGGCTGCACGAGAAGAAAACTTGATTCGGAACCGCTTGGCGCAGGCAAGGCAGCGCTTAGGGTTAGCCCCAGAATCCTCGCTCGACGCCTGGACGCAGCGTTTGGCCGGCCGCAAGGGCTGGTGGCAACGCGGCCGGGATGTCCGCGTGCGCAACACGCTCAGGGAATGGCAAGCCCTCCAAAACCGTTCCGCCCAATCATTGCGCCTGGCGGAAAAGGACGGACTGGACGTGAAGCGGGTACGCGACGCCGGGATCGGCTGGCTGGCCAAGAGCATAATACGGTTTCATCACTGGTCTGACGGTCTGTCGCAAGAAAGTACATTGTTGCTGGCCAATGTGTTGGCCGGAAGCTTAAACGAGGCGACGCCCCACCCCGGCCTTTGGCGCGATCCCTACGCCATTCATCGGCTAATGGCGCAGAACGGCTGGGTCCACTGGCTTCAGGATGACGGCACGCGGCCGACGTTGGCAAGTTGGCTCGTTCCCGGTTTGCGCCTGCAAGACATCTCCCCGCAGCTCCTGAAAAGTCAGGGGCCAGCTATGGACGGCTGGCTGAAACGTTATGCCGCGGAATTACTGACCTATCTCGAAACCCATCCGGATTTCGAGCAAAATTTGCCGGAAGGCTATGTTCCCGCCGTACGCCGTCATGTCGAATTGCTAAAAGCCAGATCGCCTCTTAAGTTTGCTGCTTCGCCTACGTCCATGGATTCTATGGAAGAACGCGATCTCGCCGATGTTTTGAATCGCGCCTGGCTCGAGGCCGAGCGGACCGCGCTCGAACTGGCGCATGTGCTGGCTGCCGTGGCCTGCGGCGGTGAGTTGGGGCCCCTGCAGGCTACACCGGACTCTTTCATTGAAGCGAAACTAGGTGAAGAGGCGGCGCCTTATTACGCCGCCGCCTTACGGGCCGTCATCCAGGGCCGCATCCAAGATTTGCTTGTCGAACATATTGGCGCATGGCTCCAGCATCAGGAACCCGATACGGATCAAACGACCTTGGGCACGGCACTTGAAACATTCAAACGGCAATGCACCCGTCTGCTCAACCGCCACCCAGGCCCGCGCGACGATGACGATTTGACCCAGCGCCTGCACCATTACTGCCGCAATCTGCTTGGCGTCATCCTTAAACAGCCTCAACCGGACCTGGACAAGCTCTGGGAAACCCTGGAGCGCAGCCGCATTGCGCTGAGCGGCATGCAGGTTCGGCCTTTGAGTCCGGCACGGCACGAGTTCATTGGTAAACAGATTTTCGACGAATTTCGGACTACACCCTTCCAGCCCGGCCGCGATTGTTTTACCCCGCTGCTCAAGGCCTGGCTGGCAGGCCTGAACGCGCCGTTGTATGAGGAACAGGAAGTCAAATCCGAAACCGGGGCGATCAGGGTTGACAGAAAGCTCAAAGAACCACCCTGGCTGCCGGCCAAACCCTCCGCGGAGGATTGCCGGGCCAAACTGCGGCCCGGCGAGGCCCTGGCGCAGTGCTTTCTCGACCCCGGCGACGGGCTGGTGCACGTCTTGTGGCTGGATCACGGCGGTTTAAGCCTGCGGGAGCTGGAGGTCGTCTCCCACGCCACGGACGAGAACGGGCGCGGCGCAAAGGCCGATTCGATCGCGCCGCTGCTCCATGCCTGGCGGCGGTGGCGGCAGGACTACGGGGGTGCGCCGGAGCCTTTTGAAGAGCTGTGGCAACGGCTGGAAGACCATGCCGTGCCGCGCCGGCTGCTGGCGCATTGGCTTGCCTGGGCACAACAGGCCGAGGTAAGTCACCTCATCTTGCTGCTGGACGGCGAACTGGCGCAACTGCCTTGGGAGGCTTTGCTGGGAGAGTGGTTTCCCGGCAGCGCTTTGACCTTCGAGCGGGCAGTCAGTTTAAGTTGTTGGCGTACGACGGAAACCACATTCGGTCCGGCTGCTGGCGGCTCGGTGCTGTTCGGAGACGACCGGCACACCGAGGCCGATCCCATCCTGCATCGCGAGGCCGAGGCGCGGCAAGCTGGCGCTTATCTGGAACACGGATTGGGATTAAAGCCGGTAGCCTGCCGCGATGCCGCCGAATTGACCACCGTGGAGGCACTGATCCACCTGAAGCGCAGCCGGGCCGCCCATTTCATCGGCCACGGGCGCTATCACTTCGCCGATCCGCGCGGTTCGGCGTTGACGCTGTACCGCGATAACCTCCGCGAGGAAAATCTGCGTTGTTGGCTGTTAGGCGCCCTGCCGCAAAACCAGCGCTTTCTGGCGCTGACCGCCTGCGAATCGGCGTTGTGCGGCTTTTCCAGCGCAGCGTTGCTGGCCCCGGTCGGCATCGGCCAGACCCTGATCGCTGCCGGGACTCGTCAGGTCCTGGGCACCCTATGGAAGGTCAACCAGGACGCCTCCTGGCTGTTCCATCATTTTCTATACGAGGCTGCCCGCGATACGAAGGCCCGCAATTGGCAGGAGCTGATTGCCATCGCCCAGGAACGGCTGCAGAACTTGACCGATGAGGAGGCCATTGCGCTCATTCCCGAAACCAAGGGCCAATCTTTCGCCCACAACAGGATCAACAACCATGTGATCAGCAGTGACGACGGAGAGATTCTTCCCAGCCGACCTTTTCGTCATCCTTTTTACTGGGCGCCTTTCGTGGTCTTGGGCGCGCCGGAGTTGCCTTAGTTCGGGCCTTTGGGGCTGCTACGGAGGTTTTACTTTTCCTGAACAGTCACCCTGAAATAGCCTCAATTTTGAAACCCAAGCAAAGGGATTCAAGCTGGTAGTCAAAGCAGGTTCACGTTTTCTATGACTGCAATAAAGTCATGATCTGACTATCTCTTTAAAAGAAAAGGGCCGTTTTTGAGATTGCTTATTGATCCGGCCCAATGAAGTTTTAAGCGGCATACTTTACTGGTTGATCCTGAAAGAAGCTTTTAACCCGGTCAGGCAATTGAGTCAATCGAGTCATATGCTCATTGGCAGCCTCGCGTAATTTGGCTTTGGTTCTGACCGGTACTTTTTTGCCGATGGCCTGTTTCAAATCGGCATTGAGGCGCTCTTCTGGATTCAGCTCTGGACTGTAGCTAGGCAAGTAAAACATTTCGATTTGATCCTGGCGGTCTTGCAACCAGGCTTTGACGGGTTTGGCATGATGGACGCGCAGGTTGTCGACAATCAGAAACACTTTTTTGCCCACCTCTTTGATTAAAGCCTTGAGAAATTCGATCAGCTTGTCGGCATTGAAAGCCTCGTCAATAATCATCCAGCGGGCTTTGCCTTGGTTGGTGACGGTGGCGATCATGGACAATTTTTCACGCTTCCCGCCAGGCGCATAGGCAACCGGCGTTTGACCTGAGGGCGCATAACTTCTGCCTCGGACATCGGTGTTAGTCAAGGCGGTCTCATCACCCCAATGGATTTCACCGCCTTCCGCTTTGGCGCGAACGGCTATCGATGGGTAGCGTTCGTCCAGCCAGGCTTTGACCGCTTCAGGGCGTTGTTCGTAGGCTTTTTTGATCGGCTTTTGCGGTGTAAAGCCCCAGCGTTTCAAGTATTTGCCTACGGTTCTGACCGGCAATTGAATGCCGAATGCCTGTTCGATCAGTTGCCTCACCGCCGCCCGGCTCCACAAACAGAAATCCATTTTCAACTGCTCAGGACATTTGTCGATGAGGGCACACTGAATTTGTTGCTCTTGCTCTCCGGTGAGGATGCGCCCTTGCCCTGGCGTTCGCCCGCGCGCTGTCGGACGAATGGCCGACCAGCCGCCGGCTGTGTACAAATCGATGGTATAGCGAACTGTCGGGTAGCTCAGTCCTGTCATTGCGACAATCTTCATGAGCTTGTGGCCTTGGTTATGCAACCGCACGACTTGCTTGCGCCGCTCGTGTAATTGCTCCAGGGTTTGATTTCTTGCGTCTTCTTTATCCATGCCGTTCGGATAAACACCCCTCATGAAAGTTCAAACTTCATAGGGCCGTATCTATAGCTACCAAACGCCAATTGTATAGAAGTTTTCCTTAATTTCTACGGTTTTCAGCTATTATCAACTCTTTAAACTCAGTATCGCTTTTAATTACTGCCCACAGGAACATGATATGAACAAATCCGAACTCATCGATGCCATCGCCAGCCATGCCAACCTGACCAAAGCCGACGCAGGCCGGGCGCTGGACGGACTGACCAAAACCATCGAATCTGCCTTGAAAGCCGGTGACTCGATTGCCTTGGTAGGCTTTGGCTCTTTTGAGGTTAAAGAAAGAGCGGAACGCACGGGCCGCAACCCACAAACCGGTGCTGCCATTACGATTGCCGCCGCCAAAACCCCTTCCTTCAAGCCCGGCAAAGGATTGAAAGACGCGGTTAACGCTTGATTACTTCGGGGCTAATTACTGTGGTCCCATTCCCCAACCTTCCAGTTCCGCTTGCCGTTTGACCGTAGGCACATCCAACTCGGTCATGCGGCCCTGGGTGCGGGTCAAGGTGTCTTGCCGGTTGCCAGTGGCCGCACCATACCGTTGCGGATTGAGTCGGCTGCCAGTGCCGGTCAATTGGCCGAGGTTGAGCATCGAAGCGGCATTTTCCGCCGTGGGTAAATGGTGGGTTTGCGCCAAGAGTCCCAGCCATTCGTCCAGATTGACCTGAGTCCAATCGACTTTGTCCAGATCCTCGACTTTGATGCCGGTACACTCGGGCGCTTCAGCGGTACCAAAGCCCATGCCCAATTGGGGTTTGATTTGTTCGTTCAGGATCCTTGCCAGCGGCGTATTGTAACAGCAGTAGCTTTCCTTACGAATCAAACAGAGCCCAGTAATCGGGTCCTTACTGTCGCAGTAGGTACCCAAGTCCTTACAGACTTTCAACTGTTTCTTGGCCGCCAATTCATACTCCGGTATCTCGCACGACCAGACAATCTGGATGATCATGATCGCGATCATGACCGCGGTGTAGGCGGCCATCAGGGTGCTCAACATCGTGCCGGCAAATGCCGCACCGCCCCCCAGTTGAACACCACCCGATTGCGCGGCCGGCGTCAGGTTGCCCAGCGAATCAAACGCCACTTGCCCCCCGGCACTGAACAGCGCATTGCCGGCCGCCTCACCAAAGGTGCTGCCGATCCATTCCGCCACCGTTTTCATCAATTCGCCTTTCAACGAATCCAACAAGCCCTGCGAGGCGATATCGGTGGTGCTCAGCATGTCGGTGCCGACCAGATCATTGACGGTCGAGGCGAAATCCGCCTGGAAACTGTTCCAGGCATCTCCCGCCACGGAAAAGGGCGTCCGCATGGTTTCCCAAACTCCCCTCACCGCGGAGGTGGCATCCATGCGCATCACCGCATTGTCCAGTTGACTGGTGGCCAGGATCAAATCGATGTATTGACTCAGCCCCATGCTGCCGGCGGGCGTTTTACAACAATCGACCAGGGTCACCACGCCGCCGACCATTTTGCAGCTGGCGTCTTCACCTTTGAATACCTCGCAGGAACTGGGATCTTTTTGTTGCAGCTCGGCATTGGCATAATCGCAGCTCAAATCCATCGCCATTTGCTGGGCCGTATTGAGCAACGCCAGCGCCTTGGTAAAATCCTGACTTTGCGTCCGATTCACGGCAATGCAATCTTCACCCATGCAGCGAATCGGGCCCGAGCATTGCTGTTGCGTGCTGCTTTGAATGCCGGGAATGCCGACCTCTTGGCCGCAATCATAGGTATCCACGCTGTCCCAGCAGGTCCCCGAGGCCAAGGTGTCCAGGCATTGGCTTTTGATGAAGGCGCAGCCCTGGTTTTCCAGATCAGCACATGTCGTGCTCGGGGTGCCCGTGTCGGGCGGCGACAGACAATGGGTGCCTGCGGAGTCCGTCCAGCATTGCCCGGTGCTGTTCAGATCGCACTGTCCGGCCGCGGTGATGCTCATGCAGGTATTGCGAATCCCTGCGGAAGCGGCCACCGGCGCCTTAGCCAGATCGGACTCGCAAATCATCACTTGCGAGACCGGATCGACATAACATCCGGATGCGTTGGCCGGATCGTTGGTACAGATGAGCTGGCTGTCCGCTTGGCAAATGCCATCGGTAATGGCGCTGGCGAGATTCTGGCAGTTCGGACCGCTCCAGCTCCACTCGTCCTGGGTCATCAGTTTCGACAAGTCGTAACGTAGCCGGATGCGCGAGTAGCCTTCGCCATTGCCGCCGACCAGCGTGTCCTGTCGAAAGACCTTGTTACCAGTACTGTTAAACGCATACGTGACATCCTTGTTGGGATGATCGACCCAGCTGTTGCTGAGCTCGCAAGAACCTCCCCAGCCGCTGGAACCGGTATAAATCAGGCTGCCGCCATAGAAAACCCTGGCATGATCGTCGAACTCGACATCCTCCAGGGTGGCGCTGATAATCGCCTCGGGATGCAGCACATGATAAGTGACCTGCCAGCTGAACACGGCGCAGCTCGCTGACCAGTAATTATCGCCGACCACGCCGACATACAAATCCATGCAGCCCGGCCCGCAACTGGACAATCCGCCATTTCCCGACACGTAACTGAGCAGCGGTTCGACTTTCACCTCATGCGTTGCGGTACAGTTCTGCGGCACGGTTGGCTGTCTTAAACACAGCTGATAGTCGGGAATGTGGACCGGCTGCGTGGTCGTGGTTTGGGTCGTGGTGGACGTACAGTCCGAGAACGACGCTGCCCACGGCGTAAAATCGACAAACACCTGATCGCCGGCCTTCCAGAGCGGGTCATTTTGTAAGTCCGGATGCGATTGGTGGGCATTGTTGACGAGGGTCCGATAGGCCTCGCCGGTGGCGCTGTTTTCAGCGTTCAAGATCGTTTGGGCATTGAGCCCTGCGGCGATCGTGCCGGGGTTATTGCCATACAGACTGGTGAGGTTGGTCGCGACACTGTTAGCATTGTTTGCATCCGGAGACAGGGTGCTGACATTAATCGAGCTTTCCTGTGCCGTGCCCGGATTCAGCGTCATCGTGCCACCGCCAGCATCCACGGGAAACTGAAAGACCTCCAAAAGTTGTTGTCCGGTTCGCTGCCCTTCGCTGCCCGCGGCCTGCATGGGATCCGCCCAGGTCACAGCGAACGGCGTCCAGGCCATGGTGACGCTCAGCGTCATGGCGAGCGAGCGCGTCAACCAGAGATGACGATCAAAAAACGCTCCCAAACCCATCTAAAGCCCCACGCAGCAGTCCTGCCAGCGCCACAAGATATAAAGGTGATCCTCCCCAGGGCCGGGGAAAGTGCGCCCCGCACCCCAGGTGAACGTGGTTTCGCCAATCGCATGATTGGATTCGGTTTCCGCGACCGGATAAAACATGCTGAGCCGGTATTGCGACTTCGGGATGAAGGGATAAATCAGCCCGCCGCATAAGGCATCGTTCCCCGAGGTCTTCCAGGCCAAGCCCCGGCGATGCAAGGCCGCCGTTGCCCGGGTGGCCAGTAAACTGGAAATGCGCGGATCGGTGCCGTAGCTGGTCGGTGAAATCCCGGACAAGGGATACATGTGCCCCCAGGCGCCGGCACACCAGAACAAGGCATCGAGCGGGTTGCCGGTCGCGGCGGCGGCCGCATCGGCGACACAGGCGGCAATCGCCGCCGGATTGGCAAACAGCGCCGTTTCGGGACTGGTGAAAAACGCCAGCAAGTCACTGTTCCAGGTGGGGTCGAGTTCCGAAACATACAACAGATCGAAATCCCGGTAGCCGTCGGCGTTACAACGATCATCCCAAAACAGATCGAGCAGAATGGTGAGCGGAAACGCGAAGTAGTGGTAATTGAAAAACGCCATCTCGCTGGCATCGAAATCGGCCTTGCCGGTGGTCGCGATCAAACGCACTTTCGAGGCGCTGAACGTGTGCCCGCCCAAGGCCGGCGAACACCAGGGATTTCTGACCACTTCGATCAACCGAGCCGGATTCCATAGCCCGACGGTCATACCCAATTGCGGCAGCCCCAAAGGGTCGGTGCAGAAGCAAAACTTCTGATCAGTGGCGATACTCGGCACATTGCCTCCTCCGAGCGACGCACCGGCCGCACGGATCGGAAACAAACAGCTCCAGCAAATATCGGTGATCAGTTTGCCGGACCACAGCTCGGCATCGGCGCAGAGCGGATCCACCGATTTGCTTGTCGTCTCGGCATGACCGGCAACCGCCAGGCTCAAAAGCAGCCCAAACAGCCATGCTGGAACCGGCCGTTTCATGACCGCGCTCCTGCCCCTGATCTTAGGACTTTGCGTTCCCGGACGACGATCCGGTTGCCGGACTGTTCGACCACGGCCGGCACCTGCTGCAACTGAAAACGCTGACGCACATCCGGCGTCAACAAATACACCGGCGCATCGAGCGTTGTTTCCAGATTCTTTAAGCCTTCCCAGCCGTCCTGACGCGACAGCTGCGTCGCAAGATACAAGACGCGTGCGTTCTTGTTCCGGCAGGCCAACTGCTTGACGGTATCGAGCTGGGCTGGTTGGGTGGCATCGAAGACGATTAGGCACAGCCCAAAGGCCATTTGGTCCAGGGGATTGACGGTGTGTCCGGCACGAATGATCAAGTTGCCGTTGGGCGCCATCAGATCCCGCGGCGCGGTGACAGTCAGATCAATGGTTCGGTCCCGATCTTCCCGAGACGCCGGCAACACTTCGAATGGACGTTTTTGCCAAAAACGGGCAATGGCCTGCTGTTTTAGCCGCGGCCCATCCAGCGTAGCCAATCGGCTTTTGATGGCTTCGAGCAGATCGATTTCGGCAATGTCATACACCTCGCCGAATCGCCCCAGATCGCCCTGGCGTCCGGCGTTCTGCCGCGCCTTGACCCAATCGAGACTGGTCACCCCCTTGACCCGAAGCAGCGCCCTGCCCTGCGCCTCGACGACGACTTCGGGGACGGTAGTCACCTTCCATTTCTGAAAGCGCGTCGGATCGATCACGATATTCGGTACCGGACCGATGTCTTTCAACAGCGCTTTCAACTCGGCGAAAAACCCCGGCAATTTCTGCCCGGGCTTGGGGCCACGGAAGACCAGCAAAACGTCATCCTGACCCGAGGCTTCCTGAAAGATGCCTTTGAGCACCGGATCCCCCAGTGAGAACGAGACGAACATGACCCGTACCGGTTTGCCTTGTGGCTGGGTTGCCAGCCCATCGGGCATCGCAGCCAAGGTTTTGGATTTTGAGGCGTTGACGAGTTCCAACGCTTGCCCGTTGGCTTCGGCCTGATGGGGATTACTGTCCAGCCAGTCTGCCCTTGGCTGTCCTTCCAGACGATCGAGAATGTGTTGTGATCTAGCCAGCCAGTCCTCTTCGGCCTGCGCGAGACTCTGAATCAACAAAGTAGCCAGCATGATAAATCCGGTCATCCGGCGCACCGAACGTGATTGCATCGCGTGCTTAAAAAATTGCATAAGCTCGGCCAATCACCTGGTGATCATAGACGTATCCCCAGTAACGCGAATCGAAACTTTTCGGCGTTAAACCCGTAACCCAATACGCGGCCGTCGGGATGGTTTCGTCGCGTTTGAAGGCGGACGATGGTTTTCTGAGTTTCTCGGCCAGCGGCAGCCCCTCAATAAGGACGGCGCCGTTAATTCGGGTTTGACGGCTATCAACCTGGACGCGGTCGCCGGTGACGCCAGCGGCGATCTTGACGATGGTCTGACCGTCCTTGAAATACGGTTTCATGCGTTCGGCCCGAAAGGCGATCAAATCGCCGCGCCAGATATCCTTGTTGTAGGTATCGATGAGATAAATGCGCTTATCCGGCAAACAGCGGTCGACCTGATCATCGCCGCCGATCAAAAACCGCTGGCCGACGTAGTGCTCCACGGACAACAGTAGAATCAGAAGCGGCAAGGCTTTCAGCAGAAACGGCCCGAGCGGGACTTTGGGCTGGATGCTTCGAAACATCGTCTTTCGTTTCATGGCTTCACGGCCCTTCCGGCCTGACATAGGTATCGTCCGGTGCCGCGACCACGGCCGTCGAATCCAGCACCAGGTAACCGGCATTACTCAACTTGGTGGCCAGACGCTGCCAGTCTTCGACGGTGCGGGCCATTTGATCCGGGGTGGCATTCGGGGGAATCGCCTGGATCAGGCGGGCACGATCCAGCACAAAAACCGGCGTGATCAGGTTCAATCGTTGCAAGGGCTCTTTCAGTATCTGAGTGGCCGCGATCGTGCCGCCCATGAGACCCAAGACCAAAGCCATGAGGCCGATACCCAGCCACTGGGTCTTAGCGGCCATGGTAGACCTCCCGCTCTTTGGCTTTACGGCTGCTTTGCAGTTGCTGAATGGCATCGCCCAGACTCAATCCTTGGCGGCGCAATTGTTTCAGCGCCTGCACATCTTCCGGCTTGGTGGAAAACAAAAGCCGTTTGAAGGGGTCGACGATCAGTCGGCCGATTCCCGAGCCCATCTCGGTCAGGAAAAAAATTTCGGAATAAGCGCCCGGCAGGGTATGGACGGTCTTGAGCAATTCGTAACCGCCGTCCGACAAGGGCAGCCGTCGATCCTGCTTCATGCCTTCGATGACTTCGGCTTTCTGGCCCAACAGATACATATTCGCCGAGTTCTCGACAATGGCCCGGCCGGCGGCATTGCGGTAGAGGTCATTGACCGACTGGGTGATGGTGACCGCGGCGCCGCCGTACTTTCGAAAGCGTCGATATCCGTGCTCCATGAATTTGGCGACATCGCCCTCGGTGAGCAGATCCCAGGCTTCATCGATAATCACGATCTTGGGGCGGTTGCGTTCGCCGAGATACATCTCCTGCTGGATTTGATAGATCAGTTGCAGCAACACAACCTGCTGCAGATGTTTCCGGCCTTTCAGTTCCTCCAGCTCCAGCACCGTGAAATCGTTGCTGAAGCGCGCGTTGTTGCGGCCGTTGAAATAACGCCCGTATTCGCCGCGGCTCGTGAACGGGAACAACTGCTCGCCAACATCCCTGAGGCGCTGATCGTCTTCCCGGCAGAGAATCGCCGCAATGTCGTCGACCGACATTGCCTGGACTTTCTCGGTCCAAAGGTTTTTCAGTACGCGTTTCAGGCCGGCCGTTTGAAAATCGCTGAGCTTTTCCGTGGGTGCGGCCATTTGACTGACCAGTCCGGCCAGCATGTCGGCTTCCTCTTCAAAGTTCTGCACGATTTCGAAGGGATTCATGCAAATCCCCGAGCCGTGGGTAAATTTGACGAAATCGCCTTCCAGCACTTCGCAAAGGTTTTCATAGGAGCGGCCGACATCGATCGTCCAGATTTGCGCGCCTTCGGTCAGGTAGCTGACGATGATTTCGTTGGTCAGAAACGATTTGCCCTTGCCGGATTCGGCGGCGATGCAGAGATTGTAGTTTCCGGTGGTGTCGAACAACGACACCGCCATGTGTTCGCCGTTGCGCGAGACAAAATTCAATGTCGGCGTGCCGGTGCCGGCCCAATCGCCGAACAGCGGCAGCAACGGAATCGCATGCCGGGTGGCCAGGGTGCGGTAGCGTTTGAGATCGGTTATCGCGGCTCGTTCGGCCCCGAACGGCAGGCAATTGAGAAAGAACGGCAGACAAAAATACTTGTCTTCCAGCAGCTGAAAACCCAGCTCCCGGAAATACACCCGGGCATTGGAAATCGCCGCGGATTCCTCACCGTCGTCGCAGAACAACACCAGGCCAAAATAGCTCCGGATCGGCCGGTCGCCATCGCCATAGGCATCGAACAGCACATCGAAATTATGCTTGCGCTGGATCAGCGCCGGCAGGAAACGGGCGATCGGCGTATTGACCTGATTGGTGATGAACTGTCTGACGCCTTCCTGGCGGGCGCGAGTGGATTCGGCATCCGGGTAATGCAGGGTCAGGCTGATGAGCGCATTCTGGCGAATGCCGCGCGTGCCGGACAGAATATCGCCCAGATAGCTTTTGGCGCTGCCGAAATAGAAATGATCGGGCGTGCGCTTGGCGGACAGGGTTTTGACCCGCTTGGGGCCCAGCCAAACGCCCTTCTCGTCGGTCTCCAGCGCATTGTCATAATCCAGCAGCTGGTCGCGGATCAGTTGCGTCGGGTCGCATTCGGGAACCACCCGGTCTTTCCAGCCGGCATCATCATTCCAATTGAGGACCGTATTCAGCACCCGCACATAGTGATCCGCATCGAGCACGTCAGGAGTGAGTCCGATCGTGGTCAAGGATTGTTGGGTCGCCCGCTGCAATTCTGAGGCCCTGACCAATTCATTTTCGCTGGGCCGGGGGTTAACGATGGGCAGCTTGACGGTTACGATCACCTGGCTGCGGCGCAGGCGAGCGCCTGAAACCGTTTCTGGCGCTTTACCGGTTCCCTGCCGCAAAAAGTCGATGCTGGCTTGCGTCATCGCTTTATAGATCGTCTTCTGCTGTTTGAGACGGCGGGTCTGCATGATGGCCAACGATTCCTCAATGTCCGGGGAGGTCCAGAGGCTGACCTGCAGCAGGGTCTCGGCCGGCCAGTCCTGGTTCAGCAACACATTGACCCGGGCCGAAACGCTCGGATCGGCGCCGGTCAGCGGCCGGCAAATAAAACCGAAGCCGATGCTTGCGTCCGCGAGCAGAAAAAGCTGGTGATCGGGATCATACGCCAAGGCCGAAAACAGGGAATCGGCAGGATGAATGCGGGAGGGTTTCATGAGGCATCCTGCAGCATGGATTGGGCTTCAGCCTCCTGAATAGCCGTCCCTATCAAACAAATCGTGTAAGGACGGCGACTGAGTCGCAGGGCACGCCCTTTGCGGATGAGTTCACGGGCGCGTGCCGGATGACAGGCATTGAGCACCCGCCCATCGCTCGCCACGACCTGCACACGCACCCCATTGGAAACCCGAGTTGAAATTCGACAGTTGCCCGCCGCCTTCTCGGAATGGGAATGGCTTCCGGTTAACTCGTTCATGTCGAACTCACAGCGTGGCGGTGACGATATTGGTAATGATCGTCGGGGCGGCGAACAAGCCGACGCCACTGGCAATGCCCAGCACAAAGCCCATAATGCTGCCTCGCACGACGCCTGCAACTAAACCCACGATCACAAACACGATGGCGATGATGCGGCCGAGCAGCCCTTCTACCCAGCCGGTGAGCAATGTCCAGACATTGTTGAACTCGGTGCCGCCGGCTCCGGCCAGCGCATCGGGCGCCAGCATGACCAGCAATAGGGATGCCAGGACCACCGACGCGCCCGTTTGACGTGACAATCTCATAAAAACGACCTCATGGGGAAATGAAAAGACGGTTGCCCGCCCTGTCTCGGACCCAATGTCCGGCTCGCCCAAGCGGTTGCCCGCGGCATCTCGCTCATTCCGGTAAGGATTGGCGGAAGGATGGTTTAATGCGTGTTCGGGGCTTTCAATGAACCTGGCGGCATGCCTTCGGTGTCGGTACCGGCCTGATCCCGATCTAGCGGCCTTTCCGGGGGACGTTGCTCGATTTGCAGCGGGATCAGCGACGGGCTGACCGTCGGGGCGCTTTTACCGATCATCCAGCGACGGGGTTCCAGTTCGGTATACACATAGCCCGAGACCATCAGGTCGCCGTCGCTGTCCTCCCAGGGCGCAATCCAGATGCGCATGACCTGAGCCGGCGTTCGGATCGGCGTGGGATCGTCGATTTTGGGGACCGGTTGCCGGGCGTGGCGCGGGAAATCGGTGGCCGCGCCAGCTTTAACCAACTCAATTTTGTTGGGCTCAGGCTTGGGCGGTTCCGGCAAGGCTTTGTCGGTCACCTGATAAGCTTCAGTGGTGGACAGACACTGGGGATCGTCCGGCATGCCCTTGCAGCCGTATTGTGTGGCACAGCCGACACTGAGGAAGACGACCCATCCCAGGAGAACCGGTAGAATCAACCGGCGCGGGCTCACGGCTTTTTCTCCTGCTTGTCGATCTTGGCAGGCGCTTGCACGACATCAGGTTTGTTTTCCAGCCAGTCGGACAGCGATTCGGGCGCGCCGCTGTGCGTGCGGCCATCCGGGGCAATCAGAAACGGCACGCCGGGCAGGCCAAACAGTTTGGCGGTCACGATCGCCCGTTGCAGCGGCTCCTTGTTACAAGACGCAGGATTATCGGTTGGAAGACCGGCATAATCCTGTTTCAGGAGGCGCTGGCGGACGCTGTCCTGAACTTTTTGATCTTTGGAGGCTTGTTGACAGGCCAGTTGCACGACGATGTTTTGCGACTCCTGCCCCAGGATCGGCACCATGACCAGTTTGAAGGTATAGCGTTCCTGCAAGGCTTGCAGGTCTTTCATGACCTTGCCGCAATACGGGCAGCGCGGATCGATGAAGATCAGCACGGAATCTTTGCCGCGACCGACGGTGACAGGACCCAAATCGTCGATATTGAGTTTCATCCTTGACAGATCAATCCGCCTGGCGATCCGATCGATGTCGGGAAGATCCTTGATTTCCTGCTGGGTCCAGACATCGAGTAGTTTGCCGCCGTACAGAGCAAAACGGCCGTTGCTTGACATGAACACGATCTGGTCGCCGGTCTTGACCATTTTGAGCCCGGTAATCGGCAAATCCTGCATGCCATCGATTTTGACCGACATCAACCCGGCGGCGATATCGGCCGGTGAAATCTTGGGCGCATCAGCGGCCATCGCGGCAGCGCCTATGCAAAGCAGTGACAGAAAAGCGAATCGGTTAAGGCTATTCATGATGACGATCGTTAGGGATTGAAGTGATGGCAACAGCTTACGGGTTGCCGCCAAGCAAACACGGACAATAAATGGCGAAAATACCCATCTTTTGCATCAGGCCGGGGTTTTCAGTTTGAGCGCCGTGCCTTTTTGCACGATGAAATTCACCTGTCGGGTGGCATCGACTTCGATCACCGGGTAAATCTCTTCGGCCATATCCATGTAAAAGTGCGATAGGCGCTCCATCGCATAACCGGCTCCTTTAAGCGCACCGCCTTCCATGGACTGGGCGGAAAAAGCGCTCTGAAACGGCGTCGTGCCGGCTAGGCTCCCCAGACCGCCGGTCAGCAGCACCGGAACCTGGTTACGACCGAAGGCATCGGAAAAGCCTCTGAGAAATCCGGCCATCATCGACTGCGCCAGCAAGGCGCCTTGTTTGGACACAACACGGCCTCTAACGCCGTTTTTGCCGTCCTCGCCAGTCGCGTAAGCGTTCATCGGTACTTCAATCACGCCGCCGTCCTGACGCACGCAGGAAAACGTCTCGCCGCGAAAATAGGCGCGCTCGGCGCTCAAGTCACCGAAGCCAGCGGCCAACAGAAAGCATTCACGCAAATCCGCATGGAAGCGATTGGGCAAAATGGCTTCCTTTTTGATTCGAAAAAGCACCGGCATCGGCTCCTTCTTGGCCTTTTTACCGGTGGGCGCATCCAGTCCGTTCAACAAGACGCCGGTCAGAATGCTGCCGGCCGGGATAAAGACGTCGCTGTGCCGGGCGGATGGCTCGGGCGAGGGTTTCCCTTCCGATCCTGTCGGTGACGCCTTGTCATCCTTGATCACGCGAATCTGCAAGGCCGCCTGCGGTGGGGTATTAGAAGACGCACGTCCTCCGGATATGCCGGGATTGGCTGAATTCGGACCTGCTACGGCGGCTTGTTCGAAAACACGGCTCAGATCATTGGGATACGGCGTGGTGCGCGATGCACTCATTCGTCGATCGGACGTATTGGGCAGAGGTAAGACGGTACCCGCTGTCGAGCCCGTATCCGGAAGCAAAGCCCCCGACGCTGCCGGTTTGTTCCGGAGCGCTTCCAGTTCGCCGGAGACGGCTTTCAACTTGGCGTCATAGGCCTCCCGCTCGGCCAGGGTCCATTGTTTTAAGCGCATCTCATCGGATTGTTGCTGGCGTTTTTGCTGCTCTTCAATCGCCCCGAGACGGCGGCCCTGCTCTTCATTTTTCTGCAGCAGGTCGCGTAACTGGGCCGAAATGCCGTCGATGCCCAACGACCGTGGATCGCTATCGGTGAGTATGTGCTGGATCGTAGCCTGCTTGCTGGACGGTTTGACCACTTCCGGAGACACCGAAGCCAAGCCGATGATCGTCGCGGTCAACACGGTACCGATGCTGCCCACGACGACATTCCGTTTGGCAGTCGGGCTCAGCGCCGACCACCCCTTATCGATACCCGCCATCAAGGCATCCTCCCGTTCAGCAAGGACGGCCTGACCATGGTGGCAGCCTCGTCTTTTCGTCTGACCGCGACATAGAGTTCGGTCGATTCACCGGGTCCCAGCACCACTTTCGGCCAGGCAGCCACGGCCAGGACCTCGTCCTGGGTGGAGGCACAGGTGCGTTCATCGAATTCGATCGGGATGACGCCGGTGTTGCGGGCGACACCCACGAATATCAGCAGCTCCTGACCTTCCAGAAGCTGGCCGGTGTGTATTCTTAGCCGGTCTTGATGACACTGAATTTGTTCGGTCTGGCTGGGATCGCGTAATGAAAACCCGGCGGGCGTTTTTTGTAATCCCAAATCGCGGAACAACTGCTTCAAGGTGGTGATGTAGTCCTGTTCCTGGTTCGCGGATTTTTCGGACGAAGTCGTGCTTTGCCGCTGCCATTGCGTCAGCCGTTTATACGTCTCCTGATCCAGGCTGAGATGGATTTCCCGGGCGGGTATCCGTTTGGGAATCAGCGTCAGCGAGAGCGCGATGTCCTGATTGTCGCCGGGCGTGATGTACAAGGTCACCGGCGTTTCATCGGCGGTCGCGACATAGACGATCTTGCCTTTGGTGCTGGTGGTCGCCTGACTGGTCGTGGTCACCACCGGGTTATCGAAGGGCGTCACCAGCCGGTTCAAATGACCGACCGCAATCGGCATCAGCTCGTTGATGCCGGGCTTGACTTGAAGGGTTTGCGGCGCGACGGAAGTGACCGCCTGCTGAGGAGGCGTATTCAGGACACTGGCATCGACGGGCGGCAATTCGACTTGCAGCGGAGACTGATCAATTACCATATTTGGCACATCCTGCAAGGGCATGGTTTCCAGAGCCTTATTGTCTTGATGCGGACGCGCGGCTAATCCGTTAGCCGGTAATTCCTCGGCGGATAACGGCATACTGATGATCAGCAATAAAACGAGTGGATAACAGGCACTTTTCATGGCGTTGCGGCTCTCTGTGGCGATGGCCCGGCTTTCAGGCGCTCCAATGTTCTGGGGTCTTCGGGATAGACATCGATGAACTCCAGACGCGGCCGGTAGTTTTTGATGGCGATGATGAATTCGTAGGTGCGCGGCTTGATGTCCGGCTTGGAACTGGGCCCCTGGCTTTTGAGTTCGCCGCTGACAAAGACCTTGTTGGTCTCGGCTTCATAATCGACATGCCGGGGCGTGAAGCTGATCGCGACCCGGTCCATCTTGATCGCCTTGATCTGATCGGTCATCGCATCCAGCACGGTGCGGTAGATCTCGGGCGCCAACAACGGCTCGATAGCGATTTTGAGGAAATCGGCATTGGCCGGTGTGGTGTTGCCCAACAGCTCGGCCAGAAACAGGCCCCAGGACTCCTTGAACTCGCTGGAAGCCGCCGTCCGGGTCACTTCGACTTCCTTCGTCAAGGTTGGCGGCACCAGAATGATGCTGCGTTCGGTACGCCAGGCGGCCAGCGAGGTAATCACGCACACCGCCAGCAGCCCCAGAATGATGATGCGGCTGAAGCGATTCTCGGCCTCGTGCCCTTCCCAGGTCCGCAGAAAGTCCGAGAGCCTCACGGGTAGAACCGCCGAATAAAGGGATTGGGAATGGTGATCGCTTTGCTGGGCAGCAAACCCAGCCAATAAATCGCATGCAGGGTATAACCGTCAGGACGATTGTCCCGAAAGCGCCGGTAGAATTTGACGGCGATGGCGCCAATGGCCAGGGCGGGAATGAATTGATCGATCAGCATGCCGGTGAGCATGCACACCATGAAAGGCACGATTTCATCGGCGCTCCACAGCAAAAGGTGGATCGGGTCGTCGATGGTTTTAGGAATGGCAACGGGTTCCATAATGATCTCCGGGAGGGATGATCACTATTTTGGTGACTTGAAAGCTCTCGTCGGCCGCAATAAATGTCGTTACCGAGAATTTTTTGTTGATGGTCGTTTCATTTTTTGTAAAGGTAAACAAAATAATTCAATTCGAGATGATCGGCAGGCTGAAAAACGATACAGTTTTTATTTAGGGATTTAGCTTGGCATTTTTCAACTTGAAAAATAGAGCAAGCCGTAAAGCAGTCATCCACGAATACAAAATTGAAGAGAACTCAATGGTTCAGATCGACCCAGGCCGTGTAAAACGTAGAAATATTGAAATCGCCAGTGATTTGCGTTCAATCAGGTTGAGCTAAGGTCATGCAGAGAGCGCCTCTTAGGCATTATCTTCCACCTGCCAATTCAATGAATGTGCCTGTTGAATATGATGCCTCATCAGATAGCAGCCACATGATTGCATTTGCTACTTCGGTGGGGTGTCCACCTCGTTTCATTGGCAAAGATTCTTTTATCCGATCTACACGCCCTGGCTCACCACCATCAGCATGCATGTCGGTATAAATAAATGCAGGGCGCACAGCGTTAACGCGAATGCCTTCTTCCGCCACCTCGCGGGATAGACCTATAGTAAGCGTGTCGATAGCGCCCTTGGATGCTGCATAATCAACATATTCACCCGCTGACCCAAGTCTTGATGCGGCAGATGATACATTAACAATAGCTCCGCCTTGCCCTCCATGTTTTATGGACATGCGTTTCACGGCCTCTCTTGCGCATAAAAAAGAACCAACTACATTCGCCGCTAGAATTCTATTTAGTCGGGCAGCATCAATATCCTCAACCCTCATTTGCCTTTCAAGAATGCCGGCATTATTGACCAGTGCCGCAATAGGCCCCATTTTCTCATCAATGATTTTAAATAGATTTTTAACCTCCGATTCCAAAGAAACATCTGCTGCAACAGCGATGGCCTTTCCGCCGCTTGCTTCAATCTCCTCAACGACTGTGTGAGCAGCTGTTTGGTTTTTATGATAATTGACACACACATAATATCCGCAAGCAGCTGCAAGCCGCGCCGTTGCTGCACCAATTCCACGACTACCGCCAGTTATCAGTATTACTTTAATCATTTATATAAGGTGCTCGACTTTTGGTTTATTTACCTAAGGAAGCGCTGGTTAAATCCTTCGACAAGGTCAGGATGAACGGTAAGTGGTTGATTCCGTTCGTTGTGAGCTTGTCGAACCATGAGCGGAATCGATTTATTCAGCAATTCCCCAGGGAATTAGATAGTTAACAACATATTTACCGCAAAATTTACATCAACACAATAAAGCCTTGATTTGCATTTGTTTTCCTCTTCCGTATACCATCGGTACAAAGTAACAGTGATTGGTAAAGATCAAATTTCAACCATTGAGTCAGATGGAACGTTCGACTGCAATGGTCAGATTTACTCAGACACCAGCCACTACTATCCCGTAATTATGGCATTCTACGCAACTAGAGCTTTACGTTCTCACGCAGCCCACAATTGACGGCACCACAATCATTAACCCCACACTTCCAAAACCGCTTTCCCGACTTGGCCAGGCCGGGCCAGCCGTTGGCGCGCAGTTGTTGGGCAATCAGGTAATTCATCAGGCCGTGGCAGTTCAGCAGAACGTTGCCATGCGCTTCCGCCAACCCGGCCAGCCGGGTTGCGGCCTGTCGAGCCCGACAATTGGCGGCTGCATAAGCTTTGCCGTTTTGCGAGAAACCGGCCAACCAGAGTAACCGGCAAAATGTCACCCAAACCGCAATGGGCAATGTAACCGGGCCGCCGCCGAAATGCGGAAGCACCGATTCGCGAAACAAGCTATCCGTAACATGCATATTGGCCAACCCCACCGCATGAGCCGATTCGACCGAGCGCCACAAGTCGCTGCACACCACGTAGTTAGGATGGTGCATTTCCGCCATTGTTTCCGGCGGCGGCCTGTCTAAGATGCCGGCTTTAAAACCGGTGCACATGACCGTCAACAACGGCGTGGGGCCAGCGTCGGTGTACAGTTTCGGACAGCCTTGCAAGATGTAGGTGAACTCGTCCTGCTTGCTATGTGCGTGGCGCAAAGCCGGTATCGCCCCCGGCGCCATGCAAGTCACAAATGGCTTGCGGATACAAAGATTTTCTTGCCCGCGGCGGCACTTGATCCGCTACGGTGCTAATTGGGAACGCTGATTCAGTCATATAGAACCATCCGAAAGCAGATAAAAAATACAAGATTAATCGACAAACGGCGCACAGATAAAATCAATGTCGCCGTAGTCGCAACCGCACTGGCTCAACAGCGCGGTGATCTGTCCGCGATGATGGGTTTTATGTAGCAACAAGGTGGTCAACATGATCCCGACACTCAAATCCTTGTCCTGCCCGGTGGACAGGCTGCGAAACGCGATGCGCCGTTGCAAATCGTCGGCTTGCAAGTCTTGAATCCAATCCAGCAAGGCTTGGTCGCAATTGGCTTGCGCCGCCCGCAATTCGTCGAAATCGGCGTAAAGCTCCAAGTCCAAGCGCTGGTAAGGCGCGGGCCGCCCTTGCAATCGGGCCAGCCAGACGCGATCACCCAACAGCAAATGGTTCAAGGTACCATGGATGGAACCAAAAAATACTCCGCGATCCCGTTTGCGTTCGTCGTCCGCCAATGTGTCGCAAGTACCATACAAACGCTGGTTCACCCATTGACTGTAACGTGCCTGCAACAGCAAATTTTCCAGAAAATTCATCTTTCACCTCCACACTCTATGGCTATAGTCCGCTGAAAAGCCAGTTGCAACCGGAGGAACACTGGTCCGGGGCAACTAGGCAATAGTCGGCAGTCGATACTGGCCACCGGAATAAGTTCCGCGCCGGTGCCGGTCAAAAAACATTCGTCGGCGGCGTACAAATCGTAAACGCCCAAAGGCTGCTCGCAGGTTTCAATGCCGTCGGCTTGCGCCAATTCCAACACCAAAGCGCGGGTGATGCCTTCCAGCGCGCCTTCGCAGCAGGATGGCGTCAATAAGCGGCCATTGCGGACGATGAACACATTATCGGAGGTGCCTTCGGCCACCCGGCCTTGCGCGTTGAGCAGTATCGCCTCGTCGACGCCGGCATGGTTGGCCTCGATTTTCGCCAGAATGTGGTTCAAATAATTCAGGCTTTTGATGCGCGGATCCAGGCCGTCGGCCGACAAGCGGCGCACCGACGACACCATCAAGCGCGCACCGGCCTGTTGTTGACCGATGTATATCATCGTCAATTGGTCGGCGATGGCGATAACATTGGGCTGCGAACAACTTTTGGGATTCAAGCCCAGCGGTCCGGCACCGCGCGTCACCATCAGACGGATATAGCCGTCGTCATCGGGAAATGCATCGATCAACCGCTCGATGACGGACGTTAATTCGTCGGTAGAGAGCGGTATTTCCAGCGCAATCGCCCGCGCCGACAGCTGCAGCCGCTGCAAATGCCGTTGCACCCGAAAAGCGCGGCGCCGGTAAAAGCGTATGCCTTCGAACACGCCGTCGCCATACAGCAAACCGTGGTCGTTGACCGGGACAACCGCTTGATCGGTGGACAACAGTTGGCCATTCAACCACGTTATCGAATGGGTACTCATCAAATTCTCCTGAAAATTTAGTGTCGGTTTTAGGATTTTCTGCCGGCCAAGACGCAAGCGACGACCAGTGAGGCGGTTGCCAATTGTTCAATCTCGACGCTTTCGCCGATCAAGGCCGAACCGGCCGCCATACTGAGAAACGGCTGCAGCAATTGCAGTTGGCCGATCCGCGCAGTGCCGCCCAATGCCAATCCGCGATACCAGGCAAAAAATGCCAGATACATGCTGACCACGCTGACGTAGGCAAAGCCCAACAGGCTAGGCCAGCGGACCAGCTCGAAGCGGGGCGGCGCGGCTTCCACTACCCATGGCAATAACAGCGGTGCGGTCATCAACAATGCCCAGCTGATGGTTTGCCAAGCGCCTAGCTGTTTCGCCAGCCGCGCGCCTTCGGCATAACCGTAAGCCGCGCAGGCAATCGCCGCCAGCAAATACAGATCCGCTTGCTGCAGCCCCGCCGAACCGGACAGATAGACGAAGACCAGGATAGCCGCGCTACCCAATGCCGTTGCCAGCCAGAATCGCCATGACGGCCGTTCGCCCGATAACAGTACGCCGAAACCGGCGGTCAACAACGGTGTCAAGCCGACCACCACCGAACCATGCACGGCCGACACCTGTTGCAATGCCAATGCCGACAACAGCGGAAAGCCGATCACAACGCCGCCGGCGGTTGCGGCCAGCCTGAACCATTGACTGCCTTTGGGCAAGCGGCCGCCGCCCCACCACAACGCCAATGCCGCCAGCAGCGAAGCGGCGACCGCTCGTCCCAAGCCAACGAATATCGGATCGAGTTCCGCCACCGCCAGCCGGGTTGCCGGCAAGGTCAGGCTGAAACCGAGGATACCGGCGGAACCAAACCAATAACCGCGCTTGAGTTCGGAGGGCTGGGGAGGAATCGTATGGTTTCGATCGCCAACGGCAAACGTGGCGCGGTTCAACAAACGGAATTTCATGGTCTTGCTCTGCTTGATCGGAGGCGCCAGTTTAGACTATGATCAGGCAATCAATACAGATGTAAAATCCGTAAATTATATCGATACAATTTTGACTAAAAATGAATTGTATCTATAGCCAAACGCCGAAACTGTATTGCAACCCCATGAATCTACGCTACGAAAACCTCGCCGAACATTTGCTCAACGCCATCGCGCAGAATCTGTACCGACCGGGAGAACGCCTGCCCAGCGTGCGCCAACTCAGCCAACAACATCAGGTCAGTACCGCTACAGCGGTCAGCGCATTGCGGTTGCTGGAGGACCAGGGCCACCTCGAAGCTCGCCAGCGCTCGGGCTATTACGTCAGGCCGCGTCCGCGCTGTTCGCTACAGGAACCAGCGATTTCGGCGCCGTCGCGCGAACCGTCGCTGGTGACGGGTCAGGAATTGGTGTTGCGTTTGGTCAAGGCCGCCAACGATCCGAGAATCGTGCAATTGGGCGCGGCGGTGCCGGCAGCGTCGTTTTTGCCGACGCAAAAAATGGCCCAGCTGTTGGCCAACGTCGCCCGTCGTTACAGCCAACGCATTGCCAATTACGAGTTTCCGCCCGGCGTGCCGGAATTGCGGCGGCAAATCGCCCGCCGCATGTCGGAACAGGGCTGCCCGGTCGATCCCAACGACATCCTGATCACCAACGGCTGCCAGGAAGCGATGACGCTGGCGTTGAAAGCGGTTACCCGGCCGGGCGACATCGTCGCCGTCGAATCGCCGACCTTTTACGGGCTGTTGCAAATCATCGAATCGTTGTCGCTACGCGCGATCGAAATTCCGACCCATCCGCGCGACGGCATCGCGCTGGACGCGCTGCAACTGGCCTGCGAGCAATGGCAGATCAAGGGTTGTATCGTGGTTCCCAACTACAGCAATCCCTTGGGTTATTGCATGAGCGATACGCGCAAGCGCGCGCTGGTTGAACTGGCCACCCGCTACCGGATCGCGTTGATTGAGGACGACATTTACGGCGAACTGGGATTCGGCGTTCAGCGCCCGTCGATAGCGAAAAGCTGGGACAGCGAGGGACGGGTGTTATATTGCTCGTCGTTTTCAAAATCCCTGTGTCCCGGTTTACGGGTGGGTTGGCTGGTGGCCGGGCCGTACCTGGAACAAACCGAATACCTGAAATACGTTGGCAATCTGGCGACGCCGACTCACGCGCAATTGACAGTCGTGGAAATGCTGGCCAAGGGCGGCTACGAACGTCATCTGCGCCAGGCGCGCAACCAATACCGGCAATCGGTGGAAAAAATGACGGCGGCCATCGGCGCTTATTTTCCGACTGGCATTCGCGTTACCCAGCCGGAGGGCGGCTTCGTGATATGGGTGGAGCTGCCGGAAACTGTCGATGCGACGACCCTGGCCCAGCGAGCGTTGATGCAAGGTATCAGCATCGCGCCCGGCCAGATGTTCTCGGCAACACAAAAATACCGCAATTTCATCCGCCTGAATTGCGCAGTGGATTGGGACGAGCGGGTCAATCAGGCGTTGGTCAAATTGGGGCAGATGGTCAGCGAGCAATAACCCGGATTGAAGGTCACCCAAAGTCTTTGAACTTAAATTTGTCGCTTAGTGAATTGCCTGTGGAATAGGGGCAAGATCAGATTTTGTTTAACTTAATTTAGTCGGTGTAGTGGGTCAAGAGAATATTGCTGATGCAATCTACTGGTTTCGTAAAGCTGCTGAGCAAGGACATAAAGATGCCATTGATAGGTTAGCTGAGCTAGGGATTCAATAAAGTCTTTTTACTATCAGTACAAGCGGGAGCATTTGATCAGAAACTTACGATTTCAACAAAATCCGGCCATACAAAATATCTCTAAAGGGAAATCGGTACCAGGTCTTGCATCAAGCATCCATAGCTTAAAATAGACAGCAGATAACGAATCAACTCCTGCCGCTGACACCTATAACTTGGAGGCTCCCTTGTGGCCGGAGTGCGGCAGTGATAATGACAATTTGCTCGCCGAATACCGGACAGTCGGCTGGGTCACAGGATACCTTAGCTATTGTAATTGGATAGTTACCCCGACCGGCGTGTTATGGCTAGTAGCGCTCTATCGAGTATGAAAGAGCAAGATCAACCCGTAGATGCTGATCGGCTATGTAAAAACAATGACTGGTGGGTTCAACTAGTCGACGCAACACCCTGATTAAATTAGCACTATCTAATCGTGATTTCTCTTTTCAAAGGCGTTAAACAGACCAGTTTGCAATCCGGTTGCAAGGCGACAATCAATGTGGTCTGCAAATAAATCAGCTCCCCCCGTAATGGATGATTAAAACAACGCTCCCCGCCTTCCCGGTTTAGCACAGCTTGTTCTCGCCAATAGTATGAAAATGTTGGACTTTTAGCTAATAGCTCGTCAATCAGTGCTTGCATATCTGAATCTTGTGAACGTCGGTTATAGTCGGCACGGAATTCGGCAACTAACCGCCGAGCACGCTCTGACCAGTCGTCTATCAAGCGCTGCGCAGCAGGATTAAGAAATACAAATTTCAGTAAATTGCGTTCCGTCGATGCGGCGTCCAACCAACCGCTGAACAATCTGGCCGCATCATTATTCCAGGCCCTAGCCGTCCAGCTATGATCGATAAGATAGGCCGGCCCCATAAACAGCGAGGGCAAATTTAGAAGCTCCGGCAATAGTTCCGTCTGCGGTTCGGCAGAACCGGCTGGATCGCGTTTACCGGCGAGATCGAACAACGAAGCACGTTCGGCCGGCGTTAGGTTTAACGCCTCAGCAAGACGTGTCAGCGCTGCTGCTGAAGCCGTTACGTTCCGTCCTTGTTCCAACCAGGTTATCCAGGTGACACTCACGCTTGCCGCATCGGCCAATTCTTCGCGCCGCCACCCTGGGGTTCGACGCCGCCCCATCGCTTTGGTGGATACAGGCATATGCTCGCGGTGGGCGCGGATAAAGGAACCGAGGATACGGCGCGGATTGGATTCGGTCATGGTTGTTTTTATACCATTATAAAGTGTTGTCTTGTACCAGTTAAATTATGGATAAACAATAGCTTTCCATCCCTAAATTTAGGAGTTCATGATGAGTAGCTATAACTGGAATGCCGAGGATTATCAGCAAAACTCCGCAGCCCAACAGCAATGGGCGTGCGAGTTGATCGCAAAATTAGCGCTGTCCGGGTCAGAAGATGTTCTTGACCTGGGCTGCGGCGACGGCAAGGTAACCGCTGAAATAGCTGATCGGCTGCCCAATGGAACCGTCATTGGAATTGACAATTCAAGTTCAATGATTGCGCTCGCCCGCCAGCAATATCCCGCCAGACGCTATCCGAACCTCACCTTTGAGCTGATGGATGCTCGCGAGTTAGGCTTTGAAAACCAATTTGACGTAGTGTTCTCCAATGCCGTATTGCACTGGATTAAAGACCATAGACTTGTTGTAGAGGGGCTGTTTAAAAGCCTCAAACCGAAGGGAAAAATACTGCTGCAAATGGGAGCGAAGGACGGTGTCAGTTTGTATCTATCTGTTCTGGATCAAATTATGTTATTACCTGAATGGAAGTCATATTTTCAAAATTTTGAATTTCCTTATGGATTTATGGGTGTAGAGGAGTATGAAGTCATGCTGTTGGCAGCTGGTTTCCAAATCCAACGCGTGGAACTGATTGCCAAAGATGCCCTTCATGCGAATAAGGAAAAATTCAAGGGCTGGATCAGGACGACATGGCTACCCTATACCGAACGCGTGCCCGAAGGTGAAAGAGAGCAATTTATTGAATTAATCGCCACAAAATACCTTGAGAAAAAACCTCCGGATGCAGATGGCCGTGTTCATGTTCCGATGGTACGACTTGAAGTGGAAGCGGAAAAATCCTAAACATCAGGCAGTGTACTAATGCCGATCTCCCGTTCAGCATCTCAGTTTTATGGCTGCTTGAGGTTGTGATCGATAGGCCCTAAATGAGTAAAACCGACCCTAATGGGCCTATGCGTAATGTTTTTTAAATAGCCTTTCAAAACGATATTTCAGACATTCAAAGTTTAGCTTTGGAATTATGCCGGTCTATTTATCATGCATAAAATGCATGATAAGCCGTTTAGAAAATCTGGTACTAAAGCTCATTCTTGACAGTGAACTGAAAAAAGACGTATGTTTGCCAGACCTGGATAATAACTTGTTAGACTTCTCGATAAATGGCTAATATCTGTATAATCTTTGATTTGGACGGTACGCTCGTTGACAGTGAGGGACTTTGCAATCAAGCGTTTCTCGATCTGCTTCCACAATTGAATGATACTGTAGAGTCATTGATCCAGCGGTATCGCGGCAAAAAGCTAGCCTCAATTCTTGTTGATATTGAAAGTCGGCTTTGCCAGTCTCTACCAGACACGTTTGAACAGCATTATCGCCAGCGTGTTGCGGAACTCTTCTCTCGTGAGCTAAAACCTATGTCCGGCGTTCTTGAAATGCTCGAAGCCACGAACTTCCCCAAGTGCATTGCCTCAAGTGGGCCGCCTTTGAAAATTCGTCAGGCATTGCAAGTTAGCGGCCTCGCGCCTTACTTTGGAGATGACATCTTCAGCTCGTATGAGGTTGGCTCTTGGAAGCCGGAGCCAGGCCTATTCCAATACGCAGCAAGTGCAATGGGGTTTATGCCCAGCCAATGCGTAGTTGTAGAAGATAGTGACGTGGGGATTGAAGCTGCCAAAGCTGCTGGAATGAAAGCATTCCAGTATGTGCCAAATGGTGAAACCGTGTCATACCAAGGCGGAACTCCATTTTACGACATGTCGCAGCTTCCGCAACTACTCGCTCATTTTGCTAGCAATAGCCAACACAGTATTTTGGCCTAACAAGAGTTTATGAATCCACGCATCCATGAAGCTAATTTGGAAAATTTTGCTCATATTCGATCACTAATTTCCAAATCTGCCCGAATACTTCAGTCGCAATACTATAAACAAGCAGAAATTGAAACGGCGTTGGAGTTAGTAAGCGGCATAGAAGAATTGATTGCCGCCGGCAGTTTTCTTGTCGCCGAGTACGAAAAGAAAATCATCGGTTGCGGAGGTTGGGCAATTGATGTTTCTGAACCCCAAAAAGCAGAAATAAGGGGCTTTTTCGTGCATCCAGATTTTGCCCGAAGAGGTGTTGCCACGCTCCTCTTGGCCACATGCGAAAATAAATGTTTACAGAGAGGCATTCAGGCTTTGTATCTGACAGCCACACTTTCTGGTGAGCCATTTTACAAAAAAGGTGGTTTTTCTGAATTTGGGAGATTTAAACAGCGCTTATCAAATGGAGAGTCTTTTGAATTGGTCAAAATGGTAAAAGAAATACAGAGAGTTAATGCATAATCTTATGTTTTTAATCAGCCATTTTTCAGGTAGCAATTTGGCTTTGGCGGGTGTTGCCAAGCCTAACAAGTCGGTCAAAGGGACGCGCCGCCCGTTGGCGGTTTTGAAGTTTGTTTTTTTATCAAGGTTCGGCGGCTTCGTTTTGCTTTCGTTAGCGGCGCGCCCCTTACTGTAACGTTAGGCGAACAGAGCATGGGAACCGTGCCTTACAAAGAAATCCTGAGCGTCATTGCCATTGCTCTCACTTTTGCGGCATTTGTTCCCTATATCCGCGCAATCGTTACCGGCACAACCAAGCCCCATGTGTTTTCCTGGGTCATTTGGGGCGCAACCACTTTCGTGGTTTTTCTTGCACAGCTCGAAGGTAAAGGTGGTGTGGGTGCGTGGCCCATCGGGGTTTCGGGAAGCATTACGCTGTTTGTTGCATTTTTGGCTTACGTAAAGCGTGCTGACATTACAATCACAAAAACAGATTGGTTGTTTTTCGCCTCGGCACTGTCTTCTTTGCCGCTTTGGTATCTCACGTCTGACCCATTGTGGGCTGTTGTCATTCTTACGACCGTCGATGTTCTTGGGTTCGGGCCAACGGTCAGGAAGGTCTATAGTTTCCCGCATTCCGAATCTTTGCTGTTCTTCGCTCTGTTCGCCGCCCGCAATCTCATCGTCATTGTGGCGCTTGAGAATTACTCGGTTACAACAGTTTTGTTTCCTGCTGTCGTTGCTGCGGCGTGTATGCTGTTAATGGCAATGGCAACATATCGAAGGCGAGTGTTAGCAACGTGAAAGCACAAAACAAATCGCCTAACGAATAACGTTAGATTGAGTGAGCGAAGCGAACCACAATCTGAACCGTTTGTTGGACAAGCCCGGCCCTACTAAGCGATGGTAAAAAAACTGGAATGTATGGACTAAAAATAAGGCTTGACAGCCTATGGTATTTGAGATAATTAGAAAATATCTTTTTTGAGATGACTTTGTAAGAAAATCAACATGTTGTATATTTGGCATTTGTGTGTGATTTCCATGTAATGAAGTGTACCTCGCAGCCCTGGTTTAAACAAGATGCAAATTAATGCTTGAATCGAGTCAATTCGTTTGTGCTGTTACAATCATAATTATGGCTACACTCTTTTGGCTTCGACTAAGCCCGCTTTCTCCGCGTTAGCGGCTTCGTCCAACAATGCCATCAACTCGGACAGTGTAAAGCGGCGCGAAAAACATGCGCCGCTTTACACTGCCGGTTATGGCGAACGTTATGTATCACAACCCAGTTTCATCACGGGAGTTTAGTACGGTGGATAAAGTCAATATTCGTCAGGTGCTGGTATCAGTGACTGAACACTGGTCGCAAACAATTATCGGCGAAGCAAACGGTCAGGTATTTAAGGTTGCAAAAGGTATTGGTGAAACCAAGTGGCATAAGCACGACGACCAAGATGAGCTATTCATACTCTACAAGGGACATCTGACAATCCAGTTGAGAGATCGTAATATCGAACTCTACGAGGATGACATGTTCATTGTGCCTAAAGGTGTCGAACATTGCCCAAAAGCTGAACACGAAGTCGAGTTTTTGATTGTCGGGTTAAACGTTACTTCAAATGCGCATGGAGGCAAACCGAATTTGTAATTATCCAAACAAAAGAAAGCGCTTGTACCGCAATGGCGGCGAGTGGAATCTCGTGAATTTAGACAATATCACAACCCCATTACAACATACTTATAGCAACTGGCGAACGGCATGTTCACCAAGAAGGAAAATATGATTGTCAGTACTAAAGATGGAGTAAGGAAAACAAACTACGGAGTTTCCTTCTTGGTTTTGTCACATGGCCATGACTCCATGATTACCAAAATGGTTTACAAGCTTGGCGATAGGGTGCCCCTACACGATCACCCAAATGAACAGAGTGGATTCGTTCTGGCTGGGAAATACCGAATAAAATTTTCTGGGTATGACCAAGAAATTGGTCCGGGAGATTCGTACACTATCCCCGCCAACGTGCCGCACAACATTGAAATATTGGAGGCAGGAGAAGTATTGGATATATTCACTCCGCCGCGCAGAGATTTTTTGGATGCAAAATAACGCGTTCAACGCTGACTTGCAAAAAGGGGGCGTGTGCGCCACTTTTTGTTCGCCGGTTAACGCGAACGCCAAGTACAGACCACAACAAGCCCCCTATCCAATGAACAGAGAACTCGCAGAACACTTTACCAAGAACTGGCTCGATGCCTGGAATGCGCATGACCTACCGCGCATCCTGTCTCACTACACCGATGACTTCGAAATGTCCTCGCCGGTTATCATCCAAGTGACCGGCAATCCGGAAGGTCGGCTTCAAGGCAAGCAGGCAGTCGCGACTACTATATTGACAATCACCGGATTGGAGTCAACAGCGTCGTGATTCACTACGTGGGCGCCACCGGCAAACGTGTGGCCGAGGTTTTCCACTTCAATGAAGCCGGCCTGGTCTTCCGCGCTCAGGCGCACTACGAGCCATGAACCTCCCCCTCCCCACAAAGTACAGCCCATGAACAATCCTAAGCCCCCCATCGCGGTGCAGGCGGCCGAAGTGCCGCCTCGCACCAAGCCCTCGAATTATCCTGAACCATTTGCCTCGCGAATGAAGGGGAGAGAAAAGCGGCAACTTGGCGATCTCTTCGGTCTAACTAACTTTGGCGTCAATTTAACCCGTCTCGCCCCGCAAGCGGTCTCTGCCCTTCGCCATAGTCACACCAAACAGGACGAGTTCATCTACATCCTCAGCGGCTATCCGACGCTGCGAACTAACGAGGGCAATACTCAACTCGCTCCGGGCATGTGCGCTGGCTTTAAGGCCGGAACGGATAATGCACACCACTTGATAAACGACACTTCCGAAGTCGTCGTCTACCTCGAGATCGGCGATAGAACTCCCGGAGATCAGGGTGCGTACCCGGACGATGATATTCAAGCAGATCTCAAGGACGGGAAATGGCACTTCACCCACAAGGACGGAACGCCTTACTGAGGATAATTGCACCGGCTGCTTTCGAGCAATTTTAATGATTGCTTAGGTCTATGGGGATTGCGAATTGATCAAGATTTAAACGACGGCGTCAAGGTAGAGATGATAGCGAGTATGCTTCCTTTCCCCCGTCCTTGACAACGCGCCCTTGCCGACCAAGTCCTGCAAATCTCGTGTCGCGGTGGCTCTGGTTGCACCGGTGATGTTGATGTATTTTTCGGCACTGAGCCCACCCGTGAAGCCTTCCGGTCCTTCTCGGAACATCCTGGCCAACGCTTTTTCCTGACGCGCATTCAATTGGCCCCGTAGCCGATCATACAATTTGGTTTTTTTGATCAAAAACTCGATCCAGCTTTGGGTATAGGCTTGGGCGGTAAGCACCCGATCCGCGAAATAGATCAGCCAACCGGTAATTTCGTTGTGTCGATTGGCGCGCTCAAGCGCTTCGTAATAGGCCTTTTTGTTGCGTTCGATGGTGCAGGCAAGGGCAATCAGGGTCGGTTGACCCAAACATTGGGCCAGCGCTTTTTCGGCAAGCGCCCGTCCGATCCGGCCATTGCCATCCTCGAAGGGATGAATGCAGACAAAGTAGAGATGGGCCATGCCGGCGCGCAATAAAGCCGGCAACGGGCTTTTTCCCTCAGGTGCTGTATCGTTAAACCAGGCAATGAACCGATCCATCTGCGGCAGCATTTCAGAGGATGGAGGGGCTTCAAAATGCACTTTTGGCGCATACACAGCGCCGGACAAGATTTGCATCGGCTCCGGGTGAGTCCGGTAGCGACCGATGTCATGTAGGGCACGGCGACCATTCGCCAGCATTTGATGCCATTCGAATAGCATGGTATGGGAAAGAGACGCAGCAAACCCCCGATACAAAGAAACCATCAATTCCGCTATGCCTTGTTCGGCCGGGGAGATTTTGCGATGATCGGACAGCAATCCAAATTGGCGGCGAATAGAGGACTGAAGGCTGTCGCGGTTAAGAGTTTCCCCTTCAATCTCGGAGGTTTTCAGCGCTTCATTGCTGATCAGCTCAATGGTTAATTGCCGCTTGTCCTCTTCGCCAAGGTGTATAAAAGCGCCGAACCTTAGGCCGGCGCCCAGCAGCAAACGCCTTTCGCTTTCCTCAATCCGGGATTTGTCGTAGCTAAAATGAGGCCAATCGGATTGTTGCCAGTTCCAGATCATGAGTTATACACCCTCTTCTTATAACTCATCATAAGTAAACTTATGAGTTATAGGAAGTATTTTTTAACTCATTTGTCTCGTTGAAGAACGTTGCAGTGAAATTCAAGATTTCTGGAGGTAAAGCTAAAGCGCTTGAATCGAATGTCATCCTAATCTCCATGTTTTCCTGGCTCACTGCGTTGTAATGCTATGGAAAAAATCGTTAAACCCGCTTCTGGGTATTAGCCAGAAACACATTCAAGGCAGCCGCCACGATAAAGATGCCGACCGGGACTGTTTGCGGTGGCACCGGAAACGGCAGTGTTAAGCCCATGAACAACAGATAGACAGCGCCCAGCATTCCATAAAGACTGTAGCGATGCGCCATGGGACTGGGATAATCGAAATTAGTCTGGCTGATTTTTCGGCGAATTAGACCGTCGATCGCAAAGGGCACGAGGGTGACTGCCAATAACGGCCACCACACCCACGCCATGATCAACCGTTTGATCATCTGATACACCGTCTCCCAAAGCACATCCAGCCGGCTTTGGATAAAGGGAAAGAAATCCCGGCGGCCGACATCTTCAAAGCCTTTCGATAGCTGCCGTTCGCGCTCGGTCGGAATGAAGTAGCGGTAGACAGTCTCCCGAATTCCGGTTCTAACAAATAACCGATCAAACCCTTGTTGGCTGGTCCAGCGGATTTCCGCCTCTTTCTCGACGCCGATATAGGCGATCAGCATTTGGTCCTCGGCCGTTTGAATCTCCCTGGTCCAACGATCCGAGACCAGGCAGGCCACCAGAATGATTTCCAGTAGCCAGATCATCAAACTGAGCAGTAAATTACGCTGCACGTTCAATCCTTGCCGATATCAAGGGCTGAACGCAGCACCGGCAGTCGGCCTTTAACGATCCGTCCGCCGGATAATTTAGCGATGTAATGCAGATCAGGGAGTTGCCCCAACAACTGCGGCGCAAACAAATCGCCCTCCTCTTCCATCAAACGTTCGCCGACATTGCCGGAAAATACGCTGGGATTGGTCGCGCTGGTGGCGACGCCCTGGGTGCGCATGATGTACTTCAACCGGGTTTTGGGCAGATTGTCGGTAATATACTGCTGGGTTTCGCTATCCATGATACGTAGGGCAATCAGGTTATTGACGTTGCCGAGGACCTGCCGGGCTTTATCCTGGGATCCCGTACGCGCCGCAAAGTCGGCAAACGTCTGGGTGGCAATGAACAGCCGTATCTTGGCACCGCGGCCTTTGTTCAAGACTTGAATGAACGGATCGTTGATGACTTCGGCGGCTTCATCGACAAACACATTCACAGGTCTTTCTGAGACGCCGTAGTTATAGCGATCGCCTGCAACCGCGGCAAGATCGGCCAGCAGAATCGAACCGATCGTGCTGCCGACCAAACCATCCGACAGCGAATCCAGACCGATATAGGCGACTTGGGCTTTTTCGATGATATGGCCGGTATTGGTGATGGGACGAAGATCATCCACATCATTCGGATTGGGCGAAAGTAAAGGTCCCAAGGGACCCGACGTCAGCATATTCATGATCGGGATCAAGGAGGCTACCATCTTGCTGAAATGGGTGCGATCGTGTTCGAATAACGATAACAAGCCTTCCAGATCCAGATTGGCCGCCTGATGCTGTACAACCTCCCGATAAAAGCGCACCAGGCCGGCGGCTTTGGAGTCGATGTCTTTGGCTGCTTTCAAATAGGGTCTGGCCTCCCGCCGCCAATCGCCTAAACAGGTGTCGTAATAGCGTTCCAACGCCTGAATGACCAGGGTGGAGGGACCGCCTTCCAGATAACGGCGCAGCTTTGCTAAGGTCGGTCTTTCCTCGATCACCATGAGCCCTTGGATCACGTTATCCAGGGACTTCTGGCCAAATGCCTTGAAAGGGTCATTGGTCGTCTCGCCTGGGGAAATGGCGGTAATGCGGCTGGCAATTTCCGAAGGGCGGTTGAAATTGTGCAGAGGATCCAGGCGCACGCTGTCTTCCGGGAAGGCCGGATGGAAATAGACGAAGCGATCGGGACGCCGTGCCAATTGACAGGCCCGTTTGGCCGATGCCATCAGATCCTTGTCGCCTTTGGGATCGATGATGATCACCGCTTCACCGCGCAGCACCGCCTGGGTCACCAGTAGATCAAACGCCCGCGTCTTACCGGCGCCGGTGGTGCCGACGATCAAGGTATGGCCGGCCGTATGTGGAAGCGGTTGGCGGACATCCGTTTCCGATATTTCAAGCCCATGAATCCAGGCGGAGCCCATGCGTTGATGATCGGTCGGAATGAGCGTGGATACATCGCGTTTGAGAATTTCGTAAGCGAGCTGGGCATGGCTTTGCACCCAATCAAAACCCCAGCCGAACCATAACTCATCCGGATGGCGTTTCACAAACCGCTTGAGCTTGTCGGCTTCCAGATACTGAAACCGGAATTGTCGAAGGCGTCTTTTGCGAACCCAGAGACTCATGGCGGGCGGCGATCGCCACAACATCATGACGCCGCACACCCCCATCAGCCAGTCGAAAGGCTCACGCGGCAATCCCGACCAACGGTTGACCCAAAAGGCCATGATGGCACCGCCGAGCCAGCCGGCAATCGAAATGACTTCGAAGAGAGGCCGCCAGGGAAACTGATAATCGTAATCGGACTTCATGGACCGACTCTGACTTTGATGCCACCATCCTCGATTCGACAATCCGGGTGGCTGGCCATTTCGCGTAACAAGGTGCTGCGCTTGAGTCCGGGATGCTGTTGCAGACATTGAACGAGGTCAGACTCCTCAACAAGGCACCAATCTTTGTTAACAGGACCTGCATTTGAAACCTGCCTGGTTTTTCTCAATTGGTCGATCAAGGCCATGACCGCTTGACTGCCAGATGGCGTACTGTGGGCCACCTTCGTCACGAAGGGCTTGGTCGAAACGGTATCGACAGCGGACTTTGGTTTCGATGGCTTTTGGGTAATGGATGACTCAGGATCAGATTGCTGTTTGGGCTGGGAAAATTCCTCGGCTTTGGTTGGCGCCGGTTTTACGGGGTGCACTTTGGACGCCCGAGTTTCTGCAGGCACCGGATTATCTGCAATCGAAGCTTTATTGGGGTCAAGCCGCTTCCCGGGCTTTTCAGACCTGATTGGCAAAGGTTTAACCTTTTTGTCCTTAACAGGTGTTTGTTCAGCAATTCTCGGAGCTTGTTCCATGGCAACGGCTAGCGAACCGGGTACCTGAATGAGCTGTTTCAGAAAGCCACTGGGTTCCTGGGCCAACAGTACCCCCCGAACCTGATTGATCACCTGTACCTTACGCATGGGAGAAAGAACATCGGTCACCAGCCAGCCTTTCTCATTCAGGGTCTTGATAAAAAGGTTTTGCTCGACATGGAGTTTTTGCGCCGTGTCCGGAAACGGCAATAACCACTTGTTCTGAGCCTCCAATAGATCGATACCTAACTGTAAATCTCCCTGGTTAATTTTATCAGCCAGTTGAATGAGCCATTCTCCAGCCAAACCATGAGTATGTAGCCAATTTCTGGCTGCATCGACACTGTCGATTTTGGACGGAGGGATCACTGGTTGTTCGTTGCTTGCCTCGAGACTGAGTGGAGTGATAGAACGTTTTAATTTTTTCGATGTGCCGGCCTTTTCGATGGGTTGTACGGCAGGTTGAGACATGGCCATGGCAGTGTTTATCGATTCAGCCCCGGCAGGCGGATTTAACGGCGTGTCACTCATTTCATCCTTATTCAACTGATCTTGGAATTCCGGAAGGATCCGTTGATCAGGCACCGTTGCAGCTTCCTGGCTGCTGACAATCATGTCATTCTGCGCTTGATTGATCCCCATAGCCGACGTGGCCAGCGTGCCATCAGTCACCAAAGATGGGGTCATCGGTGCATTCGGCTGAACCTCCTGCCCTCCTGTTTTGTCTTGTCCCGACTCGGCTTTAACGGTTGCCTGGAGGTCTTCCTCGACCTCGATCCCTTCGATGGCAACCGGCGGCTCATTGCTATAAATCAATTCCGTTGAAGCCAGACGCAACATATACAAGACCACATCCAGTCCCTGAGGCTGCATGCGCCAGTACCGGTAATGCCGGCCATCAGGCAAGGTTTTTGGTACTGCAAGGCCCCGCTCGATTAAAATATCGGCCAAGGTGTCTTCGTCGCGCGGAATGCCGGGGACTTTGTCTTTGGCGAGCAGTTCGACGATGTCCTGAGCGCCTGTCCGCCAGACAATATGAATGCCCTCCTTAAACCGCCAGAGGCGCGCGCCCTTTTCATTGGCGAGCCAGTGTCCCGACTTGATCAAGCGCCGCATGGCATCGAACAGGTATTTTTCAACCGGCATCCCCATCGCCGAATCGACGGTGTGGTAATGCACTTTCAGGTCACGCTCGACGCTCTTCCGATCCGCCGCCATGACCAGTTCATATAATTTCGCACCGCGGTCCAGGCCGTGAATGGCTTCCAGCATCGCCTGCATGATGTCGGGGCCTGGCGCCAACAGATAAGTCCTCGAAGCCCGGGTGAGCACCCGCTCGATCACCAGGGCGGAGAACTGTTCATGGCGCTTATGACGGTTTTCCCGCCAACGCAAAAAATAACGGTCGATACCATGTTGGGATGCCCAGTCGGTCAGATTTTCCTCGCAGGGATTCCAGAGATGCTCGCCCTCTCTGTCGACGACCGCGATATCGGAAACCGGTTTACCGATGTCATGCAGCAAGCCCGCAAAACACACCGCCAGGCGCCAACGCAGCTCTTGCTCTTTGCGTTCGCGCGGCGTGGCCTGGGTGGCAAACAAACAGCCTTGCGCTGCCTGCGTTGCCCAATGCGCCACCTCCAAGCCATGCCGGAACAGACCACCGGCGCCCCGATGATGGTGCGACTCTGAAGCCGGCAACAGATGGCTGAAGGCCGCATAACGCGCAATGACGGGTTCGGCGATGGTCTGATACAGATCATCCGGCAAGGATAGCGCATGTTCGATCGCTTTGATCAATTCGACCTGGCTTGACAGGATGCGCTCGACCGGCGCCGCCGGCAGCCCTTTCATGAACGGCGGGTAGCGTGGAATCTCCTCTTCGGGCGGTGGCGTCTGAACGGTGGATAACGCCGGACGTTGGCCAAACAGACGGTTCCCCAGGCGGCTGATGAAGTCAGTGTTAATTTTTCCCATAACGATTCATCGTGGCAAACATCAGGGCCGCGTGCCTGACAAAAGATGCCGAAAAGCCCAATCTTTTACGTTATCGCAACTGTTGATTACTTCTACGGTGGTGACTTTTTAAATCACCCCGGAGCCACCATGAAATCGAAATCCCTGCCCTCCTTCCTCCTCATAAACTCACTATTGAGCACGGGTTGCGCTCATCATGCCCCATCGGCAGAGGTGAGCGAGGCTGTGATCGCGTCGCTGTTACCCAATGATCCATCTGAACTGCCCTGGCGCCTCGATCATGCCTGGCAAGGCGGTGAACTGGGTGGCGCGGCATTACGGTCGGCGTCGATCGAACATGTGGTCCGGCAGGTCGATAACCCCATTTCGGTTTCGTCATCCGGCTCAGACTTATCGTCATTTAAACATGGCAGCGACAATAAAGCCGTTACGCTTTCAAACCCAAATGACAACGAAGCCATCGAGCGCGCCTGGCAGAAGTATTGTCATCACCAACTCGACATGACAGCGGAAGACCACGCCCTCATCGACCTCACACCGGTTCCTAAGACTATTCTGAAACAAGGCTGTAACCCTAAGAGCCTGTTGAAGTGAGGCGATCATGGAAAACAGTTGTATCCCCGCAAGCCCATCAGAAACGAACGGTCAACACTCGGCCCCCATCAACCCCAACGATCTTTCCGCCCGCTTCGAACAATTGGTCAAGCGCAAAAATGCTCAGCTGCGCGTTGTCGAACCGTTGACGGCGATTCCCAGTTGGCCGACAACGATGCGAGGCACCCCCAATGCCTGTTTACGCAGTGCCTTGTTTGCCGGCATCCAGGGCAAAGAACGCATTGCCTATAAAAAACGTACCTTGCTGGCGTCGGTTGACGGTATCGAAGTCCGGTTTCTGGGCATACAGCTGATCCAGTCGGATCTGGATGTCTGGATGCAAATCGTGCATCTGTCCCGCCAGCAGTTGCCGGGATTCAGCGTCACCTTCAGTGCCCATGCCCTGCTGACCGCACTCGGCAAAGGCACCGGCAAAAGTCAGCACGAGTGGCTGAAAGAATCGATGGCCCGCTTGGGCGGAGCTTTTGTCGAGATCACCTTCCAGGGCCGCGATAGTTTCGGCGAAAAAGGCTTTCTACGGTATTACCGGGACGAGACGACTCAACGCTACATTGTCGAACTGACCGAATCCATGCTGCGCCTGTTTGAAGACGGCTATACCCACATTCAATTCGAGCAGCGGCACAAATTGCGTAAACAGCCGCTAGCACTGTGGCTGCACGGATTTTTGTCTTCCCATGCTGCGCCTTATCCGCTGAAGATCGACACGCTCCATCGTTTGAGCGGCAGCAGCACAACCCACCTTCGGGACTTCAAGCTGAGATTGCGTAAAGCCCTGGAAGCCCTGGTCGTCATTGGCGCGATCGAAAGTTTTTCGATTGTCGAGGATGCGGTCAAGATCAAAAAGAACCCGACTCCGAGCCAGCAACGCCACCTCATCAGCAAACAGCAGGGATGAAAAAGCACGGCATACGACTGACGCACTTTTGAGCCAGTCTATGACCGGAGGACACGGCATTAGACCGACGCTGACACGGCATTCGACTGATAGAGGCACGGCATTCGGCTGACGGGATAACGGCATTCGGCTGACACCCCACGGCATTGGGCCGACACAAAGCACGGCATTCGACTGACGTCTGACACGGCATTTGACCGACGCCAATCCCATTTTTGAAAATCTCTGCAGCCCCTGCCTGGCGTGGCTTACAGACATTTTGAAGACGCCCAAAACTCTCATGCTAATCTTTTTATAATCTTTATTTAATCTAAATAATAAGGCAGAACGGCTGTGGATAACTCTGTACGGTTTTCCCATCGGATCGACGGCACGACCTCCGCGGCGCTCTCCCAGCTCAAGAAGTGACGGCAGATTGAGAGTCAAGAGGAACCTATAGAGTGGACAGGCCCATACGGGCCACTCCCGGCATGTCAGACAAGAAATAGACGCGGCCGGGTGACTATGGGTTAAGCTATTCCGTTTGACGGCAGCGATAATGCACCTATAGGATGTACTTCATTTTGCACATCCTGAGATGGCTATGAAACAAGCTACGCTTACAGACGTGCGTAACCACGCCAAGCAGTATTTTGATCTTGTCGAGTCGGGCGAAACGGTGCGCGTGCTGCGCAACGGGAAACCCATCGCCGACATCGTTCCGGTCGTACCCGATTTGCCTTCCTGGAAGCGGCGCAAGGCGCAACCCCTGGTCTTGGATGGCGTTTCCGTCAGTCGTATGATTCTGGAAGCACGCGAAGCCGGGATCTGAGCTAGCCGTGCAGGGCTACAGGTTGCGTTGGTGTAGGCATCCGGAAGGTAGGGAAAGTAACGTTTAGGTTTAGGAGAGCCAGGGTATTTTCGATCAAGGATTTTATCCGTAGGCCTATCGAAGCCTCATCGTATGGCCTTGCGATAGCCCTGTAGCGCATCCCGAATCTTCCCCAGCAAATCGATCTGCTTACGAATGTCGGCAAATTCGGTTTCCAGCTCTTCAATCAGCACCGCCTCCCATTCGGGTTCCCCTTGCAGGAGACGACCCATGGGGTAATGATAACCCGGCCCTTTTTTGAGATAGTGGGCGATGGGTTTGGTTTGGCCCTGCTGGCGAATCATCGCCATCCGAAACCACTCGATACTGAAAGACAGGCAAGTTTCCCGCCGGCGAATACGCACCCCGATTCGGGCCTTTTCCGATCTCGCATGCCGGTTTTGCTCCGCTTTCAAGCGCCGCCAATAATCATCGACCAACACCTTGGCCTCTGCGTAAAGCTGATCCACTTTCGCCTCGATCCAGCCGAGCACGTCTTCTTCCGACAGCACGGATGGGTTCATATTGGCTTGTTCGTTACTCATTCAAGATCCCAAATACTTAACTACAGGAATTTAGGCCTGAAATCCCTAGGGGATTGAAGGGCCCAACGATGTCGTTTCCGGCGTTCATCCAACAACCCAAACGACTTTCATGTCTATCGGTTTTGTGAAGATCTAATCCCTATGCCATTAGGGATTTTGAGGGTCAAAAAAGCGAATTATTGATCGGGTAATCCCTATGAGACCTATTCGGTCACCCATCCCTATTTGGAATCTGGCCATCCATTCGGCATGAATTATTGGCATCGCAATCCCTCATTTCATAGGAATTTAACCTCGCCATCCCCAGTAGAGACGCCAGGTCTAAATCGTGATTTTAGGAGAGGTTCCAATCAGCTCTCCGCAATAAATCAATCAGGATGCGATCTTTTACGGAAGCCCCGTTCATGTTGTCCACCTTTCCACTGCAAAACATGACGCTTTCAGGAATCTTTTGCAGGTTGGTTGGGAGTAGCCTGATAGAAAATTCGGCTATGAACCGAAACTCTGTCTTATTGATCGTGTTGACCCTGCTGTCCCAGGTGTATGCTGCCTGGGGCACCGATATCGATGAGCCCGGCGTTTCGTATTTCACGGACAAACAGCGCGGCTGGTTCTGGTACGAAGTCCAGCCGGAACCGGTGTTAAAACGCAAACCCGAACCGCCCCAACCGGCTCCGAGTTTGCCCGCTATGACCGCTGAGCCACCGTCAAAGCCGAATACCCCGGCGGAACCAGAACCCTTCACCTCGGCCTGGCTGCGCAAAAACATGGAAACTTATCTCAACAAGGCAATCGATGAGCCGACGCATGAAAACGTCGCGGCGTTTTATTACCTGCAACGGGTGATGATGGACAAAGCCGAACGGTTTACCAACACGGCCCGCTATGTGGTGATGTCCAATCCCCAGCTGGATGAAACCGTCCGGCGTCCGGTTGCGACCTATGCCGCCAATGAAGCCAATCATCAGGCCAGTGTCATGGCGGATCGCGCTTTGAAAGCCATCGCAGACCAAGCCGGGATTTTATTTTTCTTTCGTTCCGATTGCCCTTATTGCCATGTGCAGGCACCGGTTCTGAACATGCTGGAAAAGGCTTACGGCTTTAAAATCTATCCGGTCTCACTGGATGGCCGGCCGATGCCGAATGGCCTGTTCGGAAGTTTCAAGCTCGACCATGGCCAAGCCGCCATGCTCGGCGTTGAACAAACGCCTGCCCTCTTCCTGATGAAGCCACCACGGCAAATCGTGCCGCTCTCGCAGGGCGCGTTGTCATTGGAGGAACTGACCAGCCGCATCCTGCTGGCAGCCAAGGAATCGGGTTGGCTGGATGCGACACAGTACGAAACCATTCAGGGTATCCGTTCCACACCACGGCTACTACCTACTTCGGAAAGCATCAGCTCAGCTACCCTGCAAGACCCGCTGTCATTGATTCAAGCGCTGCAACACAGTGCTCAAGACGGGAGAGCCCCATGATCAGCCCGATGGATAAACGCGCCCTATTGTTTCTTCTGCTGACACTGAGTTCGGTGCCCGCTGATGCCGATTTGCAGCAGGAAATGGACAGCATGTTCGGCACGATGACCAATTACACCGCGCCGACGGCGCATCTCGGGCAACGCCGGGGCGTGATTACCGGCGGCAGTCTGGTGGCTCGTAACGGCATTACCAACACCAATCTGGTGTCTTTCGTGCCGCCTTCGTTCAGCGCCGGCTGTGGGGGAATCGATCTGTTCGCCGGCAGCTTTAGCTTCATCAATTACAACCAGTTCGTGCAACTGCTGCGGAATATCGCCGCCAATGCCGCCGGCTATGCATTTCAACTGGCGATCGGGGCCATGTGTCCGTGGTGCGCTTCGGTGATGACCGATCTGCAAAAGAAAATCCAGGAGCTGAACCAGATGTTCAGCAACTCCTGTCGCCTGGCGCAGGGCATGGTCAACGATACCGTCAAGGCGTTCGATCTGCAGAGCAAAACCAATCTGTCCAATGTCTCATTCACCCAGGGCATCAGCGATGTCTTTTCCAGTTGGACCAATACCAGTACGCTGGGCGATCCGGTACAGCAGGTCAAACAAAACGCGCCCAATGACATGGCGCAAAAAATCCAGGGCAATCTGGTCTGGCGCGCATTGATCAATCAGAATGCCGGCGCCTGGTTCCGCTTTGGCGGCAATAGCCTGTTGGAGGCGGCGATGAGCATTTCCGGCACCGTCATTGTTGATGCTCCCCAAGCCGCTCCCGACGGCAAGGGCGAAAACACGCCGGTGAGTGCGCCGCCGCCCCTTCTTCGCATCAAGGACCTGATCTACGGCAGCGATGCCGGCAACAGTTATCAAACCGTCAAATTGTATAGCTGCTCGGATGGCCATGGCGCCGATCAGTGCCTGAAACCGGTGGTTCAAAGCGTCAATCTGGTCGGCCTCAAACAACGGGTGATGGAGATCCTGCTGGGCTCGGCCAGTAACGGCAATGGCCTGATCGTTAAATTCTCGACCAACCAGGGCCAAATCACCGCCGCCGAACAGGCTTTCATGCAGACCGTGCCGGATGCCATCGGCGGCATGATCCACAATCTGGCCCGTGAAGATGCCGGCATAGCCAAGCTCTGGGCCGAAGAAGCCGCGCCGGTGATCGCCTTGGAACTGGCGCAGTTGATCGTCAACGATTTACTGACTGCGGTGCAGGCGGCCGCCCAGATCAACGATCATGCCTATGCCAAGCTGCTGATGGATGCCATGAAGGACGCCCGCGAACAGATCCAGGACGAATATGTCACCATCGCCGGTCGTTATGGTAACCCGCAAACCCTGATGGCGTTTTACCAGCAACTGATGAATACCGTCAAACCGCGCCAATACGGCAGTGTGGCTCAGCTTCCGGCTTCCGCGCCGGCGTGGCCGAATCCTTAGCCATTCCCGTTCATCAGCCCTTTCCAATCAGGTCTCTATGTTCGAAATCTTCTCCGTCGGCGATTCAGCCTACCTGCAAGCCGTGTTGAATGCGGTCGCGATGATTTCCGGCACCGGGGATTACCGCACCGCCGCCGGTGTGGGTGGCTTGATCGGCGTAATCATCATCATGCTGCGAGCTTTACTGCAATGGGATGGTCGAGGTGTTCGCTATCAGGACCTATTTTTGGCGTATGTCTTGTGGCTGATGCTGTACGCGCCCTCCGTCAAGGTCGCGATTGAAGATGCCTATACCGGCAGTGTGGTCGTGGTCGATCATGTACCGTTGGGACCGGCCGTCGTCGGCAGCGTGATGTCGAATATGGGTTATCGGTCGACTCGCCTGTTCGAACAGGCCTTTGCCCTGCCCTCGATGACCGGCCATGGTTTTGCCGATAGTTTGCAAACCCTGACCGCGGTTCGCAGGAACCTGCTCTCCCGGGTCGGCTTGGGCGCCGCCAACGCTCCCAATGCCGGCAGCGACATGGAAACCTCCTTTGCCAATTACGTCCGGGAATGCACCCTGACCGGCGTGGATTTGAATCTGAAATCGGTCGATGCCATTTTACGCGATGCCGATCCCCTCAATGCGCTTCGGTTCGACTCCGACATTTACATGACCGAAATCTATGTCGGTGGCCAGCCGCAAACCAAAACCTGTACCGATGCCTGGACGGATTTGGGCGTGGTCGCGAATGGCGCCTTCCCTACCTCCCTGGAAAATCTGTTGCAGCAAACCTTGGGCGTCGCCGCAGCGAGCGATACCGTGCCGAAAATTCAGGAGGCCTTTGATGCCCTGGCCGGCCCCGGTGTCATTAATGCGGCCGATTATATGTTGATGTCGGCGATTATGCCGATGTTCGAAAAAGGCGTCATCGGCCGACATGAGGATGCGATGCACTGGACCAAAGCCTCAATGATCGAGCAGGCCATCCAGCAACGCAATACCCAGTGGGCAGCGGAACAGACCTTGTTTTCCCGGATTGTCCGGCCGATGATGGCGTTTATCGAAGGCCTGAGCTATGCGATTGCGCCGATCATGGCGTTCGTGGTGCTATTCGGCAGCGTGGGATTGCGGATGAACATCGGTTACTTTTCCATGCTGCTCTGGATCCAGTTATGGATGCCGATTCTTGCGGTGGTGAATTTGTTCATCAATATGTCGGCAGCCGGCAAAATGGCGGCGTTGACCTCAGCCAACTACAATCTGCCGTCGATGATGGGCATTTACCAGCTCGATATGGAATTACAGCAATGGCTGTCGATCGGCGGGATGTTGGCGGCCTCGACACCGGCGATCACCTTGATGCTGATTTACCGCGGCGCAGTGACCGCCACGCATTTTCTGGGACGGATGGACGGCGGAGATTACGTCAATGAGAAAATCGCCTCCCCGGATGTAGTCAGTCCTGGGCCGCTATTGAACGCACAACCCCTGCATCAGTACAGCCCCCTGTCGGCGGTCACTATGAGCGGAAGCGACAAAGTCTTGCCGACCTTTTCCGCCGGACGAGACCTGAACGCGGCCGTGGCGTCCGCCTCCCAGGCATCCGAACAAGCCACGAGCAGCTTCATGCACAATGTGTCTGCGACGGCTTCAAAAACCCACAGTATCACCAGCGATGCGTTTGACAGCCATTCCCTGGGACAGCAGATCGTTAGCAGTTCCAGCCATACCGATGCCTATAACCGGCAGTACGGTGAATCGTTTGCCAAGAAGCATAGCGATACGGGCATTTCAGCGGATCACTTCTCGGCATTGGTGGCCGGCAGCGCGAATGCCGGTACCAAATTGTCCGAAGAGGCCTTGGGCGCCGCCATTTCAGGGCGGTTACAGAACGATTTTAAAGTCGGCCAGGACAAATCCGATTCGATCGCCGCGGACATAGCGCAAACGGTGACGGACAGCCAGGGTTATCAGGCCGGGCTTGCGAAAAGTTTAGCCCTGGACGCACAATCCGGCACCCGTAACGTGGCCTCGATGGGCTTGCAAAATCAATCATTATCGTCGCTACAACACAGTGCAACCGATGCCGTTTCCGCGTCGGAAACCTATCAACGAACGGTCTCGGCCGGGCAACGCTTCGGAGCCTTGGCCAGCTTTGGCGCTGCGGAGACCGGTTTGCGACTGGCCAGTGACGGTGCATTGATGGAACGACTGGATCAAACGCTGGATCAGTATGGCCTCCGCGGTGATGCGCAACGATTGGCTTCGCAATGGAAAGCGGCCGGTTGGCTGTCCAATAGCGATCAGGCCTATGCTGCGGCAGGCATGTCCTTGTTAACCGGTTTTTCCTCCCCCAGCTATCGAACCCTGGATAGTCAGCAGTCGCGGAGCGCGGAAATCGCGGGTTACCAGTTACTGGGCGATGCGTTTCATGCGCCAACATCGGAGGCTGACTGGAATCCAGGGAAAAACGAGAACCTGAAACCCCAGGCCCCCGTCATGGGGGCCGCCCAAACGCGGGTTGAGCACGCAGACCTTGCCGATCCTCGACCCGAAGCTGAAGCCGCTACCCACCAGGCACAGAGCCAGATCCACGGGACACATGGCCGGATGGCGACGGGCCAGAAATCGATTACGGCCGATCATCAGCAGAACCTCGAGCGTTTGGATCAACAGACGAGTGCGGGGGTTGCCGAGATGAGGCAACGCAAAGCCGAACATTTCAGAACCGCGATTGCAACCGCTGCCAACAATACGCCATCTGCTGCGGAGTGGTCTTACAATATGTTGGGTGGCAGTGTTTATAATACTGCAAAAAATATTGAAGCCGTTGGTTCGGTGGGAAGCAAGGCCATCAAACAATTTACCGGCAGTTTTCAAGAGGCGCTTTCGAATGGTGAAGATCATTGGGAGGCACTTAAATTTGCCGCATCGCAATCGTATCCTGGATTCTCCGAGGCATCGAAAACCTGGGCCGATCACCGAGTCAATGAAGTGGCCGACAGACTCACTCCGACCCAACAAGCCTATTATCGCGCCGCCATGTTCGAGGCTTTTGCCGGAATTGCCGTCGGCGGTGAAGACAATGGCAGCTTAGGGCAGGCAAAACAAAAACTGCTTGAGGAAGAAGGCGACATCGATGGCAACAACATCGCGAAGTTGCTACGCAGTGCGGCTGGGCAGAATCGAAACGATCTGATCGATCAGATTGATAACTTCAACCGGGCACGCGGACGGGTGAGCGATTAACCCCTAATTTAATGCGACTTGCATCCACTTAGGGCCCTTACAGTACCTACAATCACCCAGCGTACCAAAAGGAGAATGGAAAAAAGCAACAGATACTGAATCAAATCATCGCGTTGATGAGCGATGACCATGATGATTAGGACGAATGCCGCCCAATAATAATTGCTCTCGTGAGACAGTCTGGCTGCGAGGTGTTCCACGCCTTGCACAAACAGTTCAGCCAAGGCCAACAGACCAAAACCAATGGCTCCGAATACCATGAAAAGACTTAAGTTTACGGGTAGCTTTGCCCAATCACTGACCCACCAAAGCATGCCAAAGCATAACGCGAGAAGTGTCATCCCTTTAAAAAGGGTAAACGACAAGCGGCGTGTTTGAAACCGGTGCATCAATCGCTGTAGCCCGCTAGGAAACTTGCTGAAGGTCGTGCCACAGAAAGGACAAATGGACCGTAACGGCTGGCCATAATAACTGATCACCCGAGGTACCATGGTCCGGTTACATGTCTGGCAATTAACAGTGCTATGCTGGCCGGCAAAGTTAGCTTTTACCGAGTCAGCTGGTTGAGGACGGGGGGATAGTCTGGTATGGCTTGAATGAGATGAGAATGAGGGCATGATGGGCCTCCAATAGAACTCAATGCTGCCTATGGTACATCGTTTAAACTCAGTTGCCAATACCTGTAAAAAGCTGTAAAACTCTGGATTTGAACTGGCGACTTCAAAAATTGGCTTGAAATTTAACATTGTCAGGCAGAGTTCGATCCTCAGCGCTCAGTCAAGCCAGATTTCCGAAAATGGCAATAACAGACCCACTCAAAGCGGACAGTCGATTCTTGGGTGCCAAGTAGATCCGTCGTCCAAAAGTAGCCGTTGGGAAAAAAATCAAATGGAAAAAGTAAAGGCTTACCCTGCACCTTTTTCTATGAGCAATGAGCATAAAAAGTAAAGTCCTAATGTCAATCAGCGACTAAAAGTACACAAACAACAAAAGTTATTTTTGATTACAAAATATCGTTCTTTAATAACTGCAAGACCAGTTTTTTAGCACCATTTTGCAATAGCTGTTGTCTTGTATTCATTTCCTCTTCCACTGTTTGTCCTTGGATAGTGCTTGTTCTTTCGTTTATCTGTACTTCAGTTTTTAAATTCATTTTCTTTGTTGAATAGATTTTTGCCGAAATTTTAACAATATGATCTGTTGCAACGTCTCCACCGCTATAGTTACTTGATTGAGCTTTCTGAGAAAAACTATCAACATCGTGCAAAATAATTATTTTGACACCTTTTTTATAACACCTAGCAAAGAATTGCGGTGTCATAAGGTTATTTGTCGGCACTAACTCAGCGATATCTATAATTTCATACATCCCACTATGTATTAAGGCATCATGAATTAGCACATCATTTAATGTAGACTTATTAGATTTATTACCACTAATAATACCAATCTTTAAAGGGGCATTTAACAATTGAATATATTTCTTAGAATCATTGACTTCTTGTTTGGAAGGTTTCTTCGCAATGACATCTTCAAACTTTTTTAAAGCCCTATCCTTCTCACCTATGTGAATATAACTTGCTCCCATAGGAAATAATGCCGCTGGTTCATCAGGGTCTATGATTGATGCCTTTTCGAATAAATATAACGACTGATGATAGTTTTTTTTATCGTATTGAAACAGCCCCTTTTCATAGAGTTCTTTAAAAAGTTCAAAATCAGGCAAAGTCCCCTGATTTCTTAAATTTTCTGCCTTTTTAATTTCAAGGAGTGAAAAAAGCTCTTGTGGTGGCTTGGCATAGAAATTATTTACAATATTAGTAGTGGCAGAAAAACCAGCCTGATATCCTGCTGTACCTATTTCTTCATAACTGTTTGCGAAAAACATATCATTACTTCTACTTTCCGCTGTTGCTTCATCTTGCCATACAGTGTTGCCATCTAAGTCATAGGCAGTAATGCGCAATTTCACTTTTGCCTCTATATACCCTGAAAAAGTTCCTATGGCATTGCCATAGCAAAAAAGGATTTCTGGTCTAATTACCGCTTCAACATCTGGTCTATAGCTATCATTATATGGTGGGAGTGAGTTAACCAATATAACACCGTCAAACATGGTAGAAGCCATTTTCATGCTGATTAGAGGCAAATACTCTCCTGCTCGCATTTGAAAGGTCATACCCATTTTTTGTTGTTTGTAAACGTATTGTTTAAGGTCATCACTTAAGTACATACCAACCTTAATAGGCATTTTTTTTCTACCAAGCTGAGATTGATACATATCCTTAGTTGGATCAACCACAAGAGGAATATTCCAAGTACAACCAGATGTAACTATAGTAATAATTAATAATATATAGAAAGCGTTTTTGTTTAATAACATTGGTTTCTCGAGTTTATAGATCATCTCGGGACGGTGGCGCAAAAATACTCGTTTTAGGTTTCCACTCTTCTCTCTTAGCTATGGTTGGTGAGGTACGTGTAACTCCCTTCGACGCCACTTTAGGTTCAACGTTTAAGCTCCGGCTCCCAAAAACATCAGCTAATGGAGAGTTTGGTACAGTGTTTTGTGCATTCGTATAGGGTTCAACAACTATCGCAAGTGGGCAAGCGCTTCCATCGCAGCGAGACCCTCTGGAGCACCTTTGAACAAAGTCCCAATCCTGCGAACGAAAATACAATGTGACGCGATTCGGATGCGTTCTCATCGCCTTAGTACCGGTTGTCCAATTCACATCGTTACCATCAATACGAAAATATAGTTCATTGTAGTCATTGCATCCGAAACCATAGTGCGCCTTGTCGTCCACCGCCTCAAAACTGAACCCCCAGAAGCCACCAGAACCCACCGTTTTTGCATCCACGCTTGTCAAGCTGCCAGATAATGCAATGGTTTCTTTAGTGATGATATCGTCTACCAGACCAGACTGCTGATTATGATGAACTTTATCAGCAATAACTTGCCTTTTTTCGGATTCTGACAATGTTTTCAATTGTTGAGGTTGCGGCGTCACTGATATATATGATCTTTCTGATTTATTTGAATTCCTATCAAAAAAATCTATCTGATTGTTAGTTAAATACTGAGATTGCGCTTTTGTTGTAGATTCAACGGGGTTAGATTTCTGATCAACTTCTAAATGAAAAACGAAATACACTAATAATAGCAATACTGGTAGCCAATATATTGGTTTTGATTGTGATTGCCCCCCTAGTCTGGGTTGTCTAACGGGATTTGCGTAACCTGGATTTGGTTGGATTACATGGGGGACATTTCCAAATGGTTGCCCTGGAGGTTTCAACGGTGTTTGTTTAACATTAGCCGACTTTAGGTGCTGACCTGCTTTTACAACTTGTTCGGACGGGAAAAGATCATGTCCGTTTAGTGCCCGCGCACGCTCACACCATGGACACTTGGTTAAGTGTTTTCCATGCTTGTGCTGTTTATTAAGAGAACAAGTAATTAAAGATTGTTCTGCTTCTTCCAAGGCATCCTGCCAAGCTTTAGCGTCTGGGCGCATCGAAGGCGTAGAGTGACCGTCCTCGAAACATCTTATAAAAAGTTGCTGGAGTCTCGGATGCAAAACATCAAAAGATGGTGCATTAAATCCAGGCTTATAAGGAACGAAGCGGCCCGTTGAATATGGAAAGTGACCTGCTTTTATGAGCGCCTCAGTAGTCGTCGAAGGGTCACTGTTATTACCGATATAAACACCTACAAACGGATGTACTCCTTGCATTAGAAGTCTGAATATCACCACTCCCAAGCCGAAAAAATCATGTTCAAAAGATCGATCAATTTGTGCGAATGACTTTCCTTGTAGCTCAGGTGGTGTGTACTCTGGCGTACCAACTCTGCAACGGTAAAGAGTTCTACTTCCTGGATCGTGAACCTGAAATGAGTCTGTATCTATAAGTGTTATTAACGTAGTTTTTGATGCCAGAATATTAGACTCATTCACATCTCCAATTACGTAACTACGGGCGTGCAGAGCGCGCACAGCAGACGCTAGATTTCTAGCAGTGTGATGTAAGTAACCATAGTCAAATAACGGACATTGTTGAAGACGAAGTGTCGGATTATAGAAATCGACGATGCGATGCATATCTCTCACTCGCGGCATGAGAAAACCCATAACTTGACCGGTTCCCGGATCTTCCAATAAATCTACTGGCCAAGCAATAGATGCATGTCCTTTGCCAGACATTGGATCATCAGGCGGAGTGACAAGCATAGCCAAAAGTTTGTCTACTAGCTCCTTATTAGGAAACTTATGATAAATCTTAGCGACTAACGGTTCATGGCGATTAACTAACTCATAAACATTCGCTTCTCCTCCGCCTCCTAGTTTAGAACCCAGAATAACGAATGTTTTATTTAATCGACATCTCAGTTTCATAAACCTAATTTGTGAGCTTTGCAAGCAACAAGGTCAGATCATCATCCGTTCGCTCCCTAACCCTAGCAGAGCTTAAAAATGTCTCTAGTTCTTTTTGTCCAGTTACGACATCATCCATTTCGGATAAGAAACTAAATATGGGAGAAAAAAAGGGACTATGAGGAATTCCTTCTGGCATTTCCAAAGCTAACATCTGAAGACCATCAGAGAACGCTGCGAGATAAGCAACTTCGCCTCGCCAGACTGAAAACTGCGCTGTTTCTATAGCGCCAGCTGATGTAATGAAGGTAGTTTCGTTAATGTATTCGCCAAGTTTAGGGGAGGTAATCGGAATAATATTATTCAACTGATCACCAGCAACTACTGCACCATCTCCAATCTGTATCGCCGCAATGACATTAGACAGAGCAATAACTAAGATTAACGTAGTCGCCATGTCCTGAATATTGACACTCCGGATTTTAGCTTCAGTCTCTATCGCTATTTGCGCCGATACAAGACCTTTTTCAAGGATCATTTCATAATCTTTATCATCAGTTGGGAATATTCTGTCTAGCTCAGAACGCACAATTTCAACCGAGGTGCGCGTAGCGATAGCCGATCCGATTTCAGCGAGAGAGGCTGAGCCGGCTCCATCAGCAACAGCGAACACTAAGACACCTGAGGGATTAACCTCCCAACAATTCGCATCTTGGCACGGTATATCTAGTTTTTCGTGGCTCACTCCACAACACGATGCAGCCACTATTCGCCAAAGGTCTCCGTTTTTATCATCTAGCTCTGTCATATCAAACAACCGTTTACAGATAATTTAATTTAGCAATCCAAAGCATTGACTGAGTCGTCAAAAAGATTGCTAAAACTTTTTTTAGAGTTAAACAAGAATATCGCTGCCAGGTGCTTGTAGCCCAACTTGCTCTCCCACACGCGACTGAGAAACTCTTGCTAAGCTACTTGAAAGCCATACGAAGAGTCCTTGAAAATTTAGTCCACGTAATTGAAAGGGAGGGCGCACAATAATATCTTTAAGTTTTCCCATATCAGCACCCTCAACACCTACAGCGAAAAAGGTTACCTGTTTGTTTTTTTCTTCATTCTTTATTCGTTGTGCTGAAGGTTCCCATCCAGGGTTGGGAGCTCCGTCTGTAATCATAAATACCCAAGGCCGATAATAAGTTACATTTCCCCTGTATTCTTTCTTGCGTAATTCAATAAGATCGAGTGCTTTGTTTATTCCTCCTGCCATGTCTGTACCGCCTTGTGCGGTTAGAATTGGCGCTTGAAAGTTACTGGCAGTGATAAAGTCCTGAACAATCGTAACATTACTATCAAACGTTACCACTGCTACCTCAACTCTGAGTGACGCTAACGAATCGTCTTTTAAGCTTTTAGCAAACTCTTGAAGCCCCTGATTTAATTCGTTGATTGGAGAACCTTCCATCGATCCTGATGTATCTAAAAGTAGGACGCATGGGCACCGTGATTCGGGGTTTATTGCAAATTCAGGATTTAGCATTATGGTATCCTCTTATAATTTAAGGTATTAATTTAATTAGTCGTAAAAACCAGCCTAGTAGCCTAAATGGCAACAAAAACAAGGCACGGACTACGTCTGCAGCCAGTGTGCCGACCATCTGATTATAGGCATCCCTACCCAAGATTATACTAAAACCGTAACTAATAACAGCAAACAGCAAAGCTAAAGGGATCAGCAATCTCACGATATCTTCCATATAAACCTCGCTATTGTTAATGACATATGACTGCTTTTGTTTTTATGGGCTTAGAAGATTTTTTAGTTCTTGTTGTTACTCATCTTCCTGCGCTCATCTTTATGTAAAAGTCTGAATAATCCAATAAAATAAATTGCATCGTAAAAATATCATGCCATTAATTGTTCAATGTTTTTTATACTTATGTAAAAGACATGCGCCCCTGCGTTAGAACGAAGAATTATTTCAGTGAGCCTTTGCATTTTGGGCACCGAGTGTATGAACTTCCACACGATGAACACAAATGAATACCGCACGATGAACAATATTTAGCACCTGGCCAACTGCCATCATATCCAGTTTTGCCGCACTTAAAACAAGGAACTTTTATTTTCATCTTCTATCTCCGTTTGCATTAAAAACACATGTTTAATTAACTTGCGCTAGGATGCCAAAAACAAGCTTTACAGCAAAAACTCCTTATTTAATTGTGTTCTATCTGAATATATCAAAGGAATAATATGTCTACGTTTTAGTATAGGATCTGAGCACCCTGACGAATCTATGATTATAAAATCATCGCCTTTTTCTACAATTTCTTCATATGGACTGAGTTGGGGTATGCCAAACCTGAGAATGGCTCTACCTTCAAATAACTCAAGCCTAAATTTTTTACCTTTATAGGAAAGGATCAAATCACGAAATGTCATTTTTTACAGTTTCCGTATATCTCCTAAAATTTCTATATTAACATTAATTTCTGACACTGAGCGACTATAAAAAAGGCAAGATCATGTTTTTTCCTTGCATTATCTCTTTAATTATAGGATTTTAAAATGCAGTGATATTTTGCCTAAAAATATGTATTTTTTATTGGCAATTTTAACAGTAAAGTTTGCTTTTTTCTTGTAATTTAAAAGAATCCGACCCGCTCAATGTCAGTAAGGTGTGTTTTTCATTACGATTCCTTACAGTGACTATACAAAATAAACTTTTCTGTCTAATGTTCAAAATCCACACACTACGTTTTATGCGGCTTACATCGTCACCAAAACAATAAAACATTAGAAAAAACGATATGACCGTCCGCTGTGGGTGCTTGGCTACCAATTACTGGCGGTATCTGAATGACCGATTTTAAAGGGATTGTGTTGAAAAAGTCTATTTTGGATAGAAAGCAGTTTTCTGCTAAATTTGTTTACCTTAAAAACAAAGAGTTACAGATAACACTATTGGTCAAATCGGCCTAATTTTCGCAAAAACCGACTTTTTCAACACAATCAAAGGCTAACCAGCCATTTAATGGAAATCTGTGTCTGTCTCTTGATGGCCCAGACCGTGTCAAAACGCCTAAAAATTTTCAACCTTCTTGTCAAACCGGGCAAGATAAAGTCATCAGGGGGAAGTCATCAGGATTTTGGTTTAATGCCTAAAATGGGGGCATTTCCGAAAATTGTTTCAGTACCACCTAACTAGGCGGATAAAAGCCGCTAAGGTAAGGATACAAGCAGGGTTTCAGGCCCTGATAGCCTCAAGCAAGGCTGGAGTGCCCAGGATATTGATGACTCGCTTCATATTGTAGGCCAGCACCTGCATGCTCATTTCCGTGCTGACATTTTTCAGTGTCCGGGTCAGAAAATGCGTTGAACCCATCCAGGCTTTGATCGTGCCAAATTGATGTTCCACCGTCTGGCGCCGGATGCGCATGCTGTCGGGCGCCAGGTCCAGACGCCTTTGCATGGCTTCCAGTAGGTCTTCATGTTCCCAACGTGTAACCCGTCGCTGTCCGCTAGGCGTGCAGCAGGTTTTGATAGGGCACTGGACAATAAGAGCTCCAGTAGCGATGGAGTTTCAGGCCACGCTCAACCGTACTCAAGCGCCAAATCAGACGTTGGCCCGCCGGGCACCACCGGTACTCGTTGGCCTCGGCATCGTAAATAATATCAGCTTTCTTGAGCGTCCATTCGCCGTGGCCTCTGAGGTGTCGATTCGAGGAATAATAACCGTGATACCGGCTTCATGGCATTTTAGAAATTCTTCGTTCTTGAAATAACCTCGATCGGCAATCACCGTCAGCTCCTGAATACCCATGGCGGTGCGGGCCTGCCTGGCCATCGACGTCAACTGGTCCCCGTCAATGCCGACATTGGTCACCTCATGGGCCACGATCAAGTGATGCTTCGTCTCGACGGCGGTCTGCACGTTATACCCCCCATGCCTGCGCCTCTCGTCTTCATCGAGCGAGCATCGGGATCCGTCAGGGAAATCTGTCTGTCGGGTATCTGATGGAGCTGGACTTCGGTGTCCTGGAGCGATTTCATCTGTTCCTTGAGGACGGCAATCTTGTCTTGCAGTCGCTCCGTTTTGGCTTGCGCTATCGTAGGCTCTTGCCGGTCGGCGGTATCGAGGGCCGTCAGGTAGCGCTGAATGCTGGCTTCAATCTCTTCCATGCGCCGCTGCAGTTTGGCATGGGTGAAGTTCCGTTCCCGATGATTGACCGCCTTGAATTTGCTGCCGTCAATGGCCATCAGCGCTTCGGAGAAAAGCCCCAGATGCTGGCATAGCACGATAAACTGCCGGCAGACGTTGCGTATGGCTTTACCGTTGTCCCGACGGAAACGTGCGATGGTCTTGAAGTCAGGTGTCAACCGGCCTACGAGCCACATCAGTTCGACGTTGCGTTGCGCTTCTTTTTCCAGGCGCCGGCTGGACTGAATGCGGTTCAGGTAGCCGTCGATGTAAAGCTTGAGCAGGACCGCAGGGTGATAAGCGGGACGTCCGGTGATGGCGGGCTCTACGCCTTCAAATCCGAGTTTGCCCAGATCGAGTTGCTCGACAAAGACATCCACGATGCGCACGGGATGGGTATCGTTCATAGAGTCATCGATACTTTCCGGCAGTAAGATGGTTTGTGTACGGCATTCGCCTTCAATGAAACGCTTCATCGGCTGACTCCATCAACAATCTGAACCTGATTATATCAAGGTCGACGTTTTGGCACTGTCTGGGCCGAACAAAGACTGTCAGTGTCAGGTTCAATCCAAAGTGATGGATGAATCTGCCCGATCAAACCGAGAGTTTTACAAAAACTTAAATTCCGCCGTTACCTCAAGCCAGGAGTGTTTTCCCTTTTTCTCAATTGATCTATGACACAAACTTGGCAGGTTGGCGGAAACTTGCTGTTGTAGATAACGATATAATCACCATGACAGCTTTTACAATAATGCAAGGCTGCCAATCCTATTTTGAGCGCCTGGGCGATGACCCAGGCTTCGCTGAAATTGGCGGGACGCACCTTACCGTAAGGCCTGCGCTCACGAATATGGTTAGGGAAGGTTTCGCAAAAAAAGTCCCAGGCAAATATGATGGCGGACACATCCATTTCAGCCCTTATATCGATCTGGCTGGCACCTCGATAAAGGGATGCAAACAGAGAGATGTACAGCATAGACTCTCGTACTTGGGGAATGGCTTCGATAGCAGGAAGCAATCCCGAACTCGGGCTCTCTCCTTGGTGAATCGAGCGATGAATATCCCGGATTTCCGGCAAACTGATGCTTTTAATCAATTGGCTGACATAAGATGTTCGGAGTTTTCGTTTGAGCAGTTGATAGGCTAATTGGTAGTTTTGCAACTGATCTTCATAGGACAAGCCTTCAGCTATCATGACTGGCCTCCTGGTTTGCTTAAAAACATTCTCAGACGGAGGGCGCGTTGTTCAAAAGGTTCGCTCACCGTGGGTTCGTTACGCAAGAATGTCCGCCAGGAATGGACGGAAAAACGGGGAACAAAACTGAGCACATCGCTTCGCGCCAGCACTTTCAATTGATCAATTGGCATCTTGGCCAAAATGGACACTGCTTCCGGTGTTAAGCCGAGACGGACCATGGCTTGTTGTTTACGGCCGGACTGGATTAACTCATGAGCCAGAATCAAGTAATCCAGATTCAGGTTGTAGATATTTTCATCCATAAAGGTCTCGATCAGAGCACTGCCCTGATTTGATTCGCCACAGCTAGCACCCTGCGTCCATAGCTCACTGCGGCTTCGGTATTTTGCCAGCTGTGATAGCGCCCTATCCCTAAAACCAGATCATGGGGTGCTGATTGGATGGCTTCGGCCAAGACTAAAGCACCGATTTGCAAGTTCGTAACAGGATTCAACAGTTGCTCAGGTTTGCCGACCCGATGCCCATGCCAGTAGAGGTTGACTTGCATCAGTCCGACATCGATATTCCGGCCACCCTCGATAAGGGTCTTATTTAAGATAGCTCGTGCTTCCTGTTGAGAACCGGGGATAATGGATTTGCCGGACTTGTTAATAGCCCAGGGCCATGGAGTCACATGATTTGAAGGAGTCCCTTTGGCCGATTCAACCAGTGCAACGGCATATAGAATGTAGGGATCCAGCTGATGCTGTTCGGCGATTTGCCACCAAAGTGTGGTGTGCAGCTTGGAAGGAGAAGGGTTTGAAATTTTTGAACTGGCCGTAGTGATATAGCTTTTTAGCAAAGCCGCCTTTTCTTGCGCTTGGCAACTTGGGCCGAAACTAATGAGCCCTAAACAAAATATAAGCAGCACAAGAGCATAATTCTTTTGGCAAAAACTCCGACTCTTGTGGGATTCAGAGAGATGTTGAGCCGATGACTGATGGTGGATCTGTAAATTAGTAAGCAACATGGTAGATGAGCATCATTTGTAGTGATGAGGCGAGTCTACCTTGTGTTCCTAATTTCTATATGTCGGAAAAACGACCGTTTGGGGGCTTTTCTAAGAAAGAATCGCTTTGGCGCCAATCTAAATGGATACAGTTAAGCCCACCTCTTCGTCGACAACTGCGAACCAGAAAACCGAGTAGTCTCAGTTAACTAAAAACCGATTAGGACAGCACTGAGCTAGCAAATTTGCATGTTGCAATATCCCATATTAATGGATAATCCGTATTGACATTGTGATCACAACTGGATAAAAATAGCACTTACGACTAAAATCCATGGAGGCCTCATCAATGCAGCCGTCATCAACCAAAGCGAATAGCCCCCGCGACATTAATATCAACATCAGGGCCAAAAGAACGCAACGCGACTTGATCGACCAGGCCGCCGAGATGCTTGGCAAAACTCGATCGGATTTCATGCTGGAAACAGCGTGCCGCGAGGCCGAAGAACTGTTACTTGATCAACGAATTTTCCATTTGGATGCGGAAAGATTCAAGCAATTTCAAGCCTTGCTGGATACACCGCCGACTGCCAATCCCAAACTACGCGAACTGATGTCAAGCAAAGGCCCTTGGGAAGATTAGTTTGGCCAGTTCAGTAAAATGGAGCCTGCCCTCACCGCTGAAAACAGAACATGACTTTACAGCGTTTACTTGCGGCGAAATCAGTCTTGATCATTGGCTAAAAAATCGTGCACTGCGTAACGAGGGTCGTGGCGCTTCACGAACTTATGTCGTGTGTGTTGACCAACCTCGTGCCGGAACAATCGTTGCCTATTATTGTCTCGCTACCGGATCAATTGCCTGTGAGCTAGCGCCTGGAGGCATTCGTCGTAACATGCCAGATCCCATTCCCGTCATGGTGTTGGGGCGACTCGCCGTTGATGTAAACTGGCAAGGCCAAGGGATTGGTAAAGCGCTTTTGCGTGACGCCATACTCCGTACCCTTCAAGTGTCCGAAATCGTGGGTGTCAAAGCCTTTGTGGTTCATGCACTTTCGGAACAATCCGTCCATTTTTACGAAGAACACGGTTTTCAAAAATCGCCGATGGATTCCAATACGCTATTATTGCCTTTATCGCACGTTATTTTTCAAGGTAACCCCGTATAACGGAGCGATCTTATCCCCATGACCCACGTTGTCCATCTTTTTTGGGCCCCTGAAACCACCGAGGCTTTCATTCAAGCCGGCCACTTTTATCTGTGGGTGGAATCCGCGGCACAAGCCGCAAATCAATCCAAGAAACGTAAAACCCGATCTCACCCCAACCACCTGGATGCCGAGCGCTTGCGAGACTGGTTGAAATCGTCCCTCGGTGTCACATCACGCGAGTCCGATTTTGTAACCTATCCCGTGCCACTCCCGTCGTCCCAAGGCAGCCCCCTGCCCTGTCCCGAATTATCGACCTCTCTGGATGCCGAGGCGTATGTTTGGAATGAGGCGGAAATCGAGACCTGGCCCATCAGCTGTTTTTGTTTCAATAACCGCGCCATCAACCTGATCAACGAGATTCATTTCCGGTTGATCTTCCAGGGGGAAGACTTTAAAGCCGGCAGTGATTTTTTGTTTTGGTATTATTTCACCCAATCGCTTCGCGGCATCCTGCTCAAAGACCACTATATCCCGGCGTTGCGTTACCGTGCCTGGCAAACCGGCAAACACCCTTACGAGGTTTATACCGGTTGGGAGTTTTTATCTCCGCACTACGAATGCCTGATAGAGGAAGCGGCTAAACGCCTGCCGCCGGCCGCCGCACCGAATTTTGAAGCCGCCACCGTGTTGCGCCATTGTGCCGACGTGTTGCTGCGGCAGGCCACCGGGAGTGCGCGCCTGACGCAAGCCCTGGAGAAACCACTGGCCGATTCGTGGCTGCTGCCGGCCTGTCGGCCGACTCGTCAAGAACCCTGGTTGACCGCCGGGGATCTGACGCTCGGCAAGCAGTGGGCCACTTGGCGAAAACAGCTTTCCGGCGCGGCCGGCGAAACCGGCTTCCAATTGGGCCTTCAACTGCAGGAAGCCTCAATAGAACAGCCCGACTCCTGGCGCCTGGAATTCCGTGTGATATCGCGCCGCGACCCTTCGCTGCAACGGCCGCTGGCCGACTATTGGCAACTTTCCGGCACTGCCCGGCGGCACTGGGAAAAGGATTTTGGGGGCGATTTTGAACAGCGTTTATTGATCGATTTGGGACAGGCCGCGCGTGTTTATCCCGCGTTGTGGAAGGGCATGGAAACGGCAGAGCCGTCCGGCATCGATCTGTCGCTGGAAGAAGCATTCGCTTTTTTAAACGAAACCGCCTGGGTATTGGAAGACGCCGGCTTTTGGGTCAGTGTGCCGGCCTGGTGGACGCCGCAAGGCCGGCGGCGCGCCAAATTGCGCATTCGTCCGGCGGCAACCTCGAAAAAAGCGGCACGCTCTGCAACGCCAAGCCTTTTGAGTCTCGATCAATTGCTCGAATACCGTTACGAACTGACGCTGGGCGGTGAAAAGGTCGGCGCGGAGGAATGGATGCAACTGGTCGAGACTAAAACATCGCTCGTGCAATTCCGCGGCCAGTGGGTCGTGCTGGACAGTGAGCGCATGAAAGACATGCTGGAGTTTTGGCGGCGCCAGGGCGAGGCGGAAGAAAACCTAGACATGCGCGACTGGCTTAAGCGCACCGCGGATGAGACGGACCTCTTCGAAGTCGACCCGGAAAGTGCATTGGCAGACATGCTGGATAAGTTGCGTCATCAACAGCACTTACAGCCAATCGAGGACATTCCCGGCCTGAACGCCGAACTGCGTGAATATCAAAAACGCGGCGTCGCTTGGCTGGTGTTTTTGGAACAACTCGGCCTTTCCGGTTGTTTGGCCGACGACATGGGCCTTGGGAAGACCTTGCAGGTGATCGCCCGATTGGTCATGGCGCAGGGCGAAGCCAGTCGCGGTCCCGCGCTGCTGATCGCGCCGACTTCGGTGCTCGGCAATTGGCGCAAGGAAATCGAGCGCTTCGCGCCGCAACTCAAAACGCGGCTGCATCACGGCAGCGAGCGCAGCAAGGATGAAGAGGAATTCGTGTCGGCGGCACAAGCCGTGGATGTCGTGATCGTGTCCTATCCACTAGCGCTGCGCGACGCGAAATTGTTTCAAGCCCTGAAATGGCGGCGCATCGTATTGGACGAAGCACAAAATATCAAAAACCCCGAGGCCAAGCAAACCAAGGCGATTTTCAAGCTGAACGCGGACTATCGCTGGGCGCTGACCGGCACGCCGGTGGAAAACCGCCTGCTGGATTTATGGTCGATCTTCAATTACCTGAATCCGGGATACCTCGGCAAGCAAGCCGCTTTCCGTAAAGCCTTTGAGGCCCCGATTCAGCGCGACAACGATCCCCTGAAATCCGCCATGTTAAAGCGTCTGGTAGAGCCGTTCATTTTGCGCCGGGTCAAGACCGATCCGGCAATCATCCGCGACTTGCCGGACAAAGTCGAGAACAAACAATACTGCAATCTCAGCAAAGAGCAAGCCTCGTTGTACGAAGCCGTGGTCCGCGATGTCGAACAGCAACTGGAAGCCAGCGAAGGCATTCAGCGGCAGGGCCTGATGTTGTCGACCTTGATGAAACTCAAGCAAATCTGCAACCATCCGGCGCAGTTTCTTCAGGATGACAGCGCCTTCACCGCCGAACGCTCGCATAAGCTGGAACGGCTCGGCGATATGCTCGCCGACGCCCTGGCCGAAGGCGAAAGTGTGCTGATTTTCACGCAGTTTACCGAAATCGGCGCGCGCCTCGAGCGCTATTGCCGCAGCCGTCTCGATTGCCAGACTTATTATCTGCACGGCGGCACGGCCCGGAATACGCGCGAGAAAATGATCGCCGAATTTCAAAACCCGGAAACGCCGCCGGCGGTGTTTATTTTGTCGCTGAAGGCTGGCGGCGTCGGCATCACGCTGACGCGCGCCAATCATGTGTTCCATTTCGACCGCTGGTGGAATCCCGCGGTGGAAGACCAGGCCACCGACCGCGCGTTCCGCATCGGCCAGACGAAAAATGTCTTCGTGCATAAATTCATCACCCTGGGCACGCTCGAGGAACGCATCGATCAAATGATCGACGCCAAAAAGAAAATCGCCGGCGCCATCGTCGGCAACGACGAGTCCTGGCTGACGCAACTCGATAACGCCGCGTTCAAGCAGCTCATTCGCCTCAATCAAGCAGCGGTATTGGAGTAAACCATGAGAACGTTACGCACCTGGTGGGGACAACGCTTTATCCAGGCCCTGGAGTCCTTCACCGATTCGGCAAGGCTGGCGCGGGGGCGCGCCTATGCCAATAACGACCGCATTCGCAGTTGGCAGCGGCAAGGCGGCATGGTCAGTGCGACGATCCGGGGCAACATTAATCCTTATTACGGTGTCTACAAGGAACCTCTCTACAAAACGAGTATCGCCTTCCAGTCGATCGATGCGATTCAGTGGCAGCAACTGATACCTTTTCTCGGCAGCCGCGCCGCGTTTATTTCCCGCCTGTTGTTGAACGAAGTGCCGGATAACATCGAAGACGTGTTTCGGACACTGAAGCTGAGCTTGCTTCCTTACAGCCACAAAGACCTGAAAACCAACTGCTCCTGCCCGGATTACGCCAACCCATGCAAGCACATCGCCGGCCTGTATTATTTCCTCGCGGCACAATTGGACCGCGACCCGTTCTTATTGTTCGAATTGCGCGGCCTCGAACGCGACGAGTTGCAAAAACAATTGCAAAAAACGCCGTTGGGCCAGGCTTTGGCGGCGGCCATCGGGGAACAAGACGCCGGCTTTGACAGCGTTGACAGCTATTTCACGCGCGCAACAACACAACCGCTTGCACCCCGCATGACGCCCGGCGACTTCTGGCACGGCCGCAAACGTCTACCGGAGAACTTACCGCCGGCCGTACCGGCATCCATTCCGGCGCTGTTAATCAAAAAAGGCGGTGACTTTCCGGCCTTTTGGTCAAACGACCATTCTTTCATCGATGCGATGGAAGCCATTTATCAAACCATCCGCAAACGCGAAAAAGATTGGTGATATTCTCGTCCTATGGGAGAAGAAAATTCCGGATTTTAACTTATACTGCGCGCGGGCAAGCCTGCGGATTTTAAAAAATGCAATTACTGTAAAAAAGGCGGGCTCCGCGCGCTATGCCCTTACCTTTCGAATTCAGCAAAGTGTTCCGCGCGCCGAACCCACCTTTTCTCGAAGCTTTGTTTTTTGCGGAAAATACCATGCATATCGTAAATATATTGCAAGCCAAGTCGTCTCTGTCCCGCTTGGTAGAGGCGATCGAGCAAGGACGCGAGCGTGAAATTGTGATTGCCCGGAATGGCCGCCCGGCTGCCAAACTGGTTCCGATGGATACGGTACCCTCTGGGAAACGCATTGGTATAGCAAAAGGCTTATTCGTGGTGCCGGACAGCATCGATGCGCACAACGACGAAGTGGCGCAGTTGTTCATGGGTGAGGGGCAATCTTGAATCTGCTACTGGATACTCACGTTGCACTATAGCCATCACGGATAGCCCAAAATTACCGCAAAAGGCGCGTGATTCAATTGCATTACCCAAGACGACCGTTTGGGTCAGCAGGGCTATGTCTGGGAAATTGCGATCAAGCACTCGCTAGGTCGTGGCGATATACCGGTTTCTAGTCAAGACGCGATGCGATATTTTCAAGAATCCTGGTATCGTTTCCTAGCCGTCGAGGCGGAGTTGATTGCCCACTCCTATGGAACATAGCATAAGCCGGGATTATCTCAAATAGCCATCAATTAAAGTGAGTTCTTAGTGTAGTATTTGGCGTAACAAATTTAACTATCAAATTAAAAATCATTATAAATCAATATCCACATACTGCTGCATCATCGGAGTATGTTCTTTTTGCTGGCCTTCTCTATTACTCTGATTTAACTTGTCTTTCATTCTCATCTTATTGATACGGAAGCTCTATTAATGAACGTATTCGGCAAGCCGCTATCGGTCATTGGCCGGCAATGTCCTTTCCAACAGCTATTGTCGCTTGGGAAGCCTTGAAAAACCAGCGCGACTCGCTGCACCCTCATTTTTCCTGTGACAGACCCTCTCCATCTGTTACTGTGCCGCAGGTTTTCACTGACTCCCGGATGATCTCGGCCAGACGCTGCACACCGGGGCCCGCAAAATCCGGATTGGCAAAGATCAGGTACAAGGGGACCTCGCGCGTTCCCCCTTCCCGCAAAGGCAGCGGTTTGAGCAATCCTGCCTTTAATTCCTCGCGAATATGCGCTTCCGGGAGCCAGGCAAAGCCGAAACCCATGGCCACGGCCTGGATCGACGTGGCAATCTGGCTCACCGTCCAGCGCTGATCCACTTCGACAGAGACCGCGCGCCGGTCGCGCCTGCCGCCCGAATCCCGGACCACCACATGCCGATAGGCGCGCAGGTCGCGCTGGGTCAGCGCCCGGCCATAGCGATGCAGGGGATGATCGGCCTGCGCGACCGCGATCAGTCGCACCCGCATCAAGGGTTCGCCCAGGAAGCCGGGCGGCTGTTCCGGGGAAATGACCAGGTCGGCTTCCCCCTTGAATAGCGCCTCGGCGGTGCCGCCGAGCACCGATTCGATCAACTCCACCCGCGTGCGCGGGCTCTCCCGGCCGAAGCGGTCCAGACAGTCCAGCAGCAGCCGGCAAGGAAAAAGGATTTCCGCCGCGATGCGAATCTCCGCCTCCCAGCCAGCCGACAGCGTGTGCGCCGCCTGCTCCAGATCGCGGGCCTCCTCGACCAACGCCAACGCGCGCCGGTACAGCATCCGGCCGGTTGGCGTCAGGGTGGCTTTGCGCCCCTGGATCTCGAACGCTTTCACGCCCAGCAGCGATTCGATTTTCTGCACCGCATAAGTCACCGCCGATTGGCTTTTATTCAGGATTTCCGCGGCCTGCGCGTAACCGCCGGCGTCCACCACCACGATCAGCGATCGCCAGTGTTCGAGGGTAATATGGGGAGCCTTCATAATTAATCCAATTATTAGATAAGTATTAGCAATATATTATACTTTTTTATCGAATTAATTGGTTGTTTAATGGAGCCACTTTCGATAAAGGAGGAATAACTCATGAAAACCCTGCTCCAAATCAACTCCAGCATTTTCTCTTCCGGCGGCCAGTCCAGCCAACTGGCCGACCACTTTGTCGCCGCATGGCGCAGCCATCATCGGGATGCCCGAGTGGTCTTTCGCGATCTGGCGCAGACGCCCTTGCCGCATCTGGACGCACAGCGGGTAACGGCCTTTTTTACGGCGCCCGAAGCGCGGACTCCGGAACAACAGGCTTTCGCGGCCGAGTCGGATGCCCTGATCGATGAGATCAAACAGGCCGAGATCCTGGTAATCGGCCTGCCGATGTACAACTTCGGCATTCCGTCGACGCTCAAGGCCTATTTCGATCAAATCGCCCGGGCCGGAGTAACGTTTCGTTACACCGCGAACGGCCCCGAAGGTCTGTTGGCCGGCAAGAAAGCCTATGTCTTCGCAACTCGGGGCGGGCTGTACGCCGGCACGCCACTCGACAGCCAAACCGGTTATGTGCGCGATTTTCTGGGCTTTCTAGGCATCGCCGATGTCGAATTCGTGTATGCCGAAGGGCTCAACATGGGCGAGGCGAGCAAGGAGGCCGCACTGGCCGAAGCTCAACAACGGCTCGCCATGCTGGCGGTTTGAGAAAGCCATTCCAACTTTCCGTGAGGAATACCATGTCTACGCGAACATTGAAAAAAACCATCAACGCCCTGCCCGCCACCGACGGCGGCGGCGTCAAGCTGCTGCGCAGCCTGGGGCAATCCCAGTCGGCGCGCCTCGATCCCTTCCTGATGCTGGACGAGTTTTCATCGGCCAATGCCGATGACTATAGCGCCGGCTTTCCCGACCACCCGCACCGGGGTTTCGAGACGGTGACTTACATGCTGGAAGGGCACATGCTGCACCGGGACCATCTCGGCAACCGGGGCGATTTGAAGAGCGGTTCGGTGCAGTGGATGACTGCCGGCCGCGGCATCATCCATTCCGAAATGCCGCAGCAGGAAAGCGGCCGCATGCGCGGCTTCCAGCTGTGGGTAAATTTGCCGGCCCGAGAAAAAATGAAGCCGGCCGCCTACCGGGATATTCAACCGGAGGCTATTCCCCTGCTCGCCCTTCAGGACGGAAGCCGGGTAAAAGTCATTGCCGGCAGCGCACAAGCGGAAGGCCGGGTTGTAGCGGGACCGGTCCAAGGATTGAGTACCGAACCTTTGTTTCTGGATGTCCATCTCCCGGCAAACGGCCATTTTGACCACCCGGTTGCAGAGGATCACAATGCCTTCGTTTATCTTTACGAAGGCTCGGCCGAAGTCGGCCCAACGACCGAAAGGCTACCCTTGGCACCCCATGCCGCCGGGGTGCTTTCCGAAGGGAATCGCGTGGAGGTACATGCCGGGAAGGAAGGCGCCTCTTTCCTGATGCTCGCGGCCAAACCCCTGCGCGAGCCGGTCGTCCAGTACGGCCCCTTCGTGATGAACACGCGCGATGAAATCGAGCAGGCGCTTGCGGATTATCGGGATGGGCAGTTGGTGTAAAAACGATGGTTTCCGTGCCGAGCGCACGTTGAGTGGTTTGGCCCATTCGGAATCATGGGCCAAACCATGAACTTTCAATTCCCGCATGACTCATCTTTTTTAGGATTTCGTCAAAAAATACTTCCCCCTTTGAAAAAGAGGGACTTCGTCAAAAGCGCCTCCCCCTTTGAAAAATGGGGATCGAGGGGGATTTGTTTAATAAATCTCCCCCCAGCCCCTCTTTTTCAAAGAGGGGAGTGAATCATCTGCTTTTCGTAACACCCAACATTCGGGAAAGTTATTTCCTACCGGATCCTTAGGCATGTGGCGAGTTATTTCTTTAACGGAGATCACTATGAATGCGAAATACAAAAAACTGAACAAAGACGATGCCGCCTTGCTGCTGGTCGACCACCAGTCCGGGCTGATTTCGCTGGTGCAGGATTTCAGCCCCGGCGAATTCAAAAACAGCGTGATCGCACTGGCCGACATCGGCAAATTCTTTCGGTTGCCGACGATATTGACGACCAGCTTCGACGAAGGCCCCAACGGGCCGATCGTGCCGGAAATACTCGAACGCTTCCCCGATGCGCCTTTCATCCATCGCCCCGGGCAGATCAATGCCTGGGACAACGAAGACTTTGTGAAAGCGGTCAAAGCGACCGGACGCAGGCAACTGATTATTGCCGGGGTCGTGACCGACGTGTGCGTGGCTTTCCCCACCTTATCGGCCTTGGAAGAAGGCTATGACGTGTTTGTCGTTACCGATGCTTCCGGTACGTTTAATCTAACCACTCAGCAGAGTGCGTGGAACCGCATGTCGCAGGCCGGAGCGCAGTTGGTTAACTGGTTTGCGGTCGCTTGCGAATTGCAGCGGGACTGGCGCAACGATATGGAAGGATTGGCGACTTTGCTGTCGAATCATTTGCCTAATTACCGCAACTTGATGACCAGCTATTCCAGGCTGCAGGAAGCGAAGAATAAATAGCGCAAGCTGCCGAAAACCGATTGAGGAGGATCTTACGATGAATACCGTCAATACGCCGGACAAGATTTTCAGAAACGGCCGCTTTACCACCCTGGACCGCAAAAATCCCGAAGCCGGCGCCGTCGCCGTCAAGGACGGCGTGTTCCTGAGCGTCGGCGACGATGCGGCGATCATGAAGCAGGCCGCCGCTTCCACCCACGTCGTTGACCTCAAAGGCAAGCGGGCCATACCGGGTTTTATCGACAGCCATCTGCACCTTATCCGCGGCGGCTTGAGTTATTTGCTGGAATTGCGCTGGGACGGCGTGCCGGATGTCGCCACCGCTTTGGAGATGCTGAAACAGCAGGTGGCGATCACCCCGCCGCCGCAATGGGTGCGGGTAGTCGGCGGCTTTACCGAGCACCAGTTCGCGGAAAAGCGCCTGCCCACCCTGGAAGAAATCAACGCGATTGCGCCCGATACGCCCGTGTTCATTCTGCACTTGTACGACCGCGCCCTGCTGAACCGCGCCGCGTTGCAGGCTTGCGGCTACGATAAAAATACCCCCGATCCGCCGGGCGGCGAAATTCAACGCGATAGAAGCGGCCATCCGACCGGTTTGCTGATTGCGCGTCCGAATGCGATGATTCTGTACGCCGCCTTGGCCAAGGGGCCAAAACTGGCGCCGGAAGATCAACTGATTTCCAGCCGGCACTTCATGCGCGAACTGAACCGGCTGGGCGTAACGTCGGTGATCGATGCGGGCGGCGGTTTCCAGAATTATCCCGAAGACTATCAGGTGATCGAACAGCTTGCCCGAGACAAGCAACTGACCATCCGCATCGCCTACAACCTGTTCACCCAAAGGCCGGGCAAGGAACTGGAGGATTTCCGGACCTGGACCCAACTGCTTAAACCAGGCCAAGGTTCCCCCATGTACCGCCATAACGGTGCGGGCGAAATGCTGGTGTTTTCCGCCGCCGATTTCGAAGATTTCAAGGAGCCCAGGCCCGATTTGGCGGCAAGCCTGGAAGACGAGCTTTACCGCGTCGTGCGGCATCTGGCGGAAAACCGTTGGCCGTTTCGCATTCACGGCACCTATGATGAATCAATTTCCCGCTTCCTGGACGTGTTCGAACGGGTCAACGCCGAATTTCCCCTGGACGGCTTAAACTGGTTCATCGACCATGCCGAAACCGTCACGCAGCGCAACCTGGACCGCATCAAGGCATTGGGCGGCGGCATCGCCATCCAGCACCGCATGGCTTACCAGGGCGAGGATTTCGTCGCGCGCTACGGCGCCAAGGCGGCCGAAGCCACGCCGCCGATCCAGCGGATGCTGGCCACCGGGATTCCGATCGGCATGGGGACGGATGCCACGCGCGTCGCCAGCTATAACCCCTGGATCGGCATTTATTGGCTGGCGACGGGCAAGACCGTGGGCGGATTGACTCTTTATCCGCCCGCCAACCGCCTGCCGCGCGAAGAGGCTTTGAGGTTATACACCGAGGGTTCGTCGTGGTTCTCCACCGAAAACGGCAAGAAAGGCGCGATCGTCGCCGGGCAATATGCCGATTTTGCCGTCTTGCCCGAAGACATGATGACGATCGCGGACGATGAGCTGAAAAACCTGAAAGCCGTCATGACCGTGGTGGGCGGCGAGATCGTCTACGGCGATGAGGAGTTTAGGGAATTCGACCCGCCCGCATTGCCGGTTTCCCCGTCCTGGTCGCCGGTGATCCGTTACGGCGGCTATCATGCAGCCGCACCTCACGCCAACGCCATGGCACAGGCCTGCGCCTGCGGCACGGCTTGCGGCATCCACGGACACGCCCATGCCCGGGCTTTTCAAAGCCGTGTTCCGGCGGCCGATTTGAAAAGTTTCTGGGGCGTGTTGGGTTGCAGTTGTTGGGCGTAAGGATCTGGTAGGAAATAACTTCCGGAATGTTGATGGTTTCGAAAAGCAGATACTTCACTCCCCTCTTTGAAAAAGACGACTGCATGGATGCAGGAGGTAGGGCAATGCATGGAGCAATTGCCGACGACTGCATGGATGCAGGAGATAGAGTAACGCAGGGAGCAGTTACCGAGGGGTTAGGGGAGATTTTTCAAATAAATCCCCCTCGATCCCCCTTTTTCAAAGGGGGAAGTTATTTTTGACGAAATCCTAAGTTTTTTTGATGTCCATGGCTTATTGGATTTTACTGTTTTTACTGAATCTGGCGATAGGCTTTAATGCCTGGGGGGAATCCGGCGCCGAGCCTGCGCCGGCTGCCTTTAAAACCCTTCGCTACGAAGAAAATTACCAAGCGATGAAAGATCCCAAGCGGCGGCACGGTTTGGGGGATGACATCAAATATATCGCTCTGCCGTTTCTTCCGGACGCTTATTTAAGCCTGGGCGGCGAGTTGCGGGAACGCTACCAGAACCTTCACGGTTATCAATTCGGCCTGGCGGAATTCGAGGACGACGATTATCTCCTTCAGCGGGTTTTGCTGCATGGCGATTTACATTTGGGCAGCCATTTTCGTGCCTTTGTCCAATTCGGCAGCCATTACGCATTCGGCAAGGCCAACGAAAAATCCCCGGTCGAAGAAGACCATTTCGATCTGCAACAAGGTTTCGCGGAATGGCAATGGCCTTTGGGAGGCCATACGCTGACGATCCGCGGCGGCAGGCAGGAAATGAGTTTCGGCTCCGAACGGCTGGTTTCGGTTCGCAACAATCCGAACATTCGCCGCAGTTTCGATGCGGTGCGCGCCGGCTTCAAGGGCGGCGGTTTTACGGTGGACGCCTTCTATTCCGCGCCGCTGGAATTAAGGCAGGGCGTATTGGACGACCGGGATGACGACGGCCAGCGCTTCTGGGGGCTTTATTCCGTATTTAACCGGCCGGCGGCCCGGTATGCCCCCAGCATGGATTTTTACTACCTTGGCCTGGACCGGGCCGATGCGGTTTACACCCAAGGCATTGCCGACGAGCATCGACATACCCTCGGCAGCCGGTTATGGCGCAAGTCCGGAGGGTGGGATTACAATTTCGAATTCGCCTACCAGTTCGGCCGTTTCGGCAAGGATGCGATTTCGGCATGGACCGCGGCGTCGGATACGGGTTACCGCTGGAAGCATGTGGCTCTCAAACCGCGGCTGGGTTTGAAAATGGACATCATCAGCGGCGACGACAATCCCCATGATCGTACCCTGAAAACCTTCAATCCCTTGTTTCCCAAACTGGCCTATTTTTCCGAAAACGCGTTGGTCGTGCCGGCGAATTTAATGAATGTGTACCCTTATATCAGTTTCGAAGCCGGGGAAGGCATTGAGCTGAGTCTGGGCTGGGATTTTCTCTGGCGCTACAGCGTCCACGATGCGTTTTACGTCAATCCGTTTCAACCGCTGGACGGCACTGAGCAAAGCCGTGAACGCTATATCGGCAGCGAGCTAACGTTGGATGCGGGCTGGCAGGTCAACCGCAACATTCAGTTGAATTTCGCTTACGTTCATTTGTTTACGGGCGGAACGCTGCGTTCCGTAAAAGCCAATGATGTCGATTTTCTGATGCTGATGACCAGTTATCGATTTTAATCCCCGATGAAGGAAAAGACTCCGGTGCCGCAAAATAAAACACCCCCGCGCCAATCGATCTGGCAGCCGCTGGCTAACAAGCTGTTTTTAGCCGTCTGGTCGGCGACACTGGTTTCGAATACCGGTACCTGGATGAACGACTTGGGAGCTGCGTGGCTGATGGCTTCGACGACGGCTTCTCCGGTGATGGTCGCTTTGGTCCAGACCGCCACCTCGCTGCCGATCATGCTCCTGGCAATCCCGGCGGGCGCATTGGCCGATATCGTGGACCGCCGCCGTTATTTGCTGGCGACGCAAATCTGGATGTTTGCCAGTGCGTCGGGTTTATTGTTCTGTACCCTGTCCGGGTTGACGACGGGCTGGGTTTTGGTGGTGTTCACTTTCTTGCTGGGCTGCGGTACGGCGATGAGCATGCCGGCGTGGTCGGCCGTCACGCCGGAACTGGTCGCCCAAAAGGAACTGCATGCCGCCATCACGTTAAACGGCCTGGGCGTCAATATTTCCCGCGCGATCGGGCCTGCGGTTGCGGGTTATTTGATCGCCCTCTACGGCGTGCCCAGCGTATTCCTGGCCAATACCCTATCCTTCCTCGGCGTCATTGCCGTCATCGCCTGCTGGAAAAGAACCCCGAACGAAAGCGGTTTGCCCGCCGAACGCTGTTTGGGCGCGATGCGGTCGGGCTTGCGGTACGCGCGTTATTCCAGCTTGCTGCCTGCCATATTGATCCGGGGCGTCGGCTTCTTTCCGTTCGCCAGCGCCTTGTGGGCGCTCTTGCCGATCTTGGTCAAGCAGCGCCTGCATGCCAGCTCTTCCGTCTACGGCCTGTTGATGGCCGGCATCGGCTTGGGCGCGATTACGATTGCGATCGCGCTGCCGCGCATCCGGCAGCGCATCCGTTCCGACAATCTGGTGCGCCTGGCGACTCTGGCTTACGGGGGCGCTTCGGCCATTCTTGCCACCCAGGACGATCTTTACGTCTTGCTGCCGGCCATGGGGCTGGCGGGCGCGGCCTGGATCTGCGTGATGTCGTCCCTGCAGGTGGCGGCTCAGGGCAGCCTGCCGGATTGGGTGAGAGCGCGCGGCTTGTCCGTGTTCATGATGGTATTCATGGGCGGCATGGCGGGCGGCAGTTTGCTTTGGGGTTTTCTGGCCAAGCGCTACGGCATCGAAACGAGTTTTCTGACCGCCGCCGCCGGCTTGATCGTAAGCATTCTCCTCACCTGGCGATACCGCATCGGCGATCACGACGATATCGATTTCACGCCTTCCATGCATTGGCCGTTGCCGATGGTCGACCAAACCCCGGAACACGATAAAGGCCCCGTGCTGGTAACGATCGAATACACGGTTGCAGGCGGCAGGCTTGATGAATTTTATGAACTTTCCCATCAATTGAAGAAAATCCGCAAACGCGACGGCGCGTACTTTTGGGAACTTTTCCAGGATACGGCCAAAGCCGACCGTTACATCGAATGCTTTATGGTGGAATCCTGGCTTGAACACCTGCGCCAGCATGAACGCGTTTCGGTCAGCGACCGTGTTTTGGAGGATCGGATCGGCGCCTGCCTGGCCGTCGGCGAAAGCAAGAAAATCAACCACTATGTGGCGCCCGGTTACGCGAAAAAAGCTAAGCGCAACCTTAAAAGATAACTGCCCGCTTGAAAAATCCGGCTGTCCCCGCGCTATTGATTCGAAACGTGTTTTGCCGGGTACGGCAATTGCGGCTTCGGCTGTTCAAGCCGGCGACTCCTTGGCTTGATGCGCGGATGCAGGATGAGGCTGAAGCGCCGCGGCTTTATGCCATGTCCATTTGCCAGGACAACGGATAGACGCCTTGCTGCACATAGGGAAAAAAAGTCGAATAGGGCCAGTCGGCGACGCCCTTGACCAAGCCCTGGTTGACCGGATTGTAATGCAAAAAATTCAGATGCCGGGCAAAATCCTGGTCGTCGCGCAGCATATAGCCGAAGCAGCGCTTGCGTTCGAAATCGCCGTCCTCGTCGCCTTGCAGGCCTTCGAAAAGGCCGGCCAGTTCGGCGAATTCATCATTGACCTGCTGCCACAGCAAGCTGGCCGCCTCCGCGTCGCCCGGCAGCGTCATGATGCCCTGCACATATTTCGGCAGAATCACCAGCGCATCGAGATTGAACGGGTATTTCCGCTTGATCTTCACCAGTTCGAGGCAGAGCGCGCGGATCCGGTGCATCGCGGCGCCCGAGCGCCATTCGGGCAATGCCAGGGTGAAAAAATAAGTTTTGCCGCGGATACGGTAACGGTTCAATTCGGTCATGCCGGTTTGCCTCGAAAAGTTAAACGGAATCGCACTGTCCGGTTAAAACAGGAAAAAGCGCTCGGCGGCGCCTTCCGATGGACCCATGCTGACAGATTTTGAAAGCAATAACCGGACCAGACCGTCAAAAATAAACAAATTCCGCGTCTTTGCGATCCCTCCCGACCGGCGGCGCCGCGAACTGTGTGATATGACACAGGTCTTTGCCGCGGAATCGGGCAAATGCCCCAATTCGGAACAATATACCGACTATCGGTTTTAAGCCGCGAATACGCGCTTTACAGTATCCCGGCCTTGATAATGAATTCTTCGACCAGTTTAAGCCCCTCGCCTTTTTTCAGGTTCGTAAACACGAACGGGCGTTCGCCGCGCATTTTTTTCGCGTCCTGATTCATGACATCGAGTGAAGCGCCCACGTAAGGAGCCAAATCGGTTTTGTTGATCACCAGAAGATCGGAGCGGGTAATGCCCGGCCCGCCTTTGCGCGGGATTTTGTCGCCGGCCGACACATCGATTACATAGATCGTCAGGTCGGCCAGCTCCGGGCTGAACGTCGCGCTGAGGTTGTCGCCGCCGCTTTCGACCATCACGAAATCGAGATTGCCGAAGCGCTCGCAAAGCTCGTCGACCGCGGCCAGATTCATCGAAGCGTCCTCGCGGATCGCGGTATGCGGGCAACCGCCGGTTTCGACGCCCAGAATCCGCTCTTCCGGCAGCGCCTGGCTGCGGATCAGGAATTGCTGATCCTCGCGGGTATAGATGTCGTTGGTCACCACGCCGATTTCGTAGCGGTCGCGCATGCTTTTGCACAGCGCATCGACCAGCGCAGTCTTGCCGGAGCCGACCGGCCCGCCGACGCCGACTCTCAATACAGGTTTGCCGCTCATTTTTTCTCCAATCACTTCGTAGGGTACGCTGCGCGTACCATTTAAAAACCCTTCGGCTCCGCCCGAAACAAGGTACGCACAGCGTACCCTACCGCTTCATCCGCCACTTCGACACGTACAGCGTATGCTACGACCGGAACAGGCGCGAATACTGCATCTCATGACGGCTGCTGGCCAACGCCAGACCGAAAACACCGCCGCCGATCCGCTCGTCTTCGATCCGCAAGGCACAGTCGACCGCAGACGGGATTTCCTCCGCTAGATTCAGCAACAATTGCTGCCCCGCCACCTGACCCAGAGGCACCAGCTTGACGGCACAGAGGACCTGATTTTCGAGCCAGCTCCAGGCATAGCCGAGCAGCGCCTCGCGTTGGGCTACGCCGAGCCGCAGCGCGGCCAGCGCGAACAACCCCGCCCAGGTGACCGTGCCGCCTGGCGGCTTGATCTCTTCGCCGATACCAAGCGCAGCCAGCAGACGCTGCAAGGCGAGCCCGGTCTGCCGGTCTTCTGCACGTAATTCAGCAGACTCCCGGCAGCTGAGCAGCAGGCTGCTCCAGTCATCGGCGGCACGGCCGTCGTTCCGTTCCCACGCGGCGTAAAGCCGGGCCAGGACCGGCAAATCGACGTTTGCCACGCTTCTTTGCAGCACCGCGCCGATCCACGCGCCGGCCGACGCGGCATCGATGACCAGACCGTCGTCCACCGCTTTTTCGAGCCCCTGCGAGTAACTGTACATTCCGACCGGCAAGCCGGGGCTCGCCAACTGCAGCAGCCGCAGCAACGGCAGATCAGTGGCCATGCGAATGGTAAGCCCCGGCTTCGGGCTCAAAAGGCAGCTGCCCATGCTCCACGGTCAAACCGAGCCGTTCGAGCATGTCGTCGAGCACATGATCGGAGAGATAGCGCAGCTCGCCGTCCATGATCTGCAGCGGCACGTGCCGATTGCCGAGATGGTAGCAGGCTCTGGCGAACAGCAGAGGATCGGCGCAGCGCACGACCGACAGCGCCTCGGGCGCGGCCTTGACCAAAACCCGATAGCCTTCGCTGCCGGTCAGCACGCTGCCCGGCCGCAGGCACTGGCCGCGAATCGCGAACACGCCGACCTCGACACCGTTGTCGGTCCGGGCCGCGCAGCGGCTTTTCTGGCGGATGTCGAACGGCAGCGTCAGACTGTCGTCGGCTTGTTCGGAAGATGAAAGCTCGGTCAGTTTCAGCATGGTCAGAACAGGAAATAGCGTTGGGCAAAAGGCAGTACCGCGGCCGGCTCGCAGGTCAGCAATTGCCCGTCCGCAATGACCGCATAGGTTTGCGGATCGACTTCAATCACCGGCTGGTAGCGGTTGTGGATCAAGTCGCTCTTGCCGAGCGTGCGCGTGCCGCGCACCGCGCCGATCATTTTTTCGAGCCGCAACTGCCCGGGGAGGCCGTCGTCGATCGACGCCCGCGAGAGGAACAACATCGAGCTCCCGGCCGCCGCCCGGCCGTAACTGCCGAACATCGGCCGGTAATGCACCGGCTGCGGCGTCGGGATCGAGGCGTTCGGATCGCCCATCGGCGCGGCGGCGATAAAGCCGCCTTTGAGGATCAGGCTCGGCTTGATCCCGAAAAACGCCGGCTGCCAGAGCACCAGGTCGGCCAGCTTGCCTTTTTCGATCGAGCCGACTTCATGCGCGATCCCGTGGCTGAGCGCCGGGTTGATCGTGTATTTGGCGATGTAGCGCTTGACCCGGAAATTGTCGTTGCTGCTGGTGTCTTCCGCCAGCGAACCGCGCTGCACCTTCATCTTGTGCGCGGTCTGCCAGGTGCGCGTGATCACTTCGCCGACCCGGCCCATCGCCTGCGAATCGGACGAAATCATCGAGAACGCGCCGAGGTCGTGCAGGATGTCCTCGGCGGCGATCGTCTCGCGGCGGATTCGCGATTCGGCGAACGCCACGTCTTCGGGGATGCCCGGATCGAGATGATGGCAGACCATCAGCATGTCGAGGTGTTCGTCGATCGTGTTGACCGTGTACGGCCGGGTCGGATTGGTCGACGACGGCAAGACGTTCGGCAGCCCGCAGGCCTTGATGATGTCGGGCGCGTGGCCGCCGCCCGCCCCTTCGGTATGGTAAGTATGGATCGTCCGGCCCTTGAACGCCGCGATCGTGTCTTCGACGAAGCCGGATTCGTTCAGGGTATCGGTGTGGATCGCCACCTGCACGTCGAAGCGGTCGGCGACACCCAGGCAGCAGTCGATCGCGGCCGGCGTGGTGCCCCAGTCTTCGTGCAGTTTCAGCCCCATCGCGCCGGCGCGGATCTGCTCTTCGAGCGCAGCCGGCAGGCTGGCATTGCCCTTGCCGAGCAGGCCGAAATTCATCGGAAACGCATCCAGCGCCTTGAGCATCTGTTTCAGATTCCAAGGCCCCGGCGTGCAGGTCGTCGCGTTCGTCCCGGTCGCAGGCCCGGTGCCGCCGCCGATCATCGTGGTAACGCCCGAATACAAGGCTTCCTCGATCTGCTGCGGACAGATGAAATGGATGTGCGCGTCGATCCCGCCCGCGGTCAATATCTGGCCTTCCCCGGCGATGATCTCGGTGCCCGGCCCGATCACGATATCGACCCGGTCCTGGATGTCCGGATTGCCGGCCTTGCCGATCCCCGCAATTCGCCCGTGCTTGATGCCGACGTCGGCCTTGACGATGCCCCAGTGGTCGACGATCAGCGCATTCGTAATCACCACGTCCATCGCGCCTTCCGATGCAATTTGGCCCTGCCCCATGCCGTCGCGGATCACCTTGCCGCCGCCGAATTTGACCTCTTCGCCGTAGAGCGTATGGTCGGCTTCGACTTCGATGAAGAGTTCGCTGTCGGCCAGGCGCACCCGGTCGCCGGTGGTGGGGCCGAACATCTCGGCATAGGCTCTGCGGCCGATTTTATTCATTATGACTCTCCAAATCGCCCATCACTTGCTGGCGGAAACCGTACACTTGCCGGAGCCCCCCAAACGGGATCAGGCGCACCTCGCGGATCTGCCCCGGCTCGAAGCGCACCGCGGTGCCGGCCGCAATGTCCAGCCGGCAGCCGCGTGCGCGGCTGCGGTCGAAGTCCAGCGCCGGATTGGTTTCGTAAAAATGGTAATGCGAACCGACCTGGATCGGCCGGTCGCCGGTGTTCGCGACTTCGATCAGGATCGCCTCGCGGTCGGCGTTCAATTCGATGTCGCCGGGCACGGTGATGATTTCGCCTGGGATCATAATCGACTCCAATTCTTTTAATGTCATATTCGTAGGATGGGCTGACGAAGGAAGCCCATCAATCGCGAATGTGCGATGCGATGCGCTTCACTTCGTTCAGCACATCCTACGTTTTTGACTTCAATATTTTTAATGTAATCGTACCCATCCTGCCTCCGGCTTATGCAATCGGATTATGCACCGTCACCAGCTTGGTGCCGTCCGGAAAGGTCGCTTCGACTTGCACGTCGTGCAGCATCTCTGCAACGCCTTCCATCACGTCTTCCGGATTCAGCAGGGTACGGCCGTACGCCATCAATTCGGCGACCGTGCGGCCGTCGCGGGCGCCTTCCAGGATCGCGGCCGAAATAAAGGCGACCGCTTCCGGATAGTTCAGCTTCAATCCTCGTGCCTTGCGCCGCTCCGCCAAGAGCGCGGCGGTGAACAGCAGCAGTTTGTCTTTTTCGCGGGGTGTCAATTGCATCCTTGATTCCTGTCGTTCAATATGCCCAAATGCGCGGCGGTACATCCGCGCGCTGCAAAACCTCCGGCCTGAGCGCCGCCCAGACCGCCTGAAAAAAGCCGCGCAGCCGGTCCGCGCGCGCCTCGACGGCCCGGCAGACCAATACCTCGTCGATCAGCGTCACACCGCGGCCCGGCGCCTCGCCGATCAACTCGCGCACGATGTCCAGCGTTTTGCGCGAGGCGGGCGTTGCGAACAGGGTTCCGCACGACGAGCGGCCCTGCAGGCCCCAATTCGCCTGCACAGCCTCCGCATCCAGCAGCACGCGTTCGGTATGGATCGGCCGGCCCGCTTTGAACAGCCGCCACCCCGCCTCCACGAAGCCGTCGTCAAAACTTTCCCCGGCCGAAGGCCGCCCGAATACCAGCATGTCCCAGCCGATGAAGCGGGCCGCATCGTCGAGTTCGATCCGCATTTCGGAACGGAGCCTCGCGCCGCGATAGACGATCGTTTCCTGCGGCAGCCATTCGAGCGCGGCGCGATTGCCGACCGTCAACCTGACCGACTGTTCGGCGATCCGCGCTTCGCTGCGGTAACATTTGCCCGCGGCCGGCGTGGTCAGCAAAGCTTCGGAACCTTCCGCCAGCATGGCCTCGATTTCCAGGCGGTCGCCCGCCACCATGCCGCCGGGCGGATGCAGCAGATAAACATGGCAGACCCCGTCGCCCGGATAAAACGGCCGCTGCACCGCCAAAGGCCCCCGGTGCCGCCGCTCGACGAGCACCGTTTTGTCCTGCCGGCGCGAAAAACCCAGATGCAGCTCAGCTTCCCAGCCCGGCCGCTGGTTTTGTCGGGCATGGCCGGGATGAAGCGGGCCGGCGCCGTCCGGATCAAGCAGCATCCGGTCAGCCCCCAAGCAGCAGGATCATGCCGGCACCGGCGCAGATCGCGCCGAATGCGGATTTGATCCAGCAGCTCCGCGCTGCCGAGACGCGTCCGATCAGCAACCCGACGCCGAGCAGCAGCGCGGACGAAACGAGAAAGCCGGCCGCATAGCTGAAGGCCTGGCTGTCCGTTCCGGCTTCGAGCGCATGCACGTAGCCGTGACCGAAGGCGAACAGCGCCGCGAGTACGCTCGCCCAGCCGTGTCGAGCAGAAACGTAGGATGGGTTCGACTGCATGGATGCAGGAGGTAGGGCAACGCAGGGAGCGGTTGCCGCCGGCGCGCTTTGCCTACGGCCTTCAAATTTTACAGTGTTTTCCGTACGCCGAACCCACCTTTTACCCCACCCTACGTTATTCGCCAAAAAAAATAATTTCGACGGAATTCCCAGTAGAATCACTCCAATCGCCAACACCGACGCAGCGACCCACATTTCCGGCCCCTGCAGCACCATGCCGGCAAACGCCAAAGATGCCCCGGCCGCCATCGCAGCGAGAAAAGCGGCCGGCAGCCGTCCGCGCGCCGCTCCGCCTAAAAAGCCCGCCCACAGGCCCACGCCGACCATCGCCAGGATATGGTCGATGCCAAGCAGCGGATGCCGAAGACCGGCCTGAAGATCATAGGCAAGGCCGTGGCCGGTATGGGCTTCCGTCGGCATCGACAGCGATAGCAGCAACCCTGCAAAAAAAATTTCCAAATGATGGTGCTTCATGACATTTCTCCTTTCATACGGTCAAGTAGCGCTTGACCAAATCATCGTTCAATTGCCGGATCGGGCCGGCTGCGACGCCGCGCCCGCGGTCCATGATACAGAAACTGTCGGCGATTTTGCGCGCGAACGGCAGTTTCTGTTCGACCAGCAGCACCGTCACCCCGAGCTCCCGGTTGATTCGGGACACCGCTGTATGAATCTCATGCTGCGGTTCGCCGGCAACAGACGCGGGCGGCGTTTTGCCGAGCCCGCGGTTCAGCCGGCTGATCACGTCGCCGATTTCGCTGACGATGTTCGGCTGGATACCCTCGGTCGGCTCGTCCAGTATCAACAATCGCGGATTGATCACCAGCGCCCGTCCGATCGCCAGTTGCTGCTGCTGACCGCCGGACAGATCGCCGCCGCGCCGTTTCAGCATCGTTTTCAGCACCGGAAAAATCTCGAACACCTGGTCGGGTATTTTGTTGCCGAAAGCCTTCGGCGCGACGCGCAGGCCCGTCTTCAGATTTTCTTCGACGGTCAGCAGCGGAAAGATCTCGCGGCCCTGCGGCACGTAGCCGATCCCCAGCGCCGCCCGCTTCTCGGCCTTCAGCGAAGCAATGTCGGCGCCGTCGAACCGGATCGTGCCGCCGCTGCTCTTGATCAACCCCATCACCGTCTTGAGCAGGGTCGTCTTGCCGACGCCGTTCCGCCCGAGCAGGCACAGACAGGCACCGGGCGGAACATCCAGGTTCATCCCCCAAAGCGTATGGCTTTCGCCGTAGTATTGATCCAACGATTCGACTTGCAGCATCAGTCCCCCAAATAAACCTGTATGACGCGCGGATCGTTCTGCACCTCGTCCATCGTGCCCTCGGTCAGCACCGAACCTTCGTGCAGCACGGTCACTTTGTGCGCGATCGAGCGGATAAACTCCATATCGTGCTCCACCACCACGATCGAACGCTTGCCCTGCAGCGACAGCAAGAGTTCGGCGGTGCGTTCGACTTCCTGATGCGTCATGCCCGCGACCGGCTCGTCGATCAGCATCACCATCGGCTCCTGCATCAAAAGCATGCCGATTTCGAGCCATTGTTTCTGGCCGTGCGAAAGGATCCCCGCGCGCTTCCCGGCCAGACCGGCCAGGCCGATCGTTTCGAGCGTCCGCCCGATCGCATCGCGCTGTTCGCCGGTCAGCCTGAACAACAGCGACGGCCAGGTGCGTTTGTCCGCTTTCAGCGCCAGCTCGAGGTTTTCGAACACGGTCAACGCCTCGAATACGCTCGGTTTCTGGAATTTCCGGCCGATACCGGCCTCGGCGATCGCCGCCTCGTCCATTTTCAACAGATCGATCGTCTGCCCGAAGAATACACTGCCCGTGTCGGGGCGGGTCTTGCCGGTGATCACGTCCATCAGCGTAGTCTTGCCGGCGCCGTTGGGGCCGATCAGGCAGCGCAGTTCGCCCGCGCCGATATACAGCGACAGGCGGTTCAGCGCCCGGAAGCCGTCGAAACTGACCGACACATCCTCCAGGTACAGGATCGTGCCGTGCCGGGTATCGACGACCCCTTCCTGATACATCACGCCCGAAAAAGACGGCGCGTCGACCGTCTGATTTTCCATCGCCATTTCGATCATGCGGTACGCTCCTTCAGCCGGCGGTTCAAGAGGCCGGCGATCCCGTCGGGCAGCGCCAGCGTGACCAGAATGAACGCGCCGCCGAGCACGAACAGCCAGGCGTCGGGCAGGAGTCCCGTAAACACCGTTTTGCCGAAATTGACCAGCACCGCGCCGACGATCGCGCCGTACAGCGTGCCGCGTCCGCCCAGCGCGACCCAGACCACGATTTCCAGCGAGTTCAGCGGCGAGAATTCGCTCGGATTGATGATCCCGACCTGCGGCACATACAAGGCGCCGGCGATTCCCGCCAGCATCGCCGCGAACACGAAAATCCAGAGTTTGTACATCTCGACCCGGTAGCCGATAAAGCGCACGCGCGACTCCTGATCGCGGATCGCGGTAACGACCCGGCCCAGCTTGGTGTTGACCAGCCAGCGGCATCCCAGCAGCGCGCCGATCAACGCGGCGCCGGAAATGAACAGCAGCGCCGCCCTGACGCCTTCGGCCTGGATATTAAAGCCGAGGATATCCTTGAAATCGGTCAGCCCGTTGTTGCCGCCAAAGCCCATCTCGTTCCGGAAAAAGGCCAGCATCAGCGCATAGGTCAAAGCCTGCGTCATGATCGAAAGGTAAACGCCGGCCACCCGCGCCCGGAATGCCAGCCAGCCGAACACGAAAGCCAGAAACCCAGGCGCCAAGAGCACCATCGCCATCGCAAACCCGAACCGGTCGAAGCCGTGCCAATACCAGGGCAGTTTATCCCAGTTCAAAAACACCATGAAATCGGGCAGCAGCGGATTGCCGTAAACACCGCGCTCGCCGATCTGGCGCATCAGGTACATCCCCATCGCGTAGCCGCCCAGCGCGAAAAATGCACCGTGTCCCAATGCCAGAATGCCCGCGTAGCCCCAGACCAGGTCCAGCGACAGGCCGAGCAGCGCGAACGTCATGTATTTGCCGAGCAGCGATACCGTATAGGCCGAGAAATGCAGCGCCGAACCGGCCGGAAACAGCAGGCTGCACAGCGGCACCGCCACCGTGACTGCCGCCAGCACCGCCAATACGGCCAGGGCCGTTTTATCATTGCCGAGTAAAATGCGGTACATCGTTTAAGCCTCCGCTGCCCGGCCCTTTTGCGGAAACAGTCCGCGCGGGCGCTTTTGAATGAAAAGAATGATGAACACCAGCACCAGGATTTTCGCGAGCACCGCGCCGGCATAAGGCTCCAGAAACTTGTTCGCGATCCCTAACGAAAAACCCGCGACCAGCGTTCCGAACAGATTGCCGACGCCGCCGAACACCACGACCATGAACGAATCGACGATATAGGCTTGGCCCAGATTCGGTCCGACATTGGTGATCTGGCTCAAGGCGACCCCGGCAACTCCGGCGATCCCGGAACCGAGCGCGAAAGTCATCGCATCGACCCGGTCGGTCGGGATACCCATCGCCTTCGCCATCCGGCGGTTTTGCGCGACCGCCCGCACTTCCAGGCCGAGCCGGGTACGCTTCAGGATCTGCAGCAGGGCCGTAAACACCAGCAGGCAGAAAATCAGGATATAAAAGCGGTTCCAGGTCAGCGACAGGAAATCGTTGATCTGCCAGGAGCCGCTCATCCAGGAAGGCGTCGCGACGCTACGGTTCAAGGGCGAGAAGATCGAGCGGACGCCCTGTTGCAGGATCAGGCTAACCCCGAAAGTCGCCAGCAGGGTTTCGAGCGGGCGTCCGTACAGGAAGCGGATCAGGCCGCGCTCGATCGCCAGCCCTGCCAGCGCGGAAATCAAAAAGGCCGCCGGAATCGCGAGAAAGATCGACAAGCCCAGGCTGTCCGGCAGCAGTTGCTGAATCACATAAGTGGTATAGGCGCCGAGCATCATCAGTTCGCCGTGCGCCATGTTGATCACGCCCATCACCCCGAAGGTGATCGCCAGCCCGATCGCCGCGAGCACCAGCACCGCGCCGAGGCTCAGGCCGAAGAACACCGTTTCGGCCGCATGATATAAGCCGATCCGCGTATCGATCGCGTGCAGGGTGATTTTGGCCTGATTGCGGATATCCGCGTCGGCTTCCGCGTATCCGCCTTCGCCGTCGGGCTCCAGCATCGCGTTCAATTTGTTCACGACCTCCTGGCTGTCGTAATCCTGCAGTGCCTTGAGCGCCCGAATGCGAGCCGTTTTATCGCCGCTGTCGAGGTCGCGGACCAGAAAGATCAGGTCGATCGCCCGTTTGACGCGCTGGTCGGTTTCGACGGCGCTGCGTTTCTGCAGAAGCTCCAGCGTTTTCTGATCCGGATCCTTCGTCATTTCGCGAACCGCCGCCAGACGCGCCGAAGCGTCTTCTGCGCCAAGGCCCAACTGGCCGATCAGCTTGCGCAGTTCGCCGCGAATCCTGTTCGTGATATTGATCCGGCCGATCGCTTCCGCTTCGGCGAATCCCAGATCGGCGCCGTTCGAAGCCTCTTCGATCTTGAAGCGCCCGGCGTTTTTTTCCGCGATCACCAGCGCGCCGGTCGATTTTTCCTGATACAGCCGACCGTCCAGCAAGGCGCGCAAAATGTCCAGGCTGCGCGGATTGCCCGCTTCGGCCAGCGCCGCAATGCCTTGTTCGCGTTCGGCCATGGAGCCCCGGCCGACTTTCGCGACCGCTTCGGCATAGGCGTCCCGGATGCCCGGCTGTTCGGCGCGCGCGCTGCCGATCGGCAACAGCAGCGCAATCGTCAGGCCGATGATCGTGCTATAGGTTTTGATAATCATCTGGTGTCCCGAAATATTCAATTTCGATCGTTCCCATGCTCTGCGTCACTGCAATTAAGCCAAGCCGTCATCCCGGCAGGGATTGCCGGGATCCAGAGTACAGGGATGTCTTAAAGCTTGCCATTCTTGGCAACTGGATTCGGCAACTACTCCCTGCGTTGCCCTACCTCCTGCATCCAGGCAGTCGTCCGGCAATCCCTGCCGGAATGACGAGCTTTTCCTTAATTTAATGGCAAGTGACCCGCTGCATGGAAACGATCAGCGGGGAAGTTATTTGTAATTCTGCCCCGAGCATTTCTTGGTCTTGGTGTTGTAATTGCCGCAGCTGATCGGCGGCGTCCAGTCCGCGATGATCGGCTTGCTTTCGGGCAGATAGTCGGACCAGGCATCCCCATCCACGACCTTGTTGGTCTGCCAGACGGTCAGGAACTGGCCGTTGTCCTGAATTTCGCCGATCAGCACCGGTTTGCTGATGTGGTGGTTAGGCAACATTTTGGCCGTACCGCCGGTCAGGTTCGGGAACTCGACACCGATGATCGCTTTTTGCACCGCATCCGGATCGGTCGTGCCGGCCTTTTCGACCGCCTTCACCCACATGTTGAAGCCAATGTAGTGCGCTTCCATCGGATCGTTGGTGACCCGCTTGTCGTTCTTGATGAACTTCTTCCATTGGTCGATGAATGCCGCGTTCTTGGTCGTATCGACGCTCATGAAATAGTTCCATGCCGCCAAGTGGCCGACCAACGGCTTGGTGTCGATACCGGACAATTCTTCCTCGCCGACCGAAAACGCGACGACCGGAATGTCCTCGGCCGAAACCCCCTGGTTGCCGAGCTCCTTATAGAACGGCACGTTCGCATCGCCGTTGATCGTCGAGACCACCGCGGTTTTCTTGCCGGCCGAGCCGAATTTCTTGATGTCCGCGACGATGCTCTGCCAGTCGGAATGGCCGAATGGGGTGTAGTTGATCATGATGTCTTTCTTCGAAACGCCTTTCGCTTTCAGGTAGGCTTCGAGAATCTTGTTGGTCGTGCGCGGATAGACGTAGTCGGTTCCGGCCAGCACCCAGCGCTTGACCTTCAGGTCGTTCATCAGGTAGTCGACCGCCGGTATCGCCTGCTGATTCGGCGCCGCGCCGGTGTAAAATACGTTCTTGGACGATTCCTCGCCTTCGTACTGCACCGGATAGAACAGGATGCCGTTCAGCTCTTCGATCACCGGCAGCACCGATTTCCGCGATACCGAGGTCCAGCAGCCGAAGATCGCGGCGACTTTATCCTTGGTCAGCAGCTCGCGCGCCTTTTCCGCGAACAGCGGCCAGTTCGAGGCCGGATCGACGACCACCGCTTCCAGCTTCTTGCCGAGCAGGCCGCCCTTCTTGTTCTGCTCGTCGATCAGCATCTGCATCGTATCCTTCAGCGTGGTTTCGCTGATCGCCATCGTGCCGGACAGCGAGTGCAGGATGCCGACCTTGATCGTGTCTTCGGCGCGGGCGCCCGAGGCGAAGGTCATCGCCGCGGCGGCCGTAAAGGCCAACAGCTTTTTCGTGCCGAATTTTTTTGAAATGTTCTTAAACATACATGAATTCCTTAACTTGGTGTGGATGCTGAGTTAAATTTGGAGCTGAACGCCGAGCTTGATCGCGTTCACGAAATTGCCGTTGGCGGTGGGGTTCCAGATGCCGCCTCCGCCGGACAGGTCGCCGCCTTGCCAGAGCAGCGAAATGCGGGCGTTGTGGCCGTCGATGATGTAGTTGACGCCGCCTTCGTACTCGCTTTGATCCATGCCGCCTTCGGACATGACCTCGGTATACATCACATAAGGCTGGAACTGGCCGATCCCTATTTTGGCCGGAATCAGGTACAGCAGGTTGCCGGTGACGGCATCGCCCTCGAAGCCCCGCGCAAGGCCGCCGGCGCCGCCGCCGACGGTAAAGTTATTGGTATCCCCGGGAAGCGGCGTGCCGTTTGAATAGCTGATTCCGAAATGCTTGTATTCGCCGTTCGCGGTCAGAACGCCGCCATTGCCGAACACCTTTTCGAACTTCGCATCGCCCCCCACCAGCAGGACATTACCGGGATGCTCGAAACTGCCGGTGCCGTCCTCCTGATATTGGCCGAAGCCGGCCACCGTCAACACGTCGCCGTCGGCCCCGTAAGCGGTGCCGCCGGTGTAATAGCCGGGCGCCTTTTCCACATTCAGGATGTTGTAGGCGATACGGGTCGCGTAAAGCAGGTTGCCGTCCGCATTCGCCGTACCGGAACCGTGATTCAGCCCTTCAAAGGCGCCGAAAACGTATTTCAAGTGGCCGTCGAATGCCGCCCCCCAGATGTTGACGCCCTCGTCGCGGCCGAAGGTGCCGGCGTCCGGACCCGGCAAGTAATGGGCAATCGAAGAGTCGGAGGGTTCGAACGGCGTCTTGAACGGCTCGAAAGTCGCGCTGTAGAAAGGCCCGTTCATCTCGATGCGGCCTTCCGGCACCAACTGGCGGCCGGCCCAGACGTTGGCATAGTCGTTGAACTCGAACTTGGCGATGCCGTCCAGGATGCGCATCTCGCCGCCGCCTTCGAAGCAGTTCGCGCATTCGGTGTTGAATTCGAGCTTGATGTACTTGTGCAGCTGCGCGTTCATGTAGAGACGCAGGTTGTTCAGGTTGAAGTCGGTCGCCCATTTTTCGCCGCCCGGCCTGCCCGCGGTATCTTCCGAGGCCCCGAAGCTGGTTCTGAGACCCGCACCGACGCTGACCCATTTGGTATCGTCGATTTTGAAAGTCGCCCCGGCCAGCGCCGCCGGCACATGGCCGGCAGCCGCCGCCATGGCCAGCCCAAACGCCGACCAGACGGCAACGCGCCGCCTGCCTGCCGATTTTTTGCTAGAATCGCTCATGTTTAAATCCCCCAGAAATGAAAAAGCTTGAATGTGACTTGCGCATCAGGAACTGCGGATGCAGCCGTTGGATCAGGCTGGGGGCGATTATTCGGCGCACGCACTTTTTGCACAATGCGTCATCTGACTGATCAGTCAAATGACGTATGGCGGATTTCGGGGGCTTTTTCTATAGTGACGGAAACGGCAACAGGCATTCAACTTATGAAGAATCGCGTTCGACCCTGCCTCTGGCAGATCCTTTTTTTATTGGCGGGGTATTGGCTGGCCGGTGCCCAATGCGCTTCGGCGGGCGAGACGGCGAAGATCGACAAGGCCTCGGTACGCAATATCGAATTCACGCTCGATGACGACAACCTGGATCAGTTCGGCGTTGGCTTGAGCCCATCGTCAATCGCCGCGCAAATCGCGAAAAATCTGGCCGACGCCGATTTTCCGGTACATAAGGCGGCCGAAAAAACCTTCAGCCATACCCTCCATGCGCATCTCAGCCGAATCGAACACCAGGATACGCCGGCCGGATTTTCTTTCAGCATCGGAAACTCCGACCCGCGCGCGGAGGATTTTCAAAAAGCCGACGTCATCACGATCGAGTGTACCTTGACCGCAAAGCGGAACCCGAAGGAAACCGCCAAAGAGGCGGTGGAGTTCAGCGCGAACGCTCTCCGATCGATGAAGGACAAAAACAAAATCGCCGGCACGCTGGCCGAATACATCAGCGGGGCCTGTTACGAGCTTTTGGAAAACCTGGCGCTGGACGAAGCGGACGCTCCCGCTCCGGACGGTTCCGTTTCCGTTAAACGGCCGCGGTGGATGCCGAACATCCGCGTAGAAATCAAAAACGAACCTGCGTCGCCCAAAAACAGTACCGGCGAGTCCCCGGGCAATTTCAAAAACAGCGAGGAAACGCGGAAAAAAGTGATCATCCACAACCAGGGCACGCCGGTCATTCTGAAATTCGGCCACGAACGCTTGTAAGCGGCGCCGGCTCTCCGTCAACAGGCTAGATAATCCCCCCTGTCCGCCGGTCGGCTCGGGGGCAACGGTACGCGACGCCTAACCGGCCTACGGAATCGGCCGCGTTCCGGACACCGCTAAACGCTTTATGCTTCGAGTCGTAGGGTACGCTGCGCGTACCTTGAAAGGTTAATTCAATGCCATTAAGTTAAGCCGTCATCTCGGCAGGGATTGCCGGAATGACGGCTTAACTTAATGGCATTGAAGGTTAACCCCGGCACTTGCTTCCGCATCGGTACGCGCAGCGTACCCTACGGCTCCGGCAATACGCCGGGCCGCTTTATCAAACGCCGATTAAACGTTATGCTTCGGTTTTTTGCCGGGATCCGCAATCACTATGGCCAGCGTCATCTACCAAAACATCTCCAAGATTCGCCGCGACTACAATGCCTGGGTCGCGAACGAAACGCTGGAAGATTACGCCTTGCGCTTCGCGCCCCGGTCGTTCCGGAAATGGTCGGAATGGCAGGTCGCCAATACCGCCTTCGGTTCGACCTCATTCCTGGTGCTAGAGGCCATCGGCGGCTTTTTGGCGATCAATTTCGGCTTTACCAATGCCTGCTGGGCGATCGTCTCGGTCGCGGCGATCATTTTCATGATCAGCTTTCCGATCAGCTATTACGCCGCCCGCTACAACATCGACATCGATCTTTTGACGCGCAGCGCCGGCTTCGGCTACATCGGATCGACCCTGACTTCGCTGATCTATGCCTCGTTTACCTTTACCCTGTTCGCGCTCGAAGCCTCGATCATGTCGCAGGCCCTACAGCTGTATCTGGAGATTCCGCTGGCCCTGGCCCATGTGATCAGCGCGGTGATCGTGATTCCTTTGGTCACCTTCGGGATCACCACGATCAGCCGGCTGCAGCTGTGGACGCAGCCGGTCTGGCTGCTGCTGTTGATCGCGCCCTACATCGGCCTGCTCCGGCACGAGCCGGAGGCGGTATTGACGCTGACCGCTTATTTCGGCATCGCCGGCAGTTTCGAAGGCTTCGACTGGCTGGCCTACGGGGCGGCGACCACGATCGCGTTTTCGATGATCGCGCAAATCGGCGAACAGGTCGATTTTCTGCGCTTCATGCCCGAGAAGAAAAAAGACAACCGGGTCCGCTGGTGGATCGCAACGATTACGGCCGGCCCCGGCTGGATGGTGTTCGGGATGGCCAGACAGCTGGCCGGGGCTTTGCTCGCGCACCTGGCGGTCCGGCACGGCATTGCGCCCGAACATGCCCACGAACCCACGCAAATGTACCTGATCGCCTACCGGGAAATGATCGGCGATCCCCGCCTCGCGCTGGCCGTCACCACCTTGTTCGTGGCGCTGAGCCAGATCAAGATCAACGTGACCAACGCTTATGCGGGCTCTTTGGCCTGGTCGAACTTTTTTTCCCGGCTCACCCATACGCACCCCGGCCGGGTGATCTGGCTGCTGTTCAACGTGATGATCGCGCTGCTGTTGATGGAATTCGGCGTGTTCGGCGCGCTCGAAAAAATCCTCGGCCTGTTCTCGCATATGTCGATCGCCTGGATCAGCGCGGTCGCGGCCGAGCTGATGATCAACAAGCCGCTGGGGCTGAGCCCGAAGGCCATCGAGTTCAAGCGCGCTTACCTGCCCGACCTGAATCCGGTCGGGATCGTCTCGACGCTGGCGGCATCGGCGATTTCGATCCTGGCCTATGTGGGGCTGTTCGGGGAATTGCCGCAGGCGTTTTCCGCATTCATCGCGCTGGCGCTGACCTTCGTGCTGGTACCGGCAATTGCCTGGCTGTACGGTTCCAAACGTTACCTCGCCCGCGACCGCTTGATCCGGAATCGGAAACTGCACAATACATGCTCGATCTGCGCCAACGAATTCGAGCATGAAGACATTGCCTACTGCCCGGCCTACGCGGGCAGCATTTGTTCGCTCTGCTGCACGCTCGATGCGCGCTGCTTCGACGCCTGCAAGCCGGGCGCCACGCTCGAAGACTACCTGCATTGGCTCGCGCGGCGGTTGCTGCCGGCCCGCTGGCCGATCGAAATGCGGCTGCGCCTCCTGCGCTTTGCGCTGCCGTTTCTGTTGCTCTCCGCGCTGAGCGGCATTTTCATCGGCATCATTTATTACCAGGACCTGATGGCGGCCGCGCATCACGTCGCGACCTTCCGGCTGCTGCTCGAAAATTTCGTCAAAACCTATACGGCACTGCTGGTGTTTATCGGCCTTTGTACCTGGTGGCTGATTCTGAACGACGAAAGCCGGCGCATCGCGCATGAGGAAACCGCGAAACAGACGCAAACCCTGCTGACCGAAATCGAAAAACACAAACAAACCGATGCCAAACTTCAGCAGGCCCTGTCCCTGGCCGATTCGGCGAACATCGCGAAAAGCCGCTTCCTGAGCAACATGAGCCACGAAATCCGTACCCCTCTGAACAGCATCATCGGCTATGCGCATATCCTCGAAAACGACCCCTCGATCCCCGAGCACCGGCAGCAGGCGGTCAAAACGCTGAAACGCAGCAGCGAACACTTATCGGCCCTGATCGAAGACATTCTCGACATCGCCCGCATCGAGGCGCGCAAGTTCGAGCTCAAATACCGCCCGGTCAATTTTCCGGTCTTCATCGATCATCTGGTACAGATTTTCCGCGAACAGGCAACCGACAAAGGCCTGACTTTCCGCTGCCATATCGCCAACACCCTGCCCCACTGCATCCGCGGTGACGAACGGCGCATCGGCCAAATTTTGATCAATCTTTTGAGCAACGCGGTCAAGTTTACCGAAGAAGGGGAAATCATCTTCAAAATCGGCTACAGCGGCGGCGTCGCGACCTTTCACATCACCGATACCGGGATCGGCATCGAGGAAGCGCATCTGCAGAATATTTTCGAACCGTTTACGCGTTTGAACGCGCCGGGCGGCAAGGTCTCGTCCGGCAGCGGGCTGGGACTGACGATCAGCAAGATTCTGGCCGAAATCATGGGCGGCGAACTGACCGTCAAAAGTACGCCGGGGCAAGGCTCGCAATTTTCGGTGCGGCTGTGGCTGCCGAGCCTCAGCGCGCCGGCCGACCTACTCGAAACCGATATCACAGGTTATCATGGCCGCCGGCTCAAATTGTTGATCGTCGACGACCAGATCGACCACCGGCAACTGTTGATGGTGCTGCTGGAGCCGCTGGGCTTTTATCTAACCGAAGCCGATTCCGGCGAAGAATGTCTACTCAAAGCCGGCGAGGACAGCCCCGACCTGATCCTGCTGGATTTGTCGATGCCCGGCATCGGCGGCGCCGAAACGGCCGTACGCCTCAGGCGGCAGGGCTATCCCCACCCGATCGTCGTGCTCAGCGCGAATGCCTATCCCGACGACCGCCTCGCCGCGCTCAATGCCGGCTGCAACGACTTTCTGGCCAAGCCGATTCAAGTCAAGGAACTTTATTACAAACTGAAACTGCATCTGAACCTGACCTGGATCGTGAAGGAATGGAACCCGGGCGGCGCGCCGGCTTCTGCGGCTGCCGTCGCCCGCCCGCCGGCGGAGATCATCGATTTGCTGACGGGCTCCGTCCGGATCGGCGATTTGCTTGGCTTGACCCGGCAGCTCAAACAGCTCGACCGGGAATATCCCGAATACCAGGCGTTTTTTGCCAAAGTCAAACAGCTGGCCGGCGAATTCCGGATTGCCGAAATCAAGAAACTGCTGCAGACGCCGTTGCCCGATCATCCGCCGCTGCCCTGAGATGACCATGCCGACACTTCAGCTTTTGTACTTCTTTCCTGCGAGTAGGCCTCAATGACGCTAGGCAATCTGCCGAGTAACGGCACGGTGATGATCGTGGATGATACGCCCGGCAACCTGGCGCTGCTCTCCGATACGCTGTCGGAAGCCAACTACCGGGTACTGGTCGCAACCGACGGCTATTCGGCGTTGGAGCAAATGCAGTACCTGTTGCCGGACATCATTCTGCTGGATGTGCTGATGCCGGGCATCGACGGCTTCGCGACCTGCCGGCAAATCAAAGCGAATCCCGATACGGCCGACATTCCGATCTTGTTCATGACCGGCCTCGGCGAACTGGATTTTCTGCTGCGCGGTTTCGGCGAAGGCGCGCTGGATTATATCGTCAAGCCCATCCGTCCGCCGGAAGTGCTGGCCCGAATCGAAGTGCACCTCGCGCAGACCCGCACCATCCAGCGCGCCCGGCATGCCCTGCAGCACGGCCGGTTTTCCGCGCTGACCGCCGACAGTGCCGGCGTGATCCAATGGCTGACGCCGCCTGCCCAGGAGTGGCTGAACGCGATGGCGACGCCGGCCTCTTCCGATGCCTCCGCCGCGACCGGATCCCGTATTCCGTCCCCGCTTTACGAGTGGTTCGTTCACATCCTGACCGGACCGCTCCGGGAGACTCCCGAAAACGCGGCGCCGTTTGAGTCGGAACACGGCCATTCCGCCCGGATGGTGCTCTGCCACCAGCCGGACGAGTATCTATTTCTGCTGCAAAAGGCGTCCCCGACCTGGGATCTGGAAGCGTTGCGCGCGAGCATGAAGCTGACCCCGCGCGAAGCCGAAATCCTGATGTGGATTTCGCGCGGCAAAACCAATAAGGAGGTGGGCCTGATCCTGAACAGCAGCCCCCGCACGATCAACAAGCATCTCGAGCATATTTTCGAGAAGCTCGGCGTCGCGACGCGCGCGGCGGCGGTGGCGATGGTGCTGAAGAAATAACGGAAGGGTTCCAAGCGGAGGAACGTAGGATGTGCTGAACGCAGTGAAGCGCATCAAAACCAGGCGAGACCGCCCCCCTAGGCATTCCTTGATGCGCCTCCTGCGTCGGCACATCCTACGGTGTACTAGCGGGGACGGTTTGGAGATAGGCTCCTGAATTGGTGGATGCGCTGCCGCTTATCTTCCCTACGCATCGTTCTAACATGAAAATACATTTTTATATGACGGCGTAAACGCCGATTTTTATGGCCGTTAAGGACAACTGGTGGTTGTATTTAAAGAACGTCCTTACACTGTTATCGCCCTACGAGGGGGGCTCTCATACCACGCACCGCGCGTGGAATCGATCAGGCGGCATATCGGGAAGTTATTTTTAGCCATATCCTAACCGAGTTTTCTCCGGCTCGCCGAAATCGGACGAATTCACTCGCTCTCAATGCACCCGGAACGGACGAATTCGCCTCCCGCATACAATATGAAGACACACTACGAAACAACCGCTTCGCCGATCAAGGCTACTTCCTTCTCCGGTTCTTCTTCGTCGGCGCATTTGGCGTATTTCGCCGAAATCAGCAGGATGCCCGCCACGGCAAGATAGCTGAAGGCGACCGGCATCGATTTGCCGAACCCGATCGCCTCTCCGTGGATCAGGCCGACAAAACTGCACATCGCGCCCACCAGCGCGAACGCGGCCGCCTTCGGCAGATCCCGCTCGATAATGAAAGAAGCGGTGGCGCCCAGAATCAAACCGCCCAGAATGGCGCCGCCGCCGAGCACTTCCAGCCCGTGATAGAGCACCCCGGCGTCGCCGAGCTTGTCCAGCCCGACCGCCGCGGCGCTGGTGCCGGCCGCCGCCAGCGCGTTGTCGATCTGCAGCTTGCCCCAGGCGGCCAGGTGCGGCATCAGCGCCAGCACGATCGCCGGCGCATGGCTTTTGGGCGTCTCCTGAAAGGCCTGCGCGCCGATCAGCATGCCGATGTAGAGCAGGATCGGCGAAATGGCGACGACCGGGATCAGCGACGCGATCAGCGCAATAATCCCGAGCCAGGACAAAACCAGCACGGTCACGCCGGTCGCGGCCGAGTAGCCGATGCGTCCGCCCATCGATTTCCAGCCGGGATGGCCGATGTACACCGCGTTGATGAACGGATTGCCCATCATGCAGCCGACCAGGCTGATCACGCCGTCGGCGGTCAACACGCGCGTGGTCGGATAATGGTCTCCGCCCGCTGCCGCGCTTTCGACATTGTCCATTGCCTCGACCAGGTCGTAAATGCCGAACGGGATCGCGGTCACCAGGATCACGCCCAGAAACTCGAAGCCGGAAAATACATGGCCGAAGGCCGGCAGCGGCAGCGAGAAACCGAAATTAGCCAGCGCGCCAGCGACATTGCCGAGGCTCATGCCGCCATAATTCAAGCCCATCCCGGTTGAAGTCCAGGCCACCGCCGTGCCTACCGCGATCGCGATCAATCCGGCCGGAATGCCTTTGAAATAACGGACCCCGCCAAACCAGCCGGCCAAAATGATCGCAAAGCACACCACGCCCAGCACCGGCGTGATGAACATTTCGAGCGCCGGCCGGAGCGAAATGAACGCGACCGAAACCCCGGCGAGCGTACCCAGCAGAGCGGCGCGCGGGGTCACCTTACGGATATAGGGCGCGATAAAACCGCCTAACATCAGCACGAAACTCTGAACGAACACCCAGGTCAGGCCCGCTTCCCAGCCTTTGACCGGGTCGCCGGTGCGAAGCGAAATCGGCAGCATGATCACGAACACCACGACGAACATGTGCGGCACGCTGACGCCCGACGGCAGCGCGCAGACATCGTTCCGGCCGGTCTTGAGCGCCAGCTTCCAGGCCAGCCAGGCATAATAGACCGTGCTCAGGAACAGCATGAGTCCTGTGGCCGGCAATATCCTGCCGAACACGATCTCGTCCGGCATCTTCAGTACGAAACGCAGCAACCCGGTCAACACCAGCAGGTTGACCAGGATATTGGTGCCGAAGCCGAAGAAGGCATTCCAGTCTCCGGCAGTCCAAATCTTAACTTTGGCGGTAGCATTCATAAGGCCTCCTAGTGTTAATTTGATAAACGAATCGATTTTTTCCTCTATCTATGCAAGCCCGACAGGATCGCCGCGGAATCGGTGACCCAGCCGAAAATGCCGCCTTGCGCCTTGATCATCCCGAGGCCCGCGTCATGAAACGCCGGAATGTAGGAGCCGCAGCAGTCCCCGGGCACGAGACAGCGGTAGCCGCGGTCGTTCGCCTCGCGCACCGTCGTATGGACGCACACTTCGGTGGTGACGCCGCAAACGACCAGATTTTCGATCGCATGGCGCTGCAGCAGGGAATGGAGTTCGGTTGCGTAAAATGCGCCCTTGCCGGGCTTGTCTATAACCGGCTCATCGGCCTTGGGATACAGGTCCGGAATGATGTCGTGACCCGGTTCGCCCCGGATCAGGATGCGTCCCATCGGCCCCGGCTGACCGATGCGCAGGCTCGGCGCGCCCCGCTCGACCTTGGCTCTAGGAGCGTCCGACAAATCGGGAAGATGGCCTTCGCGCGTATGGATGACCAGCATGCCCTGCGCCCTTACCGCGTCCAACAGCCTCTTGCAAGGCTCGACGGCCCGGGACAACAGCGCTACATCGTTGCCCAGGGATGCGCCGAAGCCGCCGGGCTCGAGAAAATCGCGCTGCATGTCGATGATGACCACGGCGGTTTTCTCCGTCTCAATCATAATGGGTTCCGGTTCGGCGGCGATGACAAGGGTAGACATGGCTGATTTAACTTGTAAAATTTGCGGATATCATCAAGAATGCATCCATGTATACAACAATAGCAAATGACATGCCATTACCCGACATACTGCCGGCTATACCTATGTCTTTGTATTTAAACTATTCTTTAGAAAAGGATGGGCGCATTTCCTTTAGGCTTTGCGCCAAATTGAGGAAATCCCGACCAATGCTGGTGCAAACCGCATCAATCCGGCGCAATTTCCGCCGGCAGCCCCAGGCCGGCTTTCCCCGCCGTTTTTTGAGGTTATCCTACCTTTCGGGGATGGTTTGCCGGATAATGGCATTTGGAAAAGCTCCGACCAATCCGCTTATTCCCAAGCCCGAGGAAGCGGTCGGCTTATTCGGAGCATATTTGAATTTTCGAATCCGGCCGGCCCTCCCCCGCTTGCCGGAAAATGTTTTTCGCCTGCCAGGCCCTTTTAAACTCCAATGACGACTGTAAAGAGTGAAACGGCGCAGAGCATCTACATCAAGCTCCGCAGCATGATCCTGAATTTCGAAATCCAGCCGAACACCCGGCTGACCGAAACCGAACTGGCGACCTATTTCAAGGTCAGCCGGACGCCGATCCGGGAAGCCTTGCAGCGCCTGGAAACCGAAGAACTGATTAGCATACGCCCGAAGCAGGGCTGTTTCGTGCGCGGTATGGATTTCGACGAGCTCAACGATTATTACCAGATCCGCATCCATCTGGAAATGCTGTCGCTGGAAACCGCCTGCCGCCAGATGCCGAATGAAGCGCTGGAGCAGTTATGCGCGGTCTGGAAAAACGCGCCGGCGACCGGAAGCCCCGACGACGCCGAACGGATCGCCAATCTCGACGAAGCCTTTCACATCCGGCTGGCGGAAGGCGGAGGCAACCGCATGCTGGTGAAAATGCTGGGCGGCATCAACAACCGGATACGCATCGTCAGGCGCCTGGATTTCACCGACCGGGACCGGATCTGCAAAACTTTTGAGGAGCATTACAAAATTCTCGAGTCCCTGCTCCGGCGCGATGTGGAAGCCGCCAAAAGCGCCATGACGGAGCACATCAAAAAAAGCGAGGAATTCACCAAGCGGCTGACGATGATCAATCTCGGCATGCACAAAAACCGCGGTTTTCTTTTCAAGAAAGACGCCAAATCGGCTTAGGCAGGCCGCCCCCGGCTAGGGGCGTTAGCCGCGGTCAGGCGATGTTTCAGGCGTCGGGGATGATGGGTGGGAATCCGGACTTGCTCTTCCGGTTCCGATAATTAGTCCGAGTTAAGCTTAATCCTCGGCCCGATGGGCAAACGGTTCGTTATCTTCTCCCTGGGAGTTTTTGGATACGCTCGCTGTACTGATACCGCCACTCCGCAAGCATCGGCATCGCGTTATCAAGGGGTACTGGCGCCAAATGCGCTACTTCCTCAGGCCGTGAAGCCTATGCTGCACCGCTTTTCTATAAATCGAATCATTGAAAGCCCTCCCTTCTTTATTTATGTCGATATTTTTCGATCAATCCTCGCAAAGGCAGCGTTAATGCGATCGTGCCAAAAATTACCCAAAGCGAATATTTGGGGAGACGGGTTTCGATGCCCGGACTGAGCCTTTTGGGAATTAAGTGATAATCCGTGACATAAGCGATAGCGGAAACGGCCGCTCCGTTTTGCAGTCCTTTTGCAATGCCTCGCTTCTCCGCTTCTTTTCCAAGCCAGTGCTCGTAAATGTAAGCCCACCAAATTGCCGAGAAATAATGAAGCAACGCGCCCGTACCGGAATATTTAAGACTGATTTTATCTTGCCATAGCGCTTTTTTACCCCAGACGATATGGCTGACGGCATTCATCGGCGTGATGGGATTTCTATGGCCGACCACTGCACATAAGGCACCGGTTATCGCCGTGGCAATACCGACAATTGTTCCGGAAATCAGGGCGTTTTTGAGATCATTTTGCGCTTCCATAAGCCCTCCTTTCACCATTCATGTAACTCTGAGATTCCGCCCTTTTTTGAGTTCTATGACGGCGTCAAGTTCCGGTTTAATTCTGACCATCAGGAAAAGCTAACCGACTGGTTTTTTTAAAGGTTCATCAACAACCGAAAACGACCAGGCTGTGTAAAAATAGCATGAAACATCAGATTATTTTTTCCACCGCTTCTTAAAATTTAACGATTTTATACAGCCCGTAGGCTGGGTTGGAGCTTCGCGGAAACCCAGGTCCATAGGATAGGCTGACGAAGGAAGCCCATCATTCGCGATAGATGGGCTTCGTACCTCAGGACCGTAGGTGCCGATTAGCGTAGCGTAATCGCACGTATGTGAGGGGAGACAATATCCCTCCTGTAGTTGTAAGAGAAATTTCAAACCCATTTCCAATCACCTAAGGCCGAATCCGGATTTTTACGGATAACAGCAATAACAGCTCTGCCGAAGGAACATAGGATAAGCTGAAAAACCAAGCGCATCGCCGGGTATCGTTCCCGATTGATGCGCCTCCTGACGTCGGCACATCCTACGAGAGGATCATGCCGGATAAAATTCGGATTTTTACGGATAGCAGCGCTGGCGCAGCATCTTTATTCGTCCATAAACTGCACCGGCTTCAGCCAATGCGCCAGCACCAAACAGCCTTCTTGGCTGATGATGCTATGCTCCGAGCCTTCGGGATTGAACAGGTAGCTTCCTGCCGTGTACAGTCCCCGCTCGTCCTGCTGGGAACCGGCCAGGACGTAGATATGCTCGTCGCCGGCATGGCGGTGCCGGGGCACCGAAGCGCCCGGCTCATAACGCACGAGAGCGGCCTTATACCCGGTGCCGGGATCCTGGTACAGCAGGCGGAAACGGACGCCGTCGCGCAGCGGCAGCCAGCCGTCGGGCGTGTCATGCAATATTTCGGGCGGGAGCGAGAAAGGGGTTTTCGGCAGCGAATGATTCATGGGTCCTGGGTCGTTAATATCATCGAGGGCGCAATCGGTCTTGGGTCTTGGGTCTCGGGGTAGCGCAGACGGCCGGCGGCCAGCAGCAGTCTCCTCCGTCTCATGCCTTGCCGGCTAGATAGGCGCGCCAGTCGGCGTAGCCGGAAATGTCGCGGTGGCGGGGTAAAACCGACGCCTGCGGAAACAGGATGCCCCACGCTTCGCTGCCGTCGCTCAGCTTCACCCGGCCGCGGTACAGATGGGGCGGCTCGCCCGCCTCGACCCGTTGCCACACATCCCACGGCACCTCGTAAAGTTCGCCTGACACCGAAACGCCGCCTTCGGGCACTTCGTACATGCCCGGATGCACGTCATCGATCGAAAACAGGCGGTAGCAGGGCGCCGTGTAAGCTTCGGCGATGAAAGCCGCGCCGTCGAGATTGGCGTGCAATGCCAGGCCCCGCATCAGCGTGCCGTTCACGAACAGGATAAAAGCGTCCGGCCGGTTTGGAAGGACGGTCATAGGCGCACCTCGCTGTGTTGCATTGGCATTAGCGTTGCCCAACGCGCCGGGTAGGCCGGCCCTGCGTTGCGGAAAGAAAGCGACGGCCGCGGGCATAGCCCGGACAGCAGCAAATCAGGCTCACAATTCAAAATTTTTCCTCCAACAATTAAGATGCGTCTGATTAACACGAAAGTTCAGCTTCATTACGCGTTCAGGCTATGCCGCAGCCGCGTAGATGGAGTTGCCTGCCGTTTGGCAGCTCAACAATGCCGGCTGCCTAATAATTACAGTCCCCTCTTTGAAAAAGAGGGGTTAGGGGAGATTTTTCAAATAAATTCTTTAAATAAATCCCCCTCGATCCCTCTTTTTCAAAGGGGGAAGTATGTTGGCCCTCCTTTTTCAAAGGGGAAAGCGTGTTGGGTTGGCTTCGCCGGCCCAACCGCAAATTGCTGCAACAACCGACTTCCATTTTCATAGCCGATGAAGCGCGGCCGGTGGATGATAGGCACCCTTCTCCCTCAACGGGGGCCACTTGTGTAGATTACCATACCTGGCGGGTAAAGAAACTTTTTCGGAACGTCCCTAATGTCCCGCCATCCTCAACCCGATCGTGTCGAGATCGGCTTCGGCGGTCCAGGACTCGTAAGTCAGCCGGCCTTCGAACATCACAGCGATCCGGTCGCTGAGTTCGAGCAATTCGTCGAGGTCTTCGCTGACCAGCAGCACGGCGGCGCCGCGGTTGCGGGCCTGCATCAGTTGGCGGCGCACCTCGGCGGTGGCGGCGAAATCGAGGCCGAAACAAGGGTTGGCCGCAATCAGCAGCTCGACCTGGCCCGACAGCTCCCGCGCCAGCACCAACCGCTGAACGTTACCGCCGGACAAAGTATCGAGCCGACGTTCCGGCTCGGGCGGATGGACGCGGTAGCGCTCGATCAACTCCCGGGCTTGCGTTTTCTGCGCCTTCGCATCGACGAACCAGCGCCAGCGGGTAAAGCCGGGCCGGTCGAAAGTGCGCAGCGCCAGATTTTCGGCCAGGCTCATCCTCGGCACGCAGGCATTTCGCAAGGGCTCCTCGGGCAGGCAGCGGAGACGGAAGCGCGCCATCTCCCGGCGCGTGCCGGCATAAGGCGAACCGTCTATCCGGATTGCGCCCCGGTCCGGGCGACGCTGGCCCGACAACGCTTGCACCAGCTCCTGCTGGCCGTTGCCGGAGACGCCGGCAATTCCGAAGATCTCCCCGCCCCGCAGTCTGATGCTCAGTTCCTTCACCGCCCTCGCGCCGTGGTCGGATGCCACATCCAACCGGTCGATTTCGAGCCTAACCGGCTTTTCTTCGACCTTCTCCCGCGTTACCGTCCTGGCGATCTCCTCGCTCCCCGTCATCAGCTCGGCCAGCCTGGCCGGCGTTTGGCCCGCCAGCGGACCGCTGTAGACCAGTTTGCCCCGGCGCAGCACCGAAACCGCATCGGCGAAATCCATCACTTCGCGGAATTTATGGGTAATGATCAGTACGGTCAGTCTGTGGCTCCGGGTACGTTTCTTGAGCATGCCGAGAAGACTGTCGGCTTCTTGCGGGGTCAACACCGAGGTCGGCTCGTCCAGGATCAAAATCCTGGGCTGCAAGAAGAGCTGCTTGAGCAATTCGACTTTCTGCTTTTCGCCGGCCGCCAGTTCGCCGGCTTTCCTGTCGAGCGGCACACTGAACGGCATCTCCTCCATCAACGCGGCGAGGCGCTGTTTTTCCTCCCGCCACCGGATCATCGCCGGAATCGGCAAACGCGACAGTACCAGATTCTCGAGCACGGTCATCTCCGGCACCAGCGTAAAGTGCTGGTACACCATGCCCAGGCCATACCGATGGGCATCGCGGGGATTCCCGATCGCGCATTCGCGGTTTTCGACCAGCACCGTTCCCCGGTCGGCCGCATGGTAGCCCATCACGCATTTGACCAGCGTGCTCTTACCGGCCCCGTTGCCGCCGAGCAGCGCATGGAAGGCGCCCTGCCCCAATTTGAACGAGACCTCGTCGAGCACCTGGAGCGGCCCGAAGCGTTTGCACAACCCGATCGCTTCCAGCGCCGGACGGGCATGGGATACCTCGGCAGCATGGCCGGGATAGCCGCAGCCGGCCAGATCGTTCATGCCAGCGCCTCGACCAGATTGGCCGACGACGACACCGCGCCGAATACGCCGCCCTGCATCTGGATCATCTTCAGGGCCGCCAGATGGTTGCCGTAATCGGTCGCCCCGCAGCAGTCGCTGAGCAAGAGGCATTCGTAACCGCGATCGTTCGCGTCGCGCATCGTGGTATGCACACAGACGTCGGTGGTGATGCCGGTCAGGATCAGATTGTCGATGCCGCGCCGCCTCAGCAAAAGGTCCAGGTCGGTCGCGTAAAAAGACCCTTTGCCCGGCTTGTCGATGACCGGTTCGCCGGCCAGGGGCGCCAGTTCCGGAATGATTTCCCAGCCCGGCTCGCCGCGCACCAGGATCCTTCCGCACGGGCCCTGGTCGCCGATGCCGGCGCCGATCTGCCGGCTGCGCCAGCGCTTGTTTTCCGGCAGATCGGAAAGATCGGGACGGTGGCCTTCGCGGGTATGGATGATGTGGAAACCCTTTTCCCGGCACACGTTCAGCACGCGCCTGATCGGCTCGATCGGCGCGCGCGTCAGCGACAGGTCGTAACCCATCTTGTCGACGTAGCCGCCTTCGCCGCAAAAATCGGTCTGCATGTCGATCACGATCAGGCAGGTGTTCTCCGGCCTGAGGTCGCCGTTATAAGGATAGGGATAAGGATCGCTTTTAACGAATCGAGGCATGGCGTGTTCTCATTTGGTAACGGAAAGTTCGCCCGGAATGCCGGACAGGGTGCGTTCGGGCGAGCAGGTCGCCGCCATCAGCAGCAGCGTCAACACATAGGGCGCCGCATTGAACAGGTAATAGCCGCCGGTGATGCCGACCGATTGCAGCGCGGGGCCGAGCGCGCCGGCGCCGCCGAACAGCAGCGAGGCATACAGGCAGCGCATCGGCTGCCAGCGCGCGAACACGACCAGGGCGACCGCGATCAACCCCTGGCCGCTGGACAGCCCTTCGTTCCAGCTGCCGGGATAATACAGCGACAGGAATGCTCCGCCGACGCCGGCCAGAAAGCCGCCGGCCACGGTCGCCGCGGCCCGTACCCGGTTGACCGGAAAGCCGAGCGCCTCGGCGGCATTGCGGCTGTCGCCGACGGTCCGCACCATCAGCCCCCAGCGGGTGTTGGCCAGAAACCAGCCCAACAGCGGCGCAGTGCCGAGGCCGATCAGAAACAGCACGTTAATTTCCAGCGCAGCGCGGACCTGGGCGCTGGCGCTCCAATCGCCGAAACCGAGCGCCGGCAGGTGCGGCGCGGCCGGCTGGATGTAAGGCTTGCCGAAGAAGAACGCGACGCCGATCCCGAACAGCATCAACGCAATCCCGACCGCGATATCGTTGACTTTCGGAAAGCTGCACAGCCAGGCATGCAGAAGCCCCAGCAGCATGCCGGTGCCGCCCGCCGCCAATACGCCGAGCCAGGGCGAACCGCTCAGATAAGATACGGCGTAAGCCGACATCGCGCCGAGCACCAGATTGCCTTCGAGCCCGAGATTGATCCGGCCGCTTTTCTCGGTCAAGCACTCGCCGAGGCTGACGAACAAATACGGCGTGCCGGCGCGAATCGCTCCGCCCAGAATGGCCAGCGGCACGCCCCACCAGCCCAAAGCTTCCCCGTTCATGCCCGCCTCCGGCTGTCCAGCCAGGGTTGCAGCCGTCCGTAACAAGTTTCGCTGGACAGGATCGTGATGAAAATAATGCCTTGCAGCATCAGCACCGCCGCATCGGGCAGATGATGGCTGCGCTGCAAAAGGCCGGCGCTGGCGGAAATGCCGCCCAGGATCAGCGCGACCGGAATCACCGCCAGCGGATTCTGCCGCGCCAGAAAAGCGGCCAGAATCCCCGCGTAGCCGTAGCCCGCGGCCAGCGACGCATTTGCGGCGCCTTGAATCGCCGCCACCTCAATGCTGCCGGCCAGCCCGGCCGCAGCGCCGGCCCAAAAACAGGTGATCAGCGTCAACAGCCCGACCGGAAGACCGGCAAGCCGGGCGGCGCGCGGATTACCGCCGGCAATGCGCACCGCAAATCCGAACGTCGTCTGACGAAACACGGTATAACAAACGAGGCACAACGCCAGCGCCAAAGCCAATCCCCAATGCACGCCGAGGCCCGGCATGTCGCCCAGCATGTGAGCGCTGCCGACCGGCCGGGTCGACGGCTTGTTCAAACTCGCGGGATCGCGCCAGGGGCCGGTCACCAGATGATTCATCAGCGCGATCGCAATATAGTTGAACAGCAGGCTGGTGATGGTTTCGTTGATGCCCCGGTAATGCTTCAGCCAGCCGACCAGGCCGATCCAGGCGCCTCCCGCCGCCGTACCGGCAATCAACATCGCCGCGATCGCCAGCCAGGGAGTTTGATCCTCAAAGGCCAGACCGCCGGCCAGCGCCGCGCTGACTCCGCCGACAACCAATGCCCCTTCGCCGCCGATCACGATCAGCCCCAACTGCGCAGGCAAGGCCGTGCATAAGGCCGTCAGCATCAGCGGCGCCGCCCGTTCCAGCGTATTGCGCCAGGCGAATGCGCTGCCGAAGCCGCCCCGGACCATGGAGTGGAAGACCGCCAAAGGATCGTTGCCCAGGCATGCCAGGAAAATCCCGAACAACAGCAGCGCCGCCAGCAACGCGCTTACCGGAATCAACAGGCTTTCCAGTACCTGCGCCGGCACCCGTACGTTCATCGTCACGAACCGGTGCTGCCGATCACGCCGGCGACCAGATAGTCCATCGACTCCAGCTTGATGTCGGTCTGCGGCAGCGACTGGCCGGCCGGAATCACCACCTTGCCCTTGTTGTCCTTCAGCTCGCCTTTATAGATGACCATCTCGCCGGCCATGAACTTGGCCTTTGCGGCCTCGGCCAGCTCGATCGTCTTGGCGCTGACCGCAGGGCCGTATTTCGAATTCTTGACGATGCCTTCCTTCAGGCCGCCCCGAAGCAGATGCGGGAACGGCTTGCCTTCCTGCAGCAGCTTGACGAAATCGGTGTACACCTTCGGCCAGTTCCATTCCGCGCCGGTCAGATACCCCTTCGGCGCCAGTTCGGACTGGTCGGCGTGATAGCCGCTCGAATAAATGCCGCGGCGCTCGCAGATCTCGATGATCACTTTCGGGCTGTCCACGTGCATGGTGATCACATCGATGCCCTGGTCGATCAGGCTGTTGGCCGCTTCGGCTTCTTTGACCGGCAGCGCCCAGTCGCCGGTGAAAATCACCTGCGTAGTAATCTTGGGGTTCACGCTTTGCGCGCCCAACGTAAAGGAGTTGATGTTGCGCAGCACCTGCGGGATCGGCTTGGCGGCGATGAAGCCGAGCTTGCCGGTTTTCGAGGTACCGCCCGCGACGATCCCGGCGATATACTGCGCTTCATCGATATAACCGAAATAACTGCCGGCGTTGGCCGGGTGCTTGCCTTCCTGATAAAGGCCGCCGGCATGCAAGAAAGTCGTCCCCGGATATTGGGGCGCCACGGTTAAGACGTGCGGATCGTAATAGCCGAACGAGGTCGGAAAGATCAGTTTGGCGCCGTCCAGGTTGATCATGCTTTCCATCGAATTCTGCACCGCGATCGTTTCCGGCACGTTTTCCTCCTCGATCACCTTGACGCCGGGCATCGCCTTAACCGCCGCCGCGCCCTGCGCATGGGCCTGGTTATAGCCGTAATCGGCCTTGGAGCCGACATAGAGGAATCCGACCACGGCCTCCTCCGCATGCAGCGGCGCGGCCATCGCGAACGAGATGAACAGGAACGCCAGCCATTCCTGCCTTCCGCGCCGAAAAAAAGAACACAGCCATGCCTCAGCAACTTTCATAGTGACCTCAAGAATGAATAAAAACCATTTGCATACCTTGTTGCATGCAACGTCTATGCAGAATGAATGCCACATCGGAAATGGCTTTCTGCATGATTCACGCCGAACCGAAGGTCATAGATAAAACAATGAATTAGAGCAACCTGTCCAGGCAGGGATTGTTTTTCCGGCTGCACGCCAATAGGGATAAACGCTCATCTATGGTGCAATTTCGGTCATAGGGCGCACCTTTGCTGTGCAATAACCCTCAAACGGTCTGGAGAAAGAAAATCTCTTTAATGCGCTTGAACCGAATCGGCAGCTACCGCATCGAAAATTTATGGCTTTACAAGAGTTCATTGCGGAAAATGAGGAGCAGGCATGTCAACACAAGGCCGCGACATTGTTGTGATCGGCACTTCGGCCGGTGGCATGGAAACACTTGATCGGCTGATCGGCGGGCTGCCCGACGGATTGCCGGCGGCGATTTTCATCGTTCAGCATCTGCATCCCGAACTCACGCCCCTCGGGCTGCTGCAAAAACTGGGGCAATATCAAGCGTTCGAGTGCAAACTGGCCAAAGACGGCGAGGTGTTTGAGCAGCGGAAGATTTATCTGGCGCCGCCCGATACCCATCTTCTGGTGAAGGAGAATTCTCTTCTTCTTCGCCGGGGAGCGCCGGAAAACCGCTACCGACCGGCGGTGGACCCGTTGTTCCGTTCGGCGGCGGTTGCGCACGGCCCACGCGTCATCGGAGTGATCCTGACCGGCATGCTCGACGACGGGACTTCCGGATTAATTGCGGTTCACCGCTGCGGCGGCGTGACTGTCGTCCAGGATCCGGACGACGCCCCCTATCCGGACATGCCCCAAAGCGCACTCAATACCGGCCATGTCGATTATTGCGTGCCGGTGGCCGACATGGGGCCGCTGCTGGAAAAGCTCGTTCGGGAAATCCCCCGGACGAGCGCGGTAATCCCGGAAGATATACGGATCGAGGCGGAGATTTCCGAGCGCGTCGTTGCCGGCATCGAAGAAATGGGCTCGCTGGGAAATCAGACGCCTTACACGTGCCCCAGCTGCGGCGGCATGCTCTGGGAAATGGAAAATCCGGACGAGCAAAGGAGATATCGTTGTTATACCGGGCATACGTTTACCTCCGCAACGCTATTGGACGATCAGCGGGAAAAGATCGAGGAAACGCTGTGGATCGCATTGAGGATGTTCGAAGAACGCCAGAATCTGCAGAAAAATCTGGCGCACAAGGAAAACAATCCGCACATGAAACAGATTTACGAAAAAAACGCCGAGGAAAACGAGGCCCATCTCATGCGCCTTCGCTCGATGTTACTGGAGCAGAAAATGGGGCCGGGAGATCGATCCCCCGATTTGGCGCGGCGCGCCTCATAATCTGTTCCGTGCCTTAACCTCCGCTTCTTGTGGCGGTAGGACTGTGACGGAATGGAGGGTATGGGCAGCCGGGTACGTTGCGCGAACCACTGTCATTTCGTTCGATATGGCTGCGTCTAGCGCACAGCCATCATCAAACCTGCAGTCATTGGCTACGATTATCTACACGTTTTCAAAAGCGGCACGCGCAGCGTACCTATGAGGGAATTAAAGCCGGTACTTCGCGCTCTGATTCGGCGTCAACCGGTTATGTTCGTCGAGGTAATCCTGCCGGCTGATCGGCTTGATCAGCAAGAGGCCGGCAACAAATCCGCCCGCATGCGCCCAGAAGGCGATCTGCGCAGGACCTCCGATGGCCGGGACCGCGCTGATCAACTGGAGGAAAAACCAGTAGCCCAGCATATAAACGGCCGGAATCGCGGCAGTCGTGATGAAGAACCCCAGCGGGATCAGCGTGTGCACATAGGCCCGCGGGTAAAGCCGGGCGTAGGCGCCCATGACTCCGCCGATCGCGCCGGATGCGCCGACCATCGGGGTGATTGCGCCCGGGTCGGCCATGATCTGTGCCCCCGCGGCGGCCAGAATGCATATCGCATAGAAGCCGAGAAAACGGAAAGGTCCCATCGCATCCTCGACGTTGTCGCCGAAAATCCACAGGAACCAAAGGTTGCTGATGATATGGAACCAGCTGCCGTGCAGGAACGCATGCGTAATCAGGGTAGAAAGGCTTTCCTTGCCGTCGAGCACGCAGACCAGGTCATCCGTCAACTGCAGGCGCGTGCCGACCGGCGCGGAATTCAACAGCTCGCCCGGAATCAGGCTGTACAGGCACAGCGATTTGACCAGCGGCACTTCGCTGCCGGCGCCCTGCACAAAAATCCAGATCAGAAGATTCAAGCCGATCAGTCCGAGCGTGGCAACAGGGGTACGGATGGTGGGATTTTCATCGCGAATCGGAAACATGGAATCCTCCTTTAAAGTCGGTAAAGTTGTTGTCCGGCTGCCGGCAGCATTCGGCCAATGTAAACGGAATCGCTCCCCATTTCAATCGGCATCCCTTAAGGATTTGGCTCCAAATAATTTCCCGACCCAAGACCTGCCAGGTTTTAAAAACTTGGCGGGTCTACCACCCCTACCGGGAAGTTAATATCGGCCAGATCCTAAGCAGGGCCGGATCGCTTTATTTTTAGACCCGGTCCGCACCGATTAGGTTGTCCAACAGGAACGGACCGCCGAAATAACGCCGCCCGCTAAACGCGATCGCATAACGCCTCACTGGCGCCGTGGAGTTCAAAGCTTGCTTTGAAAAGCTTGCTTTGAACGTCGTATTTAGGAATGGTCCAAAGCCAGCCTTGGACGCCTGCCGGTCCGTTGATCGGATCAAACTCCGTATGTGTATAACGATGAGCGCAACGCGTGGAAACGGTTTTAATTATTCTGCAATATCTCCCCGGCGCTTGCTTGTTTACCGGTACCCGACGAATAACGCAGCGCAATAAACAGGAAAAACTGCACTCCGAAGATCAGGTTCGCCATCAAGAGATGAATCGGCTGCGCAACCGGCGGCATGCCGAGACGGTCCAGCGAAACGCCGGCGAGAATGGCGGTCACGATCAGGCCGAGCAGCACGTAACCGGTTCGGACCAAAAGGCTTTGCCGGGACAGCGTCCGGCGCAGCTTCCAGAACAGCCAAAGGTTGGTGAGCAGGATGATCGACGAGAACGACCGGTGCACGTAGAAAATGATCGGAAAACCCTCGCGCCAGAACTGCCGGTCGATGGAGTTGGCCGAGTGCGAAAGGAAATCGACCGTCTCGCGCACCTGCGTGCCCATCGCGACCTGCAGCAGGGTCATCCCCATCGCGGCCGCCAGCACCGTTTTGAAACGCGGCGGCAAGGCGCTGCTGTCGATATTCGCAAACGTCTCCCGCTGCGAGCGGGCGATCGTGTAGATCACCAGCGCCACGATCAACAACGCCATCAGCATGTGCAGCGTGATCATGTACGGTTTCAGGTTGCTCGCGACGACCGACGAGCCGAGCCAGCCCTGAAAGCCGATCAGGAACAGGTTGGTCAGCGACAGATAGAAGATTGTCTTGTCGCGGCGTAGAAAAATCCGCGACGCCCAGGCGGTCAACAGCACCAGAATGCCGGTGGTTGCGCCGACCAGCCGGTTCGAATATTCGGTCCAGGTCTTGACCGGGTTGAACTGGGTATTTTCGTAACCGCGCTGCGCGTAGATTTCATGGTAGTTGGCCGGCAGCTGCGATTCGTCGGTCGGCGGCACCCATTGGCCGAAGCAGGTCGGCCAGTCCGGGCAGCCCATGCCCGCGCCGGAGGCCCGGACGATGCCGCCGGCCAGGATCACCAGATATACCGCCAAAATGGTCAGAAGGCCCAGGCGGCGGAAGTTCAGAATGGCTTGATCGTTCATGCGTTGGGTAAAGGTAACAAACGGAGGAAGATGTCGGGGCGGTCCTTCAAGACCGGATCGTAGTCGCCGCTTTCGTTGACCAGCAGCACCGCGAGCAGATGGCAGATGCCGTCACGGCTGAGTGCTGTCAGCACTTGGCCGCGGCTCTGCTCGCCGCCGTCCCGGTCGACGATCGCCGCATTCGGCTCGGGCGCTTGCTCGAGCGCGCACTCGGCCAGAAACAGCGCGCGTTTGGACTTGCCGAGGTAATGGGTCCGCGCGACGATTTCCTGGCCGGTGTAACAGCCTTTGGTAAAGCTGATCCCGTCCAGTTTATCCAGGTTCAGCATCTGCGGGACGTGTTCCTCGGCAGTCGCCGGGGAGAGCCAGGGAATGCCGCCGAGCAGGTCGAGCAGGCGCCAGTCTTCCGAACTGCCGGGCGCAAAGCCTCGCTGATTCCGATAGTCGGCCCAGAGCTTGATCGCCTGCTCCGGCTCGGCAATTACCAGCGTGCGGGCCGGAGCCAGTTCAATCCAAACCGCGCCGTCGTCAGCGCGAGCCGCAAACAACTGCCCGGCACTTGCCTCGTTCCGGCTCAACCCCAGTAGGCAGAAATCGTCGGAACGGTCGGCCAATTTCACGTCCGCGCGCAGCACGTATTTCTGCAGGTGTTTCCTGATCGCTTCGAGCTGCTCCAGCGGCAGCACGAGCAGGTAATCGTCCGCGTGTTTCGCAAGCAGAAACGTCGCGATCGCGCGGCCTTTCGGATTGCAGAACGCGCCGATCCGGGCCTGGTTTGCGCTTACTTCGAACACGTTGCAGGTAGCCTGGCCTTGCAGCAGCTTGGCCGCGTCCTTGCCGGAGGCGGACAGAATGCCCAAGTGAGAAACAGGATAGATGCGAGGCTGACCGGTTTGGGAGTCGGCAAAAACGACACGATCAGCACCGTCGATCGCAGCCTGCTCAGAGAGCAGAAAGGTTTTCCATTGCAGATTCATGAGCGGTGCGGAGAGTTAAAATGCCTATTATACCGCGTTATCTTTCCCAAACAGGATCGTAGGATGTGCCGACGTCAGGAGGCGCATCAATCGCGAGCGATGCGCTTCACTTCGTTCAGCACATCCTACGGTCCTAACAGGATCGTAGGATGTGCCGACATAAGGAGGCGCATCGCTTGAAAACCTCATTCAAGATATTCGATCCCATCAATAATATCCAGACGTTCGTCATTTCCCCAATTCTCCGGATAAATCCCTTGCTCCACATAACGATGGAAACTCGAATAAGGCCAATCCCGAACCCGCTCTACCCAGCCGTGTTTGACCGGGTTCCAATGGATATAATCGGCATGGCGGTTGAAGTCCGTTTGATCGCGCAAAAGATGCTCCCAGAAACGGCGCTGCCATATTCCTCTTTCCCTACGGGATTTTCGGCTGGCGGAAATTCGTTCGCGGTTTTCGATGTTTCGCGAAAAATAGCCTTTCAACATACTCCAACGCAACGGGAAATCAGCATCATTGGGAGGCAATGTCCAGATGCAGTGCAAATGGTCGGGCATAACCACCACCGCATCCATACGGAAAGGATGACGCGACTTGGTGTATTCAAATGCCTCTCGCAGCAAATCGATTTTATCCGTCAATAAATGGTTACCTTTACGTTCGGCCAGATTCACCGTAAAAAACCACGATGCACCGGGAACGTAGGCGCGGCGGTATTCGGTCATTTTTATTTCCTTCAGTCAAACAGTATAGGTGTAGGATGTGCCGACGCAGGAGGCGCATCAATCGCGAGCAATGCGAACGATGAGAGCGATGCGCTTCACTTCGTTCAGCACATCCTACGGTCCTCGGCCAGATTCACAGTGAAAAACCATGACGCGCCGGGGACGTAGGCGCGGCGGTATTCGGTCATTTTGTCTCCATTTGTTCGGTTATCGAAGCAAGTAACCTATCTCCATGAAGCCGTTAAAAAGGCGTAGGATGTGCCGACGTCAGGAGGCGCATCAATCACGAACGATGCGAGCGATGCGCTTCACTTCGTTCAGCACATCCTACGGTCCTTTCTCACATCGTCTAAGACAACCTCACTCGCGGATCCACCAGCGTATAAGAAACATCCGTCAACAACAGCCCCAGCACATACAGAATCGACCCCAGAAACACCATCGCCCGCACCATCGCGAAATCCTGGCTGTTGATCGCGTCGATCGTGTAGCTGCCTAGCCCTGGGATACCGAAGAACGACTCCATGATCAGGCTGCCCATGAACAGGAGCGGCAATACCACCACCACGCCGGTCAGGATCGGGATCATCGCGTTCGGCAGTACGTGCCGGAACAGGGCCTGGGTTTCGGTCAGACCTTTGGCGCGAGCGGTGCGGACGTAGTCCTTGCCGACTTCTTCGAGGAACAGGGTCCGGTACCAGCGCACGCCCGAGCCGATGCCCGAAACCACCCCGATCACGACCGGCAGGATCAGAAACTTGAACGCGCCGAAACCTTCGTCATAGCCGGAAATCGGGACCAGTTTCATCAGCTTGCCGATCGCGAACTGGCCGCCGATGATGTAAAACAAGGACGAGATCGACATCAGGATCACGCACAGCACCAGCCCGCCGAATTCGAGATAGCTGCCTCGGAACAACACCATCAGCAGCGCGAAGCCGATGTTGACCAACAGGCCCACCGCCAGCGTCGGCAGCGCAAGCGCTAGACTCGGCCACATGCGCTGCCGGATGTCCGCGCCGATGTTGCGGCCGCTGTCGGACACGCCGAAACGGAACAGAAACAGGCCGACCGTCTTCCGGTAAAAAATCGTCTCGGTGAGCTTGTCGCCGCCCTTGGCCTTTTCGTTCCAGAGCAGCGGCTTGTCGTAGCCGTGCTGCTGTTTCCAGTTCTGGATCGCCTGCGGGGTTACATGCTTCAGGCCGAGCTGCATCCGGGCCATGTCGTTGGGGCTGTTCACGACGAAGAACAGCACGAAGGTCAGAACATTGATCCCGAGCAGGATTGGAACCGCATACAACAGGCGGCGGATAATGTAGTAGATCATCGGGTAGCTTCCGTTTGAATCTTCAATGCGTCGGAGACGGGCCGGTGGGTGCGGCGTCGGTAGGCGCTGACCGCGGGCATGAGCAGCAGGATCAAAACCGCGCCGCCGATAGCAAGAGGCCAGAGCACCGGCCGATTCCATTGTTTGCGGAGCTCGGCGCGCTGTACCGGATCGATCCGGATATATTTGGTCCGGTTGTTCGCCATCAGGTTCGGCTTTAGGTTACTCGTCCAGCCATGGTACAGCGAAAAGGTCTTCGGGTGAAAACCGAATACCCACGGCGCATCGCGGCGGATGATCTCCTGCATCTGCCGGATGATTTCGAGGCGCAGCCGGCCGTTCTCCATATTGCGCATCTGTTCGAACAAATGGTCGAATTCGGGATTCCGGTAGTTGCCGGCATTCTCGCCGCTTTGCTTGACCTTGCCGTTCGGCCCGTACAGCAGTGAAAAGAAATTTTCCGGGTCCGGGTAATCGGCGTTCCAGCCCCAGGTAAAAATCTGCGCATTGCCGGAACTCATTTTCTGCTGAAAGCGGTTGTAATCGGTCGCGCGGATCACCAGCTGAATGCCGAGCTTCTGGAACTGCTTGCGGTACCAGTTCATCAGCGGCTTGTCGTCGGCATTGGTCGCGACGGTGTCGAAGTACAGAATCAGCGGGGCTTTGGTCTTCGGATCGATGCCGTTCGGATAGCCGGCTTCCGCGATCAGCCGGCGGGCCGCTTCGATCGACTTACGCTGCGGTTTGCCGTTGTTCCAATCGTAGACGTAGCGGTTGACGCCAGCCTCGCCCGATTCGTTGCCGAAAATGCCGGGCGGAATCGCGCCCTGGGCGGGAACCCCGCGCTCGTTCCGGAAGATTGCGATGAACTCCTCGTAATCGACCGCGATCGCGATCGCCTGACGCAGTTTCCGGCTCATCTCGCTGTCGCCGCCGACCGTCGCATCGAGCATGTTGAAGCCCATGTAGAAGATCGAGGTTTCGACCGAAGTCTGCAGGCGGATGCCCTTCTCTTTCAGGCTGTCGGTCAACGTGATCCCGCCGCCGGTAAACTGGACCGCCTGGTCGAAACTGTCGGAGGCGATGCCCGAGGCATCGTAATAGCCCTGCAGAAACTTGCTCCAGCTCGGAATCGTTTCTTTCTCGAGCGTGAAGACTACCTTGTCGATGAACGGCAACGGCTTGCCCGCATCTTTTAAAAGCCCCTTCTCGGCATCGCCCGGCTCGCCTTCGACCGGATAACTTTCCGGATGAAAATTCGGGTTTTTCAGCAGCAGCATCCGCCGGTTCGGATTGTTTTCGGCCAGATAATAAGGCCCGCTGCCGACCGGATACCAGTCCAGCGTGACGTTCTTGTCATCGAGCCCCGGCTGGCCGTAGAACGCATCGGCCTCCCACGGCATCGGCGCGAAAAACGGCATGGCCAGCCAGTAGCTGAACTGCGGATATTTGCCCTTGATCCGGATCTTGTAACGGTAGCGGCCCAACACTTCGACACCGCTCATCGGCAGCGTCCTTAGCGCCGTCCTGGGCTTGTCCGCGCTTTGTCTGGCGAACTCGTCGAAACCGACGATATAGCCCTTCATGATTTCCGCGATCGGCGACTGCGTTTTGGGATAGGCCAGCCGCTTGATCTGGTAGACATAATCGTCGGCGGTCAATTCGCGCGTGCCGGTTTCGGCAAAATCGCTCAGGGTCGAGAGTGAATCTATTTTGCCGCTATCGAGTTGGTGATAGCGGTATTGCCCACCCTGATCCTGCGCGAAAGCGGGGTGCGGCTGGAAGCGGATGCCGGGCTTGATTTCGAGCAGGTAGTCGCTGTAAGCGATGCCTTGCGGATTCGCATCCGGGGCCAGCTTTTGCCCCTGCCGATCGTAGTAGGTAATCTCGGGCAGGCGCGTGACCGTCAGCGGCACCAGTTGATAAGGCCGCTTCAGATAATGGTATTGCAGCGGCGGCTCGTAAATCTGCGCGATGAACGCATATTCGTTCTCGCTGTAGGCGACTGCCGGATCCAAGTGCTTCGGCCGTTCCGCGAATGATTGGTACAGGACCGCCTGCTTGTCGTCCTCGGGCGGGTAAGGATCGTTCCAGAGCGCGCCGGTACAACCGGCCGGAATCAGCGCAACCGCCAGGCAAAACAGCACGAAAGGCAAAACGCCGGCAGGCCGAAATTTGGATGACAAAAGACTGGACATCGCAGGAGTGGTCGTGGATACTTTGCGGTCTATTTTATCGTGTTTGCAGGACGATGCCGGATTTTTCGCTCGCGAAGCAGGCACGGCGGAAAACAATATATCAACAATAATAAGGGGAGATCAGAATGGGATTCATGCAGGGCAAACGTGTCTTGATTGTCGGTCTGGCGAGCAATCGCTCGATTGCCTGGGGAATCGCGAAGGCGATGCACCGGGAAGGCGCCGAATTGGCGTTCACCTTTCAAAACGACAAGCTGCAGAGCCGGGTCGAGGAAATGGCTGCCGAATGCGGTTCCAACATCACCGTCGAATGCGACGTGAGCAACGACGACCACATCGAGAATGTCTTCAAGGTGCTGGGCCAGCATTGGGACGGGCTCGACGGGATCGTGCACTCGGTCGCGTTCGCGCCGCGCGATGCGCTGGAAGGCGATTACGTGAACGCGACGACCCGCGACAATTTCCGGATTGCGCACGACATCAGTTCATACAGTTTTACCGCGCTGGCGAAGGCCGGCCGGAACATGATGGCGGGCCGCAACGGCTCGCTCTTGACCCTGACCTACCTCGGCGCCGAACGCGCAATTCCGAACTACAACGTGATGGGCGTCGCGAAAGCGAGCCTGGAAGCGAACGTGCGCTACATGGCGGTCGCGCTGGGCGCGGAAGGCACGCGCGTGAACGCGATTTCGGCCGGCCCGATCCGGACCCTGGCCGCTTCCGGGATCAACAACTTCAAGGCAATGCTGAGCAAGGCCGCCGATACCGCTCCGCTGAAGCGCAACGTCACGATCGAAGAGGTCGGCAATGTCGCTGCGTTCCTGTGCTCGGACCTCGCCTCCGGCGTCACCGGCGAAGTGACTTACGTCGATTGCGGCTACAACATCGCCGGACTGGCGGCGTCTTAATCAAGCCTTCTTCTCCTCGTTCCCATGCGCCGGCGTGGGAACGGAAATGCGGGTTGGGCTGGCCTAACCACTCAAAGCTCTGCAAAGATCGATTCAGCCATTGCCTATTTTATTCCATCGGTACAACCTTAACTATTAGGCTTTTTCTCACCAGCCCATTCGCCGCCCGCCCACACTCTTTCAAAGTCAGCATTGACTGCCCGATAAACGCAACTCCCGGAACCATCGGTCACAAAGTAATCGCCGCTCCTGAAAAGATAACCGGGCAAGCGCGCTTCATCATAGATGACAGCTCGACGATGAACGACGACATTCAACACGTCTATGTCCAGAAAAGGAGAGGCAATGTCCTGCCTTATTCTTTGCGATATAGTCATCATTATCTCTCCATTCCCAGGATAAAGCCCCGGGGCGCGGTTAGTAGGAAATCATTTGAATTAGCCAGTTTTTGAATTTTTCCTAAACCGCTAAAAGGCCAGTAGGCGCTTAATAAGCATTGATGTCAATCTTTATCGTCTTCCTGACATTAATGAAAAAACAAACAAAAAAACAATAACTTATTGTTAAGCTTAACTTATCCCGTAAAAAGCGTATCCACTAAAATCGGATGGGCAACAAATAAAAACATTTTGGGCTCGTCATCGTTGCGGCGAATGATCCGTTCGAACAACCGGACTCAGCGCTTTCCTTTCCTCTCACGCCGGCCTCATATATAACGCTCCTCGATCCTCCTCCAGCCTTTTCCGACGGAATTTTTTACTGGAAACAACCGACAGTTTGATAAGATGCGTTTTTGTGTCAATACCCCCTTAATCCGTCGCATTCAAATATAAAAGGATTCGTTTCATGTCTGAGGATCGTGTCTATCCGGTAAAGCCCGAAACCGCCGCCCAGGCGCATATCAATCGCGAGGCCTACCATGCCCTCTATCAACGCTCGCTCGCCGAACCCGAGACATTCTGGGCCGAGCAGGCGGAGCGGTTTCTGGACTGGGACGAGCGTTGGCGTACCGTTTCGGATTATGATTTCAAATCGGCGCATATCCGCTGGTTCGACGGCGGCAAGCTGAACGTCAGCGTGAACTGCCTGGACCGCCATCTGGACAAGCGCGGCGATCAGGTCGCGATCATCTGGGAAGGCGATAATCCGGCGCACGACCGGAAAATCACTTACCGAGAACTCTTCGAAGAGGTCTGCCGCTTTGCGAACGTACTGAAAGCCCAGGGCGTTAAAAAAGGCGACCGGGTCTGCATCTATCTGCCGATGATCGCCGAGGCGGCGGCGGTGATGCTCGCCTGCGCGCGAATCGGCGCGGTACATTCGGTCGTGTTCGGAGGCTTTTCGGCCGAGGCCTTGAAAGACCGGATTCTGGATTGCGGCAGCAAATTCGTAGTCTGCGCGGACGAAGGCTACCGGGGCGGTAAAATCGTGCCGCTGAAGGCGAACGTGGACGAAGCCGCCATCCATTGCCCGATGCTGGAAAAGATCATCGTGATCAAGAATACCGGCGGCAAAATCGACTGGCTAGAAGGCCGCGACCTCTGGTATCACGAAGCGATGGTCACCGCCTCCGCCGAGTGCCCGCCGGAGCCGATGGATGCCGAAGACCCGCTGTTCATCCTTTATACCTCCGGCTCGACCGGCAAGCCGAAAGGGATGCTGCATACGACCGGCGGCTATCTCCTGTATGCTGCAATAACCCACAAGTACGTGTTCGATTATCACGACGGCGACATTTATTGGTGCACCGCCGACATCGGCTGGGTGACCGGCCATTCCTACGTGATCTACGGCCCGCTCTGCAACGGTGCGACGACGCTGATGTTCGAGGGCGTGCCGACTTATCCGGGACCGGACCGCTTCTGGCAGGTGGTCGACAAGCACAAGGTCAATATTTTTTACACCGCCCCGACCGCGATCCGCGCATTGATGGCGCAAGGCGATCATTACGTCAATCAAACCTCCCGACAGAGCCTCCGAATCCTCGGCAGCGTCGGCGAGCCGATCAATCCGGAAGCCTGGGAATGGTACTATCACGTGGTCGGCGGCGGTACGCGCCCGATCATGGATACCTGGTGGCAGACCGAAACCGGCGGGATCATGATTACCCCGCTGCCGGGCGCGACCGGCCTGAAACCCGGCTCGGCTACGCTGCCGTTTTTCGGGATTAAGCCGGAGATTCTCGACACGAACGGCCGAATCCTCGAAGGCGCCGCTGAAGGCAGCCTGGTGATCGCGCGCTCCTGGCCGGGACAGGCGCGGACGATCTACGGCGACCATAAGCTCTACATCGACACCTATTTCAGCAAGGCCCCCGGTTTTTATTACAGCGGCGACGGCGCCAAACGCGATGCCGACGGCTATTACTGGATCACCGGCCGGATCGACGACGTATTGAACGTGTCGGGCCACCGATTAGGCACGGCCGAGATCGAAAGCGCGCTGGTGCTGCACGAGTCGGTCGCGGAAGCGGCGGTGGTCGGCTATCCCCACAACATCAAGGGCCAGGGCATCTATGCCTATGTGACGCTGAACGCGGGCGTCGAACCGAGCGAGCAGCTCAGAAAAGAGCTGGACGAACTGGTCCGGAAGGAAATCGGCCCGATCGCGCACCCGGACATCATCCAATGGGCGCCCTCGCTGCCGAAAACGCGTTCGGGCAAGATCATGCGCCGGATTCTGCGCAAGGTCGCGGCGGGCGAACTGGACAATCTCGGCGATACCTCGACACTGGCCGACCCTTCGGTCGTGCAGAACATCATCGAGCACCGGGTTGTCGGCAAGGGTTGACGGCGGGACTGCCGCGCAATACTATCCCATAGAACCCCGGCATGCCCGCTCTTTGCCGGACAACCTCATCAGCCGCGCACCGCTCCGTCCGGACAACGTCGCGGGAAAACCCATTAACAGGAGGTGGGGGATATGCTAACCGAAGCCTTTTATCCCCGGCTAAAATTACATCCTTTGGTATTTTTGGCCGCCTTTTGCATCTCGGCGCTCGCCGGCTGTGCCGGCCCATCGGTTCAAACCGCTGCCTTGAAACCCGGACAGCCGCTGTTTGCCGGCCTCGGCACGCACCGTTATCCGGTAACGACCCACATTTCCGAAGCACAGCGCTACTTCGACCAGGGGCTGATTCTGGCCTATGGCTTCAACCATCAGGAAGCCGCCCGCTCATTTCGCGAAGCGTACCGCCTCGACCCTGATTGCGCACTGTGCTACTGGGGCGAGTCGCTGGTACTCGGCCCCAACATCAACGCGCCGATGTCGCCTGCCGATGTACCCGCCGCCTACCGCTCGCTGGAGCAGGCAAAGGCGCTTGCCCAAAACGTCACTCCAAAAGAACAGGCACTGATCTCGGCTTTGGCGAAGCGCTACAGCCAAAGCGCCACGGAAAACCGCAAACCGCTCGACGAAGCCTACGCGAAGGCGATGCGCGAAGTCGCCGCGCGCTTTCCCGACGATGCCGATATCGCGGCCTTGTTCGCCGAATCCCTGATGGATCTTCACCCGTGGAATTTCTGGACCAAGCGCGGCGAAGCCCGTCCGTGGACGCCGGAAATCGTCTCAGCACTGGAGCACGCGCTGGCGATCGACTCGGATAATCCGCTCGCAAACCATCTCTATATCCATGCGCTGGAGGCTTCGCCGAATACCTCGAAAGCCCTGCCCAGCGCCCGGCGCCTGCCGTCGCTGGTGCCGGGTTCGGGACATTTGGTACACATGCCCGCGCATATCTATATTCGGATCGGGCATTACCGCGATGCGATCCTGGCCAATCAGCAGGCGGTCAAGGTCGACAAGGATTACCTGAGTCACGCGCATCAAGTCGAAGGGATCTACAAGTTGGCCTATGTGCCGCACAATTACCATTTTTTGTGGTCCGCCGCGACCAAGACCGGCCAGAAACGGCTGGCCGAGCAGGCCGCCGCCGACACCGCCACCCATGTCAGCCAGGACCTGTTGCGCGAACCCGCACTCACCGGCACGCTACAGCATTTTCTATCGATCCCGCTGTATACGAAAGCGCTGTTCGGCGAGTGGGACGCGATCATCGATGAGCCTGCGCCGCCACCCGACCTGTTGTATCTGACGGCTGTCTGGCACTATGCGCGCGGGATGGCTCTCCTGAGAAAGGATGACGTCAAAACGGCGCAGCAGGAGCTCGCGCATCTCGAACAAATCCTCGATAACCCGGCTATCCTTAAGATGACCCTTTCCGACAAGAATCCGGTAACCAAAATCCTGCAGATTGCCGCCGAAATGCTGGAGGGAGAGATTACGGCGCTGCGCAAAGATTACGCGAAGGCAATTGCGCACTTGCGACGCGCGGTCGAGATCGAAGACGGACTCAACTACATCGAGCCGAAAGAATGGTATCTGCCGCCCCGGCAGGTGCTTGGCGCGGTTTTATTGGAAGCCGGAAAAGCACGGGAAGCCGAACGAGCCTACCGGCAGGATTTGCGCTGCCATCCGCAGAACGGCTGGTCGCTGTACGGGCTGGTGTTGAGCCTGTTCGAGCAGGGCAAAATGAAAGAAGCGGAAGCCGTGAAAAAACAGTTCACCGAGGTATGGCGCGATGCCGATGTGACACTGACCGGTTCACGATTTTGAGAGCCCTCCGCTGGATGGGGCATGTTGCCCCGCCCGCAGAGTTTTACGGAAATTTCGAGAGAATGATGTTGAAACGGTAGAGGCGGGGTTATAAACCCCGCCTTGCCCGGTCCTGATGCCGGCGAAAGAGCCGATTGAGTTTCAGTGGCGGATGGCGCTTCGCTTATCCGCCCTACGCCCCTCGTTTAAAAACGGACTCGCGCCGGATTAACCGTCTGCCTCCAGCCAGTCCAGCTCGGCATCCGAGAACCCCGCCTGAATCCGCAATGTCCGGTTGAAAGGCCCTTTTGGCCGTCCGCCTTTGTAATACTCGCCGATGAGGCGGCGGTATTCGGCTTCGGGTTCCAGCCCCTCTTCCCGGCAAACGAACTTAAACCAGTAAGATCCGAGCTCGACATGACCGATCTCGTCGGTCAGGATTCGGGTCAGGATCGCGACGCTTTGTTGATCGCCGGCCTGCCGGAACTTCTCGATCAGCGCCGGGGTCACGTCCAGTCCCCGCGCCTCCATGCAGCGCGGCACCAGTGCCAGGCGTGCCGGCAAGAGCCCCGCCGTATCGGTCGCATGCTCCCAGAGGCCGCCGTGCGCGGGCAGATCGCCGTAATCGACACCCATCGACCTCAGATGCTCGCGAATCAATGAGAAATGCTGGGCTTCCTCGTCAGCTACACGCAGCCAGTCCGCATAAAACTGCTCCGGCAGGCCCCGGAAGCGGTAGAGCAAGTCCCAGGCCAGGTAAATCGCGACGAACTCGACATGCGCGATCGCATGGAAAAACGCTGCGACGCCTTCGGGCGTGTTCAGCTTCCGGCTCGGCATTTCGCGCGGAGGCAACAGCATCGGCCGCTCTGGAAACCGGACACCCTCGATCGGCAACACCTGCCCGGATGAAGCCGACTGCAAACGGTTTTCCCGCAAGAGTTGCATCGCCCGGTGCGTCAGCGCCAGTTTTTCGTCGATGTCGTTCCGGTAAAGGCAGGCTTCGGCGAATTCAAAGATCGAGTTCATTGGAGAGAAGTCGGTTAGCCTTTCGAAGGTTAAAATTCGGAAAAATATCGCTGGATGTAGGGTACGCACCGCGTACCTTTTCATAGTGTTCCACTGTTTTTGGCGGGAGCCAGGTACACGGTGCGTACCTCAATGCGTTAAGTTAAGAAAAACTACGTCATTCCGGCAGGGAATGTCGGAATCCAGCTGCCAGGGATGGCAAACTTCGGATACATCCCTGTAACCTCGGCAATTGCTCCTGCATTGCTCTACCTCCTGCATCCGTGCAGTCGTCGGCAATTGCTCCTGCATTGCCCTCGATCGCGTGTTCCCGACGCGATCTACCTCCCCCATCCGTGGGGTCGTCGATCGCGTGTTCCCGACGCGATCTACCTCGCCCTTCCTTGGGCGCGTACCTCTGTCCATAGACCACCCTTTCGTGGCGGCATCCATGCAGTCGTGGATCTCGGCACACATCTGTCTGGAACAGATTTGCATGACCCGAAGGGGGCCAGGCCGGAAAGCCTGGCATGAATCGATGCCGGAATGACGGCTTAACTTAACGGTATTGGTACGTACCCTACGGCCCTACAAGCACAGTCTCGCCAGAGGTTTTCGATTGAATGAGATCAGTGAAACGGTAGAGACGGAGTGACGAACCCCGTCTCACACAGTTCATGCAATGCAATCTTTATACTTTCGGCATCGCACGCAGCTTTTCGACGACCTTGTCGCCGAATTCGACGGTACTGATCATCTTGACACCGCTGCCCGGCTTGGACAGGTCGGCGGTCGAGAAGCCGTCCGCGAACACGCCCTGCATCGCCGCCCAGACATTCTTCGCCTCGTCGGCCATGTCGAAGCTGTTTTCCAACATCATTGCGACCGAGCCGATCATCGAGTACGGGTTCGCGATGTTCTTGCCGGCGATGTCGGGAGCGGAACCGTGCGAGGGCTCATAATAGGCCTTGTCGTCGCCCAGGCAGGCCGAAGGCATCAGACCCAACGAGCCGAGGATGCCGCCGCCCTGGTCGCTCAGGATGTCGCCGAACATGTTTTCCATCACCATCACGTCGAACTGGGCCGGGTTCAGGCACAGCGCGGTCGCGGCCGCATCGACCAGATAATTGACGACTTTCACTTCCGGATATTCCTTCGCGACTTCTTCCATCACTTCGTTCCAGAGCACGCTCGATTTCAGCACGTTGCTCTTGTGGATGTTGTGCAAGAGCTTCCGGCGCTTCATCGCCAGCTTGAATGCCTGATGCATGATCCGGCGGATCTGCTCTTCGTCGTATTCGAGCGTTTCGCGCACATAACGCAGGCCCTGCTCGTTGACACCCATTTCTTTTTCGCCGAAATACAGACCGCCGACCAATTCGCGCACCATGATCAGATCAATCCCTTCGCCGATCACTTCGGGCTTCAGCGGGGAAAAGTGAGCCAGCGCCTTCGGCAGCGATACCGGACGGAAGTTCGCATAGGTATTGTAACGGCGGCGCAGCGGCAAGAGCGCGCCGCGTTCGGGCTGCTTGTCGACCGGAATTTTTTTCGATTCCTCGTGGCTCAGTCCGATCGGGCCTTTCAAAATCGCGTCGGCTTGGTCGCAAATGTCGATCGTTGCCTGGGGGAACGCATCGCCGGTCGCGAAATAGGCACAAGCGCCGAACAGTGCCGGCATCAGTTCGAAGGTGACGTCGTTGCGTTCTTCGACGACTTTGAGAACTTTGAGAGCTTCCTGGGTAATTTCGGGGCCGATACCGTCACCGGCCAAGACGGCGATTTTGTAATGCTTCATGGGTGCCTTTGGGAATGTTAATGAATTCAATGAACTGAAATAAACCGTTCATTATACTGTAGATTACGCGGAGTCGTGTAGGTCGGGCACGCGCTTTTTGTGCCCGACATTTACAAGGTCTTAAAAGGTGACAGGGTTTCAGACCCGCGCAATACTCCGAAGCAGGATCGCCCATGGACGTCGGGCAACGATAAAGCGGTTGCCCGACCTACTGGGCTGGGTCAACACGCCGTTCACTTGCTTGCCGATGCGCCGGTTGCGGCCGTCGATGAGGTAATCGATGGCGGTGCCCTCGGGCAACTCAACATGGCGCAGGTTGCCCAGTACCAGTACGTCATAGCGGTAGGCGGTCGCCGCCGTGCCGGCGGTCTTGCTTTTCAGCTCGCCGTTATCGGTGTAGGCATAGACGGCATGGGGATCGTCGAGCAGCCGGTCCTGGGCATCGTAATGGGCGACAGTCTGGCCGTTGATCTCGGTACGGTTGCCGTTATCGTCGTAGCCGTAGCTAACCTGTACGGTACCGTTCAATTTGACTTCGGCCAGCCGACCGGCCGCATCGTAAGCGTAATCGAAGGTTTTGGTACTACCGCCTAAGGTTTCGGTTTTCTGTGTGATTCGTCCCAGCGGGTCGCGGGTGAAACCGGCCTGGTACAGGTCCGATCCGGCCGCGCGGGCCCGATACCCGATGACTTCGCCGAAACCGTTGTAGGTGTAACTGTCGGTCAGGCTGCCCAGTACCGTGCCGGTGAGCCGGCCGTTCTGGGCGTCGCGGTCGAGGCGGAGGGTACCGGCCTGGATCAACAGGCTGTCGGCATCGTAGCCGTAGGCGATGGCATCGGCGCCGTTGACGCTGAGGCGGTTGACGCGGAAGTCGTTGTCGTAGGTTGTGCCGACGTTGCCGCTCACGGCGCCCGACCAGGCGGCCAGGGACGGCAAAGCACCGTTGTAGGTCTCACTCAGCGTCAGCCCGTCCGGGGTGGTGATGCCGGCGAGCTTACCGGTCGCGGGATCGTAAGCATAGGTGTAGCGGCCTTCGGGCACGGTGAGACTATCGAGGCGGCCGGCGCTGTCGTAGGCCATGTCCAGGGTCAGGCCGTCCGGGCGCTGGATTTGCGTCAACTGTTTGTCCGGATCGTACTGATACAGGGTACTGTTGGCCCCGGCGGCGACCTCCGGCGGTACGCTGGATTCGGCCTGGTTGAGCGGCGTATAGGTAAAGCGGTGCTCGGGCCGGCCCGGCGGCAGGAGGGAAACCCGGTTGCCGCCGGCATCGTAGTCGAACAGGATCTCGCGGTGGTCCGGCAGGATTTGCCGGGTCACCCGGCCGGCCAGGTCGTATTCATACTTGACTTGCCGCCCGAGCGGATCGGTGACGCTGTCGAGATAGCCTTGCGGATTGTAGGTGAAGCGGACGAGCCGCTCATCCGCGCCGCTGCCTTGGACGAGGGTTTCCAAACGCCCCTGCGGATCGTAAGTGCGGTTGACGGGCAGGAGGCCGGCCATCTGAGTCTCAGTGATGCGGCCCTGGCTGTCGATGACGGTCCGGGTTTGCCGGGCGGCCGGACTGGTGGCGGTAAAGGTCTTGCTCGCGGCATCGTATACGGTGGTATGGGTGCGGCCGTTTAGGGTCTCGGTCTCCGTCAGCGTGACAAGGCTCAACGTATTGCCGGAAAGAACAGCTGTGCGCTGGCCGGTCCGGTTAGCGGTCAGGCCGCCGGTGCTGATTTGCAGGCTTCGGGTAATCGGCGACAACATGGAAAAACGCGGATCGGGGCCCTGCACCGACGTAATTACCGTGCCGTCGGCCGCTGTGGTCACCACTGTGCCGTCGGTTTTTTCCAAGGTTGTCGAGCTTGTATTGTCGGGCCGGGTATGCGTCCGTTCCCGGTCGCCGGCACCGAGATGGCGTGTCGCATGGGTGGTGACCCGATCGAGCGCGCTGGCAAGCGAAACCGCATGACCATCAGCCAGTTCGGTGCGGGTTAGCGTGGAACTGCCGTTGGCGGCATGGGTATCGGTCCACAGCCGTCCCGAGGCGTCATAAGTAAAGGTGGAAGCATAGCCGCGCGGATCTTTGAACGAAGTCAGCAAGCCGTCGGCGGTGTAAGCCATTTCATGGCTTTCTCCTGCGGGATTGGTAACCTTGGAGAGGTAGCCATTGCTGTCCACTGCCAGTGTGGTGCGCTGGCCGAAAGGCGCGACGATGGCGCTGGGATTGCCCAGGGCGTCCCGCTCAATGCGGGTGGTCAGACCGTCGGCGTCGGTAATACGGCTGAGGCGGCTCTGTGAACGTAGGTAAAAGTTAATAAAGTGGTGCCGGTGAAGGCATTTAGGGTGGCGAGGTGGCGGCCTTGGTGATCGAAGCGGTAGAGGTCTATGCCGTCTTTGGACGGGATTAGAACTTCATTCAAGTTAAAACCGGCTAATGCGGGAGAAGCACGGCGAATTCTATAATTACCATCGCTGATATACAAGCGCTCATCGGCTCCAACTGCGATATCCGAAACATAGTCCAATGAAACTTGCGTAGCTGGCCCGCCATCGCCGCCGAATCCATATGTTCCATTACCCGCCAGTGTAGTGATAATGCCATTAGGGTCCACCCGGCGAATTCTATTGTTATCAGAATCGCTGATATACAAACTGCCATCGGCTGCAACGGCGATACCCCAGGGATTTTTAAGCTGTGCCTGTGTCGCTGGCCCGCCATCGCCGCTAAATCCTCCTGTGCCATTGCCCGCTACCGTGGTAATAATGCCATTAGGGTCCACCCGGCGAATTCTTTGATTACTAAACTCACTGATATACAGACTGCCCTCGGCTGCAACGGCGATACCCCAGGGATTTCTAAGCCAAGCTTGCGTAGCAGGCCCTCCGTCCCCCTTGAATCCGTATTTTTCACCAGCCACAGTGTTGATGACATTTTTGATACTCGTACCGATGCTACGTTGACTGCCATCACCTTGATAAAGTATTTGGCTGAGCGGATGATCATAGCGGTGATGAACACTGATCTCCCATCCCGCTTGCGCAGACTGACGAGCATCATGTTGACTGACACGGCTTATATATGTCTGCCAAAGTATGACTGGCTGACGGGCGGCAATATCGCCCGGGATGCGTTGCCCGCTGACAGTGCCAAAGCTTGCGGCCAGATTCGGCGGCAGATTGTAAAACGCCGGATAGACATAGCCGATGCGAATCTGTAAAGCCTGCTCTCCCGAAACTGTGCGGCCATAAACGTCCAGACCGTCCCAGGTAAAGGTATGGCTTTGGTTGGGCGCAGCCGGGAAGCTCTGGTTAATAATCCGGCCCGCGATGCTTAATTCAAGATCGATGCGTTGCAGGGTGCTGGACACTGTCGCGCCGCTCAACGGAATCTGTATCGTATTGCTTCCCTTTCTGCCCAACACCCGGTCGCTGCGGTAATTCAAGCTGAAAGGCGTTCCGGTGATGCCCAATGTCTCGCCCAGCGTCTGGTTTTCGCATTCGATGATCGAGCCGTCCGCCAGGCAAGGGGCGTCCAGCTTATCGGGTTTGGGCGGCTTCTGCTGGGGCGGCGGCGAGCCCGGCGCCGGGCTGGTGCCATAATTGAGGTCGTAGGTTGAAAAGTGATCCACCGGCACCCTTTGCAAGCTTTTTCCTACCGCATAAATGGCGGCGAGTTGGGCGCGCTCCACCTGGGTGACACCCAGGGCCGGATTGTTATCGGCCACGCTGTCGCCGTCGGTATCCAGGTCGGCAAGGCCGCCGGCAATGCCGACAATCTTGACGATACGGCCATCGGGGGCAGGTATCCAGGCGCTTTTGTCTTTATCGTAGTAACCGACCGGCACTTGAATTCCGGTGGGAAATCCGAGAAAGTTGTCCACATAAAAGGACACCGGCCGGCTAAACAGTACTTCTTTGCCGGCAACGCTGACGTTGGCTTCGTCGGCGCCGATTTCCACCGCATAGGTATAGCCGACGGCGGGCGGCAAAGGCCCCGGCATGGCTTTCGGGCCGTTGTCGCCGACGGTATATTCGGTAAGCCGCAGATTGAGGGTGGATACCGGCATGGTTGTGCCGTCCGGCCGGTAGATTTGCGCCTGGGTACCTTGCGGAATTAACACAGTGGCCTGCCGCGTGCCGTCTGCGTCAGTCTGGCTGCTGCCTTGCGCGATTTGCATCGGCGTTGCGGCGGTCAAATCCACCGTGGTGACGATTGCATCCCTGGCGATCAGCACCACGTCTTCCACGTCTTGGTAGACTTGCCAACCCGGATTCACCTGCCGCTGGGAGTTGAGGTAGCCGGTTTTCGCATAATTCACCGTCAACAAGCCGCCGCCGTTTACGGCCATATCGAAGGCGCCGTCCGCCCGGCTCAAAGTCTGGCCCAATTCCGGATGCTGGTTGATGGTGACGGTCACGCCGGGCAGCGGATGATTTTGCTTGTCGAGCACTTTACCCCGCATGACAGCCACACGCTTGGCGTCCAGAACTTCGGAAGCCACCCCGGTCTGGATCGGATGACTGCCCGAATAGAGAAACTCGGCCGCGGCGGAAACCGGCGTCGCCACGGTCGCATCGGTTTTAGGCGCGACAACGGCCGGATCAGGGGGCAAGGCCTGATCGGAACCGAGCGATAGGGTCAGCGAGACGGCCGCCCCTTCCGCCGCCGAAGCCCCAGGGCCTGGATTTTGCGCTATCACGCTGCCGGGGCTGGCCGGATTATGGCTAAAATCGAGCGTACCGACGCTTAATCTGGCCTGGGCAATGGCGGCCTCTGCGGCAGTGCGGCTCAAGTTGACCAGATTCGGAACGCTGATGAAATCCGTCGGCGCCACCGTTAGCATGTAACTTTGACTGTCGCTGCCGCCTTTCGCATCGGCCACGGCCACATTCACCGACTGGACGCCGGCTTGACCGGCCGCCGGCGTCCAGGCTATCAGGCCGCTCTGTGCATCGATGGTCATGCTGGCGGGATACACGGCAAGGCTGTAAGTCAGCGTATCGCCATCCGCATCGCTGGCGTCAACGTCATAACGGTAGTCAGCCCCTATCGTTGCCGTCGTTAAAGGTTGGGCCGTGATCCGGGGGGCCTGATTGACCGGATCGGCAACGGATACGGTCACCCGTGCCGTGTCGGGATCGCTGTTCGCCTGACCGTCATTGACGATCAGCTGGCCGATGTAATCGCCCGGCCGATCGGGAGTGAAAGCGGCTTTTGCCCGGTCGGCGTGCAGGACGACAGCCTGGCTGCCCGCCGGCTGATGCAGCAGGGACCAGTCATAGGTCAATGCATCGCCCTCGGCATCGACAGATAAGCTACCGTCCAACTCCACTGTTTCGCCCACGGTTTTATCGGTCTGGTCCGGGCCGGCATTGGCCCTGGGCCGGGTATTTTGCGTATCAATGGCGACAAAATCCGGTTCGCTGTCCAGTTCGCCGTCATTCACGACCAACCGGGCGACGTAATGGCCTGGTTTATCAATGGCGATACGGCATTGCTGTAAGCGGTCGTCGACGAGGACGGCGCTGCTGGCGGCGGGTTTCTCGGTTAAGCTCCAGCGGTAGCTCAACACCTGGCCATCGGCATCATGCGAAGCGCCGCCATCCAGGAAGACCATGCCGCCGACAAAGGCGCTCTGGTCTGCGCCGGCATTGGCGACGGGTGCGGAATTACGGGTATCGATGACAACCTGATCGGGAGCGCTGTCGAGAAAACCATCGTTCACGATGAGTTCAACTTGATAACGGCCAGGGACATCAACCGGAAACGCAGGGCGTAGAGCGGTGTTATCGCTGAGTTGGGCGGAACTGTGGATGGGTGCCCCGGTAATCCGCCAGCGGTAACTTAACGGGTCACCGTCGCTGTCTGTCGATGCGCTGCCGTCGAGCACCGCCAGATCACCCATGTACAATGTCTGATCGGCACCGGCATGGGCGATGGCAGCTTGATTGCTGCGCAACAGTTGCACCGTGATACTGCCGCCGGGTTTACCGCGCAGTTCTACCATCAAGGTATTGACGGCTTGTGCCGTAACCGGCAGCGTCAGCGTGGGTGTTTGCGGGTTGAAGAGGGAAGGCCCTGCGACCAGATTACCGTTCCAGTAGATGGCGCCGGAGCCGACCAATTTATCGATTCAGGGCCTGTCTTGCAGACCGCCATTGACGATAAACAGGCGATATGAGGCGGAAGGATTAGTGACGGTAATGGTTTTTTGTACCGTGACCGGATTGCCTGTACTGCGGGTGAATTGTTCGGGACCATAGACGCTAATCTCCCCGGCTTGGACTCTAAAACCCGTCAGCAAGAATAAGGTTAACATCCAACGGCTGTGTAAGGCCGGAAGCAAGGGTTCGACACTCTAGATGGGCAACCTGTCTTGTCAAGTTTGCCGGCACGCTTCAACAAATTCTTCAGGACAATTTAACATATAAAATACTTACAATATTTATGAAGAGCAGCGGAAGTTTTTTTTCTATCTATGCTTTGATTTTTTAATCAAAAAATTTTAAAGTCTTCTGAATATTACGGTTTTCTGATGATTAATACTAACTTTATCAGTTAATTAGCACTACTTAGATAAAATAATCTTTTTTGCATAAACAGAGATTCATAAAGAACTATCGCCTAAACTAAGCCGCTTTATCGCCTCCGCAACCTTCTGACATACCCAAGCGTGCCATATGATTTAAAGCCCCGACGCCCAGCCAAATTTCCACCGGCTACCCCGCAAAACACCGGCTTTTTCAGTTTACCGATAAAAGCGCATCTTCATTCGAAGCAAGGCGGTTCGGGCAAACTGCGGCGATCGCACCCGCACCCTGCTGTTCGGTAGATAATTGCCGTTCACCGGCTTTATCCCTATCGGAAAAGGACATACAATCAATTTTTAGGAAAAGGAGTCGCAGAACCATGCATAAATGCCTCCTTGTTATCGCCTGCTGGCTGTTGGCGTGGCTTCCTGCCGGAGGATCATGCCGGGAGGCGACGGTCGTGTCCGTGCCAACCGGAGAATGCACGTTCAGCCTCGAAGTGGACGAGGAATGGCATGCCCTGCGTCTGCGTGCGCACCATCCGCGTTATCGGCCCTGCAATATCGGCCAGCAAACGATCCTGGCGCTTCTCGACGCGGCGTTCGCCAAAACCGAACCGCCCGCACTGCAGGGCGGATACACGTCCTTATCGCTCGGCCGGCTGATCGATTACCCCTGGCTATCGCATTATCTGGCCGAAGCCGCCTCTCGAGATAAGCGTTGGAACAGGAAAACAGGCCGGCCGGTTAAGGCGGAAATCAACGCCTATACCGGCCGCCTGCTTTATAACCGGGACCTGCTGAAGCCGGTTCAAGCGGAACTCGGCAAACACGGCTACCGCATCGCCGGCGTCTCGGTCGAAAAAGTGCTGGTCGGCCACGCTTCCGACCTGCCCGGCCCCGCACAGGCACGGCTCGTTGGACGAATTCCCTTCGATGCGCAGGCCTGGCTACAATTGCAGAAACTGTCAAATCGATAGGCCGTCAAGACTTGATCGTCTTTTCCTCGCCGGCCAGGAGCCGCTGAATGTTGCTTTTATGCCGCCACAGCAGCACTGCGGTCATCAGCGCCACCGCTACGACCAGCACCGGATTGCCGACGATGAACCAGGCATAGGCCGGCGCCAGCACCGCCGCCGTCAGCGCGGACAGGGACGAAATTTTGCCGACCTTGTACATCAGCAGCCACGTCGCGACGAAAGCGATGCCCAGCACCCAGGAAAAGCCGAGCAGCACGCCGATTGTCGTCGCAACGCCCTTGCCGCCTTTAAAGCCGAAAAAGATCGGGTAAAGATGCCCGATGAAAGCCGCAAGGCCGGTTGCGGCGAGCAATCCGGCCGGCACACCGAGCAGATGGGCGGCGTAAACCGGAATCAACCCCTTCAGCAAATCGCCCGACAAGGTAGCGGCCGCCGCCTTCTTGCCGCCGATCCGCATCACGTTGGTCGCTCCCGGATTGCCGGAGCCCTGCTCGCGCGGATCGGGCAGGCCCATCAGTCGGCAGATGATAATCGCACTGGAAACCGACCCTATCAGATAGGCCGCAGGAACAAACAACCACTCAATCATATACACCTTTCGTCAATCAAAACTTGTAAGCCGAGGGCAATTCCCCGATACTTAGCGCTTTTAAAAAAGCGCTCATCATAACCGGAAAACTACCATGGACATCATTTTTTTAGGCGGGCTGGAGATCAAAACGATCATCGGCATTTACGACTGGGAACGGGAAACGAAACAAAGCGTGGTGCTCGATATCGAAATGGGATTCGACATCGGAAAAGCCGCCGAAACCGACGACATCCAGTACGCGCTCGACTACAAAAAAGTCTCCAAGCGGATCATCGGCTTTGTCGAGGAGAGCCAGTTTTTTCTGGTCGAAAAACTCGCGGTGGAAATCGTTAAAATCATCCAGAACGAATTTCAGGTACCTTGGGTCAAACTGACGTTGAACAAGAAAGGCGCGATCAGCGGCGCCAGCGATGTCGGCATCATGATCGAACGAGGGGATCGCAAACAGTGACCAGAGGCTATATCAGCATTGGCAGCAACATCGAGAAGGAAAAAAACATCCACAGCGCATTGCGCGAGCTGTCCCTGCTTTTTGGCGGATTGGTGGTTTCGAGCACATACGAAACCGAACCCGTCGGCTTCGACGGAGCTACTTTCCATAACCTGGTCGTCGGTTTCGACTCCGACCTGGACGTTAAAACGATCGCGAAACAGCTCCGGCAGATAGAGCTGGATCACGGCCGCACGCGCGGATGTAAAAAATTTTCATCCCGAACCCTCGATTTGGATCTGATCCTGTTCGGCGACCTGATCATCAACGACGACGGCCTGCAGATTCCGCGCGACGAAATCGAACGCTACGCGTTCGTTCTGGAACCGCTCGCCGAAATCGCCGGCGATTTGCGGCATCCGGTCAACGGCATCAGCTACCGCGATCTGTGGGAACGCTTCGACAAGGACGGTCTCGCGCAAAAACGGGTCAACCGGGGCTGGTCGTCAATAGAATAAGGTGCGCCCGCCGTCGACGGTCAGTATCTGGCCGGTCATGTAATCGGCATCCCGGACCAGAAACGAAACCGCTTTTGCGATATCGTCCGGCTCGCCGCTTCGTTTAAGGGCCACACGCTGGAGAATTTCCTGTTTGTGCTGGTCTGACAGATCGTGCTCAGGCCAGATGATTGCGCCGGGCGCCACGCCGTTGACGCGGACCTCCGGCCCCATTTCCTTGGCCAGTATCCGGGTCATCGCCGCGAGCCCCGCCTTTGCGAGGCTGTACACCGAAAAATCGGGCAAGCCGCGTTCGGCATGGATGTCGACGATATTCACAACGCATCCCTGCTTGGCCTTCAGGGTATCCCGCAAGGCCTGGGCTAAAAAAAACGGCGCTTTCAGGTTGCTGCCGAGCAGTTCCTCCCAGTGCGCTTCGGAAACCTCGCCGAAAGGCGTCGCGTAAAATGCCGAGGCATTATTGATCAGGACGTCGATGCCTCCACCGATTTCCAGCGCCGCTTTGGCGAGCCCTCCCAGCTGATCCTTGTCCAGCAGATCGGCCTGCAGCGCGCTGGCCGAAGCCGGCCGCAGCCGGTTCAACTCACCGCACAGATCAAGCGCTTCCCGTTCCGACGACTTATAATGCACGATCACATGACAGCCTTCCCGGTGCAGCCGCCGCGCGCAGGCCGCGCCGATCCGTTTGGCCGCGCCGGTTATAAGTACATTTTTTTGCATCGATTCTGCTCCGCCATGACAAACCTTCTGCTATTTCTCCCTTTGCTGATTACTCTCGCCTCCTGCAGCAAGTCCTCGGACTCGCTAAGCAAATTACCGGATCAGGGGGTAATTCTCGCTTTCGGCGACAGCCTGACCTACGGCACCGGCGCTTCGCCCCAGCGCGATTATCCGAGCGTCTTGGCCAGACTGACGACGCGGCAAGTGGTCAATGCGGGCCGTCCCGGGGAAATCAGCAGCGAGGGCCTCAGGCGCCTGCCCGACCTGCTCGACCGGCACCGGCCTGACCTCCTGATCCTGATTCACGGCGGCAACGACATGCTGCGCCGGATTCCGCCGGAACATACCGCCGAGAACCTGAAGCAAATGATTACTCTGGCTAAAAACCGCCAAATCGGCGTGGTGATGCTCGGTGTGCCGGCTCCGACTATTTTCTGGCTGTCCAGCGCCGGTTTTTATCAGTCGCTTGCCGAAGCGATGGACGTTCCGATCGATCTCGAAACGCTCCCCGAGGTGCTCGGAGACAACAACCTCAAATCCGATATGATTCATCCGAACGACCAAGGTTACGAGCGGATCGCGACGCAGATTCACGGGCTGCTGGTTAACTCGGGAGCCTTATGAGCCTCGGCTTCAGGCAAACGTTCAACGCTCGCATTCCGGCACCATAACTGCGTAATCACCGGCCCGGTGGTCGCCGGATCGGCGCTAGTCCAAAATCGCTCGGAGCCGGACTCATTCGCATCATTCAGCAAACCATGCGCTTCGAGACGCCGGCAAAGCTGGCGCGCGACCGCTTCGGACGAATCGATCACTGCGACATTCGGCCCGGCAATTTCCTGAATCAAAGCGCGAAGGAAAGGATAATGGGTGCAGCCGAGCACCAGGGTGTCAGCCCCTTTGATCAAAAGCGGCGCCAGATAGCGCTCGAGCAGGCTACGCGTCTTTTCACCGGCCAGTTCGCCCGCCTCGACCTGCTCGACGAGCCCCGGACAGGCTTGCGGCAGGATTTCGGCTTCGGAACCGTAACGCTCGAACAGCTTGACGAAATTGTGGCTGGCCAGTGTCCGGCTGGTCGCAAGTACGCCGACCACGCCGGTTCGGGTTTGCGCGGCGGCCGGCTTGATTGCCGGTTCCATCGCCACGATCGGCAGCGTGAAACGAGTCCTCAGCGAGGCCGCCGCCGCCCCGGTCGCGGTATTGCAGGCGACCACGATCGCTTTCGCGCCGCGGTCGAGCAAAAACCGGGTGATCGCGAGCGACCGCTTTTCGATGAACGCCCGGGGCTTGTCGCCGTACGGCGCATGGCCGGAATCGGCAACATAAATCAGGTTTTCGGCGGGTAATTGGCGCCGGATCTCACTCAGCACCGACAGCCCGCCGACGCCGGAATCGAAGACGCCGACCGGATCGGCATTCGAATGCAAAACCGCCAAGATCCTATAAGCCGAACAATTCGCGCATTTTCTGGCCCGGACTGTCCGCGCGCATGAACGCTTCGCCGACCAGGAACGCATAGATGCCGTTATCGAGCATCAGCTTCACGTCGTCGGGCGTATGGATGCCGCTTTCGGTAATCACCAGACGGTCTTCGGGAATTTGCGCCTTCAAATCCAGCGTTGTCTGCAGCGTCGTCTCGAAGGTGCGCAGGTTCCGGTTGTTGATCCCGATCAGTTTGGCATCGAGTTTCAAGGCACGGTGCAATTCTTCTTCGTTGTGCACTTCGACCAGCACATCCATGCCCAGTTTGGCGGCCAGTTCGGCCAGCTCGCGCATCTGGCCGTCTTCGAGCGCGGCGGCGATCAGCAGGATGCAGTCCGCCCCGAGCGCGCGCGCTTCATAAACTTGGTACGGATCGATCATGAAATCCTTGCGCAGTACCGGCAACGGGCAGCGCTCGCGAACCAGTTGCAGGTACACTTCGGAGCCCTGGAAATACTCCTTGTCGGTCAGCACCGACAGGCAGGTCGCGCCGTTCATCGCGTAATCCTGGCCGATCATGACCGGTTGGAAGTCTTCCCGGATCACGCCCTTGCTCGGCGAGGCCTTCTTGATTTCGGCGATGATCGCCGGTTTTTTCATCATGACCCGGCCCAGCAGCGCCTGATAGAATCCGCGCGGTTTTTCGACGCTTTCGGCGAAACTTTCAAGGTCGACGATCGGCGTGCGCGCCTTGCGGCGGCTGACTTCTTCGGCTTTGGTGTCGAGGATTTTTTTCAGGATGTCGGGCGTATCGGTCATAGCGTCAATGGAGTGTTCATAGAGTTTGAATAAGCAATCAGGGCGTCCAGCTTCGCGCGCGCGGCGCCGCTGGCGATCAGTGTATCGGCTCTGGCGATGCCGGCTTCGAACGAAGGGGTAAGATTCGCCGCATAGATTGCAGCGCCGGCGTTCAGAACAACAATATCGCGCGCGGGGCCGGGCCGGTTATCGAGCACGGTCTTCAGCATCGCAAGGCTCGATTCGGCGTCGTCGATCGCCAGTTCCGCCAAACTTGCGCGCTGCAAGCCGAATTGTTCGGGCGTTACCGTATAGGTCGCGACGGCGCCGTCTTTCAGCTCGGCCACATTCGTAGCTGCGGCGATGCTGATTTCATCGAGTCCGTCGTCCGCGTTCACGACCAGCACGTGCCGGCTGCCGAGTTTCTTCAAGACCTGGGCCAAGGGCTCGACCCACTCCTTCGCGAATACGCCGATCAACTGGTTAGGCGCGCCGGCGGGATTGGACAACGGACCGAGCAGGTTGAACAGGGTCCGAACTCCCATTTCGCGGCGCGGCCCGCTGGTGTGCTTCATCGCGCCGTGCAGTTTTTGCGCAAATAAAAAGCCGACGCCGACCTGATCCACGCACTCGGCGACCTGTTCGGGGCTTAAATCCAGATTTACGCCGGCCGCCTCCAGCACATCCGCACTGCCGGAACGGCTCGACACCGAACGGTTGCCATGCTTGGCCACCTTCGCGCCCGCCGCCGCAACCACAAACGCGCAGGTAGTCGAGATATTGAACGTGTTCGCGCCGTCGCCGCCGGTGCCGCAGGTATCGATCAGATGCTCACCGGTAACCGGCACCTTGCTCGCCAGCACGCGCATCACTTCGGCCGCCGCGGCGATTTCGTCGACCGTTTCGCCTTTGCAGCGCAACGCGATCAAGAAACCGCCGATCTGCGCATCGGTCGCATTGCCGCTCATGATCTGAAGCATCACCGCGCGCATCTCATCGTGCGTCAGGCTCTGTTTATCGAGCAGTTTCTGCAGGGCTTTTTGGATTTGCATCGGAAAAATTATTTCTCATTCTATATTCGCATCGGCCCTTGCTTTTTAAAACCGGCAAAACCATAATGGAACCGATTTGGTTGTACCTTGGAGATGGCAGAAATGACTAACCTTACTCTCAAAAACATACCGGACGATTTGTACCATCAACTGAAAGAGTCCGCCCGCCTGCATCATCGAAGCCTCAATGGCGAGATTTTGTATTGCCTCGAACGCACGCTCCGCCCCCGCCCTATTGATGTTGCCGAACGCCTGGAGGAAGCCAGGCTGATCCGGGAAAAAACGGCTCATTATAAATTAACCGACGAAGAAATCGATACAGCCAAGCGGGATGGCAGGCCATGATCGTAGTCGATACGAACACCCTGGCCTATCTCTATTTAAGCAGCGACAAGTCTGCGCAAGCCGAACGGCTGCTGACGCTCGAACCGAAATGGATCGCGCCACGCCTTTGGAAAAGCGAATTTCGCAATGTCCTAGCGCTCTATCTGCGCAAAGCCATCCTTTCGATCGAAGACGTGCTGCTGATTCTCAGACAAGCCGAAAGCCTAATGCTCGGCAATGAACACGATGTGTCCTCGGTTCCCGTCATGCAATTGGTTCAATCCAGCGCCTGTTCGGCTTACGACTGCGAGTTCGTCGCCCTAGCCAAGATGCTTGGCATTCCGTTGATTACCGCCGACAAAAAAGTCATCGGCGCTTTTCCCGGCATCGCTTGCACGATCGACGATTTTCTTTCCAAGCCGCGTTAACTCGGCTTTTTTATCGTTCCCACGCAGAGCGTGGGAGCCATAAGCGAAAATCATTATTGACCTAGCCCTAACTCAATTGTTTCATTGCTATTTGGCCAAAGCGACCGGATAATTCGGATGCTGCGGGTTGACGACCAATTCCTGCTTGCGAGGGTCGACAACCAAATCCATCGCTTCCAGCGGAATGACGCCCATCAGCGGTTCGTTACCCAGCACCACCGCTTCGGTCACATAGGTACGGTTCTCGAAGGCTATTTCGATCGGCGCAATTTTCGGCACTTTGCGCTGGTGGCCGTCGGCGAGCGTCACGACTTGCTGATTGACTTCGGTAATATCGAACCCCAGTTGCAGCGCAATCTCTTCGGTTACGCACATGAACGTCGCTCCGGTATCGACCCGCGCGTCCACCTCGACCCGTTTATGGTTGAACAAATTGGTTAATTTGAGTTTTGCGTAGGTTAGCCCCATGTCTTTCACCTAAGTACCTGTGCATAATTATTCAGGCGGCAGCATCAGTTATGTCACTGTTTTTATTAACGGCTTTTCGTAAGCAGCCTTAAAAATACCAGGTTTATTTTGCACCTGTACTTATCATAAGATGACATTCTGTTATTAAAATCGGTTGTAATACCGATTTTCGTATTATTCCCATCAGTTAAAATGTACAAGCACCCACTCATCGCAATACTCATCTGCTTTTTATATTGAGCTTCATCTTGAAAAAATCTTCTGAGTTATCTCTCCAAAAAATTCCTCAAAAGATCATGTCCGTGCTCGGTCAGAATCGACTCGGGATGGAACTGCACACCTTCGATGTCAAGCGTTTTGTGGCGGACGCCCATGATTTCGTCGATATTACCGGCTTCGTTCCGGGTCCAGGCAGTCACTTCGAGGCAGTCGGGCAGGGTTTGCTGTTCGATCACCAGCGAATGGTAACGGGTCGCAGTGAACGGGTTTTTCAGCCCCTTGAACACGCCGACATTATGGTGGTAAACCTCGGAGGTCTTACCGTGCATGATCGCTTTAGCGTGAATGATGTTGCCGCCGAAGGCGTAGCCGATGCTTTGATGGCCGAGGCAGACACCGAGAATCGGGTAGCGGCCGGCGAATGTCATGATCGCCTCGACCGAAACACCGGCTTCCCGAGGCGTGCAGGGACCCGGCGAAATCACGATCTTATCGGGCGACAGGCGCTCGATGTCTTCGACCGTAACCTGGTCGTTGCGCACGACGGTCACGTCGGCGCCGAGCTCTCCCAGATACTGCACCAGGTTGTAGGTGAACGAATCGTAATTGTCGATCATCACCACTTTGATTGCGCTCATGCTCCTTCTCCTTCGAGTCCGGCTTCGGCCATGCTGACCGCGCGGAAGATCGCCCGGCCCTTGTTCATCGTTTCGTCCCATTCGTTGCGCGGTATCGAGTCATAGACGATGCCGGCGCCGGCCTGGATGTGCAGCATGCTGTCCTTGATCACGGCCGTGCGGATCGCGATCGCGGTGTCGAGATTGCCGGACCAGGCGATGTAGCCGACCGCGCCCGAGTAGACGCCGCGTTTGACCGGCTCCAGTTCGTCGATGATTTCCATCGCGCGGATTTTCGGCGCGCCGCTGACGGTGCCGGCCGGGAAGGTCGCAGCGAGTACGTCGAAAGCGTTCTTGCCCGGTTTCAATCGGCCGATCACGTTCGAGACGATATGCATCACGTGCGAGTAACGTTCGACGATCATCTTGTCGGTCAACTGCACACTGCCGATTTCGGCGACGCGGCCGGTGTCGTTGCGGCCGAGGTCGATCAGCATCAGGTGTTCGGCGATTTCTTTCGGATCGTCCAACAGTTCTTTTTCGAGCGCCAGATCCTGTTCCTGGGTCGCGCCGCGGCGGCGGGTGCCCGCGATCGGACGAACCGTCACGATGTTGTCTTCGAGGCGGACCAGGATTTCCGGCGACGAGCCGACGATATGGAAGTCGCCGAGGTTCAGGAAGAACATATACGGCGACGGATTCAGGCAGCGCAAGGCCCGGTACAGGTTCAGCGGCGCGGCGGTGTACGGAATCGACAGCCGCTGCGACAGCACCACCTGCATGATGTCGCCGTCGGTAATGTATTCCTTCGCCTTGCAGACCGCTTCCTCGAAACCCTGCTGGGTAAAGCCGGAGACGAAATCGGATTCGTTGACCTTTTTGGGCGCGGTATGCCTAGCCGGCTTGGCCTGCACTTCGCGCAGCTTGATCGACCACTCGTGCAGGCGCTGCTGCGCCCGCTCGTAAGCCAGGTCTTCGGCCGGGTCCGCATGCGTCAGCAGCAGCAATTTGCCGGACAGATTGTCGAACACCAGCATTTCCTCGGACACCATCAGCACGATGTCCGGATTACCGAGCGGATCGGGTTTGCCGTGGCTGGCGAGCCGCGGTTCGATATACGAAATCGTCTCGTAGCCGAAATAGCCGACCAGGCCGCCGTTAAAGCGCGGCAGGTCGTCGATGTCGGGCACCTTGAAGCGTGCCTTGAACTCTTCGATCCAGAGCAGCGGATTGTCGAGCACGGCCGTTTCGACGATCTCGCCGTTTTTTTCCAGGTTGATCCGGTTGCCGATCACTTTGACGATCGTTTTGCAGGGCAGTCCGATGATCGAATAGCGTCCCCATTGCTCGCCGCCGTGCACCGATTCGAAGAGATAGGAATAAGCGCCGTCGGCCAATTTCAGGTACGCGCTGAGCGGCGTATCCAGATCGGCCAGCACTTCCCGGCTAACCGGGATGCGGTTGTAGCCCTGGCGGGCGTATTGATTGAATTGTTCCGGGGTCATTCTGTTTCTTCAAACTGCGTTTTGCACAACGGTATGAACGACAAGTGTAGGGCGGACCGGCAACCTGCCCTATAAATTTTATTTACCGGCTTTCGCGAGTTCGGCGCGCATGTCGTCGATGATCTTCTTGTAATCCGGCTTGCCGAAAATCGCGGATCCCGCGACGAACGTATCGGCGCCCGCTTCCTTGATTTCTCGGATGTTTTCGGTTTTTACGCCGCCGTCGATTTCGAGGCGGATGTTCAAACCGCTGTCGTCGATTTTCTTGCGCACTTCGCGCAGTTTAGTCAACGCGGACGGAATGAACGACTGGCCGCCGAAGCCCGGGTTGACCGACATCAACAGGATCATGTCCAGCTTGTCCATCACGTAATCCAGATAATGCAGCGGGGTGCCCGGATTGAATACCAGACCCGCCTTGCAGCCGTTGTCCTTGATCAGCTGCAGGGTGCGGTCGATATGCACGGACGCTTCCGGATGGAAGGTGATGATGCTGGCGCCGGCTTTCGCGAAATCGGGAATGATCCGGTCGACCGGCTCGATCATCAGGTGCACGTCGATCGGGGCGGTTACGCCGTGTTTTCTGAGCGCCTCGCAAACCAGAGGACCGATGGTCAGGTTCGGGACGAAATGGTTGTCCATCACGTCAAAATGCACAATGTCGGCCCCGGCGGCCAGGACGTTATCCACTTCCTCGCCCAATTTGGCGAAATTGGCGGACAGAATGGAAGGCGCGATCCAGTTTTCGTTCATTATCGTCTCCTCGCGGTTAATCTCGGTTAAAACGGCCCATTATAACTTTTTTTTTACGGCTAGGCTTCGATATACAATAACCGTTTGCAATGTGATGGAAAAATTTTCACGATGAAACTGGTTACCTTTACGCACGCTCAATCTACCCGCCTCGGCGCCGTCGTTAACGATACCGTCGTCGACAGTCTGGGTAATCCCGCCATTCCGCCGCGAATGATCGATTTTCTGGCCTTGGGAAGCGAAGCGCTCGCAGCGATGCAGGCATTGATCGACAGCGGCAATCAGCGCATTCCGCTTCGGGATGTCAAGCTCGAGGCGCCGATTCAGAGGCCCGGCAAATATCTCGCGATCAGCCTGAACTACGCGGACCATATCGCCGAAACCGGCAAGGACCGGCCCGAGTACCCGAGCTTCTTCACCAAGCAAAGCACCTGCGTGATCGGGACCGGGGATGCGATTCAGCGCCCCCGGGTATCGGACAAGCTCGATTACGAAGGCGAACTGGCGTTCGTGATCGGCCGGCGCTGCCGCCATGTGCCGGCCGAAAAAGCCCATGAAGTGATCGCGGGCTTCATGATCGCGAACGACGTGTCCGTACGCGACTGGCAGGCGCGCTCGCCGACCATGATGATCGGCAAGTCGTTCGATACGGCGGGGCCTTTGGGGCCGTGGATCGTCACTGCGAACGAAATCCCCGACCCCCACAACCTGGAGCTGAAAACTTGGGTCGACGAAGAGTTGCGGCAAAACGCGAATACCGGCGAGATGCTGTTCAACTGCTATGAGATGGTCGCCTATCTGTCCGAGGCGATGACGCTGGAGCCGGGCGATGTAATCAGCACCGGCACGCCGGCCGGCGTCGGCGTCAAAATGTACCCGCGCGGTTACTTAAAGCCGGGACAAACGGTCAGAATCGAAATCGAAGGAATCGGCACGCTGGTTAACCCGGTCGTGATGGAGCCGTGAAGTTTCTTTTCTTGTTAGGCAGTGCGCCCGCCGGCGCCGAGCCGCCCGATTTGTGGGCGGCCGCTTTATCGGATTTTCTTCGCGGATAAGGGAATAGCACCGTCACCTTCAAACCGTCCAGTTCCGACACGCCGAGGCTGAATTCGGCGCCGTGGATCGCGACGATCCGTTGCGCGATCGAAAAGCCGAGCCCGGTGCCCTGCGCGACGCTGGCGGTTTCGGCCAGACGGTGGAAACGCTTGAGCGACTTTTCGTAGGCGTCGGGCTTGATGCCCGGCCCCGAATCCTCGACGCGCAATTCCACATGCTTTTCCTTGTCGGTCAGATAGATCCGGATATTGCCGTATTCGGGCGTGTATTTGATCGCATTGTCGACGATATTGCGGATCAAGATATTGATCAAGGGCGGATTGCCGATGATTTCGGCGGAAGATTTCTCGATGAACTCGACATCGATCGATTTCCTGTAGGCGTCGTGCTCCAGGTCCGTGATCACCTGAATGATCTCGGAGGACAATTTTACGCCGGTCTTTTCGAGAAATTCGGGTCCGGAATCGATCCGCGAGAAGGTCAGCAATTGCTTGACCATGTAGCTCATCCGGTTGACCGCCTGCTCTATCCTTTTCAAAGCCTGGCGCTGGATTTGCTCGTCCTGCGTTTTCAGCGCAACCTGCACCTGCGTCAGAAGCCCCGCCAGCGGCGTTCTCAGCTCATGGGAAGCATCGGCGGTAAAGCGGCGCTCATGCTCGAAAGCTTGCTCAAGCTGAGCGAAGAGGCTGTTCAGCGCATTCACCATCGGCACCAGCTCATTCGGCAGATTGTCGACCGACAAAGGTTTGAGGTAGCTGACTTCGCGCTGCGCCAGCGCTTTTTGCAATTGATTCATCGGCGCCAGCGCATTGCCGATGATAAACCAGATCACCAGCGCCAGCACGGGCATCCCGACCAGGAACTGGGTGACTAGCTGTTCGGAGATTTCGTCGGTCAATTGCTGGCGGATCGCTTCCTGCTGACCGACATGGATCACATAATCGCCCGTCTTGTTCGACACACTGAAGACATGCCACAGGCTGCCCTCGCTTTGCACCTCGCTGAATCCCTCCTTGGCGAAGGTAAATGGGATCTGGGGCGCGCTCTCGGAGCGCAGCAGGAGCCCTTTATCTTTGGACCATAACTGAAAGGCGACTTTTCTTTCGTACTTCAGGCGAAACGCATCGTCTTTCAGAGAATCGTTGAAAACATGCCATACCATTCCATCCTGGTCGCCTTCCTTCAGGCCGTCTTCCGGAAGGCCCGGTTTTTTGCCGGAGCTCAACAGCACGCCCTTTTCTTCGGACCAGAGCTGATAGGCCAGTTTTCTTTTATACGTTTCGGTAAAAGAGCTCTTTTCCCCTCCATGCGCCAGTCGTCCCTGCTTCCAATAATCGGGCAATGAACCGTCCAGCAGCAGGCTGTCCACAAAAGCCAACAAGACTTTACCGGACTGGGCCAGTTCCGCATCGAACAGTTTGGCAACCTCGTCACGGGTCGCTTTATAGCTTGAGTAAGCGGTAACGCCCCAGACCACCATCGTTGCCGACAGTAGCGATACCAGCAATAGTTGCCGTAGGGAGTAGTTCATCAGCCTTCTTCGGCGTCAATGATATAGCCAACCCCCCTGACCGTCCGAATCAAGGAGGGATCGAGTTTCTTCCTGAGATAATGAATATGCACTTCGACCGTATTACTCTCGATGTCGGAGTCCCATGAATACAGGCTCTCTTCCAGGCGCGCCCGCGAGACGACACGGCCGATGTTGCCCATCAGAAAACTCAGGATTTCGAACTCTTTCTGCGACAGGTCGACTCTTTCATTGTTATAAGTCACGATGTGGGCGGCAGGATCCAGCACCAGCCCTTTATGCTCAATCGTCGGCGTACTGCGGCCTTCGTGCCGTCTGGCCAGCGCGCGCAAACGGGCGCAGACTTCGGTCAGGTCGAACGGTTTGATCACGAAGTCGTCCGCGCCGCTGTCGAGTCCCGACACTCTATCGGGAACCGTGTCTCGGGCGGTCAATACCATCACCGGCGTCTCGTCCTTGCGGCTGCGCAGATCGCGCAACAGGTCCATACCGTCCATGTCCGGCAACCCCAAATCCAGCACGATCAACTCATAAAGGTTATTTTTCAGCGCTTCTTCGGCAAGCTTTCCGGTAGTGAACCAGTCGACCGCATAGCCTTCCATTTTCAGGCCGGTCGCCAGTCCTTCTCCGAGGATTTCGTCATCCTCAACTAACAAAAGTCTCATGCAATTTCTCTATCTCATTTAAATACAGCGCGCCGTCTTATACGGATGGCGCGCCAACTCGCCGGCTCACGGCTGCGGAGGCACATAACCTTCCGGCATCTCGTTGTTGCCTTCGAACAAAAACCTGTCCCGCTCCTGCGCCAGAAAAGCCTTGGCTTTCGGGTCGAAGCTGGCCAAGCGGTATTCGTTGATCAGCATCGTCTGTTTGGCGATCCATTGCTGCCAGGCCTGTTTCGATACTTTTTCATAGATTTCCTGCCCTTTGGGACCCGGAAACGGCGGCTCGTCGAAGCCTTCCAGTTCTATCCCCAATTTTGCGCATTTAACCAGTCTTGCCATGTTTGTCCTCGCGGTTTTGATATTGTTTCAACAATAGGTTGATCGGCGCGGGCAGACCCAGCCTGGCAATCGCCTCAAGCGGATGCCAGATCGCCGATCCTGTTTCGCCGACACCGGCGGGGATGCCGTCAGCCAGAATCACCAGTGGCGTAAAATCCAGGTGAAAATGCGAAAAGGTATGACGCCGTCCGTCCATCGCATACTGCTCGATGACCGCTAAATGACGGTCCAGACACCAAGCCACGGCCTGATCGGGATTCTCGAACTCAGGTAGACACCACAAACCGCCCCAAATTCCGGCCGGCGGACGTTTTTCGAGAAAAACCTGCCGATGCCTATCGGTGAGCAGCAAAAAAATCCGCTGTTTGACCGGCAAAGTCTTGGCCGGCCTGGGCGCTGGAAAGTCGGCCACCTGCCCTCTCCCGAACGCCAAACAGTCTGCGTTCACAGGACAGGCTCCGCAGGAAGGTCGGCTGCGGGTACAGACCGTCGCGCCCAGATCCATGATCGCCTGCGTATAATCCGCCGCCCGGTGCTCGGGCGTCAATGCCCGGCTGAGCTCCCATAAGCGCCGGTTTACTTTTGCTTCGCCGGGCCAGCCCGATACGGCCCGGTAACGGGCCAGCACCCGCCGGACATTGCCGTCCAAGATCGGATGGCTGCGGCCATAGGCAATGCTCATGATCGCGCCGGCTGTCGACAGGCCGATCCCGGGCAGTTGCTGAAGCTCTTCGAGGGTATCGGGAAAACTTCCCCGCTCGGCGATAATCAGCGCGGCCTTATGCAAATTACGGGCCCGCGCATAATAGCCCAATCCGGACCAATAGCGTAATACCTCGTCAATACCCGCTTCCGCCAGCGCTTCGACGGTCGGGAATCGGTCCATGAACGCATTGAAATAGGGAATTACGGTGGCCACCTGGGTTTGCTGGAGCATCGTCTCGGAAACCCAGACCCGATAGGGCGACTTGTCCTGCTGCCAGGGCAGATCTTTGCGTCCATGCAGGTCAAACCAGGCAAGTACGCGCTCGTTAAATGTCGAATTGTTCACGCGGATCATCTGCAACTAGAACAACCGGTCCAGTAAATCGCCGACGCCGGGGCCTAATTTCTTATCCAGTTTATCTTTCAATTTGTCTATTTTATCCGTGTTTTTATCGAGAAACTTCTCGATTTTGGCCTTATTCTTCTCGGTCAGCAAGGCTTTCATATCCAGTCGATAACGGGGATCTTCCAGCGTTCCGGACATATCCACCACAATCGGCGTGCTGTGAAATTTTTCCGGCTCGGTATCAGTCGCCTGCGCCTTAACGAGGTGCGTGACAAAACGGTAATCCGCCAGACCGGTATCGACATTCGTAAAACCGCTGCCGGTTATCCGGAACAAGGGCGCCTTGACCAGCAGATCGTCGCTCCGCAGGATACTTTCGGCCAGAGAACCCGAGCCCGATATCTCGGAAAACTTCAGCCCGTCGCCATAGCCTGCCGGCAGCGGCGCCTGATTGAGCAAACCGATGCCTTGATTGATGACTTTCAAGAACTTCACATCTCTGATCGCGCCATCCTTGACCCCGAAGGCCAGCTTTCCATTCAGTCCGTGCCTGATCTGTTTCAAATCCCTTCCCTGCCCCTGCAAAGTCGCCGAGCCGGTCAGTGCGCCGCTCATGCCGATTTTACTCCCGATTAGCTTAAGAATAGCTTCAATATCGACCCGATCGATCTTTTCGGTCAAGGCCACTGCCGTATCGCCGCCTTTTGCGTTGAGATCGACGCCACCCGAATAGCGCCCCCCATAAAATCGGCCGATACCTTGACGGGTTTGTATAACGCCTTCTCGGGCTCCCAACTGCAAATGCAGATCGTCAGCGGCAATACCGTTTACTTTCAAGTGTCGCAAATGCAGCTCGCCTTGTGCATCCAGCTTCCGCATCCGCTCCGCCGGCAGCTTCGCAAGCGCCGCCGCAATCGCCGCGGACGGGCTGACCAGCTTGTTTTTTTTCTCACTCGGCGGCAGATAGCGCCCGACATCGACCGCATCGCCGGTTAAATTAAAACGGATCGACGGTGCCTTCCAATCTTCAAGATGCGCCTCGCCTTGCAGCAGCGTATCGTCCAGGCGGCAGCGGAATGCGCCGATAGCCAGCGTATCTTTCGCTGCGCGCAGGTTGAAGTCGGCCTGCAAGCGAGTAAATGCAAGCGCATCCTGAAATTTCGGAACCGCAATGCCGAAGCGTGGCAACACTTCGCGCGGATTGAGCTCCGCTACTTCTATGCCGGCCTGGATGTCGGGATCGCTCCATAGATTAGCGCCGCTCAAGCTGGACTCGATTAACACGCCAGCCGACTCGAAATGCAGGTTGGAAGCCTGGAGTTTTTGCGCGTCTTTCTCGAAAATAATTTCCGGCGCGGTCAACTTGGCCGCCAACGCTTTACCCGGCTGAGTCTTCGCCTCCCGAGTCAATATCAACTCGGCGCCGGCAAGATTCGCGGCAACCGGATTCTGCTTGAGCATCGCCCGGCTGTGCAAAGCGATCCGATCCTGATAGCCGGATTCCGGCTCCAGGATCGAGAACTTCAGCGCCACCTCGGTAAATTGATCCCACTTGAAAGCCCCCACATCCAGATTGATCCCGTCGATTTCCAGGCATCTGCCGGCTTGCCGATCGTCCCAAACTATTTCCGAATCTTTCAACGAGGCGCCGCCGATAGCAAAAAGCTGCAGCCCCGCGTCTTCTTGAGGCGGCGCGGTCGCCGCCGGAGGAGCCGAAGGAACAGCTGCATTCGCACTGCTTTTAGACCTCTCAAAACTCCAATTATTGAGGCCTGCCTCTGTACGGATCAGATGCAGCCGTAAACCTTGCAGGTCGATGCGGTCGATTTCAATCCGCTTTTGCAGCAGCAGCGGTAACAATTTGACCCGAACTTCGCTCTGCTCGATGCTCAGAAAATCCGTTTCCGGAAACACCCGAACATTTTTGATCCGGATCCGCTCGATCAATAACCCCGTCGAAGGAAAAACCGACAGCTGCAAATCGCCGGCAAATTCGACTTCGCGTCCGGTTTTTTCCCTAATCGCCTCGGTTATCAGAGGCTTGAACTGATTCGGGTCGACAACAAACGGCAGGATCGCGATCGCGAAGACGAGCAATAACGCCAATATGCCCAAGATGACGGCAAACACTTTCTGCGTTTTTCTCATAATTCTCACCTTGCGATTAATAATGATGCCGTAAAGGCCGAATATGGAATATGATTAGCGCCCGATCGCTGCGTTCCGGACAAACCGGCAGCAGCATATCAAAATAACGAACTAAAAAGGTGAGACGATGTTATACCTAGCAAAATTCGCCGGAGTGGCAGTTCTGGTCTGGTTTTATTTAACCGCGAAAGAAAGAGGACAGCCGACGCTGCAATGGGCTGTAATAGGACTGGTCGGCTACTGGCTAACCTGGTGGCTGGTCAAACTGTCGGTGCTGCACCCGATCGGCGACATGCTGACCAAAAGCCCGACTTCACTTTTTCTGGTGACTCAAATTCCGGCCATCGCCGGCATCATTGTAAGCATTTTCGTTCGCAAGAAGCTGATCGCAAATGCCTCGAAAGAATCGGCGCAGGGCAACGACAACTAATCCTGCGACCCGGCCTGCCAAGGGCGCATTACAGCGATGCAATGCGCCCGAAAACAACTGCCTTTATGGCAGTCTTCTAAAACTCTTTATAACTTTTCGGCATTTTTTTCCAGGTATTCCGCAACCCCGGCAGGGCTTGCATTCATACCGGTATCGCCTTTGTTCCAGCCGGCCGGGCAAACTTCGCCATGCTCTTCGTGGAATTGCAGCGCATCGACCATACGGATCAATTCGTCCATGTTACGACCCAGCGGCAAATCGTTGACCACTTGATGACGCACGACGCCGTTTTTGTCGATCAGGAAAGAACCGCGATAAGCTACGCCAACGCCTTCCGCTTCGACATCATAATCTTTGCAGATATTGTGAGCGATGTCGGCCGCCATCGTGTAACGGACCGGACCGATGCCGCCTTTGCCGACCGGGGTGTTACGCCACGCATTATGAGTGAAATGCGAGTCGATGGAAACGGCGATCACTTCCACGTTACGGCTTTTGAATTCGTCGATGCGGTGATCCAGCGCGATCAATTCGCTGGGGCAAACGAACGTAAAATCCAGGGGATAGAAGACGATAACGGCATATTTGCCGCGAGTAGCTTCGGAAAAGCTGAAAGAATCAACGATTTGACCATCGCCTAACACGGCGGGAACGGTGAAATCCGGGGCTTGTTTACCAACTAGAACGCTCATCGTTTTTTCTCCAAATAGTTATAAAAAGCAAAGAGTTATCATATCAAGTTCAGCCACGCTAGCGTGGAATCCCTGCATTCTACACCAAAACGGTCGGAATTAATTATTTTTTCGAATCTTAAGGCTTTCATAAATTTGTCATTTTTTTCTTGCATTTGTCAGAACTTTAGGCATAATTTGTAATCATTGGATTACAAATATAGTGGCTGTACTCTTTCAATTATTAGAACTAAAGCCGCTACGTTTATAGGCAACCTAGCTTTACCGCTATTAGACTGATGTCGTTTTTGTGAGGGGTCACTTCCATGGCAAAAAATAAACACATTACCGAACCGGACGTATTCGGTTATCAAGTACGTATTGTCCGCCGCGGCAAAGAAAGCAGTCGGTATTTTTCCCATAAACTATGGGGAAACAAAGCCAAATCCTTACAGGCCGCTATTCTCTGGCGCGATCAGATGCTGGTCGTGCTGAAAGGCAGTAAAACCCGTTTTTTAAAGCCGCCGAAGAATAAAACCACAACCGGCGTCACCGGCGTTTCGAAAACGATCAAATACGATCATCGGAAGGATAAAAGCTACCTGTGCTATACCGTATTCTGGGTTCACAACGGCAAATCGAAAAATAAGACCTTCCAGGTCGGCAATATTGCGAAAATTACCGCGGACGACGAACTGCACGCTTTCCGTACCGCCCGCCTGTTCAGAAGCTGCTACGAATACGCGATTGATAATGATCTGGAATTCGACGAAAGCAAATTCGCGGGCTGGAAGAAAAAACGCCTCTACGAAGACGAAGCGCTGCGCGTTGTAGCCTAAAGCCGGTCCCCTAGCGGGTTGCGCCGGATCAATCTCGCCGCCCAAGCTTCCGGTCGGCGGCCATCGCAACCCTTATCCAGCTCCGGAGAAGCCACAGGAGCAAGGCTTCTTCAGAGCAGACAGACGCTACCGGGATTCTGGCGCCCCGACTAATCCCTGTTCGAATGCTTACTGATTGATTCCGCCCAGCGTTACATCTCTTCAAATCGGCTTTCGCCAAATCGGCGGGCCGACATATGCTTTCGCATCTCCTTATGTCCTTCCGACAAGCCGTTTTACCATCCGTTACCCTTAATAATCCAGGTACCGGCGCACAGAATGCCTATCTCCTTCATCCTACAGGGTAACTACGCACACTCAATGCGTTCATTTTTTTACTGGATGGATGGGGCCGGATGATTGCCATTATCGTGCACCGAAAATGGCATTCGCGTATTCCCCCCATAGACCGAGCTCGACGAAGCATATCCTTACCGAGCTTGTCGCGGAAAAACCGAAAACAAACCCGGCCATACGGACGAATCCGACCCATTCGATTTATATAGGGTATTTCGTCATCCAAAGATGGCTTTAATACGGCCTCATCCAACTTCGACCAAGCTTTATCGGTGACAGGTTCATAACTATAATACGCAAATCTTCGTGGCGGCTTTGCCAAGTCTCCGCCATCCATTTTACTTCTTCAGCTAAATATGAATACCCGGGCAAAAATCTTTACCACTCTCGCCGTTTCGCTGTTAAGTGCATGCGCGACCGAACCTACCCCGCAGCCGGATACCGTCGCAGCAATCGAACCTAAACCGCAGATTCAGCAAGAGGAACTGCCGCCCGATCACAATCCTTACACCGACCCTCCCTTGACCATTACCAAAAACGGCAAACCGCTAAATTTAGTCAGAATCATGGACGGCGGGGTCTGTAAAAACGAGCTACAGGGAGCCAGCGGTTCATTCTTGGTTTATGCGGACCCGCACGACATTGAACGCATCAAGAAGGAAAAGCCGAAAGAAATTTTCAAAGATTTTGAAACTAAAATACAAAATTTCTCTACCGAAATTTTGCAGCAAGCGATTAATCAGACCAATTTGACGGCCGATCCTTTTTCCTTGGGCGATGACGTGATGCAGGAAAGACTGGCCGAACAATTAATAAAAAATTTCCATGAGGCTGCAACACGTCCCCTGTCGGCTTTTACTCGCGAGACGACGTTAATGATCGAGGTTACGCCATTTCCTCCTTCGCTCACTTTTTATCAGAAAGGCTGCGATATGACCCGTTTCACCCAGTAAATACCGCCGAAAAACCCATCCGTCAAATTTTTCGGCCATTTACTGCGGAACGTTAACGCGACGCGGAGCATTAATCCTCTATTGTCTCACCGACCGATTTCCGACGGACGGCTCTCCCTGTATTTTTTTCGATTTGTGTAGACCTTTCGATATACACATTACGATAAATACGCAGAGGCTGCCTAATAAATTGATGATTACCATTAATTTCTTGAACATGACCATGTCCTTCTATCGAATAATTTCAACATAATGCTTTGTGTGTAAGCTGTAAGGCTGTAAAAATACCCTACCCGAAAAAGATTTCTGTGAAGACAAGCTCTAAACCTCTTCCCATACTGAAACATTAGCTCAAAGTCGAACTATGCACACCTTTTGTATTTACTAAACAACTATTTTTGTGAAAAGTTTCACGTAATTCTTCTTTTGCACCAACGGTAATTCATGTTCCATATGAATCAATCGTTTGCTCACCAATAACGCATCGTTGCCGAGCTCTCCGACTTCCCGATCGCCGCTGGCGAATATAATTCTCCGGAAAAACAACAAATGGTTTACAATCCCCCTGTCATCCAGTAGGCAGGAGGTTGATCATGGGCTGGCGCGAACGCAAACACGAAGAAACTTATTCAGATAACGAAGTGGAAGAGCGGCTGAAGGAAGAATTGCCGCATTGGTATCTCGAAAACGGCTGGATACGCCGCAAATACAAAACCAGCGGCTGGAAAGGCACGCTGATGGTAGTCAACACGGTCGGCCATTTGGCGGAAGCCGCTTTTCATCACCCCGATTTGAGCGTTTCCTATGCTTTCGTGATCGTCAAGCTGATGAATCATGCTGCCAAAGGCATTACGAATAAAGACTTTGAGCTGGCGCACAAGATAGAAGAAGTGGTAATGTGGCAACCGGGTAAAGAAGGCGGAGCCTTAGAGGGAACCCCGGACGATCCTCGCTTCAAATACCTCAAATACGACTGAATACGGCGCGATGCCGCGCTTTTTGGAAGGATACGCTACAGGCTTGCGGCGCTCCGCAAGCCTGTAGCTTTCGAACCAGTTACAGCGAGTTAACTGAGTTCAGATCCATGAAGGCCTGCTGCAGGCGGCTGACCATGCCGAGCTCGCCTTCCCGCTGCCAAACGCGCGGATCGTAATACTTCTTGTTCGGCTTGTCGTCGCCTTCGGGGTTGCCGATCTGGCCTTGCAGGTAACCTTCATTTTTCTTGTAGAAATTCATGATGGCTTCCCACGTTGCCCATTGGGTGTCGGTGTCGATATTCATCTTCACGACACCGTAGCTGATCGATTCGGCAATTTCTTCCGGAGTAGAACCCGAACCGCCGTGGAATACGAAATTCAGGGTTTTGGCCGGCAAGCCGAATTTCTCCGACACATACTTTTGCGAGTTATCCAAAATTTTCGGAGTCAGTTTAACGTTGCCCGGCTTGTAAACGCCGTGTACGTTGCCGAACGAAGCCGCGATAGTGAAGCGGGGACTGATCTTGCTCAGATGCTCATAGGCATAAGCCACGTCTTCGGGCTGCGTATAAAGCTGGGAATGATCCACGTCGGAATTATCGACGCCATCTTCCTCGCCGCCGGTTACACCCAGCTCGATTTCCAGCGTCATGTCCATTTTAGACATGCGCTTCAGGTATTCGCCGCAAATCTCGATGTTTTCTTTCAGGCTTTCTTCGGAAAGGTCCAGCATGTGCGAGCTAAACAGAGGCTTTCCGGTTTCCGCGAACCGTTTCTCGCCCGCATCCAGGAGTCCGTCAATCCATGGCAGCAGTTTTTTTGCCGCATGGTCGGTGTGCAGAATAACCGGCACGCCGTAATACTCGGCCATCAGATGCACGTGCTGGGCACCGGAAACGGCACCCAGAATCGCGGTTTTTTGACCGTCCAACTTCAGGCCTTTGCCGGCTACGAAAGATGCGCCGCCGTTCGAGAACTGGATGATTACCGCTGATTTGGCTTTCGCCGCGCCTTCCAGTACGGCATTGATCGAATCGGTATTGATCACATTGACTGCCGGCAGCGCCATGTTATTTTCTTTGCAGATCGCAAACACTCTCTGCACATCTTCTCCGGTCACAACGCCGGGTTTAACTACATCTAAAATTTTTTTCGACATAATGAATTGTTAAAAATTGTTAAGCTAAGGTGCAAAAGCATCCTGCCACATTTTCATCGGGCAAAAGAAACCGGCACCGGACTTGCCGATGCCGGAAACTTCAATGACTTACGCTTCGACGGCTTCCGGTTGATTTTCCAACTCGGCCAGACGCTTGGCCAACAGCTCTTCCAGAGATTCCAAAGCTTTTTCGAAACCGATGATGCCTTCGGACAACTTGTCTGTCGCCATGCGGTTTTCTTCATGCATGCGATCGAATGTCGCGCGGTCCATTGTAATTTTTTCGATCTCCATGCCGGCGGATTTCGCAGGATCCAGCTTGCGCGGCAGTTCGCCTTCGGTCGATTGCAGCTCGGCCAGTAAAGACGGCGCGATGGTCAACAGGTCGCAACCCGCCAGTTCGGTAATTTCACCAATGTTACGGAAGCTCGCGCCCATAACTTCGGTCTTGTAACCGAATTTCTTGTAATAGTTATAAACCGCGGTCACGGAAACGACGCCTGGGTCTTCTGCGGGTGCATAAGAATCGCGGCCGGTATCTTTTTTATACCAGTCGAGGATGCGTCCGACGAACGGAGAAATCAGCGTGATGCCGTTCTCCGCACAGGCAATCGCCTGATGCATGCCGAACAGCAACGTCAAGTTGCAGTGAATGCCTTCTTTTTCCAGAACCGCCGCCGCCTGGATGCCTTCCCAGGTTGAAGCAATCTTGATCAGTACGCGTTCTTTGGAAACGCCGGCCGCTTCGTACTGCGCAATGATTTCTCGGCCTTTCGCGATAGTTGCTTCAGTGTCGTAGGACAGACGGGCGTCAACTTCGGTTGAAACCCGGCCTGGAATGATTTCGAGAATTTTCAATCCGAATGACACTGCCAGACGGTCAAACGCCAGGTTAGCAACTTCAGCCGGAGTCGCGCCGCGACCCAGCGTGTCGCGCGCACCTTTCAAAGTATCGTCAACGATACTTTGATATTGGGGCATTTGGGCTGCCGCAGTGATCAGCGAAGGATTGGTCGTCGCATCGCGCGGCTTAAAGGTTTCGATCGCCTGGATGTCCCCGGTGTCGGCGACGACTACGGTCATTTCCCTGAGTTGTTCCAATAAGTTCTTAGCCATAATGTGCACCTTAAATGAATAATTATAATTAAAAAACAAATACCTCCTCAATATTATCACAACTCGTATTTGTACGAAACTACTGAATGATCCAATTCAGAAGGCGGTTTTTGGCGCCAATTTTCATATACAAGCGCAATATATTGAAAAGGGTCTAGGGTTTGCGGGGCTTCACCTGTGGACTCCGTGACAGAGGTCGATTGACGGAAGGGCGGAGGATGGATAACCCAAGCGACATGCGCCGCAATAGCCATAGCAACTTATCGCGCTATAAAAGCTCGATGCTATGTTTAAAGACAAACTCTGAAAAAGTTAGTTCTAGCTTCCCGTTTGCCCGAACCAAACTCCAACCGTGGTGACCAGCGGACCGGATGCATGAGCCTGTGGCTCAAACGAACACAGGCTCAAATATCCGCCTGCGAATCAGGCGGTTTGCTGAAGGTACTTTTCAACGCCCGTAGGCTTTTTAGCTGCTTTTTCCGCCGGAGCCTGATGCTCGCTGATATATTTCGAAACCCGGGTAGCCTTCGCATTTTTGGGTGTGACGGCATCATTTTCCACCGCTTCCGCTGCAGGAATGAATTCGCCTTCCAAGCATCTCTCGACCGGTACGAAGATAGGTTCAGGGCTTTCATGATCCGCCGTGTTTTGACGGCTCAGGTATTTAGCAACCCCCGTCAACACAAATTCTTGAGAAACGGATTGTTGCCTCATGACGGTATTGCCGCCGACGGTCGGTGCCTGCTTGGAAAGATATCTTGTCACACCGCTGATTTTAGCCGATGTATTTGGAATCGATATTCTCTGCCTAATCAAATATTTGGCAACGCCTGAAAACGCAGGTTTGGTTTTTGCAAGCTGTGCCTGCGCTTCCAGATATTTGGCAACGCCGCTCACGACCGGCTTCGACTTATAGACCCGGCTTTTTGCCAAATATTTGGCAACGCCGCTCTGGCGTGGCTTCAGGCTGTCCCGAACGACTTGTTGAGCGATGTACTTGGCAACTTTGCTGACTGGCGGTTTTTGGCTCTCAATTTTCGCCTGTTGCTGAAAATACCGTCCGACGCCGGTTTCCGCAGGCGCTTCCAAGGCTTCTGCAGGCTGCGGGGCTTCCACGACAGTTTCCGGTTGAGCTGACATTGCCGCGGTTTTTTCAGCCGCGATACGCGCTTCCTCTACTAGATAACGCTCGATCAGCTTCTGCGCATCGAGCCTTCTTTGCAACAAGTCCTGTTCGGCCTGGTATTTCGCAACGCCGGTCAATGCGGCAAGCTTCGCTTCGGCAATTTCCTGCCGGGTGATGTACCGACCGACCGTAGTACGCTTCGGCAGATATTTGGTTTGGATGATCTGTTTAGCGACATATTTTGCAACACCGCTGGCGGGCGTATCGTTGTCGAAACGCGCCAGATATTTGCTGACGCCGGTGATGCACGCCTCTTCCCGCCCTTTGATCGACTGCATCACCAAATATTTGCCGACACCTGTAGCAGGCTGTGATTTATTTTTTTTCACATACCGCGCTACACCGGACTCCAGAGGCTGGGCGCTCAGATAGCGAGCGACGCCAGTACTGGCCGCAACGACCGGCATGTTCTCGGCCGCTCCGGAAGATTGTTCGTAAACATCCCCGGAGTGAACCAATGATTGCTGTTTTCTTGTTCCTGTTTTGGATCGCTTACCGAAGGGATACAATCCCTCGACCAAGCTGATCAAGTAAGCCTGATCCATCCCTTACCCCCGGTCGCGCAGATATTTTTCGACGCGGGAAACCGGCTGTGATGGCGCACTTTCGGAAGCCTTCTGGCTTGCCATGTACTTGGCAACCCCAGTCAATGGAGCGGATGCCGCAGCGGACTTGACTTGTTTTTCCAAGTATCTGGATACGCCGGTTCCGGCTTTGCGGTTCAGATATTTCGCTACGCCGGTCGCACCGCCTGCAGCTGAACGCGCTGAACCATTCGGCGCATGGCCCTCAGGCTGCGCTTGCTTCTTGAAAAAGATCACGCCGACGAACGCCAATACTGCCAGACCGATCAGATAGACGAAGTTGGACTCTTCCTTTTTGGCTTCGGCCGCAGGCTTGGCTTCTTCCGCCGCAGTGACTGCCGGAGCTGCCGGCTGGCTTGCCGTCGCTGCAGGCGCGCTTTCTTCGACAGCTACATTCTTGGGTCTGCCGGCAGGCGCAGCATCGGCTGCAGCAGGCTTGTAGTTAGGGTCCGAGTAGACGACTTTCGGCTGGAAATCAGATGCCGGATATTGTGAGTCCACCGCTTTGGACGCCGTTGGAGCGGCCGCTGCCTGATGCTTGTACTCGGGATCCTGATAAACCACCTTCGGCTGAAAATCGGAAGCAGGATATTGAGAATCTGCTCCTGCAACAGAGCTGGCTAACAGTAAAGCCGCAAAAGCACCGTTCGTTATATTTATAATTTTCACGTTGTTCACCCTAATAAGTCGTAGTATGTGGATCGGGATCTTGAGCACCGGATTATGCCTCTGCCCGCGCCCAAGATCTCGTCAACCGACGGGATGACAGAGTCATCCCGTCTTTTTTCAATCAAAGTACAGCTTCCACGTTTTTGACTACGTTTTCAACAGTGAAGCCAAACTCCTTGAAAAGTTGTCCAGCCGGCGCCGATTCACCGAAGTGATCGATACCGACGATCTTGCCGTTGCAGCCGACATATTTCCACCAAAACTCGGTTACGCCGGCTTCGACGGCAACCCGCTTGGTAACAGTCGACGGCAATACCGATTCACGGTATTCCGCATCCTGCGCATCGAAAACATTGGTGGACGGCATCGAAACGACGCGGATCTTCTTACCTTTCGCACCAAGCTCTTCCGCCGCTTTCACTGCCAATTCGACCTCGGAACCCGTGGCGATGATGATCGCGTCCGGCTGTCCTTCGCAGTCTTTCAACACATAGCCGCCGCGAGCAATCAATTTGATCTGCTCTTCGCTGCGCGGAATATGCGGCAGGTTCTGCCGCGAGAACACCAGCGTCGATGGGCCGTCTTTACGCTCGATTGCTGCACGCCAGCAAACGGCTGTTTCGACTGCGTCGCAAGGCCGCCAAACATGCATTCTCGGAATCATCCGCAAAGTTGCAGTTTGCTCGATCGGCTGGTGCGTCGGACCGTCTTCGCCCAGACCGATAGAGTCATGAGTGAAAACGAAGATCGAACGGATCTTCATCAACGCAGCCATCCGCAATGCGTTACGCGCATATTCGGAGAACATCAGGAAGGTCGCGCCAAACGGGATCAGGCCGCCGTGCAGGGCAATGCCGTTCATGATCGCCGCCATTCCGAATTCGCGTACACCGTAGTTCACATAGTTCGCATCCGGCTTGTTCGCGCGCATCGGCTTGTAACCGGACCATTCGGTCATGTTCGAACAGCCGAGGTCGGCCGAACCACCGAAAATTTCCGGCAGCAATTTGGCATAGCCTTCGATCGATGCCAAAGACGACAGACGGGTTGCGGTAGTTTTCGCTTCGGCGTTGACGGCAGCGACAAAGCTGTCCGCGTCCGCTTGCCAGTTGGCAGGCAGGTCGCCGTTCATCCGCCGCTCGAAATCGGCCGCCAGTTCAGGATGCGCCGCTTTGTAAGCCGCAAACGCCTCATTCCAGGCTGTCTCTGCAGCACCGCCTTTCGCCTTTGCATCCCAGCCTGCATAAACATCCGCAGGCACTTCGAACGCGTCGTGATCCCAGCCCAAAGCCGCTTTGGTCAAATTGATTTCTTCTTGACCCAATGGCGCACCGTGGCAGGCATGAGTACCGGCCTTGTTCGGCGCTCCGAAACCGATCGTGGTCTTGCAGCAGATCAGCGTCGGCTTGTCGGTCATCGCTTTCGCAAACTCGATCGCTTTATTGATCGCTTCCGCATCATGGCCGTCGACGTCCGGAATGACATGCCAGCCGTAGGCTTCGAAACGTTTCGGCGTATTGTCGGTAAACCAGCCTTCAACATGGCCGTCGATCGAAATGCCGTTGTCGTCCCAGAACGCGATCAGGTTGCCAAGACCCAGCGTACCCGCCAGCGAGCAAGCTTCATGAGAGATGCCTTCCATCAAGCAGCCGTCGCCCAAAAACACATAAGTCTTGTGGTCGACGATTTTATGACCGTCCTTATTGAAATGCGCGGCCAGAGCTTTTTCGGCAATCGCCATGCCCACCGCATTGGTGATGCCTTGTCCCAGAGGACCGGTCGTCGTTTCAACGCCAGGCGCATAGCCGTATTCCGGGTGGCCTGGTGTTCTCGAGTGCAACTGACGGAACTGTTTCAGATCTTCGATCGATAAATCGTAACCGGTCAGGTGCAGCAGGGAATAAATCAGCATGGAGCCGTGGCCGTTCGACAGCACGAAACGGTCGCGGTTTGGCCATTTTGGATTGGCCGGATTGTGGTGCATATGATCGTTCCACAAAACCTCGGCAATATCCGCCATACCCATCGGGGCGCCGGGATGACCCGAATTTGCTTTTTGAACCGCATCCATGCTCAAAGCGCGAATGGCGTTAGCTAAAACACGGCGCGAAGCCATAGTCTTCTCCTTCGTTGGTATAATGATGTTGAGTTAATCAGCCTATTCAGCGTCACTTGATTTGGTCGCCAAACACATGAGAAAAGAACGGGCAGCCTGGGCCGCCCGTTCTTGGTTTCGCTATTCTAGGTTAGCGTGCCTTTCTCTCATGACTTCTTCCGGGATACCCTTCTCATGGATGATATGAGAAATGGTGGCTTCCAGGAAAAACAGGGTCGACAGTTCGAAAACGGTACCCATCGGCATGCCGACCACTTTGCCGTATTGTTCAGCCTGACCGATTTGGAAAACCGCATCGGCCATGTCGCCTATCGTTGAGCTGCTCTTTGCCGAAATCAACACAATGTCCGCGCCGACTTTTTTCGCGCTTTTCGTGAAGGCTATCAACTGCTCGGTTTCGCCCGAGCCTGAAATGATAATCAACAGATCGCCGCTTTTGATGCTGGGCGTGACAATTTCACCCACAACACTGACATCGTAACCGGCATGCACCAGCCGCATCGCAAAAAAATTGCCAACGAGCTTGGAGCGACCGGCGCCTGAAACAAATATACGCTTGGCATTATCAAGCATCTGGGTCAGACGTTGATCGTAGGAAGAATCGGTCGTCGACAGAATGCCCGAAATTTTGTCTATGATAAGTTGCTGATGCATCGTTATACAGCTTCAACCAATTCGCGGATTTCGCGTGCTGCGTCAGCTGGGGATGGAGCGCCGTAGATTGCAGCGCCGACAACGATGATGTTCGCACCGGCTCTAACAACGTCTTGTACGGTCGAAGCCTTGATACCGCCCGCGACAGAGATTCTAACGTTCAAACCCAATCTGGCGATGTCGCTCAGGTCGCCGAAAGGAGTGTGGCCTGCAGCCTGTGCGTCCAGACCGGTGTGTACGCCCATGATGTGAGCGCCGGCTTCCGCGCAAGCGCGTGCGCAAGCAACTTTGTCTTCAACGTTGATCAGGTCGATTTGCGCTTCGGCGCCATGAGCGTTAGCCGCTTTGATAACGCCTTTGCAAGTCGCCAGACCGGATACGCCCAGCACGGTGCAGATGTCGGCGCCGGCCGCATAGAAAGGGGTTGCTTCGTATTCGCCGGCGTCCATCGTTTTCAGGTCGACCAGCAACAGTTTATCCGGGAATCTGGCGCGCAGATCCTTAACCAGATTAACACCGTTGTGTTTGATGCAAGGCGTGCCGATTTCGAAAATGTCGACATGAGGCGCGACGGTTTCAGCCAGCTGGATGGTTGCGTTGTAGTCCAGAGAGTCCAAAGCGATTTGAATTAATGGTTTTGCCATGTTATTGCTCCAATGGTTTGTTATTGTAATAGGTGGGTTACCTGTTTAATGCGAACGCTACTGTAAATTAGAAAGGGGAGTCATGTCAATGATCCTTGCCGAATACAGCCACGGCGCCTTCTGGTGGCTTTTCCGGGCAATTTGACAACCAGCCCGAGCCAGACATATTTGCTCATAAATGTTTCAATTTTACTCGGTTTTGCTGCATCTGTCTCCTCAGCCCCGGCACGATCTCTACTCGATCGGTTTTTTGGTTTTTCCGGGAGCAAACCAGCCCGGCTCGCCTCGCCCCGGCTCACTTTGACCATAGTCGCATTTCTCTCGGCTTACACCTTTAAGCGTACGGACTGGACAAGCACCGGAAACTTATGCCAAGCTGTTGCGACCGGATCGAGCGCTCTAACATACCTTTTTTAAAGTATGCGGGCAGCCGGCCCCCGATTTTAACCGTTCCGGATCATACCGGAGAGAAGAAGGGCGCAGCAGTCATCAGCCAGAAGGACAGCTGCGCTTTGAGAGACATAATGAATGGAGCCTTTCAATAATATTCGCGCAATGATCATCGACATGGACGGCGTGCTCTGGCACGGCTCCGTCCCCCAGCCTGGATTGTGCGCGTTTTTCGAAACCCTGCGCGATCTCGACATCCGCTTCCTCCTGGCGACCAACAACGCCAGCCAGACGCAGGATCAATATGTCACGAAACTTGCCGGCATGGGCGTCACCGTTTCGAAGGATCAAATACTCACCTCCGGCATGGCGACCGCTCTGCACCTTGCCGAACTCCACGACCCGGCCTCGACCCGCGTGTTCGTGGTCGGCGAGGACGGCGCCGTGGGTCCCTTGCGCGAACAGGGATTTACGTTGACCGGCCTTTACGAACTGCCCACGCCCAAGACCCCTGATGCGCAAGGCGCGGACATCGTCGTCTGCGGCAAGGATTCGACACTGACTTGGGCCAAGCTGGCGACAGCGACGTTGAATATACGGGCCGGCGCCAAATTCGTCGGCACCAACGGTGATACGACACTGCCGACCGAGTACGGAGTCACACACGGCAACGGCGCGATCCTGGCCGCCCTGACCGCCGCGACCGGCGTCTCGCCGACGATCATCGGCAAACCCGAGCCGATCATGTACCGCCAGGCGATGAAACTTTTGGGTTCCGATCCGGCCGAAACGATTGCGATCGGCGACCGCCTGGAAACCGACATCCTCGGTGCGGTACGCACCGGCATCCGCAGCCTGATGGTGCTGAGCGGCATTTCGAGCGAAGCAGACCTTCGCGCTTCCGATTATCGGCCGACCTGGCTGATGCAGGACATCATCGCCGTCACCGAAGCCTTGCGCAGTCAAGCCATCCTACAGCCGGAGCCACATCCATGAAAAAATTCATCAACGACCTCGACAGCCTGCTCGAAGACAGCCTGAAAGGCTTTGCGAAAGCCCATGCGGATATCGTCGAACTGAACCTCCAGCCGCACTTCATCAAACGCCTGCAGCCGACCAAACCCGGAAAAGTCGCATTGATCTCCGGCGGCGGTTCCGGCCACGAACCGCTGCACAGCGGCTTTGTCGGCCTCGGCATGCTCGATGCGGCCTGCCCCGGACAAATCTTCACCTCGCCGACGCCGGATCAGATGCTGGCCGCAGCGCAGGCAGTCGACCAAGGCGCCGGAGTGCTCTTCATCGTGAAGAATTATGCCGGCGACGTAATGAATTTCGAAATCGCGGCTGAAATGTTCGAAGCGCCGAACGCCACCGTACTGGTCGACGACGACGTATCCCTGCCCAAAACGCACAGCATCGGACGGCGCGGAGTGGCAGGCACACTGATCGTCGAAAAAATGGTCGGCGCGGCTGCCGAAACGGGCGCCGATCTGGCCGCCTGCAAAGCGCTGGGCGACAGGGTCAATGAGGCCACCGCCTCGATCGGCGTTGCACTGACCAGCTGCACTGTGCCTGCGCTCGGTAAGCCGACTTTCGAGCTTGGAGAGAACGAAATGGAAATGGGCGTAGGTATCCACGGCGAGCGCGGACGCGAGACGGTTCCGTTAAAAAGCGCGAGCGAAATCGTCGAACAGTTGGCGCACGCGATCGACGAAGAACTGAATCCGCAGCCCGGCCAATCCATGCTGCTGCATGTGAACGGCTTCGGCGGCACGCCCCTGATCGAACTGCATCTGCTCTATCAGTTGGCCGCCCAACACTGGGAGAAACGCGGCCTGAAGATCGCCCGCTCGCTGGTCGGCAATTTCACCACCTCGCTGGACATGGCCGGCGCTTCGCTGACGCTGACACGGCTAGACGAGGAACTGGTCCGTCTTTGGGACGCGCCGGTCCATACTGCCGCGTTACGTTGGGGCTGCTGAAGACGCAAGCGCTTCCGCAATCGCCGAAATCATCAACTGCGCGGTTTTAGCGCCCGCGTCGAGATGGCCGAGCGTGCGCTCGCCGAGAAAAGAGGCCCTGCCTTTGGTCGCGAGCATGTTGCGGGTCGCCTCGACGCCGGCTTCGGCGGTCCTGACGATCTCGTCCAGCGACTCCTTCAATCCTTCGGAGGCAGCGGCCGATTTTTGCAGGCTTTGCGCGGCCGGAATCAGTACATCGAGCATCGTTTTTTCGCCCGCATCCGCCCTGCCCCGCAGCTTGACCGACTCGACGCCTTGCACGAACGCATCGGCAAAGCGCTGCCGATCGACCGGTTTGTCCCGCAGCGACTTGCTCATCGTCACGAACAAGGTCCCGTACAGCGAACCGGAAGCCCCGCCGACCGTCGACATCAGGGTCATCCCGATTTTCTGCAATGCCCCTACCCAATCCGTCTGCCCGATTTCCGCGCTTTGCGCCTTAAGCGCATGGATGCCGCGCTGTAAGTTGACCACATGATCGCCGTCGCCGATCGCTTGGTCGAGTTGGGTCACTTCCTCGGCATTTTTTTTGATTGTATCGGCAACCGCCTCGATCAAGCGGGGCAAAATTTCGGGACTGATATTCATACATGACCTCCATGAAATAAGACTATCTCGACCTCCCGATGGAAATATTTCGCCGATAGCGCAGCTTCGGCCGCGCAACGGATCAAAAACGGCAGGGAGACGGTTACGGTTTTCGATTAGAATAACGCCCATTTTGTTGCGCTGTCCACTCCAAGCACCGATGAAAAAACCGCTGATTGATGCCGATGTACTCTGTATCGGCCATGCTTCCTACGACTTGGTATTCTCGGTCGATCATCACCCGGCCGCGGACGAAAAAACTTTTGCGACCGGCTTTATCGACTGTGGCGGCGGACCGGCCGCGAACGCGGCAGTGATGGTCGCAAACTTGGGCTTGAAAGCCGCTTTCGCCGGCTATCTCGGCGCAGACTTCTACGGCGACAAGCACCTTAAGGAATTGCACGATCACGGTGTCGATACCCGTCTGGTCATGCGCGGCGCCGCTCCCACGCCGATCTCGACGGTGCTCGTCAAACCGGATGGCAAGCGCGCGCTGATCAACTATAAAATCGGCACCCATCCCCTACCCGCCGATGCGCTGGACTTCAGCGGCATTCGGCCGCAAGTGGTGCTGTTCGACGGGCACGAGCCCCGCGTTTCCGCCCCCTATTGCCGGGAACTGCGCAGCCGGCAGATTCCGACCGTACTCGATGCAGGCTCTCTGCACGAAGGCACGCAGGCACTAATGACCCTGGTCGATTACCTGGTCTGTTCGGAAAAGTTCGCCCTGCAGATCGCCGGCTCGGTCGAACTTGCGCTGAGCCAATTGGCTGATAGCGCTCCGAACGTCGTGATCACGCTCAGCGAAAGAGGCCTCTACTGGCGCCGCGGCGCCGAACAGGGCTTCATGCCCGCTTTCAAAGTCACCGATGTCGATTCGACAGGGGCCGGCGATGCGTTTCACGGCGCCTTCGCGGCGGCTGTCGCGCAGCGGATGGGCTGGGAGGATGTGTTGCGTTACGCCAGCGCGGCCGGCGCGCTGTGCTGCACGAAGATGGGCGCGCGGCCGGGCTTGCCGACACGAGCCGAACATAGCCACCTGCTCGCACAGTAGGGTACGCTGGGCGTATCTTTTTTGAAGCATGGTCTGGTCGTTGCTTTGAACAGGGCCTGTCCTTAGCTTTAAAAAGATATACGTAGCCTGCCTTACGATACTGGCAAAATACAGACCGGCGTAGGGTACGCTGTGCGTACCTTTTTTAAAGCATGAATTGGGCCGTTGCCTTGGATCAGGATCAGGTACGCACAGCGTACCCTACGGCACATAACCCTTTTTACCATTCAATATCTCTTTCCATCAGAAAACCAACTACACCATGAAAACAAGAGACAGACGTCAGGGCTTGATCGTCGTCAACACCGGCGAGGGCAAAGGCAAATCGTCCAGCGCGTTCGGGATGGCATTCCGCGCCGCCGGCTGGGGCATGAAAGTCTGCGTGATCCAGTTCATTAAAGGCCAGTGGCAAACCGGCGAGCAAAAAGCCGCTCAGCGTTTCGAGAATATCGAATGGCATGCGCTCGGCGACGGCTTTACCTGGGACACCAAAAATCCCGAACAGGACATCAAGACCAGCCGCGAAATCTGGGAGTTCGGCAAACGGAAAATCCTGTCCGAAGAATTCGATGTGGTTGTACTGGACGAAATCAATTACTGCTGCGGCTATGGCTGGATCAGCGGCCGGGAAATCGCCGAATTCATCGAACAGCACCGGCCGCGCTGGATGCACCTGATTTTGACCGGCCGCAACGCCGCACCCGAAGTAATTGCGATCGCGGACACGGTCACCGAAATGACTCAGGTCAAACATGCCTTTGAAAAAGGGATCAAGGCGGAACAAGGAATAGAATTCTAGGCCTTGTTTTTCGGGATCCGGCACTTTGCATTGCCGGAAAAGCGCAATTCGCTTAGAATTCGTAGGGAAGTTAACCGGGCAACCGGGCCAAGCCTAACTGGGATAATTCATCAATAACAAATCAGAGGTGCCAAATGAGTGAACAGACCGAAGAAAAAATGAGCGATGCTACCAAGCTGATGTGGGCCGTGATCGGCGTCTTTGTAATCGGCTTTGTCGTCGTTGCAGTCAGCAAGCAGGAATCGCCGCAGCAAGTCGAAGCGCAGTCGATGCTCAGAAATTATGTCGCGATCCAGCAAATGGCCAACCAGAAATGCCCGGCCGCGATTCTGAAAGAAACCGGCGAAGAAGTATTCTTTCCCGCTGAAGATCCTCAAACCGACAAGGAAACCTATATCACCCTGAAATGGAAGGGCGAAAAGAAATTCAAGGAGGCTTCCTGCACCCTGCACGGTTCGCTGGGCGGCATTTCCGAACTGGTCATCGATGGCAAGACCATCATCAAAAAACAAATCTAAACGGCCGTTTCAGTTCCGGAAGCCATGCTTAACATGGCTTCCGCTTCATTCCCATCAAGTTAGGCTCCCACCCCTTACACGGGTTCTTATTCAACCTCGGCCCCTCGTTTCAAGAGCAGCTCCTTCAATAGCGAACGATGGCAGCGGCTTTCATCCTCGCAATAACAACCGATCGCCAGGTTCGTATGATGCGAAAGCGCGGCGAGCAGGTCCAGGTCCTTGCTCGCTTCCGGCCCCTTCATTTCGGCCAGGAATTTCCGTCTGAAAGCCTTCCAGGATTTTTCGTCCTCCGTCGCGAGGAATTCTTTCAGCAATGCTTCGCTCGGAGAGAGATTCGGAAACCAAACGTCATAAATGTTTTTCGACGTATAATCTTCCTTTCTGACGCCCCGTGGAGGACGCCTCACCGTGCCGATGCGCAGGCCTTCATGATCCTGACGGGAACTGCCTAATCTTACGATCTTTATCGCCATTTGTTTCCCTCGTGTGATTGAAGAATCCATCCATAGGGCGTAATAGGCGATAGCCGTATTGCACCGCATGCTGTGGCTAATGCGCCTTATCGCGTTTAGTCCTGTAGGTCGGGCATGCTTTTTATGCCCGACAATTCGATGCTTTAATACGGCAATGTGTTTTACTTTGCCTAATTCCCTACCTTTATTGACGGCTGAACGTCGGGCAACGATAAAGCTGTTGCCCGACCTACGCAATTATCGGTATTTAACCTCAACCGCCTCACTCCCAAGCTGCCGTTTCAACCGCAACAGCAACTCCTCGGTCGCAAACACCCGCCACTCATCGCCCAGCCTGACGGTCGCCTGCGCTTCTGCCGAGCGATATTGGATTAAAACCGGGCAGGCCCCGCCTTTATAAGGCGCCAATGCCGGACTCAATTGGTCTACCAGCGAATTGCCGTTAACGCCGGCATTCCAGATCAACTGCAAACCACGCGCAAAGGCGTTACGGGCCTGGTCGATGCTGTAGAGCTTTTCGGCGGTCAGGCGCGGGGTACCGGTGAAGTCGTCCATTGCGAGCGCGCCTTCGGCGACCAGCAGCACGTCTCGGGTGAAGATGTCGCGGTGCCGTTCGAAGGTTTCCGGATACACCGCGACCTCCAGCCGATCGGTACGGTCGTCCAAGAGCGCAAAGCCCATCGTCTTGCCGTTCTTGGACTGGCGGGTGCGGATTTCGACGACGAGGCCCGCGATGCGTGCTTCCGTTTTGCCCTTGCTGCGTTCCATGTCCGATTTCAGCTTGTTCAGGCTGCCGTGGGTAAACTGGCTGATTTCGGCCTCGTACTGCGCGATCGGATGGCCGGTCAGAAACAGGCCGAGGGTCTGCTTTTCGGCGTTCAGGCGTTCCTGTTCGGGCCAGGGTTCGACGTAGGTCGAATAAGCCGCGATCGCGTCTTCCTCGGGGCCGGCTTCCTGCAGGCCGAACAGGTCGTTTTGGCCGGTTTCGGCCATTTTGCCGTGCTGTTCGGCGACCTTCAAGACGGTCGGGAGTTCGGCCAGATGCGCGGCGCGGTTCGGGTCGAAGGTATCGAACGCGCCGGCGCGGATCAAGGCTTCGAGCACGCGCCGGTTGACTTTGCGCAGGTCGACGCGCTTGCACAGGTCGTAAAGGTCTTTGTAAGGACCGTTTTCCTCGCGTTCCTGGATCATGTCCTCGATCGCGTTCTCGCCGACGCCTTTGAGGGCACCGAGGCCGTAAACGATCTTATTGGCCTTGTTCACCGTGAAACGAAAGCTCGAGTCGTTGATCGACGGCGGTTCGATCGGCAGCTTCATACGCCGGCATTCTTCGATCAACACGACGACCTTGTCGGTGTTATCCATATCGGCCGACAGTACCGCGGCCATGAATTCGGCCGGATAATGCGCCTTCAGCCAGGCGGTCTGGTAGGCGACCAGCGCGTAGGCGGCCGAATGCGACTTATTGAAGCCGTAGCCGGCGAACTTCTCCATCAGGTCGAAGATGTAGGTCGCGATACTTTCGTCGATATTGTTCGCGACCGCGCCCGTCGTGAACACCTCGCGCTGCTTGGCCATTTCCTCGGGCTTTTTCTTGCCCATCGCCCGGCGCAGCATATCCGCGCCGCCGAGCGTGTAGCCGCCCATTTCCCGCGCGATCTGCATCACCTGTTCCTGATACAGGATAACGCCGTTGGTCGGTTTCAGGATCGGAACCAGGATCGGGTGCGCGTATTCGGCCTTGGCGCCGTGCTTGACGTTGATGTAGTCGTCGACCATGCCCGATTCGAGCGGGCCGGGCCGGAACAGCGCAACCAGCGCGATGATGTCGTCGAAGCAGTCCGGCTTCAGTTTTTTGATCAGTTCCTTCATCCCGCGCGATTCGAGCTGGAATACCGCGGTGGTCTGGGCGGTCTTCAAAATCTCGTAAGAGGCCGGATCGTCGCGCGGAATCGCAGCGATGTCGACCGGCGGTTCGCCAAGCTCCGCTTTCTTGCGGTTGATCGTCTGCAGCGCCCAGTCGATGATCGTCAGGGTGCGCAACCCCAGAAAGTCGAACTTGACCAGGCCGACCGCCTCGACGTCGTCCTTGTCGAATTGGGTGACCAGGTTGCCGCCGCCCTGTTCGCAGTACAACGGCGTGAAATCGGTCAGCTTGGTCGGCGCGATCACGACCCCGCCCGCGTGCTTGCCGGCGTTCCGGGCCATGCCTTCGAGCGAGCGCGCCATGTCGATCAGCGCGCGGACTTCTTCCTCGTTTTCGTAGCGCTGCCGTAGGTCGGGGCTGTCCTGCAGCGCCTTGTCCAACGTCATTCCGAGCTCGAACGGAATCAGTTTAGCGAGCTGGTCGACGAAGCCGTACGAAAAGCCGAGCACCCGGCCGACGTCGCGGGTAACCGCTTTCGCGGCCATCGAACCGTAGGTGATGATCTGCGAAACCTGGTCGCGGCCGTAATGCTCGGCAACATAGTCGATCACCTCGTCGCGCCGGTCCATGCAGAAATCGACGTCGAAGTCGGGCATCGAGATCCGCTCGGGGTTTAGGAAGCGTTCGAACAGGAGGTCGAATTCGATCGGGTCGAGATCGGTGATCTTCAATACGTACGCGACCAGCGAGCCCGCGCCCGAGCCCCGGCCCGGCCCGACCGGGATCTGATGGTTCTTCGCCCACTGGATGAAGTCCGCGACGATCATGAAGTAGCCGGGGAAACCCATCTGGGTGATCACGCGCAGCTCGGTTTCGAGCCGGTCGTAGTAGACCTTGCGGTTTTCTTCCTCGGTACCGCTGCCGTAAGGCGGATGCTGGCGCAGCCGTTCTTCGAGGCCCTTGCGCGATTCTTCGGCCATCACGTCGCCGATCGTCATCCCCTCCGGCACCGGATAGTCGGGCAGGAAGTTCTTGCCCAACGTCAGCGTGATGTTGCAGCGCTTGGCGATTTCGACCGTGTTTTCGAGCGCCTCCGGAATGTCCGCGAACAGCTCGCACATTTCTTCGGGGCTGCGCAAGTACTGCTGGTTGGTATAGTCCTTCGGGCGGCGGCTATCGTCGAGCACGCGCCCCTGGTTGATGCAGACGCGGACCTCGTGCGCATCGAAGTCTTTCCGATGCAAAAAGCGCACGTCATTCGTCGCGACGACCGGAAGGCCTGCCTCGACCGCCAAATCGAGTGCGGCTGCGATGTAATGCTCTTCCCCGGGCTTGCCGACGCGCTGCAGTTCCAGATAGAAACTGTCCGGAAACAGGTTTGCCCAATACAGCGCCTGGCGTTTCGCATCCTCCTTGCGTTCGCCGATCAGCGCGCGGCCGACATCGCCGGCCATCGCGCCGGACAACGCGATCAGTCCGCTGTGGTTCGCCTCGATCCATTCGTATTTGAGCATCGGCACGCCCTGATGCTGGCCTTCCTGATAGGCCTTGGAAATCAGTTCGGTCAGCGTGGTATAGCCCTGCCGGTTCTTGACCAGCAGCGTAAGGCGGTACGGGTTGGTCGGCTCGTCCGGATTGAAGATCAGCACGTCCGCGCCTGCGACCGGCTTGATGCCTTGGCCCATCGCGGTTTTGTAGAATTTGACCAGCGCGAACAGGTTCACGTGATCGGTCACCGCCGCGGCCGGCATGTTCAATTCGGCGAGGCGCTTGACCAGCGGTTTGATTTTGACGATGCCGTCGACCAGCGAAAACTCGCTATGCAGGCGCAGGTGAATGAATTTGGGCGGCATGCTTATTAATTATTTGCGCCTAAAAGTTGGCGTGCAAACCCGATTGTGGGCATCGCAAACAGCCTGTTTCGATTATGCAGTTTCACCGTGAATCCACAATTCATATTCACTGATGTCGATTTCATCGTTCCAGACGACTGCATAGCCACCCTGTTCGACCTTAACGGATTTGAATAGTGAAACATTTCTGAGAGGTGCAAACATCGCTTTATCCAGCAATGGTGTAATGTCGTATTTTTTTCGGGCATCGTTATCAAATTGAACGATAAGCGTGCGATCATCAACTGCGAAGGCCGTGGTTATTTTAGGAATATGCATGGCAATTATTCCAGTGGAGGAAGTTTATGGAACTCCCCTGGCGCACCCACATTTCTTTGAGTTCGCTTTTATACGTGCTCGCCCACTCCAATACCAATTTCTTAGCTCTGTTCGGGAGATCGCCTTCGATCATTTCCAACGTTTCGATATTAAATAATCCAACGTACTCGCCATACACAGCATGGAAATGGGGTGGCGGATGATCGCCAAAAAACAACTTGATGATGATTCCGTAAAATCTTGCTATTTCAGGCATATCATTATTTCTTACAAATCTTCGATGCCGTTGAACAGGCTCATGTAATCCTGCATCGCGCGCTTGATCACTTCATGGGCCTCGGCGCGGCCGTACACGTCGGTAATTTCGCAGGTGGACTCCTCGCCGGGCAGATTTTTGTAGGTCAGAAAATAATGCATCAGCCGGTTGATGTAAGAACTCGGGCAGTCGGAGACGTCATTCCACTGCCGGTAAAATTCGTCGCCCTTCATCACGGCGATGATCTTGTCGTCCGCATCGCCGCCGTCGAGCAGGCGGAAGCCGCCGACCGGGATCGCCTGCAGGATGATGTCGCCGTGGGATACGCTGCGTTCGCTCAGCACACAGATGTCGAGCGGGTCGCCGTCGCCCTTGATGCCCATCCGCCCCGACTTCAAGGCGGCGAATTCGGCGACCTTACTCCCGCAATAGGTGCGCGGGACGAAGCCGTACAAGGTCGGGACCATGTTCGAGAATTTTTGCGGCCGGTCGATTTTCAGGTAGCCGCTCTGTTTGTCGATTTCGTATTTGACCGTATCGGTCGGCACGATCTCGATGAAGGCGTTGACCACCGAAGGCGTATTGTCGCCCGCGCTGATGCCGTGCCAGGGATGGGCTTTGTAATGGTAGTTGTTCATGTAATTGGGGTCGATAAAGGGGCGGTCTTGTTTCATTGCCATGCTCCGTTTGAAGGCGATGAATCGAACAAATAAACTGTAGCCTCGATGCAGCGTAAAACCGGATAGACGGATGAGCTGCCTCGATCGCGCATGCGCCATCGAGGTGATGCATAAAATAGACTGGCCGGAGTCGCGAAAACCCCGGCATCAAACCGAAATCGGCGCCCTGATCGGATCGTGCGCCCGATAATCTTCGATTTCGAAATCCTCGTACCGGTAATCGAACAGCGAATCAGGCTTGCGTTTCAGGACCAGCCGCGGCAAAGGATAAGGCGTACGGCTCAATTGCAGCCGGGCCTGCTCCAGATGGTTCAGGTACAAGTGTACATCACCGCCGGTCCAGATGAAATCGCCGACGCCGAGGCCGGCCTGCTGCGCGACCAGGTGCGTCAACAGGGCGTAGCTCGCGATATTGAACGGCACGCCCAGAAAGGTATCGCAACTGCGCTGGTAGAGCTGGCACGACAGCTTGCCTTCCGCGACGTAAAACTGGAACAGCGCATGGCACGGCGCCAGCGCCATCCTGCCGTGTGCGACGTTCGCCTGCGGACTGATCGTTTCGTCCGGCAAATCGGCCACGTTCCAGGCCGAAACGAGCATCCGTCGGCTGTTCGGGGTAGTCTTGATCTGTTCGACGACCTGTTTCAATTGGTCGACCGTGCCGCCGCCGGGCAGCGGCCAGGCACGCCATTGACGGCCGTAAACCGGGCCGAGATCGCCGTTTTCGTCGGCCCACTCGTCCCAGATGGTAACCTTGTGTTCGTGCAGGTAGGCCAGATTCGTATCGCCGCGCAGGAACCAGAGCAGTTCGTGAATGATCGATTTCAGATGGACTTTTTTCGTGGTGACCAAAGGAAACCCTTCGGCCAGCGGAAAACGCATCTGGTGCCCGAAGATCGATAAGGTCCCGCTTCCGGTTCTGTCGCCCTTCCGGGTGCCTTCGTGCAGGATTTTGTTCAGTAGATCGAGATAAGGTTGCATGAAATTCCGAATTCAAGTCCTGTCGTCATGCGGATTCAAACGTTTTGCGGAACCGGATTGCGGTAAGCCCAGTAAACCATCCCGGCGCCGATCAGGATCATCGGCGTGGACAGGATCTGCCCCATCGTGACCCAGTCGAGCGCCAGATAGCCCAACTGCACGTCGGGCATCCGGAAGAATTCGACGAAGAAGCGGAAGCAGCCGTAAAAAAACAGCGCCATCCCGGTCGGCGCCATCTTCGGGCGCGGTTTGGCGGTATAGATCCAGAGGATCGCGAACAGCACCACGCCTTCCAGAAACGCTTCGTAAAGCTGGGACGGATGGCGCGGCAAAGGACCGCCGTTCGGGAATACCATGCCCCACGGCACATCGGTCGGCCGTCCCCAAAGTTCGGAGTTGATGAAGTTGCCGATCCGGCCGGCGCCGAGGCCGATCGGCGCCAGCGGCGAGATGATGTCGGTCAGCTGCAGCATCGTGCAGTTCTGCTGCTTGCCGAAAAACCACATGGCGGCAAACACACCGAGCATGCCGCCGTGGAACGACATGCCTCCCTTCCATATCTCGAATAGCACTAAGGGGTTATGCAGGAATTCGGGCAGGTTGTAAAACAGTGTGTAGCCGATGCGTCCGCCCAGGATCACGCCGAGCGCGCCGTAAGTGACCAGGTCTTCGATTGCCTCGGGCTTGATCGGCGACCAGGGTTTTTCGGCCCGTTTCTTGCCTAATATCCAGACGCCGGCGAATCCGACCAGATACATCAAACCGTACCAGTGGATTTTTAACGGGCCAATGGCGATGGCGATCGGATCGATTTGCGGATAAGTCAGCATGGTTACCAGGACGAGTTGGAAAATCAAACAAAGGTCCATTATACATGGGCATACCTTGAATTTCAGGTGGATAACGGCATTGTCGGAAATGCAAAGCGCGGAAAGCGTCGTCGTCGGCCGCTTATGGAAAAGCCGGGGATATTTCTCGTAGCATAAAACGCCGCTTCCACGCCGTTGCCGGCCGCTTAGGGTCGACTTTGGCATGGTAAAGAAACCGGCCGTCTCGAAGCGAGACCGGTGCCTTTATTCCGACATGCCCGAATGGTGTTTCATGTGCTCGGGCACCGGAGCGTTGCCGTGATCCTTTGCCTGGGCATCCAACCATTCATGCAGTGCCTGCACATACTGGGGGTATTCGGTGGAAAAATGAATTTGCGCGCCGTTCGTTAGCGGTTTGTATTCATAGCGGATGTCGTCGGTCGGCGCAGTTTTCAATTGCTGAAGGCCCGGCATCTCGGGGCCGTGCATCCGCATCGTGCTGGAAAAATCGCCTTTTCTGAACTCTTCGGCCATTTCTTTCAGATGCCCCTGGATCAATTTAACCTGTTCGGGATTGTCCGATTTGGTCACCACGTGCAAGACCCCGCCGTGAACGGTTTTCGAAAAAGTTTCCAGCGCCTGGGCGGGATTATACGGCACCAGTTCCTGGCGGCGCTGCTCGACATCCTCCCGCCGCTGCGGCGCCGCATTTTCCTCGGCGAACGCGGACGCTGCGAAAAATAAAAGTCCCATCGAAATTAAGGCTGCGTGTTTCATTATCGTTCTCCTCGTGTATTTGTACCCGGCCGGCCCATGGCACGCCGGATTTTTGAAAACGTTCGGACGGGGTACTTCAGAGATCCCTGAAAGCCGTGCTTCGGGATATCTACCAAGACCGGCCGGATGGACTCTAGGTTCCGCCATTCGGGTACGATCGGCACGGATAATTTCGATCCGGATGCGTTTCTGCGTTGCGAGAGCTCGCAAACCTCGGTTTCAGGGCGCCAATTCGACCCGGATTTCGGTCGATGCGGCATGACCGTCTGCATCGACCGCGCTGATCAGGTAATGGCCGGGCTGGCCGGGCAGCCAGGAATAGGTTTCGGAAGGAGCCGTTCTGGCAATGAAACTTCGATTGGCGAACCAATAAATGCTGCCGTTCGCGGCCGTGGTCGCTTTCAAGGCCAGGGTCGAAGGTTTGCCGAGACGGAAAGCGTAGATGCCGGATTTCGAAGGCGAGATAATCCGGAGTCCGCCGTCCTCTTCCGCCGGGTTCCGGTAGCACTCGGGCAATGGCGGAGCCGGGCGGCGCGGCATGCCGGCCTGTTCGAAAAGGCGGAGCATCTCGCTGTCCCAGAATTCGACGATTTCGCGCCGGCTTTGCGGGGCGTCCGGACAGACGATGCGGCCGGTTTGCCGGTCGAAATGAACCGCGCGGTGCAGCGTACTGGTTCGGATCGGCGATTTGCCCGGAATGAACCAAGTCTTCGCCCGTACCGGGCAGTCCGCGTTCGGGAGGTCGCCGCTGGCGGCGCAGACCTCGACCTCTGCAACCGCATCGGGCTTGACCGAGGGAATCGGGTCCGCCAGTCCGGGCAACAGGCTTTGGGCCCGCAGGCTGTCCGTAATCGAGAAAAACAGCGGTGCGGCCGCTTTGCCGCCGACCAGGGCCGGGTTTTTAGTGCCGTCGAAATTGCCGACCCAGACGGCCAGCACATAGTGCCCCGCGATGCCGATGCTCCAGGCGTCGCGAAATCCCCAGGAAGTGCCGGTCTTCCAGGCCGTATCGGGCCGGTCCGGACGCTTCGAATCGGGACGTGGATTGTGCTTCAGCATAGCGAGCGTAATGTAGGCCGCGGCGCGGCTCAGCAGCGCCAAGGGCTCGGGAGCGTTCGGTTCCGCCCGGTCGGGGCTACCGCAATAATCGAGCCTGCCGAGTTTCCCCTGATTGACCAGCAGCGCATAAAGCTCGGCCAGCTCTTCCATCGTCACCTCGCCGCCGCCGAGCGCCAGCGACAGACCGTAATGCGGCTCATCCCGAGGCCTTGACACGCCGGCGCGCTGCAGGAATTGATAGAGCGTAGGACGGGAAAGCTTGGCTGCAATCCGGACCGCGGGCACGTTGCGGGAGCGAATCAACGCATCCTGCACCGTAACCGGACCGATGAAGCGTCCGTCGAAATTTTCCGGACTGTAAGGGCCGAAGGCGGTCGGCAGGTCGGCCAGGATCGTACGGGGATGCACCAGTCCCTGATCGAGCGCCAGCGCATAGACGAACGGCTTTAAAGTCGAACCCGGCGAGCGTTTCGCCAGCGTGCCGTTGACCTGGCCGTCGATCGCGGCATTTCGGTAATCGGCCGAGCCGACCATCGCCCGCACCTGCATCGAATTTGCATCGATCAAAAGGGCAGCGGCGTTGCGTATGCCTTTGTCGCGGGCGGCTGCCAAGAAATGGCGGATCGAACGTTCCAAGCTCTTTTGCACCCTCAAGTCCAGGCCGCTGTGAATTGCGTCGGTTCCGGCGCAGCGCTGCAACAACAGGTCGGTCAGATGCGGGGCTTCGATCGCCAATTCGGAGCGGCTGTACACGGGTAAAGGCAGAGCCAGATCGGCGGCATAGCGGCGGTCTTCCGGAAATTCCTCCAGCCAGCTTTGCCAAAGACGTTGCCGGGCGGCCAGCAGCGTCTTCGGCAGTTCATGGTGTATCGGGACGCGGCGCGCAGGATTTTGCGGGATCACTGCCAGCGTCAGCGCTTCGACCCGGTTCAACTCCATCGCCGGTTTGTGAAAATAAATCCGGCTCGCCGCCCCGATCCCGACGATATTGCCGCCGTACGAAACGCCGTTCAGATAGGCTTCCAATATTTCGTCTTTGCTATAGCGAAGGTCGAGCCACAGCGCGAGCGCAATCTGGCGGAGTTTCCCGAAATAACTGCGGCTGTCGATCCGGTATAACTGCCGGGCGACCTGCATCGCGATCGTCGAGCCGCCTTGCCGGCCGCTGTTCGTCAAGGTTGCCCAGGCCGCGCGTACCAAGGCCCAGGGATTGACGCCGGGGTGCCGGTAGAACCAGCGGTCTTCGTAGAGCAGGACGGCGGTACGGAGGTGGACGGGAATCTGTTCCAGCGGAGTCCACAGCCGGAACTGGCCGTCGCTCGCCAAGGTCAGGCGCAGCAGCTCCCCGTACCGGGCATAGATCGCGGTTGATTTGGGGTAGGAATCCGAAAGTGACGATTTGGGGAAATACTTAACCGCCCCAAGAACAAGCCAAACTGCCGCTAAACCGAGAACGGCGGCTCGAAACCACCTATTCGCATGCAACGGGTTGCGCAGTAGGCCGGCTTGATTGTGGGTCATTTATCAGCCATCCTTGTTTCAGACAATGACAACATGCTCTGCCTGGAAAAGTACTGGTTGGGCTTTCTGACGTCAGCCCAACCTGGACAGCATTTCGTCAGAGATTTCCGCGCGGTTATTTTTTGATACTCTTATAGCTTTCCTCACTTTCGCGCATGACTCTTTCTCCCTCTTCGACGATTCGCCTGCCTTCGTTAATTTTATTTTGACCTTCAGCGATCATGGCATTGCCCCGGTCAACCAACTGCTTGCCTTTTTTCCATCTGTCGCCTAAATTCGCGATGCCTTGGCTTTCGCGCAGCATTTCCTCGCCGGAAATGAGCGGTTCCGGGGCCGGCGCCGGTTCGGAGGCACAGCCGCTAAGGGCTAAAATAAAACATGAAATCGCAAACTTCGTTCGAACAGTATAATTTTGCATAATCAGTGGCTCTTAAATGTTGCGGACTAATAGAAGACGATGAATTTTACCAGATGACCTGAAAAAACCGGGTTTAGAGCATCTTTTTAGCCGATGCGCGCAAAGTTAAACCTATGAGTTTGAGCATCGGGAAAACATTTTTTATTGCATCTATGCCCGAAGGTTTAGTTGAGAAACCCTTATCCTAACCCGTTGGGTTTGTGCTTGGCTTAAATCCGGTCGACGTAAATGGCACTTGGAAGAGAAACTGATCGAGTGACGTCAACAAGCCGAAAACGCCAACCGTAAGCTAAATTCAGGCGTTGGAGTTCCCCGAGTAGATAAAGATAACGGTTGATTCTGGGAAGGGGGATGCGTCTGAGCGTAAGAATACAGCCCCAAAGCAGCCAAGCCGAAAAACCTCTCGTAGGATGTGCCGACGCAGGAGGCGCATCAATTGAATTTACGCGAAATGATGCCCTTCGTTCCTCGGCAATTGCTCCATGCATTGCTCTAGCTCCTGCATCCATGCAGTCGTCAGCGCATCCTGTGGTCCTACGGTCCTGCATTTATCGGCACATCTTATGGCATGCTGATTTTCTGAAAACTGGAAATGTCATTTAGCAGCCGTGCTGGCCAGTTCGCTGATTTTTTTCTGGATATAATTGATTTTATTGTCGACAAGTTTAATAGCTCCCTGTTTACACAGATCTTCAAATAGCTTTTCCGCATCGATACCCGATCCATTAAATTTACTTTTGATGTGGTTAAGTAAAGTTTCTTTTTTGACAGGACGGTTCTTTTGATGAGTATCCAAGTGCAAGCAATATGTCTGCACTGAAGTCGGCAGGATAAAAGTACTATTTGATACGGGATCATTTGGTTTTTGGGTTGTAATCCTTTTAGCGCTACGTTGCTGGCTGCTTAGCAGGCGAACGACATGATCCAAATCGGCATCGTTGGACAGGATATCGAAGTGGGTATCAGCGCCTGTTTGCGCCATTAAAGTTCCGGCCCAAAAAGCAATCCCAAAATCAGCGGCATTCTTACCTCCATTAGGCATCTTGACGATTTCCAAACGTTTTTCATTAACCAGTGCTGTTAATGGCATGATCCAATCCAGCGGAACTTTGGCCCCGCTTTGCGCATAGCATATAACGACTTGCGCATACTGCTTCAAGTCGTCCATCAAATGTCCAATTTGACTTGGACAATTTTCGAGATCGATCATCAGGATCCGATGCTGTAGTTTTTCCGTTTCGAATGCAGTAGCGGCGGCTTGAATAGACATTGTAATTAAAACGGCACTATAAAAATTTTATATGCTACAAATTTAGCCTGTAACGTGTAGGATGGGTAGAGGCGCCAGCCGAAACCCATCCTACGGATCTTTCTCGTCAACACGCACAGTGCCTGACCCGGAATGTGCCCGTAAAGTCGGTAGATACATCGCCTCGGCATAAACCGGAGGCACGTTGAAAATGCCGGCGGCGGTCGCCTTCGCACGGTAGCGGTATTCCGCCATGTCCTTATTCAGCGTGCCGTAAAGAAGCACCCGGTCCTCGCGGATGTCGACATAATCGGCCGTCCAGTTGCCGCCGGTTTTCAGGCGGTCCAGCCAGCTTGGGACATTTTCTTCTCCCGCATCCTCTTCGGAATCAGCCGGTTCTTTCTCAGCCGGATTCTGCCGCACCGCTTCGAAACCGCCGGGCAAGAGATCGACAATCGCGACATTGTCGATAAAGTCGCGATCGATCGCCCGCGCGCGGATCGAAACGGTCAGTTCAGCACCCAGCGGGATTTTATCGAGCGGCTTGCCTTCGTCGTCCAGGAAACTCCGGACGATTTCAAGGCCGTTACGCACCTCCGATTTCGGCGGCTCGATATCGAAGCCCGATTCGGAAACCGCGTAATACAGCGGCATACCCCTCCCGCCTTCGAATTCGAGCGCAGCAGTTTCGAGAGGGAACGCTACGCGCGGCGCGAAATTTTGCGGAAGAGCCAGGGTCTGGCGTTGGCCTTTGCCGTCGATCGCGGTGATCGAAAGATGCTGCGCCTCTTCGGACGGCAGCGCGTCCAGGTAGGCGTCGAAAGCGAGCAGCAGATACGCCGAGGACAGCGTGTTGAAGCGGTCTTCCTGCAAGTGCCGGCCGATCGCAGAGAACAGGGAAGGCGGCAGCTTTTTGAGCCGGTCCGGGAAATGCTTCGCCAGCACATACAGGGTCTGGGATTGATAGATCAAGGGATCGTAATAGTCGTTGAACTCGAATGTGCCGGCCGAGTTTCCGAGCGACTCGGCCGGAATCTTGATCAACTCAGCAGCGACCGAAGGCTGCTGCAGCAACTGATAACTGGCCCCGAGATAGACCGCGACCAGGTCGTCCTGCCATTCTTCATCCTTGTAATTCGCGCGCAACGTTTCTTGAATCCCGGCCAATGCGGCAGTCGTGACGTTGCCCTGCCGGGTCAAGAGATACGCGGCATAGGCGCGCGTGCGCAGGCCGGTCAGGTCTTCCGCCGGGCTCGCGGACAGGTTTCGCAGGTAATCCGTCGCCTGCCGCAGCATGTCGGCGGGCACCGGAAGCCCGTTCGCGGACGCCTCCAGCAGCATGTGGGTCGCGTAGACCGAAACGAATTCGTGCGCATCGGGCGAGGCGGTCCACAAGCCGAAGCCGCCTTCGCCGTTTTGGCGGGTGCGCAGCACCGAAAGCAGTCTCGATATATCCATCTCGGCATTGGCCGGCTCAGGCTTGTCGCCGAATTCCGGGCGCTTCCGCAGCACGATTGCCGGCATCGCCTTGCTGGTCAACTGCTCGGTGCAGTAATGGCTGAAATTGTCCAGATAGGCCGTCAATCCCGGCATCGCGACCAGCGGCAACGGCGACAGTCCGGCGCTGACCTTCCGGTATTCCGGATACAGCCGGCGCAGCTCTTTCACTTCCTGTTTGCCTTTGAAGTTGCCCAACCTCAGGTTTGCCATTTTCTGCACGGCGGGGCGCAGGCTGAGATGGCTGCTCAATTTGGCCGATTTACCGCCGCTTTCCGCACTGAAGCGCAGTTCCGCATCGCCCAGGACGGCTTTGACATCTGTTGCGGCCTGCAGGATGAAGGTGGCGGCACCTTCATGGCCTTCCGCGATCGCGAGCGTCTGCTCCGCATTACCCTTGATCTGCAACTGCGGCGGCACGGCCAGCCTAACCTTGACTTCGGCTTTCGGTCCGCTGCCTTCGACGTGGTTCGCGATGCCGGTGCTGACCGTGAATTGGTCGCCCGGCGCGACCATCGACGGCACGTTCGGGGTGACGATCAGGTCGCCGCGCACCTGGGTTCTTCCGGTCATGCTGGCGATCTTCAGATCGCCGACCGCGACCGCGAAAATCTTCAGCGCGCCGTTGAAGGTGTCCGGCACGTCGTAGCTGAAGGTTTTCTCGCCGTCGATATCGGTGATGCCGGACCAATACACCGCCGGTTTGTCGCGTTTGCGCTTGAACGGGTTCAGGTAAGAGGCGGCTTCCTCTTCCTCGCCGTCGCCGCCGGGCGCGGAGAGTTGCAGCAGTTTGGTGAATTCGGGCAGGATCAGGTCGAGAATCTGCGATGTGTCGACTTCGAGCATGCGCTTCCGGAAGAAATGGCCGAGCGGATCGGGCGCCTTATAGCGCGCGACCTGCAGGATGCCCTCGTCGACCGCGAACACGGCGACCCGCGCCGGGCCGGCGCTGGTTACCTTGATCGGCAGACGTTCGCCGGGCCTAATCCGTTCCGGCGCGTCGAGCGTCAACGGCTGCGTTTGCGCATTGAGGTTGATCTTGAACGGCGCGACGCCGTACGACAGCGGGCTCATGAAAATTTCGTCGGAGCCCGGATCGCGGACGAATTGCACCGATACGTAACCGTTGCCGGCCAGTTCCTTCGGTACATCGATCGTCTGCACGGTCGACTGGGTGTCGGCTTTAAACCAGCGGCTCGCGTAGACCTTGTCGCGCTCAACCGTGATCAACCCCGCGCCGGTATAAGGCGCCCGGATATTCACGCTGATCGTCTCGCCCGGCGCGTAGCTCGGCTTGTCGAGCGTCAGCTGCAGTTCCGCATTCCGGTCCAGCGTCCGGGACACATTGCCGAGGCCGGCAACGCTGTAGGCGATTTTGGCCAGCACCGTACCTTCCGCATTCCGTACCTGGTAGACGTAATCGCCCGGCGTCTTGCTGTCGAGCGCCAGCGTATGGCCTTCCTTCGGCAGGGCCAGCGGCGCTTTGTGCAGGCTGCTTTCCTTGATTCGCGACTCGTAGCGGTAAGTGCCGTCGTCTTGACGGATCAGCACCGACAGCGCCTTGCGTTCGATCAGCTCGAGCGTCAGCTGGTCGGCGGCGGTTTTTTGCAGATTCGGATCGACCGCGATCAGTTCGACGTTGCGTTTCGCATTGCGGGCGACGAAATCGAGCGCACCGTCGGCCTTGTAGCCGACCAGATACGGCAGGTCGGAGACGACGATATCCGCTTCGGCCGCGACGCTGCGGCCGCCTTCCGCTTCGAATGCGCGCGCCAGTAAATGCAGCTTGTAGGTCGCCTTCGCGTATTTTTCCAGGTCCAGGCTGAAGGATGCATTGCCGCCCGCATCGGTCTCTACAGGATCCAGCTCTTCATCGTAGCCGTGCTCGGCGTAGTGCGGATCGTAAAATCGGTAATCCTTGTACCGGAGAAATTCCGGCAACCTGGGGCTCAAGGTCAGACTGGCCTCGACGGCCCGGTTTTCCGCCGGCGCGCCGTACAGGTTCTGCACGTTTACGGTCGCCTGCAAGTCTTTCGGATTCACCCAGCCTTCGGGAACCGGCTGCGAAAACCGGATCGCCGCCTTCATCCGGTCGGGCAGGAATTCTTCGACCTTGACCGACACCGAGCCGAGGTATTTGTCCGACTTCGCGTTCTTGACCGTGTACAGGTTGACTGTATAAGTGCCGGTCGGCGAGCTGTCGAGCGTTTCGTGCGCGAGCTCGTTGAAGCCGCCCCGGCCGAGGTTCAGCCGCGTTTTTTTGATGGCGAGGCCGCGCGGATCGAGGATTTCGGCCTCCAGCGGCAGGCCGTCGAGCGGGATGTCCCATTTTTCCGCTTTCACGATCATCCCGATATGGAACGCGTCCCCGGGGCGGTAGATGCCGCGATCCGAGAACAGATAAGCGCTGAGTTCTCCCGGATCGACCGCATTGGCCGCCCCGTCGATGTCGAAGCGCGAAAGATTCAGGTTGCGGTCGTCCCGGCCGAGCGGCAGGAAGCTCATGTCGCCGCGGTCGGAGGCCAGGTAAAAGACCGGCTCGCGTTCGCGTTCGAGTTTTGCCAGTTTCGCGAAGCGGACCTTGCCGTCCGCATCGGTTAGCCCCTTCATCAGAGTCAGCCCGTTCTTGCCGATCACCGAAACCTCAACGCCTTCCTGCGGTTCGCCGGTCCGGATCGACTGCACGAAAACGACCTGCGAGCCGTCCCGTTCGGTTTTCACGATCATCCCGAGATCGGTCACCAGCACCAGTCGCTTCTCTTCCGGCCCGTCGGTATCGTCCGTTTCCTCTTGTTCAGGCTTGTCCGGATCGTAGCTTTTTGCGGTCAGCAGGAAAATGCCGCGTTTCGGCTGCCCCTCCGCATCGACCAGATAGGTTTTCAGGTCGACCGGTTGATAATGCGGCTTGCCTTGCCCGGCCTCCGGCAGCGGCAGCTTGAGCTCGAAGCGTTCGGTCAAGTTGTCCTGCCCGAGATCGCCGCTGAATTCAGGATGCGCGAAATCGCCGGAGGTCTGGGTGACCAGATGCTGCAACTGGTCCGGCAACAGCCGGCCCAGTTCGACTTTCAAGCCCTTCAGGTCGCGGCTCATCACCGCGATTTTCTTTTCGCCGCTCAGCGTCAACAGCGATCCCTGGCCCATGATGTGCAGCTCCTTCGGAAACTCGGGCACTTGCAGAGTCCGGTAAAGCGGTTTCGGCAGCCGGTAGCCGCCGAACGAGCGCAAGTTTTTCGAAACGGCTACATACAGATAACGGCCGACATCGGCTTCGAGCCGGAACGCATGGGATGTGCCGTACTCGTTTTCGGCCGGAACCGTGTGCAGGTCGACCGGTTGGGCGGATTTCAGGATTTCCGCGCTAACCTGATCCACGGACCAGTAAGTCGGGTGATCGCGCTCCTCTTCGGGCGTCTCGGGTGCGAATTCGGGCAATTGCCGGACCTGCACCGCTTTGACGATTTCCTGTTCATGAATCGGCACCGACGTAGTCACGATCAGAACCTGTTCCTGCTGGCCGGACTGGAGATTCGGCGCAACCGTAAGCTCTATATTCTCGATCATCCGTTCGTCGTAAAGGCCCGGTACGCGCGCTTCGCTGCGTAATTCGGACGCGGTTTCCGCCTCCGCGCCTTTCGCCTTGACGCCCTTGTTCAACAAAAAATTGACCTGCTGCGGATGCTGGGGAATCGCGAGCGGCCGGCTGTGAATGAAGGCGTTCAGCCCCAGTTTGTCGTAGCTGACGGTGAAAGGAATCGGCTCGGGTTTGATTTTCGGATCCTGCGCGCTGATCAGCGATATCTCGACCGCTTTTTCGAGCGAGGCGCTATCGACCGGATAACTGAAGCGGATCTGGAAAATCGCCTTCTTCAGCACCGGGTCCAGCGGGTCCTGATAAAATTCGGCTTTGTCGAGCGCGGCGGTGAAAGCCGGGCTCGCGAACGAAAATTCGTCGCGCGCCAGCCGGATTTGTTTCGCGACCAGATGTTTTTCGAAAGCGACTTCGAACGTTTGTCCGACCGGCCATTCCCGGTCGGGTTGCAGCGCCAGGCGGCGGTCGTCCAGCCACTGCCAGCGGCCTTTGACTTCCGGCTTGATCGAGACGCCTTCGCTAATGTCCTTTCCGGCCCGATCCAGCGGCGCGACCGATCCTTGGAAGGTAATTACCAAGGGATTCGGTTTGGCGTTTTTTTCCTCGATTTTCATCCGCTCGGGCGCGGCGACTGAAAAGTCGACCGACACCGGCTTGGGGCGGCTTTCCCACAGTTGATAGCCGTACCAGCTTGCCGCGCCGGCCCCTGCGGCCAGGGTTAGGGCCAGGATGCTTTGCCAGAGATGGTTTTGGAGATAGCGGATGCGGGGTTCGAGCCAGCCGCTCGATCGATGAACCCAGGCCGGCCTATCCCAGTGCCAGACGCCGAACAGGCCGCGCCAGCCGAGCAGCAAATAGCGCCATAATGAGGACAACACCGCAAACAACCTGGCCATCGATCGATTCTCCTGAGAAGACAAGGGCAACGAAGCGGCTGAGATTGTACTCTATCCGTGATTCGGGCAACAGGGATGCGATCCGGCTTTGAAGGAGAAACGGAAGTTATATTTGGAGTGTATTCATCGCTTTCAGAAGAGGTTAACGGACGTTAAACCGGTTAGCCGACACAATATCGAGGATCCGTTTCTCAACGTCATCCAGCTCGTGCTCGTAAATGCCGGTACGATAGGCCGCACTTGCGGTTTCGGTATGCGAGGCCAGCAGCGCATCGCCTTTTTCGCTGGTCCTGATCCGGGTCAGGGTCGAAAGCCCCGGCTGCAGCGGATTCTTCCGCAATTCCTCAGGATCGAGGCCGATACGGACCGGGACCCGTTCGGCGATGTGGATGAAGTTGCCGGTGGCATTGTCGGTCGGCAACAGCGCGAACGGGCTGCCGGTGCCGGGGTTGATGCCCTGTACGCGGCCGTGGTACACAAGGCGGTCGCCGTAAGCGTCGACCCGGATTTCGGCAGGCTGGCCGGGGCGGATGCCGGCGATCTGGTTTTCGAGAAAATTCGCTTCGATCCAGAGATCGTCGAGCGGCACGATCACCAGCAGCGGCGCGCCGGGCTTGATCTGGTCGCCGACCTCGGCGCGGCGTTTCGCGACATAGCCGGAAGCCGGCGCGACGATATGGCGGCGCTTATATTCCAGGTACGCCTGGCGCAGTTTGCTTTTGGCTTTTTCGACCGAAGGATGTTGGTCGATGTCGACGCCTCCTACCTCGGCTTCGATGCCCGTTTTCTCCGCTTCGGCTTCCTTGATCGCGGCTTCGAGTTCCTGGATTTTGTCCCTGGCGTTTTGCACCTGCTGTTCGGAAGCGGCGCCGTCGCGGAAGGCAGCCAGATAGCGGTCCAAATCGTGGCGGACCTGGTTCAGAGCCGCCTGCCTGGCCGCGATGCGCTGCCGCAAGGTTTGAATTCCCGCAGTCAGTTTTTCGAGACGGCGGACCGTTTCGCCAAGCTCGGCCTGCGCCTTTTCGAAATCCAGCTGCGCGCGGACGCCGTCGAGGCGCACCAGGACCTGCCCCTGGCGCACCCGCTGCGTGTTTTCGGCCAGGATTTCGACGACAGTGCCCTCGGTTTGCGCTTTCAGCGTAATCAGGTGGCCGGTCACGAAAGCGTCGTCGGTCGCGACCCATTCGCGGTTCGCAAGCCACCAGTAAACCAAATAAGCGGCGACGCTCAGCAGTAACGTCAAGGTGACGGCGGCCAGCCGGCGCTTGCGGCGCCGGAGGATTTCCCTGGGACGTATCGTTTTATGCATGGTTTCCTTTATTCAACGGCCTTATTCAGATAGCCGCCGCCCAGGACGCGGGCGAGTTGTACGGCGGTTTTGCAATAATCGCCTTCCAGGCCGGCCAGCCGGAGACGTTGTAGGGAGGCGGCCGTATCCGCTTCGATCAGACCGCGGCGGTCGCTCAGCCCGGAACGGTATGCGCTTTCCGCCAACTGCCGCGCCTTCTCCGCCGCGGCGAGCGTTTGCCGCTGCTCGTTCACCTGTTCATCGATCTTTTGCCAGCCGGCCAGCGCGTCGGCGACTTCCTGCACCGCGTGCAGTACCTGGCCGTTGTAGCGTTCGATCGCGGCGTCGTAGGCGGCCTCCCGATACTGGAGTTCGGCGCGCAGGCGTCCGCCTTCGAAAATCGGAAAGTCGATCGACGGACCGACCGCATAAGCAAGGCTCGACCCCTGCAAGATTACATCGGTCATGCTGACGCTGTGCAGCCCCGCAAAAGAGACGAGATTCACATCGGGATAAAATGCCGTTTTCGCGACATCGATCAGCTTCGCTTCGGCTTCGGCGCGCAGCCGCGCGGCCTGCACATCGGGACGATGCGCGAGAAGATGCAGCGGCAGATCGTTCGGCAAGGGCAGCAGCCGGGGCAGGATCAGGGCGGCGGCCGCGACTTGCCGTCCCCAGTCGGGCCCTTTCCCGACCAGCGCCGCAAGACGGTTTTGCAGCAGCTGGATTTCGGCTCGAATCCCCGCCTCCTGTTGCTTCGCATCGTTGAGGTCCATTTTCGCTTTCAACAACGGCGCAGTGGACGAAAGGCCGGTAGAGAGCCGCGATTCGGCCCATTTGAGCCATTCGCTCCGGTCGGCGGTGAGGCGTGCGGCGGCGTCGAGCCGGGCCGATGCCGAAGCCAGATCGAAATAGGCGCCGGCGACCGCGGCCGACAGCAGCAGACGGGCGTCGGCCAGTTCGATCTCAGAAGCCATCGCCTTGCCGATCGCGGCTTCCAGAGCCGCTTTGTCCTCACCCCACAAATCCAGGTGATAACGCAGCACAAACGGATTGATCAACAGTTGCCGGAAGTGTTCGCCCGCCAGTTTGGCCTGCACGCTGTTGGCGGAAAAGCGTTGGGCGCTGAAACCGATATTGGCGCTGACGGTCGGATACTGGTTGGCCGCTTCGGCATCGACCCCGGTTTGCGCCTGACGCAGCCGCGCCTCGACGGTTTTGAGGGTCGGACTGTCGGCCAGCGCGGTTTCGACCAAGCGGTCCAACGCCGGTATCGCGAAGCTTTGCCACCATTTCTCCGAGGGCCAGCGCGCGTTGGTCGGCGACTCTTGTCGAGCCGCCGCCAGCGTTTTATCGAGGCGCGGCATGGGGATTTTGCCGGCGCGCACGCCGGGTTCGGGAAGCCAGGCGCAGGATGGGGCCAGGAGCAATACGCTCAGACACACGGCAAAACGCCGCCGTAATGCGTTCATACTTCCCTCGCGAGCAGTTCCAGTGCGCGGCGCACCCACGGGAGGCGCCGCGGTTCCCGGGTCGGCTGCGCCAGCCAGACCAGCAGCGCCATCGCGGTGAAGGCACAGCCGGCGATCCAGAAAGCGTCGTTGACGCTGTGAATGGCCGCCTGCTGCTTGGCGATTTTCGCCAATTGCACCGTGGCGGCCGGTTCCGCAAGCCCGGCGCCGGTCAGGGTATCCATTGCCAGGCCGTAAGGCGGATCGAGCGGCGTCAGGGTCTCGGCCAGGCGGGTCATATGGAAAGGCGCGCGCCGGTAGAACACGACCGTTTGCAGCGAAATGCCGATCGCGCCGGCCGCGATCCGCATCAGGCCTGCCATATCGACCGCGCGGGGCTGTTGGGCCGGAGGCACGCCGTGCAGCATCAATGCGGTCAGCGGCCCGAAGAACGTGCCGAGGCAAATGCCTTCGATCAATTTAGGCCAGAACAACCGGTCGAAAGACGCGGGATCGTCGAAACGGCTCAACCAGAAGTAAACGCCCGCGAAGCCGAGCAGATTTGCGCAGGCCAGCGGGCGGGCATCAAAGCGTTTGACGACTTCATGAAAGACTCCCGCGACCGGCTTCGCGAAAATCGCCATCGGCAAAAACACCAGGCCCGCGAGGAACGAGGAATAGCCCATCGTCAGCTGCAACTGCACGATCAGAAGCGAGAGAAGGCCCTGAAAAAACAGAAAGCCGGCCGAAAGCAGCAGCACGCCGATCGTGAAATTGCGATGCGCGAATAAACGCACATCCAGAAAAGGGCGGCGGCTGCCGATTTCCCAGACGATCCAGTACAACAGGGAGGCGATGCAGATGATGATCAACGCATTCAGGTAGCCTGAGTTCGTCCAGTCCCAGTCGTTGCCCTGATTCAGCAGGGTCTGGAAGCTGCCCATCGCGACCGCCAACAGGCCGAAGCCGACCCAGTCGAAATGGCTGAAGGCGGTTTTTGCGCCGCGCCCGTACAGCAAGGCGCCGACGATGCCGGCGATCGCGAGCGAGACAGGAACATTGAACAGAAACAGCCAGCGCCAGCCCAGATGGTCCGCGATCCAGCCGCCGAGCGGAGGGCCAAACGTGAACGGCGTCAGCGTGAACAGACTCCAGACGCCAATCCCGGCCGATTTTTTGCGGTCGGGATATTCTTTCAGGACCAGCGTCTGGCCCAAAGGCAGAGTTACGCCGCCCGCGAAACCGAGTACGATCCGCGCCGCCAGATAAGGGTAAAGCGAAGCGGAAAAAGCGCATACCAGCGAGGCGAGCGCAAACACGAGAAAGGCCCAGACGAACGGCCGGCATTCGCCTTTACGCCGCGCCAGCCAGGCGCCGACAGGAAAACCGAGCGCCAGGCTGGTCATGTAGTCGGTCTGGGTCCAGGTCGCGAAGCTGGGAGGAATCGAAAGCCCGCCCGCCACGCGCGGCAGCATCGCGATATAAGCCCCCGCATTGAAAATTACGACCGCATGACCAAGGCCCAGGCACAGGTTGAACAGCGCGAAGCGCCAGCCGCGCAGCCGTTTACTATAAATGAGGCCCATGCTATGAAGATTTCCTGACGGGGATGGCGGTTGCGAAGCATGTGGTCATACGGAAAATCCGCAGCATAAGTTTTTATACATTCTCAAAAAAACAGCGAATCGATACTATGATAAAGTGAGAGCGGCACTGGCCCGCTATCGCCGGCGGCCTTAAAAGACCGGCCTGTTAACCGCCGCCGGCGCCTCTACGCATTAATTAATCAGGTACCACAATCTTTTTAGTCCCGTCAGATCAAAAGTCCCCACATCAGTATGCCCACGCCGATAGTGACGGCCGATCCCCATTTCACTAAATCCGATACCGATGCGGTATGCCAATAATCCAGCGTCTCTGCACACAACTGATGCCGTGCATCAACCCAATCGGCCTTGAATGTCGCGTACCAACCCGGCAACCGGCGGCTCAGCCTGTAGAGCAAGACCGCCGCAATCAGAAACAGCAGGTAAAAAGTGACAACCTGCGCCGTATGGCGCGATGTGTCGAACAGATGCTCGATGGCCGCATCGAAGACGTATTCGATACCTTCGAAAGCCAAATCCAGGAGCTCGAAGAACAGGTCGAGCAACGTATCGGACAGCAGATACACCAGGGTTACGATGAGCGAACCGAAACCGATCTTCTGTTTCAGCGATATACTCATAACCTTTCTCCGCAAGCCGCTTCCGGCTACGGAACGGTCAGTTCCGACAAGCGCACCGGCGTCAGGCCGATGTCCTGCATCGCTTCCGCCATCAGCCGCCCGCCGTTTTCGCGGATCAAACCCTTGAATCTTTCGCCTTGCGGATAGAGCAGTGCGGGTATTGCCGTATCACCGATCAATAGCGTTTTCTTGCTGGTCTTGGCGAGCACTTGGCCCGTGTGCGGATCGATCAATTTAAGCAAGACCTGAAGGGACGTCTGGCCTTCGAAAATACGGTAGCGGCCGATGCCGACTTCAAGCACCGCGTCGGCTGTTTGCACCCCTTCAAGGGATGCGGGCGCGTTTTGGGCGTACCATCGATCGACCGCGTCCCGCCAATGCCCGATATACGCTGTGCGCTCTCCGGCGGCGATCGGCAGGCGGGCGGCTTGAGGCTTCAGCTCTGCCGCGATATGCGCGGCCTTCAGTTGCGCTTCCGCGGCGGATGCCAGTTCACGCGTCGGCAGCCAATAACCGGCCAGGGCTGAAGCGTCGCCCTTCGCCGACAGGTCGGCGATTTCCACGCTGTCGCCTTGCCCGACCTTGCCGGCGATCAGGATACCGCCCGGACTCCGGTAAACGGCCTCCTGCGCAGTGCTAATGCCGGGCAACGGCAAAACCATATTGTATTCATGCGCGTAATTCGGCATCCGGGCTTCGAGCTGGTCGGGCAACACCTCCAGGGGGGGCGCCTCGACGGCTACTATTCTGACCGTTTTGATCGCCGAGGCTGCCGCGCCGGGCAATCTGACCGTGGGAGCCGTCTGACAGCCGGCCAGCATCAACGCCGGCAACAGCCAATACCAACCCTTTTGTACATATTTCTTGAACATCACGAACCTCCTGCCTGAGCCCTGAAAGCAGAATTTATCTCTGCGCCGAAATGGACCGCCCGACTCGGTAGCGGATGACAATGACCCAGAATAGGGCGATCACTTTTAATATCCAATATAAATTCAATTTACAAATGAAACAAATGATTTATATTTGACTTTAATATCGATAAAACAAATGGAACCACCATGGATATCGAACAGATCCGTACCTTTTTGAGCGTAGCGGCGAACGGCAGCTTTCAGGAGGCGGCCAACCGTCTCTATGTGACGCAATCGACCGTCAGCATGCGCATCCAGCGCCTGGAAGAGCATCTGCGGGTGCCTTTGTTCGTGCGCAACCGGTCCGGGGCGCATCTGACCCAGCAGGGCCGGCGGTTCCTGAAGCATGCGAAATCGATGCTGTTGACGCTGGAGCAGGCGAAACACGATATCGGTCTGCCCAGCCGCTTTCGAGCCAGCATTACCGTGGGTGCGCGCATCGCGCTGTGGGAAACAATGCTGCCGCGCTGGATCGGCGAGATTCGCGCTTCGTTGCCGGATGTGTCGCTGCGCTGTGAGATCGGATTCGAGGAAGATTTGATGCGGCGGCTGATCGAGGGCACCGTGGATATCGGGATGATGTACGCCCCGCAGCACAGCCCGGGGCTGAAAGTCGAGCATTTATTCGACGAAACGCTGGTACTGTTGACTACCCGGCCGAACGACCCCTGGCCGGGAGACGACTATATCTATGTCGATTGGGGCCCCGAGTTTTATGCTCAGCACAGCGGCTTCTATCCCGATATGGAACGTCCCGCGCAAGTGGTCAATATCGGCTGGCTCGGCATCCAATTGATTTTGTCCAACGGCGGCTCGTGTTTCCTGCCGATCCGGATGGCCGAATCCTTCGTCTGGGCAAGGCGTCTGCACCGCGTCCCCGGCAGTCCGGAGTTCAAACTGCCGTCGTATATGGTGTATCCGCTCGATACCGATTCGGCGGTACTGACGCAGGTGCTGGGCAATTTGCGCCGTCTGGCGGCGATTGAGCGGCAGGCCCGTTACAGTTGAAGCTCCCCGGCGGAACCGCTGGCGCGTTCCGCCTTAGGGGGCTTTTTTTCTGTCGCCCGCTTGCGGAGAATAATCTTTGATATTGCAGCCCAAGGTGACAAAATGGCAGTCCCAATAGCCTGTTTCAGGCAAGTATCGACAAAACTTAGTCCCGGATGCAAAGAAGATATTTAACCAGGCTTTATCAAAATCTATGGCTGAGCCTCGGGCTATTTGTTGTGCTCGCCCTCTTGTTCGGCATCTATGTTTATTCCGAAAAACAGATCGACCGTGCGTACGAGCGGCGCGATCTGGCATTCTTGTTGGCCAACGAATTGCGGCAATCTTCCGCCGATTTGACCATGAAAGTTCGCACCTATGTGGCAACGGGCAATCCTCTCTATAAGAAGCACTTTCAAGAGATTTTAGATATCCGGGACGGTAAACAGCCGCGCCCCATCGACTATAAATACATCTATTGGGATTTGGTGCTAGCCGATGACCAAAGGCCAATGCCTTCAGGCCAAGCGATTTCGTTATTGGATTTATTCCGTCAGGTCGGTTTCACCGAAGCGGAATTTGCAAAATTAGCTGAAGCAAAGCGCTCTTCCGACGAGTTAACTCAAACCGAATTCAAGGCGATGAGCCTGATCGAACCCGGCGCGTCCCTGCAGGAAAACCGCGAAACAGCCATCCGAATGCTGTTCGATGACGCCTATTTTCAGGCCAAAGCCAAGATCATGCGGCCAATTAGGGAATTCTATCAACTCGTCGATAAACGCACACTGAGCTCCATTCGTCACGCTGAAGACGTCGCCCTGTTACTTCGTTACGCGTTTATCGCATTCAGTGTGTTTTGGACTTGGACATTGTATCGCTCTTACCGTGTTTTAACCGACGTGCTGGGCGGTTCGGTCAAACAGTTGTATCAATCGATCACAAAGCTGGGTCAGGGCGAGTTTTTTGATCCCATTACCGTCAGCTCCGGTCATCGCGACAGTGTTCTGGCATGGCTTTCGGAAACCCAAAAAAATCTGGCTCGCCTGGATAATGACCGCCGGATTACGGAAGCCAATAATCAACGCCTGACACGGTTTTATGCCGTCTTGAGCCAGTGCAACCAGGCCATCGTACGCTCCACCAGTCAAGAACAACTATTTGAGGTCATTTGCCGCGATACCGTTGTTTTCGGCGGCTTGAAAATGGTCTGGATAGGGTTGATAGAGCCTAATGGGTACCAACTCAAGCCGGTTGCCAGTTACGGACTCGGAACCGAATACCTGGACGATATCGATATTACAACCGATGCATCTTTAGCGAGCGGTAGAGGACCGACGGGCACGGCGTTGCGGGAGGATAGAGCTTTTTGGTGCCACGATTTTCAAAAAGATTCCGGCACGTCCTATTGGCGCGAAAGAGCTGAACCTTATGGCTGGGGAGCATCGGCCTCTTTGCCTTTACACCGAAATGGCCGAGTGATCGGCGGGTTCACGCTCTATGGTGCGGATACAAACGCTTTTGGCGAAGAGGAACGCAAACTTCTGCTGGAACTGGCAGCCGATATTGATTTTGCATTGACCAACTTTGAACATGAGAATCAACGCAAAGCCAACGAACGGGCGTTGATGGAGTCTCATGCCCTACTGAGAACGATTATCGATACTGTCCCTGTGCGGATTTTTTGGAAAGATAAGGGTTCTTGTTATTTAGGATGCAATATCTTGTTTGCTCGGGATGCCGGTGTCCGGTCCGAACAAGACATACTCGGTAAAGATGATTTTCAATTGTGTTGGCAGGAACAAGCGGCCCTTTATCAGGTTGACGATCAAAATGTCATGGTAACCGGTAAGCCAAAACTTGGCTTTGAAGAATTACAAACCACTCCGCAAGGCCACCAAATGTGGTTGCGGACTTCAAAAGTGCCGTTACGGGATACACAACAGGTCGTTATCGGGATGATAGGCGTTTATGAAGACATCACCGCACAGAAAAAAAATGAGGAACATTTACGTTTGGCGGCGAGTGTGTTCGATCATTCGAATGAGGCTATTTTAGTGACCGATTCCGCCTGCAATATTATTGATGTGAATCGGGCTTTTACCCGCATCACAGGATACGAAAAAAATGAAGTGCTGGGGAAAAATCCGAATTTATTGCGCTCCGGCTTGCACGAAGCCGATTTTTACGCGGAAATGTGGCAATCGATTCATGTCACAGGTCAATGGACGGGGGAGATTTGGAATCGTAATAAGCAGGGCGAGCACTATGCCGAACTACTCTCGATCAATTGCGTAAAAAACGAGGCCGGGGCCGTAGAATACTATGTCGCCTTATTTTCCGATATCACGGCTATCAAGGATCATCAAAAACAACTGGAATATCTTGCCCATTATGATCCTTTGACTCATCTGCCAAACCGCGTTTTATTGACGGACAGGCTGCAGCAGGCATTGGCCCATGCCGATCGTTATGCGCATACAGTCTCTTTAATTTATATTGACTTGGACGGTTTCAAAGAAATTAACGATCGGTACGGTCACGCCTGCGGCGACCAGCTATTGGTACACATTGCCGATAGTATGAAACACGCCCTCCGGCATTGCGATACCCTGGCCAGACTCGGCGGCGACGAGTTTGTCGTGGTTTTGCCGGAGCTTAATGATATTGCCATGTGCCAAGAAATCATCGACCGGTTACTGATTGCCGCCACTAAACCCTTTTGTATCAATGGCTTGCGCTTGCGAATATCGGCAAGTATCGGCGTGGCCTGTTATCCGCAATATGACAAAATCGAACCCGACCAATTGATACGGCAAGCCGATCAGGCCATGTATCAAGCAAAATTGGCGGGTAAAAGCCGGTATTGTTTTTTTGACGCGGACCACGATCTTTTACTGCGGAAACACCATCAAAGCCTCGAACGCATCCGTCTGGCCCTGCAGAACCATGAATTTCTTCTTCACTATCAACCCAAAATCAACTTGCGCACCCATCGCGTTATCGGCGTTGAGGGCTTAATTCGATGGCTCGACCCCGAAAAAGGCATCGTCTATCCGAACGAATTCTTACCCTTCATCGGTAAACACAGTTTGCATATCGAGCTTGGCAATTGGGTGCTATATTGCGCTTTGGATCAATTAAGGCAATGGCGCAATGCGGGGATCGAACTCCCCATCAGCATCAATATAGACGGGGCGTATCTTCAGAATCCCAATTTCCTGAACGACATCCGCAACGCACTGCGTAGGTATCCGGATATTAATCCGGCCCATTTGGAACTCGAAGTCCTGGAGTCAAGCGCATTGAATGATATTGTCGGTGTATCCTCCGTCATCGAGGCCTGTAAAACCATGGGGATCAGGTTTGCTCTGGATGATTTCGGCACCGGTTATTCATCGTTGACTTACTTAAAACGCCTGCCTGTCAGAACCTTGAAAATCGACCAAAGTTTTGTCAGGGATATGCTGGAAGATCAGGATGACTTGGCCATTCTCAGCGGCGTAATAGGATTGGCCCGCGCCTTCGGACGCGAATGCATTGCGGAGGGGGTCGAAACCGACGCTCACGCTGAGAAACTGCTCGAAATGGGCTGCGAATTCGGACAAGGCTACGCTTTCGCAAAGCCCATGTCTGCAGAATCTTTGATTGAATGGTTGGATCAGCGCAGCAAGTTTATATTGAGCAGTAGTTAGCTTGGGGAAGCAATTTAGCCAATGAAGGTTGGTTTAATTTGCCTAATGGCGAACTCGGCATTTTGACGCAGGCGCGGCCTGTAGTCGGCGGGTATCCGGTTAACTGCAGTAAATGCGGCAGGCCGGAAACCGGCCTGCCGTCCCGATTAACTCAACTTAGTTCTTCCCACTCTGAACAAAGCCGGAAAAACAATTGTTCAGAGTTTCTAAAGGAAATATTACCTAACTTGATTCACCGACCAAACAATGCCTGGACTAACCCCCGTACCACCCAAGTCGAGTGGACTTACCAAACCATCGGCCTCATAAAAGAGGCCGATGACATCGCCGGCATTAAGATCAACATCTCCTTCAAGAGTCACAACGCCGCTGCTTACAATCGTCCTCAATGACAAAACAAGCACTACGTTGACATCAAATATCGGTATTTGACCAGCAACCAAATCAGTAGCCACAGGTGATGTTCTTCTGACTACAAAATATGGATTCACCCCTGCACCTAGGCTGACCGTTACTGCCGCAGTCGCAGCGTAATTGATAGTTGCTTTGATGGAGTAAGTGCCGGTAGCGGGGGCAGTATAGTTACCCGTTATCTCATCAAATCCGAAGCCATCCTCAAAATATGGACTAGCGACACTCCAACCGGTCAGTTGCATGGTGGCTGGGGTGCTCACAGGGGTGACTATGGCGGCCGAAAATCCTTCTTCTGGTGATGAAGCACCGGTAGCGCCTGTTGCGCCGGTAGGACCTGTCTCACCGGTAGCGCCTGTCTCACCGGTAGCACCTGTTGCACCGGTAGCGCCTGTCTCCCCGGTAGCACCTGTTGCACCTGTTGCGCCGGTAGCGCCTGTAGCCCCCGTAGCTCCTACGGTACCGGTAGCGCCTGTTTCACCCATGGCACCTGTTGCGCCGGCGGTACCGGTAGCGCCTGTTTCACCGGTAGCACCCGTCGCACCGGTTTCTCCTGTGGCGCCTGTTGCGCCGGTAGCGCCGGTTTCTCCTGAAGCGCCTGTTGCGCCGGTAGCGCCGGTTTCGCCGGTTTCGCCGGTTTCGCCGGTAGCGCCCGTGGCACCGGCGGCCCCGCTAGCGCCTGCCGCCCCGGTCGCGCCCGTTGGGCCGGCGGCACCTGCCGCACCGGTAGCGCCCGCAGGGCCAGCTGCACCTGTGGCGCCGGCAGGGCCAGCGGCCCCGGTAGCGCCTGCGGCCCCGGTAGCGCCCGCAGGGCCGGCAGGACCGGCTACGCCCGGAGCGCCGGCAGGACCGGCCGCACCCGTGGCGCCGGCAGGGCCGGCGGCACCCGGAGCGCCGGCGGCGCCCGTGGCGCCGGCAGGGCCTGTCGCCCCGGTGGCAC